>NZ_BDBL01000005.1 GCF_001612965.1 Nocardia kruczakiae NBRC 101016
GACGGAGTGGTTCAGGGACGAGAGAATCACAGACGAGGTCAGCTAACAGACAGTGAACGCTCGGAGTTCATTTATTCAGATCGCGTTCACCGTGCGTGGACCGCCGTGCGGATGGCGGCTGAAACCCTCAGTGCGAGTGCTGGTTTCTCGCGAGTCGCATCGTGGAACGAATCGCGGCCCACCTGCTGTTTGTGGCTGTTATCACAAATTATCAGTGCTTGAAGGCGAATTCGAACCGCGAAATTTCGTGCCAGTAATCAGAAACCGTCGCCGGTGCGTAGTCCGCACGTCGCACCCGGTGCGATCGCGATCGGACCGGGCAGGGGCAAATCCAGGCGTTGCCGGACCGTTGTTACGGCCGGGTGGCCTGCGCTGTCTGGTGACTCGAGCGACAATGTGCCCATGGCCGTCCTCGACGAAACCACGACATGGCGTCGCTGACCCGCCCCGGCTCGCGGTCTCGTGAGCGCGACGAACGGCGTGACGCGGTGGAGCGGCGGGTGCTCGCGGCCGTGGATCGGCTGCTGGATACGGGCGTCACCTACACCGAACTGCCGGTGGCCCGGATCGCCGCCGAGGCCGATATCGCCCGCTCCACCTTCTACCGCTACTTTCCCGACAAGAGCCAACTGCTGATCCGGATGGCCGAGCTCGCGACCGACGATCAATTTCGCACGGCCGAACTGTGGTGGGCCGCGGATCACCTCGACGGAGAGGCCGGGGTGGTCACCGCGATGCGGCTGATGATCGCCGGAAGCCGGGCACACCACCGCGTGTTGCGTGCCCTCACCGAGGTGGCGGGCTACGACCGCGATGTGGGTCGCTATTGGCAGGAGCGGGTCCAGCGCTTCACCGAACTCGTCCGCCTGCGGCTGGATCGCGAACGCGCGGCCGGCCGGATTCCCGCCGATTTGGAGGTCGAGGCTACTGCCATCGCCCTGACCTGCATGGTCGAGCGTGCCATCGACTTCACTTTCGGTGCCGGACATCCGGTGGACGACGAGCAGCTGGCCCGAGCGCTGGGACGCGCGATCTGGCAGACGGTCTACGCCTCGTGAGCGACCTCGCGGCGCATCTGGAGCCGTTGCTGGGCATGCCGGTGGTGGCCGAGCACATCGTCGGCCACGGGCACGCCTGGACCCTGTATCGGGTGCGGCTCGCGGACGGCCGGGATGCCTTCGTGAAAAGCGCTGTGGGCGAAACGGGTTCGACCGCGGACCACGCCTTGACTGCCGAGGCCGCGGGTCTGCGCTGGTTGCGCGAGGCCGACGCCGCCGATCTGATCCCACAGGTCCTGGGCGCCGACGACCGCACTCTGGTCTTGCCGTGGTTGAACTCGGTAGCGCCCAGCTGCGAGGCCGCGGAACGGTTCGGCGCAGCGCTTGCCGACCTGCACGCCCACACCGTCGACCGGTACGGCGCCCCGTGGGAGGGTTGTATCGCCACCGTGCCGCAGGACAACGCGATGGTCGCGGGGGAGTGGGGGCCCTGGTATGCCCGGTATCGACTGCAGCCCCTGCTGCCCGCCGCCGCATCCGTGCTGGGCCGCAACGGTATTCGGCTCATCGAGCGGGTGATCGACGAGATCGGCGAGCTGGCCGGCCCGCCGGAACCGCCGAGCCGCATTCACGGCGACCTGTGGTCGGGCAACGTGCTGTGGACCGAGCGCGGGGTCATGCTCATCGATCCGGCCGCCCACGGTGGGCATCGCGAGACCGACCTGGCCATGTTGCGACTGTTCGGCGCTCCGCATCTCGGCCATGTTCTGGGGGCATACCGGGAGCGCTTCCCCCTCGCGCCCGGCGCGGAACAGCGGATCGCACTGCATCAGCTGTATCCATTGCTGGTGCATGTCGTGCTGTTCGGCGGGGGATACCGGGAGCAGACCGTCGCTGCCGCGAAAGAGGCTCTGTCCGGAAGGTGAAAGTGTCTGGGCGACAGACTGTTTCCTGATGGGAGCCGATGTGGTCGGCCAGGTGCCGAGCGGAGGGCGAAAGCAGCGAACATACCGATATGGAAGTATGCGAATCTGTGCATGTGTGGCCACCATGTCGCCGCAGAGCCACCGACCAACTCGCCGGGGCAAAAACAGCCATGACGGAGTGACTACGGTCGAGCAATGGAGTTGCGGAGGATTCACCACGCGGCGATCATCGCGTCGGACTATCAGCGATCGAAAACGTTCTATTCCGAGGTGCTCGGCCTGCGGGTGGTGGCGGAGCACTACCGAGCCGAACGTCGTTCGTGGAAGCTGGATCTCGCACTGCCGGACGGCGCCCAACTGGAGCTCTTCTCGTTCCCGGATCCGCCGCCCCGGCCGTCGCGGCCCGAGGCGTGCGGCCTGCGTCATCTCGCCTTCGCCGTCGAAGACGTCGCCGCGGCCCTGGCGGAGCTGCGGGGGAGGGGAGTGGTCGTGGAAGAGGTCCGCGTCGACGAATTCACCGGTCGCCGTTTCGCTTTCTTCTTCGACCCGGACGACTTGCCGCTGGAGTTGTACGAGGCCTGAATCCATTCCGGCCGTTCTCGCGGCCGGAGGCGCCGGCTCTCGGGGCCATATCGGGCGGTATGGGCAACAAAACCCAATATGCGATGGAGATATGCGCATCTAACTATGTGAGTCCGATCCCGCGCGCCGCAAACTTCCAGCTCGAACAGCGAAAACCAAAAGATGCAGACGACGAAGAAGGTCTCTTCATACGTCCGAGATGAGGGGTTGTCCGCCGGGTGAGGGCGGCTGCCATACGATGACCGGATGACCACAGTGTTGCTCAACACATCAGCCGGGGACATCACCCTCGAATTGGACGAGACGAAGGCGCCGCAAACGGTCGCGAACTTCGTGGACTACGTCAAGTCCGGCCACTACGACGGGACGATCTTCCACCGTGTGATTCCGGGTTTCATGGTGCAGGGCGGCGGTCTGACCGCCGATATGCAGCAGAAGCCGACGCCCAATCGGGTGCAGAATGAGGCCAAGAACGGGCTGCGCAACGACAAGTACACCGTCGCGATGGCGCGTACGGCGGATCCGCATTCGGCCAGTGCCCAGTTCTTCATCAACACGGCGAACAACGACTTCCTGAACTATCCGGGTCAGGACGGCTGGGGTTATGCGGTCTTCGGGCGGGTCGTCGACGGTAATGCCGTCGTGGATTCGATCGAGGGTGTCCGCACGGGCTCCAAGGCCGGCCACCAGGATGTGCCGGTCGAGCCGATCACGATCGTCTCGGCTCAGCTGGCCTGACCGGCAGGGCGCGCGCCCCGCATATCCGTCGATTCAGCGCCGCATTGGTAGCGGTGCCGATGGCGGGTGGTGCGGGGCCGCCGCCATTTGTGGGGTGGTCTCGTCAGACCAGGCGGTGGCCGCCTTCGACGTGGAGCACTTCGCCGGTGAGGAAGTCGTTGTCGAGGACGGCGTGGAAGGCGGCCGCGATATCGGCGGGACGGCCGATGCGGCCGGCGGGCAGTCGGGCGGCCATCGCGGTGAGGCGGGCGTGTTTGTCGGGGCCGGCGAAATCGTCCCAGATCGGGGTGTCGACCCAGCCGGGTGAGACGGCGTTGACCCGGATCGGCGCAAGTTCCAGCGCCAGCGCACGGACCATCCCTTCGAGGGCGGCGTTGGCGGTGGCGACGACCGAGCCGCCGGGAGCGGGACGGTAGGCCGCGATGCCGGAGGTGACGGTGATGGAGTTGGTCACCCGGCCCGCCGCGTATTTGGCCACCAGCCACGGCCCGAGCACCTTGATATCGAGGACCGTCCGCGCGTCGTGTGCGGGGAGTTCGGTGAGCGGGCCGTATCCGTGGCGCATGTCGGCGGCGGTGACGACGACGTGATCGACCGTGCCGAGAGTGTCGAAAAGTGCTGCGATGGAGGCTTCGTCGGCGATGTCGACGCGCTGTGAGCGGACCTGATCGGGATATCCGAGCTGTGCTGTCGCGGCGGTGAGGCGCTCGGTGTCGCGGGCGGCGATGGTGATTCGATGGCCGGCGGGCAGGAGCCGTTGGGCCAGGGCGAGTCCCATGCCGGAGCTGCCGCCGATGACGAGGGTGTGGGTGGTGTCGGTCATGGATCCACCGTGCGGCGCGGCGGGGGCGGTGGGGAGACCGGCTGTGGCCTGGTCCTGGCGGGGCTACCCCGGCGTGGCTGGGAAGCGGGCACACTGGATGAGTGAATGATCGTCGGGCCCTGGGAGAGTTCCTGCGTGCGCGCCGCGCGCGGGTGCAGCCGTCGCAGGTGGGTCTGCCGCCGGGGACGCGGCGGCGGCAGACGGCGGGTCTGCGCCGCGAGGAGGTGGCGGCGCTGGCGGGTCTGAGCGTGGACTATTACATCCGGCTGGAACAGGGCCGCGACCGCAATCCGAGCCCGGAGGTGTTGGCGGCGTTGGCGTCGGCGTTGCTGCTCGATGCCGACGAGGCGGCGCATCTGCACCGGGTGGCGCGACTGGCGGCGGCGCGGTCGGCCGCGGCGGCGGCGCCGGTGGAGCCGGCAGGCCGGGGGATGGTGTCACTGCTCGAATCGGTGCGGCCCACACCGGCTTTCGTGCTCGATCAGGTGAGCAATCTGCTGGCGGCCAATCCGGAGGGGTTGCGGTTGCTGTGGGGTATCGAGGAGTGGGAGCCGCTGCGGCGGAATCTGATTCGGTATGTGTTCACGCATCCGGCGGCGCGGACGGTGTTCGAGGATTGGACCGGGATGGCGCGCGATTGTGTGGCGCATCTGCGGGTGGTGCAGGGGGCGGGTTCGCATCCGGTGGAGCTGGCCGCGCTGACCGATGAATTGTGCGCCGCGACCGCGGATTTCGAGGCGCTGTGGGCGCATTACGATGTGCGGGCCAAGCGCGGTACGCGGCGGATGTTCCGGCATCCGGCGGTGGGCCGGATGGAGTTGACGTCGGAGATTCTGACCGCGGCGGACGGGCAGCGGTTCGTCGCGTTCCAGGCCGAGCCGGGCAGCCCGGACCGCGACGCGGTGACGCTGTTAGGGCTGGTGGGTGATGACGTACCAGAGCGCGGCGAGGGTGCCGAGCACGAACAGTGGTGAGATCAGCCAGGTTTCGACCTTGTTGCCGGTGCGGTCGATGATCGGGATCCTCGTGCGGATGTCCAGTGGCCAGAACAGCCGGCAGCCGCGGTCGGTGAGGCAGTCGCCGATGAGGTGGGCGAGGGCGCCGAGGCCGACGGAGAACGGCAGCCAGGCTGGTTTGTCGGAGATCCACTGGTCCATGGCGAAGGTGCCGGCGACGGCGAGTACGGCGATGGTGGCGTAGGAGCGCAGTCCTTCGCCGGGCGGGCAGAGATTCAGGGCGCGCACGGCGAGGGCGAGCAGGAAGAAGACCAGGCCGAGGGTGAACCAGCGGCCGATCCAGTGTTCGCCGGCCCAGGTGCCGTAGGCGACGGCCGCGACGAAGGCCAGGGAGTGGGTGGCGTGGCGGTGGCCGCCGGAGACGGTGGAGATGATCTTGCAGGCGGTGTGCGTGATCGGTCCGAGCGCATGCGAGATGGTGCCGCTGGGGTGGTCGGCGTCGGGCAGCAGGGCGGCGCCGGCGGTGAGGAAGGTTCCCATGAGCAGGTCGACGGTGCCGAGATGGCCGATCTGCGCGGCGGGGAAGGTGAGAGTCGAAAGTGGTAGCGCGGCAGCGGCTCCCGCCCACGCGAGCGCACCACTGGTCGCATGTGAATGTCCTAGCACCGCCTCGAGATTAGCCGATCTTGATCGGTGGTCTCGAGCCGGTCAGGAGTGGGGGTAGGGGTCGAGGATGCGGTCGAGGGCGTTGAGGTCGGATTCGAGTGCGTAGAAGGTGCGCAGGGTGATGAGGAAGGCGAAAAGTCCTCCGACGCAGAGGCCGACGATGGGGCCGATGACGGTCTGTTGTTGGTCGGGGGTGAGGAAGACCAGTCCGGCGGGGACGCCGATGAGTGGTACGCAGGCGGCGACGCCGAGGTAGATGCGGCTGCGGTGGACCATGCGTCGCAGCATGGCGGCGTCGGCGGGGGTGGTGGCGCCGGCGGCGACCAGACCCGGGTAGTACCAGCGCAGGACGAAGTAGGTGACGGGGAAGTAGGTGTAGACGACGGCGACGCAGGCGGCGACGAGGTTGCAGGCGATGAGGCTGGTGGTGATGCCGGCGGAGGCGTCGCCGAGGGTGTGCAGTTTGACGAGGAAGACGCCCAGTGCGGCAAGCCATCCCGCGAAGGTGGCCACGGCGATGCGGTCGCCGCAGGCGAGGGTGTCGGCGCGGGCGCGGGCGAGGGTGTCGGCGTCGAATTGTCTGCCGCGGCGTAATCCGTTGGGTATCACGAACACCGAGCGGCACCAGTACATGAGGGCGGCGATGGCGATCGGGTAGGCGATGGCGATCATGACGATGCCCAGGCGCACCATCTGGTGGGCGGCGTCGGGGCCGAGGGCGTCGCGGATGAGGCGCAGGTTGTGGGAGCCGAGGTAGAGCCCGGCGAGCAGGTGGCCGAGCAGGCTGGAGAGGGTGACCACGGGCATGGGACGCATGCGCAGGCGGGCGCGCAGGCTGTGGGTGGGCGGGTCGACGAGGTCGCGGGCGGCGCGGTCCTGGCTGAGGTCGAGTTGCTGGGCGAGGTCGGCGCCGGTGGCGTAGCGGTCGGCGGGGTCGGGCGACAGGCAGGTGAGCAGGGCGTGGCGCAGCAGGGCGGGGGTGTCGGGCGGGAGGTCGGCTTCGAAGCGGGCGGCGATGGGTGTGCGGCGCCGGTCGATCATGGCTTGCAGGGATTCTTCGGTGTCGCCGGTGTCGTGGCCGTCGTCGAAGGGGAGGCGGCCGGTGAGCAGTTCCCACAGCACGACGGCGAGGGCGTAGAGGTCGGTGCGGGTATCCAGATCCGCAGCGGTCGTGGCCAATTCGGGGTGGCAGGCCTCGAGTTGTTCGGGGGCCATGTAGGGCAGGGAGCCGCCGAAGTAGGCGACGGGGTTGGCGCCGGGCAGGTGGCGGCTGAAGCTGATGTTGAAGTCGGCGAGTTTGGGTTGGCCGTCGGCGGTGAGCAGTACGTTGGCGGGTTTGAGGTCGCGGTGCAGGATGCCGCGGCGGTTGGCGTAGTCGAGGGCGGCGGCGAGGCGGCTGCCGAGCCAGGCGACGGTTTCGGGCCAGCTGAGCCGGGCGAGTTCGGTGCGGGTGGGGGAGGGCTGGGGTTCGAGGACGCCGCCGGTGGTGGTGGCGGCGTCGATGGCTTCGAGCAGGAGTTTCCCGTTGCGCTCGGTGGGTGGGGTGCGGCGCAGCATGCGCAGGACGCCGAGCAGGGTGCCGCCGGGCACGTACTGCATGTACATGAGTTTGAGGTGCTGGTCGGTGATCTGGCGTTGGTCGAAGACGCGCACGATGTGGTCGTGGTCGAGTTGGGCCAGTGTTTGTGGTTCGCTGCCGCGGTCGTGGGAGATCTTGACGGCGACGAGGCGTCCCATGGAGCGTTGGCGGGCGAGGAAGACGCGGGCGAATGCGCCTTGGCCGAGGGGCAGCAGCAGGTCGAAGTCGTCGACGGTGGCGCCGGGGTTGATGGTGTCGAGTGCGTCGAGGGCGGTGGGGTCGGCGAGCACGGTGGTGCGCAGTCCGGGTGCCGAGGGGGGGAGATCCTCGAATCCTTCGGTGATGCGGGCCATCTGGATGGGGTAGTCCTGTTCGTATTCGTCGAGGTCGACGGCGTGGTGGTCGCGGCGGCTGCGGGCGTTGATCTCTTCGTAGACGAGGTCGGGTGGCAGGGGTGCGGCGGCGAGTTCGGGGAATTGTGCGCGGTAGTCGGCCAGGCGTGGTGCGTCGGTGTCACGTTGCCAGCGTTGGTGCAGGTCGACCTTGATGAGTTCGATGAGCGCGGAGCGGCGCAGCGCGGGTTCGGCGGGCAGGTGGGCCGACAGATCGGGTGGTTCGCCGGAGGTTTGCCATTGTTGGGCGAAGCGGGCGACGAGCGACGTCAGCGCGGTCTGCGTGGCGGTGGCGCGGTCGGCACCGGGGTCGGGTGCGGTTGCGCCGAGGTTGTCGGTCATCCCTCGCTCGCTTCGAAATCGGTGGTACCCGGGCCCGGACCCGAGAATAGGTGAATCCTCCCATGAATTCCGGGGAACGTTCCGATGCCGTTACGTTATACGGGATTTCGCGCGTACCGTGCGGTGCTGGGAAGCCGGTCGCCGGCGGCGGCGGAATATCGCGAGCGTCGGGCCGGCGGGTTCGGTGGCCGGGGCGGTGGCGAGGCCGTCTCGCGGGCGGGCCGGATGGCGCTGGGTTAGCTCGGGGGTTGTTCGCGGGTGCGGCGGATTGCGGTCGGGTGCTGGCATTAGCGGATTGAAGCGAGATAGGCTCCGGGGGATTGTCGAAGGAGCCGAGCGGCCGGATCGGTCGCTCTCGTCGAAAGGGGTCCGCCGTGTCGGTGCCGGCCGCGGTGAAATCCGAGATCCAGACCATCGGAGGCGCGTTCATGTTCTCCCGCGAGGCCAAGGCCTTCGGTGCCACCACCGGCGTGGACGGTTTCATCGGACCGTATACCCGCGGCCGCGGCGGCGTGCTCGGCGAGGTGGATGCCGATGTGGTGACCGCGGCGTTCGGGTTCTTCGAGCCGGAAACCGTTCGGGCGGCGTGGAATTCGGTGGCGATGGCGCCCGCGGAGGCAGCGGCCGGTTATCTGGCGGCGTGTCAGGGTTTCGGCCGCCGCAAACTTGCCGGTTTCGACGGCTGCGACCGGCTGGCCGAAATGCTTCGGGTGGTCGCCGATTCCGCCGATGTCGCAGGGGTGAGCCTGTTCGCGGGCTGGCGCGCGTTGCCGCTCGCCGACGATGCGGCGGGCCGGGTGCTGCAGTTGATCCACTGTCTGCGTGAGCTGCGCGGTGGCCTGCATCTGATCGCGGTGCGGGCGAGTGGGCTGTCGCCGTTCGAAGCGGTGCTGATCGGCGGTTCGCCGCGGGCCGACGGGCCCACGCAGGCGCGGCTGTTCGGGTGGGGTGAGCGGGTCGACGCCACCGAGGTGAGCGCCGAGATGCGGGAACGCTGGGATGCGGCCGAGGCTTTGACCGACGAGCTGATCGCCCCGGCCTTCGCGGGGCTGGACGACACTGCGGGCAAGGAGCTGGTCGAGTTGCTGCGGCAGGCCCAGGCCACGGTTTTCGCGCGGTAGTCGCTGTCATCGGTCCGCCATACTGACGTACCCTGTTGGTATGGCGGAGACGAAGAAGGTGACGATCTCGGTCCCCAAGGATGATGTGTCGACCTTGGAGCGCTGGAAGGCGTCGGGGCGGATCGACAATCTGTCCGCCTATGTATCGGCCGCGCTGCGGGACCGGATGGATCGCGATATCTCGCTGGATGCCATCGAGTCCAGTTTCGGTGGCGTGCCGCCGCTCGAGTTGGTGAATCAGGCCCGGCGTGTGCAGGGCCTGCCGCCGCTGTCGGCGGAGGATCTGGATCGGCGAAGCGCCGGCGCCGCGTGAGCCCGGCCGCACTGGGCGGCGTGGTGTTCGACACCGCCGCCGTGGTGGGCTGGACGCGGCGGCTGCCGTACGTGCACGCGGTGGCGTGGGCCACGGCCGAGGCCGGTCATACCATCGTGGTGCCCGCGGCGGTGGCGGCGGCGGGACAGGCGCTGATCCGGCCGGATCGGCTCGATATTCTCGCGGTGTTGCTGGAGCTGCCGCACACCGTGGTGACCGGACTGGACACCGGCGCGGCGTCCCGGGTCGCGGCGCTGCTGGCCGGGCGCTCGGATGCCGATGGTCTGGTGGCCGCCGGACACGCCGCCAGTGAGGCGGTCTCCCGCAATTGGCCGTGTTTGACCGCTCGGCCCGATATGTTGCGACGCATCGACCATCAGGTGCTGGTCGATCCGCTGCCCTGACCGACCGCGGCCGCGGCTGCCGTGCGACGACGAGGAGAGGACCGCGACCATGTCAACGGCCCTGAGCCCCCGGATTTCCCGGCTGCGCCAGCTGATCGACCATCCCGCCACCGGCGCTGCCGAGCGCGATGCCGCTCAGCGCATGCTCGACCGCATCCTGGCCAAGCATCCGCAGGCGGCGGGGCCGCGTGGTGATCGTGACTACGGTCCCCGCTATCACCGGGTGGGCCGGCATGCCACGTTGGCGAGTATCGCCGAGATGATCAGTCAGGACATCGCTTTCGCGAAGATCTTCAGCATGCCGCAGCATCGTGCGGAGCTCGCCGAACGGTCGCCGATCCGCGATGCTCCCATCGAGATCTCCTATTCGGTCGCGACGCCGTATGTCGGCAAGATCATCGTCACCATCGAGGGCGTGCCGCGGGAGTGGGGCTGGGTCAGTGACTGCGGTATCGACAACCCGAGTCCGGCGTTGCAGGAGCTGGCCGATGAGCTGGCCGAGATCATGAACGCCTACAACCACGACGGCAGCGATATCGGCAAACGCTTCTTCGCCTGTGTTCGGGTGCCCGAGCGGACCCTGATCTGGTGACCCGCTAGCCCGGTGCCCTGCCGGTGCCGGCTGCGAAAGGTGTTGCGGCGCTGCGCAATGCGTCGATGACAGCGGCGGCCGCGGGGGTGAGCGCGGCGGGCGGGCGGATCAGCGACAGGCGGCGCAGTTCGGTGGCGGCGCGGTCGTGGGTGCCGGTGAGCACGCGCAGCGTGATCACCTCCGGCGGCAGTACCGGGAACAGCCCGGAGGGGACGGTGGTGACGCCGCAGCCGGCGGCGACGAGGGCGAGTTTGGCGAGCCAGTCGCGGGCGCGGTGGGCGATGTGGGGGCGGCCGGGCAGGCCGGGCCACACTCCCAGCAGGGGTTCGGTGGTGGCGGCGGGGCTCGCGATCCAGGGGGCGTCGAGGAGTTCGTCGACGGTGACGGTGGCGCGGCCGGCGAAGCGGCCGGTGGCGGGGGCGGCGACGAGCAGTTCGACGTCGGTGAGTTGTTCGACGATCAGCCGCGGCAGGTCGGTGTCGGGTGGACGGTGCGGCGGGCGGGAGGTGATCACGGCGAGATCCAGGCTGCCGGCGCGGATCGCGCGGACCAGCGCCGGAGTGGTCCCCTCGCGGGTGGACACCTCCAGGCCGGGATGGGTACGTCGCAGCGCGGCCAGTGCGGTGGGCACCAGCACCACGCCCGCGCTGATGAGGCTGCCCAGCCGCACTCGCTGGGTGACGTCGTCGCCGTCGAGGTCGCGTCGTGCCGCATCCAGGGCGTCGAGGACGACGCGTGCGTGGCGCAGCAGGGTGAGTCCGGCGGGAGTGAGGTGGACGCCGGTGCGGTGGCGTTCGAACAGGGGTTTGCCGGCCTCGCGTTCGAGGGCGGCGGCTTGGCGGGAGATCCCGGATTGGGTGTAGCCGAGGGCGGTGGCCGCGGCGGTGAACGAGCCTCGTTCGGCGACCTCGGCCAGCACCCGCAGCCCGGCCGGTGACAGGTCCATGACAGTACGGCATACCAGATATGCCGGACTCTCGCTGGTGGCATGGCCGGATCGCGACCTACGTTGGCGGGGAAGTGAATTCGAAATCAGGAGGAGTGGGCGATGCGTGCGGCGATGTTGGAGCAGTTCGGGCGGCCGTTGACGGTGACGACCGTGCCCGATCCGGTGGCCGGCCCGGGTGAGGTGCTGGTGGATGTGCTGGCCACCTGTGTATTGCCTTATGCGGCAGAGGTTTTCGGTGGTGTGCGCAAGTACCCGCTGGAGCCGCCGGTGATTCCCGGGATGGGCGGGGTGGGCCGGGTGGTGTCCGCCGGTCCGGATGCGACCCGGCTGCGGCCGGGTGATCTGGTGTGGTGTGATCCGACGGTGCGTTCCCGCGACGACGCGCGCACGCCCGACATCACCCTGCAGGGCTGGAGTTCGCGCGGGGCGGGCGGGCTGCGGTTGTCGCGGTATTTCCATCACGGTTCGTTCGCGGAGCGGATGGTCGTGCCGACCGAGAACGCGGTGCCGCTCGGTGACGTCGATGCCGGGGAGGTGGCCCGGTGGGCGGCGCTGGCGGTGCCGCTGGTGCCGTACGGGGGTCTGCTGGCGGCGGATCTGCGCGCGGGGGAGACGTTGCTGGTGAGCGGGGCGACCGGCAATTTCGGGGGTGCGGCGGTGGCGGTGGGGCTGGCGATGGGTGCGAGCCGGGTGGTGGCTCCCGGTCGCAACCGCACGGCTCTTGCCCGGTTGCGGGACCTGTTCGGTGAGCGGGTTCGCCCGGTCGAGCTGACCGGTGACGAGGAGGTGGATCGGCAGGCGATGCAGGCGGCGGGCGGGGGCCCGGTGGATGTCGTGCTCGATATTCTGCCGCCTGCGGCGGATTCGCGGGTGGCGCGGACCGCGGCGATGACGGTGCGGGAGTTCGGTCGCGTGGTGCTCATGGGCGGGGTGGGGATGCTGGGCGGTCCCGATCTGGCGCTGCCGTATCCGTGGCTGATGCGCAACGGTGTCACGGTGCGCGGGCAGTGGATGTGCCCGCGCACCGCGGTCGGCGGGCTGATCGAATTGGTGCGGTGCGGGTTGCTGGATCTGTCGGGTGAGACGGTCACGACCTTCGGGCTGGCGGAGATCGCGGCGGCGGTCGAGCATGCCGCGGCCCATCCCGCGGCGTTCGATCGCACGGTGGTGTTGCCGCAGCGGCGGTCACCACTGCCGGAGTAGGTAATACGCGGGTATTATGGTGGCTGCGTGGAGTACGCATGGTGGATCGGAATCCACTCGTTCCTGGATCGTGCCGAGGTGGCGCCCTGGGAGGTGATGGAGGTGCTGTATTCGTCGCGGCGCTGGCCGCGCCCGGCCCGCACCCCGGAAGGGCTGCCCGTCACCACCGTATGGGGCCGCACCGATGCGGGCCGTCCGCTGGTGGTGATGCTGCGGATGCGGCCGTCGCCGGAGTCGGCCGGCACCTGGGAGATCGTGATGGCCGCGCAGATGCGCCCGCAGCAGCTCGAGGAATACACCGCATGGGAGGCGAACCGATGACCGACAAGCACATCTTCGAACCGAAGCCCGGCGCCGACCCGCAGGCGGTGGTGGACGCGCTGGTGTTCGACGACACCGCCGCCGCACCCGCGCTGCCGCCCACGGGCGAAGAGATCGAACGCGGCATGGTCACCACCTCCCTGAAACTGCCGAAGGATCTGCGCGACCGGATCCGGGAGGCGGCCGCCGAGCACTGCATCACCCCCTCGATGCTGATTCGCCAATACATCGAGATGGGGTTGCTCGCCGAACAACCCGGCCGCATGATCCCGCTCTCGGATGCGATCCGGGTGCTGAGCAGTCTGCGTCCCTCGGCCTGAGGCGCGGGCGGCGCCCGTCAGTGTTCGTGGGCGTCGAATTCGGTGGCGGCCCACAGGTCGTAGCCGTGACCGCCGGGCTCGGGCGGGCCGGGCACGATGCGGTGGGTGCGGGTGCCGTCGGGGCGGCGTTCGGCGCGCAGGAACAGATCGCCCGGGTGTGCCTCGGCGTGGCGGGTGCGGGCGTAGTCGTGGAGGTGGGTGACGAACACGACCTTCACCCCGGCCTCGGTGAGCGCGCGCAGCAGCGGTCCGGCGAGACGGCCGGCGTCGCGTTCGCCGGTGGAGGCGAACGCCTCGTTGCACAGCAGCATCCCGTGTGGCCCGATCCGGTCGATCACGGCGTTCATCCGGACCAGTTCGTCGGCGAGTTTTCCGTAGGATAGGGTGTGGTCCTCGTCGCCGACGAAGTGGGTGAACACCCCGTCGCGGACGTCGGCGGCGAATTCCTCGGCGAGGACGAACATCCCGGCCTGCATCATCAGCTGCGCGGCGCCGAGGCTGCGCAGGAACGTGGATTTGCCGCCGTTGTTGGCGCCGGTGACGATCAGCAGCGATCGCCCGTCGGCAGCGAGGTCGCTGCCCGCGACGGGCGCGGGGGTAGCGCCCAGGGCCAGGGTGATGTCGCGCAGCCCACGGCAGTGCAGCCGCGTCGTGCCGGGTGGGTGGGGATGCGGCAGGCAGTAGGGGATGGCGGCGCGGTCGAGGCGGTCTCGCAGGATCAGGCAGCCCAGGTAGAAGGCGGTCTCGTCACGTAAGCGCAGGAAGAAGGCATGCAACTCGTCGGCGGCTCCGGCGACCACGTCCGCGAGTTCGGCCAGCGCGTGATCCTCGAGCTGCATCACCGGATCGGACGTGAGATCACCGTCGGCGATCGCGTCGAAAACGTGTGCGCCGCGCGACAATCCGAATCGTGGCCGGCGCGGCGGCGGTGGCCGGTGGACCACCACATCGGTGATCTTGTTGCCGGCGCCCAGGCCTGCTTCGAATTCGACTCCGTGGTCGAAGCGCAGCACGCTCAGCTCGTCGTGCACCGCCTGCAGGTAGGTGTCGTCGAACTGTTTCGTGGTCGCGATCAGGTCGGTCCAGCCCGCGGCGGTGACGCGGTCGCCGTCGCGTTCGAGCAGGACGCGCAGTCGGCGCAGCAGTTCGAGCTGTTCGGTGAACGGTGGCAGCGCGAGCACCAGGGTGCCGTTGGCTCGCCGCCCGGTGGCGGATGTCCAGCGCCGCACCGCGGTCGCGGTGGCGGCGATGTCGTGGACGGCGCGCACGAGGTGCGGATTCGCGCAGCAGTCGGTGAGCACGGCGTGGCGGTGGGAGATCACCGCCGGATCGGCCGGGGCGGCGGCGATCACGGCCCGGACCGCGTCGGCTGTCGCCGGATCGCTGTCGGCGATCGCGTCGAACAGCGCGGACAGGCCCAGATCCTCGACGGCGGTCTCGCCGAGCGCGGTGGGTGCGGGTGTGGTGTCGCCGGGGTAGAGCAGCCGGACCCTCATCGCGCCAGCCTCGCGGTCACCGCGTCGTAGCCGAGTCCGTAGCGGTCGGCGAGTTCGGTGGCGTAGGCGTGGCCGTCGGCGCGGCGGCGCACGATGCGGTAGCTGCGGTGTGCGCGGTCGTCCGGGTCGGTCAGTGCCACCATCGACACCACCTCGGGTCCGGCTTCGGCGAGGTCGTCGAAGAAGCTCACCCACACGCCCCAGGCGCCGCGCCGCACGATGTGGGCCAGGACCTCGCCGGCGATGCGCACGCCGTCGTGGGTGGTGGTCGTGGAGAAACTCTCGTTGAGCACGATCAGGGTGTCCGCGCTCGCGGTCCGCAGAATCTCGCGCATCGACCGCAGCTCCGTCAGCAGCCTTCCGTCCGGGTCGCCGGCGTGTTCGGCGCGTTCGAAGTGGGTGTGGATGCGATCGGGCAACGGCAGCCGCGCCGTGTGCGCGGGGACCGGGCCGCCGAGCGCGGCGAAGTACACCAGTTGCCCGATCGTGCGCGCGAAGGTCGTTTTGCCGCCCTGGTTGGGGCCGGTCACCACCGCCAGCCGTTGCGGGCCGTCGAGCCGGAAGTCGTTGCACACCACAGTGTTCGGTGAGCGCATGGCGAGGGCGAGGTCGTAGGCGCGGTCGGCGTGGATCGGTCCGCCCGGTGCGGCGATCTCGGGCAGGCACACACTGCGCCCGGTTCCGGCGGCGCGGTGGGCGAAGCGGCGGTAGCGCAGATAGAACTGCATGCCTCGGTCGAAGTCGGCCACCTCGGGGGCGATGACATCACGATGGCGGGTGACGAAGTCGGCCAGTCGCGCGAACGGCGCCGGGTACCGGGCGGCGACCCGGTCGAGGATCTGTTCCTCGGTCTGGTTCATATCCGGCCACTCCGGTCGCGGGCGCGGGTCGTGGCGGTGGGGTGCGCCGAAGCGGGCGAGTAGTTCTGTCACGGCGGCGGTGTAGTCGGGGGCGGGGCGGGCGGCGCTCACCTCGAGGGTGCGGTCGACGATCCGCAGCCGGTACCGCACCTGGGCCAGCGCGGCCTGCACGGCGTCGACGTCGCCTGCCAGTGCGCGCAGATCCGGACTCGCGCAATAGGTGTCGAGGTAGGTGCGCCACCGCAGCAGGGCTCGCGATCGCAGTGGCAGTCGTGCGATCGTGGTGTGCAGCGCGGTCACCGCCGTCACGTAGTCGGCGGCGGCGTCGAGGTGCAGGCGGTGGCGCTGATGGGGGTGATGCAGCTCGCCCGCGACGCGCAGCCGGCGTCGCACCCGCCACATGGCGATCACGAAATCCTCTGCGGCGGAATAGGTTTCCTCGTCGTCGAGGTCGGTGAACACTTCCTGGCGGAATCGTATGGTGTCGGGGTCGCGGACCGGGCGGTGCAGCAGGGCGGCGAGGTCGTGGTCATCGGTCTCGCCGATGATGGCGGCGATCAGCGGTGCGATCTCCAGATCGGTCAGCGCGTCCGCGCCGACCTCGACGGACGCGACTTGCTCGGCCGGTACCGGCCACAACACGCTGACGATCTGCATTCCCCACCCACTTCCCACACCGCCCGGATCGGATGAACGACCCGGTAGGGGGCTTTTCGGTCAGGCTAGCCACATTACTTACCGGCCGTCAAGTAATCGCGACCGAACGAGGCGGGAGCGGGCCAATTTGTACAGCCAACTACACAGTTAGCTTAGTAAATGATACGGTGGAGTCATGTCCGGAAAGCCTGCGCCCACGGCTGCGGCGGTGGCGAGCGATCTGCGTGTCGCCGTCAGCCGGCTGCTGCGGCAGCTGCGTGCTCAGGCCGAGGGCAGCGACCTCACCAAATCCCAGAGCTCGGTCCTCATCCGCCTCGAACAGGGCGGGCCCGCCACGGCCACCCAGCTGGCCCACGCGGCGGGAATGCGCCCGCAATCGATGGCGAAAATCGTTCGCGCACTGGAAGATGCGGGTCTCATCGCGGGCACACCCGATCCGGCCGACGGCCGCAAAACCGTCCTGGACCTGACCGACGCCGCCCGCGACGAATTCCGCACCGGCCGCCGCGCGAAAGAGGACTGGCTCACCCGCGTCATCGAGGCCGAATTCACCGACGCCGAAGTTCGGCAACTCGCCGACGCGATCGATTTGCTCGACCGCATCGGCCGCGCCGGCTGACCGAGCGCCCACAACCGAAATCCGCGACCCGGCCACCGGGCCCGCGCGTCCCCGCGCGCGCCGCATCCGGTGTTTCGAAACTCGCACGCCACAAAGGAATTCGTCATGCCCGTCACCACCTTGGACCCGGCCACCGCTCTCATCGTGATCGATTTGCAGCAGGGCATCGTCGGGCGCCCGCTGGCACATCCGGTGGAACCGGTCATCGCGCGCGCGGCCACTCTCGCGCGAGCCTTCCGCGACCGTGACCTGCCGGTGGTGCTGGTCAACGTCGCCGGTACCCCGCCGGGGCGCACCGACGACGTGCTACACACATTGGCGGCGCGCTCGTGACAGCCGCCCCCGCCGATACCGCGCCCGCCCGCAGCGACCCGTTCACCGCCCGCTTCGTGGGGCCGCTGTTACTGGGTTCGACCCTCAACCCGATCAACACCTCCACCATCGCCACCGCCCTCGTGGGCATCGGCGTCGACTTCCACCGGGGCCCCGGCACCACCGCCGTGCTCATCTCGGTGCTGTACCTGTGCAGCGCCGTCGCCCAGCCCACCATGGGCAAACTCGCCACTCTGTTCGGGCCGCGGCGCGTATTCACCGGCGGGCTGATCATTCTGATCGCCGCCGGCGTGATCGGCGCCGCCGCGCCGGCTTTCGGATTCCTGGTGGTGTCGCGGGCGCTCATCGGAATCGGCACCTCGGCGGCGTTTCCCACCGCGATGGCGCTGGTGCGGCGGCGCGCCGACGACGCCGGGACGGGGGTGCCGGCGCGGGTGCTGGGTAATTTCTCGATCGCCGCGCAGGTGACCTCCGTGGTGGGGCTGCCGCTGGGTGGACTGCTGGCGGGGGTGTTCGGTTGGCGCGCAATCTTTTTCGTCAACATTCCGCTCGCTCTGGTCGCGCTGGTGGCGACGCTGACCGGTGTGCCGAAGGATGAGCCGCGCCGCCGCGATCAGGGGTCGCTGCCGGCCGCGATCGACATCGTCGGCATCGGCCTGTTCGGCGGTGCGGTGATCGGCATGCTGAGGTTTCTGTCGGATCTGCGCTCACCGCTGTGGTGGCTGTTGCCGGTGACGCTGGGGCTGGCCGCCGCGCTGGTGGCGTGGGAGTGGCGGGCCCGCAGCCCGCTCATCGATGTGCGGATGCTGACCCGCAACGGCGGGCTGCTGCGCACCTATCTGCGGCAGGCGGTGGTGTCGCTGGGCACCTACACCGCCCTCTACGGGACCAGCCAATGGATGGAACAGGCCGCGCACTACAGCGCCTCCCAGGTGGGGTTGATCCTGCTGCCGCTCTCGGCGATCAGCATCGTCATCGCGCGCCTGGTGTCCGATCGCGGCTGGGTGCGTGTGCCGCTGGCCGCCAGCGGTGCGGCGTTGATCGCGACCGGTCTGGTGATGGTCGTGATCACCCACGACTCGCCGGTGATCGTGCTGATCGCGATGTCGCTGCTGTTCGGAGTGGCCAGCGGCGCCAGCGGGTTCGCCAACCAGGCCGCGCTGTACGTGCAGGCGCCGGCGCGGCAGGTCGCGGTGGCGTCGGGGCTGTATCGCACCTTCGCCTATATGGGGGCGATCTTCTCCTCCAGCCTGATCGCGCTGAGCTTCGGTTCGGCCACCACCGACGCGGGATTGCACGCCATCGCGTGGGTGATCGTCGGCCTCGGTGTCGCCGTCGCGCTGATGACGTTGCTGGACACCACGATTCCGGTCCGCACCGGCCGAGGGGCGGCGCGGTGACTCAGCTGTAGGTGGCGGTCAGTTCGGTGACCCGCTGCTGGGGCCACGGGCATCGGATCTCGCCCTGGGTGGCGGCGAAGAACAGTTCGAACTGCACCTGCCAGGCGGCCAGCAATGCGGCGCGGTGCGCGGCGAGGCGGTGGGGCAGGGTGTGGGTGAAGTCGACGCGGGTGCCCAGTCGTGGATCGGCGACGATCTCCCACCGCGCCCGTCCCGCCGGCTGCCCGGCCACCGACACCTCGTATTCCAGCAGCCGCGGCGCATCGCATGCGGTGACCGGTCCCGGTTCGATCTGCGGGTTGGTCGCGCGCGCCGGTGGCATCGCACCGACGCGCGGCGACTGGTCCTCGGCCAGGATCGCCCAGATCGTGTCCGCGGGCCGCCACACCAGATCACGCGAAAACCGCAGCACCACATCGGATTCGGGATCCGCGCCCGGTTCGGCGCTGCCGCGGGCCAGCCCGAACTTCTCGATGTAGGCTTCGGCTCGCGCCAGCCATCCGGTCGCCGGGTCCTCGCTCACCGCGGTCTCGTCGAGGGCGGCGTCCAGGTTCGTCAGGCAGCCGTCCCATCCGGCGGCGGTGCGGGCGGCGCCCAGGCGGCCGGTCGGGCCGTCGCCGAGCGCGTGGGTGAACACCAGCCGGCAGCCGTCGCCGTCGGCGATCAGTTCGAATCGCAGCACGTCGCGGTTCCAGCGGAACATGAACACCTTCGGCGGATCGACCTCGAGGACTTCTCCGTCCCAGGTGCCGTCGACGGGCGCTTCGTCGTCGAAGACGAACCGCATCGGCGCGCCGGGGCGCAGTTCGGTCTGCACGGCGGCGGGAAACCACGCCGTCATCTGCTGCGGATCGCTGATGGCCCGCCACACGCGTTCGCGGGGGTGGGCGAAGCGGCGCTCGAATCGCAATGTCGGGGTGCCGTCGATCGTGGTCAGTTCGGCGGACGGGTCACTCATTGTCATCACTCCTCGCGGTCTCGGCATCGGTGGGTGTGGTGTTGTCGTCGGCGGCGGCCAGGACGTCGAGGTGGCGGGTGAGCGCGTCGAGGCTGGTGTCCCACAGCTGCCGGTAGGGGCCAGCCACAGGTCGATCTCGGTGAGCGGCTGTTCACATGCGCAGCGGCAGGCCGGCGCGGATGCGCTCCATGCGGTCCTCGTGCACGACGTGCGCGCGGGCGAGCAGGGTGGTCAGGTCGTCGGCGCGGAAGCGGTGCACATATTTGCCCGGCAGGGCGGCCATCGCTCGTTCCGAGTCCAGCATGCGCGCATAGGTGCGTTCGCGGACGGCCTGGTCGGCCTCATAACCCAAATCGAGGTAGCGGGTGGCGTAGCGGCGCGCTCCGGCGACGGCGGTCTGCGCGCGCCCGGCCGGGCTCCACAGCGAAACCATGACCGTCACAACGAGAATCGCGACGATCACCACCAGCGACCACCCGGTGGGGATCTCGGCCACCGGCACCGGGTCGCCGTCGTTGACGAACGGCACACTGTTGTGATGCAGGGCGTGCAGGATCAGCTTCACGCCGATGAAGCCGAGCACGGCGGCCAGCCCGAAACCGAGGTAGATCAGCCGGTCCAGCAGCCCCTCGAGCAGGAAGAACAGCTGCCGCAAACCCAGCAGCGAGAACGCCGTGGCGGTGAACACCAGGAACACGTTCTGGGTCAGGCCGAAGATCGCGGGAATCGAGTCGAGGGCGAACAGCACGTCGGTGCCGCCGATCGCGATCATCGCCGACATCATCGGGGTCAACCGGCGTCGCCCGTCGACGATCGTGGTCATCGCGTCACCGTCGTAGAAGTCGGTGGTGCGCAACAGTTTCCGGGTCGCGCGCACCACGAGCCCGTCACCGGAGTGGGTGTCCTCGCTCTCGGGACGCAGCATGTTTCCCGCGGTCACCAGAAGCACTCCGCCGAACAGATAGAACACCCACGCGAAACGGTTGATCAGCGTCGCCCCGAGGAAGATGAACCCGGTGCGCGCCACCAGCGAGATCACGATCCCCACCAGCAGCACCTTCTGCTGGGCGGCCGCGGGCACCCGGAAGGCGGTGAAGATCACCAGGAAGACGAACAGGTTGTCCACCGACAACGCCTTCTCGGTGATGTAACCGGCGAAGTATTCGACCCCCATCTCCGATCCGCCCAGCCCCCACACCACGAACCCGAACGCCACCGCCACCCCGATGTAGGCCGCCGACCACACCGCCGACTCGCGCAGGGTCGGCGAATGCGCGCCGCGCACGTGGAAGACGAAGTCGAACACCAGCAGCACGACGATCAGCGCCAGCGCACCGGCCCATGCCAGCAGCGGAACGGTCACGGTGGCCTCCTGTGCCCGAGGGGTCTCGGGTGACTGTAGCGTCCGCGCCGGCGCACTCGCGGCGATCGACATGCTCCCCCGCACGTGCGGATGCCCCGCGCACCGGCGGTGGTGTGCGGGGCATCCGGGCGTTACGGGATCAGGCCAGGTCGAACCGGTCGGCGTTCATCACCTTGTTCCAGGCGGCGATGAAGTCGTCGACGAACGTGGCTTTGGCGTCGTCGGCGGCATACACCTCGGCCAGCGCCCGCAGTTGCGAGTTCGAGCCGAACACCAGATCGACGCGGCTGCCGGTCCAGCGCTGTTCGCCGGTGGCGCGGTCGGTGCCGATGTAGGTGCCGTCGTCGGCGGGCGACGGCTTCCACTCGGTGCTCATGTCGAGCAGGTTGACGAAGAAGTCGTTGCTCAGCACACCGGGATTGTCGGTGAGCACACCCAGCGGCGACTGTTTGTGGTTGGCGCCGAGTACGCGCAGACCGCCCACGAGCACGGTCATCTCCGGCGCGGTCAGCCGCAGCAGGTTCGCCTTGTCGACCAGCAGATACTCCGCCGGCAGGCGGGTGCCCTTGCCGAGGTAGTTGCGGAAACCGTCGGCCTTGGGCTCGAGTGCGGAGAACGACTCCACGTCGGTCTGTTCCTGAGTGGCGTCGCTGCGGCCGGGGGTGAACGGGACGGTCGCCCCGAAACCGGCGTCGCGGGCGGCCTTCTCGATCGCCGCGACACCGCCGAGCACCACCACGTCGGCGAACGAGACGCGCACGCTGCCGGTCTGTTCGGTGTTGAACGCCTCCTGGATCGCTTCCAGGGTGCGGATCACCTGGGCCAGTTCGTCGGGATCGTTGACCTCCCAGCCGTTCTGCGGTTGCAGCCGCAACCGGCCGCCGTTGGCGCCGCCGCGTTTGTCGCTGCCGCGGAACGAGGCCGCCGCCGCCCACGCCGTGGACACCAGCTGCGCCACCGTCAGGCCCGATTCCAGGATGCGCGCCTTGAGGGTGGTGATCTCGGCGTCACCGATCAGGTCGTGATCGACGGCCGGGATCGGGTCCTGCCACAGCAGGGTCTCCTCGGGCACCAGCGGACCCAGATACCGGGCTTTGGGTCCCATGTCGCGGTGGATCAGCTTGTACCAGGCCTTGGCGAACTCCTGCGCCAGTTCCTCGGGATGGTCGAGCCAGCGCCGCGTGATCGGCCCGTAGATGGGGTCCAGGCGCAGCGACAGGTCGGTGGTCAGCATCGCGGGGGCCTGCGTCTTGGACGGGTCGTGGGCGTCGGGCACCGTGCCCGCGCCGGCGCCGTCCTTGGGCACCCACTGCCACGCCCCGGCGGGGCTCTTTGTCTGCTCCCATTCGTAGCCGTAGAGGGTTTCGAGGAAGCTGTTGTCCCACTGGGTCGGGGTCGGGGTCCACGTCACCTCGATACCGCTGGTGATCGCGTCCTTGCCGACACCGGTGCCGAACGAGCTCTTCCAGCCCAGGCCCAGTTGTTCCAGCGGCGCGGCCTCGGGTTCGGGGCCGACGAGGTCGGCGGGACCGGCGCCGTGGGTCTTGCCGAAGGTGTGCCCGCCGACGATCAGCGCCGCGGTCTCCACGTCGTTCATCGCCATCCGGTGGAATGTCTCGCGGATGTCGATCGCGGCGGCCAGCGGATCCGGATTGCCGTTGGGCCCTTCGGGATTGACGTAGATCAGGCCCATCTGCACGGCCGCGAGCGGGTTCTCCAGATCGCGCTGCCCGGAGTAGCGGTCGTCGCCGAGCCATTCCAGCTCCGGACCCCAGTACACCTCCTCGGGCTCCCACTCGTCGACGCGGCCGCCGCCGAAGCCGAAGGTCTGGAAACCCATGTGCTCGAGGGCGACGTTGCCGGTGTAGACGATCAGGTCGGCCCACGACAGTTTGCGGCCGTACTTCTGTTTCACCGGCCACAGCAGCCGCCGCGCCTTGTCGAGGCTGGCGTTGTCGGGCCAGCTGTTGAGCGGGGCGAAGCGCTGCATACCGGATCCGGCGCCGCCGCGGCCGTCCTCGATGCGGTAGGTGCCGGCCGCATGCCAGGCCATGCGGATGAACAGGGGACCGTAGTGGCCGAAGTCGGCCGGCCACCAGTCCTGCGAGGTCGTCATCACCTCGATGATGTCGGCCTTGACCGCCGCCAGATCCAGGGTGGCGAATTCGGCGGCATAGTCGTAGTCCGCGCCGAACGGGTGAATTTCGGCCGGATTGTGTTGCAGCACTTTGAGGTTGAGTTGTTCCGGCCACCAGTCGCGGTTGCCGCCACCTTCGACCGGTCGCTTCATGCGGCCGACGACGGGGCATCCGCTCTCGGGCGGTTCGGTATTGGCCTCGGCGATAGGTGGATGTTCCTCAGGCACGGTAATTCCTTTCCGAGAGAGTGAAACGGGCTGTGATCACGGGTTCGATCGAGACGTCGGCAGGGAACAGGAGGGGCACAGCCCCCAGTAGATGACCTCGGCCTCGTCGAGGACGAAGCCGTTGTCGTCGGCGGCGGTCAGGCACGGTGCGTCGCCGACCGCGCAGTCGACGTCGGCGATGACGCCGCAGGAGCGGCACACCAGATGGTGGTGGTTGTCGCCGACGCGGGTCTCGTAGCGCGCGACCGATCCCATCGGCTGGATCCGGCGCAGCAGACCGGCCTCGGTCAGCGCCCGCAGCACGTCGTAGACGGCCTGATGCGAGACCGTGCCGAGGGTGCCGCGGACCAGGCCGAGGATGGTGTCGGTGTCGGAGTGCGGGTGGTCGGCCACAGCGGTCAGCACCGCGATCCGCGGGGCTGTCACCCGCAGCGCGGCCCGGCGCAGCATGCGCTCGAAATCCGCCGTAGTGGACACGGTCCGAAGTATGACTCATTCAAGTAACCGGTGGTGCGGATTCGAGAACCCAGTTTCCGGCCATCTGCCCTGCGGCCGGAACCGGCGGGTCGCACCCGCGCACTCGGCGGGCGGGACCGGGCCCCGAGCGAGCCGGACGGGCGGGCGACGGTGCGGCGATCTGTGTCCGTCACCCCCGAATCTGTGATTGTTGTGATTTCTGTGGTTACTGATGCCGGTGACCACACCGAAATTCGAACCTCGTCGGGGCTCGATTTCATAACGACCGTCACGGAAACCGCGGACCGCGACCCGGAGCGTCCCGTACTTCCTGCATCCGACCGGGTGAAAGTCCGACTATCTGGTACCGGGGAAACGTCGCAGTTATCAAAAAATTACTTTTTATCCGGGCGTGTCCCGCCACCGAATCTACCTACGACACATGCCGTGAGGTGCTTCACGTGCCAGAAGGTGATCCGGTGAACGCGATGAATACCAACGATGTGGGTAACCCGCCCGCTCCGCCCGGCCCGGACACGGGCCACACCGCCGCGCACGAGATATGCGGCAGGCACGGCGGCGGTGACGGCTCCGAACCCCGGTGTGGCGTCGAACACAAACGCGGCCACTGACCTGGCCCGACGGTCCACGGAGGCGGTCGGCGCGGCGTGCCGGGGCGCCGTGACCACCGCCTTGCGGCCCGGACGAATATTCGCCTGCAGTTTCGAAGGCGTTGTTCGTCGCGCCTGAAGAAATTCGGGGCGCACATTTCGACCTGCTTCACGCATTACGGCGAACGTCGTTTCGGAGAACGGTCCGGCGTCTTATCACTGCGTCGAAGTAAAGAGATCCGATGGAGGACCGGTGACCCAATTCAAAAGCAACTTCGGCGGCGATCGACAGGCACCGAAGTCACCGCGGATCGGCGCAACGCCACTCGGCGGTCACCAGGCATCCGGTACCGGAACACACGCACACGGCTCGGGACACGGATTCCCGCGCCCGGCCCCGGACGGCGTATTCAAGCTGACCGCGGCGCAGCGCGGAATATGGTTCGCCCAGCACCTCGCGGGGGAGTCCCCGATTTCCGTGGCGCAATACGTCGAAATCGTCGGCGAATTGGATACCGACCTGCTCCTGGAAGCCTGCCGCACCGCGAGCATCGAATTCGGATCCGGGCATCTGCACATCATCGAGGTCGACGGCGAACCCTGCCAGTACGTCGACCACTTCCGCGGCGCCCCGGTCTCGGTGGTGGATCTGCGCCGCCACGCCGACCCGGTGGCCACCGCCCACCGGCTGATGACCGAGGACTACGCCGCCCCCCTGGATCTGCTGCACGACCACCTCATGGCCTGCGTCGTCTACCGGGTCGGCGACGACCACTACCTGTGGTACCAGCGCGCCCACCACATCGCCCTCGACGGCTTCGCCGCGGTGACCATGCTGCAGCGCATCACCGAGCTGTACAACGCGTGGCTGCGCGGGGAGGAGCCCAGCGCGTCCGCGGCGAAGGATCTGACCGAGATCACCGAACAGGACCTGGCCTACCGCGGGTCGACGCGATTCGACAACGACCGCAACTACTGGACCGAACATCTGGCCGGCGCCCCGCCGGTGGTCAGCCTCGCCGGACGCGTCGGCAAACCGACCATCCATCCGGCGCTGGTCAGCGCCGCGCTCGCACCCGAGACCGCAGCACTGCTGGATGCCGTGGTCGCCGAACGCAGCACCAGCGTGACACCGATCGTGGTCGCCGCCTTCGCCGCCTACCTGGCGCGGATGACCGGCAGCACGGAGGTGCTGCTGAGCCTGCCGGTGTCGGGCCGGCATTCGGCGATGCTGCGCCGATCCGGCGGCATGGTCGCCAATGTGGTGCCGCTGCGCGTGCGGGTCGGTTCCCGCAGCGTCGGCGAACTGATCGACGCGGTGCAGGGCGAGCTGACCAGCGCGCTGCGCCGCCAGCGCTACCGGCAGGAGGACATCTTCCGCGATATGGGCATCGCCCGCGACGAGACCGCCTCCTTCGGTCCCGCCGTGAACCTGATGATGATCGACAACGACGTCGTCCTCGGCGACACCACCGGGCACCTGCATGTGCTCACCTCCGGGCCCACCGCCGATCTGTTCGTCAACATCTATCCCGGCGCCGGCCGCGACAGCACCCACATCGACTTCCAGGGCAACCCGAACATCTACCGCCCCGACGAACTCGCCGGCCACCACGGCCGTTTCCTGATGTTCCTGCACGAATTCCTCACCCGCGGAACCGATCACCGCATCGACCGGCTGCCGCTGCTCGCGCCGGCCGAACAGCAGCGGCTGCTGCCCGTGCGCGGCGACGACGCGGTCGAGCCCCGGCTGCTGCCCGACATCCTCGCCGACAGCGCCTGCCGCCACCCCGCCTCCGACGCGATCGCCACACCCGAGACCACACTGACCTACGGGGAGCTCGACACCCGATCCTCCCAGCTGGCCCGGCAACTGATCGCGCACGGCTGCGGACCCGGCACCACCGTCGCGATCATGCTGCGCCGCTCGATCGACTCGATCGTCGCCGCCTGGGCCGTCGCCAAATCTGGCGCCGCCATCGTGCAGGTGGACCCCGAATATCCGGCCAAACGCATCGAGCACATGATCGCCGACAGCGGCGCCGCTGTCGGCATCACCGCCGACGCCTACCGCGGCCGGCTGCCGCAGACGGTGACCCCGGTGGTGCTCGACGATCGCGGCACCGCCGCCGCCTGCCACAACACCACCGGCGCCCCGATCGGCGAGAGCGAACGCCTGCGCCCGCTGCGCCCCGACGACCTCGCCTACATCACCTATACCTCCGGATCCACCGGCATCCCGAAAGGGGTGCAGGTCACCCACGCGGGGCTGGCGAACCTCATCGCCGACCGCAGCGACGTATGCCGTGTGGACGCGAGCGCGCGGGTGTCGTATGCGCTGGCGCCGAGTTTCGACGCCTCGCTGGAACAGTTCCTGGTCTGCTTCGCCAACGGCGCGACCCTGCTGGTCGTCCCGCCCGAGGTGATCGGCGGCGACGAGTTGACCGAACTGCTGGCCGCCCAGCACGTCACCCACCTCACCCTCACCCCGGCGATGCTGGCGACCGTGGATCCGCGGCAGCTGAGCGAACTGCGGGTGGTCGTGGTCGGCGGTGACGCCTGCCCGCCGCACGTGATCGAACGGTGGACCCACACCGCGGTGATGTTCAACGAGTACGGGCCCACCGAAACCACCGTCACCGCCGCCAGTGCCGCCATCACACCGGGCGCTGATCTGACCGTCGGCGGCCCCATCCGCGGCGTGTCGGCGATGGTGCTCGACCGCTGCCTGCAAGCGGTGCCGGCCGGGACCGCGGGCGAGCTGTATCTGGCCGGGCCCGGGCTGGCGCGCGGCTACAGCCACCGCTTCGCCGAAACCGCGGCCCGTTTCGTCGCCGACCCGCACGGCGGGCCCGGGGCACGCATGTACCGCACCGGCGATATGGCGCGCTGGGTCGGCGACGGACCCGTACCCGAGCTGGAGTTGCTGGGGCGCACCGACTTTCAGGTCAAGATCCGCGGCTACCGCATCGAGCCCGGCGAAATCGACGCCGCGCTCGCCGCCCACGCCGACGTCGACATCTCCGTCACCGTGCCGGTGCGCAACAACGCCGACGCCACCGTGCTGGCCTCCTATGTGGTGCCGGTGCGCGGCCGCCACATCGACCCGCTGGAACTGCAACGCTTCGCCCGCGACACGCTGCCGCCGCATCTGGTGCCCGCGGTGATCATGGCGTTGGACGCGCTGCCGGTCAACGCGTTCGGCAAACTCGACCGCGCCGCCCTGCCCGCACCGGCCTTCGGCGCCGCACCGGCCGGTCGGGCACCGGCCGGCCCGCGCGAACAGCGCGTGGCGGATCTGTTCGCCGACATCCTGGACGTGGCGACCGTCGGCGCCGAGGACAGTTTCTTCGCCCTCGGCGGCGACAGCATCCTGTCCATCCAGCTGGTGGCCCGCGCCAAGGCCGAGGGGCTGAGCTTCTCCACCCAGGACGTGTTCGAACACAAGACGGTGGCCGGTCTGGCCGCGGTCGCCACCGACGCCGGCGGCGGCCCGCAACTGGCCGAACTGCCCGGCGGCGCGGTCGGATCCATGCCGCTGACCCCGATCATGTACGCGATGCTCGACCGCGGCCGATTCGACCGATTCGCGCAGGCCACCCTCATCGAACTGCCCGACCACGTCGACGACGCCGACCTGGTCGCGGCGCTGGCCGCGGTGCTGGATCGCCACGACATGCTGCGCGCGGCCCTGCGCGGTACCGGCTCGGACCGGTCGGTCGAGGTGGCCGCGCCCGGCACGGTCGACGCCGCCGCACTGTTCGAGTCGGTGCGGTTGCCGCGCCGCGACGCCACCGAGATCGACGCCCGCTTGCAGGCGGCCGCCGACCGGCTCGATCCCGCCCACGGGGTGCTGGTGCACCTGGTGCGGATGAGCGACGACACCACCGGCCCCGACCTGATGTGGGTGGTGATCCACCACCTCGCGGTCGACGCGGTGTCGTGGCGGATCGTGCTCGCCGATCTGGCCGGTGCGTGGCAGCAGATCAGCGCCGGCGCCGAACCCGCGTTCGGTCCGGCCACCACGTCGGTGCGGCGCTGGAGCCACGGACTCACCGAACAGGCCGCGAGCCGCCGCGCCGGCGAACTCGAGCTGTGGAAGAGCGTGCTCGCGCCGGGGGAGACGCTGCTCGGCACGAGACGTCTGGACCCGGCACGCGACACCGCGGCCACCGCGGGCCGCGTCGAGGTGCACGTGCCCGCCGACGTGTCCGAAGCGGTGCTCACCACCGTCCCGGCCCGCTTCCACGGCACACCCAACGATCCGCTGCTGGCGGCGCTGGCGCTGGCGCTGCGACAGTGGCGTCGCCGCCGCGGCGTCGACACCGACACCGAACTGATCTCACTCGAAGGACACGGCCGCGAGGAAAACGCCGTGCCCGGCGCCGACCTCAGCTCCACCGTCGGCTGGTTCACCACCCGCTTCCCGGTGCGCCTGGACCTGCGCGGCGTCGACGCCGACGACGCGTTCGCCGGCGGCGCCGCCGCGGGAACGGCGATCGTGCGAGCCAAGGAACAGTTGCGCGCGATCCCCGGCAACGGCATCGGCTACGGCATGCTGCGCTGCCTCGACCCCGACGCCGGGGCCGAACTGGCTGCCGCGCCCGAACCGCAGATCGCGTTCAACTACCTCGGCCGCGTCGGCGTGCACGAACAGTCCGGGCCGTGGACACCGACCACCGAATTCACCTCCCTCACCGCGACCGGCGACCCGGCGATGGCGCTGCCGGCCGTCCTGGATGTCAACGCGATCGCCGAACCCGGCCCCGACGGCCTCGAACTCGACGCCACCTGGGAATTCGCCACCGACGTGCTCGACAGCGCGGACGTGGAGGAACTGGCCGGCCTGTGGGTGCGGGCGCTGCGCGGGCTCGCCACCCACGCCCGCAGCGACACCGCCGGCGGATTCACCCCCTCGGATTTCCCGCTCGTGGACCTCACCCAGGACGATATCGACCGCTGGCAGCTGGAATATCCGACCATGACCGACGTGTGGCCGCTGACCGCACTGCAGGCCGGGCTGCTGTTCCACGCCGTCTACGACACCGACCGCGCCGACGGCTACACCGTGCAGGCCACACTCACCCTCGACGGGCAGGTCGACACCGCCCGCATGCGGGCCGCGGCCCAAACCTTGATCGACCGCCACGACAGCCTGCGCACCGCCTTCGTCGAATCCGCGGCCGGGCCTCGCCAGATCGTGATGAGCGGTGTGCGCGCCGACTGGCACGACAGCGACCTCACCGACATCGCCGACGCCGGGGAACGCGCCCGCGAACGCCGCCGCATCACCGACGCCGCGTCCGCCCCGTTCGACCCCGCCCGCCCGCCGCTGCTGCGTTTCCACCTGATCCGCACCGGCACGAGCCGCTTCGAACTGCTGCTCACCAACCATCACATCGTGCTCGACGGCTGGTCGATGCCGCTGCTGATCCACGAACTGCTCACCGTCTACGCCGCGGACGGCGATCCGGCCACCCTGCCACCGGCCGGCACCTACCGCGACTACCTGCACTGGCTGCACAACCAGGACCGCGATGCCGCGATCACCGCCTGGCGCACCGTGCTCGCCGGTATCGAGAGCCCGACCCTGGTCACCGGACGCCCGGACCGGACCGTGCCCGCCGACAACGCCGACGTCAGCCGCAACCTGTCCGCCGAGACCACCGCCGCGATCACCGACCTGGCGCGCGCCTACGGTGTCACCGCCAACACCACCGTGCAGGTGGCGTGGGCGCTGCTGCTCACCACCCTGACCGGCCGCGCCGACATCGTGTTCGGCAACACCGTCTCCGACCGCCCACCCCAGCTGCCGGGAGTCGAGCGGATGGTGGGGCTGTTCATCAACACCGTGCCCGTGCGGATCCGGCTCGAACCCGCCGAAACCGTCGCCGGCCTGCTGACCCGGGTGCAGTCCGAACAGGCCGCCACCCTCGATCACCGCCATCTCGGGCTGGCCGAACTGCAACGCGCCACCGGTTTCGGCGACATGTTCGACACGGTGACCGTCCTCGAGTCCTATCCGCTCGACCGCGAACAACTGACCCACAATCTGCGCGCGGCCGGGTTGCGGCTCGTCGACGTCGACGCCCACGACGCCACCCCGTACCCGCTGAGCCTGCAGGTGACCCCGCCGCGACCCGGCCGCGACAGCGACCCCGACGCGGCCACCGCCGCCACCCACACCGTGATGCTGCGCTTCTCCTGCGACCGGCTCGACACCGACACCGCCCGCACCCTGCTCGACCGCTACGAACAGATCCTCGACCAGATCACCGCCGACCCCACCGCGACCGTCGCCACGATCAGCGCTGGCTCGAATGCCGAAGCGGCCGAACCGATTCCGGCGACACACAGGGAACCGGCCGGGCGCACCCTGCGCGACATCCTCGCCGGCACCGCCCGCGCGCACCCGGACGCGGTGGCCGTGCGCGCCGGGACCACCACCCTCACCTATCGGGAACTCGCCGCGCGGGCCCACCGGCTCGCGCAGCGGCTGCTCGCCCGCGGCGCACGACCGGAAACCGTTGTCGCCGTAGTCGTTCCGCGTTCGATCGAACTGCCGGTCGCGATCTGGGCGGTCGCCGAAACCGGGGCGGCGTTCCTGCCGCTGGATCCGGGCAACCCCGGCGAACGCATCGCCGAACTGCTCGCCGACTCCGGCACCGCCCTCGGCGTCACGACCAGCGCCCTCGCGCACCGGCTCCCCGGCACCGTCGACTGGATCCACGCCGACACCGACCTGACCGCCGAACCCGACACCACCACCGTGCACGAGGTGCGGCTCGACCACGCCGCCTACCTGATCTACACCTCCGGATCGACCGGCACCCCCAAAGCCGTGCACCTGACCCACCGCGGACTCGCCGGACTGGCCGCCGCACACGCCGACGCCTTCGGTGTCGACACCACCTCGACCGTCTTGCAGGTCGCCTCACCCGGATTCGACGCCAGCCTGTCGGAACTGCTGCTCGCCCACGGCCACGGCGCCTGCCTCGTGATCGCACCGCCCGACGTCTACGGCGGCGCCGGACTCGAAGACCTGCTGCACACCCACGGGGTGACCCATGCCATCATCACCCCGACAGTGCTCGACACGATGAATCCCGCGCACGTGCCGGCACTGACGACCATCGCGGTCGTGGGGGAGGCCACCGGCAGCGACCTCATCGGCCGCTGGGCGCCCGGGCGGCGGCTGATGAACCACTACGGTCCCACCGAAACCACCGTGTGGGCCACCGGATCCGACGCACTCACCCCCGGCGAACCCGTCACCATCGGCACCCCGATCCACGGACTGTCGGTCACCGTGCGCGACATGTGGCTGCGGCCCGTCCCCGCCGGGGTGGCCGGCGAACTGTACGTGCGCGGCCCCGCCCTGGCCCGCGGCTACCTCGACCGCCCCGCCACCACCGCCGCCCGCTTCGTCGCCGACCCGGAATCGTCTCGCGGACAACGCCTCTACCGCACCGGCGACAGCGTGCGCTGGCTGCACACCCCGCACGGACCGCAACTGGAATACCTCGGCCGCAGCGACCAGCAGGTCAAGATCCACGGCCTGCGCATCGAACCGGGGGAGATCGACGCCCGGCTGGCCCGCCACGACACCGTGGCCGCCGCCGCCACCGTCGACCGCCCCGGACCTGCCGGCGAACCCGTGCTGGTGTCCTACGTCGTCGCCGCACCCGGCGCCACCCTCGACGCGGCCGCCCTGCACGCCGACCTGGAACGCGAACTGGCCCACTACATGAACCCGGCCGCCATCGTCGAACTGCCCGAGATGCCCCGCACCCCGGTCGGCAAGATCGACCGGAAAGCGTTGCGCGCACTCGACGTGCGGACCGGCGAGACCGGTGGACGGGCCCCGGCCACCGCCGACGAACAACTCATGGCGAAACTGTTCGCCGAAGTCCTGCACCGCGACACCGTCTACGCCGACAGCAACTTCTTCACCCTCGGCGGCGACAGCATCGTGTCCATGCGCCTGGTGGCGTTGGCGCGCGAGGCCGGGCTCACCCTCACCCCACGCGACGTCTTCGAAGCCAAAACCGTTGCCGCCCTTGCCGAACTCGTTCACGGCACCGTCCCCGCCGACCCGTCGCTGTCGCGCGAACCGGCCCACCGCGCCGAAAACCGGCCCCCGCGCCCCGCGGACTTCCCGCTCGTCGAACTGACCGCCGCCGACGTCGAACGCCTCGACCACCGCTACCCGGAGCTGGCCGACGTGTGGCCGCTGTCGCCGATGCAAGCCGGAATCCGCTTCCACTCCACCTACAACCCCGGCGCCGGCGACAACTACACCGTCCAGACCGCGATCGGCTTCACCGGCGCCGTCGACGCCGAACGGCTGCGCCGCGCCGCCCAAGCCCTCGTCGACCGCCACGACATCCTGCGCGCCGCCTTCACCGACACCAGCGCCGGACCCTGCCAGATCGTGCTCGCCCACGCACCCGTCCGCTTCCGCCACATCGATCTCACCGACACCGACCTCACCGACACCGACGACACCGGCCTCGACCGGGTGGCCGCCGACGACGCCGCCGAAGGGTTCGACCTGTCGGCGCCGCCGCTGATCCGGTTCACCCTGATCACCGTGCGCCCCGACACCTTCCGGCTGCTCGTCACCAACCACCACGTCATCCTCGACGGCTGGTCCATGCCGCTGCTGATGAGCGAACTACTCGCGTACTACGCCACCCCCGCCCACATCGACACCGCCGGACCCGCCCCCAGCTACCGCGACTACCTGAGCTGGCTGCACCGCCAAGACCTCGCCGCCTCCACCGCCGCCTGGGCCCACGAATACGCCGACGTCGAATCACCCACCCGCGTCGCCCGCGCCGACGCCGCCCACCGCGACACCTCCGCCGGCGAAATCGACACCGTGCTGCCCGCGCAGCGCGTCGCCGACCTGCGCCGTGTCGCCGCCGACGCGACCGTCACCGTCAACACCGCCGTCGCCGCCGCCTGGGCGCTGACCCTGCGCGAACTCACCGGCGACACCGACGTCGTCTTCGGATCCGCCGTCTCCGGCCGGCCCCCCGAACTCCCGCAGGTCGACCGCACACTCGGCATGTTCCTCAACACCATCCCCGTGCGCGTCCCCCTGGACCCCACCCTGACCGTCGAGCAACTGCTGACCCGCATCCAGCAACACCAGACCCGCATGCTCGACCACCACCACATCGGACTGCCCGACATCCACCGCGCCGCCGGAATGACCGCACTGTTCGACACCGCCGTCGCCTTCCAGTCCTTCCCCGTCGACCGGCCCGCCCTGCAGCACCTCGTCGACGCCGCCGGGCTGCGTATCGACGACATCACCGGCGTCGACGCCACCCCGTACCCGCTCAGCCTCGTCGTCGCCCCCGAACCCACCGCCACCCACACCGACCCGACCGCCGAGGCCGGGCTGCGCATCACCCTGCGCTACCTCGACGACGAAATCGACACCCACCGCGCCCACTGGATCCTCGACCGATTCGTCGCACTCCTGCACCGCATCGCCGACCACCCGGCCACCCACCTGGCCCGCCTCACCGCGCCCGGCGACACCGAACCCGCCCACCCGGACCACACCCACCACCGGCCACGCACCTTCGGCGACATCCTCACCGCCACCGCCGCCGCCCACCCCGACGCCGTCGCCGCCCTCTGCGGCACCGACACCGTCACCTACCGCGACCTCGACCAGCGATCCAACCGGCTCGCGCGGCTGCTGCTGCGCCGCGGCCTCACCCCGCACACCGTGCTCGCCAGCGCGCTGCCACGCTCCCTGGACGCCGTCGTCACCATCTGGGCCGCCGCGAAGACCGGCGCCGCGTTCGTGCCGATCGACCCCCGCCTGCCCGCCGACCGCATCACCTTCCTGCTCGACGACTCCGGCGCCACCCTCGGCATCACCCACACCGACAGCACCCACCCCGACACCGCCCACCCGGCCCAGCACATCGACTGGCTCACCCTCGACGACCCCGACACCGTCCACGCCCTCGACACCGAATCCGCCGCACCGATCACCGACACCGAACGCGGAACCACACTCACCCCCGACCACACCGCCTACCTCATCTACACCTCCGGATCCACCGGAACACCCAAAGGTGTCCTGGTCACCCACCGCGGCCTCACCGACCTCGTCACCGCGCAGCAGCGCCTGCTCGCCGTCACCGCCGACTCCGCCGTCCTGCAGGTCGCCTCACCCAGCTTCGACGCCTCCATCTTCGAACTGCTCATGGCCCACGGCGCGGGCGGCCGCCTGGTCGTGTCCCCACCCGACGTCTACGGCGGCCCCGACCTGGCGAAACTCATTCAGTACGAACACATCTCACACGTCGTGCTGACACCGTCGGCGCTGGCCACCATCCCCGGCGACCGCTTCGACACCCTGCGCGTGCTGGCCACCGCCGGCGAACCCGTCGGCCCCGAACTCGTCGACCGGTGGGCACCCGGACGCACCATGATCAACCTCTACGGACCCACCGAATCCACCATCTGGGCCACCGCCAGCGCACCACTGACCCCCGGCGCGCCGATCACCATCGGCACCCCCGCCGGCCCCGTCACCACCACCGTCCTCGACACCTGGCTGCGGCCCGTCCCGCACGGCGTCGCGGGGGAGCTGTACCTGCTCGGCCCCGGACTCGCCGACGGCTACAAAGACCGCACCGCACTGACCGCGACCCGCTTCGTCGCCTGCCCCTTCGGCGCACCCGGCACCCGCATGTACCGCACCGGCGACATCGTGCGCCGCACCGGCAGCGGCGACCTGGAATTCGTCGGACGCAACGACTTCCAGGTCAAAGTCCGCGGCAACCGCATCGAACTCGCCGAAATCGACGCCGCCCTGGCCACCCACCCCGACGTCGCCTTCGCCGTCACCATCCCACGCACCGACGACGGCCGCCCCACCACCCTCGTCTCCTACGTCACCCCCGCCGCCGGCACCACCCTGTCCGACACCGACCTGAAAACCACACTCGCCCGAGCACTTCCGCCCTACATGGTGCCCGCCGCCGTCATGATCCTCGACGAGGTGCCGCTCACCCCGACCGGCAAACTCGACCGCGACCGACTACCCCGGCCACCCGAAACCGCCCGCACCTTCCGCGCACCCACCACCTGGGCCGAAGACATCGTCGCCCGCGCCTACGAACAAGTCCTCGACGCCGAACACGTCGGCGCCGACGACGACTTCTTCGCCCTCGGCGGCGACTCGCTCAGCGCCGCCCTCGTCGCCGCCCGCATCGGCGCCGCCCTCGACGTGCGCATCCCCGTCCGCACCATCTTCGAAGAACCCACCGTCGCCGCCCTCGCCCGAGCCGCCCGCACCCTGCACGGCACCGCCCGCATCCCACTCACCGCCGGCCACCGCCCCGACCCCATCCCACTGTCGCTGGCCCAGCAACGCATGTGGTTCCTCAACCGCTTCGAACCCGACTCCGCCGCCTACAACATCCCCGTCATGCTGCAGCTGTCCGGACGCCTCGACACCGACGCACTCAGCGCCGCACTCGACGACGTCCTCGCCCGCCACGAAGTGCTGCGCACCATCTACCCCGAAACCGACGGCGAACCCCGCCAGCTCATCCTCGACCGGGCACCGATCACCCTCGAAACCGGCCACCCCGCCCACGACACCCTCCCGCAACGTCTCACCGAATTCGTGCGCCGCGGCTTCGACGTCTCCACCCAGGTACCGCTGCGCGTCGCCCTGTTCGACATCACCACCGACACCGACACCACCAGCCGATACATGCTGATCCTCGTCGTGCACCACATCGCCGGCGACGGACAATCCATGGCCCCGCTGGCCCGCGACGTCATGACCGCCTACGCCGCCCGCCACACCGGACAACCCCCACACTGGCAGCCACTGCCCGTGCAATACGCCGACTTCGCGCTGTGGCAACGCCGAGTCCTCGGCGCCGCCGACGACCCCACCTCACTGATGTCGACCCAGCTCGACTACTGGCGCACCACCCTCGACCGCGCACCCGACCTACTCGACCTGCCCACCGACCGGCCCCGGCCCACCGTCGCCACCCTCACCGGCGGCCGCGTCCCCCTCGACATCCCCGCACCCCTGCACCAGCACCTGCAGACACTGGCCCGCGACCACGGCACCTCCCTGTTCATGGTCGTCCACGCCGCCCTCGCCGTCCTGCTCGGACGACTCGCCGACACCGACGACATCGTCATCGGCACCCCCGTCGCCGGACGCGGCGAACCCGGCCTCGACGACCTCGTCGGCATGTTCGTCAACACCCTCGCCCTGCGCACACCCCTCGACCCCGCCGAACCGTTCACCGAACTGCTGGCCCGCACCCGCGACACCGACCTGCACGCCCTCGACCACGCCGACGTCCCCTTCGAACGCATCGTCGAAGAACTCAACCCACACCGCACCACCGCCGCGCACCCCCTGTTCCAAGTGGTGCTGGCCTTCCAGAACACCGGCGCCATCGACATCGCCCTCCCCGACGTCGCCGTCTCCCGCGCCGACGTCGACACCGGCACCAGCCAATTCGACCTCCAACTCGTCATCTCCGACACCTCCACCGAAACCGGTGCGGCCCAAGGCCTGTCCGGCATGCTGATGTACGCCCGCGACCTGTTCGACCCCGACACCGTCACCGGATTCGTACAACGACTGCTGCGGATCCTCGACACCGTCGCCACCACCCCCGACACCCCCGTCGGCGACATCGACTGGCTGGACCCCCGCGAACGCCACACCCTGCTCTCCAGCATCGGCCCCCGCACCGCACCCACACCCGAATCACCGCTGCTGCCCGCCATATTCGCCGACGCCGTCCGCCGCAACCCCGACGGCCTCGCCCTCACCACCGGCGACGACGGCCTCACCTACACCGAACTCGACCAGCGCTCCAACCGCCTGGCCCGGCTACTCATCGACCACGGCGCCGGACCCGAAATCCCCGTCCTGGCCGCCGCGCCCCGCTCCACCGAATCCGTACTCATCTGGTGGGCCGTCGTGAAAACCGGCGCCACCTACGTACCCGTCGACCCCGCCTACCCGGCCCACCGCATCGACCACATGATCACCGATTCGGCTGCCGCACTGGGCATCACCGTCACCACCGCCCGCCACCGACTACCCGACACCGCCCACTGGATCACCCTCGACGCCCCCGAAACCATCGCACAACTCGACACCCACCCCGACAACCCCATCGACGACCACGACCGGCTACAGCCCCTGCGCCCCACCACCACCGCCTACGTCGTCTTCACCTCCGGATCCACCGGCCGCCCCAAAGGCGTCGCCGTCACCCACACCGGCATCGCCGACCTCGTCGCCACCCAACGCGCCGACTACCACATCCGACCCGGCGCCCGATTCCTGCACTTCGCCTCACCGTCCTTCGACGCCTCGCTGATGGAAATCCTGTTCGCCACCGCAGGCGCCGCCACCCTCGTCATCGCACCCCCCGCCACCTACGGCGGCGACGACCTCGCCGACCTGCTACGCACCCGGCACGTCACCCACGCCTTCGTCACCCCCGCCGCCCTCGCCTCGGTCGACCCCACCGGACTCGACGACCTGCAACTGGTGCTCTCCGGCGGCGAAGAAGTCCCCGCCGAACTGATCAACCGGTGGGCAGGCACCGACCGCCACGGCACCCGCGAATTCCGCATCCTCTACGGCCCCACCGAAACCACCATCCTCGCCACCGCCACCCGGCCACTGCACCCGGGGGACCGGCCCACCATCGGCACCCCACTACCCGGCATGCACGCACTGATCCTCGACACCCGCCTGCATCCCGTCCCCGCCGGCGTGGTCGGCGAACTCTACCTGGCCGGGCACGCACCGGCCCGCGGCTACCTCAACCGCACCGCCACCACCGCCACCCGATTCGTGCCCTGCCCGGCAGGCGAACCAGGCACCCGCATGTACCGCACCGGCGACCTCGTGCGCTGGAACACCCACGGCGACATCGAATTCGTCGGACGCAACGACTTCCAGGTCAAAGTCCGCGGCTACCGCATCGAACTCGGCGAGATCGACGCCGTCCTCGACGCCCGCGCCGACATCGCCTTCGCCGCCACCATCGCCCACCGCCACGGCAACGCCCCCGCCATGCTGGTCACCTACGTCGTCCCCGCACCCGGCGCCACACCCACCGCCACCGAACTGACCACCGCGATCGCCGACGCGCTCCCGCCCTACATGGTGCCCGCCGCCGTCATGATCCTCGACGCGATCCCCCTGTCGCCCAACGGAAAACTCGACCGCAGCGCACTACCCGAACCCGTCCTGCACACCGAGACATTCCGCGCACCCGCCTCACCGGTCGAGGAAATCGTCGCCGGCATCTTCGCCGACCTCCTCGGCCTCGACACCGCCATCGGAGCCGACGACAACTTCTTCGACCTCGGCGGCAACAGCCTCGTCGCCACCCGCGCCGCCGCCCGCATCGGCGCCGCCCTCGACACCCGCGTCCCCGTCTCGATGATCTTCGACGCACCCACCGTCGCCAAACTCGCCGCCCGCGCCGAATCCCACGCCGACACCCGCCGCATCGCCCTCACCGAACAACCACGCCCACACCACCTTCCGCTGTCCTACGCACAACAGCGCATGTGGTTCCTCAACCGCTTCGAACCCGACACCCCCGCCTACAGCATCCCCATCGTCATCCGGCTCACCGGCCGCCTCGACACCGACGCCCTGCACGCCGCCATCGGCGACGTCATCACCCGACACGAAGTACTGCGCACCATCTACCCGGCCGTCGACGGCGAACCCACCCAGAAAATCCTCCCACCCGCCGACGCCGTCCCACCCCTGACCATCACCCGCATCCCCGAAACCGAACTCCCACACACCCTCTCATCGCTACTGGCCACCGTCTTCGACGTCACCACCACCGTGCCGCTGCGCATCCGGCTCTACGACATCGGCGACGACACCTGGATCCTCGCCCTCGTCGTCCACCACATCGCCGGCGACGGATCCTCCCTGGCACCACTGGCCCGCGACCTCACCATCGCCTACACCGCCCGACTCGACGGCGACGCCCCCGCCTGGCCACCCCTGCCCGTCCAATACGCCGACTACGCCCTCTGGCAACGCACCGTCCTCGGCGACGACAGCGACCCCGACTCGCTCCTGCACGCCCAGATCGACTACTGGACAACACAACTCGCCGACGTGCCCGCACTGCTCGCCCTGCCCACCGACCGGCCGCGACCGCCCGTGCAAACCTACGCCGGCGCCGCCGTGCCCCTCACCGTCGACCCCCAACTCCACGCCGGGCTCCAGCACATCGCCCGCGCCCACAACACCACCCTGTTCATGGTCTTCCACGCCGCCCTCGCCGCCGTCCTCGCCCGCCTCGCCGGCACCGACGACATCACCATCGGCACCCCCTACGCCGGACGCGGCGAACCCGAACTCGACGACCTCGTCGGCATGTTCGTCAACACCCTCGTCCTGCGCACCCACGTCGGCACCGACCTGACGTTCACCGACCTGCTCGAACAGGTCCGCGACACCGACCTCGCCGCCTTCGGCCACGCCGACGTCCCGTTCGAACGACTCGTCCAGGAACTCAACCCCGCCCGCTCCCACGCCCACCACCCCCTGTTCCAGGTGATGCTCGCCTTCCAGAACCTCACCGGCACCGAATTCGAACTCCCCGAACTCACCCTCTCCGCCGTCGAAGCCGACCTCGACACCTCCCTGTTCGACCTGCAGATCACCGTCTCCGACAGCTACGACGACCACGGCGCCCCCGCCGGCATCACCGGCGGCATCACCTACGCCCGCGACCTGTTCGACCCCGACACCGTCACCGCCATCGCCGCCCGCCTCGACCGCCTGCTCCGCGCCCTCGTCGCCGACCCCACCCAACTCGTCCACGACGTCGACCTGCTCGACGCCGACGAACGCCACGACGTCGTGGTCCGCTGGAACTCCACCCAGTACGCGCTGGCCACCGCCGAGACACTGACCTCCATGTTCGCCGACGCCGTCCCCGTATACCGCGACCGCACCGCCATCACCTACGAGGACCGGTCCCTGACCTACGGGCAGTTCTCCGCCCGCGTCAACCGGCTCGCTCGCTGGCTCATCACCCGCGGCGTCGGCCCGGAAAAGCTGGTCGCCGTGCGGATGCGCCGCTCACTCGACCAGGTCACCGCCCTCTACGCCGTCCTCGCCGCCGGCGGGGGATACGTGCCCGTCGACCCCGACCTGCCCGCCGACCGCATCGACTACATGCTGGCCACCGCCACCCCCGTCGTCGTCCTGTCCACCCTCGACGGCATCGACCTGTCCGCCTTCGACGACACACCCGTCACCGACCGGGAACGCCACGCCGCACTGCGACCGGACAACACCGCCTACGTCCTGTTCACCTCCGGATCCACCGGCCGCCCCAAAGGCGTCGCCGTCCCGCACGGCGCGGCCGCCAACCAGATCCGCTGGCTCAGCGACGAATACGAACTCACCGCCGACGATGTGGTCCTGCAGAAGACACCGGCCACCTTCGACGTCTCGGTCTGGGAACTGTTCGCCACCCTCGGCGTCGGCGCCCGCCTCGTCATCGCCCGCGCCGACGGCCACACCGACCCCGCCTACCTCGCCGAAATCATTGCCGCACAACAGATCACGATCACCTCGTTCGTGCCGTCCATGCTCGCCGTGTTCGCCGAAGCCGCACCCGCCCGCACCCTGACCTCGCTGCGCGCGCTGCTCATCGGGGGAGAGGCATTCGGTTCCGACACCGTGGCCGCCGTCCGGCGCGTACTGCCCGACGTCGAACTCGACAACCTCTACGGACCCACCGAATTCACCGTGCACGTCACCTCCCACCGCGTCACCGCCGCCGACCAGGGCAGCGTGCCGATGGGCCGGCCCGTCTGGAACGCCCGCGCCTACGTCCTCGACGCCCGGCTCAACCCCGTGCCCCCCGGAGTGGCGGGGGACCTGTACCTCGCCGGCACCCAGATCGCCCGCGGCTACCACGCCCGCCCCGGCCTCACCGCCGAACGGTTCGTGCCCGACCCCTACAACGACGGCGGGCGCATGTACCGCACCGGCGACCTCGTGCGGCGCCGCCGCCGCGACGGCGAACTGGAATACCTGGGCCGCACCGACTTCCAGGTCAAACTGCGCGGCCTGCGCATCGAACTCGGCGAAATCGAAACCGTGCTCGCCGAATATCCCGGGGTCGCCCGCGCCATCGCCGTCGTCCACTCCAGTGAGATCGCCGCCCAGCTCGTCGGCTATCTCGTACCCGCCGCCGGCGCCACCGTCGACACCGACGCCGTCCTCGCGCACGCCGCCGCCGAACTACCCAACTACATGGTGCCCACCACGCTCATGGTGCTCGACACCGTGCCGCTCACCGCATCCGGCAAACTCGACCGTGCCCGGCTGCCCGAACCGGTGGCCGCGGTAGGGGAGTTCCGCGAACCGTCGTCCTGGCTGGAAGGCGAGATCGCCCGCGCGTTCGAGCACGTTCTCGGCGTCACCCATGTCGGAGCCGACGACGACTTCTACGCCCTCGGCGGCAACTCGCTGCGCTCGGTGCAGGTCGCCAGCGAACTCACCAAGGAACTGCACTTCGAGATCCCGCTCGGATGGATGTTGTCGGATCCGAATCCCGCCGACCTCGCCAAGCGCATCGAAACCGGAATGAGCAACGGGCACCACGAATCCGGTCCCGCCGCCTTCGGATTGGACGTCGTGCTGCCGATCCGGACCGGCGGCAGCCGGCCACCGCTGTTCTGCATCCATCCCGCCTCGGGCCTGTCGTGGTGCTATTACACCTTCGGTGACCACCTCGCCGGCGACCGCCCGATCTACGGCCTGCAGGCGCCGCAGATCGGTGGGGAAGTGCCCGGCCCGCAGACGTTCGAGGAGATCGCGCGCCGCTACTTCCAGGAGATCCGCGCCATCCAGCCGCACGGGCCCTACCATCTGCTCGGCTGGTCGCTGGGCGGGCAGATCGCGCACGCCGTCGCCGCCGAAATGCGGGCGGCCGGTGAGGAAGTCGCGTTGCTGGCGCTGCTGGACGCCGAAGCCGAAGGAATCGACGCCACCGAGGTCTCCGAGGCCACGCCAGGGGAGCTGATCAGCAATCTCGGCCCGGTCATGGGCATCGATGTCGTCGGCGCCGACGCGACCGCCGAAGAGGCCGCCGACCTGATCCGCCGGCAGCTGGGCGACAGCTTCGCCATCGACGCCGCGACCATCGAACGCATGACCGACGCCTACAACCTGTCGATCCGCGCCGCGAGCGCCTGGCAGCCGCCGGTGCTCGATGCCGACATGCTGTATTTCACCGCCACGAAGGACCGGCGCGCCGACGCCACGGGCCACGAGGGATGGGCCCGGTTCGTCAGTGGTCAGATTTCGAACGTCGATATCGCCGCCGAGCACTTGGCGATGACCGAACCGGCTGTGGTCGCCGAGATCGCGAAGATCCTCAACCGCCGGCTGGATCGGTGAGGGATGGGTCTTCGGGCCGGACTGCCATTACTTGACATAATGTAGATTATCGGCGCAACGGAACAGACGCTGGAGGCTGCGTTTACGCCTGTGTATCAGTATGTTTCGGCGCTCGAGCTCCGACGCCTCGGCTCGTCGCTGGACCCTCTCGTCTGCTGCCGACGGTGCTCGACGTCGGCGACGTCTCGCACAAATCAGCCGTAATCCGCCGGATGAACTTTTTCGCCTCCGGTCCGATTTGCCGGAATATTTTCTGTCGCTCGTCTCGGGTCGAGACTTTGCCCTTCTCGGCCACTTCCCCGGCTTCCCGACCTCCTGCCTTAAAACGTCACTGTGACGTAATTAAGGTGGCTGGCGGGGGCTCGTCGCAACGAGTCGAGATCCGGATCCGCTGAAAGTCACCGCGCGACGCGCCGGCGCATTGTGACTCAGGGGCAGTGCACACCGCGCGGTTTGGTACCCGCCACGAGAACCTCGCGGGCCCGCTGGTGAGTTGTTAGCGTCCTCGGCAGGAGGTGTCATGGAGGCAGCGCGGCCTTTCGATGTCGATGTGGTGATCGTCGGATCCGGATTCGGCGGCAGCGTGACGGCATTGCGATTGGTGGAAAAGGGATATTCGGTCGCGGTGCTCGAGGCCGGGCGACGCTACGCCGACGCCGACTTCGCCACCACCAGCTGGGATCTGCGGCGCTATCTGTGGGCGCCGGCACTGGGCTGCTACGGCATCCAGCGGATCCACCGGCTGCGCGACTGCTTCATTCTGGCCGGCGCCGGAGTCGGCGGCGGGTCACTCAACTACGCCAACACCCTCTACAAGCCGGGCCGCGCGTTCTTCGAGGACCGCCAGTGGGCCGAGATCACCGACTGGGACGCCGAACTCACCCCGCACTACGACCAGGCCCGGCGCATGCTCGGTGTCGTGGAGAATCCGCACACCACCCCGGCCGACGAGATCATCCGCTCGGTGGCCGAGGAGATGGGTGTCGCCGACACCTACGTCCCGACCCCGGTCGGCGTGTATTTCGGCGAACCCGGAGTGGTGAGCCCGGACCCCTATTTCGGTGGTGTCGGACCGGAGCGCACGGGCTGTATCGAATGTGGTGAGTGCATGACCGGTTGCCGGCACGGTGCGAAGAACACGCTGGTCAAGAACTATCTGGGTCTGGCCGAACATGCTGGGGCGCAGGTGCATTCGATGACCACGGTGACCGCGCTGCGACCGCAGGACGACGGCAGCTGGCGCGTCGAGACGCGCCGCACGGGCCGATTCCGAGGTGGGCGGCGCAGCTTCTCGGCGCGGTACGTGGTGCTGGCGGCGGGGACCTGGGGTACACAGCGGTTGCTGTTCCGGATGCGCGACACCGGGGTGTTGCCCGCGCTGTCGCCGCAGCTGGGCGTGCTGACACGCACGAATTCCGAGGCGATTCTGGGTGCGGGCCGCACCCGGGTCGATACCGGCCTGGATCTGACGGCGGGTGTGGCGATCACGTCGTCGTTCCATCCGACCGCCGACACCCATATCGAGCCGGTGCGCTACGGCAAGGGTTCGAACACGATGGGGCTGTTGCAGACCTATCTGGTCGACGGCGGGAAGGCGGTGCCGCGGTGGGTGCGGGTGCTGGCGATCGCGGCCACCCACCCCGTGCGGACGGTGCGGTTGTTGCGCACTCGGCGATGGAGTGAGCGGACGCTGATCCTGCTGGTGATGCAGAGCCTGGACAATTCGATCACCACGTTCACCCGGCGTGGTCTGTTCGGTCGCCGCTACACCAGCAGGCAGGGCTACGGTGAGCCCAATCCGTCCTGGATTCCGGCCGGCCACGAGGTGACGCGGCGCGTGGCGGACAAACTCGGCGCCACCGCGGGCAGCACCTGGCCCGATATCTTCGGTGTGCCGATGACGGCGCATTTCATCGGCGGGTGTGTGATCGGTGGCGACCGTGAGCACGGTGTCATCGATCCGTATCACCGCGTGCACGGATATCCGACGTTGAGCATCGTGGACGGGTCGGCGATCTCGGCGAATCTCGGGGTGAATCCGTCGTTGACGATCGCCGCGCAGGCCGAGCGGGCGGCCTCGATGTGGCCGAACAAGGACGAGCGCGATCCGCGGCCGCCGATGGATCTGCCCTACCGGCGCATCGATCCGATCGCGCCGGTAGCCCCCGTCGTTCCGGCCTCCTCCCCTGCCGCGTTGCGGCTGCCGATCGTGGAGGTCCGGCACATGTCCTCGGGTGGCCGCCCGGCCTGAGCCGGTGTGGCTCCGTGTTCCCGGGGCGGCTGAGCGATCGGCGCCTGTGTTAGGTTGTGATCGACGTCACGCGGCCGGCGGTCTTCCCGGATCGGACGACAGTGATCTCGGACGGCCGGTCGCCCATCGCATCGACCGGAAGGAGATCGCCGTGGCCACCGACCGGATTCTGGTCATCGTCACCAATGCCGGTGAATACGAGAAGGCCGGCTATCGCACCGGGCTGTGGCTCGGCGAGCTGACCCACTTCTACGACTACGTCACCGAACACGGTTTTGCCGTCGACATCGCCAGTCCCGCAGGCGGATTCGTGCCCATCGATCCGGAGAGCCTGGCTCACGACGTGCTCGCCGATCTCGGGACCGATCGCCGCTACCGCGACCGAAAATTCATGGACCTGCTCGACCGCACGCGCAGTATCGGTGAGATCGAGGTCGAGGATTACGACGCGATCTACTTCACCGGCGGGCACGGGGTGATGTTCGACTTCCGTGGCGACGATCTGGGTGCGCTCACCGCGGCCTTCCACGACAGCGGCCGCGTGGTGTCGGCGGTGTGTCACGGTCCGGTCGGATTGCTGAACGTCCCGCTGGAGAGCGGGGCGGCGCTGATCGCCGGGCGGCGGGTGACCGGGTTCTCGTGGCCGGAGGAGGAAGCCGCTCAGCGCGCCGACGCGGTACCGTTCAGTCTTCAGGACGAACTCGTGAAATTGGGCGCCGACTACAGCATGGCCGACGAGCCGTTCGGACCTTACGTCGTCACCGACGGGCGGCTGATCACCGGTCAGAACCCCGCCAGTGCGCGCGGAGTGGCCGAAGCGGTGGTCGCGACCCTGAAAGGAGATCAGCGGTGAGCGATTCCGGCAGCGATATCGACGTCGAGGTGCCCGCCAGCGGAACCGGTTGCGCGGAGTGCGTCGCCGCCGGCGGCTGGTGGGTGCATCTGCGTCGGTGCGCGCGTTGCGGGCATGTGGGGTGCTGCGACACCTCCCCCGCCCAGCACGCCACCGCCCATTTCCGCAGTACCGGCCACCCGATCATCCAGAGCTTCGAACCGGGTGAGGACTGGTTCTACGACTACCGCGACGGCGCGGTCGGCGAGGGGCCGGAACTGGCGCCACCGACCAGTCACCCGGAGACGCAGCCGGTGCCGGGGCCCGCGGGGCACGTCCCCGCGGACTGGCAGGACCACATCCACTGACGGCGCGCCGCCGGGCCGCCGATCCCCCGCCGGCCCGGCGTTCAGTGTTCGTCGTAGCGGATGCTGTGTGCCGCGGCGATCGGGTTGATCTTGCGCGGATCGAGCGCGCCGTCGGTGAGTACGGTGGGGCCCGCTTCGAACAGATCTTCCAGATAGCATTCCCATCCGCCCGGCGACGATATCTGGAGCACTGTGGGCGGCGGGTCCGAGACCGCGCGCAGGGCGTGCGGAATCCCGTGTGGCAGTAGGACGAACGTGCCCGCCGGTGCGACGAGCGACCGGTCGTCGAAGTCGACTCCGAGCTCACCGCTGAGCACGTAGATGCTTTCGTCGGCTACCTCGTGCGTGTGTCGCGGGATGTCTCGGGCCAGGGTCACCTCGAGCAGTGAGAACCGGCCCTCGGTGTCGGCGGTGGTGGCCTTGACCGCGAAGGCGGGTGGCATCGGAACCCGCCCCGGGCGCACCTTTCCCGGAGTCAAGTGGAGAAATCTGTTGTGCGACATCGTGCTACCCTTCCCGCGAGGTAAAACGGAATCGGAATCCGTTTCCGTCTTGATGGTAGCCGGAAAGGACGGACAGGTGTCAACACCCGCGACGCCACGAAAGGCCCGCGCCGACGCGGCCCGCAACCGCGACCGCCTCCTGCGTGCGGCTCGAGAGTTGTTCGCCGAGAAGGGCTCTCAGGTGCAGTTGCCCGACGTGGCACGTGCCGCGGGTGTCGGGGTCGGCACGGTCTATCGCCACTTCCCCACCCTCGCCGAGCTCGTCGACGCGGCGGCCGAGCAGCGCTTCGCGGAGATCGAGAACTATGCTCGCGCAGAGTGTCTCGCTCACGCCGGCGAGGGGCTGCGACGCTATCTGACGCACGTCGGCGAGCTGCTCAGCGCCGATCAGGGCCTGTCCGCGGCCGTCGAGGCCGCCCGCCGGTCGCCCGGCAGCGAGCCGCGCGGATCCTCTCGCGCCCGGCTGGAAACCGTTGTCGGCGAGATCATCACCCGCGATCGAGAGGCCGGTGCGCTGCGGGAGGATTGCACGGCCGCGGACGCCTACATGCTCGTCGGTGCGATCTCGGCGACGATCCGCACCGGCAGCGGAGACTGGCGGCGCCTGCTCGACCTGATGCTCGACGGTCTGCGGCCGCGTACGTCGTAGCCGTCGCGGATCAGCCGAGTTGGCGTGCGGCCGAGGGGTTCACGGGGACACCGCGGTCGACGAGGTCGGAGGCGAAGCGGCGCAGCAGTGGATCGGCGGGGGTGGCGAGCAGACAGACGAGATCGCGGGACACGCTGGAGTGCAAGCGTTTCAGGGTCGCGGGCAGGCCGGGGCCCAGGGCGGTGACGGGGACCAGGGCGATGCCGAGTCCGGCCGCGGCCAGTTGTGCTGCGGTGGCAGCCTGCCGGGTGCGCATGACCGGGCTGAGGATGACGCCGTGGGCGGCGGCTCGGGCGTCGAGCCAGCCGGCGAGACCGTTGTCGGGATGATAGTGCACCACCGGTTGGTCGTGGAGGTCGTCGAATCCGAGCCGATCCTGCCGGACCAGGGCGTGATCGGCGGGGAGGACCGCCACGATCTCCTCGCTGCCGACGAGTTCGGATGCGCCGGTCCAGCGAGTCGGCCGCGGCCCCAAAGCCAGGTCGGCCGTTCCGGATTCGAGGTGGCGGACGAGGTCGTCGGCGCTCGTGGCCTCGGTGAGCGTCACGTGTACCGCGGGGTGGCGGCGCAACCAGGTACGCAGTACGGGGGCGAGCAGGCTCGCGGTCAGGCTCTCCGCGCAGGCCAGTCGCAACAGGCCGCCTTCGCCCCGGGCCGCGGCCCGCCCGCCGTCGACGACGCGAGCGGCCGCGGTCAACGCCGCACGGGCGTCGGCCTCGATAGCGCGGCCGATGGCGGTGGCGCGCACCCCGCGCGGCAGCCGTTGCAGCACCGGTGCCCCGATCTCGCGTTCGAGCGCCGCCAACTGGTGCGACAGCGCGGGCTGTGACATGTGCAGTGCGGTGGCGGCGTCGGTGATCGAGCCGGCGTCGAGCACGGCGATGAGGCATTCCAGTGCCCGCAGCGTTGGCATTCGCATATCCTATGGCAGCGATCGAAAACATTCATTCGGCGAAGGGACTATCCGGCGCTGTCGCGCTGCTGTACCGGGCATGACAACGCTGCAAGACAAGAAGATGGTCATCGTCGGCGCCGGATCGGGCATCGGCCGTCATCTGGCCGCCGAAGCGGAAGCTCGAGGAGCGCAGGTGATTTCGGTGGGCAGGCCCGAACTGGACCTGGCCGACGAGGCAACCGTGCGCGCCGTGGCCGAACGTATCGGCGAGGTGGACTACCTGGTGTCGCCGGCCGCCGACCACGCCAACGGTCCGGTCACCACACTCGACCACAATGCGGTGCGCCGCGCCTTCGACGTCAAGGTGATCGGGCCGATCCTGCTCGCCAAACACTTCGCTCCGCGATTCCGCGCCGGAGGTGCGATGCTGCTGTTCTCCGGTGTCGCGGCCTGGCGGCCGTCCCCGGGACGATCGGTGATGGCCACCACCAACGCCGCGGCCGCCGCTCTGGCCGAGGCGCTGGCGGTCGAGCTGGCGCCGGTGCGCGTCACCGCGATCTCCCCCGGCATCGTCGACTCGGGCGTGTGGGACGGCCCCGGCAAGAAGGAGTTCTTCCGGACCGTCGCCGATCGCAATCCGGCTCGCCGGGTCGGGACACCGGCCGACATCTCCGCCGCGGCACTGCTGGCGCTGACCAACCCCTTCCTCACCGGCACCACCCTGCATGTCGACGGCGGCGGGAGACTGGCATGAAAATCGCGTTGATCGCCTGCGCCGCACTGCTTCTCGGTGCCTGCTCGGCGCAGCCGCCGCACCGTGCCGACCCCGTCGACCGTTCCGGCGACCTGGTCGTACCGCGAGCCGTGCACATCGACGGCGGACTGGGCGCCGACCGCGCCGCACGCGAAGTTCGTGCGGCACAACGGCTCTACACCTTCTGGAACACCGGCAACGTCGATTACCTGCGGCAGGCTGTCACACCGTCGTTCCGGGACAACACCCTGCCACCGGGCCGGCCGCAGGGACCGGCCGGACCCGCCGCGGCGTCGAAGGCATTCCGCGCCGCGGTCCCCGACCTCACCTGTGAGCTGTCGGTTCTGTATGTCACCGGGGACACCCTCACGGCACGACTGGTCTTCCGCGGCCATTTCACCGGCAGCTACGACGGGGCCGGTGGTTCCGGGCAGGCCGTCGAATTCGGCGCCATCGACATCCAGCACCTCGGCGACGACCATGCTCGGATCATCGAGGATTGGCATATCGAGGACAACCTGAGCTTCCTGCGCCAGATCGGGCGGACACCGTGACCGCCGTCCCGATCGGCGGGGTGGGAGCGAGCGCTCCCAATATCGCCTTACGGCCGGATTGACACCTGTAAGGTGGCAGGCTGCCGGGGGTCGTTCGACAGCGCCCGGCAGTCGCCGACAGGCGATCTCGGGATGTGGGTAAGCGTGATGTGGGCAAGGAGGTGACACGTCGTGGACGAGGACGTCGACCTGACCGACCTGGACCGGTTCACCAGCGGATTTCCCCATCCGATCTTCGATCGGCTGCGACGCGAGGCGCCGGTCTGGTTTCATCCGCCCACCGCGCACAGCCCCGGCGGCGACGGTTTCTGGGTGCTCAGCCGCTACGGCGACATCGTCGCCGCGGCCACCGACACCACGGTCTTCTCCTCCGAATCCGGCGGCGGACGCGACGGCGGCGGCACGACGCTCGAGGATATGCCGCTGGGCGTGCCGGTCGGTGCGCTGCTGAACATGATGGACGATCCCCGCCACGCGAAGATCCGTCGCCTGCTCGCACCCAGCACCACCCCGCGAGCGCTGCGGCGGATCGAGGACGACCTGCGCCGGCGCGCGGCCGGCATCGTGGATGCGGCGGTGGCGAAGGGCGAGTGCGACTTCCTCACCGATGTGGCCGCGGAACTGCCGCTGCAGGCCGTCGCCGAGCTGGCCGGTGTGCCGCAAGCCGATCGCCACGAACTGATGAACTGGGCCAACGTCACCCTGGACTACGACGGCCGCGAAGTCGGCGAGGTCGACGACCGTCTCGCCCGGGCACAGGCCCGCATGTTCGCCTACGCTGCGGACCTGCTGCAGCGCAAACGCGGCGCACCGGGTGCGGATCTGCTGTCGGTGATCACCCACGCCCTCGTCGACGGCGAGCCGCTGACCGACGCCGAACAGCACCTGTTTCTGAGCCTGATCGTCGCCGCGGGCAGCGAAACCACACGCAACTCCATCGCCCTCGGGGCGGCCGCGCTCAGCGAATCGCCGCAGCTGTGGAAACAGTTGCAGCAGGACAGAACTCGCCTCCCGGCCGCGGTCGAGGAGATGTTGCGCTGGGCATCCTCGACCCCCTACAACCGGCGCACCGCCACCGAGGATGTGTGGATCGGCGGCCACCGCATCGCCGCCGGTGACAAGGTCACATTGTGGTGGGCCTCGGCCAATCGCGACGACAGTGTGTTCACCGACCCCCACCGGTTCGACATCACCCGAAACCCCAACCCGCACCTGGCCTTCGGGCGCGGCGTGCACTTCTGCCTGGGCGCCTCGCTCGCACGGATGGAGATGCGGGTCATGTTCGACGCGCTGCTCGACCGTGTCGAAACCCTCACTCCGCGTGGGCCCGTCGAGTACGTCCGCAGCAACAAACACACCGGTATCCGGCACATGCCGGTCACGATCGGCGCCCGATGAGAGCCGAACGGCCCGTGGATGACCCGACCGAGTGAAAGGAGCCGGCCTGTGGCCAGCGAACCGACCGTGGAGAACGTCAGCAGGCTGCAAAGCTCGAGCCGCGACGTCACCGGGTTACCCGCGCTGCTCGCCGACTGGCTGGCCACGGTCATGCCGGGCGGACACAAGCCCGAGATCTCGGTCCTCGGCGGGATCGACGCCAACGGCATGTCCTCGGAGACGATCGTGCTCGACGCCCGATGGGACGCCGACGGCGCGCCCGTGCATCGGAAATGGGTGATGCGGGTGGCGCCCACCGGCTCCGACGTCCCCGTCTTTCCGGTCTACCGGCTCGACCATCAAGCCGCCGTCATCGAGGCCGCCGGTCGGGCCGGTATTCCGGTTCCGCGGGTGCGGTTTCTGGAGAATACGGCGACGGTGCTGGGTGCCCCCTTCTTCATCATGGACTACGTCGAGGGGATCGTCCCGCCCGATGTGATGCCGTATACGTTCGGCGGCAACTGGTTCTTCGACGCGGCACCCGAACAGCAGCGCCTCCTGCAGGACACCACGATCGAGGTGCTCGCCACCCTGCACTCGATCCCCGAGGCGGGCACCACATTCGACTTCCTCGTCGCCGACCGGACCGGTGACACCGCCCTGCGCAAGAACCTCACCTGGCTGCGGGCGTGGTACGAGTTCGCGGTGGCCGATATCGGGCGTTCACCGTTGGTCGAGCGCGCCTTCGACTGGCTCGAAACCTATTGGCCCGAACAGATCGCGACCGATGAGACCGTGCTGCTGTGGGGCGACGCGCGCATCGGCAACGTGCTCTACCGCGACTTCCGTCCCGCCGCCGTCCTCGATTGGGAGATGACGACGGTCGGGCCCCGCGAACTCGATGTGGCGTGGTGTGTGTTCGCGCACCTGGTGTTTCAGGAGTTGAGCGGGCTCGCCGGACTGCCGGGATTGCCGGACGTCCTGCGCGAGAACGATGTTCGGGACACGTATCGGCGCCTCACCGGTGTCGAACTCGGCGATCTGCGCTGGTTCTACGTCTACTCGGCGGTGGTGTGGGCGTGTGTGTTCATGCGCACCGGCTCGCGCCGGGTGCATTTCGGGGAGATGGATCGGCCCGAGGATGTCGAGTCGCTGTTCTACCACGCGGCCCTGCTGCGCACGCTGATCGGGGAAAACGACGCAGTGAACCGCTACTGCCCGCCTGCGAGGTAGTCGAGGATGATCTCGTTGACCGCCTCCGGCTTCTCCAAATGCAGGAAATGCCCGGCGTCGTCGATGCGGACGACGCGGCTGCCCGCGGGCAGGTGCCGGTCCAGATCCTGGAAGAAGCCGGGCCGCAGGCAGCCGTCGGTGCCGCCGTAGAGCTGCAGGATCGGGTGGATCGGTGGCGACATCAGCAGCCGGTCGAGGTCGCGGGGCCGCGTCGGCCGCGGGCGGACCAGTTGCCGGTAGTAGCCGATGATCGCGGAGCGGTGCTGCGGCGGTGCGGCCGCGGCGAGGTGGGCGAGGTCGTCGGTGGCGTCGTATCCGGGCGACCACCGGCGCCACAGGAACGCGGTCATCGGGGTGAAGAAGCGTTCGGGAACGACCGGGAATTGGTTGGCGAGGATGTACCAGCTGTTCACCGACTGCGCGAGCGTCCGCGCCACGTGGCGGGCGAGATCGTCGCGGGTGATCCGGACGCTCGCCAGCGGTGGAACCGCCGCCGCGACGAAGGCCCGGAACGGCGATTCCGGCAGGGCGGCAAGGGCATTCGCGGTGAAGGCGCCCCAGTCGTGGCCGATGACGACGGCCCGCTCGGCGCCCAGGCGCTCGGCGATGCCGAGTGCGTCGGCGACGCGCGAACCGGTCGACACGTCACCGTCGGCCGGCACCGTCGACGGGGCATATCCGCGGCTGAACGGCGCCACGGCGTAGTACCCGTGATCGGCCAGCGCGGGCCCGAGATGGCGCCACGTCCAGGCGGTGTCGGGGTAGCCGTGCAGGCACAGCGCGAGCGTCGCCGCGGGATCGCCCCAGGTCAAGGCGTGCAAGCTGACCTGGCCCAGATCGAATTCGGCGCGATCCGGCGCGGGAGTGAGTGTGGATGCCATCGTGCCTCGTCGGTAGTTCCGCACCCGCTGGGGCCGGCGTCGGCTTTGCTGTTTACAGGCGTACATCCTAGTGTCTGATTCATGGTGGAGGCCGCGATACAACCCCGCCCGCCCCGGCGCTCGCTGGCCGGACGCTCCGCCGAGACCGCGGACCGCCTGCTCGACGCCGGTCTCGAGGTGTTGCGGGAGCAGGGCTACGACCAGCTGTCCATGCGGGAGGTGTGCCGGCGCGCCGGGCTCACGCACGCGACCGCCTACGGCTATTTCTCGGCGAAGCAGCATCTGGTGGCCGAAGCGTACTGGCGCCGGATCCGCACCTGGTGTGCTCGACCGGTCACCGGCACGACCCCGTCGCAGCGGCTGGCGAGCGTATTCACCGAGATGGGCGAGCTGATGTCCGAAGAGCCGGAACTGAGCCTGGCCGCCTCGGCCGCGATCCTCAGCCACGACCCCGACGTGTCGGCGCTGCGCACCCGCATCGGTGCCGCCATGAGCGACCGCGTCCGCACCGCCCTGGACGGCACCTGCACCGACCACCTTCTCGATGCTCTGAACATCGCGGTCAGCGGGGCGATGATCCAGGCCGGGATGGGCTACTACAGCTACCGGGAGATGGCGGTCCGGCTCACCTCGGTGGCCCGCCTGCTCCTGGCGGCCGGCGATCGCTGAGCAGATCCGCGCGGGTACCACATTTTCGCCCGGAGAGTCCGGGTTGCCGGTCTAGACTGCTGCGGATCAGCCGATGAGATTCCCGAGATCCTCGCCCCGGGATTCTCGCACCGGACACGAGCGACGGCCGGGCAACCGGCCGGGTGCGAGGGTGAGTCGATGAATGGCGGCAAGACACTGCGGGCCTGGTGGAACGATCCGGTCGACTACTGCTGGCTGGTACGCAGCCTGACGGCCCGATCGGCGCTGGGTCCGTTGAAAGTGCTGGTCGGTGTCGCCGGGGCGATGATCGCGGCGATGGGCGCGGTGATCACCGGATCGCCGGTGGGCCCGCCCGGCCATCCCGGAATCGCGTCCACGGTCGGGGTGTCGTGCGGGGCGCTGTGGGCACTGCGCTGGTGGTTTCTGCGCTGGCCCGGCAGAACCGAATCGCTGCTGCTGATCGGCGGCGCCGACGTGCTGTTCATCCTGGAATTCCTGCAGGTGCCGGATCGGGTGTTCGCGGCGATGGGCACGGTACTGCTCGTGGTCACCGGCAGCTACCTCGGCTTCTTCCACAACGCGCGGGTGTTGGCGGCCCATTCGGCGTGGTCTCTGATGGCGGTGAGCGTGATGTCGGTGCGCATCGCCACCGGCGGCGGGCAACTGCGCCTGGCGCTCGCGGTCGGATTGCTGCTGTTCGTGTCGGTGGTCAGCGCGGTACCCGCACTGCAGATCCTCTACTGGCTGCTGCGCACCGAATCGATGTCGGATCCTTTGACCGAACTGCTGAACCGCCGCGGCCTCGAGATCCGGCTCCCGCTATTGGTCGACCAGCACCCCGCGATCAGCGTCATGACCTTCGACCTCGACAAGTTCAAGAACGTCAACGACACCTGGGGACACCGCGTCGGCGACACCGTGCTCGTGCGGACCGCCCGGCGCCTGCACGAGGCCGCCGGACGAACCGCGGTGGTGGCCCGCACGGGCGGCGAGGAATTCGTGGTCGCCACGCCGATCGCCGGCGGCGCCGCGCACGCCGAGGCCGAACGCCTGCGCCGCTCCGTCGCCGAACCGTCCGACACCACGGTCGAGGTCACCGCCAGCGTCGGTGTCGCGGTCTACGACACGACGAGCTGCCCGCGATGCCCGCGACCGACCCCCGACCGGCTGCTGCAATCCGCCGACGCCGCCATGTACCGGGCGAAGCAGGCCGGGGGAAATCTGGTCGTCGTCGAAGACCTCACCCCGCCACCGGACCACCACCGGGCCACCGGATAACCCGTCGGCGCCCCGCACTCGACGACATGGGTGCTGCGCCGAATTCCTCGTCGGCGCCGACTGGGCGTGGCCGACCTCGCGGCCGCCGCAGACCGGTTATTCCGGATGTGCGCTATCTGCCCGCAGGCACGGAGTCGGCATCGACCCGCAGGGGCGCAAGGGGGCGCCAGGACACCGGCACCTGGCGCATGAGTAAGGCGCAGTCGAGCACTGCGGTGCCGGGCGGGAACCGGTCCCGGTCGTCGAAGACCGTGGACCGAGCCGATTGAACCTCGACCGGCTCGACGTGCCACGAGTTCGTCCGGAGTTCGAGCCCGTCGAGGCGTCGACCGCCACGTGTGGCCGAGAATCCGGCCGAGCCATGCCGGAAGAAGTCCGATGCCTGCGCCAGATCGGCGAACAGTTCGCTTCCCCGGAACCGCTCAGCGGTCCGGACATCCACGCTCACGGAGAGGGTCCTGTCATGACTGGCGAAGGCCACATGCAGGTCCTGCGTCGTCTCCCGCACGTCGAACCGCGCCAGACTGTGCTCACCCGGAAACAGCCGGCCACCGGCAAGGACATTGATCACCGAGTTGCTGTCGCGACGGGAGATGTACACACCGGTCGAGCGTCCCCGCGGACCATCCCACTCGACCGCGATGCGATGTGCCGCGTTCTCGCTGCGCAGCCCGACCCAGCCGGGTAGCCGACTGGGTCGGAACTGCCCGAGGCGGACCAGGCAGATCCCGGCGACCGCCCAACCGCCAACCAATTGAGGTCGCATCGGCGGCGGCACCAAGCGTGCGGCAGCCTCAGGGGCGACGCGGTAGTTCACAAGAAGGCGTCGCTCGACGACGCTGGACATCCGCGGAGGTCTCATCAGGTTCCTCGCTCTAGGTGGTTCGCGGTCTGCGCTGTCTGACGATGACCTGCTCCGGGCAGATCGCGCTCAGGAACCTGCCGACACACAGTGCCAGTCGTTCCTCGACAAGGGAGTAGAAGATTCGATTGCCGGCTCGTCGCTCTCGGACGAGCCCGGCTGCCTTGAGTACGCCCAGATGCCGGGAGATCGACGGGCCGCTGATCGGAAACTTGGCGGCGATATCCCCTGCGGTCAACTCGCCGGAGCGCAGATCCTCCAGGATCTGCCGGCGCGTGGGGTCGGCCAGCGCGCGGAACACTCCGGCTTCCTCTTCAGGCCCGAACTCGGTCATGCCTACAATTTAGCACCATAGCTAAATAGCGAATAACGAAACTATTCACAGCCGCCGGATCACCCCCGAGCCCGGCAGCGGCCGGCGCGGTGACGATCTCGCCGAGGCCGTGCTGCCACCACACGGTCACATTCGCGGCCCGGCCATCGTCACCATCGGTTTTCGCCGATCGGCGATCAGCCGGTGTGGATCGACAAAGCGATGAGCATCGCGGTGCGTTTGGCCGGATCATCCGGATCGAGGAAGTCCAGTTCACGCATCCGCCGCATCCGGTGACGCACGGTGTTGGGATGGACGTCGAGACTGCGGGCCGCGGTGTTCGGATCGCCGTGGGCTTCCAGCCAGGCCTTCAACGTGGGCAGATAGTGGGTGCCGGCTCGCTCGTCGATCTCCGCGAGCTGGGCGACGGGATCTCGGGACGGCAGCCGGCCGGTGGAGGCCATCGACCGCAGGCGCTGAATCAGGACCCGATCCCAGGCGGTGTCATAACAGGGCGGAGCCGGGGAGGTGGCCGCCGGCAGCGCCATGCACTCGTCGGCCTCCTGACGGCTCGCGGGCAACTCCCGTGCGTCGGCGGAGCCGCCGATGCCGGCCACCACGCTCATATGCGCGGGCAGGCTCGCGGCGATATCGGCGATCCACCGATACGCCGGTGCCGGATCGTCCCCGGCGGGCAGCACGGTGTAGACGGTATTGCCGAACAGGGTGCTGCGGCCCAGGCGCGACCAGCCGAAACCGGTCGTGGCGCGTTCGAACGCGAGCAGGATGCCGGCGTTGCGTTCCTGCTCGGCATGCGCCTGTAAGGCGATGACACGCAGATCGCGGGCCGGGATGCCGAGCTTGCCGATCGCGGCCTCCGCGTCGGGGCTGCCCTCGATCAACTCGATGACCAGTTCGGACTCCACCTGCCGTTCCAAATCGGCACTGACCCGCGACCGCAGCAGATGCAGCGCGACCGTGTGCGCGCCCTCCTGCAGGATCCGTGCCCGATCCGCCGACAGCGGCTCGCGACCGGACACCCACACCGAACCCAGCAGCTCCCGGCCCGCGCGCACCGCGGCCACCGTGCGCCCGTGCAGTCCGTGTTCGGGTGCCGGCGGGATGTAACGCGGCGCATCGGAGCGGGCCAGATGCGCGAAAATGCCCTGCTCCTCGAAGAATCGGCGCACCCGATCGGGCATGCGCCGCCCCAGAATGGTGTCCGAGCGGACCGGGTCGGTGTCGTGGTGCGCGGTGGAGTAGGCCATCACGCGCGAGAGCTGATCCTCGATGGTCACCGGCCCGTCGAGGGAGGCGGAGATGGTGTCGGCGAGAGCGAACAGGTCGCTGGGACCGCGCCCGGATTCGGTTTCGCGGCCCTCGAGGACCAGCCCGTAGACGACCGAGGCGATCTGGCTCCACGACACGCTCGGATCGACCGTCATCAGCGCCGGCCCGCGATCGTCGAGCAACTGCCGGATCCGGGCATCCGGTGTCTCGGAGGTGCGCGCCACGATCACCCGGGCGCGGGCCTCCATCCCCAGGGTGAGGGCTTCGGCGAGGTCGGCCGCGCCGACCGCGAGGAACACATCGCCGGTAGCCGCGTGCGGGCGGATCGGGTCGTGGACCGCGACGCTGTGGATCTCGACCGCACGGTCCACGACGGTGCCGTGGAGGCGGGCGCCGTAGCGGCTCACGATATTGATCAACCGGTCCAATTTGACCATCGGTGCAGCTCACGACTCCTTCCGGGACATCGAGCGACCGTCACGCTGTTCGGCAGCGACAATATCGTCCGACAAGATTGTTTTCTGCCGACAATGTAGCGGGTATGTCGGCGGGTCACTCTGGAGGTGGACCCTCGGTGCGGCGGATGTGGTGTCGTCCGGGGGGCCGGGTGTTGTCGGCAGTGGACGAAGAGAATGAGATGACGGGAACCGAAAGCGTCTGGTTGACGCAGCACGCGTACGAGCGGCTGCGGCGGGAATTGCTGGAGTTGAGGGCGGCGCACCACGGCCCCGGCGACGAGGACGGGCAGTCCGCGGCCGGGCGGCGGTTGCGCCGCCTGGAGTTGGAGGAGTTGCTGGATCGTGCCGTGGTCGGGCAGGCGCCCGCCGACGACGGCATCGCCGAACCCGGGATGGTGCTGACCGTCCGGTTCGACGACGAGCAGACCGAAACGTTCCTGCTGGGCCGGCGCGACGGCGCCGACACCGCAGAGCTCGAGGTCTACTCGCCCGAGTCACCGCTGGGCAGCGCGCTCACCGGCGCCCGGCCCGGGCAGGTGTGCTCGTACCGCATTCCCAGCGGGGCGTCGGTGAACGTGACATTGCTCGAGGCGGTCCCCTACGGCATGCACCAGCGACGGCGTTGATCGCGGTCGGCCGCGGCGGACTCGGCCGGAAAGTGAGGTCGTGAAATGGATTGGCCACATCTGCTCAGGTTCGTCGGTGTCACCGTCGCGTTCTCGGCGCTGGTGCTGCTGATCCTGGTGCCGCGGAAGGTGACGCGCCGATTGTGCTCGCACTGCGGGCATTCCAATATCGTGCACGACCCGGTGTCGGGCCACTGCCGCAGCGCCGTGGACGCCGGGGTCCTGGTGTCGCGCGAGCGCGGCGCCGCGCTGCCGACGCAACCCTGCCGATGCCAGGACTATCGCGGCGAACAGTGACCGGGCTCAGGAGTGTGTGCCCGGTTGCCGGCGTCCGGCGAGGAAGTAGGCGATCGGGACCGTACCCGCCGAGTTGAGCAGCGTCACCGCGGTCGCCCATCGCAGTTTCGACCCTCGGATCTCGTCGGCCGGCCGGCGCGCGATATCGATGAGCGCAACCAGTTTCAGGATCCCTTCCACCACGGTCGCGGCCACGATCAGCCGCCGCGTCCGCTCGTTCAGCTCGCTCCACCGTCTCCTCGCCACGAGCACCCCTTTCCGACTCCGCCACGGTTCGATCACCTCATAGTGCACCGCGGGCAACCGCCGATCCAGGGTCGAAGGGCCCCGCGTTTCGCGGCGGCCGGGTAGGGTCGGTTCGGCGGCCCGGGCCGCGTTCACCGGTTCGGCTCCCCGTAGCTCGTTCACTGAATATCCAACCGCGACAAGCGGTTTCGTCCAGCACGGATCGTGTGGTCCGCGCGCGGTGCGGCGAAAGGTGAATCGATGTGCCGATTGTTCGGGCTCAGCGCGGCACCGCAGCGGGTGCACGCCACGTTCTGGTTGCTGGAGGCCCCCGACAGCCTGGCCCGCCAGAGTCGCCGCGAACCCGACGGCACCGGGCTGGGCACCTTCGAAGCCGACGGCGAACCGCTGGTGCGCAAACAGCCCATCGCCGCCTACGAGGACGAGCAGTTCGTGCGCGAGGCCATGGAATGCGAATCGGCGACCTTCCTCGCCCACGTGCGCTACGCCTCCACCGGGGCGACCGTCGCGGCCAACACCCACCCGTTCGAACAACACGGGCGGCTGTTCGCCCACAACGGCGTCGTCGGCGGCCTGCCGGAACTCGAACGCGCCCTCGGTGACTACCGCGATCTGGTCGCCGGGCAAACCGATTCCGAGCGGGTCTTCGCCCTCGTCACCCGATGCATCGACGAACACGACGGCGATGTCGTCGCCGGGATCAGCGCGGCGGTCGGGTGGATCGCGGACAACCTGCCGGTGTTCGCGCTGAACTTCGTACTCACCACCGCGCAGGATCTGTGGGCGCTGCGCTACCCCGACACCCACGACCTGTTCGTCCTCGAACGCGCCGCGGGCGGACCCGGCGGCGGCAGACATCTCGACCACGCCGGCACCGGGCCCCTGCGCGCCCGTTCATCCGCGCTCGCCGACCATCCCGCCGTGGTGATCGCCACCGAACGCATGGACGCCGACCCCGGCTGGCGGGATCTGCCGGTGGGCCGGTTGCTGCACGTCGGCCCCGATCTGGTGACCACCCGCCACACCGTCGTCGACCACGCGCCGCGGCACCGGCTCACCCTCGCCGATCTCGGCGAGCACGCCGCGGCCTCGCAGCGAGCCACCACCTGAGACAAACGTCTGTAACAGGTTCTATTTCCCGTGTTACATTCACTCCCATGAGACGGGGAGCCGGCACGGCCGCACGCAGTGGCGGGGTCCGCTGATGGTGGATTCGCGTACGCCGGTCGTCGTGGGCGTCGGACAGTCGATCGACCGCATCGACACCTCCGAGTACCGGCAGATGTCGTCGGCCGACCTCGCCGCCGCGGCCGCCCGCGCCGCCCTCGAGGACACCGGCATCCGCTACGCCGAGGCCGCCGCGAGCGTCCAGCTCATCGCCGGGGTGCGCCAGTTCGAGATCTCGGCACCGGTGCGCGCCCCGCTGGGCCGCTCCGACAACTACCCGCGCTCGGTGGCGCGGCGACTGGGCATCGATCCGGCCCGCGCCGTGCTCGAGGTGGTCGGCGGGCAGGGCCCGCAACATCTGCTCACCGAATTCGCCGCCGACATCGCCGCCGGGCGACTGGAATCGGTGCTGATCACCGGGTCGGACGCGATCTCGACCGAGCGCTACTACGCCGGACGAGACGACAAACCCGACTTCACCGAAACCGCCCCCGGACAGCTCGAGGACCGCGGCTTCGGATACGAATCGTTCGTCGACGACAACCTCATCGCCCACGCCGTCATGGGCGCACCCACCCAGTACGGCCTGCTGGAGAACGCCCGCCGCGCGCGTGTGGGCGCGACACCGCAGCAGTATCGCCTGCAGATGGGAGAGCTGCTGGCGCCGTTCACCTCCGTGGCCGCGAAGAACCCGCTCGCCGCCGCGCCGGTCGAGCGCAGCGCCGAGGAACTGGCGGCCGTCACCGAGGCGAACCGGATGATCTGCGATCCGTACCCGCGCCTGATGGTGGCCCGCGATCTGGTCAACCTCGGCGCCGCGGCCGTGGTGATGTCGCTGGGCAAAGCCCGCGAGCTCGGCGTACCCGACGACCAACTGGTGTATCTGCGCGGCCACGCCGACCTCGAGGAACAGACCCTGCTCGCGCGCCCCGACCTCGGCGCCGCACCCACCGCGTGGACGGCGGCGCGAGAAGCGTTGCGGGTGGCCGGAATCGGCCTCGACGACCTGACCACCATCGATCTCTACAGCTGCTTCCCCGTCGCGGTGTTCAACTTCTGCGACGGCACCGGACTGGCCACCGACGACCCGCGCGGGCTCACCGTGACCGGCGGATTACCGTTCTTCGGCGGCCCCGGCAACAACTACTCCATGCACGCGATCGCCGAAACAGTGGCCCGGATGCGGGAGCAGCCCGGCGCCTTCGGCCTGGTGGGTGCCAACGGCGGCATCATGAGCAAATATTCGGTCGGGGTGTATTCGACCACGCCGGCGCCCTGGGCGCCCGACCGCAGCGCACAGTTGCAGCGCACTGTGGCGGCGGCCCCGCAGGTGCCCAGCCGGGCGCGCGCCGACGGGCCGGCGCGCATCGAAACCTACACCGTGCGCCACGCATTCGAGCCGCGCACCGGACTGGTCGTCGGGCGCCTGCACGCCGACGACAGCCGGTTCCTGGCGTTGATGGCGCCGGAAAGCCTTGCCGCGGTGGACGATCCGATCGGCCGCGACATCCTCGTCACGTCGAGCGAGAAGGGCAACACCGCGGTCATGGTGGGGTGACCGGCCGCGGACGCGGGAACGGAGAGATTGATGGGGTTCGTTCAGCCGGAACTACCGGTCGTCGATCAACAGCAGTGGCAGGGCAGCGACCGCAGTGAGCGCATCCGGCTCATGGCGCGGCACTGGGCCGAGGTCGGCTTCGGCACACCGGTGGTGCTGCACCTGTTCTATGTGGTCAAGATCTGCCTCTACATCCTCGGCGGCTGGCTGTTCGCGCTGAGCACCAGCGGCATCGACGGATTCACAGATGTCGGCAGCTGGTGGTCGGAACCGATCGTGTTCGAAAAGGTCGTGCTCTACACGATGCTGTTCGAAGTGATCGGGCTCGGCTGCGGATTCGGCCCGCTCAACAACCGCTACTTCCCGCCGATGGGATCGATCCTGTACTGGCTGCGGCCCGGCACGATCCGGCTCCCACCGTGGCCGCGCGTCGTCCCGCTCACCCGCGGCACCACGCGCACCCCGGTCGACGCCGCGCTCTACGCGCTGCTGCTGGCGGTACTGCTGTGGGCGCTGCTGTCCGACGGCACCGGCTCGATCCCCGCCCTCGACACGAATGTCGGACTCCTGCCGGCCTGGCACGTCGGCCTCGTCGTGACCGTGCTGGCGGTGCTGGGACTGCGCGACAAGGTGATCTTCCTGGCCGCGCGCGGCGAGGTGTACGGCTCGCTCGCGGTGGCGTTCCTGTTCGGCGGCGCCGACGCGATCCTCGCCGCCGAACTCGTCTTCGTCGTCATCTGGATGGGTGCGGCGACCTCGAAACTGAACCGGCACTTCCCGTTCGTGGTCTCGACCATGATGTCCAACAGCCCGATCGTGCGCCCGCGCTGGTTGAAGCGGCGCTTCTTCGCCGACTTCCCCGACGACCTGCGCCCGGGACGGTTGTCACGGTTGGTCGCCCACAGCGGCACCGCGGTGGAGATGTGCGCGCCGATCGTGCTGTTCTTCTCCCACGGCGGCTGGCCCACCGCGGTGGCCGCGGTGATCCTGCTGTGCTTCCACCTGGCGATCCTCACCGCCATCCCGATGGGCGTGCCGCTCGAGTGGAATGTGTTCATGATCTTCGGGCTCGGGGTGCTGTTCGTCGCCCACGCCGACATCGGCTTCGCCGCCGCGGAACACCCGTGGCTGCCGGTGCTGCTGTTCGCGGTGCTCGTCGCGATCGTGATCACCGGCAACCTGCTGCCCTCGAAGATCTCGTTCCTGCCCGGTATGCGCTACTACGCCGGCAACTGGGACACCACGGTGTGGTGCGTCAAACCCTCGGCGGCGCAGAAGATCGACCGCAACATCGTCGCGATCGCCAGCATGCCGCAGGCGCAGATGGAGCGCTACTACGGCAAGGACCGAGCCCAGATCCCGCTGTATCTCGGCTACGCCTTCCGCGCCATGAACACCCACGGCCGCGCCCTGTTCACCCTCGTGCACCGCGCCATGCCCGCCGGCCGCGAAGACGAATACACCATCACCGACGGCGAACGCATCTGCAGCACCGCCATCGGCTGGAACTTCGGCGACGGGCACATGCACAACGAACAACTCATCGCCGCCCTGCAACAGCGCTGCCGCTTCGAACCCGGCGAAGTCCGGATCGTGCTGCTCGACGCCCAGCCCATCCACACCCAGGTGCAGGCCTACCGCCTCGTCGACGCCGCCACCGGCGAATTCGAAAGGGGCACAGTACGAGTCGCCGACATGGTCGAAAGCCAGCCGTGGGCCGACAACCTGCCCGTCCACGTCACCAGCACCGCGGGCCCGACCGTGCCCGCCTGACACCAGCGCGAGCCCGGGCGTGGGTATGGTGAGTCATGTCTTTCCAGCCGACCCGTTGGACTCCCCCGCCGGCGCCCGCCCGGGCCCGCGCCCCGCACAGCGAACCGCCCATGCCCGAGCTGCGGCTGCTCGACCTGCCCGGCGCCGGTCCCGAGGACGTGGTACTCGCCCCCGACGGGCGGATCCTCACCGGCATCGCCGACGGCGCCGTCCTCGCCGTCGACCCGGCCACCGGCGCGGTCGAGCAGATCGCCCACACCGGCGGCCGCCCCCTGGGCCTGCACGCCGAGGCCGACGGATCGCTGCTGATCTGCGACGCCGAGCGCGGACTGCTGCGCCTGGACCGCCCGCACGGCACCCTGGAAACCCTCTGCGACCAGGTCGACGGCGTGCCGCTGAACTTCGCCAGCAACGTCGTCGCCGACACCGACGGCACCGTGTACTTCTCCGAATCCACCCGCCGCTACCCGCTCGACGACTACATGGGCGACATCCTCGAACACTCCGGCACCGGCCGGCTGTTGCGCCGCACCCCCGGCGGCGAGGTCGAAACACTCGTCGACGGACTGCAATTCGCCAACGGCATCGTGCTGGCCCCCGACCGCTCCTGCGTGCTGGTCGCCGAAACCGGCGGCTACCGCATCGCCCGCCACCACCTCACCGGACCCCGCGCCGGCCACACCGACTACCTCGTGGAAAACCTCCCCGGCTGCCCCGACAATCTCGGGCTCGGCAGCGACGGCCACATCTGGGTCGCGCTCGTCACACCGCGAAACCCCATCCTGGACAGGCTGCTTCCGCTACCCGGCGTGCTGCGCCACATCGTGCGCGCCATCCCGCCCGCACTGCAGCCGAAACCTGCCCGCACCGTCTGGGTGCAGGCCTACGACTTCGACGGCGCCCTCGTCCACGACCTGCAACGCGAAGCCGACCGGTACGCGATGGTCACCGGCGTCGCCGAATCTGGCGGCACCCTGTACCTGGGCAGCCTCAGCGAACCGGCGATCGCGGTGGTGCGCCTGCCCTCGTGAGGCGAGTGTGGCGAAAGCCGATGCGCTGCAACTTTTTTACTGGCGTCCCAGTGTCCCGGTGATGGCGCCGATCGGACCGGTCATCGAATAGGCGACGGTGCGATCCGGGTTCAGCGTCAGGGTGGAGGATTGGCCGTCGTCCATACAGGTCGGCCCCGACACCAAGCGGGCGCGCAGCGTGATCACCGACTCGCTCGCCGAGGTGAGGGTTTCGGCGCGCCGGCAAGTGACACCACTGGTCCGGCCGGTATTGCTCGCACTGCCCAGTTCCGTGCCCACCGCGCCCGCGCGCAGGGTGACGACGATGTCGTAGGTGGCCAGCCCGTCGGTCGCGGTGCCCTTCCACGTGCCCGCGTAATCGGCGGGCAGCGCCGACAACTCGCTCGCCGCGGCCGTCGTCTCGGCCGTCGCCTCCGCCGTCGACGTCTCCTCGAAAACGCCGGTCTCGACCGAGGTTTCGGTGCCGGCTGCCGATCCCGGACCGTCCGACGACGCGCTGCGGAAGGCGAGCGTGGCACTGATCACCGCCGCGGCCACCAACAGCACCGCCACGCATCCGATCACGACCACCCGGCGCCGCACGGGCGGTGGCGACGGCGCACCGGGCCATGAACCCGACTGCCCGGGCATGCCGGTGTTCATGGGTCGACCCGGCATATCGGGTGAGGGCCGGCCCGTCTCGCCCGGACGTGATCGCCGAACGGTCGGCTGGGAAGCCTCGCTCGGCGCAACGGGCGTGTGCGGACGCCCGGCACCGGTCCGGCCCGCCGATCCGATCAGCGTCGAGGGAAGTTCGGGCGTCCCGGCCGGCGGTGACGGAATGTGCGGTGACGGAATGTGCGGCGCCGGGCCGGAATCCAGACCCAGCAGCATCACCGCCTGCCGGCTGATCGCCTCCAGGATCGGTCCCGGCAACCACCCCGAGCGGGCGTCACCCAGAGCCGCGCACTGTCTTTCGATATCGGCGGGCGTCGGGCGATTACCGGGCTGTTTGTCCAGACATGCCCCCGCGATCGGACGCAATGCCGCCGGAAGGCCGTCGAGCCGAGCCGGTTCCTGCATCACCCGCCACAGCATCGGTATCGAATCACCCGAACCGAAGGGCCCGCTGCCGCTGGCGGCATACACCAGTACTCCGCCGAGCGCGAACACATCGACCGCCGGCCCCACCGGCGCATCGCCCGAAATATGTTCCGGCGCCATATATCCCGGCGAACCGATCACCTTGCCGGTCGTGGTGAGCGAATCGTCGTCGACGGCGCGGGCGATGCCGAAATCGATCAGCCGCGGACCGTCGAGGGTCAGCAGCACGTTGGACGGCTTCAGGTCGCGGTGCACCACTCCGGCCGCGTGCACATCGGCCAGCGCCCGCGCCAAACCCGCCGCCAGCGGCACCAGCGCCGATTCCGGCAGCGGCCCGAACGAGTCCACGGCCTCACGCAACGACAACCCCGCCACATACCCGGTCGCCAGCCACGGCCGCTGCGCCTCCACATCGGCATCCAGAACCGGGACCGCGTGCGCACCCGTCACCCGGCGCGCGGCGGCCACCTCCCGCCGGAATCGGGTGCGGAACTCGGGATCATCGGACAGATCCGGGCGTACCACCTTCACCGCGACGGTGCGGCCACCGGCGTTGCGGCCCAGATAGACCCGGCCCATCCCCCCGGCGCCGAGCACCCCGAGCAGACGGTACGGGCCGATGGTCGCCGGATCACCGGACTCCAATGGGAGCATCTGGGCTCGTCGTTCCTTCCCGGCCGTGCCTGCCGCATGCGGGCTCGCTCGATCACACACGAGCGCGGCATCCGCCGCAAGCCGTAGCTCGGGTGGCTCAGGTCGGCTGCGGAACCGGTTCCTCGTCGGCGGCGTCGGGAACCTCGGTACCGGCCAGCGAAACCCCTGCGGTCTCCCGCAGGAAGAACCACGCCACCAGACCCACCAGGCACGCCCCGACCATGTAATAGGCGGGGAACAGATGCCAGCCGGTGGCATCGATGACCGACTCGTTGATCAGCGGCGCGGTACCACCGAACGCGGCGGTGGAGATGTTGTAGCCCAACGCGAATCCCGCGTACCGCACCTGCGTCGGGAAGATCGCCGGGAACGTCGCCGAAATCGTCGACAGCTGCGGAACATACAGCAGGCCGAGCACGACGAAGCCGACGATCGCCCACGCCGCGCCCTGACCCATCAGCCAGTACATGGGGATCGCCAGCAGCGCCAGCCCCACCAGCGACACCAGCCACATCGGCCGCCGGCCCACCCGGTCGGAGATCGCACCCGAGATCGGCAGCACCAGCGCCATCACGATCTGACCGATCAGCACCATCGCCGTGGTCTCGGAATCGCCCATACCCAAGGTGTTGTGCAGATAGGTCGGCTGATACGCCAGCAGCGTGTAGTTGACGACGTTGAGCGCGACCACCAGCCCGGCGATGGTCAGCAGTTCGCGGCGGTAGTCGCGCAGCAGAATCCGCAACCCGCCCTGGGCCTTCTGATGCTCGGCGACCTCGGTGAACACCGGCGATTCGTCGAGCTTGCTGCGCAGATACCACCCGATCAGGCCCAGCGGCACCGCCAGCAGGAACGGGATGCGCCAGCCCCACGATTCCATCGCGCTATCGGAGAGCAGAACCTGCAGGATCAGTACCACCGTGGAGCCACCGACGAATCCGGACAGCGTGCCGAATTCGAGGAAGCTGCCGAGGAATCCGCGGCGGCGCTCATCGGTCGATTCCGCGATATAGGTGGCCGCGCCACCGTATTCGCCGCCGGTCGAGAAACCCTGCACGACGCGCAACAGGATCAGCAGAATCGGCGCGGCGATACCCACCGCCGAATGGGTGGGCAGGATGCCGATGCAGCCCGTGGCCGCGGCCATCAGCAGGATCGTGGTCGCCAGCACGACTTTGCGGCCCACCCGGTCGCCGAGCGGACCCCACACCATGCCGCCGATCGGGCGCAGCACGAACGAGATCGCGAAACCGAGCAGTGTGCCCAGGGTGCCCAGCGAACCGGGGAAGAACGCGTCGGTCAGATAGGAAGCCGTGGCCGCGTAGACGCCGTAGTCGTACCACTCGGTGGCGTTACCCATGGCCGCGGCGGCCACCGAACGTCGTTGCTGGGCGTGCGGCAGGCTGGTGCTCACGCGCGCTACTCCTCACCTGTTTTCGGTTGCTGCGCGCCCGGACGCGAAACTGCGACGAGGGACACGAAGTACACGGGTACCCGGTGGGCGGTCCGGCAAACCGGGCGCCGGCGGCGCGGCCGGCTCGAGCGGTGGGATCCACCTGCGATGATATCGGGGTGGGTGACTCCGCTCACAGCGCAACGCGCGGCCGGTGAACCGGAGTCACCGGCCGGTACCGCGCCGGATTTGCCGGATATGGTGTCTGATTTGTCGTTTTGCGCTGCGGGGCAGCGCATCGGGTCCGCGCGATTCCGGTGGCGGCCCACGTACATTGACCCGGATATCGCTGGACTCCGGGATGCCCGGACAGATGCTCCCGAGGGGGACCACGTGACCGCCACCGCCACCGGACGACCGCGTTCGGCTTTGACGGATTGGTTGCTGCAGGGCGCCGACGAGGACCGCTACTCCCACCATCCCGGCCCGATGGTGAAGCAGGCCGAAGAACAGCACCAACGGTCGTGGTGGCAGGTGATGTGCCTGACCGGCGTCGACTACTTCTCCACTCTCGGCTATCAGCCCGGCATCGCCGCCCTGGCCGCCGGTGTGCTGTCCCCGCTGGCGACGCTGGTCCTGGTCGCGCTGACGTTGCTGGGTGCGCTGCCGGTGTATCGGCGGGTGGCCCGCGAATCCCCGCACGGCGGCGGGTCGCTGGCCATGTTCGCCGATATCCTGCCCCGTTGGACCGGCAAACTGTTCATCCTGGTCCTGCTCGGATTCGCCGCCACCGACTTCGTGATCACGATGACGCTGTCGGCGGCCGACGGCGCGGCCCACATCGTCGAGAACCCGTTCGTGCCGCACGCGCTGCGCGGGCACGGCCTGGCGATCACCCTCACCCTGCTGGCGCTTTTGGCGGCGATCTTCCTCAAGGGATTCGCCGAGGCGATCCGGATCGCGATCGGGCTGGTCGGGGTCTATCTGGCCTTGAATCTGGTCGTCGCGGTCGTCGGCGTGTGGAAGGTCGCCACCGCCTCGCACCTGGTCGTGGACTGGGGCCACGCCATGACCGCCCAGCACGGCAGCGTTTTCGCGATGGTGGGCATCTCGCTGCTCGTGTTCCCCAAACTCGCGCTCGGACTGTCGGGATTCGAAACCGGAGTGGCGGTGATGCCGCAGATCAAGGGCGGGCCCGACGACACCGAGGAGCACCCGGAACGCCGCATCCTCGGCGCGCGCACACTGCTGACCACCGCCGCGCTGATCATGAGCGCATTCCTGCTCGTCACCAGCTTCATCACCGTGGTGCTGATCCCGGAACGCGAATTCGAATCCGGCGGATCCGCCAACGGCCGCGCACTCGCCTATCTGGCCCACCAATACCTGGGCAACGGCTTCGGCACCGTCTACGACATCTCCACCATCGCCATCCTGTGGTTCGCCGGCGCCTCGGCCATGGCCGGACTGCTCAACCTCGTGCCGCGCTATCTGCCCCGCTACGGCATGGCGCCGGAATGGGCGCGCGCCACCCGGCCGCTGGTGCTGGTGTTCGCGGTGATCGCCTTCGGCATCACCTGGTACTTCGACGCCGACGTCGACGCCCAGGGCGGCGCCTACGCCACCGGCGTGCTGGTGCTGATCACCTCCGCCGCCGTCGCCGTCACCCTGTCCGCGGCGCGGAAACATCAGCGCGGCAAAGCTTTCGGATTCGGCGTCGTGGCGGCCGTGTTCGTCTACACCACCATCGCCAATATCGTGGAACGCCCCGAGGGCGTGCAACTGGCCTCGCTGTTCATCATCGCCATCATCGTGGTGTCGTTCGTCTCACGGGCGCGGCGCGCCTTCGAACTACGAGCCATCGAGGTCGACTTCGACGACAAGGCCGCCTGGCTGATCGACAAGATCGCCGCCTCGGGCACCATCCGCATCGTCACTCACGACGTCGACGACGCGGACGCGCGCCGGGCCGACGACTACCGGCAGAAGGAAGCCGAACAGCGGATCGAGAGCCACATCCCCGCCAAGGAGCCGATCCTGTTCCTCGAGGTGATCATCAAGGACGCCTCGGAATTCTCCACCGACCTGCACGTCGGCGCGGTCGAAATCGATTGCTACAAGATTCTTTCCGTCGAAGCCGCCGCCGTGCCCAACTCGATCGCCGCGATCCTGCTCGCCATCCGCGACCGCACCGGCATGAACCCGCACGTGTATTTCGAATGGACCGAAGGCAATCCGCTGCTCAACCTGCTGAAATTCCTGTTCGTCGGTGAGGGCGAGGTGGCGCCGGTAACCCGGGAGATCCTGCGCCGCGCCGTCGCCGACCCCAATCAGCGCCCGCACGTCCACGTCGACAGCTGACCTTGCCCCACCCCGGCACACGGGGTGGTTCGCCGCCACCGGGGTTCCTGGCATATCGCGGGCGAACACGCCTGTCGCCCCCGCGGGAGCGAACGCGCGGTTGTGTTGGGACAATAGGGCGGGCCGACGGTGCGACTGCCGGGGGCTGCGCCGGCCCGGACGCGCGTGAACCGGACAGCTGGTGTTTGCGCAACGGTAACCCCAGTGTGAGACAACCGGACGTCCGATAGCCGGAACGGGAGAGGCAGGCAGAAACGTGATCGTCGGTTCGCAGTCGGGTGCGGGCGCTACCGATGCGCCGCCCACCGCGCCCTCGGGCAGCGACACGAATGGTGAGCCCCCCGAAGCCCTGACCGACTCCCGAACCGGCGCAGATATCAGCCCCTCCGGCCCGACGGTGACGGGCACCGACGGGCAGTCGGCCCCGGAGGCCGGCGACCCGGACGACGAGCAGCGCACGGCGCACGCCCCGGTCTCGCCGCTGCTGCGCGGGGCTGCGGCGGCACAGCCCCGGACACTGGTCGACATCCTCGCCGAAACAGCACACGCACACCCCGACGCCGATGCCGTCGACGACGGCACCGAGGTGCTGACGTACCAGGAGTTGCTCGCGGCGATCGACGCGTCGGTGGCCGAGCTGCGGGCGGCGGGTATCCGTCGCGGCGACCGGGTCGGCGTGCGGATCCCGTCGGGCACCGCGCGGCTGTATGTGACCATCCTCGCCGTCCTGCACGCCGGGGCCGCCTACGTGCCCGTCGATGCCGACGACCCGGAGGAACGTGCCGACCTGGTCTTCGGCGAGGCCGCGGTCGCCGCGGTCGTCACCGCCGAAGGCATCACCGCCACGCGCCGAGACGACACAGCCGCCGCGCCGGAAGGCACCGCCCCGCGCGGCGACGACGACCGGGTGGCAGCCGATCCCGACGCGACCGGCCCCACCGTCGACGACGACGCCTGGATCATCTTCACCTCCGGCTCCACCGGAACCCCCAAAGGTGTCGCGGTCACCCACCGCAACGCCGCCGCCTTCGTCGACGCCGAAGCGCGAATGTTCCTGCAGCGGGAGCCGATCGGGCCCGGCGACCGGGTGCTGGCCGGACTGTCGGTGGCCTTCGACGCCTCCTGTGAGGAGATGTGGCTGGCGTGGCGGCACGGCGCATGCCTGGTTCCGGCGCCGCGCGCGCTGGTGCGCAGCGGGATGGATCTGGGGCCGTGGCTGGTGCGCCGTGAGATCAGCATCGTGTCCACCGTGCCCACCCTGGCCGCCATGTGGCCACCCGAGGCGCTCGACGCGGTGCGGCTGCTGATCTTCGGCGGCGAAGCGGTCCCCCCGGAACTGGCCGAACGGCTCGCCGGCACCGACGACCGCGAGGTGTGGAACACCTACGGGCCCACCGAGGCCACCGTGGTGGCGTGCGCGGCGCAGCTCACCGGCACCGCGCCGGTGCGCATCGGATTACCGTTGGACGGCTGGGATCTGGCCGTCGTCGACACCGACGGCACGCCGGTCGCCGAAGGGGAATCCGGTGAACTGGTCATCGGCGGCGTCGGACTCGCCCGCTACCTCGACCCGGCCAAGGACGCCGAGAAATACGCGCCGATGCCTACCCTCGGGTGGCAGCGCGCCTACCGCTCCGGCGATATGGTGCGCAACGACCCCGCCGGGCTGATCTTCCTCGGCCGCGCCGACGACCAGGTCAAAGTCGGCGGACGGCGGATCGAACTCGGTGAACTCGACGCCGCGCTGCAACATCTGCCCGGCGTCACCGCCGCCGCGGCCGCCGTGCGCACCACCGCCACCGGCACCCCGATCCTCATCGGCTACCTGTCCACCGGCGACGACGACATCGATCTGCCGCGCGCGCGGGAACTGCTCGCCGAACGACTGCCCGCCGCCCTCGTGCCCCGCCTGGCCGTCCTCGACGAATTGCCCACGCGCACATCGGGAAAGGTCGACCGTGACGCGCTGCCGTGGCCACTGCCGGGCGCCGACGGCGAACCCGGCGCGGGACTGGACGGCACCGCGTATTGGCTTGCGGGACTGTGGCATTCGGTGCTCGGCGCCGACATCGACGGCCTGGATTCGGACTTCTTCGACCTCGGTGGCGGTTCGCTGTCGGCGGCGCAACTGGTCACCGCGCTGCGCGAACGACTGCCGCAGATCACCGTCGCCGACCTCTACGACCATCCGCGCCTGGGCGCGCTGGCCGAATTCATCGACGCCGCCGCACCATCCGAACAGGCACCCACCCGCCACGTCGCCCCGACACCGCGACGCGCGCAATGGATCCAGGTGCTGGCCTCGGTGCCGCTGACCACCCTCACCGGCCTGCAATGGCTGACCTGGCTCGGCGTGGTCACCAACATCGCCTCCCGCTTCGGCGCGCTGCCGTGGATGCCGGGACTGTCGTGGTGGTGGGCGCTGGCCGGATTCGTGCTGTTCATCTCACCGCCCGGCCGGATGGCGATCTGCGTGGCCGGCGCCCGGCTGCTGCTGCGCGGCGTGCGCCCCGGCAGCTACCCGCGCGGCGGCTCGGTCCATCTGCGCCTGTGGACGGCGGTGCGGCTGGCCGAGGCGGCGGGCGCGGAAAATCTGTCCGGCGCACCGTGGATGGTGCCGTTCGCCCGCGCGCTCGGGGCACGCATCGGACACGGTGTCGACCTGCACACGCTGCCGCCGGTCACCGGAATGCTCGAACTCGGCGACGGGTGCAGCGTCGAACCGGAAGTGGACCTGGCCGGATACTGGATCGACGGCGACCTCGTGTACATCGGGGAGATCCGCATCGGCCCCGGTGCGGTCGTCGGTTCCCGCTCCACGGTGATGCCCGGCGCGGTGATCGGCAAGAACGCCGTCATCGAACCCGGTTCGGCCGTGTTCGGGAAGGTGAAGGCCGGACAGAGCTGGGCCGGATCGCCCGCGGTGAAAGTCGGCCCCGCCGAACATCGCTGGCCCGCCACCACACCGCCGCGCGCGGCGCACTGGGTGCTCGCCTTCGGGGTGACCTCGATGCTGCTGTCGGCGCTGCCGGTGATCGCCCTCGCCGCGGGCGGACTGCTGCTGGCCTGGTGGATCCGCGACGAAACCACCCTGACCGGGGCACTGGCGCACGCGATGCTGATGCTGCCGGTCGCCGCGCTGATCGTGCTCGCCGTCTTCGCCGCCGTGACCGTCGTCGCGATCCGGGTGCTCTCGATCGGATTGACCGCGGGCTACCATCCGGTGCGCAGCCGCGTCGGCTGGCAGGCCTGGGCGACCGAACGGCTCACCGACTCCGCGCGCACCTTCCTGTTCCCGCTGTATGCCAGTCTGCTCACTCCGCTGTGGCTGCGGCTGCTCGGCGCCGACGTCGGCAAGGGCGTCGAGGCGTCGACGGTGCTGCTGCTGCCGAAATTCACCAAGGTCGCCGACGGGGCGTTCCTCGCCGACGACACCATGATCGCCGGTTACGAACTCGGCGGCGGCTGGATGCACATCGGCGGCGCCAAGGTGGGAAAGCGGGCCTTTCTGGGTAACTCCGGGATGACCGCGCCCGGACGGCGGGTGCCCAAGAACGGTTTGGTGGCGGTGTTGTCGGCGGCTCCGGAGAAGGCGAAAGCCGGTTCGTCGTGGCTGGGCAGCCCGCCGGTGCGGTTGCGCCGCACCGCCGGCGATTCCGACACCGCCCGCACCTTCGACCCGCCGTTGAAACTCAAACTGGCCCGCGCACTGGTGGAGACCTGCCGGCTCGTGCCGGTGATCCTCAGCTTCGGCATCGGCCTGGGGGTGCTGTTCACGCTGGCGTGGCTGGCATCCGGGCCCGGTTACTGGCTGGCCGCACTGTGTTCCGGTGTGGTGCTGCTGATCGCCGGTGCGGTCGCCGGGGCGTGCGCGGTGGCGGCGAAATGGCTGATCGTCGGCCGCATCCAGCGGGTGGAACATCCGCTGTGGAGTTCGTTCGTGTGGCGCAACGAGGTGTGCGACGCGTTCGTGGAAACCGTTGCCGCGCCGTGGTTCGCGCGCGCGGCCACCGGCACGGCGGTGATGAACATCTGGCTGCGCGGGCTCGGCGCGCGCATCGGGCGCGGAGTGTGGTGCGAATCGTACTGGCTGCCCGAGGCCGATCTGGTCAGCCTCGGCGACGGGGCGACCGTGGAACGCGGCTGTGTCGTGCAAACCCATCTGTTCCATGATCGGATCATGTCCATGGACAGCGTGACCCTCGACGCCGGTGCCACCCTCGGCCCGCACTGTGTGGCACTGCCGGCGGCCCGCATCGGCGCCGGTGCGACCGTGGGCCCGGCGTCGCTGGTGATGCGCGGGGACACCGTCCCGCCGTCGACCCGGTGGCAGGGCAATCCGATTGCGCCGTGGCCGGACACCCGGCGCGGCAAGTGAAGGCAGGTCGTCGATGAAGCTGGGTAGAGGTGGCGCCGAGGCGCCGATCGACGACTATCTGCCGCAGAACGGCAACCGCGGCTACCGGGTCTCGCGCTACGAACTGGATCTGGGGTACAAGGTCGCCGCCAACCGGCTGACCGGGCGGGCCACCATCACGGCGGTGACCACCGCGGTACAGCCGCGATTCGCGCTGGATCTGTCGCAGACCCTCAGTGTCGCAAAGGTTTTCGTCGACGGCGCCAAACCCGCCAAATACACCCACACCCGCGGGAAGCTGACGATCACACCCGCCCGGCAGGTCCCCGCGGGAGCGGCACTGTCGATCGTGGTGCACTACGGCGGCACCCCGAAACCGGTGCGCGGACCGTGGGGTGAGGTCGGCTGGGAGGAACTCACCGACGGCGTGCTCGTGGCGAGCCAGCCCAACGGCGCGGCGTCCTGGTTCCCGTGCGACGATCACCCCAGTTCCAAGGCGAGCTACCGGATTTCGATCACCACCGACTCCCCGTACCACGCGCTCGCCAACGGCGTGCTCACCGCCCGCACCACCAAATCCAGCCAGACCACCTGGGTGTACGAGCAGTCCGAGCCGATGGCCTCCTACCTGGCCACCATCCAGATCGGGCCCTACCGGTCGCACCGCATCGACGCCGGTCGTGCCACGAAGGTGCCGATGACCGCGGTGCTGCCGCAGCGGCTGCGCACCGCCTTCGACCACGACTTCGCCCGGCAACCACAGATGATGGCCGAATTCGAGCGCCGGTTCGGGCCCTACCCGTTCCACGGCTACACCGTGGTCGTCACCGACGACGACCTCGAAATCCCCATCGAGGCACAGGGATTGTCGATCTTCGGCGCCAACCACTGCGACGGGCAGCGCGGCGCGGAACGGCTCATCGCGCACGAACTGGCCCACCAGTGGTTCGGCAACAGCCTCACCGTGCGGCAGTGGCGCGACATCTGGCTGCACGAGGGGTTCGCCTGCTACGCCGAGTGGATCTGGTCCCAGGCCGGCGGCGGACCCAGCGCCGACCAGCTGGCCCGCGCCGCCCGCCAGAACCTCGCCCGGACCCCGCAGGACCTCGTGATCGGCGACCCCGGACCGGCATCGATGTTCGATGACCGGGTCTACAAACGCGGCGCCCTCACCCTGCACGCGCTGCGCCTGCGCCTCGGCGACGACGCCTTCTTCACCCTGCTGCGCGACTGGACCGCCCGGCACCGCTACGGCACCGTCGCCGCCGAGGACTTCACCGACCTCGCCGGCCACTACAGCCCCGCACCCCTGCGCGAGCTGTGGGACAGCTGGCTCTACCGCACCGCGCTGCCCGAACTCCCGCAGCACGGGCTGGGCGCGGTCGGCAGCTGAGCCGATATCCGAGGCCCCGGCACGAGGTGTCGGTTTCAGGCGCCGGTCTCAGGCATCGAATCCGACATTCGCCAATTGCTTTGCCGCATCCGCTGATTGGCGCAGCCCGGCCTCGTAGGCGGGAGTCAACGCGGCCGGGTTGAACACGTCGAAGCCGAACACCGCCACCGCGTCGGCGTCGGGGGCGAGCGAGATCTCGGTCGCCGCGCCGTGTGCGCTGTCGGCGCGGGTGCGGGGGAACATGTGCGCGAGCGGTTCCATGATCACCACGTTCTCCGCGCCGGCGGCCAGGTCGGCGTTGAGGGCCGAGCGCACGCCGCCGTCGAAATAGCGGGATTCGCCGATCGGGATCGGCGGGAAGACGCCCGGCACCGAGGTACTCGCGGCCAGCGCCTGCGGCAACGTCGCCGCCGTGTCGCGGGTCCACACCTGCAGTTCGCCGGTGCCGATGTCGATGGTGGTGACACGCAGGTCGGCATCCGGCCATTCGGTGACACCGGCCAGCCGGGCGATCCGCTCGACATGGTCGCCGGGATCTCCGGCCTCGGCGGCAAGCGCCAATTCGCCCATGCGGCGGCGGATTTCGCGCGCGTCGCCGCCCGAGGTCCGCAGCGAGAAGATTTCGGCGAGCCGCCGCGGATCCGGCGCGAACGATTCACCGCCGGGCGCGCGGGTGGCCCCCAGGTGTTCCAGATCGCCGCCCGCCGCGAGCACCGCCCCGACCACCGAACCCGCCGAGGTGCCCACGATCCGGTCCGCGCGCGCGGGATCGAGCCCGGCCGAACGCAATCCGACCATCACCCCTGCCATCCACGCGATCCCGACGGGGCCGCCACCGCCCAGTACCAATGCGGTGCGGAATCGGTCGGGCGAAGGTGCAGCACACATGAGCGCGACACTACCGGCGAGCTCGCCGCCACGCAGCGCCTCGGACCATTACGGACCGCGATGCCGGCGGCCGATGCGCGGACGCGATCGGCCCGAGCGGTGAAGACACGCGCCGGGCGGCTCGTCCACGGCCGGTGTGGCCGAAGGGCTGTCCGGACGCCGGTTCGTGCCGCCGGTGTGCCGGGTCGATGCCATGCCCCCGGCGGGACTGCCCCGGCGATCGAACCCGGTTGACCGCGATGGACGTGACGGTGCTCGTGGGCGGGCTGTGGGTACTCGGCGTCGGTCGTGTGGCGCACACCACCAAGTAATAGAGCAGTTGCTCTGTTACGGTGAGGTCGTGCCCCGCCCTCGCATTCACGATCTCGATGTCGTTCTCGACCATGCCGAAGCGCTCGCCGTGGCCGCCGGTGTGCCGGCGGTGACCATCCGCGCGGTCGCGGCTGCCAGCGGAATGTCGAACGGGGCGATCTATCACAGTTTCGGCTCGCGCGCGGAACTGGTGGCGCGCATGTGGATTCGCGCCGCGCGCCGGTTCCTGGACGTGCAGAACGAACTCGTCGACGCGGCGCTGGCCGATGGTCCCGGCGGCGATGCCGCCGTGCAGGCGGTCGTGCGTGCGGCCGAGGCGCCCGCGGAGTTCGCCGAACGGTATCCGGCCTCCTCGCGCCTGGTGTCGGTGCTGCGCCACGACGAGGTCCTGGGCGCGGAGCTGCCCGAGAGTGTGGCCGCCGAGGTGCGCGCACAACACCGCGGGCTCGTCGCGGTGATGCGGAGGCTGTCGGCGCACCTGTGGCACCGCGAGGACCGGCGCGCCGTCGAGGTGGTCACCGCCTGCATCGTCGATCTGCCCACCGCGCTGCTGCTGTCGCGCGACCGCCTCGCCGACCCCGACACCCGCATGCGATTGCGGGCGGCCGTCCGGGCCGCCGTCACCGCCGGGCCACCACCGAAACGCTGACCGCGAAAACACCGGCCATCACCGAAAACCGAAGGAGACCCGATGTCGCCCACCCTCTCCTACCGTGACAGCGTCGCCGTCCTCGACCTCGGCGCGGAGGAGAACCGTTTCTCACCCGAATTCCTCGCCGCCGTGGACGCTCACCTCGACACCGTGCTCGCCGACGGCGCCACCGGATTGATCACCACCGCGAGCGGCAAGTTCTACTCCAACGGGCTCGACCTGGATTGGTTGAGCGCCAACGGCGACCGCGCCCCGTGGTATGTCGAGCAGGTGCAGGGGCTGCTGGCGCGCGTGCTGACGCTGCCGGTACCGAGTGTGGCGGCCCTGCCCGGCCACGCCTTCGGCGCCGGCGCCATGCTCGCCCTCGCGCACGACCAGCGCGTCATGCGCGCCGATCGCGGCTACTTCTGCTTCCCCGAGGTCGACATCCATGTGCCGTTCACCCCGGCGCTGGCCGCGCTCGTCCAAGCGAAGCTGTCGGCCGAGGCCGTCACTGCCGCCGTACTCACCGGCCGCCGATTCGGCGGGCTCGAAGCACACGAACACGGCCTCGTCGACGCCACCGCCGCCGCCGGCACGGAGATCGACACCGCCACCGCGCTCCTGGCTCCGCTCGGCGCCAAGGATCAAGGCACTCTGGGCTCGATCAAGTCCGTGTTCTACGCGAACGCCTACACCGCTCTCACCGCGTGAATGTCACGGCCGCAACCGGTGCCGGGTTGCGGCCGTACGCGCGGCGCTGCTCAGCGGCCCTTCCACTCCGGCGTGCGCTTCTGCGCGAACGCCAGCACACCCTCGGCCGCATCCTCCGACGACAGCGCACTGCCCGACACCTCTAGCTGGCGGGTGAACGCGACATCGGTGGACCAGTCCGGTGATTCATCGACGATGCGTTTGCTCGCCGCCAGACTCAACGGCGCGTTGACCGCGATCCGCTGCGCCAACTCCAGCGCGGCGTCGAGCGCCTTGCCCGGTTCGGTCACCTGATTGACCAGCCCCAGCGCCGCCGCGCGGTCGGCGGAGATCGGATCACCGGTCAGCGCCAGCTCCATCGCCACCGCCCGCGGCAACCGCTGCGCCAGCCGCAACACGCCACCGCCGACGGCCACCAGCCCGCGTTTGACCTCCGGGATCCCGAACGTCGAATCCTGGGCCGCCACCACCAGATCCGCGGCCAGCGCCAGCTCGCAGCCGCCGGCCAGGGCGGGCCCCTCCACCGCCGCGATCAACGGCTTCACCGGCGGTTTCGCGGTGATACCGAGCGGGCCGCGCTTCTCGGTCATCGGTGTCTCACCGCGCGAGGCGGCCTTGAGATCCATTCCGGCGCAGAAATATCCACCCGCGCCGGTGATGATCGCGACCTGCGCCGACGGATCGGCCTCGTAGGCGTCCAGGGCCCGTTCCAGTCCGAGGGCGGTGGCCAGATTCACGGCATTGCGCACCTGCGGGCGGTTCAGCGTGATGATCGTGATCGGGCCGCGCCGCTCCACCAGCACCGGCGGTGCGGGCGGGGCCGGCAATTCCACCCGTTCGCGGCCCTCGACGCTGATCTCGTGGCCGGATACCGTCACCGGCAGGCCCAGCAGATCGCCGTCGACCATTTCCCCGATCAGCTCGGCATCGGTGTTGCGCAGCAGGATTCGGCCGCCCCCGGGTTCGATCAGGCTCACGATCGCGGCTTCGGGCTGCCCGTCGCGGGCATAGGCGACGGTGTAGGCCTCCACCACCGCCGGACCGTCGTGGGTGCCGCGGGCCGGACGCGCCGGCGGATTCTCGATGATCGGGCGCAGATGCCGGTAGGGCTGGGCGGGCGGCAGCGACGAATACACGCCCAGGGCGTGTTTGGTGACATACCAGCCCAGCGAACTCGCCAGACCGAAGGTGCCCGGTTCCGCGCGCAACCGCGCGACCATCGTCGCCACCGCGTGGCCGCCGTAGTTGTTGCCCGGACCGCCACCGAAGGTCAGGCCGCCGGTCACCGACAGCGGACGTGCCGGATCGTCGATCGCCAGTCCCAGTTCGCGCGCGGCGATCTGCACCGCCACCGGGAAACACGCGTAGAGATCCACATGGGTCAGCGCGTCGACACCGATACCGCTGTGTTCGAGCACCGCCCGGCCCAGCGTCGCGATCGCCGGCGAGGCGGCCAGCTCGGCGCGTTCACTGGTGAACCACTCGTCGTGACCGGACGCGCCGGCGTGGATGAAGATCCACTTGTCCTGCGCTATTCCGGCCTCCTGCGCGGCCTCGGCGCTGCACATCACGATCCCGCTGGCCATATCGACGGTCAGATTCGCGCATTCCAGCTTGGTGTAGGGCGTGGAAACCATGCGATTGTCCGGGCCGGGGGTGGCGATCCGATCGGCATCGAATTCCTCTGGCTGCCAGGCGTATTCGTTGCGCGCCGCCACCGCCGACAGCCGCGACCAGAGTTCGGCCACCGCCTTGGCGTGATCGCCGGGACTGCGGCCGAGCCGATGCCGGTTCGCCGACTCCAGCAGGGCGTACATATTGATCGGCGCGATCAGTCCCGCCGCCGTCTCGGCGGGATTGTTGGCCGGTTTGTCGATACCGATCGAACGGGTCGGCGCGACCTCGGGTCCCTGCTGCGGCCAGGACAGCTCGACACCGGCGCGCTGCGCGGCGGCCTGCGTCGCTCCGGCCTCCGCGCCGGTGATCAGGACCATGTCGTAGTCGCCGGCCGCGATCGCCGCCGCGGCCTCGTTGATCACCAGCTGACCGCCGTCGCCGCCGAAGGGACTCGACTGTGCGGTGTCGATACCGGCCACACCCAATCGCTGCGCGACCACCGCGCCCATATCGCGGTACTGCCATGACGTGCACGCCACCGCGAACACCGCGTCCGCGCGGCGCAGCAGGTCCTCCCCGGCGCCGCTGTCGGCCGCGGCGCGCCGCAACGCGGTCACCGCGAGCGCGGCCGGATCGCCGTAGCCGGAATCCGGTGTGCGCTGGGTGATCTGCCCGACGCCCACCAGCACGGGGGTGCGCGGATCGATCTCGGTGCCCGAGGCACGGTGCCGGATGGGCTGCGCCGCACGCTTTTTCACCGGGCCGGCCGCGGCGATCGCTTCCGGCAGCCGGGCCAGGGACTGCTCCATCGCCTCGCCGAGGCTGCGGGCCACCGACGCGCCCAGCGGGCCCTCGACCGGCGGGCCGCCCAGCCCGGCATCGAAATACACCGTCGCCTGGTCACCGGAACCGGCGACGGTCAGCCAATATCCCAGCCGCACCCCCTGCGGCCCCTCCCCGGCCAGCGCGAAACCGCGCTCACCGGCCTCGACGACAGTCCACCGCAACTCGGCAGGGATGCCCATCACCAGCGCCTGCTGCGTGAACGTCAGGCCCTCCCGGACGGCGCCGGGCGCTTGGCCGCGCCAGCCGGCGTGCAGGGTGAACCAGTCGGCCAGCCGGCTCAGATCCGACAGATAGGCGGCCACCGTCTCGGGTGCCACGGCGATGCTGCGGCGGGCATGCGCGGACTTGGCGTAGTCGCTCACCCCGGCGGGCGTGAGGTAACCGTCCGCCTCTTCGGCGTGGGCGGCCTCGGGGGCGGACTGTGATCGGGCGGCGCCGATCAGACCGGTGATCAGGTCACGGGCGATGCGCGGATCCTTGCGCACCGCCGCGAACAGGGCATTTCCCGCCTCGAGCTTGGTGCGTGCGGCGCGGATTCGATCCGATCCCGGCAATGGCGACACCGACAACCTCCTTGTTGCGTCTCGAGACAATTAATCACCCACTCTTTCGAGGCGTCAAAGACTTGTGATCTGCATTACGTAAGTTTAGACTTACGGTTCGTGGGGACTTACCAAGATGGTGCGCTCGACGCTCTCGGGGACCCGACCCGGCGAGCGATCTTCGAACGACTCGGGCGCGGACCCTGCGCGGTCGGTGAGCTGGCCGCCGAACTCCCGGTCAGCCGTCCGGCGGTCTCCCAGCACCTGAAGGTGCTCAAACAGGCGGGACTGGTCCTCGACGAGGCGATCGGCACCCGCCGGATCTACCGGCTCGACCCGAACGGCATCGACGCACTGCGCGGCTACTTCACCCGGTTCTGGACCACGGCGATGTCGTCGTTCCGCGACCGGGCCGAGGCAGCGGCACGCGCCGGGCAGGCGATCGAAACGCACAGCGGCACAACCACATCCGAGGAGAAGTCATGACACAGCAAACCAGCGACACCCAGGTCCGCGTCGAACTCACCGTCGATGCGCCGATCGACACCGCCTTCGACGTCTTCACCACCGGCATGGACAGCTGGTGGCCTCGCGAACACCACATCGGCGCGGGACCGCTGGCGGAAGTAGTGGTCGAACCCCGCGTCGGCGGGCGGCTGTTCGGCCGCGAGGCCGACGGCACCGAATGTCCGTGGGGCCGTGTCCTGGTCTGGGACCGTCCCGGCCACTTGGCCTTCTCCTGGGACATCTCCCTGGACTGGAAATACCAGCCCGATCCGGCGCTGACCAGCCGCGTCGACGTCACCTTCACCCCCATCGACGCCACCCACACGGCCGTCACCCTCGTCCACGGTGACTTCGGCAATCACGGCGAGGGCTGGGAATCCATGCGCGATGCGGTCGGCTCCTCTGGTGGCTGGCCCGGACTGGCCGACACCTACGCTCGCGTCGCCGCGGCCGCCTGACTTCCGCGTCCTGGGCTGGTCGGGAGCGAGTCAGGGCGATGTCGTCGTCGGCTTCAGCTCCCCGGCCCGAGAAGATGGCGGCCACACCGACCACGGACCTGGTCACCGTCGGCGTGGGTCTGCACGGTGGGCACACACACGTCGACGAACTCGTCGGGTCGCTGCCGCTGTTCGGGTGACCCGCCGTGTGTTGCACCGGCTGCCATCCGGCGCTCGGTGCCCACGGTGAACAATGGGGCGCGGCCGGTCGGCGCTGCATCGCGGCGCATCCTGTCCGGCTGCGGTCCCGATTCGGGTTGAGATGTGGTGGAGGTTTGTGAGTATGGCCGGAATTTCTTCGGTGCCGACGTCGGCGCTGGCCGCCGGTGGGCTGCTCGGCGGTTTCGCGCTCGCGCAGGCGACCAAGCAGCGGCAACTCGGTGGGCTGGTCTTCGCCGCGGCTACCGCGGCCGCGGTCCCGCGCTGGCATGCGGCGGTCGGCGTTCCCGGCGCGGCCGCGCTGACCGGGCTCTCGGTGGGCGCCATGGGCGCCTCACATCCGCTGGCCGAGAAGATCGGCGCGTGGCCGTCGGTGGCGGTGGTCTCCGGCGCGGTGGCGATCACCTCGTGGGTGCTCGCCGACCGCCGCGCCTGAACGATCGAGCCGGCTCGCGCGCTGTGCTCAGAGGGTGATGCCCAGCAGCGCGTCGACCGCCGTGCGGACCAGTCCCGGCGCCGCGGTGTCCGGGCCGCCGTACTCCAGCGCCTGCTGCACCCAGCTGTCCACGGCCGCAAGGGCTTTCGGGGTGTCCAGATCGTCGGCCAGATGCTGTCGCAATCGCGCGACCGTTTCCTCGGCCGCCGGACCCGACTCCAGCGCCGTCGCCTGCCGCCAGCGCGCGAGCCGCTGCTGCGCCTGCTCGAGCACGGCATCCGACCACTGCCGGTCGGTCCGGTAGTGCTCGGCGAACAGGCCCAGCCGGATCGCGGACGGATCCACGCCGGCGCGCCGCAGCTTCGACACGAACACCAGATTGCCGCGCGACTTGGACATCTTCTCGCCGTCCAGGCCGATCAGCCCGGCATGCACGTAGTGGCGGGCGAAGCGCCGATGCGACACCAGCGCCTCGGCGTGCGCGGCCGAATACTCGTGATGCGGATAGATCAGATCGCTGCCGCCGCCCTGAATATCGAATTCGGGGCCGAGCCGGTTCAACGCGATCGCGGCACACTCGATATGCCAGCCCGGACGGCCCTCGCCGAACGGCGCCGGCCACGACGGCTCACCCGGCCGCGCCGCCCGCCACAGCAGCGCGTCGATCGGGTCGCGCTTACCCGGGCGCTCCGGATCGCCACCGCGTTCGGCGAACAGCCGCTCCATCGTGGACCGGTCGTAGCCGGATTCGTAGCCGAACTGTTCGGTCGCGTCGTGGCGGAAGTAGATGTCGCGGTATTCGGCGTCGTCGACCACATACGCCGCTCCGGCGGCCAGCAGCTTATCCACCAGCTCCACCACCTCGCCGACCGATTCGATCGCACCGATGTAATCGCGCGGCGGTAGCACCCGTAGCTGCGCCATATCCTCGCGGAACAACTCGATCTCGCCGGTGCCGAGTTCACGCCAGTCCACCCCGTCGCGTTCGGCCCGCTCGAACAGCGGATCGTCGACGTCGGTGATGTTCTGCACGTAGTGCACCTCGTGGCCGCCGTCGCGCAGGATCCGGTTGATCAGATCGAAGGCCAGATAGGTCGCCGCATGCCCGAGATGCGTGGCGTCGTAGGGTGTGATGCCGCAGACGTACATGGTGGCGGTCGCTCCGGGCGACACCGGGCGCACCTGCCGGTCGGCGGTATCGAACAACCGCAACGGCGGTCCGGATCCGGGGACGGCGGGAACGGAGATTTCGGACCAGGACTGCATGATTCGAGGGTAAGGGTCCGGGCGGGCACCTCGCCGCCCGACCCCGGCTACCGGGCCCGTCGCGGGGTGTTCGCCACCACATCCGACCTCGGCCGAGGCGTCCGATCCGGCGAAGTCAACCGTTGCGCGCCGCGCGCACCGAATGCGGCCCGCACGTCGGCGGATCGACGCGACCGGAACCGCCGCGGATCAGAACGCCGGCCAGGGAATGGGACGAGAGCTGATCGGTTGCGGCAGTACCGGATCGTCGAGCAGCTCACGCGTCCGCGCCTCGAGGGCCTCGATCTCGTCGTCGGTGATGTGCTCGGCCAGCGCCGCACCGATCGGACCCGAGAGCCGGTCGGCGAATTCGGCGATATCGCCGAGCAGTTCCTCCCCCACCGGCTCCCCCGCCCAGCCCCACAGCACCGTGCGCAATTTCGGTTCACTGTGCAGGCAGATGCCGTGGTCGACACCGTAGACGCCGCCGTCCACGCCTTCCAGGGCATGCCCGCCCTTGCGGTCGGCGTTGTTGAGCAACACGTCCAGCACCGCCATCCGGCGCAGCCGCGGATCGTCGGCATGGACCAGCGACACCCGCGCACCCGTGCCGTCCACCGCCCGCAGTACCTCGCGGAATCCGGCGGGCACCGCACCGGCGGGCACCAGATCCACCAGATCCAGGCGCTGCGACGCCGACTCACCCGGGTCGACGGTCTCGATCCAGCGCTGCACCATGCCGGGGCCCAGCGGGCCCTCCCGCAGGATCGTCTCCGGAATCACCGACCAGCCCAGCGCCGCCGACACCAGATACGAGGCCACCTCACGGCCGGCCAGCGTTCCGTCGGGAAAATCCCACAGCGGCCGCTCACCGCGCACCGGCTTGTAGACCACCCGCAGCGGTTCCCCGCCTCCGTCGACCGCCGGGGCGTCGATCTCGCAGACCAGGGTCAGGTTGCTGGCAGTGGTCACCCGGCCGATGATCGATAGCTCACCGCTGTAGAGGCCGTCGCGGGCCGCGCCCTCGTCTGCGGCCGCCGCGCGCGTGGTCACCGGTCCTCAGTCCTCCAGATCGGTCGCGCCGAAGATGTCGCCGCGCTTGTAACCGTTGGTGCGCACACACATGTGGCCCTTGGGCGAGAGCGGTTCCCCGCACAGCGGGCAGGGCGGGCGCCCGGCCGCGATCACCTTCGCCGACCGCAACGCGAACTCGCGCGCCTGCTCCGGGGTCAGGAACACCCGCACCGCGTCGGGTCCCTCCTCGGTGTCGTCGAGCACCACCGACTCGTCGACCTCGGTCTCGGTGATCGCCAGCAGCTCCACCACCACCGCCCCGGCGTCGGCGTCCCAGCCCAAACCCATTGTCCCGACCCGGAATTCGGTGTCGATCGGCATCTGGAGCGGAGCCGTGTCGTTGACGTCCTCGGCCTGCGGCGGCACCGTCGCGCCGAACCGGCGCGCCACCTCGTCCAAGAGCAGGCCCATCCGGTCGGCGAGCACCTTCACCTGCTGTTTCTCCAGCAGCACGCTCACCACGCGGGGTTCCTGCACGGCCTGTAGATAGAAGGCGCGATCCCCTGGCTCACCGACGGTTCCGGCGACGAAACGGTCGGGGGTGCGAAACACATGGATTGCTCGGGCCATCTGCACCTCCTGAAACCGACTGCATCACTGATTGCGCTCGTTCCCCGAATCGGGGGGATCCGCAATATTCCCATTATCCGCCCGCGCCGCGGCGCCCACCTCACCGCCGGGGACGGGCCCGGCCCGCTGCTCGGACGGTTGTGCGACCGCGGCCAGCGCCGACAGGTCCGAACCGGTGTCGTTGACCCGCCACACGTAGGGGGCGGCCGGGGTGTAGCGCACCACGCTGATCGAGGCCGGTTCCACCACGATGCGCTGGAACCCGTCGAGATGGATGCCGAACGCGTCGGCCAGCAGCGACTTGATCACATCGCCGTGCGTGCAGGCCACCCACAGCACGTCGCGGCCGTGGCGTTCGGCCAGCTCGGCGTCGATCGCGCGCACCGCGGCCACCGCCCGGTACTGCACCTGGGCCAGGCCCTCACCGCCGGGGAACACCGCACCCGAGGCGTGCTGCTGCACGACCTTCCACAGCGGCTCCTTGACCAGCTCCGACAGCAGCCGGCCGGTCCACTCGCCGTAGTCGACCTCGAGCAGGCGCTCGTCGGGTTCGGGGTCGAGGCCGAGTTTGTCGGCCAGCGGCGAAACCGTGCGCGTGCAGCGCAGCAGCGGGGAGTGCACGATGTGCTCGATCGGTAACGGTGCCAGGCGTTCTGCCACCGCCAGCGCCTGCTCGGTGCCGCGCTCGGTGAGCTCGACGCCCGGGCTGCGGCCGGCCAGCGTGCGCGCGGTGTTGGAGGTCGACACCCCGTGCCGCAGCAGGATCACCGTCATGGGACCAGACTAGGCGATCACCGCCGCCGAACTCGCGCCGTCACCGGCCCGCCACCTCGGACGCATCTGCTGACGATGCGGAATCCGCTGTGGTGCAACCTGTTTCGCTGTCGGAGGAATCGGTGTCCGCCGTCCGGGCCGGCCTCCCCGCACCGGCGGGCGCTGTGGTGCACCTCGCATCTTCCGGCGGTTCGCGAGTGGTATCCGTTTCCGGGACCGGTTGTGGCCCTAGGCTCGGACACTGTGACAAGAGCTGGGGCGGTGTGGTGATGGAACAGCGGGCGGTGGGTCGTAGTGGCCTGCGGGTATCGCGGATGGGGCTGGCCACCCACACCTGGGGCCGGGAAACCGATGCCGAGGACGCGGCGGCGCAGCTGGTGGCCTTCGTGGAGGCCGGCGGAACGCTGGTCGACACCTCGCCGGTGTATCAGGGCGGGGCCGCCCAACGCATGCTCGCCGAGCTGGTGGGCGAGCTGGTACCGCGCGACGACCTGGTGATCAGCGGATGCGCGGGCCTGGTGCCGGTGCCCGGTGTCACCGACCCCGACGGCGGGCCCGCGGCGGGCATCCACTGGAGTGTGGACGCCTCGCGCCGCACCCTGATGCGTCAACTCGACCGCACCCTCGCCGAGCTGGGCACCGACTACCTCGACATCTGGAGTGTCGCGGCGTGGGATCGGCACACCCCGCTCGACGAGATCGCGGCCACCCTCGACCACGCCGTGCGCTCGGGCAAGGTGCGCTACGCGGGTGCGCGCGGCCTGAGCGCGTGGCAACTGGCCACGCTGGCCTCGGCCGCCCCGATCGTCGCAGCGCAGTCGCCCTATTCGCTGCTGGCACGTGGCGCGGAAAGCGAACTGCTGCCGGCGGCCGGACACCACGGGGTCGGATTGATCGCGGCCTCGCCGCTGGCCGGTGGGATCCTCACCGGCAAATACCGCGACGGCGTGCCCGCCGACTCGCGCGGCGCCGACGAGGCGACCGCCGCCGAGATCCGCGACCGTCTCGACGAACACGCCACCCGGGTCGTGGACGCGGTGGTCACCGCCGCCGACGGGCTGGGCACCTCACCCCTCGCGGTGGCGGCGGCCTGGCTGCGCGACCGGCCCGGCGTCGCGTCGATGATCGTCGGCGCACGCGATATCGGCCAGCTCACCGGCGTACTCGCCGCCGAAACGCTGGAACTTCCACGCGCGATCGCGGCCGCCCTCGACGACGTCAGCGGCATCTGACCGGCCGAGCCGGGCGAACGCGCGGAGACAGGGCGATGACAACCCGTCCGCGCGACCACTTAGGCTTGCCTACATGAGGTGTCTCGACGTTCGTTCGGCCCGCGCCGCCTCCGCCGCACCGGCGGGGCCGAGGGCTGCGACGACCGCACAGAACCGTTCGGCTTCGACCGAGCCGGGTGCGTGGCGGATGGCCGGGCGGCTGCTCACGCTGCTCGGGGCCGTGCTGCTCATCGGAGTCACCACCGCGTGCGGCGGCAGCGGCACCTCGGGCGGGCAGCCGGGGGCGGCCACCGCCACCCTCGCGAATCTGGATCCGACGCCCATCGGCCCCGCACCGGCACCGGCGCTGCCGGTCACGGTCCACTCGTTCGACGGCGCCGAGGTCACCGTCACCTCCGCGGAGCGGATCGTGGCCGTCGACCGCTACGGCACCCTCGCCCAGACCGTGTGGGCACTGGGTCTGGGTTCGAAACTGGTGGGCCGGTCGACGTCGGCGGCCTTTCCCGCGGTGCGTGATGTGCCCAACGTCGCGGGCGGCAACGGCAGCATCAATATCGAAGCCGTTGCCGCGCAACGGCCCACGGTCTTCCTCACCGACACCACCAGCGCCACCCCCACCATGCGTGATCAGCTGCGTGCGCTGGGCATCACGGTCGTCTACTTCGATCCCCAGCGCACCATCGACGGCGTCGGCCCGCAGATCCGGTCGGTCGCCGACGCGCTGGGCGTGCACGACCAAGGGGTGAAACTGGCCGACCGCACCCACGCCGAAATCACCGCCGCCACGTCCGCGGTGCCGAAACACCAGCCGCCGTTGAAGATCGGATTCGTGTATCTGCGCAGCACCGCGATCACCATGCTCGCCGGGCCCGGCTCGGGCGCCGATTCGCTGGTGACCGCGCTGGGCGGCATCGACGCCGGAACCGCGGCGGGACTGACCGAACCGTTCACCACCATCACCAGTGAGGCGATGATCAGCGCCGCGCCGGATGTGCTGCTGGTGATGTCGGACGGGCTGAAATCGGTCGGCGGCGTCGACGGCCTGGAGAAGGTCCCCGGGGTCGCGCAGACGCCGGCCGGACGCAACCATCGCATCGTCGACATGTCCGATGCGGTCCTGCTCAGCTTCGGACCCGAGACCGGTCACGTGCTCGAAGCGCTGTCCAAGGCCGTCTACGGCGCCCAGCCCGCATGACCTCCGGCGATTCACCCGGCGAGGAATCCGCCGATTCCGGTCCTCGTCCTGCGGCGCTGATTCCGGCGCACCCGGACCCGGGCCCCGATCGCCGCGATACCGGGGAAGCCGTCGTCGGCCCGCGCACACCGCGTCGCTGGTCCCGCATCACCGTCGTCTTCGCGGTATCGATCGCCTTGCTGGTGATCCTGGCGCTGATCTCGGCCGCCGTCGGACAGGTCCCCACGACCCCGCTGGAGGTGGCCGGCAGCGTGCTGCACCGGATCGGGCTGGACTGGGGGCCGATGCCGCACCACCCCGCCGGTGAGGTCACGCTGTGGGAGGTCCGGTTCCCGCGCGTGGTGCTGGCGATGCTGGTCGGTGCGGCGTTGGCGACCGCCGGTGCGCTGCTGCAGGGTGTGTTCGCCAATCCCCTCGCCGAACCCGGCGTGATCGGTGTGTCCGCCGGCGCGGCCGTCGGTGCCGGGGTGGTGATCGTGGTCGGTGGCGCGTTCGCGGCGGCCTGGTCGGTCGCCGGTGGCGCCTTCGTCGCCGGACTCGGGACCACCCTCGCCGTGTATCTGTTGTCGCGCTCGGGCGGGCGCACCGAAACCGTGACGCTGGTGCTGACCGGTGTCGCGGTCAACGCCTTCGCCGGCGGTCTGATGTCGTTTCTGCTGTTCACCGCCTCCCCCGCCGCCCGCGATCAGATCGTGTTCTGGCAGATGGGCAGCCTCAACGGCGCCACCTGGCAGGCGGTGGCCGTGGTGGCGCCGCTGGCGGCGCTGGGCGTGGCGGCGGCGGTCGTGATGGCGCCGCGTCTGGATCTGCTCGCCCTCGGGGAATCGGCGGCACGGCACCTCGGTGTCGACGTGGAACGATTGCGGCGCAACGTGATCGTCGTCGTCGCGATCCTGGCCACCGCCGGGGTGGCCTTCACCGGCATCATCCTGTTCGTCGGACTGATCGTCCCGCACGTGGTGCGCATGCTCGTCGGTCCCGCGCACCGGGTCCTGATCCCGCTGTCGGCGATTCTCGGCGCGGTGGTGCTGCTGGCCGCCGACATCGGCGCCCGGACCCTGGTCCACAACGCCGATCTCCCCCTGGGCATGCTGACCTCGCTGGTCGGAGGGCCGTTCTTCTTCTGGCTGCTGCGGCGCACCCGCGCCCGATCGGGAGGCTGGGCATGAGCGGCACGGGCTCGGCGCGGATGCGCGCGCTGATCCGCACACTCCGTCCCGCACACGGCATCCCACAGCCGACACCACGCGGGGCGGTCACCCTGCGGGCCCGCGGTATCGATATCGCGCGCGGCGGGCGACCGGTGCTCGAATCGGTCGACATCGACGTCGTCGCCGGGCAGATCCTGGCCCTGGTGGGGCCCAACGGGGCGGGCAAGTCGACCCTGCTGGCCGCGCTCTCGGGCGAACTCGAACCGGCAAGCGGCACAGTCGAACTCGACGGCCGGCCGATCGCCGGCTGGACCCCCACCGATATGGCGCGCCGCCGCGCGGTGCTGCCGCAGAACCACACCGTCGGATTCCCGTTCACGGTCCGCGAGGTCGTCGCCATGGGCCGCTCCCCCTGGGCTCGCACCCCGCGCCAGGAACTCGACGATCAGGCGATCGCCGCCGCGCTGGCCGCCACCGATATCGAACATCTCGCCGCGCGGCCGTTTCCCGCGCTCTCCGGCGGCGAGCGCGCCCGCGCGGCGCTGGCCCGGGTACTGGCCCAGGACACCGAGACGTTGCTGCTCGACGAGCCCACGGCCGCATTGGATCTCGGCCATCAGGAACAGGTGCTGCGCCTGGCATCGGCCCGTGCCGCCGAGGGGGCGGCCGTGGTGGTCGTGCTGCACGATCTCGGTCTGGCCGCCGCCTACGCCGACCGCGTCGCCGTGCTCGACGGCGGCCGCCTCGCCGCGGTCGGCCATCCCCGCGACATTCTCACCACCGACCTGCTGACCACCGTCTACCGCCACCCGGTCGAGGTCATCGACCATCCCGTCACCGGCGCCCAGCTGATCCTGCCCGTGCGCCGCTGACCTCGGCTCAGCCCGCGATCGAATCCGGATGGCCGAACAGGGCGACCAGGGCCGGATCGTGGAACTTCACCACGTGCGACACCCCGGCGGCGGTCGCCGCCAGCACCACGATCCCGTCCGCGCGCAGCACTCCGTCCGCGCAACGGTGGTAGACGACGGCGGCGGGCTGCCCATTGGCGGTGGTGACGATCATTCGCCACTCGCCGGGCACACCCAGCACACAGGTGTCGAGCATCCGGATGCAGTGTTCACGCCCGGCCTGCCACTCGCGGAACGGGGTCGCCTCCAGGGTGGCGTCGGTGCGCAGCACCTGTTCCAGCAGGGCGGCATCGGATCGCTCGAAGGCCGCGATGTAGCCGTCGAGCAGCGCTCGCGCGCGCCGGTCGGTCGGTTCCAGGAGTGCCTCGGGGGCGGGTTCCAGTTCGTCCAGACGGGCGCGGGCACGCTGCAGGCCGCTCTTCACCGCCGCGGTGGTGGTACCGAGAATCTCCGCTGTCTCGGCCGCGGAAAACGCCAGCACCTCCCGCAGCAGGAGGATGGCGCGCTGGCGGGCGGGCAGGTGCTGCAGGCTCGCGACCAACGCCAGGCGCAGCGACTCGCGCGCGACGACCACCGCCACCGGATCGCCGGTGTCCGCCGTGACGCAGCCGTCAGGCAACGGCTCGAGCCACGAAACCTCTTCTGCCGCAACCTCTCTCGGCGCGCGATCCGATTCGCCGCCCGGACCGTTGAGACCCGAGGGCAGGACCCGCGTACGGTGCGACGTCCGCGCGGTGAGGCAGACGTTGGTGGCGATCGTGTACAGCCACGACCGCATCGACGCCCGGCCCTCGAACCCGGCGTAGGAGCGCCAGGCCCGAAGGTAGGTCTCCTGCACCAGATCCTCGGCATCGTGTGCCGAACCGGCCATGCGGTAGCAGTGCGCCAGCAGCTCCCGGCGGTAGCGCTCGGAGTCGGCGGCGAATCGGTCCCGGTCCGCCGCCCGTGGCTGCGCCGTCATATCGCCGAGTGTAGGAGTCGTGATCACGGCCGCAGTGCCAGTTTGCCGACGGTCGTGCGGTTCTCCAGCTCAGCCAGCACCTTCGGCCCGTCGGCCAGGTCGTAGACCGTGGGCCGTGCGGGTGCGACCACACCGGCGGCGACGAGGCCGGACAACTCCGCCATGACGGCGCCGAAGATCTCCGGCGCCGCCTGGATCAGCACACCGATATTGAGGCCGATGAGCTGGATCTGATGTTCGTAGATCAGCTGCCGGTTGCTGATCGCGGCATCGCCACCGGCCGCGCCGAATACGACCACCCGGCCGGTGACCCGTTTGGCCGCGGCCAGGCTGTCCGCGAAGCCGGGGCCGCCTGCGGACTCGAGCACCAGATCGACGCCGGTGCCGCCGGTCAGCTCCCGCACCTCCGCGGCCGGGCTCGCACTGCGCGAGTCCACGACATGGTCTGCGCCGAGCTCGCGCACGATGTCGTGTTTGCCCGCGGCGGCGGTGGCGATGACCGTCGCCCCGTAGTGCTTGGCCAGGGTCACCGCGACCTGTCCGGTCGCACCCGCCGCGGCCTGGATCAGCACGGATTCACCGGCTACGAGGCGGCCCAGCGGCTTCAGCGCGGCGAGCGCGGTCGGGTGGTTGACGGCCAGGCCCAGGGCTTGTTCGGGTGTCCAGCCCTCCGGCACCGGGACGGCCGCGACGGCCGGCAGGACCAGGTATTCGGCGAAGGCTCCGTCTCCCACCCCGGCCACGCGCGCTCCCGGCAGGGGTTCGCTCACGCCCTCGCCCACCGCCACGACCTCGCCGACGGCCTCGAACCCCGCCAGGTACGGCGGCCGCGGGCCGCCGCCGAACGTGCCGTGGCTGCGCGAGATGTCGGCGAAGTTGACCCCGGCCGCAGTCACGCGGATCAGGATCTCGCCCGGGCCGGGGTGGGGCACCGGCGCGTCGGTGATCAAACGGGTGTCCTGCGGCCCCAGCAGTGATGTCTGCTGCAGGGCCCGCATGGTTGCGGGAACGGTCACGGCACTCAACTCTCTTTTCTCGGCTCGTCGCGGCCCACCGGTTCGGCGCCGCCGGCCATGTAGACCTCGGGCGGTGTGAAAAGGAATCGGTGGCCCGGTGCGAGTCGTCTCGGTCGCACTTCCACCCCAACCGGACCATGGGGTCCGGTTGGTTCCGGGTGAAAGCGCGTCACCCCGGTGAGCGACTGACCGTTCCGCCGTGGTCGTTGTTGTGCCGGTCAGCGACGACCGCGGAAGGTGCGGCGCAGGTCGTCGATCCACAGATCCGGGATCTCCCACGGGATGAAGTGGCCGCCACGGTCGTGGGCGGTGAGGTTGACGTGGTTGTACCACTGGGCGCGGTCGCCGGTGCGGAAGTTCTCGACGCGGCCGTCGGTGTCGACGCCGGGTGGGTTCTCGTAGCCGACGAAGGTGATGCCGGTGGGTGCCTCGACGACCGGGAGGCGGTCGTGCGCGGGCGTCCAGGGGTAGCGATTGTTGTTGGCGTAGAGGCGGATCGACGTGCCGATGGTGTTGGTGACCCAGTAGATCGTCGCGTGCGTGAGCAGATCGTCTCTACTGAACACGTTTTCCACGTCACCGCCGTTGTCGCTCCACTTCGACCACCGCTCCAGGATCCATGCCAGCATGCCCGCCGGGGAATCGGACAGCGCGTGGGCGAGGGTGCTGGGGGCGAGCAGGTGTGCCGCCAGGTGCACGGCGAAACGCCTGTCCAGCTCCACGAATCGCGCGTGCACCGCGGCGGGCAGGTCGTCGGGAATCGGCCGTCCGCCACTGAAGTCCCAGGCGCGATCGCCGTTGAACAGGGTCAGTTTCAGCCCGGACCCGATGTGGATGGCATACAACTCGCCGGCGTATTTGTGACCGAGCTGCGCGGTGACCAGCGCGCCCACATCGCAGCCCGCCGCAGCGTATTTCTCGTGGCCCAGCACCTCGGTCATCAGTGTGTGCCAGAGGTCGGCGACCTTCCAGAAGTTCAGATCCGGGCGGTCGGTCAGCGGGCTGGAGAATCCGAAGCCGGGAAACGACGGCACGATCACGTCGAACGCCTCGCCCGGGTCGCCGCCGTGCGCCCCCGGATCGGCCAGCGGGCCGGCGACCTTGGACCAGTGCCAGAACGTCCAGGGCCAGCCGTGGGTCAGGATCAGCGGCGTCGGATTCGGTCCGACGCCGGGCTTGCGCATGAAATGGATCGGCACCCCGTCGATGTCGACCCGGTAGTGCTGGAAGGTGTTGATCTCGGCTTCGGCTGCGCGCCAGTCGTATCCGCTGCGCCAGTAGTCGACGAGCTCCCGCAGACAACTTCCGCGCACACCGTAATACCCGTCCTCGTTGCCGGCGTCGTCGGGCAGACGGGTCAGTTCCAGGCGCTGCCGCAGGTCGGCGAGCGCACTGTCGGGGACGTGAATCGTCGTGGGAGTCAAGGGGAACGGTCGGGCATCGTGGGTGGTGTCGCTCATGTGGCCTCCTGTTCCGTGTGGTCGCTACAATTACATAAGCAACTTATTTAAGCAACTTGTATAAGTTCCGGATATAGTCGACCGTGTGGACGACATCGACGATTTCGACGTGGACGGATTCGCCGCGGTGATCGAGGACTTCAACCGCGTCTACATCCGCATCCCGGTCCGGGAGAAACTGCCCTTCACCACGCTGTCGGTGCTCGACACCCTGGCCCAGCGCGGCCCGATGCGGCTGACGGAACTGACCGAGACCGAGCAGATGACCCAGCCGGGCATCACGCAACTCGTCGCGCGCCTGGAACGTGACGGGCTGGTGCTGCGCCGCCGCGACCCCGGCGACGGGCGAGCCGTACTCGTCCACCTGACCGATGCGGGCCGCCAGATCCGGCAGAGCCGCCACGACGACCGAGTCCGCTACCTGGCACCGCTGATCGGCGACCTGAGCCCGGCCCAGCGCCGGGCGCTGGCGGCCGCGTTGCCCGCCCTCACCCGGCTGGCGCAGCTGGAGCGGGAGCGCTGACACCGCGAGCGCGGCGCGATTCTCCGCAGCGGCGGCCGGACCGCGGTTGACGCGCCCGCCCCGGCGAAACGCTCACCGCCACACCAGTTTCAGCACCGCGGGGGTCAGCAGCATGCGGATCACCGTGGCATCGAGGATCAGCGCCGCGATCATGCCGTAGGCGATGTACTTCATCAGCACCAGATCCGAGAATCCGAACGCGCCGGTGACCACGATGAGAATCGCCGCCGCCGAGGTGATCACCCCGCCGGTGTGGGCGATGCCGTAGCGGATCGCCTCCGCCGGCGGCGCCCCGTCCGCGCGGGCCTCGGCCATGCGCGACTGCAGGAACACCTCGTAATCGGTGGACAATCCGAACAGCACCGTCACGATCAGCACCAGCACCGCGAACATCAGCGGCCCGGGCGTGAAGCCGAGCAGGCCCGCACCGTGGCCCTCGACGAAAATCCACGTCAGAATGCCCAGTGCCGCACCGAGACTCAGCGCGCTCATGATCACGGCCTTCAACGCCAGCACGATCGAGCGGAAGGCGATGTACATCAGCACCAGCGCCGCGGTCGCCAGAATCGTTGCCAGCAACGGTAATCCGTCGATGAGGCCGTGGATGGCGTCGCGTTCCAGGGCCGGCACCCCGGCCACCATCACCTGCACATCGGGTGGATGCGGAATCGCACGCAGCGCGGCGATGGCGGCGTCGGCGTCGGATTTGTGCACCACGCCGGTGGACAGCACGTTGACGCCGTTGGTCGTCGGCGCCGCCGCCTCGAACGGACCCGTCAGACCGGGCGCGAAGTTGGCCTGGAACCGGATATCGGACAGCTGCTGCGGATCGGCCCCGACGACCACCAATTTCAATGGCTCGGTGCGGAATTCGGGGAACAGCGTGTCGAACTTCTCCTGCGCCACGCGGGCCGGATTGTCGGCCGCGAGGTACCGCTCCGACAGGCCGCCGAATTCGATGTTGCGGAACGGGATCAGGAGGAACAGCAGTCCGGCCACCACCGGCACGATCACCCGCGCGGGATGGCGCATCGCGAACAGGGCCAGCTTGGAGAAGAATCCGTTGTCGATCTCCTGGGCGCTGCGGATCCCGGCGAACCGGTGCCAGCCCCACAGATCGATGCGCCGCCCGACGATGCTCAGCGCCGCGGGCAGCGCGGTCACCGACAGCAGCGCCGCCAGCAGCACCGAACTGATCCCGCCGTAGGGCACCGAACGCAGCACCCCGTTGGGATAGATGAACAGCGCCGCCAGGCTCACCGCGATGATCGCCGCGGAGAACAGCACTGTTCGCCCGGCCGTGGCGACGGTGCGCGCGGTCGCCTCCTCCACACTGCGCCCCGCGGCCAATTCCTCCCGGAAGCGGGTCACCGCGAACAGGCCGTAGTCGATCGCCAGCCCCAGGCTGACCAGGGTGACCACGGCACTGGCGAAGACGTTGACGTCGATGTGGTCGGTGAGCAGGCGCATCATGCCCTGACTGCCCAGAATCGTCATCCCGCCGATGAGTACCGGCAGCAGCGCGCCCACCACGCCGCCGAACACGAAATACAGCAGCACCGCCACCACCGGCAGCGCGATCAGCTCGGCTCGATGGATATCGTCCTGCATCCCGATATTGATGCCCTCGACCACCGGCTGCAGACCCGCCAGCTGCACCGTCGTGCCGCCCGGCCCGCGCCCGGAACCGCCTGCGCCCAAATCCTTCTGGATGGCGAGGTAGTTGTCGACCGTGGCGGTGTCCGAGCCGTGCAGGCCGATGCTGGCGAAGGCGTGGGTGCGCGAGGCGTCGGCGAACTGCCCCATCATGGAACCGTCGAAATAGCTGTCGATCTTCTTGATCCGGTCCGGATACCGGTCGTGCAGATCCTTCAGCGCCGAGCCGATCGCCGCGCGGATCGGCGGATCGTCGACGGTATGGCCGGGCGGTGCGGTGTAGAGCACGATCACGTCGGCGTCGGTGTCGCGCCCGAAGGTCTGATCGGCGAGTTTGGAGGCGACCACCGATTCGCTGTGCTCGTCGAACCATCCGCCCTGGGTCAGCCGCGAGCCCAGATCACGGCCGTAGAACCCCGAGACGGCCACGATCAGGACGAAGACCGCGAACACCAGATACCGATGGCGGTGGACGAATCGGCCCCACCGCAGGAGAAACCCCTCGAGCATGCCGGGGGTCAGCCGCAGGCCGCGGTGCGATAGTCGGCCGAACGCAGGATTCCGCACAGGTCGGTGCGCGAGATCTTCCACTTCCCGTCGAGATCGACGAAATGCACGATGGTGGTGCGCACGTTCTCGCCGCTGCCGTCCTTGTCCAGCCGCATCGTGGCGGTCAGGGTGCCGTCGTGATTGTCGAAGACGGGATCGACCACGCCGTATACGGCGCGCGGATTGTCGTGCAGCGCCTTGTACATATCGGGAATGGCGTCCTTGAACGCGGCGCCGTCCTCGATCAGGTCGGTGCGCTCACTGTCGGGCAGCGACGGATCCAGGGCGCGTTTGATCTGCGAGTCCAGCTGCGCGGCGGACGGCAGCGGCGGCCGGTTGGCGCTGCTGACGGCAGCCGCCTCCGAGGACGAGGTGAGTGCGGCGTAGGCCGACGAGCGCGCCGCCGCCACCGAAGCCTCGTCGGGACCGCTGTCGCAGGCGGCGATCACCAGCGCGAGCATCGTGATTCCCCAGGCGCCGTGGACCGTGCGTCGCAATGCCATTACGTCCTCGAATGTGTCGAAAGTAACCGGTGGTTCCTACAGTCTGGCACGGGGATCAACGGCCCTCGATCACCGCGCTCAGCCGGTTCAGCAAGGCACGCACCGTCGTGGTCGCGCCGCGCTGTTCGGATACCGGCACGGCGGTCGGCACCAGATCACGCACCAGAGCGCGCACGCTGCGGGCGTCGTCGAGGTCGATATCGGTGACGGCGGCCTCGACCACGGCCACCACATCCTCGGGGCCGGGCACGTCAGTGGTGGCGTCGGCGCGGTAGATCTCCAGGGTGAGAGTGGAGCGCACCGTACGGAAGGCGAACGGCTGCCCCTCGGCCGTTCGGCCGAACCCGTGCGCGAACGGACCAACGGTTAAATCTTCAAGTGTGAATTCAGACGTGCGGTCTGTTTCCAACCGAGACTCCCCTGATTCGACGTCCGATGCGAGGTACCCACGGTAACGGGTGAGGTGCGTGCCACGCCGGAACCACCCCGGTGACCGGGCCGCGTGTCCGATCATGGTCAGATGAAACAGTACGCATGAGTCACACGAAGGAGTTCGGAGCATGCGGGGTAACCGGTCGGCACTGAGTGCCGTCCTCGCGGCCGCCGGTGCCGTCGTGCTCGTCGCGGGCTGTTCCTCCCACAGCGACGACGCGACCTCTCCCGCGGCCGGTGCTCCCGGCACCGCCGCCGCCGCGCCGGCGACGACGGCCGCGCCCGCCGGAGCCGTCACCGCCTTCGGGCCGGTAGGTTCGCTGCTCGCCGAACCCACTACCGGCCGGGTCGTGGCGCTCGATCCCAACGGGCTCGGATTGCGCCTGGTCGACCCGGCGAATCCCGCTGCCGCGCGGTCGGTCACCCTGCCCGCGCACGCCACCGGTCTCGCGCTCGGCGCCCCCGGTGAGGTGCTGGTAGCCGCCGGGCGCGAGGTGTTGCGCGTCGATATCGCCACCGCCGCGGTCCGCCCGGTACCCGTCGACGGCGACGTGCGCGCGATCGCCCGCCGCGGCGACGGCAGCCTGGTCGCCGGGCTCGACGGCGGCCGCGTGCAGATCCTCGATGCCGACGGGCACCCGAAGCGCACCGTCAGCGGCCTGGGCACCGTCGATGCGGTAACCGCCACGGCCGATGCGGTGGCCGCGCTGGATCTGGACCAGACCACCCTCACCGAGCTGGACCTCGATCGCGACCGCCCCGGTCTGGCTCTGCGTGCCGGCCTCGGCGCCACCCACCTCATCAGCGATCACTACGGCCGCCTGCTCGCGACCGACACCTCCGGCGGCGCGCTACTGGTCTACACGGCCGATCCGCTGCTGCTGCGCCAGCGCTTCCCGGTCGGGCCGTCTCCCTATGCGCTGGCCTACGATGAACGGTCCGACACCGTATGGCTCACCCTGAGCGGAAGCAACCAGGTGGTCGGTTTCGATCTGTCGACCGGTATACCGGAGGAAGTGGGTCGCTTCGCGACGGTGCGCCAGCCCAATTCGCTGACGATCGACAGCCGCACCGGCGACATGTTCGTCGGGTCGGCAACCGGAGACGGTCTGCAACGCATCGGTGCGGACCAGAGGAAGAGAGGTCAGTGATGGCTCGAGCGCCTCGATACGAGTCGGCGTCCGGCGCCGCACACCATGACCGGCGCAGAGGGTCGATTCCCCCGGGATGGGAGGAGACCAGCGAAGAAGGAGAATACGAGTACGTGCCGCTACGACTACCCCCGGACGTGAATCGGGTCACCGCGTCCATGCGCCTGGCCATCCAGGCCGAATTCGGCGGCTGGGAGCTCTCGCGAGTGCGGGCCTACACCGACGGCAGCCGGCGAGTGTTGTTGCGGCGGCGCAAAACCAGCTTCCCCGTGACCGAAACGGGGATGTGAGGGATGTATTCCTTATTCCTGCGGTTGCTGTTCCTGGTGCCGCCCGAGCGTATCCACCACCTCGTGTTCACTGTCATCCGGCTCACGACCGCCTTCCCGCCGACACGATGGCTGGCCCGCAGGCTCACCGCGGCCGCTGATCCGATCCTCTCCACCACCGTCTTCGGCGTCGACTTCCCGGCGCCGCTGGGCCTGGCCGCCGGGTTCGACAAGGACGCCGCCGGTGTGAACGCCTGGGGCGCACTGGGTTTCGGCTTCGCAGAGATCGGCACCGTCACCGCGCAGGCGCAGCCGGGTAATCCGGCGCCGCGACTGTTCCGGCTGCCGGCCGACCACGCGCTGATCAACCGGATGGGCTTCAACAACCACGGGGCGGCCGCGGCCGCGGAACGGCTGGCCGCACGCCGCAGCGGTGGCGTGCCCATCGGCGCCAACATCGGCAAGACCAAGGTCGTGGAGCCCGAACACGCCGCCGAGGACTATGCCCTCAGCGCCCGGCTGCTGGGCCCGCTCGCGGACTTCGTCGTGGTCAACGTCAGCTCCCCCAACACCCCCGGCCTGCGCGATCTGCAGGCCGTGGGATCGCTGCGCCCGCTGCTGCGCGCGGTGCTCGACAGTGTCGCGGCCGGCGCCGAACCCAAACCGGTGCTGGTCAAGATCGCCCCCGACCTGTCCGACGAGGACATCGACGCGGTCGCCGACCTGGCCGTCGAACTCGGTCTCGCCGGAATCGTGGCCACCAATACCACCATTCGCCGTGACGGACTGGCCACCGCGGCCGCGAAGGTCACCGCGATGGGTGCGGGCGGACTGTCCGGACCGCCGGTCGCCGACCGCTCACTGGAAGTACTGCGCCGCCTCTACGCCCGCGTCGGGGACCGGCTGGTGCTGATCTCGGTCGGTGGGATCGAGAACGCCGATCAGGCCTACGAACGCATCCTCGCGGGGGCCTCGCTGCTGCAGGGCTACACCGGGTTCATCTACGGCGGGCCGTTCTGGACGCGGGCCGTGCACCGCGGCATCGCCGCCCGCCTGCGCGCGGACGGATACCGCAGTCTCGCCGAGGCCGTCGGCGCGGCGCACACCGCCCGCGCCTGAGGGGAGCCGATCCCGCCCGCTCGCCCCGATCCCACCGTTCGCCGGTCACACTGCTCGCCGGTCACACTGCCGCGGCCTCTTTCCGGTGCGCGGGGCCGGTTGCTACCGGCCGGAAGAGCCCCCCGAATGTCCGATTTGACGTTTAGGATGGGTGATCCGCATCACGTCCCAGACGTGATGTTCGTGCACTGACCGGGAACAAGGGATATGACCACAGCAGAGATCGGCTACACCCACCACACCGGCGCCACGGTCCGCACCGTGCCCGAGGCCTTCCAGCAGACGGCGACACTGCGCCCGAACCAGGTCGCGTTGCGGACCGTCGGCGGCACCCAGCAGATCACCTGGGCCGACTACGCGCGCCGGGTGCGCGCGATCGCGGCCGGCCTGGCGAAACTCGGTGTCGCGCATGGTGACACGGTCGGGATCATGCTCACCAACCGGCCCGAGTTCAACCTGGTCGACACCGCGATCCTGCACCTGGGCGCCACCCCGTTCTCGGTGTACAACACCAGCTCTCCCGAACAGATCGCGCACGTGTTCGGCAATGCCGAGAACGGCGTGGTCGTCACCGAACAGGCCTTCCTCGCGCCGATCACCGCGTCCGGAGCGAAACTCGAGCACGTGATCGTCGTCGACGGCGCCGCCCCCGAGGGCGGTCTCACCCTGGAGCAGGTCGAAAACGATCCGGCCGAGGATTTCGATTTCGACGCCGCCTGGCAGGCGGTGCGGCCCGACGATCTGGCCACTCTGATCTACACCTCCGGCACCACCGGGCCGTCGAAGGGCGTGGAGATCACCCACGCCAATGTCGTCGCCCAGATCGTCGCGCTCACCAACGGCGCCCTCGTCGCCGATATCGATGCCCGGGCGGTGTCCTACCTGCCGGCCGCCCATGTCGCCGACCGCATCTCCGGGCACTGCCTCACCCTGTTCACCGGCGTCACCATCACCTGTGTGCCGGATCCGCGCGAGATCGCCGCCGCCCTGCCCGATGCCCGGCCCACCTTCTTCTTCGGCGTGCCGCGGGTGTGGCAGAAGATCAAGGCCGGTGTCGACGCGGCGATCGCCACCGAATCCAGCCCGGTGAAGAAGGCGCTGGCGCAGTGGGCGATCGGCGTCGGCGTGGCCACCGCCCGGGCGCGGCTGGCCGGCGGCAACGGCGGCCCGCTGCTGGCCGTACAGCACAAACTCGCCGATGCGCTGGTGCTGTCGAAGTTGCGCGCCACCCTCGGCCTGGACGAGTTGAAGGTCGCCTCCTCCGGCGCGGCCGCGATTCCGCCCGAGACACTGGAATTCCTGCTGGGACTGGGATTCACGGTCAGCGAGGTGTGGGGTATGTCGGAGACCACCGGCGTCGGCACCTTCACCGAACTCGACAAGCCGCGCCCGGGATCGGTGGGCCGGGCCGTCGACGGGGTGGAGATCCGGCTCGACCGCGACGGCGAACTGCTCATCCGCGGCGGCATCGTCACCCACGGCTACCGCAAGATGCCCGAGAAGACCAGTGAGGCCATCGATTCCGACGGCTGGCTGCACACCGGCGATATCGCGACCATCGACGGCGACGGCTACGTCACCATCGTGGACCGCAAGAAGGAATTGATCATCACCGAGGCCGGGAAGAACATCTCCCCCACCAATATCGAGAATTCGGTGAAGGCCGCCTCGTCGCTGGTCGGCCAGATCGTCGCCATCGGCGACTCGCGCCCCTACATCGCCGCGCTGGTCGTGCTCGATCCCGACACCGCCGCCGTGCGCGCGAAGGCGCTGGGCATCCCCGACGCCGATCTCGACACCCTCGCCAGCCATCCGCAGATCCTGGAGGAAGTGCGCGGCGCCATCGTCGCCGGCAACGCGAAACTGTCCCGGGTGGAGCAGATCAAGCGTTTCCGCATCCTCGCACGAGCCTGGGAACCCGGTGGCGTCGAACTCACCCCCACGCTGAAGTTGAAGCGTTCACCGATCGCCGCCGAATACGCCGCCGACATCGCCGAGCTCTACACCGATCCGGTCCCCGAGGGCGTACACAACCTCTAGCCGAATCGCTTCGGGCGCAGTCTTTTTCACGGCGGTGGGGTCTTCGGTGATACCGAAGACCCCACCGCTCGACCGGCTACTTCTGTTCGTAGGTGCCGACGAGGGTCGCGCGCGCGATGGCGTGCGAGAACAGGTTGAAGCCCAGGTAGGCCGGGGTCGCGTCCGCGCCGATGCCCAGCGATTCGACATCCACGGCGTGCACCACGATGAAGTAGCGGTGGTAGCCGTGTCCGGGCGGCGGGCCGGCGCCGACGAATCCGGCGAAGCCGCCATCGTTGCGCAGCTGCACCGCACCGCTCGGCAGTGCGCCGCCTTCGCTGCCCTCACCGGCACTGCCCGCACCGGATTCCAGCGAGGTCACCGACGCCGGGATGTCGGCGACGGCCCAGTGCCAGAAGCCGGAGCCGGTCGGTGCGTCGGGGTCGTAGACGGTGACCGCGAAACTCTTGGTCTCCGCCGGGAACCCGCTCCACGACAACTGCGGGGAGATATCTCGGCCGCCCGCCCCGAACACCCCGCTGACCTGTTCGTTACCCAGCGGCTGTCCGTCGGTGACATCGGTGGAGGTGAGGGTGAACTCGGGCAGCTGCGGCAAGGCCGCATAGGGATTGTAGGAATAGTCGGGCACGAGGACCGTCCTTTCTGCTAGTCGAGCGGATCGTCAGCTGTGCAACAGGAAATGCTCCATGACGCGAGCGCCGAATTCCAGCGCCGACACCGGCACCCGTTCGTCCACGCCGTGGAACAGTGCGGAGAAATCCAGGTCCGGCGGCAACTGCAGCGGCGCGAAGCCGAAACACCGAATTCCCAAGCGCGCGAACGCTTTCGCATCCGTGCCACCGGACAGCATGTAGGGCACGGTGCGGCCGTCGGGGTCGTGGGCCAGGATCGCGTCGTTCATCGCGTCGACCAGATGGCCGTCGAAGGTGGTCTCGTAGGAGTCGAGTTTGGTGATCCATTCCCGCTCCACATCGGGGCCGATCAGCTCGTCGACCTCGCGTTCGAAGGCCGCCTGCCGGCCTGGCACCACCCGGCAGTCCACGGTGGCCTCCGCGGTCTGCGGAATCACGTTCGCCTTGTAGCCGGCGCGCAGCATGGTCGGATTGGCGGTATCGCGCAACGTCGCGCCGATGATGCGGGAGATGGTGCCCAGTTTCGCGAGCTGCCCCTCGATATCCGGACTGTCCGGATCGAACTCGATGCCGGTCTCCTCGCTGACCGCGGCCAGGAATTCGGCCACCGAATCCGACAGCACCAGCGGGAACGTGTGCTTACCCAGCCGCGCCACCGCCTCGGCCAGAATCGTCACCGCGTTGTCGTCGTGCAGGAACGAACCGTGGCCCGCGCGGGCCTTGGCGCGCAACCGCATCCAGCCCAGACCCTTCTCCGCGGTCTCCACCAGATACAGCCGCCGCTCGGTGCCGTCGCGGCGCGGCACGGTCAGCGAGAAGCCGCCGACCTCACCGACCGCCTCGGTGATTCCCTCGAACAGGTCCGGCCGGTTGTCGGCCAGCCACTGCGAGCCCCACTTGCCGCCGTTCTCCTCGTCGGCGAGGAAGGCGAAGACCAGATCGCGGGGCGGCACCGTGCCCTCGATCTTGAACTGGCGGGCGACCGCCAGCATCATGCCGACCATATCCTTCATGTCGATCGCGCCGCGGCCCCACACGTACCCGTCGCGGATCGCACCCGAGAACGGATGCACACTCCAGTCCGCGGCCTCGGCCGGCACCACGTCCAGATGCCCGTGGATCATCAGCGCCCCGCGGCTGGGATCGGCTCCGGGCAAGCGCGCGAACACATTTCCGCGTCCCGGCGCGCCCGACTCCACGTACTCGGTGGTGTACCCGGCCTGCTGCAACTGATCGGCCACCCATTGCGCGCACTCGCGTTCGCCCTTGGTGGTTTCGAGCACCCCGGTGTTGGAGGTGTCGAAACGGATCAGCGTGCTGACCAACTCGACCACTTCGGCTTCCGCCCGGGAGCGGGAGGACTCGCGCTGTACACCTGTCACGCCCCTTTCCTACCACGGGTGGCGACTCGGCGAACGACGCCCGACTCGCGGCGGCCGGCGAACTCGGCCGGTGACCGCCGCCTCGGCACACCGACGCCGCGGCCGCGAAGCCCGCACCGCGACCGGTCCGACACTTTCGGATCTCGCCGATCGAATTGCGGCAACCGCCCATCGGTTCGACGGTGGCGGGAGTCGGGCCGGGCGTCCCGCGCGGCGCTCGTGTTTCCGAGGCAGGCGCGTTCTTCACATTTCGGGCGCGCGGATTTCGGCGTCGGCGCATACCATTCCGGTATGCGCCGACGTAGGTGGCTTCGAGCCGCGGTGTGCTCGGTGGTTCTGGTCGCCTGTGGCTGCGTCGGCGCAGTCGAACGCGGAGACTTCGAACAGCAGATCCGTGCCCGGGGTGGCGGTTTGATCAGCGGATTGCCGGCCGCCGCCGTCGACGCGTTGCGAAAGCGGTTGGGTGCCGATGACTTCCAGGCGAATGTCATCCTGCTGACCGCCCCGGATTCCGCGGGATTCCGGCTCGTCCTGGCCGACCAACCGGCACAGGTGACGAACTTCATGGCAGATCCGGGCGAATTCGCGGCCCGCAATCCTGCTGTGCGCCTGCGCGTTCGCACCATGCAACGGCCCCGCGAGCTCGACGACTATTCCTTCATGCTCGGTGCGCTCAGCGCGCCGACACCGGTCCGGGTGTCGGCGTTCGACGATCTCGACGGGGACTGCTTCGCCGTGAGCGACGTACCCGGGCTCGGTCGCATCGAAGCGATCGTCGACACCGCCCGCGTGCGTAGCGGCCTGACCGACGGCACGGTGCCGGTCATCGTGGTGAGCAGGTTCGGCCGCGAGATCCGCATCGTCGCGAACGTCGTTTCCCCGCGCTCGGAAACGATCGCGGAATTCGACGCCACCGGCGAATTCCTCCGAATCCGCAAGGCGTGAATCATGGCCAAACCGCTCATATCCGCCGTCACGACGGGCATCGGCGCCGGGAGCGTGATCAGTTTCGTACTGCCGCTTGCGATCTGGCCGGGGGAAGCCCGCCTCACCGCGCCGCTGTTCTGCTCGGCCCCCTACCCCGATCCGATGGTGGTGTCGGACACCTTCCACGATTCCGAGGGAACATCGGTGAACTACACGCTGTACTGCGTGAGCGAGCGCGGCGCCCTGACCGACGAGGGGTTCGTCCTGCCGTTTCTGGTGATGTTCGCCGCCCACATCGTGCTTGTGACCGCTGTCGTGCTCGCGGTGACACTGGCGGGCCGCTCCCGTCCGGCTGCGCCGGCGCCGCCCGACGCCGGCGCCGTGGAAGGTGCCGTAGAACTCTGAGTTGTCGACCATCGGGCACGGCGGCGAATCAGGCCGGGACGGGCGACTTCTCGGGGTGCGCTGCTGCGTCGCCGGTGTGCTCGCGCCAGCCGGGCGGGCCGAAGACGTAACCCAGCCGCCCGCGCCAGGTGCGGGCGTCGCGCACATCACGCAGCAGAACCGCGAATTCGTGATAGTTGACCTTCAGCGGATTTCCGGTGCCGATGTCGTGGGTGAGCCCGTAGCGGATGGGTTCGGATTCGGCGGCGAAACTGCCGAACATGCGATCCCAGACGATGAACACGCCGCCGTAGTTGGTGTCGAGGTAGGGCTGGTTGGAGCCGTGGTGCACGCGGTGATGGGCCGGGGTGTTGAACACGAATTCGACCGGGCGCCAGAGGTTTCGGACGCGCTGGGTGTGGATCGGGAACTGATACAGCAGGCCGAGGGTGTTCAGCAGGAAGATCATCCACGCGGGGAAGCCCAGCAGCGCGGCCGGCACCCACGCCAGGCTGCGCGTCATCGACGCGATCGGGTTGAGCCACGGCAACCGGATCGCGGTCGTCAGATTGAAGTGGGTGCTGGAGTGGTGCACCGAATGCGCCGTCCACAGCAACCGGATGCGGTGGTCGGCCCGGTGGGCCCAGTAATAGCAGAAATCGGTGACCACCAGCCCCAGCAGCCAGACCCACCAATCGCGCGGTGACAGGTGCAGCGGTGTCCACGAGGCGGCCAGCACGATGGTGGAAAACGGCAGCACATACTGGAGCAGGGGCTTGGTGAGCTGGCCGATCGCATAGGTGGCCCAGTTGGTGGCCGCCTCGCGCCCGTAGCGTGCGCTGGGTGCGCGATCGGGATCGCGGCGCGCGTCCCACCACTCCACGCCCATCATCGCGATGAAGGCAGGCACCGCATACAGCGCCAGGTCCGCATTGTTCATCCGAACTCCTGTCCCGATCCGTGATCCGGCCGCCCGCGGGAACCGAGTGTCGTCGCGGCGTGCCACAGCGACGGTAATGCCGCCGACCAGCCCGAACATCGGGCCCGAGAGGGACCGCGGATCCCCCGGCCGAGGGACTCGCCGTCCCGCCCCGCGCCGGTATCGTCGCGGTGTGTTGTGGGAGCGAGCGGCGTCGCCGAGCCCGTGGGCGCTGCTGCGGCGTACCCCACGGCAGCCGGGGGCCGATGGCGCGGCGGGGCTGCCGGGCGGTGAACTGCGGGCGGTGCGCCGGTCGCTGACCAGGCAATCGGTGGCGGTCGCGGTGGTCGCGGCGCTGGTGGACGCGGTCGTCTTCGCACTCTCCGGCATCTTCGCGGTGGCGCCCGGCCCGGCAAGCGCGGTCCTGGTGGCCATCGTGGTGGCCGATCTGGCGTTCGCCGCGCCACCGGCAACGGCCGCGGTCGTCGCCGTCCTCCAGGTCCTGATCCGGCTGGCGGTCACGGTGCTGTTGCACCGGCACGGGCTGCCCGTCCGGGTGGCAGACGTCGGTTTCCTCGTCGCCGGCTATCGAGCGGGTGCCTGGCTGTCGGGCCGGGCGTCGCTGGTCACGGTGCCCGTGCTGGTGCTGGGTGCGTGCGGTGCGCCGTTGATCGCGGGCGGCGCGCCGGCGGCGGACTGGCGCCTGCTGCTCACCTCGGCGATCTCCAGCGGCGTCGTGCCGTGGCTGGTCGGCCGCTACACCGCAGGTCGCGGCGCCTATATCGCAGAACTGGAGCAGCGCGAACGGCTTGCTCGCCAGCAGCAACGCACCGCGCTGGAACGAGCACTGACCGACGAGCGCGAGGCGATCGCCCGCGATCTGCACGACGTCATCTCCCATCACGTCAGCGCGATCGGCATCCACGCGGGCGCGGCGCGCCTGGCACTGCACGGAAGTGGCGCGGCCACCGCCGCGGCGACACGTTCACTGTCGGCCGTGGAATCGGAGAGCCGCGCGGCGATGGTGGATCTGCGCCGTCAGCTCGATCTGCTGCACGGCCGCGAGGACGCCGCCCGCCAGCCCGGTATGGCCGATATCGACGCTCTGGTCGACCGCGTGCGCGGCGCGGGCCTGGATCTGACCGTCACCACCAGCGGCGCCGAACTCCCCCGCTCGCTCGACATCACCGTCTACCGGATCGTGCAGGAACTGCTCACCAACGCCCTGCGCCACGGCGCCGGCAGTGCGCGGCTGACGGTCCGCAACGACGGCACCGGGATCGAGATCGAACAGTCCAATCCTCTTGCCGGCGAAGAGGATTCGAACATCTCCGCACCTTGCGTACCAGCGGGGCGGGTAACGGGTCCGCTCGATTCGGCGGCGACTCCGCACGGGCCGGATGCGGTGCGCTTCCCGGTGGGTGAGCGCGCGACCGTCCGCGCCACCACACCGGCCACGGTCAGGTTCCGTTCCGGCCGGCGAGCGCCGTTGCGAGACCGCGGCCCCGTCGCCCGGCCGGGCGATGCCGCGCCGGAGACGACCACAGGCGTGCATCGCGGACTCGACGGCATCCGCCGGCGCGCGGAGCTCTTCGGCGGCAGCGTGGACCACGGCGTCGCCGACGGCCGCTGGCGCGTCCTCGTCCGGCTCCCGGGCGGGCGGTCGTGACCGGCCCGGTCCGGGTCCTCATCGCCGACGACCACGCGATGTTCCGATCCGGACTGCGAGCCGTCCTCGATGCGGCCCCGGATCTCGAATGCGTCGGCGAGGCGGGCGACGGCCGCAGCGCCGTCGCCGAGACCGCGCGGCTACGACCCGACGTGGCGATCCTCGATATCCGGATGCCGAAACTCGACGGTCTGGCGGCCACCGGGGCCATCGTGGCGGCCGGCGGCACCCGCGTGCTGGTGCTGACCACCTACGACAGCGAGGCGAGCCTGGCGCGCGCCCTGCAGGCCGGTGCCAGCGGATTCCTGCTGAAGACGCTGCCGCCGGAGGAGCTGATCGCGGCGATCCGGGTGGCGGTGCGCGGTGACGCGATCATCGACCCGTCGATGACGCGCCGCCTGGCCGCACGGCTCGCCGATACCCTGGCCCCGGCGCCGCCGCCCGATCACGCCCTGACCGCCCGGGAACAGCAGGTTCTCCTCCTGCTCGCCGATGCCCGCAGCAACGGCGAAATCGCGGCCGCTCTCGGTGTCGGTGAGGAGACCGTGAAAACCCACGTATCCCGGATTCTGGCGAAACTGCAAGTGCGCGACCGCATTCAGGCCGTCGTGTACGCCTACCGGCACGGCCTGGTGCGATCGCCGGGCCGCTAGCCGTCCGCCGAGCACCCCGGCGACGTGGGCGAATCGTGGCAAATTTCCCGCATCTCGGGTATCCGAACCCCCGGCACCACCGCCGAACCGGGATTATCCTCGCGGTGTGTCGACCCATCACCGGGCTGCCGGTGATGTTCAATCGGTGCCGTTGAGGTTCCAGCGAACGAGTGAAAGGTTAGAGACATGGCACTTCCCACCATGACCGCCGAGCAACGCTCCGAAGCGCTGGCCAAGGCGGCCGCGGTCCGTAAGGCGCGGTCGGAACTGATCGAGCAGATTCGCAAGGGCTCGGTCTCGTTGGCCCAGGTGCTCGAGCGTGCCGACAAGGAGGACTTGGTCAAGAAGACGAAGGTCGCCGCGGTCATCAAGGCCCTGCCCGGTATCGGGCCGGTCAAGGCGGCAAAGCTGATGGACGAAGCCGATATTCCGGTCGACCGCCGTATCGGCGGCCTGGGGTCCCGTCAGCGTGCCGCACTGCTCGAGGCGTTGACGAACTAGCCCTCCCGAAGGCGGCGCTCAGCAGTCACCCGCGAGTCCGGGACCTGCACGGACACCCGTGATTTGGACCTCGCGGAGAGATCCGTTAACCTTGCTGAGCACCACCGGTCCGGGTGGCGGAATGGCAGACGCGCTAGCTTGAGGTGCTAGTGCCCTATTAACGGGCGTGGGGGTTCAAGTCCCCCTCCGGACACTGTGTGTAACTCAGAGTTACAGATAACCCCCGGCTTCGGCCGGGGGTTATCTATTTCCCGTCATTCTATCGGGTCGGGCCGACTTCGTGGGTAGATCCCCTCATCTCGTCGTCTGCCGTCGCGCACGGTCCTTCCCTGCGTCAGGTGTCGTAGGCTCGAGCGGACGAATCACCCGGAGGAGTTGACTGTGACGGTATCGAATCCCGGCGCGCATCCGCGAATCTCGGCCGAGGAGTTTCTGGGTACCGAGCCCGACGCCTTCAGCAGTACGTTCGGCGACGTCGAGATCGTCGACGGCCTCGTGGTGCGACTGATGGCCCAGAGCGAGGCGCACAGCCGAATCGTGCGCCGACTGGCGACGGCATTGGACGACGCTCGTGACCCTGCGGGCCCATGCCTGCGTGTCGGCTCCGACGTCGCCGTCCGTTTCGCCGACGCGGACGATCGGCGAACCGATCACCGGCTCAACGTCCGCTATCCGGACATCTTCGTCCGCGATTGCGAACCGTACGACGTCAACACCGTCCGCGACCACATTGCCCTCATCGTCGAAGTCGTCTCCGAGACCACCGTCGACACGGATACGAGCGAGAAACACAAGCTCTACGCGCGCTCCGGCATACCCGCATACCTGATCGTCCACTTCGACAAAAGCTGGGAGACAATCGACCGCATCGAGGAGTATCGCCTCGACTGGTCCGGGTTGCGATACATGCCTCATAAAGTCCACCGCACCGCCCTGGTCCTCGACACTCCGGTGACACTCGCCATCACCTTCGACGCGCTCCACCGCCCCTGACCCCGGCCACAGACAGAACGCCACACAACGCGAGTCCGCGGGCCGAATGATGTACGCGACGTTGGATTTTCGCGATCAGCCCGCGGGCAGAAGGACGTCGTCGAATTTGTCGACGGGCTCGTCGTATCGAACCTCGAAGCCTTTCATCACGGCCTCCTCGAGCACGGTGGTCTCGACGTCCTGCGGCTTGCGGGGCGCCGGATTTCCCAGCGAATTCTCGTAGTAGAAGACAATGACGTCGAGGTAGACGGGTTTGCGCAGACGGCGTGGGCCGAGCCGGGCGATCAGCGCAGCCGCCACTGCCGGATACGGAGTGAACTCCGGATCCTCGAGCCATTGGACGAGGTCGTTTCTCGGCACGCTGAAGTCCACGCCGACGGCTTCGAGGGTCGTGATCAGATGGGGCGCGTGTGGCACGGGGGCCTCACCTGCGGCGGTGATCGCGAACGGTGCGTGATTCCACCCCTGATCCGGAGCCGCGTCCCACCACTGTGTAGCGATCGCCCCGTCCGGGCGTACCCAGAACACATCGAGGTGACGAGCGAGACGACCGGCGCAGGTGATCGGTGATGCCGGGTCGGCGGAGCCCGCAGGTGCGATCGGAAAGGCACTGTGATCGGCCCAGCCGTGCGCCGGGGCTCCATGCCACCACTGAGTTCCGACGGAGCCGTCCGGAGCCACCCAGAACACATCGAGGTTGATCGGCGTGCGCGCCGTCGCCGCGATACCGCCCTCGCCGACCGCACCCGCGGAAGTGATCGCGAACGAACCATGGTCGGCCCAGCTGTGCCCTGGGGCCGCATGCCACCACTGGCTGCGGACCGACCCATCCGGTCCGACCCAGTACACATCCACGTTGTCCGGAGTGCGCGCCACGACAGCGAGCGGGGATCCCGCTCGGGCCGACCCGGCCGGCGCGACGGCGAAAGCCCCGTGATCGGCCCAGCCGTGGCCCGGCGCCGCATGCCACCACTGGCTGCGAATCGATCCGTCCGGTCCGACCCAGTACACGTCGAGGTTGTCCGGAGTGCGAGCGACGACCGCCAGAGCCGACCCGGGCTCCGCCGATCCGGCCGGCACGATCGGGAAGGCCCCGTGATCGGCCCAGCTGTGGCCCGGCGCCGCGTGCCACCACTGAGTGCATACGGCCCCGTCCGGGGCGACCCAGAATACGTCGAGGTTGTCGGCAGTGCGCGCGACCGCCGCCACCGTACCGCCGGGCCGCATTGCGCCGGCGGGCGTGATCGTGAACGACCCGTGGCTGCCCCAGGCTGCGTCGGGTGCCGACCACTGGGTCGTGACGGCGCCGTCTGCGCCACCCCAGAAAGCATCGAGGTGGTTCGGCTCACGGGATACTGCCGCGACGGACGACCCTGCCGGCGCGGCACCCGCCCCCGCGATGTTCACCACGCCATGGTCGCCCCAACTCTGGTGCGGCGCGATGTCCCACCACTGCCATCCAACCGCTCCGTCCCGGCGCGGCCAGAACACGTCCAGCCGATTGCCTTCGGGCGCAAGCACACTCAGCCCGGACGACGCCGCAGCCCGAAGGTTCGCCGGCGGATCGTCGGTGGGGTTGCGGCCGAGTATGTCGTTCCAGATATAGCGGTAGTACGGATTCTGCTGGTCCATCGCCATGGACCGAGCGCTGCGGTCGGTGCCGCCGAACCATTGGTCCACGATGGCGCCCTGTTGCTCGGCGTTGAACGCCGCCCAGTCGGGGCCTGCCGAGCCGTACTGATAGACGTTGTCGCCCATGGTGTATTGCGCTTGGTTGACCATGCCGCTGCACATGAGTGCCGGCAGGAAGCCGGCGTGTGCGATCTGCCAGGCATGTGCGAGCTCGTGGATGAGGAGCTGCCCCGGCTTCGGGTACGAGTTGCCGCCGGGACCGAGGGGGTTGTCGTAGCCGTTGCCGAGGTTGCAATAGGTCTTGCCGTCGATGCCGGGTGCGGTGAAGGCGCGTCCGCCCAGGCCGGCGAGGTTGGTGATGAGCACCTTGTCGTACGGCATCGAGTTGCCGTAGACCTGACGGGCGAACCTGATCTCGGCGTCGTTGAGTGGCCGGTACTTGATGAGCGCGTTGGTGACCGCGCCGACGGCGACGCCCGCGACGATGCCGAGGACGATCGCGCCGCCGATCCCGGCACCGGCAGCGGCCGCGACCGCGAACACCACGACCCCTCCGACGACACCGAGTGTGCCGCCAGGTCCGAGTGTCGCGCCCAGCCAGTCGATCGCCTCCCTGGTCGCGCCGATCACGACACCGAGCGCGGCGCCGGCGACACCGGCCGCGACATCGACCACGTCTTCGACCAAGTCTTCGAGTGTTCCGACGACGCCGCCCCACTTGTAGTCCTTGGCGACGCTGTAGGTGGGTGCGGCCTGTAGCTGGAGCCAGTACAGCGCGAGCAGAGGATTGTGGCCGTGTTCTTCGCGGTCCCAGCTGTCGACTCCGGAGACGTGTCCGCTCTGTATGAATGCCATCGTGGGAAAGCCGGGCGCCGTGAGATAGGCGCGCAGGTTGAAATCGAAGTTCCCGAGAATGCTGCTCGAATGGGTGTGGAATCTGACGAAGTAATCGCCGTTGTCGCTGACTTCTACGTGGACCGAACCACCGAGCGGCGTGCCCGGCGGCGTGACGATGGGGCGGTCGAAAGTGAGAGTTGCCATCTCGTGTGAACCTCCGTGACGGTGAGCCCGAGGCCGAGCCCCCGGGAAGGGCTATCGGCCAAGGCTGCACCGTCGCGCAGGATCCGTATAGAGTAGGCGTCTACTCGTTCCTGCGCAGCGCTGACCAGCACCTACACGGATTCACTGCCTTCCGCCCCATCGCTACCGGAATCCTCCTTTTGTCCGGCCGCAGCGGCATCGCCTGTTCATCGAGCTCCTACTTCGGACTCGTCGCCGCCTTGTCCGTCTGCGGAGCCAGCCGGCGCATCAGTTCGAGTAGTTCACGTTGTTCGGCGGCGGTGAGCGGCTTCGAGGCGTCGCCCGGCATTCCGTCGGAACCGCTGCCGCTCGGTATGCCGATCGGCTGGCCGGCACTCACGCTCAGAGGAGCCCCGGCCTCGGCGGGACGCAGTGCGGCGATATCCGCGGCGGTGAGCGTGTTGTCGACGTGCGCGGGTTCGCGGCCGCACAGCCGGAGGAGCTGGTGCAGATCACCGTCGAATTTGTCGACGCAGGAGGTGTGCTGAGTGCCGACGACGGCGTCCGACGCGAACTGCAGTATCTTCGGCTTCCGCCCGGACATGGGCTTCCAGCCCGCCTGGAAGTCGGTCACGCCCTGGTATTGCTCCTTGAACGGACGGGGAGCGCCGGATCCGCCGTAGTTGCTGTTCCAGATGTCGTAATCGCCGGTGAGCGTGTCCCCGTAGAGCCACCTCGGCGCATAGGCGATGACATAGCCGACCGCATTGTGGGCCGTCATCCGTGCCCGCAGTGTTTCCACCGCGCGGCGAATCTCATCGGGGTTGGGTGGGCGGGGCATCGGCTTGGATCGCTCGGCGTCGATCTGCCAGATCCACGGGACGTCTTTCCACCACGGGGTCTTCTCGTCGACGTAGTCCATCCAGAAGCCGACCTGCCGCTCGATGTTGTCGGGCCACAGGAAGTGATACGCGCCGAGGACGGGGATCTCGGCACCGCGCGCCCGTTCCAGCGCGTCCTGGAAATGTGCGGCCCGCCAATCACTGCCTTCGGTCGATTTGTGGGTGAAGAACGAAATGCCGTCGCGGCGGGCGGCAACGAGATTCATGGGACCGCGATCCCAGTCGTAGTCCGAGGCGTCCCATCCCCAGACCGGGGCGGTGTTCGCCACGCCGACCGGCGTGACGACCGCTCCCCCGACGACATCCGGATGGACACGATCCGGCGCGGATTCGCCCGCTCGCTGTTCCAGTCGTGTCATCAGATCGGCCGAGGTCGCCCAATGGACGTGGTCGAAGTGCCCGATGGCCTGTGGACCGCCGTACACGCTGCCACCCGGATTTTTGACCTGGTTCTTGACGTAGAAGCCGTTGTCGTCGCTGAAGGGTGTCGAGTGGATCAACTCGACGGTGAAGTCCGCGTAATTGTCGTAGAGCCATTTGGCGAAGTCGCGCATCTTCACAGCCCCCGCCGGCGTGAGACCACCGGCGCCGATGTCCAGGGCCGCGGTGGGCGAACCGGAGTATGTCAGTCCGTAGTGATGCGACACCGCGCCGTGGTCGCCGTCCATTCCGCTGGTGATGTAGATATCGTCGGCGTGCGGGTAGCGCTCCAGGAACTTCGCCATCCGGTTCCCGAGCGGACCGGTGACGACACCTTGCCATCGCGCAATAGCCATGCTCGGCCTCCTTCGTGAGAAGTGACGGTTGTGGTCGACGACTCGAGTGATCAGCTGAATCGAAACCGATGCGTCGCGTGCCGTCGCGGGAATTGCTGGCCGCACTGTTTTCGGTGTGAATCCGGGAATACGTCCGGCACGGAATTCGATATGCCGGTTGCGGTTGAAATGCACCCAGGGTCCGAATGGTCCACAGGCGACGCGGCGAGCCTCGTGTTGCTCGCCCGATATTCTCCGATCCCCGTGTCATCGGGATCCGATACGCAAAGGTAGTCCGACGAATCTTCGTCGCCGACTTGCCTTCTCATCCTCGTTCGAAACGAAGACCGCAGTCACTATTGTAGGCGAACCGCGTGAGGCGGCGCGTGGAGTTGGACCGATCCAGAAGTTTCGGTTGCGCATGGCTTTTCGCCCGTCAACGGACAAAGACCGTATGCCGTGGAGATACCGACGTGGCGTGGGACTGCTGGTCCCGGTCGACCGTGCGAGGCCGCGTGAATTCGTTGCGCTAAGTATTGATCAGGTTCGGACATGGCGTTTCTCGATTTCGGGTAGACGACTACTCGCGCAATTGCATACTTGGGTGAATGGATTCATTCCTCCGCGGGGCTGTTCGATCGGCCGGTTCGCGAAAAGAGGAGGGCGGTGGCGATGCACCCGGAGCGACCCCGTTTCGATCCGAGGGATCTCTACGGATCGGTGATCACCGCACCATTGCTCGCGGACATGCGTGAGCAGCCCGCCGCCACCCTTCATCGGGTGGTGATCGACCTGCATTACGGCTACCCGGCGGGGCGGGCGGCCGCGGGGCGGGCTGTACGCGACTACATTCGGCGCGCCACCGACACGTCCGAGGACCAGTCGGGAGTGGACGACGGGCTCGCCCAGTATGTGCTCGCCCGCCTGACCGCGGACTCCATCCGTGAGGTGGTACGCCTCGACCGCGCGGCTGCGGATGCCGGGACGGGGCGTGCGATCTACCGAATCTGGCCGGATTTCGGAATCGGCCCGCTGATCAACCGATCGGCTGCCACGGTCAAGGCCGACGCCGCCCATGCGTCCTTCACCGCGCGCGGGGCCGACATCGTGTGGGCGGTCATCGACTCCGGAATCGACGGCCGTCATGGCCATTTCGGGACGCACGGCACGCTCGAGGTGACGTTGCCGGTGCGGCACTTGGATTGCACCGGAGGCGATTCACCCCTGACCGACGAGTTCGGCCATGGGACACATGTCGCGGGCATCATCGCCGGCGAAGGCGCCGGTACCGCCGCGCAACCGCTGAACGCGATCCGCGCCGAGATCGACGGCAACGAGGACGTGCGTTACCGCGCCGAATCGGTCACCCGCATGTCTGCGATGGCGCCCCTGTGCCGGCTGGTCAGCTACAAGGTCCTCGACAGCGAGGGCGACGGTCAGACGAGTTCGATCATGGCCGCGCTGAAGGATATTCAGGAGATCAACAATCACGGCCGCGACATCAAGATCCACGGCGTGAACCTTTCGGTCGGCTACCCGTTCGACCCGAAATGGTTCGCATGCGGCGAAAGCCCCGTATGCCAGGAGGTGACGCGGCTCGTCCGCTCGGGTGTGGTGGTCGTCGTCGCGGCCGGAAACACCGGGTACGGATACAACCTCGACTTCATCAAGGGAAATGTCGCCGCGGGACTGGATCTGACCATCAACGACCCCGGCAACGCAGAGATGGCGATCACCGTCGGTTCCACCCACCGCGATATGCCACACCGCTACGGGGTCTCGTACTTCTCCTCGAAGGGACCGACCGGCGACGGGCGTGCCAAACCCGACCTCGTCGCTCCGGGCGAGCGGATCCTGTCGTGCGCGACGGGCCGGGCTCTCGCCGATATCACCGCGACCGGAGATGTCACCGGACCTGTCGACTACGTCGAGGACAGCGGAACCAGTATGGCTGCCGCCCACGTCTCGGGGGTCGTCGCCGCATTCCTGTCGGTGCGGCGGGAGTACATCGGGGATCCGGAGTCGATCAAACGCATCTTCACGGGTACGGCCACCGACCTGGGCCGGACGACGAACTTCCAGGGACATGGGCTGATCGACCTGATGCGCGCCATTCAGTCCGTGTAGCGCCCGCCGGCGCCCACCGTCTTGCCATCCTCCGAGCAGCAGGGAGCGCGACAATGACCGAACTATCCGGTTTTCCGCGTGCGGAAGTGCAGTTCGATCGCGACGCCGGGGTGGTCGGCGGCACCGAGGGCCTGCTCCGCCTCGTCACCGATCCGACGGTGACCGACCTGATGGTTGTCAGCCACGGATGGAACAACGATATGACCGAGGCGCGGCAGCTCTTCAGCAAGCTCGCCGCCTCCTTGCGCGGCGTCCTCGACGCCGGCTCCGTCACCGGACTCGCCGGTCGTTCGATCGCGATCGCGGGGGTGCTCTGGCCGTCGAAGAAGTTCGCGGACACCGACCTCGTCCCCGGCGGAGCCGCCGCGGCCGCCTCTCCGATCGATGCTGGACGGCTGCTGACTCAGATCGAGGATCTGCGGGACCTCTTTCCCGATCCCGCCGCGCAGCAGACCCTCGACACCGTCGCCGCGCTCGTTCCCGCATTACGGGACAAGAGCACTGCCCGCACTGCCTTCGCCGACGAACTGCGATCGCTGCTCAACCGGACCGCGGCCGATCCCGAGGACGCCACCACCGATCTGTTCGGCCAACCGGGCGGCACCATCATGGACCGCCTGGCCATCCCGGTCTCCCTCGCACCGCCGCGGAAGGCGACCGGTGGGGCCGCCGCACTGGGCCCGGCCGCCGACGCGAGCCGTGGCACCGTCGGCGGCGCCGCCGGTCTCGGCAGCCTGCTCGGCGGGGTCATGGGAGCGGCTCGCAATCTGCTGAACTTCACCACCTACTACGAGATGAAGACCCGATCGGGCCGCATCGGCGAACAGGGTCTCGCCCCGGTGATCGCCCACGCCCACCGGACACGGCCCGAACTACGCGTGCACCTCGTGGGCCACAGCTTCGGTGGCCGCTTGGTCTCCGCCACCGCCAAGGCGCTGCCCGACGAGGACAGCTTGTCGACGCTGACCCTGCTCCAAGCAGCGTTCTCGCACTACGGATTCGCCGAGAACTGGACACCCGGGCAATCCGGATTCTTCCGCACTGTCGTCAGCGACAAGAAGGTCACCGGTCCGGTCCTGATCACCGACACCGCCAACGACCTGGCCGTCGGCATCGCCTACGCCATAGCCTCCCGGATCGCCGGTCAGGTCGCGGCCGCGGTCGGCGACGCCGACGACATCTACGGCGGCATGGGCCGAAACGGTGCCCAGAAGACCCCGGAGGCGATTTCCGCACGGCTGCTGGACACGGGAGGCCAGTACACCTGGAAGGCCCGCGCCCTGCACAATCTGCTCGCCGACCGCTTCATCACCGGCCACTCCGACGTCACCGGCCTTCAGGTCGCCTACGCACTGCTCTCCGCCCTCTCCACCACATGAGCCCGGAGCGCACAGCTCGGATGGGGGTCGAATCACACCGGAACTCATTGCACCGCAACGACTGTCGACGTCGACAGACCTAACGTGTCGGCTCGGTGCCGTCGGAGTGTTCGTCCACATCGGGCAGGTCCGCGACCGCCGCCGTCACGGTCGGATACAGCCCGACCGGTGTCGCCTGCGCTTCCGCGGTGCCCAGCGCGTCACCGAACTGGCCGATCGAGCGGGCGATCCGGAAGTCGATGTGGCGTCGGCCCAGATCGTCGCGCAGGTCGGCCAGCATCGCCGCGGCCGTGACGTCGATACTTGGCGAGGTCTCGGCGTCGAGCACGACCAGCCGGGTGCGGTCGGTGCACAGCTGCTCGATCCGTCCGCGCACGTAATCGGCGTTGGCGAAGAACAGACCCGACTCGACCCGCACCACTACGAGGTCGGGGCGCTGGGTCAACTCCGGGTGCCGATCCGCGTCCAGCCACAGCGTGCCCGACCGCACCACCGGCGCCACATGCGGGCGGGACGTGCGATACACCAGCAGCAGCATGGAAATGCCGATGCCGATCAGCAGGCCGGGCAGCGTATCGAACAGCAGGACGCCGACCATCGCCGCGACGGCGGCGGCGAAGTCGGCGCGGGCGGCCTTGCCGTAGATTCCGCCGAGTCGCCGCGTCCACACCCGATACAGTCGCCGCAGCGCCGCGAAGTCGACCAGCTCGATCACCGCCGCGATCACCACGCCCGCCAGCGTCGCCTCGGGCAGGTTCTCGAACAGACCGGTGAGGAACAGCAGCGTCAGTACTGTCAGCGCGGCCACCACCAGCCCGCTGCCCTGTGATCTGGCCCCTGCCGAGCCGTTGACGGCGGTTTTGGACAGGCTGCCGTTCACGACCATGCCCGACGCCAGACCGGCGCCCAGATTCGCCGCGCCCAGTCCGAGCAGCTCGCGGTTGGCGTCGATCTGGTAACCCGCTTTGGCCGCATAGGTTTTCGCCGCGCCGAGGCCTTCGGCGAAGCCGATCAACAGCACCCCGACCGCGGGCCCCAGCAGATCGATGTAGTTGCTGACATCGAGCCCGTCCGGAAGCCCCAGGGCCGGCAGACCCGAATCGATGGGGCCGACGATGGCGACGCCACGCTCGTCCAGATCGAACGCGGCGACCGCGCCGATCCCGACCAGCACGGCGAGCAGCGAACCGGGTACCAGCGGCAGCCAGCGCTTCACCCCCAGCACGATCGCCAGGCTCACGACACCGACCACCACGGTCCGCCACTGCGCATCGCCGAGATGGCGGAGCACACCCCAGGCCTGTTCGAAGAAATTGCCCTCGTGTTTGTGGATGCCGAGCAGTTTCGGTACCTGGCCGATGATGATCGTCAACGCCAGTCCGATGATGAAACCCTTCAGCACCGGTTCGGAGATGAACGCCGCGACGAAGCCGAGCCTGATCGCGCCCGCGATCAGGCCCACGATTCCGGTGGCGATGGCGAGCCCCGCCGACAACGCGATATAGCGGCCGCCATCGGCACTCGCCATCGGCGTCACGATCGCCGCCGACAACGCCGCGGTCGCCGACATGGGCCCCACCACCAGATGCCGGGAACTGCCGGCCAGCGCGTAGAGAACGAGCGACGGCACGGCGGCGTAGAGGCCCACCACCGGCGGCACGCCCGCGATCGACGCGTAGGCCAGTGCTTCCGGCACCAGAACCGCCCACACCGTGAGGCCGGCGACGACGTCGGCACGCAACCATTGCGGGCGATATCCCGCCAAGGACTCGAATATCACCCAGCGTGCCGCCACCTGTCCTCCACCCGTCGCCGCGTCCGGCCTCCCGATCCGGACCGTCGTTGCCGCTCGGCGGCGACGCTAGCGACGATGACGGCGGACGCGCGTCACACGTTGCGGGTGAATTCGCGGTCGGCGCTCACACCTTCCGGCCGACCGCGCCGTACAGCGACACCTTCTTGTCGTGGTCGGCGGGATGTTCGATGCCCTTCTGCCGCCACCGGTGAATCACCTCGACACCCGGTTCGACGAGTTCGAGGCCGTCGAAGAAGCGGGCGACCTCCTCGCGGCTGCGCGGGCGCACCGGAATGCCCTGATCCGAATACACCTGCAGCAGCCGGCCCATCCCGTCGGGATCGTCGGCGCCGTTGTCGAAATCCGTGGTGACATGGCTCATCGCGAGATACGAACCGGGAGCCAGCGCGTCCATCAGCGTGTTCACCATGGCGTAGACGTCGCCGGGGACGAAGTGCACCACCGCCATCAGCGAAATCGCCACCGGCTGCGACAGATCCAGAGTGTCGCGCAGTTCGCGGGAGCCGAGGATCGCCTCGGGGTTCGCGGCATCGGCCTGCACATAGGTGGTGCGGCCTTCGGGCGCGCTCACCAGCAGGGCCCGCGCGTGCGCGAGGACGATCGGATCGTTGTCGACGTACACCACCCGCGATTCGCACGCCCGTTCCTGCGCGACCTGGTGCAGATTGGGTTCGGTCGGGATCCCGGTGCCGATGTCGAGGAACTGGCGCACGCCCTGCTCGGCGAGATAACGCGTCGCGGTGCGCATGAATTCGCGATTGGTGCGCGCGGTCAGGCGGACCGCCGGGAAGTTCGCGAGAGCGGTCTCGGCGGCACGACGGTCGGCCTCGTAGTGGTCCTTGCCGCCGAGAAAGTAGTCGTACATACGGGCCGGGTGTGCCACATCGGTGCGGAGGTCGACCGGATGATCGGACACGGGAATGCTCCTCGCGGGTTGGGAAGGTATCGCCGATATATAGCGCATACGGGCCAATTCAGCAGCGGGACGGCGTAATTCGTGTGCGATCAGGCCGGGGCGGAGTCGTCGGGCGGGAGCCGGGGCGACCACGTATCGGGCCCGGCGTCGTGCGTCGGGCCGATGCGCGGGTCGGCGAAGACCTCGGCGGTATCCGAGAGCGCCGCCGCCCGCGTCGCGGCCGCATCGCTCACCCGCAGCGCGTACAGGTGCTGATCCGGGTCCACCGCGACGAGGCCGTAGTCGAGGTCGACCTCGGCCTCGGTGAGGTGCAGTTCGCGCAGCGCCGCCGCCAAGGTGGGGTCGGCGGCGAGCCGGACGGTGAGCAGCGGCATGGTTCCACGCTACGCGCGGATCTCGGTGTTCTTCAGCTCCGCCAGCAGGGCGGCGGCGTCGACCACACCGAATCCGTAGTCGTAGTCGAATCCGCCGGGCTGCGCGGTCGCGGTGCGCCGCAACAGATCTCGCAGCTGCGCCGGAGCCAGCTTACTCGCCGGGTAGACGGTCCGGATCGCCGCGACCAGTCCGGCGGCGACCGGGCAGGCGGCCGACGTGCCGGTATCGGGTTCCTTCGCGCCGAACACCGTGGAACCGAGGAAGTGGGTGTAGCTGCAGATATCGGGTTTGCGGTCGGACAGCCGGCCCGGCCCCTGCGAGGAGTAGCCGACCCGCTGCCCCTTGGTATCCGCGCCGCCGACGCTCAGCACGCTCGGATGCGAGTTCGCGCCGCCGATCGGCCGATCCCGGTACGCGCACCGCGAATCGGGGCAGTCGCGGCCGCAGTTGCCGGCGGCGAACAGGATGTCGGCACCGGCCGATTCGAGCGAGCCGACGATCACGTTGAACGGATGGGACGGATTGTCGGAGTAGTTGCCGGGCTGCCCCACCGGGAAGTCCCAGTCCGGTGAGAACGCGCCCCAGCTGTTGCTGATCACCAGCGTGCGGGTGGTCTCCGGCTGATCGGTGAGCACGGTGCGCAGATGGGCGTAGGCGGCCAGTGCGTCCGAGAGCAGCCCGTCCATGGCGGAGCCGCCGCGAGTCTTGCTCTGCAGCACCGGAATGTCGAGCAGGGTGGCGTTCGGCGCGCCGATCAGGGTGTCGAACGCGCACATCGATCCGTGGTCGACCGGGAATTGCCCGGCCGTGCCGCTCACCCCGGGCGGGTTCCAGCTGCGCGCGGTGTCGACGGTCACCGGCCCGCCGCGCGCCTGCTCGACGCGGGCGGCGTTGATCCCGGTGTCGACGATCGCCACCGCGACGGATTTTCCGTCCATTCCCCCGGCGGCCAGATCGCCGGTGTGCAACAGGGTTTGGACATCGTGCCAGGTGCCGACCGCCGGATCGCCGCCGCAGGTGAGGTTCGTCTCGATCCGAGGGTCGGCGAAAACGCCTGCCACGCCGCGGGTTCCGGTCAGTCGCGCCAGGGTGGCGTCGAGGTCGCCGTCGGGAATCTGCCCGCGCACCACCACCGAACCCGCGCCCGCCTGTTCGGCGGCCACCGTATCCGGGACGGAGAGTGGGGCGAAGTCGTGGTCGAGGTCGAACCCGGGCAAATCCCCGGCGACATCGGCGGGGGCCACCGCGACGGCCGGATCGGCAACTGCGGCAATCAGATCGGCGGAGGGACGGAGTTGGATGAGTGCGCGCATACCTGCCATCCTGCCGCCAATTGCCGCGGATTTCCCGCCTATCGCCGCAACGGACTGCGCACCGGGTCAGCGCGTGGCCGACACCAGGTCCACGAGGGCTTGTACGGCACGGGCGCAGTCGTCGCGGGTGTAGCCGAGCAGACGCACCTCGCCGGCGTTCGGTTCGTAGGCCAGAGTGTTGCCGCGGCCCTGGATGATCGAGGCGTCCGGCTGCAATCGATGCTGCTCGTCGCGCTCGGCGATGATTCGCCCGCCGCCGGCGGCGTCGACGAGCATCTGGAAGAACTCCCGGTAGGACAGGTTCTGATCGCCGACGAGATAGGCCGCACCCGGCTCACCTCGCACCAGCGCGCCCCGAATCGCTTGTGCGAGTGAGGCGGCGGACATGTAGTTGGTGCCGCCGGGCGGTGCGAAGTCGGGGATGTCGGGTTCGTTCCCGGCCGCCCAGGAGACCATTCGCCGATACCGGCGAGCCGACGGTCCGGGCACGGCACCGATGATCGACGGCGGATTGAGGGTGCACGCGGCGAACGAGTCGCCGGCGAGCGCGCGGACGCCTTCGTCGGCGGCTTTGCGGGCCGCGATATACGGATTGCGCTCGGCGAGGTCCGGGCGCAGCTGGTGGTAGTAGCTGCCGACCTGCACGAAGCGCGGCACGCCGGCCTGCTCGGCCAGTGCTGCGAAACGGGGTACGCCGACGCTCTGGGTGGTCTCCCAGAAGTGCGGGGTGTCGTCTTCGGGAGTCTTGTGCCGCACGTCCTGCCCCGCGGCGAACACGATGCCGTCGAAGTGTTCCAGTTGTGCCGGGGTGAAGGTGGGCACCGTGCAATCGCCCAGTAGCAGCGGAAATTCGGCGACCGGTGATTCGGCAGATATCGGGCCGCGACCCGCGACGGTGACATCGTCACCGTGCTCGCGCAGGTGCAGTGCGGCATGCACGCCGATCATGCCGGTGCCGCCGACGATCAGGATCTTCATGGACAGCCATTTCTCGCTCGGGGACGGGGACGATCGCTTCGGTCACTCGTCAGCGTGGCCGGGGAACGCGCTTGTCGATGAACAAACCCTCCACCGAGACGCAGAGCGTGCCGTCGGCGGTGTGGATCGCGCCGACCGAATTGATCTTGCGGCCGTCCTCCGACACCATCCGGCCGCTGACCGTGAGCGGCTCGAACAGAGGAGTCGGACGGTGATAGCGCACATTCAGTTGCGCCGTCGCGCCGCTGCGTCCCGACCAGGCGTTCGCCACCCCGAGCGTGTGGTCGAGCAGCAGCGCCGCCACTCCCCCGTGCACATGTCCCGGCGGTCCCTGATACGGAAGCGTCAGGGTCACGACACCGTCCACCGATCCGTCCGCACGGCCGGTGAGCGTGAGAGGCGGTGCGATCGCATTTTCCGGACCGGTGACCGGGTCGTGGCGGGTCACACCCTCACCGCGCCACATGTCGATCAGCCGTTCCGCGACCACCGGTGCATGCTGTTCGAGGTGGTCGGCGATGCTGTCGAGTTCCTCGGCGACCCGGTCGAGATTCGCATTCGCCCGATCGGTGCGCAGCAGCGCGTCGATCACCCGCCGCGCCGCGGCTGTCGCGCGATCGACGGGGACATCCTGCTGCTCCGACGTCAGGACGATGTCGGCAGGCGAATGGCCCACTGTAGGAACGCTTTCCGGCTCCGGCTCGGCCGACGTCATCGAATCCATCGTGGTTCTCCTCTGCCGTTCGCGGGTGTCGCGATACGTCGTTCGCACGTTAGCGGTGTCGACCGGCCCCGTGACCGGCGAGGTCCCACCCACCGGAAAACCCTGTTCCCGAGCCGGGTTCGGCGGCGAGGATGGGGAGGTGGAATCGGACCGACTTGCCATCACCACACTCACGGCACGATATGCGCGCGCCGTCGACCGCCGGGACGGTGCGGCGCTCACCGCGCTGTTCACGCCCGACGCGGTTCTCGTGTTACCGCCCGTACTGAACGCGATGGAGACGACTGTCGAGCTGGCGGGCAGGCAGGGCGTGGTCTCGTCGGTGATGGACGCGGTATCCCGGTTCGTGCTCACCCGCCACGTCGTGGAACAGCATGTGCTCGAGCCGGTTTCGCCCGATCTCGTGCGCGGTGAGGTCTACTGCACGGCACACCACATCTCACGACGTGACAACGGCTATCGCGACCGGCGGGTCGCCATCCGCTACCAGGACGCCTTCGCCCGCACCGGGGAGAACTGGCTGTTCTCGCGGCGGGAACTGGTGGTCGACTTCATCGAGGATGTCGCGGTTCGCGTGCCGGCTTAACCGCGGCCCGCGTTGCGAGCGGTCCCGCGGTGGGCGGGCACGGTGGTGGGGTCTTCCGGCCAGGCGTGTTTGGGATAGCGCCCGCGTAAATCCGCGCGGACGCGAGGCCAGCCGGTGCGCCAGAACGAGGCGAGATCCGCGGTCACCGCGACCGGGCGCTGAGCGGGTGAGAGCAGATGCAGCACGAGCGGGACGCGACCGTCGGCCAGGCGCGGCGCGTCGGTCCAGCCGAGGATCTCCTGCACCTTGATCGCCAGCACCGGCGGATCGGCGGAATAGTCGATGCGGGGGCGGCTGCCGGACGGGACCGGCACACGTTCCGGTGCCAGTTCGTCCATGCGCGCCGCATCCGGCCAGGGCAGCAGGCGACGCAAGGCTTGCGCGGTGTCGATGCGTTCGAGATCGGTGCGGCGGCGCGCGACGGCGAGTTCGGGGCCGAGCCAGGTGTCGGCGGCGGCGAGCAGTGCCTCGTCGTCGACCGCCGGCCACGGACCGCCGAGGGTGCGGTGCAGGAAGTCGAGGCGCTGACGCAGGGCGGTCGCCTCGGCGGGCCAGGCCAGCAAGCCGAGTCCGGACGAGGTCAGCCCCCGGCGCACGGCGGCGGCGAGCAAGCTCGGATCCGGGTCGCGAAGAGCCTTCTCCGACAAGGTGATCGCACCCAGCCGTTCGATGCGCCGCGCCACCACATCGCCGTCGACCCACTCGACCTCGTCGACGGTCGTCAGAAGTTCCGAGGCGGCGCGGCGGGCGAGGGGTTCGTCCGCGACCGCCGCCAGCCGGATGTAGCCCTCGGAGCGACCGGGGTCGCGGGTGGCGACGCCGACCGCCAGCCATTCCGGATCGCCGGTCCCGGAGCCCGGCGGCAGCGTGACCGCGGTGCCGCCGGCCATGAGATAGCTCGCCGAGCCCGGGGCGCGCCGTCGCGCGAGCCGTTCCGGATATGCCAGCGCCACCACGTAAGCGGGATCGTCGGTGCCCTCCGGCCCGTCGATCGTTCGGGCCAGCCGCTCGGCCTCGCGTCGCCAGCGCGCCGGCTGCTCGCGGCGGAGCCGACGCAGGCCGGTCGTGAGGTCGACACCCGAGATCAGGGTGTCGTCGTCGAGGACGGTGACGACTTCTGCCGCCGTTCGTGCTCCCACCTCGACCGCTCCGTCGAGCAACGCGCGTGCCAGTCGCGGGTGCAGCCCGATGCGGGCCATGCGCCGCCCGCGCTCGGTCACCGCGCCGTCGGTGTCCACGGCTCCCAACGCGTGCAACACATTCCGGCCCGCGGTCAGCCCACCGGCCGGCGGCGGATCCCACCAACTGAGCCCCTGCCCGTCCGCCGTGCCCCAGCAGGCCAGTTCCAAGGCCAGCCGGGTCAGATCCGCGGTGCGGATCTCCGGCTCGGGATAGGCGGGCAGGGTGGCGTGCTCATGTTCCGGCCAGCATCGCCACACCCGGCCCGGTGCCTCGCGCCCGGCCCGCCCGGCCCGTTGATCGGCGACGGCCGCCGAGACACGGACCGTGGCCAACCCGGACAGCCCACGCGCCCGATCGATGCGTGGCACTCGTGCCAGGCCCGAATCGACCACGGCACGCACGCCGGGCACCGTGAGGCTCGACTCCGCGACCGCCGTGGCGAGCACCACGCGCCGCCGCGGTCCGGGACGCAACGCCGTGTCCTGGTTCGCCGCGCTGAGTCTGCCGTGCAGCGCGACGATATCCACGTCGTCCTGGTCGTTCAGAAGTGCTGTGACTCTTCGAATTTCGGCCGCACCTGGCAGGAAGACCAGGATGTCGCCCGCGGTTTCGGCCAGCGCGGTTCGGGTGGCGCGTGCGACCTGCGCGTCGATTCGCTCCCGGGGCAAGGGCGGGACGTAGGTCGTGTCCACGGGAAAGGTCTGCGCTTCGACCCGCACCACCGGCGCCGCGTCGTCGGTACTCAGCAGGGCCGAAAGCCGTTCGGCGGCAACGGTGGCCGAGGTGGCGAGGACCCGCAGGTCGGGCCGTAATCCGGCCCGGGCGTCCAGCAACAGCGCCAACAGCAGATCGGCGTCGAGATGGCGCTCGTGACATTCGTCGAGCACGACCACGTCGACCCCCGCCAACTCCGGATCGTCCTGCAGGCGGCGCACCAGCAAGCCGGAGGTCACGACCTCGATGCGGGTCCGTCGTCCGACTCGTCGATCCCCGCGGACCGAGTAGCCCACGGTTTCGCCCACCTGCTCGCCGAGCAGCGCGGCCATCCGCGCGGCCGCGGCCCGGGCTGCCAGCCGCCGTGGCTCGGCTACGAACACCCGACCGGAGTTGTTCTGCGCCAGCGCCAACGGCACCAGCGTCGTCTTCCCGGTGCCCGGCGGCGCGACCAGGACCGCGGTCTGCCGGTCGGCCAACGTCGCGACGAGATGGTCGAGGACGGCCCGGACCGGCAGATCGGGAAGTTCGAGCCCGGTCACCGCAGCCCCAGCGTGCGCATCGCGGCGTCTCGCGCGGCCCCGCGGTCGGTCTTGCCGCCCGGGCCGAGCCGGAGCCGATCCACCACCACGACATATTCGGGCGTGTATTCCTTGGTGACTCCGCGAGATTCGAGCCGCCTGGACAGGCCCGCCGCGTCCAGGGTCGCGCCGTCGGCGAGAACGACCACGGCACAGACGCGTTCGCCGTAGACGTCGTCGGGAACACCGACGACGGCGACGTCGGTGACCGACTCGTGCTCGCGCACGAGTTCCTCGATTTCGGTGATCGATACGTTCTTGCCGCCCCGGATGACGAAATCCGAGGTCCGTCCGACCACCCGCACCCGGTCGGTCTCGTCGATCTCCACGATGTCACCGAGCAATGTCCACCCGTCGGGCGTGTACAGCTCGGCGTCGGCTGCCGGATCGTCCCAGTAGCCGGCCGAGACCAGCGGCCCGCGCACCGCGGGCCGGCCGCGACGGACCGCACCGTCCACGTCGGCGCCCGCATCGTCGAGCACGCGGACGTTCATCGTCGGCAGTGTGCGGCCGCAGGTGCGCAGCCTGGTGTCGGTGTCGTCGTCGAGGGTGGTCCGGCTGACCGCGCCGCTCTCGTTGGAGCCGTAGAACTGCAGGACCTTGGCGCCGGTTCGTTCCTCGAACGCGCGGGCATCGCGATACGGCACGGGCTCTCCGCCGGTGTACAGCACCCGCAGGCTGGACATGTCACGGCGTTCGAGCGCCCCGGAACGCAACAGCATCTTGAATTGCGTACTGACACAGCACAGTACGGTGACGCGCTCGCGCTCGATGAGCATCGCGGTCTCCTCGGCGTCGAAGCGGGCGGTGACGACGACGGGGATTCCCAGCAGCGCGGGCAGGAAATGCGCCGACCACAGGCCGAATCCGTACGGCGCCGGAACCACCGAGCAGATGACGTCCCGGGGACCGATCCGGGCGCCCAGCATCGCCTCACGCGCGAAGGCCGTCCATCGTCGTTCGGTGTGCGCGACGATCTTCGGTGTCCCGGTCGTTCCCGAGGTCGAGTTGAGAACGGATACCTGCGACGGCGTGAAAGACGCGGCGGCAGAGGGGTTCTCGTGCGTCTGCTGCACGCCGATGGTGTGGTGGGCGAGGGCGCCCGACTGCTCGTCGACCACCAGGACGTCGCCCGGCATCACACCCTCGGCCTCCAGTTCCCGGACCAGCGTCTGCCAGGTTCTGCCGCGAATCTCGGGCACGGTGATCAGTGTCGACGAACCGGTCCGGCGCATCACGTGCGCGATCTCGCGCACGCCCGATCGCACTCCGACAGCCGCGGCGATACGGCCCGCGCGCGAGCATCCGCACAGCGCCGCGTGAACCGCGGCGGTATCCGGCAACAGCAGCGCGACCCGCGAACGTGGACCGCCGGGAGTGGTCCGTACCTCGTCGCGGATCGTGTCCGCCAACCGGTCGTATTCGCTCCAACTGGTCGATCCGCCCACGGTGACGAAAGCCGCGTGCTGCGGGATGTGCCGCGCCCAGATACGAACGATGTCGCCGATCGGGTGATCCGCGTAGGACTCCGGAGCGGTCGCGAAGCTCCCCGGGACGATCGAATCCGCCGCGCGGTTCCCCATGACCACCTCACTCACCTACCGCCACCGATGGCGCGTCCCCAACCGTAACCACCGCGCCGCGGCGCGCCGTGCGGCGGTCAGAAGATCGCGACCGGGGCGACCGGACTCCCGGTGGCGCCGACGAACGGCTCGGGCATCGCGGACAGCAGGAATTCGTAGCGGCTTTCCTCGGCGCACACCCGCGACAGGTCCTCGAGGTTCCAGTTCTGTCCCTGCAACATGCCCATTTCGACCAGGTGCAGGGCATGTACCGCCAGCCACGGCCCGTCTGCCTCGGGCGGGCAGATCTCGAAGGTGAGGGTGTCGGCGGCGACGGCGGCGACGTCGCGGGCGTGGAACCATTCCGGGCAGCGCACCGACAACCCCGGCGACGGTGTCGCGTAGCCCTCGCGGTCACCGGCGAGGTAGAGCCGCATCTGTCCCGTGCGCACGAGCACCACATCTCCGGGCCGTACCTGCACCTGCGCCAGCGCGGCGGCGGCGTCGAGATCCTCCGGTGAGACGGCGTGATCGGCGGCCAGTCGATCGACTCCACGGGCGTGCGCGACGTCGAGCAGCACGCCGCGCGACACCAGGTGCGGCACCTTCTCGATACCGCTGAACCGCGCGCCGCGGTGGGCGGTGATCGAGTCGGCGGGACGGCCGTTGTAGAGGCGCCCGGCGTAGGAGACGTGCCCCAGGCCGTCCCAGTGCGTGCCCGCCTGCAGCCCCATGGTGATCGAATCATCGCTGGTCGCAATCGTGCCGGGGCCGAACATCTCCCAGTTCAGGGCGACCATGGTGTGCAGCGGATTCACGCGCCCGGGCACGAGCCCGGTCTGCACACCGCGCTGCTGCAGCGGCAGGGCCAGCCCGACACGCCGTCCCGTGCGCACGGTCGCCGCGGCGGCCCGCACCACCTCGTCGGTGACGAAGTTCAGGGTGCCGATTTCGTCGTCGGCGCCCCAGCGGCCCCAGTTGTTCACGCGCGCCGCGATCTCACGAAAGACAGACATGTCCGGCATGTGCGCACGGTACCGGCGGTTGCGTGGGTTGCCAATCCTCAACTCCCACTGAGCGAAACGGCGACCCGGGTCGCACCGCGAGGGTGCCGGGCGGACCGGCATTCCGCCTACCGGGAGGTGCCGTCCCGAGGCGACAGGTGCCGGCGCTTCCACCGGCGCGGCGCGGGGGTCTATGGTGTGAGGCGATGTCTACCGGGACGGCTTCGCGCCACACACGGATGGGTTACCCGGTGCTCTTCTGAGCGCCGTGCGGGCCGGTACGGGCTCGCGTATCGATCGGGCCCGCCGTGGTGTCGCCCGGGCTCCGCCTTCGTCGTATCGATCACGAAAACTCGACTACGACAGAAGGATTCGACAATGACTGCAACGCACGGTATGTCGGTCGACGTACTGACACCCGACGGTGTCGCCGACGCCTACCTCACCTCCCCCGCCGACGGCGCCGCCCATCCCGGAGTGCTGGTGATCCAGGACGGTTTCGGGCTGCGCCCCAGCCTGCGGGCGCTGGCCGACCGGATCGCCGCCGGCGGCTACACCGTCCTGCTTCCCAACGCCTACTACCGCCACGGGCGCGCACCGGTGATCGAGTTGCCGGACTTCATCGACCCGGCGCAGCGACCCGAGATCTTCCAGCAGGTCTTCCCCATGATCCGCGATCTGACACCGGAGCTCTGGCGCTCCGATGCCGGCGCCTACCTCGACTGGCTCGCGACCTCGCCGAAGGTCACCGCGGGCAAGGCCGGCGTCACCGGCTATTGCATGGGTGCCCGCCTGGCCGTGCTGACGGCCGCCATGTTCCCCGATCGGGTCGCGGCGGCCGCCGGATTCCACGGCGGACCGCTCGTCACCGACACCGCCGACAGCCCGCACCGCAGTGTCGGCAACATCACGGGCGAAGTGTATTTCGCCCACGCCGGCGAGGACGACCACATGACCGCCGAACACATCGGCGCATTCGACAAGGCGCTCGCCGACGCCGGGGTTCGCCACCGCACCGAGGTCTACGCGGACGCCTACCACGGGTTCACCCAGGCCGACACATCCGCCTACGACCCCGAAGCGGCCGAACGGCACTATCGCGAACTCCTGGCCCTGTTCGACCGCACCCTGCGCACGTAGGTCAGGGCGGCGGGCACGACGCCGGATCGATGGAGTCGGGCGCGCGGGCTCGGTCAGGCGGCGGCGACGCCGACTACACCGAGCCCGGCTGTCGCCGCCGTCCACGCACCTGGCGGCTACTTGGGTGCGACCAGCTCCAGAGCGATATTGTCCGGATCCCGGAACTCCAGTATGTAACTGACGCCGATGTCCTTGATGTCCTCATGCGCGATCCCACACGCGTCGAGATGCGCTGCGGCGGCTTCCAATTCGGCGAGCGAGGCAACCGGGAAAGCGAGGTGGTCGAGACCGACGCGATTCTCGTCGAACCGATCGTTGCCCACGGGCCGCAAACCGAGCATCCCGTGTTCCATCCGGTAGAGCACCCCGCCATAGAGAAAACCGAGGCGCTCCCGCGTCTGCTCATCCGCATCGGCCGGAACCTCCAACGCCACAGGCCAGCCGAAAACTTTGTCGTAGAAGTCCCGCGAACGGCCGATATCGCACACCGTGAGACGGATGTGCGCAATGGATCCCGTAGCAATCGCCATGTCGTACATGCTTGCACGCCGTCCCCCTACCCGCAGGTTCCCAGCAAACGCCCGGCCTGCAAGGTCTTGGCCCCGTGGTCCAACACCTCGACGACACGGATCGACAACCGGCGCCCTACCCCTAATCCGGGGGCAGATGGCCCCGCTCGCGGCAGATCCTCGCCAAGGTGATCTCGGACCGGCACCCATGCCCGGCATGCAACCGGAGGTTGAACAGTAGTGGGTGGTTGCTGAGCGTCGTTGTGGCGCTGGTGGTTTCATGAGCGGCTGTGCGTGATGAGGGTGTGGTGGCGGGGTACGGCCAGTTCGGGGTGCTGACGCGGGCCGAGCTGGAGCGGTTCTTCCATCTCGACGAGCAGGACCGGGAGCTGATTGCCGAGCGGCGCCGCGACAGCAATCGATCGGGGTTCGCCGTCCAGCTGGTGACGGTCCGCTACCTGGGGATGTTCCTGCCGGAACCGCTGGAGGTGCCAGCGAATGTGGTGGACTATCTGGCCGAGCAGCTGAGCATCGACGATCCGGCGTGCGTGAAGGCGTACCTGGACCGCAAGCAGACCCGGTATGACCATCAGGACGAGATCATCCGCCGGTACGGGCTGATCGAGTTCGCCGACATCGAGGGTGAGCTGGTGGCGTGGATCGCCGATCAGGCGTGGACGACCGGCGACGGCCCGAAGGTTCTCACCGCCGGGGCGGTGCGGTGGCTGCGGGAGAAAGGCGCGCTGCTGCGCGGCGTCACCACGCTGGAGCGGCTGGTCGCTGAGACCAAACAGGCCGCCGATCAGTGGCCCGCCGATGGCTGGATGTTCTCCAGGTCGTCGAGCAGGCCGGGGTGTTTCGGCTGCCACCCGAGGGTTTCGCGGGTGTGGATGCTGGACGCGGGCTGGTCCAACGCGAAGATCGGGCCGAACGGGCCGAAGCTTTCCTCCGGCACCGGCTCGACCGGCAGGCCCAGTCGCCGGCCGATGACGGTGGCGATGTCCCGCACCGCGTCGCCCTCGTCGGCGACTGCGTGCCAGGCCGTCCCGGCCGGCGCCGATTCCAGGGCCAGCCGGAACAGGACCGCCGCGTCGAGGGCGTGCACGGCTGGCCAGCGCTGGGTGCCGTCGCCCGGGTAACCGGCGACCCCGGTGCGGCGCGCTTGATCAATCAGCAGGCCGGCGAATCCGCCCTTGCCCTCGTTGTGAACGGTGCGCGGCATGCGGACGGCCGTGGCGCGGGCTCCGCGCGAGGCCATCTCCAGCAGAGCATTGACCGTTCGGCCGCGACCGCCCACCGGTCCGTCGGTCGGCAGTGGATCGGTCTCGGTGGAGGGGCGGCCCGGCACCCAGGGTGTGCCCGAGACGGTGACGATCGGGCGGTCGCTGCCGATCAGCTCCCCGACCAGCGCGGCAGCGGCGGCGCTCTCCTCGGCGACGGCCTGTGCGAGCCCATCCGTGTCGCTGTAGTCGCGGCTGAAGGCGAGGCTGATCACGCCGTCGGACTTTGCGGCACCGGCCCGCAGGACATCGAGATCCGCGATCGTGCCACGCAGCACCTCGGCGCCGGCGCCCCGGAGCGCCTGCGCGGAGGCGTCCGAGCGGGCCAGTGCGAGGACGGTGTGGCCGTTGCCTAGCAACTCGGCGACGACGGCGGAGCCGATGGTGCCGGTACCGCCGGTGACGAAGACATGCATGAGACTCTCCCGCTCAGTGATGGGACTGTTGTCTCATCACAGTAGCAAACCGATGGGACACCTGTCGCATCACTCTGTTATGGTGGCAATATGGCTCGTTGGGAACCTGGGGCGCGAGAACGCATGGTCGTCGCGGCCGTGGACCTGTTCACCGAGCAGGGATACGACGCCACCACCGTGGCGCAGATCGCCGAGCGTGCCGGAGTCACCAGAAGTACGTTCTTCCGGCACTTCTCCGACAAACGGGAAATCCTGGTGGCCGGGCAGGAGACGCTGAGTCGGCTGCTCGCCGAGGGCATCGCGGACGCACCGGCGAGCGCCGGCCCGTTGGAGGCGGTCGCGGTCGGTCTGGAACGGGCATCGAACGAGATGGGACCGATGAATCGCGAGCTCGGCCCCCGCCTGAAAGCCGCTGTGGCGGCCAGTGTCGAGCTCCAGGAGCGGGATGCGCTCAAGAGCCTCGGTCTAGCGACCGCCATGACTGCCGCACTCGTTGCCCGCGGCGTCCCCGATCCGACCGCGGTCCTCGCGGCCGAGTTAGGGGTCCTCGCATTCAAGCGCGGCTTCGCCCGGTGGACCGAAGCCGACGGTGACGACGCGACCGGGCTCGCGCACCATACGCTGGCCGCCCTGGCGGGCCTTCGCGCCGCAGCCGCCACGCTGGGCTGACTCGCTTCACCGACCCGGCGCAGTGCCGATAGCCGACAGCATGCGGCGTCGGCGCACCGCGCCCGCGTGACGAGTGCCGGTCCGACAGCGCGCGAACCACTTCTGGCTCGAGCAGCACGTCTGAGCTAGCGGTCGCACCGCCCGATATCCGGCCGATGCTACCGCTAACTCGGTGAGCTCGAAATCGCTGCAAGCTGCCAAGGACGCCGAGATCCCTTGGTGGCGTTCAGTTCTGGCAGCCGTCATCGCACGATTATGCCCCCCGCCCAGGCTCCTTGAGCCGTTCGGGCAGCATTCGATGGCACCGCCGGTCAGACCGATGGTTTCCGTTACGGCCGATTCTCTAGCGGCACGGCCGGAAATCGCCTGTGCCCGTTTGTGACTCCGTTCGCCGAGCGTGATGGCGACGTGCTGTTCGGATCGCGGAGTTCAGCCGGCCGGTTCCGACTCGTGCAGTGTCACGGCGCGGTCGGCGGTCTTCAACGTCAGTGTCGCGCCGTCGAGACTCCATGCGGGGCTTGCCTGCAGGAGCGAGGTCGCCCATTCGTCGGCGCCGGCGCGGTCGCCGACGCAGGCCATGCGGGTGCCGGCGAGAGGGCCGGTGTGGAGGGTGCTGCCGGCCAGGTCGGCGGAGCCCATGAGGGTGTTGCAGCCGGCGGTGGCGCTGAGACGCCCCTCGGTGAAGGTCAGTCGCAGCGGGCCGTCGCCGGGGATTCGCGGACCCTGGACATCGGTGGAGACGTAGGTGTGGCCGACGGGTGTGGAATCCGTTGGGGTGGAATCATTTCCGGAGGAGCAGGCGACGCCGGCCGCCAGTACGGCCAGGACGGGAACGATTCGCAGGATATTCGCCGACATGATCGGATGGTAGCGGCCGGGTAGTCCGGATCAGCTGCTCGCGTTACCGGCCTGCCAGACGTTCCATGGAACCTCCCAATCGCCGTAGGTGTCCCATACGGGCAACGGCTGGCCGCCCGAGTTGGTGATCTCCACGACGTCGCCGACGCCGAAGTGGTCGAAGAACCACTGGGCGTTGTCGGGTGAGAGATTCACGCAGCCGTGCGACACGTTGCTGGCCCCCTGCTGTCCGACCGACCAGGGTGCCGAGTGGACGAATTCGCCGTCGTTGGAGATGCGTTCGTCCAGGTCCACCTTCTCGCGGTAGTACCCGGGCTGGCCGGCGCAGACTCCGTAGCTGCAGGAGTCCATGATGATCGACGGCGATTTCTCCGAAATGACGTGCGGCCCTTCATGGGAAGGGAAACCGGGCGAGCCGAGACTCATCGGCATCTGGTTCACCTGCGCACCGTTGTGCAGGATCGTCAGCTGTTCGGTGTTGCCGTCGGCCTGCGCGATCCAGGAGTCGTGCACCGTGTAGTCGGCACTGTTGTTCTCGGCGCCGAACACCCCGTCGCCGAGGTCGACACCGAAGACATCGGCTTCGATGTGGATCTTGGTGCCCGGCTGCCAGTACTGCGCGGCGCGGTAGTGCACATCCTTGTCGTCGACCCAGTACCACGCGCCGGGCTGCGGCGGGGTGACGGTGACCTTCAGATGCTTCTGCACCTCCGCCTTGTTCGCCACCGGCGCGGTGAACTGGAACACCATCGGCTGCCCCACCCCGATGCCGGTCTGCGCGACCAGATCGGGCGCGGGCACCACGTTCGCGTATGCCTTGTGGCCGGCGTCGATCGTGGTGACGGTGACGGTCTTGTCGGTCGCGACCTGGGCGAGGTTGACCGCTTGGGCATCGACGCGGTAGGTGGCCCCGTAGTTCAGCGGATCCTTCGACGTCCAGCTGTGATGGTCGGCGCCGAAATCACCGGCGACCGCTTTGCCGTCGCCGTCGGTGACAGTGACCTTGGTGAGCATGCCGTCGGCGGAGTTCACCACGAGGGGCGTCGCCGGATTGAGTGGTCCGTGATCGGCGGCGGGCACATCGATCGCCGCGGGCGCGGTGATATCGGGCCCCTCGGACACCGGCGCCGAGGAGGTGCCGCCACCCGAGCCGCCACATCCGCCGACGAGCACGACGATCGCCGTCAGTACCGCCGACACCACCACTAGAGATCGACGCCTGCGCACGTCCTCACCGCCTCTGTCTCGCACCCTCGCATGCACAGCGCCCACCCGGGACACAGCACCCTCCAGTCCACACCATGAATCCGGTGTCGCACCGCAGCAGAGAGTACGTGTCGTCGTCGCTCGGTGCGCGCCCGGCGTGGCCGGACCAGGCGTTTTGCCGTATTCGGGGTATTCGGCGGGGTGTGGCGCGGGCTCACCCGCCGCGGGTGAGTGCGGTGGCGGCGTGCGGGCTAATAGTGAAGCGATCTTCGATGTCTGTCGAGGAAGGTGACCGATGCCCAGGCAAGATGGCTCCCGGTGGCGGACCGCCGCGGCCGCGATCGGCGACTACATCCGGCACGCGCCCGGCACCTACATCTGGCTGGCCACCCTGCTCGTGTCCACCCTCGTGGTCCGGCACCTGTCCCCCGATCAGGCCGAGATCCTGCTGGGCAACCGCTCGACCAATCTGCATCACCTGCGCGAGGACCCGGTGCACGTGCTGATCTCCAGCGCCTTCTGGCTCGCCGGCGGCGGCTGGTTCGGGTACGCGGTCAGCTACACCGTCTTCCACGCCCAGGCCGAACGCTGGCTGGGGACGCTGCGCTGGCTGGCGGTGGTCGTGATCGCGCACGTGGGCGCGACCTACCTCAGCGAAGGTGTGCTGTATTGGGCTATTCAGCACGGTTACGCACCCGAATCCGCGGTGAACACCCTCGACTACGGCGTGAGCTACGCCTTGGCGGGTGTGATCGCCGTGCTGGTGTATCGGATCGCGACGCCGTGGCGGTACCTGTATCTGCTCGGGGTGGTCGTCTTCTATGCGATTCCGGTGTTCGCGAACCGAACCTTCACCGACATAGGGCATTTCAGTGCGATGGTGCTCGGTTTGGCCTGCTATCCGCTGACCCTCGGGCGGCCGGGAGTGTGGGATCCGGAGGTGGCGGTGCGTGGGCTCGCCGGGTCGGTGCGACACCGATAATCACACCGCCGGACGGGCGCCGCGGCAAGGATTGGATTCAGTGCGATCCAGAGTGCTGACCCCGCATCGGAATTCCCCTAGCGTGACGTTTCGCCCATCCAGAGCGATCGAGAGACCCGGCTCCACGACGTCGCAGCAACCCCCGACTGGGTGTGGGTGCTACCGCCGGGACCGATGGAGGAATCAATGGTACGCAGCGTTTTTCACGTCGGCCAGGACGATCCTATGGCCGCGCCGCTGCTGGCGGAGCTGGCCATCGAATACAGCAGCCGCTACGGCCGGAGCGTCGGTGAGGTGCACGCCGATCTGGTGAACTACCCGGCCGCCGATTTCGCGGCCCCGCACGGCGATCTGCTGGTGGTGGTCGAGGACGGCGAACCCGTCGCCGGCGGTGCGTTCCGCCGTTACGACGAGCGGAGCGCCGAATTGAAACGCATCTGGACCGCGCGCGAGCACCGCCGCCGCGGCCTGGCGACCTTCGTACTCGCCGAACTCGAGGCCGAAGCGCTGCGCCGCGGATATCGGCGGATCTACCTGACCACGGGTCCGCGGCAGCCCGAAGCGGTCGCCCTGTACCTGTCCGCGGGCTACACCCCGCTCGAGCGCACCCCGTCCGTGCTGCCCGGTCTGCTCGCGCATGCGTTCGAGAAGTATCCGACTCGTGTGGCAAAAGCGCAGCGGCGCAATCGTTTCGGCCGGGACCGCGACGGTGTGTACACACCGGTGCGGTCCGGGTTCCGCTATCAGCCGGTGCGCGGCGAGGCCGGTGCCGTCCACGTATGAAATTCCGCATCGATCCACCCGGAGTCACCGAATGAAACGAATCCTCTCGCCGGCGCTCGCGCTCACCGCGACGCTGGCGATCGCCGCCTGCGCGAACACCTCCGGTGGTGGCGGCGACGCCGGTCCCCCGCAGCCGGGCGGCACCCTGCGCTACGGCCTGTCGCAGGCGCCGACCTGCTCGGATCCTGCCCAGGCCGGCACCAACCAAACCCTGTACGTGGCACGCCAGATCGTGGATTCGCTCACCGACCAGGATCCCGCGAGCGGGGAGATCGAGCCGTGGCTGGCCACCTCGTGGCAGGTGAGCCCGGACGCGAAGACCTTCACCTTCCATTTGCGGCCCGACGTCACGTTCAGCGACGGCTCGCCGCTGACCGCCACGTCGGTGCAGAAGAACTTCGACGCCATCGTGCACACGCTCACCGCGGCGAAAGCGCCGCTGGGAGCGAGCTATCTGGCCGGCTACGCGGGCACCACCGCGGTCGATCCGCTTACCGCCGAGGTTCGATTCGACGCGCCGAACGCCCAGTTCCTACAGGCCTCCTCGACACCGCAGCTGGGCATTCTCGCGGACGCGACCACCGCGAAACCGGCCGAACAGCGCTGCCTCGGCGACAATATCGGCAGCGGTCCGTTCGTCTACGCCGGTTATCGCCAGGACGCCTCGGCCACGCTGGTGAAGCGCCCCGGATATCGGTGGGGTTCGGCGGTATTCGCCCATTCCGGCGAGGCGTATCTGGATCGCATCGAATTCACGGTCGTCCCCGAGGCCGGGGTGCGGACCGGCAGCCTGTCGTCGAACCAGCTCGACGCCGTCAGTGACGCGCTGCCCCAGGACGTTCCGCAACTCGAGGCAGCCGGCGCCAAGGTGCAGTTCGACTCGAACCCCGGCGTTCCCTTCGGGCTGCAACCGAATGTGAGTCGCGCGCCGCTGTCGGATTCCGCCGTGCGCCAGGCCCTGTTGCACGGAATCGACCGCAAGCAGCTGGTGGATACGGTGCTGGGGCCGCAGTTCCTGCCCGCCACCGGGCCGCTGGCCTCGAAAACACCCGGTTACGTGGATCTTTCGAAGTCGATCGCCTACGACCCCGACCAGGCGCGCCGCATTCTGGATCAGGCCGGATGGGTGCCCGGCGGCGACGGGATCCGCGTGAAGGACGGGCGGCGGCTGTCGTTCGGTGTGCTGTTCGGTGCGCAGTTCGCCGCGAATCAGGCGACCTTGGAACTGGTGCAGCAGCAATTGCGCAAGATCGGGGTGGACATCCGGCTGGAGTTGACGCCCGTCGCCGACTACACCGCGCGCCAGAACTCCGGAGATTTCGACGCCACCTACTTCAACACCACCCGCGCCGACGGCGACATCCTGCGCACCACGTTCGGCCGCGGGCAGCGAAACCTCAACCAGCGCGGGCCGATTCCGGCGCTGGACCAGGCGCTCGCCGACCAGTTGTCGACCACCGATCCGGTGGCGCGGGCGGGGATCATCGGTCAGGCGCAGCGATCGGTGATCGAGAACGGACTGTGGTTGCCGACGATCGAATTGTCGCAGGCGATCGGGGTGTCCGGCGCGGTGCACGATCTGAAGTTCGAGGCCTCGGCGCGCCTGCAGTTCTACGACACCTGGTTGAGCAAACGATGAATCCGATGACCCGGTATGTGATCGTGCGGGTGCTGCAGGCGATCGGGGTGTTGTGGGCGGCGTTCACCATCTCCTTCGCCGTGTTGTTCCTGCTGCCGTCGGATCCGGTGCAGATGGCTGTGGACGCGGATCCGGGCGTGCCGCCGGATCCGGCCGCCATCGCGGAACTGAGGGCCAGATACGGGCTGGATCGCTCGGTGCCGGAACAATATTGGACCGCCCTCACCCACGCCGTCCGCGGTGATCTCGGGCGCTCCCTGAACACCGGGCAGTCCGTCACCGGCGCGCTGGCGCAGTCGATTCCCTCGACGCTGGCGCTGGCCGGGCTCGCGCTGCTGCTGGCGATCGTCTTCGGCGCCGCGCTGGCCGTGGCCGCGTCCTACACCCGGCGGCCGTGGTTGCGGAATCTGCTGACGGCGTTGCCGCCGATCGGTGCGGCGATGCCCACGTTCTGGGTGGGACTGCTTCTGCTGCAACTGTTCTCGTTTCGCCTGCGCCTCGTGCCCGCATTCGGCGGGACCGGCTTCAGCGGTACGATCCTGCCCGCGATCACGCTGGCCGTGCCCGTCGGCGCGGTGATCGCGCAGGTGTTCTACAGCGGTCTGGCCACCACGTGGCGGCAGCCGTTCGTCGATGTGGCCTTCGCCAAAGGCGCCTCGCGGCTGTGGGTGCAGTGGCGGCATGTGCTGCGCGCGGCGGCCGGACCCGCGCTCACCGTCGCGGGACTGTGGGTCGGCACGGTGCTGGCGGGTTCGGTGGTGGTCGAGACCGTGTTCTCCCGCGGCGGTCTGGGCCGGCTCACCCAGAACGCGGTGCTGCATCAGGACATTCCGGTGGTGCAGGGCATCGTCTTGATCGCCGCCCTGGCCTTCGTGGTGGTGAACCTGGCGGTGGATCTGATCTATCCGCTCCTGGATCCGCGCGTCGCCGTGGCCCGAGAGAGAGTGGGCGCTCATGTCTGACACACTGCTCATCGCCGACCCCGCGGCCGCACGGATCACGGAACTGCGGCGGGCGCTGGCGCCGAAACGCCTGCGTGCCTCCGCCGGACTGGCGGTGTCGATTCTCGTGCTGATCGTGGTCCTCGGCTGGGCGGTCGCGCCCTCGCTTCTCGCCGGCGACGATCCACGCGCGGGAGTGCCGGAGGAGAAATTCCGCGGCCCGAGCCCGCAACACTGGTTCGGCACCGACAACCTCGGCCGCGACCTGTACACCAGGGTGGCGCACGGGGCAGCGCTGACACTGTCGGCGACCGTCTGTGCCGTGCTGCTGGGGCTGGTGATCGGTTCGGCGATCGGTCTCGTCTCGGGCACCCTCGGCGGGACCGTCGATGCCGTCGTCATGCGCGGAGTCGATGTGCTGCTGGCTATTCCGGAACTGTTGTCGGCGCTGGTACTCATCACCGTGCTCGGGCTCGGTACCCGGAATGTGGCCATCGCGGTGGGAGTGGCGCTGATCGCCCGGTTCGCGCGGGTGATGCGCGCGGAAGTGCTGCGGGTGCGTCGCGCGCCCTACGTGGAGGCGGCGTTCGCGTCCGGGGTGCGCTGGCACACCGTGCTCATACGCCACATCCTGCGCACGGCATACGCGCCGGTCGCCGCGCTGGCCGCGGTCGAATTCGGCGTTGCGGTACTGGCGATTTCGTCGCTCAGCTTCCTCGGTTACGGTGCCGCGCCACCCACCCCGGAATGGGGTTCGCTGATCTCGGAGGGCCGCAACTACCTCGTGCTCGCCTGGTGGATGACCACGCTGCCCGGCCTGGTGATCGTCGCGGTGGTGCTCGCCGCCCAGCGCATCGGCCGCGCGATCGGGACACCGGAGGACCGATGAGACACACTGGCGCAGCCTCTCGTCGGCCCGACCGGGTGCGGGTGTCCCGCAAGACACAGGAGGCTCGACCATGAGCGACGAGACCTTGTTGCGGGTCGACGACCTGCACGTCCGCTACGGTGGCACGTCGGTGGACGCGGTGTCGGGTGCGACGCTGGAGATCGCGCGCGGGGAGACCGTCGCGCTGGTCGGCGAATCGGGTTCGGGCAAATCCACACTCGCCCATGCCGTCATCGGCCTGCTGCCCCAGTCGGCGGAGGTAACCGGCGGCGGAATCGTTTTCGACGGGCACCGGCTCGACACCGCGTCCGAACGCACCCTGCGCGGCCTGCGTGGTGCGCGCATCGGACTCGTCCCGCAGGACCCCGGTACGTCGTTGAACCCGGTGCAGCGCATCGGCGATCAGGTGGCGGAGGTGTTGCGCATCCATCGGCGGGCCGACCGTCGCACGGCGCGGCTGGAGGCGGTGCGGTTGCTCACCGAGGCGGGCCTGGACCGGCCGGACGTGCGGGCACGGCAGTATCCGCAGGATCTGTCCGGCGGGCAACGCCAGCGGGTGCTGATCGCGATCGCCCTGGCCTGCCAACCGGAACTGGTGATCGCCGACGAGCCGACCAGCGCCCTGGACGTCACCGTGCAGCGCCGCATCCTCGACCACCTCGCCGATCGCACCGCACAACTCGGCACCGCGGTACTGCTGATCACCCACGACCTCGCGGTGGCCGCCGACCGGGCCGATCGGATCGTGGTGATGCGGCACGGGCGGATCGTCGAAACCGGTACCACCACAGCCGTTCTCACCGATCCGCAGCACGAATACACCGCCGAGCTGCTCGCCGCCGCGCCGAGCGCCGAGACACCGGTGCGCCGGGCGCGCCCGCGTGCCGAACGACCGCTGCTGGTGGCGACAGGTCTGCGCAAGAGTTTCCGGATCGCGCGGGGCGTGCGCACGGATGCGGTCGACGACGTGTCACTGGATCTCGATCGCGGCGAAACACTCTCGCTGGTCGGCGAATCCGGTTCCGGCAAGACCACCACCGCTCGCATCCTCGCGAGGCTGTCGGCACCCGATGCGGGCAGCATCCGCTTCGACGGGCGCGATGTCGCCGGGTTGCGCGGCGCCGGGCTGCGAGAGTTTCGCCGGCGCGTCCAGGTGGTGTACCAGAACCCGTACACGTCGCTGAATCCCACTCTCAGTGTCGCGAAGATCGTCGGAGAACCGTTGCAGGCCTTCGGGATCGGCGATCGCAGCGAACGCCGCGCCCGGGTCGCCGAACTGCTCGAGCAGGTCGCGCTTCCCGGCGAGGTCGCGGACCGGCGCCCGGAGCGGCTGTCGGGCGGGCAGCGCCAGCGCGTCGCGATCGCGCGGGCGCTGGCACTGCGGCCGGATGTGCTGGTGCTGGACGAGCCGGTGTCGGCACTCGATGTGGGGGTGCAGGCGCAGATCCTCGCGCTGCTGGAGCGGCTGCAGTCCGAGCTGGAGCTGAGCTATCTGTTCATCTCCCACGATCTGGCCGTAGTGCGCCGCATCAGCGACCGCGTCGCCGTGATGCGGCAGGGGCGGATCGTCGAAACAGCGACCACCGCAACGCTGTTCGACAACCCCAGGCACGAATACACCCGCGAGCTGCTCGCCGCGGTACCGGGCCGGTTCGCGCGGCCGGTGATCGAACGGTCCGCATGAGGTCGCGAACTATTCGTCGGAGTCGGCCGGGTCGGGCTCGCTCGCGCCGGCCTGCCGGTCCCGCCACACCCAGAACACCGTGGAGGCGACCAGCGCCCACCCGGCGAGCACCAGATACGGGAATATGTGCTGGTGGCCGGAGAAATACACCGCGGTGTGCTGGGCGTTCACCGAGGCGCCCGGCGGTAGCCAGCGGCCGATCGCGCCGAGAACCGAGGGCAGCAGCGGCCACGACACCGCGCCGCCGGAGGACGGATTGCCCAGTAGCACCATCACCCCCCAGGTCGGGATCATCGCCCAGCGTCCGAACAGCGCGCTGAACATCGAGAAGATCATGCCCGAGGTGAACATCGTGAACGCCAGAATTCCCCACGAGTGCAGGAACGGCAGCGTCAGCGCGCCCAGCCACCAGTCGACCACGGCGGCGATCGCGAACCCGCCCAGCAGGGCGTAGGCGACGGTGAACGCGATCCGCTGCACCGCGCTCAACGCACCGGCGTGCACATTGAGCTGGATGGCGCCGACGAAGCCGATGATCACCGCCGCCAGCGTGATGTAGAAGATCGCCAATCCGCGCGGATCGCCCGGCTGCAGCGGATTGATATCGGTCACCGCGATCGGTATCCGGGTCTGGCGGCTCGCCTCGGCGGCCGCGGTGACGAGCACCTGGGCCACCGACGATCCGGACGCACCCGAAATATCGACCGGGATCCGCTCCGCGGTGCGCACATCCAGGATGGCGAACACCCGCTGCGATTCGACGGCCTCGCGCGCCGCCGCCGGAGTGTCGTAGTGCAGCGGATGCAGGGAGCCGTTCAGAGCCTGATCCATGGTGTCGAGGAAGCGCTGGTCGGGTGCGGGCACCGCGGTGCCCGCATCGACGACCGCGACCGGAATCCGGTGTGGTGTCGGATTGGCGAGGATATAGGTGTAGGAGCCGGCGAACAGTCCGGCCGCGATCGCCAGGATGAACACCAGCACCGTCGCCGGCAGATACGGCGAGTGCCGGAATCGGTGCCGGCGGCCGCGCCATCCGGTCGGGGCCACCGGCACCGCGGCCGGGATATTCCGCTCGTTGTCGGACATGCCGCCACCTTAGGAGCCCGCGGCTCCGGAATTCCGGAAGCGGGCAGATGCGGCGGCCCGCGCAATCCGAGCCGTCCTCGCCGACGCGGCTCCCCGCCGATGCCGCCCGCCGCAAGAATAGAATTCACCGCGATCGAGAGTGCTGACGCCGCAGGCGATTTCTCATAGTTTGAGCTTCTGCCCATCCGGCGATCGCGGGACATCTCCGCTTCCCGCGAACCGCGATTCGGCGGTGTCTCTCCTGTCGATCGAAAGGACGCCTTCGCATGTCGTCGTTCCCGCCTCTGCTCGGGGTGGAATTGTCCGGCACGGGTATCCACCCGGCGTCGTGGCGGCGGGCCGACTCCCGCGCCGAAGAGCTGTTCACGCCCGGCTACTGGCTCGACGCGATCACCGCCGTCGACCGGGCCGGACTCGACTTCGTCTTCCTCCCGGACTCCTTCGGCGTGGACGCCAGTGGTTACGGCCCGCTCGACGCGATCGCGCTCGCCGCCCGCGCCGCCGCCGCGACCCGCAGCATCGGGCTGATCCCGCAGGCGACGGTCACCCACACCGAACCGTTCCATGTGTCCAAGGCGATCGCTGCCCTCGATTACGCCACCTACGGCCGGGCCGGTTGGGAGGTCGCGGTCTCCGCGGATCCCGAGCAGACGACCCTGTTCGGCCGCAAACAGCCGCAGGACGACGCCTCGCTGTGGCGCGAGGCCGAGGAGGCGATCGAGGTGGTGACCCGGTTGTGGGACAGCTGGGAGGACGACGCCGAGATCCGCGATCTCGCGACCGGCCGCTTCATCGACCGCGACCGGTTGCACTACATCGATTTCGAGGGCGAGAACTTCTCGGTCAAGGGTCCTTCGATCACACCACGCCCGCCCCAGGGGCAGCCGCCGATCGCGGTGCGCGCCGAGTCGCCCGCGAGTACCCGCCTCGCGGTCCATCGCGCGGATCTGATCCGGGTCGGCGCCGCCGATCTCGACGAAGCCGCCGCCCTGCGCACCCAGCTGCGCTCCGCAGTCGCCGCGGCCGGGCGGTCCCCCGACGAGGTGCGGATCCTGCTCGACGTCGAGGTGCATCTGGCCGCGACCGAGGACCGGGCGCACGCCGAACTCGGGCAGCTGGACGCCTGGGGTCCGACGGCCCCGCCCGCGACCGTGCGCCACCTCGGCACCGCCGACGGACTGCGAGCGCTGTTCGACCGGACCCAGCGCGCGTGCGCCGCCGACGGTCTGGTGCTGCGGCCCCTGGCGGTGCCCGCGTTCACCGCCGCGCTCGACCGGCCGGCACGCAGTCTGCGCAGCCGCATCGGATTGACGCGCCCCGCCAACCGCTACGCACTCGCCCGAGGATGAGGATGCCGAAACAACAGGTACGCAAGCAGATTCATCTGGCCGCCCACTTCCCCGGGGTGAACAACACCACGGTGTGGAGTGTGCCGGAGTCGGGCAGCCAGATCGAGTTCGACTCTTTCGTCCACCTGGCGCGCACCGCCGAGCGCGGATTGTTCGACTTCTTCTTCCTCGCCGAGGGGCTGCGCCTGCGCGAACATCGCGGCCGGATCTTCGACCTCGACGTGGTCGGTCGTCCCGACACCTTCACCGTGCTCGACGCGCTCGCCGGGGTCACGACCCATCTCGGCCTGGCCGGCACGATCAACACCACGTTCAACGAACCCTTCGAACTCGCACGGCAATTCGCCAGCCTGGACCACCTGTCGGGTGGGCGGGCCGCCTGGAACGCCGTCACCTCGTCCGACGCGTTCACCGGTGAGAATTTCCGGCGTGGTGGCTATCTGGACCACTCGCAGCGCTACGTGCGCGCGGCGGAAGTGGTCGACGCGACCCGCGCGATCTGGGACAGTCGCGCCGGCGGGGCGCCGGTCGTCGACCGCGAACGCGGGGTGTTCGGCGGCCCGGCGCCCCGATTCAGGTATCGCGGAACGCAATTCGATATCGAGGGCGTCTACGGATTGCCGGCGAGCCCGCAGGGATATCCGGTGCAGATCCAGGCCGGTGATTCCGAGGAGGGCCGGGAGTTCGCCGCCGCGAAGGCCGATGCGATCTTCAGCCGCCACGGCGAACTCGAGGACGGGCGCCAGTTCTACACCGACATCAAAACCCGGCTCGCGAAGTACGGCCGCCGGCGCGACGATCTGAAGATCCTGCCCGCGGCGACGTTCGTGCTCGGTGACAGCGACGCCGATGCGCAGGAGCGGGCGCGGGAGATCCGGCTGCAGCAGGTCGGCCCGCAGACCGCGATCGCCTTCCTCGAACAGGTCTGGGGCCGTGACCTTTCCGGCTACGACCCCGACGGTCCGCTGCCCGAGATCGATCCGGTCGACAACGCGAACATCACTCGTGGACGCGTCCGGCACGCCAAGGACCCGCGCGCAGTGGCCGAGGCCTGGCGCGCCAAGGCGGACGCCGAGAAGCTGAGCATCCGGGAACTGATCATCGAGGTGACCGCGCGCCAGCAGTTCGTCGGCACGCCCGCTCAGGTCGCCGCGGAGATCGATCGGTATGTCCAGTCCGACGCCGCCGACGGCTTCGTGCTCGTCCCCCATCTGACGCCCGCCGGACTCGACGAATTCGTGGACAAGGTCGTTCCCGAACTCCAGGAGCTGGGCAGTTTCCGAACCGAATACACCGGTGTGACCCTGCGCGAACATCTGGGGCTGCGCCATCCGCATCGCGGCAGCGAAGGAGTGCGAGCGTCATGACCGTGCCGTTGTCGATTCTGGATCTCTCCCCCGTCAGTGCCGGGTCCACACCGCGGCAGGCGCTGCGCAACACCGTCGATTTGGCCCGCCACGCCGAGTCGTGGGGTTATCGCCGATTCTGGGTCGCCGAACACCATTTCGTCGCGGTGGCCTCCTCCGCACCGACCACGCTCATCGCGTTGATCGCGGCCGCCACCGACACCATCCGGGTCGGCTCGGCCGCCGTGCAGGCCGGCCACCACACCTCCGCCGCGGTGGTCGAGGCCTTCGGCACCATCGACGCGCTGTATCCGGGACGGCTGGATCTGGGGCTGGGGCGCTCGGCACATCGGATCGCCGAGGTGCGCTCGGCGGGGGTGAAACCGGTGCCGGCCCCCGACCGTCCTACCCGGGTACGCGACGGTGTGGTGATCCCGCCGCCGTTCAGTTCCGGACGGCTGCTCGATACCGCCCGGCTGGCGGCGAGTTTCGAGGCGCTGCAACTGCCGGGCACCCAGCCGCTGGACTACGGCCGTCAGGTCCGCGAGATCCGCGACCTGCTGACCGGGAACTACCGCAGCTCGGAAGGTATTGCCCTGCATGCTGTTCCGGGTGAGGGCGCCGAAGTTCAGCTGTGGCTGTTCGGTAGTTCCGGCGGTGAGAGCGCTCAGCTCGCGGGCCGGCTCGGACTGCCCTTCGCGGCCAACTACCACGTCTCCCCCGGCACGATCGTGGAGACGGTGGAGGCGTATCGCGCCGCCTTCCGGCCGTCGGCGGTGCTCGACCGGCCCTATCTGGTGGTGTCGGCGGATGTGGTCGTGGCCGACGACGACGCGACCGCTGCCCACCTGGCCTCGACCTACGGGCATTGGGTCTACAGCATCCGCAGCGGCGCCGGCGCCGCCGAATATCTCGACCCCGACACCGCGCCCGCGCTGACCGAACAGCAGCAGCGCCTGGTGCACGATCGCGTCACCACTCAGTTCGTCGGCGCACCCGGTTCGGTGGCCGAGCGGCTCTCCGCGCTGCAACAGTTGACCGACGCCGACGAACTCGTCGTCACCAGCGTCACCTACCGGCACGAGGACCGGCTGCGCTCACACGAACTGCTCGCCGCCGAATGGGGATTACCGCAGATCCGCGCCGCCTAGGATCTACTCGCGGCGAGAACGTAGCGCCGCGCACAGACCCAGCGCGGCGACGAACACCAGACTCACCGCTGCTTCGATGTGCGGCCGATGAGTTCCGGGTGCGGAAGGAGTCTCCTCAGCAGACGCAACCGCAGAGGAGTCGCCGTGCCGCTTCATGGTCAACGCTCGCCCGAGCACATGGTCACCGTCGGTGACGCCGATTTGTGTGTGACCACCTTCGGAGACCGCCGGCGGCCTCCGGTGGTGCTGCCCAGCACGTCGGGACTGTTCTGGGAGGACGAGTTCTGCGACCGGCTCGCCACCGCCGGCCGGTTCGTCCTTCGCTACGACATTCGCGACACCGGCCGGTCGACCACCTATCCGACCGGCTCGCCGGGATACGACCTCCGGGATCTGGTTTCCGACATCGTCGGACTGATGGATACCTTCGGACTGCCGCGTGCCCACCTGGTGGGCTTCTCGGTGGCCGGATGGATCTGTCAACTCGCCGCCCTCGATCACGGCGACCGTGTATCGGCCCTGACCCTGATCAACACCCGCCCGACCGCGCCCGGCCCGGCGGATCCGGATCTGCCGGAACACTCCGACCGGATCGTGGGCTTCTTCACGGCGACACCCGCTCCGGACTGGTCCGACCGAGCGGCGGTGATCGACTATCGCGTCGAGCAGGCCCGGACACTGTCCGGCGCACACGGATTCGACGAACAGCGGGCACGGCAGCAGGCGAGGCGCACGGTCGCCCGCACGACCGATATGGGCTCCAGTGTGCTCAATCTGGCGTTCGTCGAGGCGGGCGAGCGCTGGCGGGAGCGTCTGGGCGAGCTCACCGTGCCGACCCTCGTCGTCCACGGCACCGACGACCCGTTCTTCCCGTACGGCAACGGGCAGGCCATGGCCCGTGAGATCCCGGGCGCCGAACTGCTCCCGCTGCCGGGCATCGGCCATGAACTGCCTGCCTCGACCTGGGATCCGCTGCTGGCCGGCATGCTGGCACTCGAGGACGCATGAAAGGAGGTGAGCGCCGCGCTGCTGCGCCGATGGCCCGGCGACATCGAGCGCGGCATCCGTAACATGCAGAGCCAGGGCGAGATCGCGGCTCGGCTCGCCGCGGCCACGTTGCCGGCGGCAGGCGCCTGCTGGTTGCCATGATCGTGCTGACGTGGTGGCCGCGGCTGGTCGCCGCTGAGCCCATGCCACACGCGACCGCCCACCGTCCGGATCGTCCTACCTGCCCGCTGCCCCCACCCCACGGCCGCCCGCCGGGTACAGCGGCGTGCCGATCTCGGCCGCTGGCGCCGATGTATTCCGCGCGGGTCGCCGGCGATCGCCCGACGAATGCTCCCGTAACGGATGTGTCCCCGCCATGGATATCCGGTGGTGCCGCGCCTGTGCGGTCGAATCGGTAGCTCGACCATCGGCAGGAGCGATATCGATCCGAATCCGTTGTGGCACTTCGTCTTGTCACCACACCGGTTCGACCCGATATGGCAAACCGAATGCCCGGATTGCCGCCTTCACGTTAAACTGCTTGCGAGATAGGCGGTTTCGATGCATGTAACTGAGTTCTTCATGCCGTTCGATCCGGAGGGGGCCAATCCCGCCGAATCGGAGGCCGAGCAGGTCATGTGGGCCTGGCTCGAACGTTGTGATCTGGTTCCCTCGGAGCCGACTCGCCGGCGCATGCGCCGGACCCGGCCGGCTCGTATGTACGCGCTGTGGTGCCCGTACGCCGGGGTGGACGCGCTGGGATTGCTGAGCCGTTTCACCGCGTGGGCTTTCATCGTCGACGATCAGTTCGACATCGAAATCCCCGACCCGGCACGGACCTTGGCGACCATCACCGAACTGGAGGAGGTGTTCGACGACGGTGCGCAACCGCGCGGGGTGCTCGCGGTGGCCTTCGCCGAACTCTGGCGCGAACTGTGCGCCGGACGTTCCAGCCAGTGGCGCCATGCCGTACGCACCGAACTCTCCGCGTGGCTGTGGACCTACTACACCGAGAGCATCGGGCGGCTCACCGATCGCTATCCCGATCTGGACGACTACCGTGCCCACCGCCGCGATTCCGTTGCACTGTACGTATTTCTCGACATCAGCGAGATCGCGGAGGGCGTCGACCTGTGCGCGGAAGCGCGTGCCCTTCCGGCGTTGCGTGCGATACGGGAGGCATCGGTCGAACATATGGGACTGTTCAACGACATCCTGTCCATCGACTCCGACGAGGCCTCGGAGTACCTGTACAACTCGGTGCTGCTGGCCGAACGGCAGCAGGGTCTCGACCGGAAACAGGCGGTGGAGGTGGTCGACCGGATGCTCACCGGATGTGTGCGCCGGATGCTGGCGGGCATCGATGCGCTGCCCGCCGAACTCGACGCGGCGGGCCTGTCCCGTCGCGAGCGCGCCGATATCCTCAGTACCGCAACCTGTTACACCCGATACGTGCGAGCTAACTTCGACTACCACTATCAGGCCGCGCGCTACACCAGTGCGCCGCGCGAGGCACTCGAGCACGGCGCACCCCTGACCTGACGGCGAACCCGCGGGCGTTGCGCAAACGCAACCCGGGCCACCGCCCGGCCCGCGGGTTCCGGTGCGACGATGAATACTTCACGCACCGCCGACCGCGACGCGGAGCGGGCGCGGCGGCTGTGCCCTAGCGAGCGGGGCCGGTCATGCGATCATCCAAACCCACCACCTACCCTCCCGAACGTCCTCCCGCAGCGGACCGCAAGGACTGCACACTCCCCCGCGAACCCGGGCGCCGCCCACGCGCCGCCAGCGATGTCACACCCGGTACGCGCTCTGCGGGGGCCTTGCTCGCCGATGCCCGCACGGCGATCGCGCCGGTCCTGCGGGCCGCTGTCGCGACGCTCGGTCACCCCCTGGACCGGATGGCCGGTTATCACTTCGGCTGGTGCGACGCCGAGGGCAATCTGCGCACCGGTGCGCACGGCAAGGGTCTGCGCCCGGCACTGACCCTGGCCGCCGCGGCCGCGTGCGGCGCACCGGCCGCCGATGCCGTCCACGCCGGTGCGGCGGTCGAACTGCTGCACAACTTCTCCCTCGTGCACGACGATGTGATGGACGCCGACCCGTTGCGCCACGGCCGGCCCACGGTCTGGCGGGTATGGGGCACCACCAATGCCACTCTGCTCGGAGACGCGTTGCAGGCGTTGGCGTTCGCCGTGCTCTCCGACGGCGGAGTGCCGGAGGAGACCGGTGCCGCCGCGGTGATCCGGCTGGCCCGCACCGCCGCGACGCTGTGCCACGGCCAGTATCAGGACTGTGATTTCGAGACCCGCCCGGATGTGAGCATCGAGGACTATCTGTCCATGGCGGCGGGCAAAACCGCTGTGCTGCTGGGTTGTTCGTGCGCACTGGGCGCGTTGTGCGCGGGTGCGGATTCGCGGACGGTGGCCGCGTTCAACACCTTCGGCCGCAATCTGGGGCTCGCGTTCCAACTGGTCGACGACGCCATCGACATCTGGGGCGATCCGGCGGTGACCGGTAAACCCGCGCTCAGCGACCTGGCCGCACGGAAGCGGTCGTTTCCGGTGGTGTGCGCACTGGCCTCCGATACCGACGCGGGCCGCGAGTTGGCCCGGCTGTACAACGAGCCGCGGCCGATGACGACGGCCGACGTAGCGCGCGCGGCGGAACTGGTCGCTGCCGCCGGTGGCCGTGAACTCACCCGCGATTACGCCGACCGGGCGTTGCGTTCGGCGCTTGCCGGGCTGCCGTCGGGTGTCGTCCGGGGCGATCTCGAAACCCTGGCCCACGTGGTGGTCCGGCGAAACAGGTGAGCCGGTCCGTGATCACCGGCAAGCGATCACGGACCGGCCCTCGATTCCCGGCGATTCCTCGGTAGCGGTGCCCTAGGAGTGCGAGTTCTTGCGGCGGCTCCGTATCACCACCAGCGCGCCGAGAAGCAGTCCGAGGAGGACGACACCGGCGATGACGGCGACGAGGACCGTCGGCGAAACACCGTCGCCGGATTCCGAGGCGGCCGATGCCTGCGATCCGCCGCCGCTGTTCGCCGAGGACGAGGCGTCCGGTGACTTCGTCGCGTGCTCACCGAATATGCCCTCTGCCGTGGTGGATTCGTAATGCGGTCCGGGTTCGGGGGTCCCGCCGACGGTCACATCCAGGCGAATCGGGACCGGCGCACCGAGTCCTTCGACATTCGAGGCGCTGACGGAGACGGCGATGTAGTACCAACCCGCCAGGCTCTGGTCGGCGCCCTTGCCCGTCCCGGCCGCGCGATTGCTGTAGCGCACCGGCAGCGTGGCCAGCGGATCGCCGGCCGGCATCGTCGCGGATTCTCCGTTGTAGCTGGCGAAGTCGTGATCGATCTCGGTGCGAATCGGCGAGTACAGCGTGGTCGTGACCCGTGACAGCCCGTCGAGTCCATGCTTGTCGGAATCCAGGAAATTCACCCGGTAGGCGAGACCCTGCCCCCATCCGAGCGGGACACGATAGAACACCGACTCGCCCCGCTGCAGGGTGTCGGAATAGCTGCCCGAACCTTCCACTGTGGCTGCGGCATTGAACGATCCGCCTCCGGTCACCGCGACGGCACTGCCGGTCGGTGGCGTGAATGCCGTCTTCGTGGTCGACGCGGGCGGGCCGGGGTCGCCGGCCGAGGGTTCGATGCCGAACAGCAATTCCATGGGCATCTGCTGCGGCATGTTGTCGGCGACGCCATGCCACTCCGGTGCGAAGTAGTAGCGACCGCCGCCGCGGCACGCGTTCGCGGCGCTGTCGGATCCGGAATCGGTCTTCGTCGCGCCGTCCCACGCCTTGGTGACGGTCAGGGCCACACCGTCACTGGTGTTGACGACCTGCTCGAACTCGAAGACGTTGCAGTCCTTGCCGTCCTCACCGTAGACCCGCAGGTACAGCACACTGTTGTCGTTGCCGGACTGTTTCTGCCGCACGTGCGGGAAGGCAACCGTCGCACTGAAGTACGCCATCGCCCCCTGCGGCACGTCCAGGGCGTAGTACTTCGTCTCGTGCTGGGCGATCGTGTCCAGATATTGGCCCGGCGCCGCGATCGGCGCGTCCCGATAGGCCGCGGCGCCGGAAATCGGTGCGCCGATCGGCGTATAGGTGCGCAAGGCCGCCTGGCTCACCCTGGGCAGAACGCGTTCGAGCGAGGTGCCGTCGGCGGCGTCGGTGTACGTACCGCCGGTCTGCTGCGCGATGCACGTGAGCTGTTTGCGCGCGGGCCCGTCGACACCGAATCCGATGGCGTGCACCACGATCCTCGCGCCCTGGCGCTCGAGTTCCCGGGCGACCTCACAGGGATCCGGTGGCGCACAGGTGTCTTCGCCGTCGGAGACGAGGACGATCGAACGCGGGCCCTCCTTCGGAAGCGCTTCGGCGGCCGCCCGCAGCGCGGCGCCGATCGGCGTGTATCCACTGGCCTCGATACCGTCGAGGGCGGTGTTCACGGCGGCTCTGTCGATGATGTCGGCGCCGCGCAGCGTGCGCACATCCGCACATCCGGCGGTCTTCTCCGCGTCCGAGGATCCGGTTCCGGTCCCGTACACCGTCAGTCCCACTCTCGACCGCGGTGGGGCCGCGGCGACGAAACTGTGGACGGCGGCCTTGGCCGCATCCAGTTTCGTGCCGCCGCCGGGGTCCGGGGCCCGCATGGATCCCGAGGCGTCCAGCACCAGCATCGTGGGCGCGTATTCGGGTTGCTGCTGCGCGTGCACCGGCACCGCGGTGAGCACAACCGCCGCCGCGGCCGCCCCGAGCGTCAGCAGCTTCCTCAATCTCGACATACTCTCCACTCCGATGACTTCCAAGATCAACAGACCCTAATACGACAAATCCGGCTGCCTGCTACCGAATCGGCCGCGTCGGCTATAACTGCTGCATGGGAAAGTTCGGCGAGGATGGTCGCAGTACGGACACGGCGCCGTCGATGGCCCGAACTTCCCTGCTGCGGGAATTGCCCACCACCGAACGCGGGCTGCGCACCCGCTCGGCGCTGATCGCCGCCGCCCGCCGGGTCTTCGAGACCAGTGGCTATCTCGACACCCGGCTGGTCGACATCACGACCGCGGCCCATTGCTCCTCCGGTACGTTCTATACCTATTTCTCCAGCAAGGAGGAGATCTTCGCGGCGGTCCTGGAGATCGCCCAGGAGGACATGTTGCATCCGGGGATGCCGCATGTACCCGAGGCCGACGATCCGGCCGCGGTCGTGGCCGCGAGCAACCGCGCCTATTTCGAGGCCTATCAGCGCAATGCCAAACTCATGGGCCTACTGGAACAGGTCGCCAATATCGACCCCGAATTCCGGGTGCTGCGCCAACGCCGTGCCGAGGCGTTCATCGACCGCAACGCGCGCAGTATCGAATCGCTGCAACGCCGGGGCCTGGCCGATCCGGAGCTGGATCCCCTCCTCGCCTCGCGCGCTCTCTCCGGGATGGTGAGCCGTCTGGCCTTCGGGCATTTCGTGGGCGGCGACGACACCGACCGTCCGGTCGACCTGGACGAGCTGACCTACACCGCGACCCGGTTGTGGGTCAACGCGCTGCGTATCCCGGCCAAGTCCTGACTCGCCGTTTCGCCCTGCGGCACGGCGCGGACCTGCTACAACAGCGGAGTGCGGCGTCCACGCACACCCGCAATTGAACTTGACGTCGACCTCAACTACGGTGAGGTGACATCACGGACAGGGACAGGGGTACGGCAGTGCAGGTTGCGCAGAAAGTGGCCATCGTGACCGGCGGCGGAGGTGGTATCGGTGGCGCGCTCGCCGGCCGCCTCGCCGCCGCGGGCGCGCGAGTCGTCGTCGCCGATCTCGACGAGGCCGCCGCCGAGAACGTCGCGGACGCGGTGGCGGCCGAGCATCCCGGCGCCTGCGTGAGCGCCGGTGCCGACGTCAGCGATCCGGAGGCGATCGCGAGCCTGATCGCGCTGGCGGAGAAGACGTTCGGCCCGGTCGACCTGTATTTCGCGAACGCCGGCATCGCCGGTGCGGCCGGGCTCGAGGTCGCCGAGGCCGACTGGGACCGGTCCTTCGAGGTCAACGTGCGCGCGCACATCCGCGCCGCCACCCAACTCGTGCCGCAGTGGCTCGAGCGCGGCGAGGGATACTTCGTCAGCACCGCCTCGGCGGCCGGACTGCTCACCCAGATCGGGTCGGCCACCTACTCGGTGACCAAACACGCCGCCGTCGGCTTCGCCGAATGGTTGTCGGTCACCTACGGCGACAAGGGAATTCGAGTCAGCTGCCTGTGCCCCATGGGGGTCGACACGCCCCTGCTGTACGCCGGTCGCGACTCCGGCGACCGGCTCGGCGCGGCCTCGACCCGGGCGGTGACCGCCGCGGGCGAGGTCCTCGAACCCGCGCAGGTCGCCGACGCGGTGCTGGCCGCGATCGACACCGAACAGTTCCTGATCCTGCCGCATCCGAGCGTGCTCGAGATGTACCGGCGCAAGGGATCCGACTACGACCGCTGGCTGGCCGGCATGCGCCGCTACCAGCACAGTCTGCTCGACGAGAACTGAAGCCGCACACCAGATTTTTCAACGATCAGGAGATCACATGTCGATGTTCGACATCTCCGAGCGGGCCGAGAAGTATCGCGCCCAGCTGCTGGAGTTCATGGATTCGCACGTCTACCCCGCCGAGGCCGTCTACGACGAGCAGATGCGCGCCGCCGGTGATCCGCACTTCCAGCCGCCGGTCCTCGAAGAGCTGAAGGCCGAGGCGCAGCGGCGCGGTCTGTGGAATCTGTTCCACCCCTACGCGGAATGGGGTCCCGGTCTGACCAACCTCGAATACGCACCGCTGGCCGAGATCATGGGCCGCAGCCACCTGGCCCCGGAGGCGTGCAACTGCAACGCCCCGGATACCGGAAATATGGAGGTCTTCACGCTCTTCGGCACCGACGAGCACAAGGAGAAGTACCTGAAGCCGCTGCTGGCCGGCACGATCCGCTCGGCGTTCGCGATGACCGAACCCGCGGTCGCCAGTTCCGATGCCACCAATGTGGAACTGTCGATGGTGCGCGACGGGGACGAGTACATCCTCAACGGCCGCAAGTGGTTCGCCTCCAACGCGCTGCACCCGAACTGCACCGTACTGATCGTGATGGGCAAGACCGATCCCGACGCCGCACCGCACCGCCAGCAGTCGATGATGGTCGTCCCCATCGACGCCCCGGGTGTGACCGTGCTGCGCGGCCTGCCGGTCTTCGGCTATCAGGACCGCGAAGGACATGCCGAAATCGATTTCGCGAATGTCCGGGTACCGCTGAAAGACGTGCTGAAGGGCGAGGGTGAGGGGTTCGCGATCAGCCAGGCCCGGCTCGGACCCGGCCGCATCCACCACTGCATGCGGGCCATCGGAATGGCCGAGCGCGCACTGGAATTGATGTGCCGGCGCGCGAGCACGCGCATCACCTTCGGCAAGCCGATCGCCGCCAACGCCAATATCCAGGACTGGATCGCCGAGGCGCGCATCGATATCGAGATGATCCGGCTGCTGACCCTGAAGGCGGCCTATCTGATGGACACCGTCGGCAACAAGGAGGCGCGCACCGAGATCGCCGCGATCAAGGTGGCCGCGCCCAATATCGCGCTGAAGATCGTCGACCGGGCCATCCAGGTCCACGGCGGCGCCGGTGTCACCGACGACTTCCCGCTCGCCATGGCCTGGGCGCACCTGCGCACGCTGCGGCTGGCCGACGGGCCCGACGAGGTGCACAAGCGCACGCTGGCCCGGCAGGAACTGCGCAAGTATCGAGATGTGAAGGCGGGCAACTGATATGGCGAATGCGGATCTGACCGGCCGCACCGCGATCGTCACCGGCGCCTCCCGCGGTATCGGCCTCGCGACCGCGCAGGCCCTCGCCGCGTCCGGGGCCAACGTGGTGCTGACCTCGCGGGATCAGGAATCGGCCGACGCCGCGGCCGCACAGGTACAGGGCAGCGCGCTCGGTATCGCCGCGCACACCGTCGACGAGGATGCCGCGCGCGCCTGCGTCGACCGCACCCTCGAGCGGTTCGGCAGCGTCGACATCCTGGTCAACAACGCCGGCACCAATCCGGCGTTCGGCCCGGTGATCGATCAGGACCACGGCCGGTTCGCCAAGATCTTCGACGTCAACCTGTGGGCCCCGATCCTGTGGACCTCGCTGGCGACCGAGGCATGGATGGGCGAACACGGCGGCGCGGTCGTGAACACCGCCTCGATCGGCGGTATGGGTTTCGAGGCGAATCTCGGCCTCTACAACGCCTCCAAGGCGGCGCTCATCCACCTCACCAAGCAGATGGCGCTGGAGCTGTCCCCACGGGTCCGGGTCAACGCCGTCGCGCCCGGCGTGGTGCGGACCAAGCTCGCCGAGGCACTGTGGCGTGAACACGAGAATCTGGTGGCGGAGGCGACCGCCCTGGACCGGATCGGCGAACCCGACGATATCGGGTCGGCCATCGCATTCCTGGTATCCGACGCGGCGCACTGGATCACCGGCGAGGTGATGGTCATCGACGGCGGGCAGCGACTCGGCCACCCGGCGGCATTCCGGACGGCACCGTGACGCCGGAGCAGCCCCGCGGAATCGATATCGCGGCGATCACCCGATGGATCGATGGGCTGGGCGTCGGGCTGATCGGCGCCCCGACCTTCACCCGGATCGGTCTCGGCCAGTCCAATCTCACCTATCTGGTGCGCGACGGCGCCGGGCACCGCTGGGTGCTGCGGCGCCCGCCGCTCGGCCGGCTGCTGGCCTCCGCCCATGATGTGGTGCGCGAGTCGCGGATCATGTCCGCGCTGTCCGGTACCGATGTCCCGGTGCCCGGAATCATCGCCGTCACCACCGATTCCGAGGTCTGTGACGCACCGGTGGTGCTGATGGAATACGTCGACGGACAGGTCGTGGACACCATGGAGGTCGCGGAGTCGCTGACTCCGCAGCGACGCCTGGCCATCGCCCAATCCCTGACCCACACACTGGCGCGCATCCACGCGGTCGATCTCGAGGCGGTGGGGCTGGTGGATCTGGCCAGTCACAAACCGTACGCGCAGCGGCAGCTGAATCGGTGGTCGCGGCAGTGGGAGCAGTCGCGCACCCGCGAGGTGCCCGAACTCGACGACCTCACCCGCCGGCTCGCCGAATCGGTTCCGCCGCAACGGGAAACGACGCTGGTGCACGGTGACTTCCATTTGCGCAACGTGATCACCGCGCGAGACAGCGGCGCGGTGGTGGCCGCACTGGACTGGGAACTGTCCACCCTCGGCGATCCGCTCGCGGATATGGGCAGCCTGCTCGCCTACTGGGTCGAGCCCGGCGAGGACATCGGCGGCGACTTCCCGGCCTCGGCACTGCCGGGTTTCCCGAATCGAGCCGAGATGGCGCGCGCCTACCTCGACGAGACCGGCCGCGACCGCGACGCTCTCACCTTCTGGCATGTGCTCGGATTGTGGAAACTGGCGATCATCGCCGAGGGGGTCATGCGGCGCGCGGCCGATACGCCGGGCAACAAGGCCGCCGCGGGCACACCGACCGTCGAACGCATCGACGCGATCATCGCCCACGCCCGCGAGATCGCCGCCGACGCCGGCCTCTGACGGGCGTCGATCACTACGCGACGGCGGCCGCGATCACCTCGGTGACCGGCCGCCGTGGCGTATGCGGCAGCGGTGCGGCGCCCGACGGCAACCAGCCCAGCCGCACCATCGTCTGCGGATACGCGCATTCGGCGAGCACATGGCGGCGCAGCTCGGCGCGCAGATCCGGCATGGCCAGCGGTTCGGACTGCAGACTCGACGACAGGCCCAGCGTGGTCGCCGACAACAGCAACGCGCTCACGGCCTCCCCCGCGCGCAACCGCGCGAGGCGGTCGTCGCCGGTCGTGCACACCACCAGCCATTCGGCGGCCTCGGGCTCGGTGGCCGGATCAGCCAGCTCCGGCGACTCGAACCGGCGTTTGGCGATCTCGTCGTCGGAACGCGGCGCGGGGGTGTTCGCGGCCGGGACACCGTCGGCCGTTCCGTGCCGCCCGCTCCAGGCCGCCAGCTCGTGCAGATAGGCGGGGTCGGCGGCGTGACGCACGGACGCGACCCGGGCGGCGTCGGCCAGTTCCGGGCGCAACTCCGGCGGCACCTGCCGTGCGGCGGCGCCGTAGGCGCGGGCATCGGCGGACACCTCACGCACGAACGCCTGCGGCACCGGGCGGGTGCTGTAGCGGCGGCGATCGGACTGCCGATGGGCGATCGCCGCGGCCAGGTCGATATCGCGCGCCGACGGGGTGCGCGGGCGCATCGTGATCGCCGCGAGGTGGTCGGGATCGGTGTCGTCGGGAAGGTAGGAGACCTGCGCGGACCCGCCGAGCATCGCCAGCGCCACCCGCATGTGGTGCAGCGCCGCGCCACAGCTCAGCAGCAGTGCTCGCTGCGCCGGATCGGTCACGGTCAGCTGCCGGGACTCGTCGGCGTGCAGGTGGATGGTCTCCCCGCGCAGCGACCACCGCCACGGCTGGGTGTTGTGCACCGAGGGCGCACGCACGGCCATCTCCACAGCGTCGGCGAAGACCGCGGTGAACGGATCGGCGAATCTCATGATGCCGGTTCTGCCTTTCGAGCGTCGCACGGACATGCCGGGACGGTGACCTGCGGATATCGGCCGCCGCGTCCGGTCCCTCTATCGATCAACCGCCGGCACGGCCGGTAAGTTTCGTAATAGTTCACAAAATCCCGGGGCGCTCACTTGTCACCCTGTGCTCAGGATTCCGCGGCGCCGGAATTCAGCTCCCGATAGCGCAGCGCCCACCACACCTGCTGCGCCACATGCGGATCCTTCAGCGACGCCCCGGTCAACTCCTCGAATCGGGACAACCGGTAGCGGACCGTGTTGTGGTGCAGATACAGCCGATGTCCGGTTTCGCTGGCGTTGAGACCCGCCGCGAGATACGCGTCGACGGTGTCGAGTATCGAGCCGGCCTCGGCATCGTCGAGCGGAGTGATATAGCGAAGCAGCAGGGCACCGCCCACATCGCTGTCGCCGACCACGGCCGGTAGGACGCCCAGCTCGGTGAGGGTGTGGCGGCCCGGCCGGCCGAACAGCCGCGCGGTCTCGGCGACCCGGCCGGCGATACGCAGGGAATGGGGAACCCCTTCGAGCGGACAGGCGGGGCCGACGCCGAGGAATACTCCGGCCGAGGGCGCCGAATCGTCGTGCGGATCGCAGATGCCGACCACATCGCGGTCCAGGATCGCCACCACGCCGCGCGGCGGACGGAACCCCGGCCGCTGCCGCAAGTCCCATTCGGTGTGCTCCGGTTCATCGGTGATCGCGCGGAAGGCCGCGTACGCACCGTCGAGGCGCAACCCGATGTATTGCGCGCGGCGGCGCAGTTCCCCGGCGGGCAGGGCGCCCTCGGCCAGCGCTCGCACCATATCGTCGCGCCGGGTGTCGAGACGGCGGGTGATCTGTGCCTCGGCCTCGCGATGGCCGGAGCTGTAGGCGACCGTGGCCGCGTCCGAGGCGCGCAACAGGGCCGCCAGCACCGACATCAGTGCCGAGCCCGGCCGGGTCGCCCAGTGTTCGGAGGTGCCGATACGTTCGATCACCTCCCCCACCACGATCTGCCATCCGCGCAGCATCGCATCGAGCGGCAAACCCAGTTCGGCACGCAATGCGCCGTACTCACGGAAGTCGGCGAGTTCTTGTTCGTCGAGTGGCCGATCGGCCGACGTGGCGCTGATCAGACGATCCACCGCGTCGGCGATCGAGGGCACCAGGGCCGATGCGGCAATCCCCCGGTACGCCGGAATCTCGCGCTGGAGCCGGGTGCAGACGTGTTCGGCGAAGGCGCCGGGATCGCCGATCACGGAGGGCCGCAATCGCGGACGCGTCGCACCGTCGTCGTCGCTCACATCGGTCGACGATACGGGCAGCGGAGGTGGAAACGGTGGCGGTCGCGGTCCGGCCGCCGAGTCGGAGGACCACCATCGGCGCAGTTCCGAGCCCTTTCGGCGACGCCGCGGGAGTGACGAGTCGGTCCGGCAGGTGCGGGCGAAGGCGAATGGTGAAGTCGGACGAGTCGATGGCGAAGGCGGTCCACAGCGGCGGTCCGGACTATCGCAGTATCCGGCCGGCAATCGGACCCTTCGCCGTCCCCGCCCGAAATCAGCACCCAGAGCGCGCTCTTTTCGGCGAACTGCAGGCAAACCCATTGCGCGGGAGCGTGTTTCGGCGCTCACGAATCGGAAACCGAACACCGGCGCGGTATCTGCGTAAGAATGGGAGCGGCCGAGATCCGGCCACAGGGGACATGTCGGCCCGGCCGGGCCGACGGAATGTGGGGAAAGATCATGAGAGCCAAGAAATTCGCCGCCACCGCGCTTCTGGCCGTCGGCGCCACCACCGCGGCCGCCGGCGTCGTGCAGGCCGCACCGGCCACGGCCTCCGAGATCGCGGTGCGCGGTGTCGAACAGGGCGTCGGCTTCGTCACCGCGCCGACCGCCGATCACACCGGTCTGACCACCACCGTGGACGCCGGATCCTTCACCGTCACCGGTGATTCGGTCACGCTCACCGATGCCGCCGGTCGTGCCGTCGCCTCGGTTCCGCTCGGCCTGCGCACGGCCTCCGGAACCGTCGGCCTCACCCCGCGCATCGAGAACGCCGGCCGCACGCTGACACTGACGCCGCAGTCGGCGACCGAGCGCACCGCGCAGGCCATCGACGAAGCCTCCGACACCCTCGCCCGCAAGCAGTACAACGCGGGTGTCGGAGCAGCGGTCGGTGCCGGAATCGGTGCGGTCCTGGGCTTCTTCCTCGGGGGCGTCGGTGCCCTGATCACCATCCCGATCGGTGCCGGGATCGGAGCCCTGATCGGCTACTCCACCCCGTAGCCGGCAACCTCGCGGCCGTGCGGCCCCTCGCCCGGCGAACCCGCACGGCCCGCGGTGGGCCGCACCATCTCGAGGTGCGGCCGCCTTGGGAGAAGTCATCATCGCCGCGTCGTCGCAGCCGGAAACCCGCCGCTGTGCACGAATGCTGTTGGGAGCCACCACGATCGGTGCATCCGCTCGCCGCACCGCGCAGTAGCCTCGTCGCATGGTGAGACCTTCGGCCCTGTCACGGCGCCGGGCGCTGACGCTCGCGGCCGCCGGCGCGGGTGCGTACGCCGTGGCCCGATCGCCACTGGCTCGCGCCGACGGGCCCGACAACGCACGCTACGGCGGATACTCCGCACAGGACCGCGCCGAGCCGTATGCCCATTTCATGACCGAACACACCGCCCCGCCGCAGTCGGCGGTCGCGGCGGCGTATGCGGGTCCGCCCACCCGGGCGGATCGCATTCCGCCCTTCTCCGCACTGACCGCGGAGCTGGGGCCGTCCGGATACGCGCCCATCGAAACCGGCTACGGGCAGACCGATTCCGGAATCGTCTGGGTGGCGGCGCGGACCGAGATGCCCCGGGTGACGGCCGCCATGTGGGACTGGTGGTTCGGGTGGCATCTGGTCGAATCGGCCCGGTACAAGCTGTGGCATCCGGACGCACACCGGTACGCGGAGGTGGCGGCCGATCGGACCGGTGCGGCGATGCCGGACCGGCAGCGGTATATCGGCAACATTTCCTACGTCGACGAGTACATCGGCCCGAAGTTGCAGCAACTCGCCATCGCCTTCCACGATCCGGTCGCCTACGGATTCACCGTGCCCGAGGATCACACGGTGGTGTTCGGCCGGGTCGGCAGCAGCATCGCGCCGGTCGATCTGGGCTGGCTGGCTCACCAGGTCCGCCCGATTCCCGGGGGATGCGAGATGCGCAGTCGCTTCTACCTGCGCATCTACGGAGTCCACACCGTCGATCCGGTGCATGCCGCGCGTGCGGTGCAGCGCGGTGCCGCCGCCGACGTCGGCGACCTCCTGCCCGGGCTCGACCTCGCGCGCGATCTGCTGTTGCACTGCGGGCAGGAGATGAACCACCTCGCTCGCTTCCTGCCCGAGCTGCACCACGAATTCGCCTGAACGGTTTCGGCCGTCACAATGGTGAGGTGCCCGATTCGCCGACCTCCCCTGCCGTTGCCGCGCTGATCCGCTGGCAGGACAGCGGTGGCGTCTGGCGAGTGCTGGGCAGGCGCGGCGCGCACGTGACCATCGGACTGTTCGAATGCACCGGCGGCGACGAGGTCGACCGCATCGTCTCCACGGACCCGGTATTGCGGGCGTTCGTGGGGCAGCGCGCCGGCAGCGAGGACTGAAACCGACGGTTCGGCACCATTTTCCGGTCGCAGGGACTACGGTGTGCGCGGCAACGCATCGATTCCCCCTACGGCTACGGCGAAAGGCGGCGCGATGGCCGATACCGGTGAGGCGAATCGTCCCCTGGCCGAGCGATATCCGGGCACCGAGCCGGTCGGCTGGCGTGGTGTCACGGTCCACCCGATGTACTCGCAGCGCCTGGGCGCCGAAACGACGGTGGTGCGGTTGGTGCTGCACGCCGCGGCACCGCCGCCGGGATTGCTCGGACTGGGCATCGGGGTTTCGGTGATCGACGGATACGTGACGTTGCGCGGGCACCGCTTGCCGGGCGTCGACGTGTGGAGCGATGCCCTCGCCGAGGGGGCCGATCTCCACCTGTCGGGAACCGGCCCGGCCGCCGCGTACACCCTCACCCCGGTCTGGATGACGGCCGCGGGCGCGGTCGAATCATGGACGGGCAACTACGGACTCGTCATCGAACGCGGCGCGGCCGGTTCGATGCTGCTGCGCTGCAGCACAGGAGTCGGGGATCCCGATTTCGACGAATTGGTGGTCGCGATGACCGTCACCGTCGACGCCGGCGGCGAGCAGGACCGCATCCGCTCCACGCTCTATCACCTCGGAGTGGAGGCGCACACTCGCGGCGACCTCGACCAGGCCCGGCGGATGTGGCGGCAGGCGGCCGATCTGGGACATACCGCAGCGGCCTACGATCTGGGCGTACTCGGTTATCGGACACGCGAATTCGACGAGGCGCAACGCTGGTGGCGCCTGGCGGCCGAACAGGGCGATTCACGCGCGATGGCGGGTCTCGCGGAAGTGCTGGAGCGCAGGGGTGATCCGGATGCGGCCCGGCGGTGGCGCGCGCAGGCTCAGGACGGCTGAAGCCCGAGCAGCTGCCCCGCACCCAGCACCAGTGCCGCGAGGGTGAGCAGGCCGAATACGACGACCCACAGCCGCGCCGGAACGCGCGTGAGCCAGGCCAGCTGGTCGGCATCGGACCCGTCGCCGCGCACCGACACCTGCCACAGTTCGATCACCGCGCGTACTCCGCCGAACAGCAGGAACCAGGTCACCACATAGCCGAAGACGCCCTGCCACACCGCTGTTCCGTACCAGGACACGGCGAAGGCGGCCCCGCCCGCGCAGATCACGGCGAGGAAGCCGAACAGGTTGCGGATCACCACGATCAGCACCACCAGCGCCGCGATGAGTATCCACAGCATCATCGTCTGGCGTCCGGTGCCGAGCAGGATCGCGAACCCGAGCCCGACCGCCGAGGGAGCCGGATAACCCGCCAGGGTGGTCAGCACCATCCCGAAACCGCGTGGCTTGCCGCGGGATACGGTCACACCCGAGGTGTCCGAATGCAGCCGGATACCGCTCAGGGTGCGGCCCGTGCAGATCGCGACCACCGCGTGGCCGATCTCGTGGGCGATCGTCACACATGTCCGCAGCACTCGCCATACCGGCCGATAGAGCACCACCGCCACCGCCACGGCAGCCGTCGCCAGCACGACCCATATCGGCGGCTGCGGAGATATCGTCGTCAATCTATCGGTTACCGACGACACCGCATCGGCCGTTCGAGACAGCTGCACCGCCGTAGGGTAGCGGTCCGTCCGATTCGGCCGGATACGACGGGGTATTCGGCCGGTGAACGCTTAGGCTTGCGGTCGAATTGCCGGGATCGGACCGGCACGCGGCCTCGACGAGGAGAACAGATGACATCCAGGGCCCATCGCGGCATCGCCGCGCTGTTCGGCACGATCGCGGCGGCCACGGTGACCGCGGGCCTGCTGAGCGGATGCTCGGACGTGCAGCGTGCGATCAACAAGGGTGGCGACACCCCGTGCAGCGACTATGTCAAACAGGACGCCGACACCAAGCGGGTCACGATCACCAAATTCGTGAAACAGCAGACGAACAACGATCATGAACCCGCCGGCACCCAGGTCGACGCCACCATGACGGCGGTCGATTTCCTGTGCGCCAACCAGCGCAACGCCGATACTCCGATCAAGAACGCGAATCTGACCGGAATCTTCTTCAATCAGTGAGCGCGCGGGTCGGTCACCGCTGCGGGTGACCGACCCGACCGGCTCAGCGCCCGGGCAGGAAGCGGAAGCTGCGCGCCAGCGTCATCAGCAACGCCTGCCACTTCGACTGCGGAATGCCCAGCGGCGCATCCAGATTCATTCCGCGGGTGACGACCACCGTCTGCGGTTCGGTGAACTTCAGCAGTCCGTCGGGACCGTGGCGGCGACCGACCCCGGAGATCCCCATACCGCCCATCGGGGCGCCGGTGCTCCCCCACGCCGGTGCGTAACCCTCGTCGACACAGACGGTTCCGGTCCGCAGCCGGGCCGCGATGGCCTGCCCCTCGGACGCGCTGCTCGCCCACACGCTGGCGTTGAGCCCGTATTCGGTGTCGTTGGCGCGGGCGATCGCCTCCTCGACGTCGGCAACCGGATAGATCGAAACCAGCGGGCCGAAGGTTTCGTTGCGGCCGCATTCCATCTCGTCGGTGACCTTGCTCAGAACCGTCGGCTCGAAGAACAGCGGACCCAGATCGGGCCGGGCGTTGCCGCCGGCGAGAATTTCGGCGCCCTTGGACGTAGCGTCGGCGACGTGCTTGGTGACCGTCTCGAGCTGCGCCGGCGAGATCAGGCTGCCGATATCGGTCGAGAAGTCGTAGGCCGCACCGAGTTTCGCGGCGCCGACCGCCTTCACGAACTTCTCGCTGAACTCCGCCGCGATCGACTGCTCGACGTAGATCCGCTCGATCGAGATACACAGCTGGCCGGCGTTGGAGAAGCAGGCGCGCACGGCGGCCTTGGCGACCTTGTCCAGATTCGCGCCGCGAGTCACGATCATCGGATTCTTCCCGCCGAGTTCGGCCGAGAATCCGATCAGCCGCTTACCGCACTGCTGTGCCAGCTCGCGCCCGGTGGCCGAGGAGCCGGTGAACATCAGGTAGTCGCACTGGTCGACGATCGCGGTGCCGACCACGCCGCCCGGGCCCGGAATCACCTGCAGCACATCGCGGGGCAGACCCGCGCGCAGCAGCAGTTCTACGCTTGCCAGCGACGAGAACGGGGTCTGGCTGTCGGGTTTCACGACGACCGCGTTGCCGGCCAGCAGCGCCGGGATCGCATCGCCGATCGACAGCACCATCGGATAGTTCCACGGCGCGATGACGCCGACCACGCCCTTGGGCTGGGTGCGCACCTGCGCGCGATTCAGCACCGGGAACGCCCCCGGCACCGAATGCGGCGCCAGCAGCTTCGGCGCCACGCGCGAGAAGTAGCGGGCCGCGAACATCATGCCCAGGATCTCTTCCTGCGCCGCCCACCGCGCCTTACCGGTTTCGGCCTGGATGACGTCCATCAGATAGTCGCGTTCGCTGATGATCAGTTCGCGGAAGCGTTCCAGCACCGCCGCCCGCTCCTTGGGCGTACGTTTCGCCCACTCTGCCTGGGCGGCGCGGGCGCGGATGAACGCGGCGCTCACATCGTCGGCGGTTCCCACCGGCACCTCGCCCAGCGGCCGCCCGGTGAACGTCTCGGCGATGGTCTTGTTCGCGTGCTCACGGGAACCGTCAACGGACGCGAACGCCCGCAGACGCTCGAACACCGCAGCTTCCGGCACGGGCATCGTCGCCTCCTACTTGTGAGTAATGTAACCCTCCGATACACATAATCTACCGCGCGCCGCACGGGCATATCTCCGCCCTGGGACGGATATTGTGCGACGTCCTCGAGCCCGGCGGCTCACAGGGGCAGCAAGGCCTTGACGGCGCGGCGTTCGTCCATGGCCCGGTAGCCTTCGGCGGCGTCGCCGAGCGGAAGCGTGAGGTCGAAGACCTTGCCCGGGTCGATCGTGCGGTCCCAGATCAGCCGGATCAGTTCGGGCAGGAAGCGCCGCACCGGGGCGCGTCCGCCGTGCAGGGGCTTCCTCGCCGCTCGAGGCCAGGATCATCGAGGTGATCTTCCCGCTGGCGCGCTGGCAATGCGAACGACGGCGATGGGCCGGCCGTGGGGAAGATGGCCCGGGTCAACCGTCATCGCGCAGCCATCATCACCAGGTCGCGGTATGGCAGCGTGACAACCGGCAATGTATCGATACTCAGCTCTAACTCGACCTGCTCGAGGTGCGTGGCCGCGTCGTGCGGGTCGCTCGCGCAGACTTCGGTTTCGACGAATTCGCCTGCACCGGTGACACTATCGAGAGCAACCACTGTGTCCTCACGGTCGGGATGGCGGAATACGTACCGATTCTTCTCCACGACCGCGAGTTCTCGCATCCCGACAGCCTCGAGCAGTGCGCGTGCCGCCTCGCTGTCCGCGATTCCTGCAAGAGCGACATTGATTTCACGTTTGGCGATGATGTGGCTCGCGCCGTGAGTGCCGGAATCCGACGGCGGTTTGTAGGTGATCTCGCAGAAGTCGCCACGGCGGCGTACTCGAAGGCATTCGACAGTCTGCATGTAATCCACATCGGGCCTGCTGTAGTAGACGTCGGTCTCGATGACTCGGGCGTTCTCGCGGTAACCCAGCGCGATGAGCCGGTCGCGCAGGGAGGGAGCATCGGTGAGGGCGCGTTTGCGCTCGACCTCGATCACATTCATCGGGGTTCAGCCTTTCCAATGGATGGCAGTGTGCAGCCGGGCGACGTTGGGCTTGGAGCACAGCTGTTGCAGCGTGGCCAGCGCTCGTTGCATGGTGTGGGTGTCGTGGGTCGGGATGTTTTGAAACAAGATCAGCTGTTTCGCGTCGACCAGCGGATTCGCAAGCCGCTTGGCGAGAAAACGATTGTAGTAGAGGCGATCTCGCGTGAACACGTCCTCTACGGAGACCGGCATCAACACCGTGTCTTGATTCGGCCGACCTTCCAGCGAGTTCACGGCGAACGCGGTGAGTAGGTCGTCCGCGGTCAGATACGCGTAAGTCTCATGGCCTTCGCGTGCCAGCCATCCGCGCCATGTCGGTTCGCATCGGGAGTCGACGAGTTCGGCACTGGAGAGGAATGCCATGAGTGCGGCGTCGGTGACAGCATCGAAGATGTCGCCATCGATCACGTAATGGTCGCTGTACCGTTCACTGACTGCGAGCAGCGCAGGCGGATGCGGAGAGACCATTTCCGAGTCCGTGAGGGTGTAGTGAACGCGCTTGTGACCGGAACGGAAATCAACCCAGTCCATCGACAGCTCGCCGTCCAGTATCGGCTTGAACCCGAGTATCCCGGACCGCCAGACATGGTCACGCAGGGTGAGGTAGTGGCGCTGCACCTCCCGGAACACCCCGACCGGTGCCTCGATGACGGCGCAGACGTTGGTATCGAGCTCGGCGACGGGCACTATCCGCGAGTTCTGTCGCGCGACGACCTCATCGTCGTGGTGATGGTAGGGATGCGCGCCTTCGACGAGGTAGTGAGGTATGAACATCCGCAGGAACTGCAGCCAGGATTGCGAGCTGTAGCAATGCACGACACGTTCGTGCAGGGTCGGCGCGTCGACGGCATAAACGTCACGGTAGACGAAGAATCCGTAATGCCGGATCACGGTCGGAAGCACCCGCATCATCGTGTGAAGCCCCGTGTACGCACCCCATAGGAGTACACCTCGTGCATGAGCGCCGAGGCGCTGATCACATCTACAGGGTCGGTGATCAGTGTGGAAAGGTCTTTGGCCCAGCCTTGGACAAGATGACAGGTGCCCACAGCCGCGAACGCTTCCATGGCCTCTCCCAGCGAATGCGAGGTCACCCCAGGGGCCTCGATCAACGTGAGCCGTGCCCGACTGTCGGCGGTGAGTCTCGAGGCGAGGTATCGGACGGCCGCGCCCCCACCAGGTCCGATTTCGACCAGGTCAGGGTCGGCCGTCTGCAGACGTGTGACGGCATGGTGGACGAGTGCGCCTTTCTCGTCGCCGTGATCGTTCGCGGCGATGTCGAGGTAGAACGCATCCGATTTCTGTTGATGGGCAAAAGAATTTAGTGTAGTCATCGGCTCTTCCTGAACTGAGAACATGCAGGGGAATCTCGAGGCGGAGCTACGGCTCCTGGCGCCGGGATTCGTGCCGGTCACCTTCGCTCCATTCATCGAGCCCTTGTGCGACGCGGATCAGCAGCGCTGCGGACGCCAGCGTGGTGGGATAGCGAAGAAACCCGAATTCACCGGGCGTGCGGCGTGGAAGTTGCTCGGTCATCGCGACGGCCCCTCGGCTTCCAACCGTGCCGACCTGTCAGCGGTTTCGGAGCCGGCATCCGGGACGCGACGCTGCGGGATGTCGATCACGGCGGAGGAGCCGCAACGATTGCGGTATGCGTCGAGACACATTGAAGTGCAGAAGACCCGACCGTCCACGCGAAGCGGTGCGCCTGGGATCTCGAGCGCGCACCAGTCGCACCAGTCGTCGTCGATGGTGGCGTTCACGCCGTCACCTCCGATGTCCGCGACAGGGCGGCCAGGTACTGCGGGCATCGCGCCCCATGATCGGCGTGAACGGTCAGAACCCGACGAGCCTCTGCCAGGCTGTCGATCGGGGCTGGGCAATCTTCACAGAACCGATGAACGACGTCCGACTGCCCGAGCTGATGTGCGGCACTCGGGCTCACCGAACGCCTCCGATGAGGGGCACACGCGGGTGGATGCGGCCCGCGTCGACCAGGACCATCCAGGCCGCGTCCTTGCGTGCACAATCACCACGGCGGCACTCGCGGTGGAGTTGCATCTCCCGGTGCGCTTGGTCCTCGGTGAACAGCATCAGGGGTGCGTGGTGTGGATACTCCGGATCCCGCGGGTCGTCGCCGTCGGATGTGGTGGGACGCGGTCGTGCAGGCATGAGGTAGGCGGCAGCGGTCAGCCCTATCAGTACGGCGGCGAGACCGCCGATCAGGAGTGATGTCGTCAGCATCGAAACCTTCGGTTTGTGTGTCGGCCGGATGGACGCTCCCGATACCCTGCGCGCCGACGGATTCAAAGCTATGGACTCGATCGGCACCGGAACCCCTTGTGGGGCTGCGGCATTGGGCCTCGGAAGCTGGAATCGAGCGTGCCTCGGGGAATCCCGCGACAGAAGGTCCACGCGGTACATGGCGGTATACGCTGGGTTCACGGTGGTATACGCACCCAGCACCAAGGGGCCAGGATTGGGTATGCATGTCACGTGGACAGGTGCCGACGCAACCGCGTTGCGGAAAGCCCTGGGACTTCCGCAGAAGCGATTCGCCGACCGGCTCGGGATTCATATACAGACAGTGAAGAAATGGGCCAACCGAGGGACAACAATCCGACTGGACGAGTTTTACGCCGGTCTGATGACGACACTGCTGGACGGCGCTACCCCGGAACAACGCGGGCAGTTTTATGCGAGACGCCAACAGGTCGCAACCCCTGCACCTGGCGTTGCCGGAAAGAGCATGGATGTCGCCGAGTGGGATCCGACATCGTGGAGTACTGATTGCGCCACCGTGACGGGAGAACTGACCAGGAGAGATTTGATGTTGGACCGACGCCAGGCAACCCGCGCCCTGATCGGCGTGGTGGTCGGTGCGAAGCTGATCGAACCGCTGGAACAGTGGCTACAGCGCGTAAGCGACGAGCCGATGGCCGCCATAGGCCGCGGCATTATCGGCTTACAAGAGGTCGAGCAGCTGGAGAACGCGGCGCAGATGTTTCGCGAGTGGGACGACCAATTCGGCGGCGGGTTGCGCCGAAAGGCCGTGGTCGGCCAATTGAGCGAGGTCAATGAACTGCTGCAAGACAGCCATCCAGCAGAGATCCGGCGCCGACTGCGGCGTGTATTGGCATTGCTTGCCGAAACGGCAGCGACGATGTCCTGGGATTCAGGGCTGCAGACGGCGGCCCAGGAGTACTACATGCTGGCTGTGGGGGCGGCGAAAGCTGCGGACGATCCGGCTCTGTGCGCGAACGCGATGGCAGGTATGGCCAGACAGCTTCTGTCTCTGGACCATTACGGCACAGTATCCAGGCGCAGGGATCTCGAACATCAGCGCGCGATGGATGCGCTGGAGATTATCCGGCTGGCGCAGGACGAATTCGGTGATGTGGTGACGCCAACGGTGCAGGCGATGCTGTACACCCGCGAGGCGTGGGCGTACGGGAAGCTCGAGCGACCGTCGGCATTCCGCCGGGCATGCGATAAGGCGTATGGGGCATTTGCCCGCGCCGACGCCGACAGTGATCCGTACTGAATTCGGTACTTCGATGCGGCCGAGCTTTCTGGGACGTTGGGCGGAAGGCTGCTCGAGTTGGCTCGCCACGACTCGAGTTTCGCTGCAGAGGCTGCGTGTGAAATCGAGCATGCAATCGAGTCGAGGGTGCCAGGACGGTTGCGAAGCTCGGCCCTGGACAAACTGGGGGTTGTAGAGGCGCGTTTACTCCAAGGCGAGTTGGACGAGGCGGCACGGCTCGGGCACGAGGCTTTGACGATGGTGGAGCAGACCGCGTCCGATCGCGTCCGGAAGAAGCTCTTGAACGTGTACAGCCGCACCGACCAACTCGCAGGGGTGCGGTCCGTCGCCGAGCTGAGGGATCGAGTGCGTCCACTGATCATGGTCGCGGTGTAGAACTCTTGCATGGTTCGAATCGGTGTCACCGGACATATGGACATCACTGACGACACACGGCGTCTGGTGTACGGGGAGATCGCCCGCCTATTGGCTCGCTACGATGGTGTGACGGGCATCAGTTGTCTTGCGAGGGGCGCGGATTCCGTATTTGCCCAGGCGGTTTTGGACTCGGGCGGCCGGCTCGAGGTGGTGATACCGTCGCGAAACTATCGCGAGAAGAAGGTCAAACCCGACCATGCGCCGGTGTTCGATCAGCTGTCCGCGCGCGCCGAAGTGGTGAACGTGATGCCGTTCGATGACACAGGACCGGAAGCTTATGAGGCCGCCAATGAGGCTGTGGTCGGGACATGCGATCGTCTCGTGGCGGTGTGGGACGGTCAGCCCGGCGAGCGCAGCGGAACCGGTTCGGTGGTGGAGTTCGCGCGGGCGAAAGGTGTGCCGGTCGACGTGGTGTGGCCCGAAGGCGCAGGGCGCGTAGGCCGGTAGCCAGGCTGCGACAGGGGCGGCGACGACCTGGCGGGCCGTCACGTTCCGGGCCGCCTCGTATCAACGGACTACAGGCGGATCGGATATCGGTCAACTACTGCACTCCGAGCCGGGCAGCCCGTCCGCCGATGCCCTCAGCCTGCTCGCAGCTGGACGGCCACCCAATCTGGGTGCCGCGCCGAACTCCCCGCTGCCCCTCCGACCGCGCTGACGTACTTCCGGTCGTTCGCCTGCTCGGGCCCCATTCCGATGCGATCATGGACCCGATCGGGGCGGCGGCAGATCGGTGACGACCGGAGGCGGTTCATGGCGGCTCGGCGGGCGGCACGCGACGCGCCTGCGCCGCTGAGCGCCTGGGGTTTCGTCGTCCGGTTCGGCATCGTCAGCTTGCTGGCGGATTTCGTGTACGAAGGGGCGCGGTCGATCACCGGGCCGCTCCTCGGGTCGCTGGGGGCGTCCGGATTCGTCGTGGGCGTGGTGACCGGGGTGGGTGAGGCGGCCGCGCTGGTGCTGCGTCTGGTGTCCGGCCCGCTCACCGACCGGACCCGGCGGTTCTGGGCGTGGACCATCTCGGGGTATGTGCTCACCGTGGTCAGCGTCCCGCTGCTGGGTGTGGCAGGGGTGTTGTGGGTGGCGGCCGCCTTGGTGATCGCCGAACGGGTCGGCAAGGCGGTACGCAGCCCCGCCAAGGACACGTTGCTCTCGCATGCCACCGCGGTCACCGGCCGTGGTCGCGGCTTCGCCGTCCACGAGGCGCTCGATCAGGTCGGTGCGGTCGCCGGGCCGCTCACCGTCGCGGCGGTTCTCGCCGCGACCGGCGACGATTTCACTCCCGCCCTCACCATGCTCGCGATACCGGGTGCGGCGACGCTGCTGTTGTTGGTGCGCATCCGCATTCGCGTCCCCGATCCGGCGCGATACGAACCGGCCGCTACGCCCCGCCCCAGCATCGCGAGAGTGCCACTGCCCCGGCGGTTCTGGCTGTATTGCCTGTTCACCGCCGTCTCGATGGTCGGCGCGACCACCTACGGCGTGCTGTCGCTGCACATGGTGGCGGCCGGGGTGTTCACGACGGCGGCGGTGCCGGTGGTCTATGCCGCGGCCATGGCCGCCGACGCCCTGGCCGCGCTCGCGTCTGGTTGGCTGTACGACCGCGTGGGCGCGAAAACGCTCCTCGTTCTGCCGGTTTCGACGGCACTGGTGCCGGTCTTCGGTTTCGCCGACGGCATGCGCGCGGTACTGGCGGGGGCGCTGCTGTGGGGTGCGACGGTCGGTGTGCAGGAGTCGACGCTGCGCGCCGTGGTGGCCGATCTGGTGCCGGGCGATCGCCGCGCCACCGCCTACGGCATCTACGCCGCCGTTCTCGGCGCCGCGACGGCCGCCGGGGGCGCGATCACCGGATTCCTGTCCGACACATCGTATTCGGCGCTGGTCGCCACGGTGGTCGCGGCCGAATGTGCGGCCGTGGTCGTCCTGTTCATCCTCGCCGCACGTGGGCGTCCATCGGGCGGCCAGTGACCGAACTCGCTGCCTCGCACCAGTATTCGAACCCGGCTATACCTAACAGTGTTCAAACGTGTGACTTGCCACAATCGTTGGACGGCCGTCACCTTCACCACATCCACCGATCGCGCCCTGACCTGCAAACTCATATCGGACAACGAAAGTCAATATGAGTCTCGCTCAGTGGTATCAGACCTGAAGTTTGAAACATAGCCCGTTATGTTGTGCCGATGTTGAGAGCGAGGCTCGGTATCCGGACCCGCATCCTGGCCATCGCAGTGATTCCAAGTTTGACGTTGCTCGGAATCGGTGTGGGCACAGCGGGTTATCTGGTACGGGAGGGGCAACACGCCAAGGACTGGGCATCGATCCTGGGCAATGCCAATGTGCACACTCGCGAGATGATCGCCGCGGTGGAACAGGAGCGGATGCTGTCGCTGTGGCATCTGGCCGGTGAGCACGGCGACCCGGCCGCTCTCGGCGCGGCCCGCACGCGAGTGGACAATGCCCTGCAGGCCCTGGCCGCCACCGAGAACAAACTGATGACCAGCGGTTCGAATCCGATGGGTGACGACACCGGCGGATTCGAAACCCTCAAGAAGCAACTTCCGGCCATTCGCGGCGGCATCGATGCGGGCGCGCTGCCGATTCCCGAAACCTACGCCATCTACAACCGCATTCTGGATGCGGTCGTCGTCGGCACCAATCTCACCATTCCGACCGCGCCCGACGCGGCGGTCGCCCAGCAGCTGGCCGGTGGTCTGCGCACACTGCACGCGATGGAGGGCATGTCGCGCAGCGCCGCCCTGACCGCCGCCGAACTCAACGGCCAGATCCTGGCCGGGCAGATGCGTGACGACTACCGCAACCTGGTCGGCTACTACCGCACCGAACTCCCCCAGCTCGCCGCCGATCTCACCGGTCCCCCGGCGGACAAGATCAAGACCGTTCTCGCCTCCCCCGCCTGGCAGCAGCTGGCCGCGATGGAGGACTACCTCATCCATCCGCCCGCGCCGGGCAAGAACGGCGAATTGCCGCCGCCCCCGATGAGTTTCGCCGACTGGCGCACCTCGGCCGAACAGCTCGGCGATCAGCTCCTCGCCGCCTGGCAGTACCAGAACGACCACGCCAACCAGACCGCCGTCGACGACGGCGACCGCACCGCGACCAATTCGCTGTGGGCCGGCGCCGGCGTGCTGGCGATCGCGATCATCGCCTTCCTGCTCTCGCTGTGGCTGGCCAACCGGTTGATCGGGCGGCTCAAGCGGCTGCGCACCGAAACCCTCGCACTGGCCGAGGTCCGCCTGCCCGAGACGATGCGCCGCCTGAGCGAGGGCGAGAACATCGATGCCGAGACCGAGGCGGCCCGGCTGGACTTCGGTCACGACGAGATCGGTTCGGTGGCGAACGCCTTCAACCGCGCCCATACCGCGGCCGTCTCCGCCGCGGTCACCGAGGCACGCACCCGCGAGGGTGTGCGCGCGGTATTCCTCAACATCGCGCACCGCAGCCAGATCGTGGTGCACCGCCAGCTCGAGATTCTCGACGAAGCCGAACAGCGCCAAGAGGATCCGGCCCTGCTCGAGACCTTCTTCCGGCTCGACCACCTGGCCACCCGCGAACGCCGCAACGCCGAGAACCTGATCATCCTCGGCGGCGGCGAACCGGGCCGGCAGTGGCGGCGCCCGGTGCCGCTGGTCGAACTGGTGCGCAGCGCGATCGGTGAAACCCTCGACTACGCGCGGGTTCGCGCGCATCGCATGCCGCAGGTGTTCATCGTCGGTAACGTCGTCGCCGACCTCATCCACCTGCTCGCCGAACTGGTCGACAACGCCACCTCCTTCTCTCCGCCGCAGTCGCGGGTCGAGGTGACCAGCAACGTGGTCGGCAAGGGTGTGGCGATCGAGATCAGCGATCAGGGCATGGGCATGCCCGCCGACGAACTCGAACGCGCCAACGAGATGCTGCGCAACCCACCGGATTTCGGTGTCGCCACCCTGTCGGCCAATTCGCGTCTGGGCCTGTTCGTGGTCGCCCAGCTGGGCGCCCGCCACGGCATCTCGGTGCGCCTGTCGGAATCCGACTACGGCGGCATCCGCGCCATCGTGCTGGTGCCGACCGCCGTCGTCGCCGCCGATGCGCCACTGGCCGACCACCTGCCCGAACGGTTCGGCGGGCGCCGCCCCGAGCCCGCGATGACCGGTGAGATGCCGGCCATCCCGGCGGCCGAGACGACCTCGGCGGCAACGTCGCTGGCGACCCTGACCTCGCCGCAACCGCAGGCCTGGTCCGACTACCCGCGCACCGACAGCGCGCCGCGCACCGACGAGCGAAGCTGGGCCGACGCCCCGGCCCGGGGCGAAGCGCCGCCGCGCCACGAGCTGCCCGTGACACCCACCGACCAACCGGCGCGTCGAAGCCCGCAGCGTCCGTCCTACACTGGCAGCGATGCTCGCCCACCGTTGCCCCGCCGTCGCCGACAGGCCAGTCTGGCACCGGAATTGGCGCACGACCCCCAACCCGACGCTGCGTCCCCGCAGCGGCCGCGCTCGGCGGAACAGGCACGAGACCTGATGTCCGCCATCGAGAACGGAACCAGGCAGGGGCGGCGATCGCAGCCCGGCCACACCCCGGACGAACAGGAAGGCGAAGGTGACTTCTTCCAACGCAGGTGATCTGAACTGGCTGCTCGACGATCTGGTCGATCGCCTGGCCGGGGTGCGCTACGCGGTGGTGCATTCCACCGACGGGCTGCTGCTGGGCCGCTCCACATCGATGAGCCGCGAGGACGCCGAACACTTCGGCGCCATGTCGGCCACCCTCTACGGGCTGGCGCGCAGCGCCGGGAACCGATTCGACGGTGGTGGCGTGCGCCAGGCGGTCATCGAACTCGACCGTGCGGTATTGTTCGTCACCGCGGCCGGTGACAACGCATGTATCGCATTGCAGGCCAACGAGAACGCGAATCTGGGTATGGTGGCCTACGAAATGAACCTGACCGTGCAGCGAGTCGGCGGTTACCTGTCCACCGATCCGCGTAACGGTCTGGCCGAGCACGTGGAGCACAGATTGTCATGACGCGCTTCGGTCAACCGTGGTTCGACGATGCGGCCGGTCCCCTGGTCCGTCCGTACGCCGTAACTCGGGGCCGCACGATGGGGGCGGGACACGATCTGGACATGCTCACCCTGGTGGTGACCGTGTCACCGGGTCCGCCGCTGCGGCGTGTCGAACCCGAATACGCGGAAATCGTTCGGCTGTGCCGGACCCCGCAATCGGTGGCCGAGGTCTCGGCGAGACTCAAGCTACCGTTGGCGGTGACCAAGATCCTCGTCGGTGATCTGATCGGCGAGGGTCTGCTGAACTTCCGGGCCCCCGCCCGGACCGACACCGATACCGGCGGGACCGGCGAACTGAACATTTTGCGAGCAGTACTCGATGGAATCCGAAAGCTGTAGAACACCGTGCCTGATATTTCGTCCTCGGCCGACCTGGCTGCCTCGGTCAAAATCCTCGTAGCCGGCGGTTTCGGCGTGGGGAAGACCACGATGGTGTCCTCGATCAGCGAGATCACGCCGCTGCGCACCGAGGAACTGATCACCGAATTGTCCACCGGCATCGACGATCTGTCGGGCGTGGAGGGCAAGACCACCACCACCGTGGCGCTGGACTTCGGTCGCATCACCATCGACCAGAACCTGGTGCTGTACCTGTTCGGTACGCCCGGCCAGGACAGATTCTGGTTCCTGTGGGACGAATTGGCGCGCGGCGCCCTCGGAGCGGTGGTCATCGCCGACACCCGCCGGCTGGAGAACTCCTTCGCCGCCATCGACTTCTTCGAACGGCGCGGACTCTCGTTCGCGGTCGCGGTGAACTGCTTCGACAACGCCCCGGTCTACACCACCGAGGAAGTGCGCGAGGCGCTCGACCTCGACGCCCACATCCCGGTGGTCCTCTGCGATGCGCGCGACCGCAGCTCCTGCAAGACGGTGCTGATGACCCTGGTCGAACATCTCATCGCCCGCGCCACCAGCTCGGTGGCCTGACCGCCGATGTCCTGAGCAGGGATCCGGCGCGGCCGCTCAGCGGGCGGCCGCGACCGGATCCAGCTCGGCGAAGCTGCCGATCCATCGGTGCGGTGGGCGCGGCGAATTCGGCTCACCGGCGCGAGTGACGCCGACGGCCTGCCAGCCCGCGGCCACCGCGGCGTCCAGTTCGTCGGGATGGTCGGACAGGAACAGGATCTCTCCCGCCGGCACGCCGATCTCCGCCGCGATGCGGCGATACGACTGCTCCTCGCGCTTGGGTCCGGCATTGACCAGGTCGAACCAGCCCCCGATCAGCGATGCCAGCTCGCCCCCACGCGCGTGGGCGAACCAATCCTGTTGATTGCGAACCGAACCCGACGAATACACCCACAGGGTGAGTCCGGCGGCGTGCCAGGCACGCAGAGCCGCGGGCGCGTCGGGGAAGAATTCGCCGAACAGGGCGCCCTCACGGAACCCCTCAGCGCAGATCACGCCCTGCGCGGTCTTCAGCGGTGCCGCCTTGACGTCGGAATCCAGCCAGCCACGCAGGATCTCGGCGATCTCGTCGACGTCGGCGTCGGGCCGCCCGGCCAGTTCGCGCGTCTGCTCGATCACGGTCTTCGCCGCGCCGTCGGGCTCGGCGGCCAGCCATTGCGGCAGCCGTCGGCGGGTGTAGCCGTAGAGATCTTCGCGAACCGAGCTGGTGGGGCTGGTGGTGCCCTCGATATCCACGACCACCGCGCGGACCGTCAGGGCTTCGCTCTCTCGCTGCCGGTCGCTCATGCGGCGACGAGTTCGTCCAGCGTCGGGAAACCCTGCGCGATGGGGTCGCCGGTGAAATCGCCGATCCAGCCGTCGGCCTCTTCGAAGAACCGGATCGCCACGAAGTCCGGGCGGGTGCCCATATCGAACCAGTGCCGCGTCCCCGCGGGCACCGACACCAGATCGCCGCCCTCGCAGACCACCGCGACGACCTCCGGTTCCAGGTGCAGGTAGAAGCAGCCGCGGCCGGAGACGAAGAAACGCACCTCGTCCTCGGCGTGGCGGTGTTCGGACAGGAACTTCTGCCGCGCCGCGCTCGCCTGCTCGGGCCAGTTGGGATCGTTGTCGTCGGGATGCAGCCGGGCCAGATCGATATGGCGGTAGCGGCCGTCGGCGTTCAGGTCGCCGATCCGGTCCCGGTATCGGCCGAGGATGTCCTCGGACGCGACGTCCGCGGTCACCGCCTCGGCGGGCCAGCGGTCGAATACGATGCCGCGCGTGGCCAGTTCGGCCGCGATGCGCTGCGGATCGGTGGTGTGCAGACGCACGTCGGCCGGATCGGTATCGGCCGCGATATGCAACAGGGTCACTGCGGTTGCTCCTCGAGAATGTGGTCGGTGGAGATGTCGCGGCGTCCGGTGAGCGACACCAGTTCACACAGGGCCTCCAGGCATTCCGCGCGGTCGCGGGCCTGCGCCAGGTCGGCGCCCCAGGCGGTGATGCCGTGGCCGGCGATGAACAGCGCCGGCGGGGCCGCCGGATGCGCGCGCAGATACTGTTCGATCTCCGCGCCGATCAGCGACACATCGGCGTGATTGGGAAAGACCGGAATGTCGATGGTATCGCCGGAGCGCAGACCTTTGATCAGTTCGAAACCGGTGAACCGCAGCGGATTCGGGGCGCCGACGGAGGCCGCGGTGGCCCGCGGCGAATGCACGTGCACCACCGCCGCCGCCTCGGTGGTGCGGTAGATCGCGGTATGGATCGCGGTCTCCGCGGAGGGCCGCCGGTCTCCGGCAACGGGTTCGGAGTTCTCGATCCGCACCCGGACCATATCGGCGGCGGTCAGCTCACCCTTGGACAGTCCGCTGCCGGTGACCACGGCGGTGGGCCCCTCGGCGCCCGAGCCGTTGTCCGATGCCGCCCGGAAGGCGCCGTCACGCACGGAGATGTTGCCGGCGGTCCCCGGCATCCAGCCGCGACCGTAGAGGTCTCGGGCCAGGAACGCGATCGCGGCGGCGTTCGGGGAGTCGGTGGGGTCTTGTGCGCCGGAACCGGTGGCGCGCGGATCGGCGACGGCGATCGGCTGCGCCGCAAGCGGATTCGCCTCGTCGACCAATCCGTTCTCGGTCACCACGGCCGTCACCAGTTCCGGCGGCGTGACATCGAAGGCCGGGTTGAAGACCGCCGTGCCCTCGGGGGCGGCCGCATAGTCACCGAAGTGAGTGATCTCGGCCGACCCGCGCTGTTCGACGACGATATCGGCACCGGTCGCGGTCGCCGCATCGCGCGTGGATTCGGGCGCCACCACGATGAACGGGATGCCGTGGTGGCGGGCGGCCAGTGCCAGACCGTACGTGCCGATCTTGTTGGCCACCGAACCGTCGGCGGTGATGCGGTCCGCGCCGACGATCACGCAGTCCACCTGCCCGGTCGCCATAGCCCAGGCGGCGGCGGAGTCGACGGTGAGCCGGTGCGGAATGCCGGCCTCGGCCAGTTCCCACGTCGTCAGGCGCGCGCCCTGCAGCAGCGGGCGGGTTTCGTCGACCAGGACGCTGTCGATGACCCCGCGCGCGTGCAGGACTCGCAGCGCCCCGATCGCCGTGCCGAAGGCGGTGGTGGCCAAGCGGCCGGTATTGCAGTGGGTGAGCATCCGCAACGGACGCCCCGGACACAGCCGCTGAACCAGGTCGGCCGCGTGTTCGGCGGCGGCCCGGTTGACCCGGCCGTCGTCGGCGAGCAGTGCCTGGGCCTCGGCCAGCACCCCCGGCGCACCGCCGTCGGCGAATTTCGCCAGGGCTCGCCGCACGCCCCAGGACAGATTCACCGCCGTGGGCCGGGCGGCCTCGATGCGGGCGGCCTCGGCCTCGACCCGCGCGGGTTCGCCGGGATGGGCGAGCGCGGCCAGCGCGACCCCGAAGGCCCCGGTCACCCCGATCGCGGGGGCGCCGCGCACGGCCAGGGTCGCGATCGCGTCGATCACCTGATCGACCGTCGTCAGCCGCAGCGTGCGCACCTCGTGCGGCAGCGCGCGCTGATCGATCGTCACCACGGCGCCGTCGACCCACGTGATCGAACTTTCACCCATTGCGCGCACAACCCTCACCACTCGACCCTGCTGACCCCTCATCTCAAACGGTAGCGAATCAGAGGTCACCGGCTCGCACCAGGTTTACCTTCGCCGGGATCCGATCCCGCACCCGCGGGCACCGGTCGCCGACGCCTCCCGAAACGGCAGTGTCTGCATTCGTGCACCGCGTGCAGCCCTGCGTGGACCTGGCCCGGCGCTGCGCGGTGAGGTACCCGCTCGAAGTCACTGCCGGTCAGAGTTTTCCGTCGCCGTATGGGTGAAATGTCCTGTCATTACCGCAGTTCCACGATGTTTTCCACAGTCGGCGTGTCATCCACAGCGACCGGTGGACAAGCGTGAACAGCGATTGTTCCACATCCCCGGAGACAGCTGAGGAAGGCGACCTCAGGCCCGCCCGAATGCGAGTGTGACGTTGTGTCCTCCGAAGCCGAAGGAATTGCTCAGCGCCTGTGAGATTCGCTGTGGACGTGCGATCCCGTGCACGATGTCGAGCTCGACACCCGGGTCCGGATTGTCGAAATTCAGTGTGGGAGGCACGGTCTGGTCGCGCAGTGTGCACAGGGTGAGGATGGCCTCGAGCGCACCCACCGCACCGATGGAATGGCCGAGCGCGGATTTCGGCGCGTACACCGAAGCGTGCTTCGCCACGGCCGCAATGGCATTGGCCTCCGAGGCGTCACCGATCGGGGTCGAGGTGGCATGCGCGTCGATGTGGTCGATGTCGGCGGCGGTCAGATCGGCGGCGTCGATGGCCTTGCGCATCGCCCGGGCGGCGCCCGCGCCGTCGGGATCGGTACCGGTGATGTGGTAGCCGTCGGAAGTGATTCCCGCGCCGAGGATCCGGCCGTGCACGGCGGCCCCGCGGGCGCGGGCGAAGTCCTCCGATTCCAGCACCAGCAGCGCACCCGCCTCGCCGAAGACGAACCCGTCGCGGTCGCGGTCGAAAGGCCGTGAGGCCAGCCCGGGTTCGTCGTTGCGGGTGCTCATCGCCCGCATCATGGCGAAGCTGGCGATCGGGATGGCTTCGATATATCCCTCCACGCCACCGGCGATCACGACATCGGCCTCCCCCGTGCGAATCAGCCGCCACGCGTGCGCGATCGCTTCGGCGCCCGAGGAACACGCCGAGGTCGGCGCGTAAACGCCTGCCTTCGCGCCGAATTCGAGTCCGACCCGTGCGGCCGGTCCGTTCGGCATCACCATCGGCACCGTCAGCGGCGGCACCTTGCGATACCCGCCCTCGCGCATCGCGTCGACCGCGGTGAGGAAGGCGTCGCCGCCGCCGAGTCCGGTGCCGATCGCTACGGCGAGCCGTTCGGGGTCGATCTCCGGCGTTCCCGCCTGCGACCACACCCGGCGGCCCAGCACCAGCGCCAATTGCTGCACATAGGAGTGCCGGCGCTGTTCGATGCGGGTCAGCCGAGCACCCGGATGTTCGGTCAGCCGCCCGCCGATCCGCACGGGCAGGTCGTAGCGAGTCACGAACTCGTCGGTGAGCGGCCCGATCCCGCTCTTGCCCGCCAGCAGCGCCGACCAGGTGCTGTCGAGGTCGGGGCCGAGGCAGGTGGTGGCTGCCATGGCGGTGACGACGACGTTCCGCGACGTTTGTGTAGCAGTCGTTACACTCATGCGGATATGGATACCCGTAGCGACCGCTACAGTCAACACGTGCCTCGACCACTCGACCAGGCCCGGCGCGCGGAACTACTCGCCGGGGTGATCGCCTACATCGGCGAATACGGATTGACCGAACTGTCGCTGCGTCCGCTGGCGGAGTATCTCGGAACCAGCTCGCGCATGTTGATCCACTATTTCGGAACCAAGGAGCAGATGCTGATCGCGGCGCTCGAGACCCAGCGCCCCGACATCCCGGGCATGTTCGCCGACGTTCCCGACCTTCCGGCCCTGCGCCGCCGTCTCATCGAGTCCTTCAGCGTCAACATCACCACGGAGTGGGTGTCGAGCACGCGCGTGCTGTTGCAGGTGATGGGGGTGGCCGCGGTGCCCGAAAGTCCGTTCCGTTCCTACGGCGAGGACGCCGTGCACGTCCTGGTCACCGCCCTCACCGATGTGCTGGAGAGCTTCGATCCCACCGTCGCCGATCCGGAATCGACCGCCACCCTGCTCGTTTCGGGTGTGCGCGGTTTGCTGCAGGATCGGTTCGTCACCGGCGACACCGCCCGCGTCTCGCGCGCGGCGCGGTTGCTGATCACGCAATCGCTCACGCTGCCCGAGCCCGGCGCCGGCCGATGAGCAGGGCCCGCGGTATCGCTGATGGAACAAGTTTCAGTATTGTTGCCGCCATGGCTTTCGTGATCGATGACACGGTAGAGATCGACGCACCCGCCGAGGTGGTGTGGAAGGTACTGACCGACCTGGGCAGCTACGGTGAGTGGAATCCGTTCGTCGCCGAATGCCGCAGCACGCTCGAGCCCGGCGATCCGATCGAGATGCAGGTGCGGCTGGGTTCGCCGAAACCGCGCAAGCAGGTCGAATACATCCGGACCCACACGCCCGGAACCGAATTCAGCTACAGCATGAAGCCGGTGCCACTGGGGATCCTGCACAGCCTGCGCTCGCACACCGTGACGCCCCTCGACAACGGGCGCACCCGGTACCGGTCGCATTTCGAACTGGGCGGACTGCTCCGGCCGGTCGTGACGCTGGCGCTCGGCAAAGCACTGCATTCCGGCTTCGGCGGTATGACCGCGGCGGTCAAGGAGCGCGCGGAATCGCTGCGCTGAGCACCGCGGCGTCCGCATGCCCGCGCCGGGGCGCTCAGGCCTCGAACGGGATCACGTTCCCCGCGGCGTCGCGGTTGCCGCGACCGGCGTCGATCGCGCTGACGAGTTCGGCGACGTCGGTCCAGGTGCGGGCGGGTTCGCCATCGAGATTGCCGATGTGATACCAGGTTTCGGTATCCCGATAGCGAACCAGTCCCCTGCCCTGCTCGTCGACGGTGACATCGAGTTCGCCGGACACCGTCCCTTCCTCGTCGGTCATGACGGCGGCCTTACCGGTGATTTCGATGATGTCGCCTATGTGAACTCTCCTCTGTGGAGGCAGTCGTCGACCGCGGTGCGCAATGCGGTCTGTTCCGCCGTGTCGATGGTCAAAGCGTATTTTACCTTGATGCGAATGTAGCGCTGAACGTACTCGCAGCGGAACACGCCGGGCGGCAGATAATTCGCCGCATCCTGGTCACCCTTGGACCGATTGGCCGACGGATCGGAGGCGACCAGATTGATCGCGTCGTTGGCGATATTGCGGCGCGTATCGGTGTCGGCGGATTGCGCGCCGGAACGCCAGGCCTCGGCCAGCGGGACGATATGTTCGGCGTCGACCCCGGCGGGATCGGTGATCCATTTGTAGGGCTTGAGTTTTCCGGTCTTGGCGTCGAGGACGCCGTAGCGGTCGCGCCAGCCGCCGTCCTTACCGAGATTCAGTTTGCAGGTCGCGGCATCGAGGGTCACCGAGCCGGTGGCGTCGCGCAGCATCATCACATCGCGGGTGGTGCATTTCGCGTACTGGGCGTATTTGTCGCCGAATCCGTGGTCGGGAGTGTTCTGATCCCAGTGCGGGAATTGTTCGCGGCTGTACCCGGTCATCGGCGCTTCCGGTGCGACCACGAGTTTCCCCAGCAGCGCGTTGACTTCTTTACCGGAAAAGGTCGCGGCGGCAGCGGAATCGGGTTTCGGATCGTTCTTCTTGCCCCCCTCGTCGATGAAGCTGTACACCACCGCGAGCACGACGGCGAGCAGGACGGGCGCCGCGATCGCGACCAACCGGCGCATGCCGGGAGAGGATATCTTCACCGCCGCGCCCCGATCGTGTCGTAGGGTGCGCACCGGGGACCGCGGAATGCCCGAGACCGGAATCCGGTGCCTTCGAGCGCAATCCGAGCAAACAGCCGGACGGTGGGGTACTGATCAACTTGCCGGCCGCATTCGGGCCGTTCACCATATGTACTTCTCATCGCGAATACAGAGTGTCAACCGGCACCGGCAAACCGCAAGTGCATCAGCCGCTTCCGTATCCGCTTCGATACCCGGACAGAACTGTCCGGCAGGGCGCGGCGGCCCTGCCGGACAGGCGTTCTCAGCTGTTGAGCTTGTTCAGCCGCTCGCAGGCCTCGAGGTACTCCTCCATCAGGCGCTGCATGACGTCGGAGGTCCGCTCGACCTTGTTCATCATGCCGACGACCTGGCCGACCGGGTTGAAGTTGACATCCTTGGCCGCCTCCGGATAGCGGTGGCCGCGCTTGACGCCGTCGAGGGCGACCATCATCTGCAGCGGCATCCCCAGCGGATCCGGGGTGTCCGGACGCTCCCACGCCTCGGTCCAGTCGTTGCGCAGCATGCGGGCGGGCTTACCCGTCCACGCCCGCGAGCGCACGGTGTCGTGGCTGGTGGCATCGATGTAGGTCTGCATCTGCGCGGGCGGCACATTGGCCTCCTCGACGGTCAGCCAGATCGAGCCGGTCCACGCGCCCGCGGCGCCCATCGACATGGCGGCGGCGATCTGGCGGCCGTTGCCGATACCACCGGCGGCGAGCACCGGCAGATCGCCCACCGCGTCGATCACCTGCGGCCACAGCACCAGCGAGGAGATCTCACCGCAGTGGCCGCCACCCTCGGTGCCCTGGCAGACCACGAAGTCCAGGCCGGCCCGCTTGTGGTTGAGCGCATGCTTCACCGAACCGCACAGTGCGCCGATCAGACGACCGGAATCCTGGACCTTCTTGATGATGTCGTCGGGCGGGGTGCCGAGCGCATTGGCGACCAGCTTCGCCTTGGGGTGCTTCAGGATGACGTCGACCTGCGGACCGGCCGTGGTGGCGGTCCAGCCCAGCAGCTGCTCGTGATGTTCGTCCTCGGGCAGTTTCGGCACGCCGTGGTCGGCGAGGATCTTCTCGGCGAAATCGCGGTGACCCTGCGGAACCAGTTTGGCCAGTTCGGCTTCCAGTTGCGCGGGGCTCAGGCCGTCGATGCCCTTGCCCTCGTACTTGGACGGGATGACGAGGTCGACACCGTACACGCCGTGCACATGGTCATCGAGCCAGGCCAGTTCGACCTCCAGCTCCTCGGCGGTGAAACCGACCGCACCCAGGACGCCGAGCCCGCCGGCGTTGCTCACCGCGGCGGCCACGTCGCGGCAATGGGTGAAAGCGAAGATGGGGACATCGATGCCCAGTCGTTCGCAGATCTCGGTATGCATGGCGGGGTGACTCCTCTGGTCTTCCGGCGCTGGAACTTCGCCACAACACTAGAACACGTTTCATATTCAGACTAGTGACTGATCGGTCAGGAAGCGAGAGAAGCATCGAATTTGCCGGTCGATGCGGGTAACACGCCATCACCGCCTACGGCGGCGTCGACCCATTTTCGCCATTCAGTGTGGGCAACATGTTCTAGTTGGCATGGGCGATCCGGTGGCAGATCGTGCCCGCGACGAGTCAGCGTGCACCGGCGCGGTCGAGAAACGACGCGCGGTCGACGATCGTGCGCCGGATGGTGCCGTCGGCCACGAGCACATCGCCGTCGTGCACGACGACACGGAACGCCAGCCGCGGACCGTCGACCTCGGCCAGCCGCGCCGCGACGGTCAGCACCGTTCCCGGCGGGCTCGGCCGTCGGTGCCGCACCGATACCTCGATCCCCACCGATGTCTGCCCCGACGACAGCTTGCCCCGCAACGCCAGCACGGTCGCCTGTTCGGTCAGTGCCACCACCCGCGGCGTGGCGAGCACCTCCACGTCACCACTACCGACGGCGACCGCGGTATCGGCGGCACCGACCTCGACGCTGAATTCCGCCGACAGACCCGGCTGTACCTTCACGATCGCTACGGTAACGCCGCACGCGTCACCGCGCCGCGAAAGCCGATGCGCGACGCTCGTGTCGTCGATGGCCGCCCCGGACTCCAGCGGCCGGAATGGCGCGCGGCCCCGACGCCCACCGTGCGGCCTCCGGGCTGAACGCTGGGAGGCCGGTTCTGCCTCCGCCGCCCGGTGACGTGGAATGCTCGTCGGCATGGACGTGTTCGGGCCGGGGGTGTGCCGGTGACCTACGAATCGGAATTGGATCCGGCCGCGGTGGAGATCGGCGAATTCTTCCCGCACCCGCCGGCGCTGCTGTGGCGGGCGCTGACCGAACCGGATCTGGTCGAACGCTGGCTGATGCGGTCGATCGGGCTCGAGCCCGTGGTGGGCACGCATTTCATCTTCGCCGTCCCGACCGAGCCGAGCGCGGAGATCGCATGTGAGGTGCTGGCGGCCCGCACAGGCGAACAACTGACGTATACGTGGATCGACCTGCGGGCGAAGTTCCCGGCTCGGTGGGTGGTCGACTGGGTGCTCGAGGCGCAGGGACGCGGGACGCGGGTGTTGTTGACCCAGACCGGCTTCGACATCGGCGATCGGCGGCAGAAGATGGCCCGCAATGCGATGGAGCGGGGATGGCGGGGCACCTTGAACCGCTTGCGCGAGGTGCTCGACGAGGCGGGATCCTGACCCCGCGGGTGCTGGTAAACGATCAGCGCCGCGGCGGCGCGGGCTCCATATGCACCACCTTGGTGGTGGTCATCTCGTCGAGAAGTTCGGGGCCGTAACCGAATCCGGTGCCCGATGTGCCGCGCGGCTGGGCCGCACCGCCGGGCGCGCCGCCGAAGACCGAGTTGATCTTCACCGTGCCCACCGGAAGTGTGCGCCACGCCTGCTGCATATGGTCCATCGAGCCGGTGAGTACCGTCGCCGCCAAGCCGTACTCGTCACGGCACGCGGCATCGAGACCCGTCGCGAAATCCGAGACCACCTGAACGGGGGCGATCGGCCCGAAGGTCTCCTCGCGGACGACGCGCATTCCCGGCCGGCAGTCGGTGAGCACCGTGGCCGGATACATCGTGCCGGGGCCCTCCGGAATCCGCCCGCCCACCAGTGCTTTCGCGCCGGACGAGATCGCCTCCCGTACCTGGGCGTGCACCTGCGTGCGCAGCCGCTCGTCCACCAGCGGTTGCGGATCGAGATTCCACCGCTGCGCCTGGTCGCACAGCGCCGACACGAACGTGTCCGCGACCTCGCGGTGCACGTAGATCCGTTCCACGGACACGCAGATCTGCCCGGCATTGGCGAAGGCGCCCAGCGCGGCCTGCTCGGCGGCCCATACCGGGTCCACGTCGGCGTCGACGATCAGCGGATCGTTCCCGCCGTTCTCCAACAGCACCTTGGCGCCGGTGCGCGCGCCGGCCGCGGCGATGGTGCGCCCGGTGGCAGTGCCGCCGACGTGCGCCACCACGTCCACGCCGGGCAGTCCGGCCAGTGCCGCGCCCACCCGGCCGTCGCCGCGCACGGTCTGCAGCACACCCTCGGGGCAGTGCTGTTCGAGGAGCTGCCCGAACAGCGCACCGGTGCGCGGGCAACGCTCACTGGGCTTGTGCACCACCGCATTTCCGGTCGCCAGTGCGGCGCCGACCAGTCCCGCCGCGATGGCGACCGGATCGTTCCACGGCGTCAGCGCGACCACTACGCCGCGTGGCTGGGCGATCATGAAATCCGTTGCGTCCCAACTACCCTGCAGGGTGTGGCCGCGATGGACCGGCCCCAGCTCGGCGTACTGGTCGAGGGTGCCGGCGCCGGCGAGCACCCCTTCTCGCCCGGAGTCGGCGGGGCGGCCGGTCTCCGCTTCGAGTGTGGCGGCGAGTTCGTCGGCGTGCTCCCGCAATGCTGCCGCACCGGCACGCAACGCGGCGGCTCGGCTCGCCGCGGGCGTGCGCGCCCAGCTCGACTGCGCGGTGTGCGCCGCGCCCACGATGGTCATGAGGTCCAGATTTCCCGTCACCGAGTCGGCCTCGATGCGGGTCGCGTTGTCGATCTCGGTCATGGGCTCCGAGTACCCCGGCGATCTCGGGCAAACTTCTCCGGCCGACATTGTTCTCGGTCCGGGATTACGGTGCGACGCGCGGATCACTTCCCGTTCGCGGTCGAGCGCAGCAGGCGCAGCACGGCTCGCTCGACGACGGCTCGGCGCTCGTCCTCGCTGGGCGCGCGCCGCGCCCGCCGCGAGGCCGCCGCGATGGTCCGGCCCCGCTCCCACGCCTCGATCACGCGCGGGTCGACGTAGGAGTTGCGGGCCACGGTCGGGGTGTTGCCGAGCGCCTCGGCCACCTCGGTCATGCGGTCGGACTTCTCTTCGTCGCGTTCTCGCCGCCACTGTTCGTGATACAGATACTGCCGCCGCCCGGCCGCATCCACCCCCACCGCTTGAATGTGCCCCTGGGCATGCGGGCAGATCCACACCTTCCGCCAGGCCGGCGGGATCACCAATGCGTCGATGCGTTGTGTCACTTCGGGATCCGTGACCGGGACGCCGTTCTCGTCGGCATAGGAAAAGCCTCTGCCTCGTCTCACCCGGCGTATTCCGGCACCGTAGGGCGTGCTGCGCCGCAACCGCATCACGTCACTCCTCTCGCCCCGCGCATCGGGTGATACCCGCGCGGGACGCGATCATGCGGATTCGGTGGATCCCGGAACCGCCGGTGGCCCGTGTTCGAGCGTGCGGACGAGCGCCGCGGCGAGCAGCGCGACGGCCCGATCGTCGTCATGTATCAAGGGCCGCAACGTATTCAGCGCGAGGGAGCCGGGCAGCTCCGCCAACGCCTGGGTCAGCCGGAGCCGCACCGGTGACCCCGGCGGATGGGCGCCCAGCTCACCGGCCAGTGCGCCCAGAATGCGATCCGCCCACTGCGTGTCCCGGGCCAGCGCCCCCAAGAGTTCGGCCGCCTCGACATCGTTCGGGCCCTCGATCACGGTGGCGACGAGTTCCGGAACCGCGCGGGTCTCTCCGCGGGCGCCGAGGGCGAGCGCGGAGATTCTGCGGACGGTCGCGTCCGCGTCGGTGAGGGCGTCCAGCAGCACCGCATTCGACTCCGTCCCGGCTATGTCGGCGAGCGCCGACGCCGCCCGCCGCCGGACCTCGACATCGGCGGAGTCCAGGCCGGAGGCCACGTTCAGCACGCCGTCCGCACCGGCCCGGGCCAGCGCCCAGCGCAGCGCCCCCGCCACATACGGATCGGATTCGGCGAGCACCGCCTCGGCGAGCAGTTCGACCGGCATCTCCTCCGCCGGAGCGAGGACGGCCTGCTGCCGCCGGGCGGCATCGGACGAACCGAGTCCGCGCAAGAGTTCCACGATCCGCAGCGCGTCCTGCCAACCGGAGGGTTCGGCCGCCTCGACCGCACGCAGCCGTTCGAGCAGCTCACGGTCCCGGCTCAGCCGTTCCTCGGTCGCTCGCACGAGGTCACCCACCAGCGCGGACGGCGTGAAGCCCGGATCGTCGAGAGCGCGCCCGATCTGGGTCAGCGACAGGCCCAGCGATCGCAGACCCTCGACGTGGAAGATCCGCCGGATGTCCTGGACGGAATACTCCCGATAGCCGCCGTTGGTGCGGCCGGTCGGCCGCACCAACCCCAGGGAGTCGTAGTGCCGGAGCATCCGGGCGCTCACTCCCGAGTAGCGGGCCACCTCGCCGATCAGCACGCGGTCGACTCCTCTCGATCCGGTCCGAGAGCGCGAACCCGTCTGGCTTCGCCGATCGCGAGATCGAAACCGGCATCGGGGTCGCGCAGCAGCACGTCCGTGGCGCGCGCGTGGGCGCGCACCACCGGGTCCGGGTTCGTCATCGCCGTCCGCAGGACCGGCTCGACGATCTCACCCAGGGCGACCAGAGCGCGGCTCAAACTCAACCGCACCTCGCGGTCGCCGCGGCCGAATTGGGTGGCCAGCGCGTCGGCGAGGGCCTCCTTCTCGCCCTCGGGCACCAGGACGACGGCGGCACGCCACGCACTGCGCGCGACGTCGTCGTCGGCATCGTGCAACAACGACCGGGTGATCGCGGGCCACGCGCTGCGATCTCCGATCTTGGACAGGGTGTGCAGCGCCTGGCTGCGCGCCTGCGGACGGTCCGAACCCAGTTGCGCACGCAGTTTCGGCACCGTGACCTGCGCCGGAAGCCGGGTGAGCGCCCAGGTCAGCATGTCGCGCACGAAGAAATCGGGCTCGATCCCGCACCGCTCGATCAGCGCCTCGGCGAAGTCGGGCTCGGGACGGGTGCCGAGCGCCAACGCCGCCTCGAGCCGTGTCGACGAGTTGTTCGCCGCCAGCGCGTCGAGCAGTCGCATGTTCTGTGGGTTCCTGTGTGTCGAGTTCATCGGGACCACCTCCGGCAGTCAGTGAAGACCTTGTCACGATGGCAAGGTCAAGTACACGCACCGGACCGAGAGAAGAGGAACAGGCCATGAGCGGACGCACGCCCAGCCAGTGGGAAGAGATCACCGCCGCCGATCCCGCCCATTCGACGTGGTACGTCGAGCGCTTCCGGACGATGGCGGCCGAAGGGGCGGACATCGTCGGCGAGGCGCGACTGATCGATGCGATGGTCGGGCGCGGCAGCCGAATCCTGGACGCCGGATGCGGTCCGGGGCGGCTGGGTGGCTACCTGTACCGGGCCGGTCATGTCGTCGTCGGCGTCGATGTCGATCCGGTGTTGATCGCCGCGGCGGAGCAGGACCATCCCGGCCCGACCTGGCTGGTCGGCGACCTGGCCGAACTGGATCTGCCGAGCCGCGGGATCGCCGGTGACTTCGATGTGATCGTGTGCGCGGGCAATGTGATGACATTCCTGGCGCCCGCCACCCGCGGCGCGGTGCTGGCCGGTTTCGCCCGCCATCTGGCTCCGGCCGGCCGGGTGGTGGTCGGGTTCGGCGCCGACCGGGGTTACGAGTTCCCGCAGTTCCTGGCCGACGCCGAACACGCCGGTCTCAGGGTGGATCTGCGGCTTTCGACGTGGGATCTGCGCCCGTTCACCGACGAGTCGGACTTTCTGGTGGCGGTGTTCTCGCGCGCGGAGTGAGACCGAGCCTGCCCGATTCGCGACGCACGACGTTGTACAGTTCGACCACCCAGTCGCAGAGGAGTTCGCCATGACCTACGCCGTGGACTTCACTACGGTTTCGACCGAAGGCCTCGAATCGTCGCCTGTCGCGGAGGCTTTGGCCGGGCTGCGGGCGAACGAGGCCCGGTACTTCAAGAACAAGTACGACCACGTCTTCACCGTGGAGCCCGCGAAGGAGGCCCAGTCGACGGTCGACTGGGTCAGCCGGATCCTCGAGGACGAGCGTGGCATCGTCATCTCCTCCCGCCCACTCGAGGCCACGGCCTTCGAAGCGGACGGGATTCGCTTCGCCTACGTCTTCTACGAGAGTGGCCTGTCGATCAACGTGATGTATGCGATCGACGATTCCGGTAAGCGCGCCGTGGGGTTCAAACTGTCCGACGGGATGGAAATCCCCACCGAACTCTCGTCGTTCAAGTTCGCGCGGCAGAAGTCGAAGCTGGCGGGAACGATTCGCGGCTCCTACTTCGTCATCAAGAACCGGTACTGATTCGCCCGGTCGTCCTGGCGGAGGTCAAGCCAGCCGGACATCCGCCGTGGCGAGGCCGAAAACCTTGCGGCCGGCCGACTTCGCGACGATGACGACGACGGCGGTCCTGGTATCGGGGTCGACCGACTTGATGCGCCCGGTGAACTCCACCGTTCCCGCCGAGGCGGCTTCGATGACCGTGTAGTTCGACAGCCGCACGCTGTATCTGATCATCGCGCCCGGGTCCCCGAGCCATCCGGTGACGAAGCCGGCTCCCAAACCCATCGTGAGCATGCCGTGAGCGATCACATCGGGAAGTCCTGCGAGTGTGGCGATCTCGGCGTGCCAGTGGATGGGATTCACGTCCCCGGACACCCCGGCATAGTTGACCAGATCGCCGCGCGTCAGGTTCACCGACCGGGCGGGAAGTTCGGCACCGACGGTCACGTCGTCGAATCGGAGCGCGGTCTGCGGGGAGCGCGTGCGTGAGATCGGCGAAAGACGCGCAGTGGCAACGGATTCCGCATCTGTTGACGGCCCGTTCACCTCGGCGGCAGATGCCGTGGTCCGGGGAGAGGTATCGAGGCCGCTCATGACGACGCGCTCGATCGTGTCGCTGATCTCGGCGTCGACGTCCGCGCCGGTGAGGCCGAGGACGGTGGTGTGCATGATCTGCACGACGTCACCGGTCCGGTCGGTGAACGTGTTGGTGATGGTGAGCAGGTCCCTGCCGCCGATACTACGCACCGACGACAGCTCCACATCGCTGACCAACCGGTCGCCGGTGAGCACCGGCTTGTACATCTCGAAGACCTGATCGGTCTGCACGACGACGTCGTAACCGGTCATGACGGTTTCCAACAGCTTGCGGTTGGCCAGCATCGCGACGGTGGAGATGAAGGTCGTCGGCGCGACCAGACCGGCGTACCCGAGCTCACCGGCAGCGTCCTCACTCCAGTGCGCCGGGTGGAAGTCCTGTACCGCGCGTGCGTACTCGCGGATCTTCTCCCGCCCCACCTCGTAGAAGTCGTCCGTGCGATAGCGATGTCCCACCAGCCCGGTCACATCGAACGTCGCCTCCACCAAGGCCTCTCCTTTGTCCTATTCCACGAGTGAGACTTCACCTTCTCACAAGACGCCGGTTTCGGCGCCGATCGAAAATTCACTCGGTGTATGTCGTCGGCTGCTCGGTGCGCCGGCGCAGCAACTCCCGCACCCGTGCGGCCTCGCGGGTGAGGTGATCGCGCTCCGGCACGCTGGTGGCGGTGCGGGATGCCGCGGTGTATCGGTCGGCGGCCTGTTCGAGGTCGCCGGCGCGTTCGAGGAGGTAGGCGTGGACCGCGGCGTACCGGGGCAGATCGGGGTCCACCGCGTTCAATTCCGCCAGGCCGGCCCGGGGACCGTCGGCTTCGCCGACCGCGACCGCGCGATTGAGCCGCACCACCGGGCTGCCCGTGAGACGCAGCAGTTCGTCGTACCACTCCACGATCTGTACCCAGTCCGTTTCGGCGGCGGTCCGGGCGTCGGCGTGCAGCGCGGCGATCGCCGCCTGCGCCTGGTATTCGCCCAGGCGGTCACGAGCCAATGCCGCTTGCAGGATCGTGACACCTTCGGAGATAAGTGTTGTGTCCCAACGGGTTCGGTCCTGTTCGGCCAGTGGCACGAGGCGCCGGTCCGGGCCCGTGCGGGAGCTGCGGCGGGCATGGTGCAGCAGCATGAGGGCCAACAGTCCCGCGACCTCCGGCTCGTCGCTCGCCGCGGCCAGCTGGCGGGTGAGGCGGATCGCCTCGGCCGCCAGATCGATATCGCCGCTGTAGCCCTCGTTGAATACCAGGTAGAGAACTCGCAACACGGTCGCCGGATCGCCGGGCCGGTCCAACGGCAGCCCGGCCAGACGCCGCTTGGCCCGGCTGATCCGTTGCGCCATGGTCGCTTCCGGGACGAGATAGGCGGTCGCGATCTGCCGCGTCGTCAGGCCGCCGACCGCGCGCAGCGTCAACGCGACGGCGGAACCGGGCGACAGCGACGGATGCGCGCACAGGAAATACAGCCACAACGAGTCGTCGGCTCCCGGGACCGGGCCGGTCGCACGCTCGTGCTCGATCGCGAGTTCTCGCTCCCGCCTCGATGTTTCGGCTCGTGTGGCATCGAGGAACTTTCGCCACGCGGCCGCGACGAGCCAGCCTTTCGGATCGCGCGGTGGGTCGTCCGGCCAGGTTTGCAGCGCCCGGATCACAGCCTCCTGCACCGCATCCTCGGCCGACGCGAAGTCCGCACCGCGCCGGACGAGAACACCGATCACCGCGGGCACCAACTCCCGCAGCAGCGATTCGTTCACTCGGTCACCGTGGGCATCGCGGTGAGCAGCGGGCGCAGCTCGAGCCACTCCCGGATCGGTTTCCCGCCCGCACCGGGCGCCTCGGACAGCTCACCGGCCAATTCGAGCGCCCGCTCGTAGGTCTCGACATCGATGAGCATCCAGCCCGCGATCAGATCCTTGGTCTCCGCGAACGGACCGTCGGTGATCGGCGGGCGGCCCTCCCCGTCGGACCGGACGAACGTGCCCTGCGGCGAGAGCGCCCGATGGTCGACGTATTCGCCGCTGGTCTGCAGCCGCGCGGCGAAGTCCTCCATGTACCGCACATGGGCGGTGATCTCCTCCGGTGTCCACTGATCCATCGGCACGTCGTTGACCGACGCGGGCGCGCCCCGATAGTGCTTGAGCAACAGGTATTTCGGCATCATCGTCTCCTCGATGTCGGCGGCACGGAACCGGCCGTGGTGATCAGGCCTGCTGACGTTCGGCCCGCTGCCGGACCAGCTCCTCGACCGCGGTGGGCAGGGTGGTGTCGAAGTCGATGAGCTTCGCCCAGGTCGGGGTGATGACGATCCGGACCATGCCGTCGTAGAGCGAGCGGACTTCCGCCTCCCACTCCACGCGCTGTTCGGGCGTCATCTCGTAGCTACCGTTCATCTGCAGGTATTCCTCCGGGATGCCGTCGACGACGTCCAGCTCGGCACGCCCGCGCAGGAGCAGGATCTTCGGCGGATGGACCTCGGTGTCGATTGTCAGCGCGACCTGAGGATTGTGCCGCAGGGAGTGCAGTTTCGGGGCGTTCTTCGTGGTGCAGAGCACGATCTGCGAGCCGTTCCAGGTGAACGCGATCGGGATGTTGCGCGGCGTGCCGTCCTTGGCGACGTAGGCCAGCCGCAGCAGGTCGCGCGCCAGCAGTTCCCGGCTGATGGAACGGTTGAGGATTTCGGTGATCGTGTGCTGTTCCATTGCTGTCGCTCCTGTGTCGATGTCCGTGAGCGGACCGTTCTCGGTTGCTCGTACCCCTGGGACGGAGCCGGTTCGCCGTTCTCGACATCGGTGGAGATTTTTTTTCGAACCTTTCCACCGCAGCCGCTCAACCCGCCGGACCTTCCTTGAATTTTGCTTCCATTCCCGCCACCAGCTGCGGCTGCTCGGCCTGCACCTTCTGGGGCCGACTCCACCGATCTCGGCGACTGATCAGCGGGAACGCTCAGCTCTCGTCGTCGAGGGTCAGCACGACCAGGGGAATCGGCCGGTCGACCTTGGACTGGAAATCCGCCAGCAGCGGGTTGTTCGCCAGCACCCAGGCCGCGAACTCGGCGTAGGGCTCGGCTTCGAGCGCCTTGCCGGTCGCCTGGTGGGTCTTGTCTCGGAACTCGATGGTGACCTGCGGGTTTGCCTTGATGTTGTACCACCAGGCCGGGTACTTGTCCTCGATGAACGAACTCACGTACATGATGTCGTCCCGGTAGAGGGGTCCCAGCGGAGTCGTATGCCGCTTGCCGCTCTTGGCTCCGGTGGTGGTGAGCAGGATGAGGTCCCCGCCCGCGTAAGCGCCGCCCACCTTGCCCGAGTTCTCCCGGAACTCCTTGATCACACCGTCGTTCCAATCGGCGATGCCGCCCTGGTGGTCCCCCGCCTGGTTCCACGGCGCGTTCGGATCGTTGTAGTCGGTGATGTCGGCCTGAACCCGCTGTCCCGCAGTCGATTCGATATCGCTCATGATTCGAGTATGTCGGCGAAGTAGGACAATCTCCGTCCCAGTTCAGCACGCCACGGATGACAAGGTCGACCGAGAAGCCGTGCTGCTGCAGCGGGCTGGTTCAGCCGATGCCGTGGTCGGGTAGCAATGTGTCGATGTCGGGCAGCGGGCGACGGCAGATGGCCGCGGCTTCGTCGTCGGGCACGCCGAACATCCGCAGCAGATCCTCGGCGATGCGGTCGCTGGCGTCGGCGTCGTCGCGGTCGAGCTGGTCGTGGAGCAGCCGGCCCAGACATAGGGTCGCGCCCGCCGCGGTCGTCAGAGCCAGTTGCGGGTCGCGGACCGCGCCGAACCTGCCGCTCCGGGCGCCGGCCTCGATGTCGCGTAGCGCACGTGGCGCCAGTCCTTTGGCCGAGCTCATGAGTTCCAATCCGTTGTGCAGCAGGACCTTGGACAACTCGGGGAGGCGTCGGTGCAGGCGGCCGGTGATGCGGAAGCTTCGGGCGAAGACTTCGGCGGGGTCTTCGAGGTCTGCGGTCAGCCGGTCGAGGACCGCGCCGTGCAGGTCGAGCGCGTCCTCGAGGGCGGCCTGGAACAGTTCGTCACGGCTGCGGAAGTGGTTGTAGAACGAGCCCATGCCGACGTCGGCGGCTTGCGTGATCTCCACAATCGGCGCGTTCGTTCGCCCGTCCGCGAGGAATGATTGCGCCGCACCGACCAACGCGGCGCGGGTCCGCGCCTTGCGCCGCTCCAACCGGTTGGACCGCGGTGTAGCGGAGGTGCTGTCGGCCATGTCGTTGTCACCTTTCCGGGAGATCGACCCACCCTAACGACTTCTGTCAATTCTGACGATATCTTCACTAGTCCTTGACTGACGATATCGTCTTGAGTGACGATATCGTCAGTCAAGTGGAGGGACTTCGCCATGACCGACCATTCCCACGCTGGTTTGCACAGCGATGCGGGCGCGCGACCGGGCGAGCATCCGGGCCGGGCGTGCAACCCGATCGTGAAGGTGCTCGATCTTGCGTGGCTGCGGTTCGAGAAGCCGGATCTCGAGCGCGCCGAAACCTTCGCGCACGCTTTCGGTTTCAGCACCGCGGCCCGTACCGCCGAGGAACTGTGGCTGCGGGGGGTCGACGCGGGGCCGCCGTGTGTGCTCATCCGGCGCGGGTGCCGGTCGCGATTCGTCGGCCCGGCCTTCCGGGCGGACGGTGCGGCCGATCTGCTGCGCCTGGCCGAGGCAGTGGGAAGCCGGGTCGAGCCATTGCCCGACAGGCTGGGCGGGCAGCGGGTCGGCTTGACCGACCCCAGCGGTCTGCAGGTGGACGTAGTGGCGGATACGACCGTGTCGACCGCCCTGACCGGACAGCCGGGCCGAGCCTTCAACTTCGGCCACCCGGTGCAGCGAATCAATCGCGCGCAGCGCCCGATCCGGGAGCCGGCGCGAGTGCAACGGCTCGGGCACGTGGTGGTGCAGACCACCCGGTACCGCAGGACACTGGACTGGTATCTGCGGCACCTGGGCATGATCGTCAGCGATTTCCTCTATTACCCGGGGCAGCGCGACCGCGGCCCGGTATTGAGTTTCCTGCGCTGTGATCGCGGCTCGGAACCGGCGGATCATCACACGCTGGCGCTGACCCTGGGCCCCTCGAACCGATACGTGCATTCGGCCTACCAGGTGACCGATCTCGACGCGCTGGCCGCCGGGGGCGAGTATCTGCGCGACCACGGGTATCGGCGGTCGTGGGGCATCGGCCGGCATATCCAGGGCAGCCAGATCTTCGACTACTGGCGCGACCCCGACGGGTTCCTGGTCGAGCACTTCAGCGACGGCGACATGTTCGACAACACCCTGGAACCGGGCTGGGCGCCGATGACCGCATCCGGGCTGGCCCAGTGGGGACCACCGGCGAGCCGGGACTTCCTCGGCACAGCACCCGGCCGCGACGCGGTGCGCGAACTGCGCGCGATCGCCGCGGCGCTGCGTGCCGACAACGAATTCGATCTCCACCGCCTGCGCGGTCTGCTGAAAGTAGCGAACTCATGACCCTGTCCGTACTGCGCACCGACGACGCCTGGTGGCTGTGGACTCCCGGCGGTGCGGCCCGCATCGACACCGCCGCCACGACCACCGCCGAACTGCTCGCCGACCGGCGAGCCGTCACGGCCGCGGCCGCGAGCACCGGCCTGGTCGCCGTGGACAGCCTGAGACTGGTCTCACCGGTGACCGCGCCGTGCCGGGTGGTCGCGCAGATGACGAATTTCGCCTCCCACGTGCGGGATTCGGGCGGTGACCCGGCGACCGTGCCGTTGACGTTCTTCCGCAAATCGTCCGGATCGCTCAGCGGCCCCTACGACGACATCGTCCGCCCCGACCATGTGCGGCTGCTGGACTACGAGGTGGAGATCGGACTGGTCTTCGGCCGCACGATGCCGGTCGGATCGGAGATCACCGCCGAGACCCTCGCCGACTACATCGCCGGGCTGGTCGTCACCAACGACATCTCCGCCCGCGACGTCCAACTGCCGAAAACACAGTTCTACGAAGGAAAGTCGTATCCGACCTTCACACCGGCAGGCCCCGCGCTGGTACTGCTCGACCCAGAGGAGCTGGACCGTTTCACCGAATTGCGGCTGCGATTGTGGGTCGACGGCGCGTTGCGCCAGGACATGACCGTATCCGACATGATCTACCCGCCGCAGCAGGCCCTGCGCGCACTGACCCGATTCCAGCGCATGGACGCCGGAGATCTGCTGCTCACCGGCACACCAGTGGGCACCGCGCTCAGCGCTCCATCGAAACCGGTCCAACTGTTGTGGTCACTGCTACCCGAGCACACGAAATGGCGCGTGTTCTCCCGCGCCCAGTCCCGGAACCCGAAGTATCTGCATGATGGTGCTGTCGTGGAAGCGGCGATCGGTACCGAAGACGGCCGCATCGATCTGGGGCGCCAGCGCACCGTCGTCAGGCACACGCGGTGACCGCACACATCATTCCCGTCGTGATCGTGGGCGCGGGGCCGGCCGGGCTCACGGCGGCCACACTGCTGGCACAGTACGGCGTCGAGTCCGTGGTGCTGGAGCGGTGGGATGGGGTATATCCACGGCCGCGCGCGGTCCACCTCGACGGCGAGGTCCGCCGAGTGCTGGCCCGGCTCGGCGTCGACACAGAATTCGCCGCACACAGCCGACCCGCACTCGGATTGCGCCTGCTCGACCGAGACATGCGTCTACTCGCTCAGTTCGATCGCGACCCCACCGGCGGACGCAACGGTTACCCCGAAGCCAACCTGTTCGACCAACCCCGACTCGAAACGATACTGCGTGACAATCTCGACCGATATCCCGCGATCACCCTGCGCGAGAACGCCGACGTTTCCGCGGTCGTCGTCGAGAACGACTGTGTGCGCGTCGATTTCGCCGATCGGTTGACCGGATCGGCAGGCTCGTTACGTGCCCGGTACGTGCTGGGGTGCGACGGCGCCAACAGCACCGTCCGGGCCGCGATCGGCTCCTCGATGCGCGATCTCGGATACTCACAACGCTGGCTGGTGCTCGATATCGCCACCACCGCGGATCTCGGGCAGTGGGACGGTGTGCATCAGGTGTGCGATCCGGTGCGGGCGGCCACCTACATGCGCATCGGCGCGACTCGCTACCGCTGGGAATTCCGGCTGCTGCCCGGCGAGTCCTCCGCCGACTTCACCGATACGCACCGCCTGGGCCCGCTGCTGCGGCCCTGGACCGGAAACCTCGCGCCCGAGGAGCTGACACTGCTGCGGGTCGCCGAATACACCTTTCGTGCCCGGCTGGCCGAACGATGGCGCCGCGGCCCTGTGTTCATTCTCGGCGACGCCGCGCACCTCACCCCGCCGTTCATCGGCCAAGGCCTCGGCGCGGGACTGCGCGACGCGGCCAACCTCACCTGGAAACTGGCAGGCGTGCTGCACGGCGAACTACCCGAAAGCGCGCTCGACACCTACGAGAAAGAGCGTAAACCCCACGCGCACACCATGATCCGGCTCGCCAAACTGACCGGCGCAACCATGACCGAGGGCGGTCGCCTGGGCGCTCGGCTGCGCCGCCTGCTGGCACCGCACCTGCACCGCGCACCCGGTTTCACACACCTGGTCACCAGTGGTGAGACGCCTCGCCTGCGCCGCTCGGCACTCATCGCGCCGCGACGATCGCCGCGCGACCCGGCGGGGCGTTTGGTCCCGAACCCGGTCCTCGACGACGGCCGGCGCCTCGACGACGCCACCGCCGGACAGTACGCGATCATCACCGCCACCCCACCGCAACCACACGATGTCCGGACCGTCGAGCAGCAGGGCGCCGTGCTGCTCGATGCCCGCCCCTGCAGCGACCTGCACCGCTGGCTCGGCCGGACCCGCGCTGTGCTCGTCCGCCCCGACGGAACCGTGCAACGCAGCGGACGAGACCTGCCGACCCTGTGCGCCGCCCTGCCGCATCACCGGCCGAACATCAAGACATAAGGAGACAAATGCCGACCACACGCACCGCGGTCGTCACCGGCGCCTCGTCCGGGATCGGCCGAGCGACCGCAGCAGCACTGTCGGACAACGGTTTCCGGGTAATCGGGACCAGCCGCGACCCGGACACGATCCCCGCCACGCACCGCGTAGCCGGCGTCGACTACCGGCCACTGGATCTGACCGACCACGACTCCATCCAGCGATTCGCCGACACGCTGGACACCGTCGACGTGCTGGTCAACAACGCCGGAGAAAGCCAAGCCGGGCCGCTGGCCGAACTCCCCGAAAACGCCGTGGCCCGGCTGTTCCAGCTCAACGTGCTGGGCCCCATCGCACTCACCCGAGCGGTATTGCCCGGTATGCGCGCACGCGGCACCGGCCGAGTGGTGATGGTCGGATCGATGCTGGCCAGTTTCCCGTTGCCCTACCGCTCCTCCTATGTCGCCACCAAAGCCGCACTGCGCGGATTCGCTACCGCGGCGCGCTTCGAAGAATCGCCCTACGGCGTCTGGCTCACCACCGTCGAGCCCGGCCAGGTCGATTCCGGACTACGTGAACGACGCACGAAATACCTCACCGCCGGCTCACCCCACACCGCGGAATTCGACCGGCTCATGGCGGAACTCGACCGCAAACAAGCCAACGGCATCGCACCGCACCGGGTCGCACGCACCATCCTCACCGCTGCCTCCGCGCGCCGCCCCCGCCCGCTGTACGCCGTCGGCAGCCACGCACCCGCCGTCTTCGCGCTACGCCGCACACTGCCCCGCGGCCTGATGGAACGCGTCACCGCACTCGCTCACGGACTGCGCCGCTGACGCCCGCAACACAATCGCCGGCTGCTTGCGAGCACCACGATCGTCGGCCAGAGCCGGCTTCCGCTGCTCGTTTCCATCCGCAGCCGCCGCTGTTCGGGCGTGCGCTGCGCTCCGGCCGGGCTGGTCTATTATCGAACATATGTTCGCATCGGATGAGTCGGCGGCGGGGGGAAGGTCGGGGCGGGCCGCGATTCTGCATGCGGATCTGGATTCGTTCTATGCGTCGGTCGAGCAGCGGGACGCGCCGGAGTTGCGGGGGAAACCGGTGATCGTCGGGGGTGGGGTGGTGCTGGCGGCGAGTTACGAGGCCAAGGCGTACGGGGTGCGGACGCCGATGAACGCGCGGCAAGCGTTGCGGTTGTGCCCGCACGCGGTCGTGGTGCCGCCGCGAATGTCGGCTTATGCGCAGGCGAGCCGGGACGTGTTCGCGATCTTCCGCGACACCACTCCGGAGGTGGAGGGAATCTCCATCGACGAGGCCTTTCTCGATGTCGGTGGGCTGCACCGCATTTCGGGCGCGCCGCTCGACATCGCGGCCGGATTGCGGGCGCGGGTGCGCGCCGAGGTCGGACTGCCCATCTCGGTCGGCGTGGCGCGGAGCAAATTTCTCGCCAAGGTGGCCAGTGCGGTCTGCAAACCCGACGGCCTGCTGCTGGTGCAGCCCGACGCCGAACTCGACTTCCTGCATCCGCTGCCGGTCGAACGGCTCTGGGGCGTGGGCGAGGTGACGGCGCGGACATTGCACGAACACGGCATCACCCGGATCGGGCAATTGGCCGACACCGATCCGATGGAGTTGTGCGGTCTGCTCGGTCGCGCCGCCGGACGGCACCTGCACGCCCTGGCCTGGGCGCGCGATCCGCGCCGGGTCGACACCGGCCGGCGACGGCGCTCGATCGGTGCGCAACGCGCGTTGGGCAACCGGCCCCGCACCGATGCCGAGATCGAGGCCTACCTGCACGGCCTGGCGGATCGGCTCGGGCACCGCTTACGGGCCGCGCGGCGGATCTGCCGAACGGTGGTGCTGCGCTTGCGCTTCGCCGATTTCGGGCGCGCGACCCGGTCGCACACTCTGCCGACCGCCACCGACGACGGTGCGACGATCCTGCAGGCCGCCCGCACCCTGCTCGCGGCCGCCCGCCCCCTGATCGAAGAGCGCGGCATCACCCTCATCGGCCTCGCCCTGACGAACTTGCAGAATACGGACCCGAGGCAGCTGATGCTGCCGTTGGATGCCGGCCCGGACACCACGCTGGACGCGGCGCTGGATGCGGTGCGCGATCGCTTCGGCGCCGGAACCGTCACCAGGGCCGCATTGCTCGGGCGCGGTGAAGGTCTGTCGGTGCCGCTGCTCCCCGACTGATCAGCCCCAGCACGGAAGTCAGTGCGCCGGTAGCAGTCCGCGCGCCACCAGATCATCGAAGAGCACCTGGTCGACAGGCGGCACCGCGGCCCGGTCGGCATAGCTGAACCAGGCGATCTCGGCGATTTCGCTACTGGGTTCGATCGTTCCGGCGTAGTCGGCGGTGTAGCAGCTCATGCGCACCGAAACCTCGGTGGCGCCGGGCAATTCGGCCTCATACGTGCCGACGTGGGCGATCGATTCCGGAATCAGCACCACGGTGAGCTCTTCGGAGATCTCCCGAATCAGCGTCTGCCGATCGGTCTCCTCGCCCTCGCGCTTGCCGCCGGGAATATAGAACTCGTCCTTGCCGTCCGGTCGGGCACACAGGATCCGTCCGTCCTCGATCAGCACCCAGGCCACGGTGTCGATGAGGCGCCGCGACGATTCGATCCGCATCCGCGCAGCCTACCCGGGCGCTCCACGACCGCCCGAGCCTCGGGCGAGGCGTCCGGCGAGGCGTGATAGACAGAGCTGAACGCAGTGATCGGAAGGTGTGGTGCGATGCCGGACAGTACGAGGCCGATGAGCCCGGTGGAGCTGATCGCGCAACGCTTCCACGGCGGCAGCATTGCCGGTGAGCATGGCGACGGTTTCCGGTTGGCGCTGGTCATCGAGGGCGGCTCGGCGCGCGGGGTCTATTCGCACGGCATGGTCACCGGCCTGGAAGAACTCGGCGTGCTGCGCTGTTTCGACGCCGTCTACGGCGCCTCGGCCGGCGCGCTGAACGGCGCGTGGCTGCTGTGCGGGCGCGCGGCGCGGGCGCGGCGGGCCTGGCATTCGGATGTGGTGCGGCGGGTGATCTCACCGGCCCGGGCGCTGCGCGGCGGGCTGGTCGTGGACACCCGATATCTGGTGCACACCGTCTACGAGCGGATCGTGCCGATGGATTTCGCCGCGATCCTCGGCAACTCGGTCACCTTCCACCCGATCGGCACCGATATCGCCGACGGCAGCGCTGTCGATCTGAGCCCGCACATCAGCGATATTCCATCCTTGCAGCGTGCGCTGCGTGCCAGCACGTGCATGCCGGTGCTGGCCGGGCGTCCGGTGGCGGTGGGCGGCGGGCGCTACGTCGATGCCGGACTGTCGGAATCGGTACCGGTCACCACCGCCCGCGGCCAGGGCGCCACCCACATCGTGGTGTTGCGCACCCGGCGCGTCGATGAAAGGCCCAGCATCCCTTCAGATTTCGAACGGCGCGTGGTGTCGCGGGTGCTCGGCGCCTCCGGCCCGGCGGTGGCCGAGAGCTGGTTCACCCGTGCGGCGCAGTTCGCCGCCGACGAACACCGCATGGCGAGCGATCCGTCGATTCTGCAGATCCGTCCACCGCTGGGTGCGCCCACGATCGGCCGGGTCGCCCGGGATTCCACGGTGCTGTTGCGCGCCCTGGACCTGGGCCGCGCCGCAACCCTGGCGGCGCTGGGCGAAGCCGTTCGATCGGCGGGAGACGTCGCAATCTGAACCGGCTGTGATGCAAGGGAATCCGATCGGACCCTGTCGGTGGGCAACTGTCGGTGGTCTCAGCCGAGGTTCAGATGGTCTCGGCCGGTGGCACGGGCGAGGTGGACGGCTTCGGCTCCGAGCAGCTCCGGATCGACGCGCTGGTCGTCGAACATGCTGACCGTGAGGGTGTCGTCGATGGCTTCCCACGTCCCGGCGATCCGGCCGCCGACGAGGACCAAGGGCGAGATCCAGCCGGCGGTCCGGCTGACCTTCGTGCGATGAGCCGGGGGCAGCAGGACCGGATCGGTGGTGCCGGGGCCGAGAACGTATTGATCGAAGGGGCCGAGCAGGCGGACGGTGCCGGTGGGATCGGTGGCGGCCAGTTCGTCGGCGTCCTCGGTGCGGATCCAGGTCCGGCGGCCCTCGACGTCGACTTCGGTGAGTTCGGCACCCAGCTCGGAGAACCATTGGCGGACAGTGGTTTTGCGCAATACGCCGCGCAGGAGCCAGGCATTGAACGCCTCCGGTGTGCCCGGACCGTAGACGCCGAGGTAGGCGCGGATCAGGTGTGCGGCCGCCACATCGGTCGGCGGCAGGCCGGTCCATCCGGTGACCGCACGCGCGGGAGCGGTGAAGGTCACCGAGGATCCGCGGGCGGGTCCGTGGCACAGCACTCCCTGCCAGGCCAGCGGTTTCAACAGCGCACCCCACCCGGAGCGCAATTGCTCGCCCATGGCCACGAAGCGGCGGTCGCGCAGTAGTTCGTCCACCAGTTCCGCCCGACTCAGCACGGCGCCACCGTCGAGCAGTTCGGCCACCGCGTCGGTCAGCGCCTTCACTTCGCCGGGATCAGCGCCGAAATTGCGTTGCCATGCCGGCTTCTCCCACGTCCGGGCCGACGCGATCAGGGCCAGTGCGGCGGCGGCGGTATCGGGCGTCATCGCATGCAACGTGCCGCGCATCGCCCACGTCTTCATCAGTTCGCCGGCGTCGAGCGCGCGGACCAGCTCACCCGGCGCTCCCCCGCGCCGCACCGCCACCGCGGTCTCCGCCGCGGATGTCACCTGTGCCTGCACCCCGGCCAGTCGCCGCGCCACCGCCACCGCGCTGCCGCCGTCCCGCGCTTCGACGAAGCCCCTGCGCAGGCGCCACGCGAACACCTGGTCCCATGTGACCTCCACCGCACCTCCCGTATCCGGACACCCGCCGATCCGCGCGCTCACCTTACGGCTCGTCACCGACAACCCCCATCTCCCGCGGTGACCGCTCGCACACCTCTAGGCCAATACATGCATAATCATGCATGTATTGCTAGTCTGTTGCGGTGACTCCGAAATCCGAAGACTCCCTCGAGCCGTTCTGGACGCTGGAGACCCGGCTGGCCTCGGCCCTGCTCATCCTCGCCGGATTCGTGGGCGCCGCCGCCTACACCCACTCCGAGGGCTACTTCGTCACCTTCATGACCGGCAATACCGAGCGCGCCGTCATCGGCGGATTCCTCGGCGACTACACCCTCGCGGCCGGCGCCTTCGCCCTGATCGTGTTCTTTCTCGCCGGCGTGCTGGTGGCCTCGCTCTGTCGCCGGCACTGGTGGCGCAATCACCCGCACGGCGCGACCATGCTCGCCACCGCCGCTCTCACCGTGGCCGCCGTCCTCGACACGATTCTGTACCGGCACGATACCGATCTCGGCTTGGTGCCGATCCTGCTCGTCTCGTTCGCGATGGGTTCGCTCAACACCTCCTTCGTCAAGAAGGGCGAGGTATCCATCCCGGTCACCTACGTCACCGGAACCCTGGTGAAATTCGCCCAGGGCGTGGAACGGCATATGGCCGGCGGCACCCATCGAGAATGGCTCGGCTACGCGGTGCAATGGCTCTCGTTCGCCGCCGGCGCTCTGATCGGCGGTCTGGTCTCCTTGGTCGTCGAGGGCGGCGACATGCTCTACACCGCGGTCATCGCCTCCGCCATCGTGGCCGCCTACACCTGGCGCGCCGACCTCAGCTGGGTGCAGCGCCACACCTCCTCGGAGTAGCGGGCGCGGTCAAGGCTGCGCGATCGGCGTTCGATGCGGCAGCCCGGCGGCCGCGAACAGCCCGAGCACACCAGCCACACCGAGTGCGAGCATCGCGACGGCGTAGGCATGGCTGCTGAGTCCGGCGACGAGAATGGTGCCGGCGATCGCGGTGCCCAGCGACGATCCCAGATTGGACACACACCGCGACAGCCCGGAGATCTCGCCTTGGTGCTCCTCGCTGAACGCCGACTGCACGACGTTCACCGACGGAGTCAGCATGGAGCCGAGCCCCAGCCCGATCAGCAGCAGTCCGGGCGCGAACGCCCATGGATTCAGCGTGCGCCCGGCCAGCGCGATGAGTACCACGATCCCGACGATCACGACGACGAAGCCGTTCATGATGAGGGTTCGCTGGGTGAACAGCCGGGCCAGCCGTGCGGCCGTCAGCGACGACACCAGCAGGCCGACGGTGGCGGCCGTGAAGATGACGCCGGTGCCGATCGGATCGTAGCCGCGCACCACCTGCAGATACGCCGAGACCACGAACGAGGTCCCCATCAGAATCAGCCACTGCAACAGTTGGGTGACCAAGCCGAAATTCGAAATGCGGCTGCGGAACAGACTCAGTGATACCAAAGGTTCGCCACCGCGTCGTTCGGTGGCGCGCACGTGTAGGAAGAACCCGGCGAGCACCACCACCGCGAGCACGATCAACACCGCACACCACCGTAAATCGTTGTCGGTGGCCAGAATTCCCAACACGAGCAGCACGAGACCGGCTGCCGACAGCACGCTGCCGGTCAGATCCAGGGTCCGGTTCGGATCGGGCGGAAGCGGATCGCGGACCCGGCGCGTGGATATCAGGATCGCCGCCACGACCAGCGCCTGAAAGGCGAACGCCGCCCGCCAGCCCAGCCCGGAGGCGATCAGTCCGCCCAGTAGCGGTCCGGCCGCCGCGCCGATCCCGCCCATCGCCATCACCACCCCGAAAGCCCGTGCGCGGGAGGTGGTATCGGTGAACAGCAGCGTGGTGAGGATGTAGACCGGCGGGATCAGCAGTGCGGTGCCCACCCCTTCCAGCACGGAGTTACCCAGAGCCAGCACGCCCAGCCCCGGTGCGAGCGCGCTGAGTATCGCGCCGACGCAATAGATCGAAAGTCCCACGACGAAGCAGGATTTGCGGCCGTAGCGGTCGGTGAGTTTGCCGCCCAAAATCATCAACGCCGCCATGATCAGCAGGAACAGGGTGATGACCAGTTGCACTCCCGCCACGTCGGCATCGAGATCGGTGCTGATGTCGGTGATCATCACCGCCATATTCGTGCCGGCGAAACTGCAGATGAACTGCGCCAGTGCGAGCGGGACCAGCACGCCGCGCGGGCGGGCCGCCGTGCCGTGCTCGCTCATCGCGAGGGCTTTCCGGCCCCGGACTCGAGGTGGTCGAGCGCGTCGTCGAGTGCGATCGCCGCCGCCACCAGCGCCAAATGGGTGAAAGCCTGCGGGAAGTTGCCCAGCTGCTCGCCCGAAGGCCCGATCTCCTCGGCGAAAAGTCCCACGTGGTTGGCGTAGGTCAGCATCTTGTCGAATGCGTAGCGGGCGTGGTGAACTCGCCCCGCCCGTGCCAACGCCTCGACGTAGAGGAAGCTGCACAGATTGAAGGTGCCCTCGGAACCACGCAAGCCGTCCGGCGACGCGGCGGGATCGTATCGATAGACCAGGCTGTCACTGACCAGTTCCTCGTCCATCGCGTCGAGTGTGCTCAGCCAGTCCGGGTCGCGCGGGGACAGAAAGCCCATGCGCGGCATCAGCAGCAGCGCGGCGTCCAACACGTCGGTGCGGAAGTGCTGGACGAACGCGCGGCGGTCCTCGTTCCAGCCGCGCTCCAGGATCTGGGCGAACACCGCGTCGCGCGCATCGGTCCACCGCTGCAGGTCCGCCGGCCGGGCATGGTCGGTCGCGAGACGAATGCCACGATCGAAAGCGACCCACGTCATCAACCTGCTGTAGGTGAAGTCCTGTTGGCCACCCCGGGTTTCCCACACACCCTCGTCGGGCCGATCCCAGTTGTCTACCAACCAGTCCAGCAACTCGGCGAACACCCGCCATCCCGAGATACCACCGATGTCGGAGGTCTGTGCCAGCGCATCGGCGACCTCGCCGTAGATGTCGAGCTGCAACTGGTCTGCCGCCGCGTTGCCGACCCGCACCGGCGCCGACCCGCGATAGCCCTCCCAATGGTCGAGGATCTCCTCGTCCAGCCGCGGGTCACCGTCGATGCGGTACATGATCTGCAGCGGCTCACCCGAGGAAGTCCTGCCGGCCAGCCGTTCGCGCAGCCAGCGGCGAAACGCGTAGGCCTCGGTGGTGAACCCCAGATCCAGCAGCGCCCGGACCGACAGGGACCCGTCGCGCAGCCACGTGTAGCGATAATCCCAATTGCGTTCCCCGCCGACTTGTTCGGGAAGGCCCATGGTGGCCGCCGCGATAGGGGCGCCCGTCGGTAGGTAGGTGAGCAGTTTCAACGTGATCGCGGAGCGATTGACCATATCGCGCCAGCGGCCGCGATAGGTCGAGTTCCGCAGCCACCCCTGCCACCATTCCCGGCAGTCCGCGAATTCGGCCGCGACCTCGCCGCGCTGCGGCGGCGCCGGGAATTCCCCGCCCGCCGCGGTCGTGGTCAGCACGATGACGGCCGTCTCCCCCTCGTCCAGAGTGAAGTGACCGATCGCGTCGCCGTCGTCGACGCTCAATACGACCGGGTCGGACGCCTGCAGGTGCAGGGTGGTTTCCGGACCCTCGAACATGATCCATTCCTTGTCGTGCGCTACCGTCGTGTGCTCGGCGCGGCCGTAGTCGAAACGCGGCCGGCAGGCGAGCGCGAACGGCAGACTGCCGCGCACCACACGCACGATGCGAACCAGCCGATGCCGGTCGGTGGGCGCGTCGTCCTCGAGCGGCGGCATGAAGTCGGCGACCTCCCCGACTCCGTCCGGTGCCATGAATCGAGTGACCAGCACCGCGGTATCCGGCAGATACAACTGGCGGATGGTCACCGAACCCTCCGGCAAATCGGCCGCGACACGGCAGTGCCCGCCCCGTTCGTGGTCCAGCAGCGACCCGAAAACGCTCGGGGAATCGAACCGCGGTGTACACCACCAATCCACGGTTCCGGCCGAAGAGACCAACGCCGCAGTTTGCAGGTCGCCGACAATGCCATGCTCGGCGATGGGGGGATAGGAATTCATCAGCACTCCCGGAGGTGGTGGAACCCATCTGGCAGTGATTTCGGCCGGATCCCGGAGGCCGGTGGACATGAGCGCGGTTGTTTCTCATTGTGCGCTGCGCCGACAGCCGCCGGAGCGCTCTGGCGAAATTTCGGCAACCAACGTGCGGCGGCGCCGACTCCGAGGCCGGTTCGCCCGATCGGATCGGCGGCCGATTCACTCCGCTACCGCAGTCGTGATATCTGCGGGACCGGCGGCACCGAATCATAAGGTGTCGGGTCGTCTCGTCTGTCGGAGAGAAGAGGTTGTCCGGTGAACAGTGCTGCCGATATCGACGAGATGGGGCCGATCGACTATCTCGTCATCGAGTTTCCGGCCGACCGCCAACCGGACGGTTCGGCCTTGCCGATGCTCCGCGATCTGGTGGACCGCGGCATCATCCGCGTCCTGGATCTGGCCTTCGTGCACAAGGATGCGGACGGATCACTGACCGGGATCGACATCGCCGATGTCGGGTTGACCGGCGACCTGGATGTGACACTGTTCGCCGAGGCGGCGACCGGGCTGCTCGACGAGGGGGATCTGCGCGAGGCCGGGGGCGCCTTGGAGCCCGGCCATTCCGCCGCAGTCCTCCTCTACGAGAACACGTGGGCGGCACCGCTCGCGGTCGCGTTGCGGCGCAACGGCGCCGAACTCGTCGCCTCCGGTCGCATTCCCGTTCAAGCCATCCTCTCGACCCTCGACAGGCTCGAGGCCGATACCTAAGGAGAAGCCGCATGCCCGGGTTACTACGAGGTGTTGCCCGCACCGCGGTCGTCGCCGGAACGGCCACAGCCGTATCCAATCGCGTCTCGCGACGCCAGGGCCAGCGCTGGGTCGCGCAGGAGGAATCCCGGTACCAGCAACAACCGCCGCCGTCCGCACCGGCCGGCGGGGGAACCGACCGCATCGCGGCACTGAAACAGCTGGGCGAGTTGAAGGCTCAGGGGGTGCTCACCGAGCAGGAGTTCGAATCCGAGAAGGCGCGCATTCTCGCGTCGTGACCACCGGACACATCCGCACGGAGATCAGGAGAAGCAGCATGAAACTCGTCAAGGCGGTAGCGGTGCTGGCGACCGGTGCGGCAGCGCTGATTCCGATCGCCGCATGTTCCTCGGACGACAACAGTGGCCCGGTCGCGGTTACCACGACCACGGCGAACGGTGGCGAGCACACCGATATGCGAAGCAGTCTCGCCAGCACGGCGTCGTCGGTGGTGGGTTCGGCCCTCAACTCCGCGCAGCAGGCGGTGCAGAACGCGATCAACAGTGTGCTGTCGGCGGCGCCGATCACCTTCGACAAGAACAGCTCCGATCTGAGCCCGGCCGATGTCGCCACGATCAAGGCGGTGGCGCTCCCGCTCAAGGGCAACGACACCGCGGTCAAGATCGAAACCTACGCCGTCGACTCGAATTCCGGGGCGGCCGACTCGCTCGCCGAGGCACGGGGCAACAACGTCGCCACGGCCCTGCAGGACGAGGGGATCGACAAGGCGCGCATCACCGTCCACGCGGAGGGCAATCCGATCGAGTCCAACGTGCAGATCGACCAGGCCACGATCTCGGTCACCATGAAATAGCGCAGTGGCGGGCGGGGGTTACCCGTCACGGTTCAGCGCACGGCTCGGCATCCTCCGCCTCGGTGGGCGCCGGGCCGGGGGCCAGCACCTTGGCGATCGTCGCCGCCCCGACCACCACGATCGACAGCACGAAAAGCCAACTGATCGCGGTGAACACCGGGCCGAGCAGCCCGAACTTCGCCTGGGCGGAGGCGGTGACCTTCGGCAGCACCAGGCGTCCTCCGGCCCGGACCGAGGTCAATCCGATGGCCGTCAGCGCCCCGGTCGCCCATAGTGCCCGCCCGCGCAGCTTCCCCAGGGTGAGCAGGTACGCGCAGAGGGTCCATACGATCATCCACACCAGCAACTCGCCGGCCAGGGTGAGCGGCGGTCCGAAATAGCGGAGCCCGGCGAGTTGGCGCACGGCCCCGATCGTCGCGGCCGAGAATGCGACGACGAGCAGAACCACCGGCCAGCGCCATGCGTCGCGCAGGCCGATCGCCGGCACGTCCCAGAGCTTGCCGTAGATGCGCGCGAGAGTCTTGGCGAACGACGCGCCACTGATCACGACCATCAGCAGCCCGACCACCCCGAACGCCGCGAATGTCGGATCGGTCGACGCGACGACTCCGAAGGCGGACCGGAACGTCGTCCGGTCCAGTCCCAGCTGATCGTCGATGGCGCGGGTCGCCAGATCGAGCTGGGAGAACACGGACCCGGCGATGATCACGGGCAGCACACACGTGAAGATCTTGGCCGCCAGCGTCATCGATCGGTCCACGATTTCGATCTCGGCGAATTCCTCGACCAGCTGCCGGAGCGGCCCGGATCCGGCATCCGATGCATCCCGGCGCGCCGCGGCCCACGTGGCGCTCATATTCATCGACCACATAGCGTCGATTCAACTCCGCGAGGTCGTCGTGCGCGAGCGTCGAAACACCCGTTCTCACGACGGGTTATGCGCGCGGGCCGGGTCGTTTGTCCATCAACCGCAGAATGAGCGGTGTGAAGATCAGCTGCATCGCCAGATCCATCTTGCCGCCCGGCACCACGATGCAGTTCGGCCGCGACATGAACGAATCGTGCAGCATCGACAGCAGATACGGGAAATCGATCACCTTCGGATCGGCGAAGCGGATCACGACGAAACTTTCGTCGGCGGTGGGAATGCTGCGGGCGGTGAACGGGTTCGAGGTATCCACCGTCGGCACCCGCTGGAAATTGACGTAGGTGCGCGAGAACTGCGGGCAGATGTACTTCACATAGTCGGGCATGCGACGCAGAATCGTGTCGATCACCGCTTCGCTGGAATAGCCGCGCTCGGTCTTGTCGCGGATGACCTTCTGAATCCATTCCAGATTCACGATCGGCACCACGCCCACCAGCAGATCCGCATAGCGCGCCACATCGACCGTGCCGGTGACCGCGGCGCCGTGCAGCCCCTCGTAGAACAGCAGGTCGCTGCCGGGGGCGAGTTCTTCCCACGGCGTGAAGGTGCCCGGTTCCAGTCCGTAGGGTTTGGCCTCGGACTCGTCGTGCAGATATTTGCGCACCAGCCCGACCCCGGATTGCCCGTAATCGCGGAACAGGCTCTCCAGTTCGGTGAGCAGATTGGCCTCCGGGCCGAAATGGGAGAAATGCAGATTCAGATCGGCTTCGGCTTCGGCCATTGCCACCTGCATGCCGGCGCGATCGTAGCGGTGGAACGAATCTCCCTCCACGATCGCGGCACTGATGCCCTCCCGCCGGAAGATTTCCTGGAAGGTCCGGGTGACGCTGGTCGTTCCGGCGCCGGAGGAACCGGTGATGGCGACCACGGGATGTTTGCGCGACATGACATCTCGATTCGATCAGCCGGCGTTCAATGGCGCGCCGGTCGGAACAGGGTGCGGGTACCGAACAACGACGCGTCGAACGGCGGCCCGGCATCGGGTTCACGGTGATAGCGCTCGATCCGGCGCACCTCGTTGCGCGATCCGAAAACCAGCGGGATCTGCTGATGCGGATGCTCGGGAACCACCTCGAGCACCCGTTCGTGGCCGGTGGTCGCGGCACCGCCGGCCTGTTCGATCACGAAGGCGATGGGATTGGCGCCGTACAGCAGCGACACCCGGCCCGGCCGGCCGGGATCACGGGTGTCGTACGGATACAGATAGACCCCGCCGCGGGTGAGGATGTGAAAGGCGTCGGCGACCAGTGATGCCACCCAGCGCATATTGAAATCGCGCGATCGCGGCCCGTCGACCCCGTCGAGACATTCGTGCACATAACGCCGCACCGGACGCTGCCAGAACCGCTCGTTGGCGGCATTGATCGCGAATCCCGAGGTGTCCTCGGGAATGCGCATGCGGCGGTGGGTGAGCACGAACGCGCCGATCTCCCGATCGAGGGTGAACCCGTCGACTCCGCTGCCGGTGGTGAGGACCAGCATCGTCGCCGGGCCGTAGAGGGTGAATCCCGCGCAGACCTGCCGCACTCCCGGCTGCAGGAAATCCGCCGCCTGCGGCGCCCGCCCGTCCTCCGGTGCGCGCAACACACTGAATATCGTGCCGACGGGCAGATTCACATCGATATTCGAGGAGCCGTCCAGCGGATCGAAGGCCAGCATGTATTTGCCGCGCCGCACCTCCCCCGCCACCGGACGAAATCCGTTCATCTGCTCCGACAGCAGTGCCGACAGCGGCCCGCTGGATTCGGATTGCTCCACCATGATGTCGTTGGCGATGGCGTCCATGCGCCGATGCAGGCTCAGTGGTGGATCCGCGCCGTCCGATTCATCCAGCGCCCCCACGATGCGGCCGCGGGTCACCTGATTGGCGATGATCTTCGCCGCGGTGGACACCACATTGAGCAGTGCGGAGAACTCTCCCGAGGAACCGGGATGCCGATGTTCCTGTTCGATCGTGTAGCGGGTGAGGGTTTTCATTCCGTCGGGCATGCCGGCGCCTCCTCCGCGGCGCCGACGCGGTCGCCGAAAACGCTGCTGCCGTAGATGTCTTCGGTCGTCAGCGTCATCAGATCGGCCTTGCCGAGCGGGCGATGCTCCTGCACCAGACGATTCGCCTGGCGCAGCCGGCACCGGTCCACGGCATTGCGGACACTGCGCGCATTCGCGAAACGCGGCCGCGCCATCCGCACCGCCAGATATTCGTCGAAGGCCGCCGCCGCCGAATCACCGAAACGGAAATTCTGCTGTGCCACCATGACCTCTGCGATGGCCAGCAGTTCCCCGCGCGTGTAGTCGGGGAATTCGATGTGGTGGGCCACTCGCGAGGACAACCCGGGATTGGCGGAGAAGAACGTCTCCATCCGGTCCGGATATCCGGCGAAGATCACCACCAGACTGGAACGTTCGGTCTCCATCTCCTGCAGCAGGATCTCGATCACCTCCTGTCCGTAGTCCCGCTCGTTCTCCGGCCGGAACAGGTAGTACGCCTCGTCGATGAACAACACTCCGCCCGCGGCCTTGGCCAGCGCCTCCTTGGTCTTGGGCGCGGTGTGGCCGATGAACTGGCCGACCAGGTCGTCGCGAGTCACCGTGTGCACCTTCGGTTTCCGGATGTAGCCGAGGGCGTGCAACATCTCCGCCATCCGCAGCGCGACCGTCGTCTTCCCGGTGCCGGGCCCGCCGGTGAAACTCATATGCATGGTGGGACGGTCGGCCTGCAATCCGAACCGCTGCCGGGCGCGGTCGATCAGCAGCAGCGCCGCGATCTCGCGCACCCGTTTCTTGACCGTGGCCAGTCCGATCAGCTCCGCATCGAGCCGGGCGAGGGTGTCCTCGACGTTCTTGCCGGCCAGATCCGTCGACAGATCGACCGTCGCGTCGTCCGGCAGCGCGATCTCCGACGGATCGGGATCCGCGTGCGCCTCGGTCTGATTCGCACCCGAACCCGCGGAACTGCCCGCTCCCGGCCGGTACATCCGGAATCCCGATCCGCTGCCCTGTGTGCCGCCGGACATCGCCTGCCTCCCGTCCACCATCGCGTCAGTCCCGGTAGCGCGCGCCCGCGGGCACATCGGTGGCGTAGGACCGCAGGCCGTAGTGCTGCCGTCGATCCTCGGTCTCGGTGCGCACCACCAGGAAGCCCGGTTCGTCGGCCGGGCGCTGGACCAGGAAACTCAGCGCGGTCGTCTGCCGGCCGTAGCTCGCGTCGTAGGCGTTGACGCGGATGTAGTGGTGCGGGAACGTCGAACGGCAGGCATTCACCTCGGCGAGCACGCCGTCGGGTTCGTCGAGGTCGAACAGCGGCAGCCCCCACATCTCCCAGTAGACGTTGCGTGGGTGTGGATCGTCGGTGTATTCGATCGAGACCGGCCAGTTGTTGAGCAGCGCGTAGCGGATCTGAGCGCCGATTTCGGTGTCGGACAGGTCGGGCAGATGGGAGAACGTCCCTTGCCGCAGATGCATTGCGTCTCCTTGTATGTCGTCGGGGCGGCCGGTCAGGCGGTGACCGTCGGTACGGCGTCGGGGGCGTCGGTGGAGGTGTAGTCGAAGGTGACATCACCCCAGGTCGCGAGCGCCACATCGAGTGCCGGGCAGATCCGCGCCGCGGCACGTAGCGCGTCGGGCCCCTCCTTCAGCAGATCGCGACCTTCATTGCGCGCCTTGACCATCGCCTCCAGCGCGACTCGATTGGCCTCGGCGCCCGCGGCGATACCCATCGGATGTCCGATGGTGCCGCCGCCGAACTGCAGGATCGCGTCGTCACCGAAGAGATCCAGCAGTTGATGCATCTGGCCCGCGTGGATTCCGCCGGATGCCACCGGCATCACTCCGGGCAGGCTCGCCCAGTCCTGGTCGAAGAAGATGCCGTTGCGCGGATTGGCGGGAATATGGTTGTCGCGCAACGTATCGTAGAAACCCTTGACGGTGTGCGGGTCGCCTTCGAGCTTGCCGATGACGGTGCCCGCGTGCAGGTGGTCGACACCGATGAGCCGGCACCACTTGGCCAGCACCCGGAAGCTGACGCCGTGGGTCTTCTGGCGGGTGAAGGTCGAATGCCCGGCCCGGTGCAGATGCAACAGCATGCCGTTGCGCCGCGCCCACTTCGACATCGACTGCATCGCCGTGTAGCCGACGGTGAGGTCCATCATCACGATCACGCTGCCGAGCGATTTCGCGAACTCCGCGCGCTCGTACATATCCTCCATCGTGGCGGCCGTGATATTGAGATAATGACCCTTCAATTCTCCCGTTTCGGCGGTCGCGCGATTCACGCCCTCCATGGCGAACAGATAGCGATCGCGCCATCGCATGAACGGTTGCGAGTTGATGTTCTCGTCGTCCTTGGTGAAATCCAGGCCGCCTTTACACGCCTCGTACACCACCCGCCCGTAGTTGCGCGCCGAGAGACCGAGTTTCGGCTTCACGGTCGCCCCCAGCAACGGCCGGCCGTACTTGTTCAGATACTCCCGTTCCATAACGATTCCGTGCGGTGGGCCCTGAAAGGTCTTGACATAGGCCACCGGAATACGCATGTCCTCGAGCCGCAACGCCTGCAGCGGTTTGAAACCGAAGACATTGCCGATCACCGAGGAGGTGAGATTGGTGATCGAACCCTCTTCGAAAAGGTCCAGGTCGTAGGCGATATAAGCGAAATACTCCCCAGGCCGCCCCGGCACCTCCTCGACCCGGTAGCACTTGGCACGGTAGCGGTCGTGCGCGGTCAGCCGGTCGGTCCACACGACAGTCCATGTGGCAGTGGAGGATTCGCCCGCCACCGCGGCGGCCGCCTCGATCGGGTCCACCCCCGGTTGCGGCGTCACCCGGAACACCGCCAGCACATCGGTATCGCAGGGTTGGTAATCCGCGTCGTAATAACCCATGGACGCATACGAGTGCACGCCCGGATCCCAGCGGTCACGAGTGGATTCGTCGGTCATCGGTCCTCCTGTATCTTGCGGGACACCCGCAACCGGTCGGCGTCGCGAGCCGCTGCGCGATTCTCGTCCGCCACACCTCCCGGGACGGTGCGGCGAGTGCGCAGATTCAGGATGCGGGCACCGCCCGGCGGGGACAATTCGATTGTTTCCGGTCTCGCTCAACCGAATCGTTGAGTTTGCTACCGTCTGTAGATGGGAACGGTGAGTGCGGTCCGAATGGAAACGTTTCTGGTTGTGGCCCGGCACAACAGCATTCGGCGCGCGGCTGCGCAACTGCACATCACCGAAGCGGCCGCGTCGGCGGCGGTGGCGCATATCGAAAAGCAGCTCGGCGCGAAATTGATCGCGAAATCCGGACGCGGTATCGCACTCACCGAGGCGGGCCGGGTCTATGCCGAATACTGCCGCAGCATCCTGGGTTTGATGAAAGAGGCGCACGCCGCGGTCCGCCGCGCCGAAACGGGCCGGTTGCGGATCGGAGTGGTGGCCACCGCCGGGGAATACGTCCTGCTGCGCCTGCTGGTGTCGTTCCGCGACCGCTATCCCGAGATCGAGCTGGGGCTCTCGATCCATCCGCGCGATCTGCTGTTCATCGAATTACAGCACCACGAAACCGATCTCGTGATCGCGGGCCGCCCCCCGCGCGACACCGGGCTGGTGGTGCGGGCGCGCCGGCCCAGCCGCCTGGTCGTCGTGGGAGCGCCGGGACGGTCCCACGATCCACGCACCACCACCTGGTTGTTGCGCGGCCCCGGTTCGGGCACCCGCGACACCACGCTGGCACTGCTGGACCGGCTGCAGATCCGCCCGCCCGCGCTCACCCTCGGCACCCACGGCGCCGTCCTCGCCGCCGCCCGAGAGGGGCTGGGCATCACGCTGATCCACAGCGACGCGGTGGAAGCCGATGTGGCACAGGGCAATCTGGTCGTCGTCCCGGTCGAGGGCACGCCGCTGGACCGGCCGTGGCATGCGGTGACGACCGGCACACCGACGCCGGCCGCGCGCCTGTTCGTCGCGCATATGGTCGACCCGGCGCGGGTGGGCGATCGAGCCTTCCGTCCGGTGACCGACCATCCCACCGGACCGGTACCGACGATCTCCGCGGCGTCGAAGCCCGATTCGCCCACACGGCGCACCGGCACGGCCTAGGTGTGTTTCGGCGGTATGCCCATCCCCGCCACACCGGCCAGGTTCCCGACCGTGGTCGAGGGCGCTGCTGTCGATCTCCACGCGGCGCCGATGAGCAGGCCGAACGCTTCCTCATCGGACGGGAGGGCATACTTACTGAATCGGATATCGCCGACGGTGCGGCTGCCGACGGTCCCAGCACACGCGTAGGAGCGACAACCCCCATGATCCAGCAGGAGCGCGCACGCAGCGCGGAGGAGCTTGCCGAGGCGGCGGATCTGTACTTCGCGCTCGGCCGGATCACTCGCCTGCTGCGGCGCTCCGGTGACCTGGGTTCATTGAGTCCCGGTTCGGCGGCCGCGCTGGGCACCCTGGTCCGCAGCGGCCCGATGCGCCTGGGTGATCTGGCCGCCGCCGAACACGTCACCGCCCCCACGATGTCGCGCATCGTATCGGGCCTGGAGAAGTACGGATATCTCGAACGCACCGCCGACCCGGCCGACGGCAGGGCTCAGTTGCTGACCGCCACCGAACAGGCGAAATCTCTGGTCAACGGCCTCACGTCCGCCCGTATCCAGCGCTTCGCCGCCGCCCTCGACGATATCGATGCGCAGCAGCGGCGCACCCTGGGCGACGCACTGGCCGTGCTGGTCGCCCGGCTCGACGACGACGGTTCCCGCTGACGGGTTGACTTGGAGCGCACTCCAAGTCGTAGCGTCGGCGCCGTGAGTCGGTAGCGACTCACCATTCGAACCGATGGCACCTCAGGAGGACCGCTCGCATGATCGCGACCAGGAAACTCGGCGAATTGACCGTCGGCGCACAGGGACTCGGCTGCATGGGAATGAGCCAGGCCTACGGTGTGCGCGACAACGACGCGGAGTCGATCGCCACCATCCACCGCGCCCTCGAGCTCGGGGTGACCCTGCTCGACACCGCGAACGTCTACGGCGCCGGCGACAACGAGGAGCTGGTGGGCCGGGCCATCGCCGATCGGCGCGACCAGGTGATCCTCGCGACCAAATTCGGCATCGTGTGGGGCGAGGACGGCAGTATGGGCGCCCGGGGCGACGCGGCCTACGTCGCGCAGTCCTGCGACGAATCGCTGAAGCGGCTCGGCGTCGACCATATCGACTTCTACTACCAGCACCGCGTCGACCCGAACGTTCCGGTCGAGGAGACCTGGGGCGCGCTGTCGGAGCTGGTCACCGCGGGTAAGGTCCGCTACCTCGGCATCTCCGAGGCCTCGGCCGAGACCATCCGGCGCGCGCATGCCGTGCATCCGGTGACCGCGCTGCAGAGCGAATGGTCGCTGTGGACGCGCGGTATCGAAGAGGAAGTCCTGCCCACCTGCCGCGAACTCGGCATCGGTATCGTGCCGTTCTCCCCGCTGGGCCGCGGCTTCCTCACCGGCTCGATCACCTCGACCGCCGATCTGCCCGCCGACGACCTGCGCCGCGCGCTGCCCCGTTTCGCCGACGACAACATCGACCGCAATCTCGCCGTCGTCGCCGAGTTGCGCGCGATGGCGGAGGAAAAGGGCGTGACCGCAGGGCAATTGGCGCTGGCCTGGGTCCAGTCGCGCGGTGACGACGTGGTCCCGATCCCGGGCACCAAGCGCCGCGCGTACCTCGAGCAGAATGTGGCGGCCACCGAGATCGAGCTCAGCGCCGAGGATCTTGCCCGGATCGAGGCCGCCGCCCCGGCCGAGGCCTTCGCGGGGGCGCGCTACCCGGAGCACCTGGGCCGCGCCGCCGGCAAGTAGCGATCAGTGCGGGACGTCGACCGTCAGCGTGACCGCAGTGTCCGCGGCGACCGGCGTCCCCGCCGCCGGCTGCTGAGCGGTGACCGTCCAGGGTGTCGTCGCGGCGCCCGGATCGTGCATCACGTCGCGACCGTCCGCGGTGGCGATACCGGTGATGTCGAAGCACAGCGCCGCACCGACCACGGTCTGTCCCAGTGGTTTCCCGCGGAAGTCGGGTAGCGGGCGGGGCCAGGGCTGCGCGCCACAGTCCTGCCCGCCCGCCGGGGCGATCGAACTCGATTGCGCCGCAGCCGATGTCGTGGTCGTGGTCGCCGCGTGGTCGTCGGAGGATCCGCCGCAGGCTCCGAGGGTGCAGGCGAGGGCGAGCAGGGATGCGGCGAATGCGATGCGGCGCATTGTTTTCCTTCGGATCGAGCGGCGTTTCCGGCGCCGCCGACCAGCGATCCGGCGCGCGTGCCACGCACCCTAATACGCGATCGGTCGCCGATCGAATCGGCTGGATTCACGACTCGGAATGCGACGTGGTCGGCGGCCGTTCGGAACGCTCCACAGCGCGGACGCCGGGCAGTGAGTTCCGAGGGACAGCGCACGTCTCGAACCCCACCCGATACACCCGATTCCGGCATCGGCGACCTCGTGGTTCCGAACGAACCGCCCGAGGGAATTCTGCTCCGAAAATGCCTCGTACCCACCACTTTCGCGGTTACGAACCGGTGAATATCCAATCACCGTGCGGCAATGGTGGATTCGGCACTGTTCCGCCGTCTTGAATTCGGCACCGCTCGTGCCCGGGTCCCCCCGGACCCGGGCACGGTCATGTCACGGCTCGTCCCGCAGGCTCAGCCCTGCAGATAGTGCTCGAGGTGTTCGCGCTCGTCCTGCAATTCCGAGATCGCGCTCTTGACCACATCGCCGATACTCACGATGCCGACCATTCGCCCGCGATCGACGACCGGCAGATGCCGGATCCGGTGTTCGGTCATCGTCGCGCGCAAACTCTCCACCCGATCCTCCGGGGAGCAGGTGTGCACGATTGCGGTCATGATGTCGGACACCGGCCGGGTCAGCAGCTGTGCGCCCTGCCTGTGCAGGCAGCGGACCACATCCCGCTCCGACACGATCCCGTCCAGTGCGCCGCCCGCACCGCACACCACCACCGCGCCGACGTTGTGTTCGGCCAGCACCGCCAGCAATCGGCCGACCGTCGCCTCCGGCGCGATCGTCACCACATCGGCCCCTTTGTTGCGCAAAACCTCCGAAATTCGCATCGTCCACCGCCCTGTCGAGCCTGTCGTCGTTTCGCCCTGCCGGGACAGTTCTGCCGCCGAACTGCCGCCGCTTATAAGGATCGCGCGTTTTCTCCGCGGTGACCAGCAACGATTCCGATCGGCACGATCAACCTCGCGGTGAAGTCGCCGGGCGGGCGCCACGCCCGGCGCGGGGACCGCTGCCGCCGAAGCTGCCACCGCACCCGGCCGGATGGACGTAGCATCCGAAAGGTGGCCGATGCGAACCGTCCCGCGCTGCGGGTTCTCGTATACAGCAGCGATGCCGACACCCGCCGCCAGGTGATGCTGGCGCTGGGTAAGCATCCGCATCCCGACCTGCCGCCGTTCGACTACCGCGAGACCGCCACCGCGCCGGTGGTGATCGAGCAGCTCGACGCCGGTGGGATCGACCTGGCCATTCTCGACGGTGAGGCCACGCCGACCGGTGGGATGGGGCTGGCCAAGCAGCTCAAGGACGAGATCGCCGACTGCCCACCCATCGTGGTGCTGACCGGCCGGGCCGACGATGCCTGGCTCGCCGCCTGGTCCCGGGCCGAGGCCGCGGCCGCCCATCCCCTGGATCCGTTTCAGCTCACCTCGGCGGTCACCACTGCCCTGAACGCTCGCCCCGCCGCCTGATCAGTGCTTTTCCCGGTCGGCCGCCATCTCGTCGGCCGGCCGTTTCCGCGTGCTCGGGCAGGCGCGGCGCGCCCGGCCACGGGGAGGCCATTGCGTTGTTTCGGTCATAAGTGACAGTTCCGAATTCGATCAAACACCGGGGCGGAACCGCGAGTATTCAGAAAGAGCGGTTGTAGGCTGTGCTGTAGCTCACACGAGCGTGGCTGTTGATATGAATGGCGCCCTGCCTGCCCTGTCGTTCCGCGCTCGCGCTCGAGCTGCGCTTCGGGGTGAGACTGGCCCGGCAGACGACGACGTCAGCCCCGCCTCGGCAGTTGCCGGCGAGGGAGAGGGGTTGTGTCGTTGTGAATACCCAGGTGCCGACTCTCGTACTCGGTGCGATCGCTGCCGCGTTCGCGCTGGGATCGGTGTTGCTGGCGGCCGTGATCGGGCCCAAACGCTACAACCGCGCCAAACTCGAAGCCTACGAATGCGGTATCGAACCCACCCCGCACGCCATTGCCGGCGGGCCGGGAAATGCTGCGGGACAACGTTTTCCGGTGAAGTACTACCTCACCGCGATGCTGTTCATCATCTTCGACATCGAGATCGTATTCCTCTATCCGTGGGCGGTGCACTTCGATGCCCTCGGCGTCTTCGGGTTGGCGGCCATGGCGCTGTTCATCTTCAACGTCTCGGTTGCCTACGCCTACGAGTGGAGGCGCGGCGGCCTGAGCTGGGACTGAACGCGGGCGGGCCGATCGGCCCGTCGGCACCGCATACCCAACCCGTCGTCCCGGCGTCCGCCGGGACCGAGGATTCGCACACGGAAGTGAGAGTTGATCCGAGATGGGGCTCGAGGAGAAATTGCCCAGCGGCTTCCTGCTGAGCACGGTCGAACAGTTCGCCGGATACATGCGTAAGGGCTCGCTGTGGCCCGCGACGTTCGGGCTGGCCTGCTGCGCGATCGAGATGATGGCCACGGGGGCCGGTCGCTTCGACAGCGCCCGCTTCGGGATGGAGGTCTTCCGCGCCTCCCCCCGGCAGGCGGATCTGATGATCGTCGCCGGCCGCGTCAGCCAGAAGATGGCGCCCGTGCTGCGGCAGGTCTACGACCAGATGACCGAACCCAAATGGGTGCTGGCGATGGGGGTGTGCGCCTCCTCCGGCGGGATGTTCAACAACTACGCCATCGTGCAGGGCGTCGACCATGTCGTGCCAGTGGACATCTACCTGCCCGGCTGTCCGCCGCGCCCGGAGATGCTGTTGCACGCGATCTTGAAACTGCACGAGAAGATCCAGGAGATGCCGCTGGGTGTCGACCGCGCCGAGGCTGTGCGCGCGGCCGAGGCCGCCGCACTCGCCTCCACGCCCACGATCCGGATGGAGGGGCTGCTGCGATGAGCCTGGACGCACCGCGCAGCGCCGGCGATCCGCCCGACAGCCCCGCGGATATCGAATCCTCCTCCGGCACAGGCGCACCCGGCCCGGCCGGTGAACCGGCGATCGAACCCGAATCGCGTGGTCCCTCCCCCGACCGGCCCGACGACGAGGTCATCGGCGTGCGCCGCGGCATGTTCGGCGTCCGGGGCACCGGCGACACCTCCGGATACGGGCGGCTGGTGCGGACCGTCACGCTGCCCGGGAGCACCCCCGCGCCCTACGGCTCCTATTTCGACGAGGTGGTCGCCGCGCTGGCGGAGTCGGTGGGAGACGAGGTGTTTCGCACCGCGATCGAGAAGATCGTGGTCTTCGCCGGAGAACTGACCCTGCACGTGCGGCGCGAACGGGTCGTCGAGGTGGCGCGTGCGCTGCGCGACGACGCGGCGTTGCGCTTCGAACTGTGCCTCGGCGTGAACGGCGTGCACTACCCCGACGACACGGGCCGCGAACTGCACGCCGCCTATCACCTGCTGTCGATCACACACAACCGCCGGGTGCGGATCGAGGTGTCGGTACCGGATGCGGATCCGCATATGCCCTCGCTGTTCTCGGTGTATCCGACCACCGACTGGCACGAGCGCGAAACCTACGACTTCTTCGGCATCGTCTTCGACGGGCACCCGTCGCTGACCCGGATCATGATGCCCGACGACTGGCGTGGACATCCGCAACGCAAGGACTACCCGCTCGGCGGGATCCCGGTCGAATACAAGGGCGCGCGTATTCCGCCCCCGGACCAGCGGAGGACCTACAGCTGATGAATCACACCGACATCACCGGCGCCGCAACGGATCCGGTGGCCGAACGCCCGGCGGTCACGGTCGTCGGACAGGACTGGGACGATGTGCGCGAAGCGCTCGACGGTGCCGCGGAGGAGCGGATCGTCGTCAATATGGGACCGCAGCATCCCTCCACCCATGGCGTGCTGCGGCTGATCCTCGAGATCGAGGGCGAGACGGTCACCGAGGCGCGCTGCGGAATCGGCTACCTGCACACCGGCATCGAGAAGAATCTCGAATTCCGCAACTGGGTGCAGGGCGTCACGTTCGTGACCCGGATGGACTATCTGTCTCCGCTGTTCAACGAGACCGCCTACTGCCTGGCCGTGGAGAAGCTGCTCGGTATCACCGGCGATATTCCCGAACGAGTGAACATCGTTCGCGTCATGCTGATGGAGCTCAACCGCATCTCCTCCCATCTGGTCGCACTGGCCACCGGCGGTATGGAACTCGGCGCGCTGACACCGATGCTGTTCGGCTTCCGCGAACGCGAACTGATCCTCGACATCTTCGAAAACGTCACCGGACTGCGGATGAACCACGCCTACATCCGCCCCGGCGGCCTGGCGCAGGATCTGCCGTCCGACGCCGTGGGCAAGATCCGAGATCTGCTGGCGCTCATGCCGAAACGGCTGCGCGATATGGAGTTGCTGCTCAACGAGAACCCGATCTTCAAGGCCCGCACCCGCGGCATCGGCTATCTCGACCTGGCCGCGTGTATGGCATTGGGAGTGACCGGACCGGTCCTGCGCTCCACCGGTCTGCCGCACGATCTGCGCAAGTCGCAGCCGTACTGCGGCTACGAGGACTACGAGTTCGACGTCATGACCGATACCGGATGCGACTGTTACGGCCGCTACCTGATCCGCATCAAGGAGATGAAGGAGTCGCTGAAGATCGTCGAGCAGTGCCTCGACAAGCTTCGCCCCGGGCCGGTCATGGTGTCGGACAAGAAGATCGCGTGGCCGGCGGATCTGACCCTCGGGCCCGACGGACTCGGCAATTCCGCCGAACATATCGGCACCATCATGGGCACCTCGATGGAGGCGCTGATCCACCACTTCAAACTCGTCACCGAGGGCATGCGGGTGCCGCCCGGCCAGGTGTACGCCTCGGTGGAGTCTCCGCGCGGCGAACTGGGTGTCCATATGGTCTCCGACGGCGGAACCCGGCCCTACCGTGTGCATTTCCGCGATCCCTCGTTCACGAATCTGCAGGCCGTGGCGGCGATGTGCGAGGGCGGCATGGTCGCCGACGTGATCGCCTCCGTGGCCAGCATCGACCCGGTGATGGGTGGTGTCGACCGATGACAGCCGAACCGATTCCCGCGACCGCGACCGGTCGCGACCCGATCCTGCTGCAGTTGTCGCAGCGCCCTGTCCCCTACCCGCCGCAGGTGCAGGAGAATCTGCGAGCGGAGGCCCGCGAGATCATCGACCGCTATCCGCAGTCGCGCTCGGCGTTGCTGCCGTTGCTGCATCTGGTGCAGAGCGTCGAGGGCTATGTCAGCGGCACCGGGATCGCCTTCTGCGCCGAAGAACTCGGGCTCACCGACGCCGAGGTGACCGCGGTCGCCACCTTCTACTCGATGTATCGGCGCACGCCGACCGGCGACTATCACGTCGGAGTGTGCACCAATACGCTGTGCGCGGTCATGGGCGGCGACGAGATCCTGGCCGCACTCGCCCGGCATCTGGAGATCGCCCCCGGCGAAACGACTGCGGACGGATCGATCACGCTCGAGCATCTCGAGTGCAACGCCGCCTGCGATTATGCCCCGGTGGTGATGGTGAACTGGGAATTCTTCGACAACCAGACCCCGGAGTCGGCCCGCGCGCTCGCCGACGCGCTGCGGTCCGGACGCGAGGTCACCGGCACGCGCAGCGGCGCGCCCCTGTGCAGCTTCCGCGACACCGCCCGCATTCTCGCCGGATTCCCGGACCGGCGGCCCGACGCCAACGACGGCGCCCCCGGAGAACCCACACTCGCCGGACTGCGCGTGGCGACCCAGCCATCGACACCTGCTGCGCCGCAGCATGATTCGGAGACCGAACAGGGGGAACGGTGATGACGCTGGCGCCCGTACTCACCCGCTACTGGGATCAGCCGCGGTCGTGGACCCTCGACACCTACCGGGCACACGACGGTTATCGCGGCCTGTCCCGTGCGCTGGGCATGCATCCCGACGAGGTCATCGCCACGGTGAAGGACGCCGGACTGCGCGGCCGTGGCGGCGCCGGATTCCCCACCGGCATGAAATGGGGTTTCATCCCGCAGGATCCCGAAGGGTCGCCGGCAGCGGGTAAGCCGCACTACCTGGTCGTCAACGCCGACGAATCCGAACCCGGCACCTGCAAGGACATCCCGTTGATGCTGGCGACCCCGCATGTGCTGGTCGAGGGCGCCATCATCGCCGCCTATGCCATCCGCGCCGCCCATGCGTTCATCTATCTGCGCGGCGAAGTCGTGCCGGTGCTGCGCCGGCTCCAGAGCGCGGTCGAAGAGGCTTATGCCGCAGGCTATCTGGGCCGCGATATTCTCGGCTCCGGCTTCGATCTCGAGCTGATCGTGCACGCCGGGGCCGGCGCCTACATCTGCGGTGAGGAAACCGCCCTGCTGGATTCGCTCGAGGGCCGGCGCGGCCAGCCTCGCCTGCGCCCGCCCTTCCCCGCCGTCGCGGGCCTGTACGCGTGCCCGACCGTGGTCAACAACGTGGAATCGATCGCGAGCGTGCCAGCCATCATGACCAACGGCGTCGAATGGTTTCGTTCGATGGGTTCGGAGAAATCGCCCGGTTTCACGCTGTATTCGCTGTCCGGGCACGTCACGCGACCGGGTCAGTACGAGGCGCCCCTCGGTGTGACCCTGCGCGAACTTCTCGGGCACGCCGGCGGTGTGCGCGCCGGGCACAGCCTGAAGTTCTGGACCCCCGGCGGGTCCTCCACTCCGCTGTTCACCGCCGAACACCTCGATGTGCCCCTCGACTACGAGAACGTGGGCGCGGCCGGGTCCATGCTGGGCACCAAGGCATTACAGATCTTCGACGACACCACCTGCGTGGTGCGCGCGGTGCTGCGCTGGACCGAGTTCTACGCCCACGAATCCTGCGGAAAATGCACACCCTGCCGGGAAGGCACCTACTGGCTGGTGCAGCTGCTGCAGCGACTCGAGTCCGGCGGCGGAACCGAGGCCGATCTGGACACCCTGCTCGATATCGCCGACAACATCAACGGTAAATCGTTCTGTGCCCTCGGCGACGGTGCGGCGAGCCCGATCGTGTCCTCCCTCAAATATTTTCGCGACGAATACACCGAACACATCCGGCTGGGCCGGTGCCCGTTCGATCCCGCTCGCTCGACCGCCTGGGCCGCCACGGCCGGCACCGCGGCGACGCCTGCCGAAGGAGTGCGATGACCGCGACAGTCCGCCACGACAGCAGTGGCGTCATCCCCCAGGATCTGGTCACCGTCACCATCGACGGCACGACGATCGCCGTGCCCGCCGGAACGTTGCTGATCCGCGCCGCCGAACTCGTGGGAATCCAGATCCCCCGGTTCTGCGACCATCCGCTGCTCGATCCGGTCGGAGCGTGCCGGCAGTGCCTGGTCGAGGTGGAGGGGCAACGCAAACCGGTCGCCTCCTGCACGATGGCCGTCACCGACGGGATGGTCGCCCACACCCAGATCAGCTCGCCGGCCGCGCAGAAGGCCCAAACCGGGGTCATGGAACTGCTGCTGATCAACCATCCGCTGGATTGCCCGGTGTGCGACAAGGGCGGGGAATGCCCGCTGCAGAACCAGGCGATATCCAGCGGGCGGCCCGAATCGCGCTTCGAGGGGGTGAAACGCACCTATCCCAAACCGATTCCGCTCTCGCCCGCGGTGCTGCTGGATCGGGAGCGGTGTGTCCTGTGCGCCCGCTGCACCCGGTTCTCGCAACAGATCGCCGGTGATCCGTTCATCGAACTGATGGACCGCGGCGCACTGCAGCAGGTCGGGATCGCCGCCGGGGAGCCGATGGACTCCTACTTCTCCGGCAACACCGTCCAGATCTGCCCGGTCGGCGCCCTCACCGGCACCACCTACCGCTTCCGCGCGCGCCCCTTCGACCTGGTGTCGAGCCCGGCGGTATGCGAACACTGCGCCGCCGGATGCGCCCAGCGCACCGACCACCGCCGCGGAAAAGTGCTGCGCCGCTTGGCCGGTGACGATCCGCAGGTCAACGAGGAATGGAATTGTGACAAGGGGCGCTGGGCCTTCACCTACGCGACCGAACCCGACCGGATCACCACTCCGCTGATCCGCGACGACAGCGGCGCACTCGTGCCGGCCTCGTGGTCGGAGGCGCTCGCGCGCGCCGGTGCGGGCCTGGCCGCCGCCCGCGGGCACGCCGGAGTGCTGGTGGGCGGTCGCGCCACCGTCGAGGACGCCTACGCGTACGCCAAATTCGCGCGTATCGCGCTGGGCACCAACGACATCGACTTCCGCGCCCGCGCCCATTCCGCGGAGGAGGCCGCATTCCTGGCAGCGGCCGTCGCCGGACAGGGGGTGCGGGTGGACTACGGCGCGCTGGATTCGGCGCCGGTCGTCCTGCTCGCCGGCCTAGAACCCGAAGAGGAATGCCCCATCCTGCATCTGCGGCTGCGCAAGGCCGCCCGCACCTCCGCGACCGCGATCTATTCGCTGGCCGCCTATGCGAGCCGGGGGCTGAACCGGATTTCGGGCCGGTTGATTCCCACCGTGCCCGGCGACGAAGCGCGGCTGCTGCAGGCGCTGGCGGTCGCGGGCGCCGGATACGAATGCCCGCCCGATCCGCCGGGACTCGACGAACTCGCCCGCGCGCTGCGCCGGCGCGGTGCGGTGATCCTGGCCGGTGAGCGGCTGGCCGCGCTACCCGGCGCGCTGTCGGCGGTGGCCTCGCTGGCCGAGACCACCGGCGCCGCACTCGCCTGGGTGCCGCGCCGCGCCGGCGAACGTGGCGCGCTCGAGGCGGGTGCGCTGCCGGATTTGCTGCCGGGCGGACGTCCGGTCGCCAATGCCCGTGCGCGCCAACAGGTTCAGCGAATCTGGCAGGTCGACGAACTGCCGACCGCCCCGGGACGCGATACCGCCACGATTCTCGACGCCGGCCGCCACCCGGGCGCGCTGCTGGTCGGCGGTGTGGAGATCGCCGATCTGCCCGACCCTCGCGCCGCCCGCGCCGCCGTCGAGGCCGCCGCCTTCGTGGTCAGTCTGGAGTTGCGCCACAGCGAGGTCACCGAGCGCGCCGATGTGGTGTTCCCCGTCGCCGCGGCCATGGAGAAGGCGGGAACGTACCTCACCTGGGAGGGCAGGCCGCGGCCGTTCGGCGCCGCTCTCGGCGATGCGACCGTGCGGCGGCAGGCGGCGCCGCTGGCCGATCATCGCGTGCTGCATTCGCTGGCCGACGAGATGGGGGTCCGGTTGGGCTTGCCGACGGTCGACGCGGCCCGCGCGGAACTGGACGCCCTGGGCGTCTGGGACGGGCCCCGGCCGCAGCCGCCGGCGTATCCGTCGGCCGCGCTCCCGGAGACCGAAACCGGCACCGCCGTCCTCGCCGGTTGGCGCATGCTGCTCGACAACGGACGCATGCAGGACGGCGAACCGAATCTCGCCGGCACCGCCCGCCGGCCGGTCCTGCGGCTGTCGCCGGCCACCGCGGCCGAAATCGGCGCGGCCACCGGCGATTCGGTGCGGATCAGCACCGGACACGGCCGCATCGTGCTGCCGCTCGACATCACCGAGATGCCCGATCGTGTCGCCTGGCTGCCGTGGAATTCGGCGGAATCGACGGTCAACGACCGGCTCACCACCGCCCTCGGTCACCGCGTGCGCATCCAACGGGAGGAACCCCATGAGTGAGATGTCGCCGGCCGTGCTGGTCGCCGCCCCGGCCGATCTGTCCGCCTTCGGCCACGACCCGTGGTGGCTGGTCGTGGTGAAATCCATCGGCATCTTCGTCTTCCTGCTGCTCATCCCGCTGCTCGCGGTGGTGATCGAACGCAAGGTGGTGGCCTGGATGCAGATGCGGGTCGGCCCCAACCGGGTCGGGCCGCGCGGCTCGCTGCAATCCATCGCCGACGGGGTCAAGATGCTCCTCAAGGAGGACATCATCCCCGCGATGGTCGACAAGCCGATCTACATTCTGGCACCGATCGTCGCGCTGATTCCGGCGGTGATGGCGTTCGCGGTGATACCGCTCGGACCGGAGGTGTCGATCTTCGGCACCCGCACACCACTGCAGTTGACCGATATGCCGGTGGGAGTGCTCTACATTCTCGCGATGACCTCGATCGGGGTCTACGGCATCGTGCTGGCCGGGTGGTCGTCGGGATCGACCTATCCGCTGCTCGGCGGCCTGCGCTCGACCGCGCAGGTGATCTCCTACGAGATCGCGATGGCGGCCTGTTTCGCGGCGGTGTTCCTGCTGGCCGGAACCATGTCCACCTCCGGCATCGTGGACCGGCAGTGGGGCACCTGGAACGTGTGGCTGCTGCTGCCGTCGTTCGTCGTCTACGCGGTGGCGATGGTCGGCGAAACCAACCGTGCCCCCTTCGATCTGCCCGAGGCCGAGGGGGAACTCGTCGGCGGATTCCACACCGAATACTCGTCGCTGAAATTCGCGATGTTCATGATGGCGGAATACATCAACATGGGCACCGTCTCGGCGCTGGCCACCACACTCTTCTTCGGCGGCTGGCACGCACCCTTCCCGCTCAACCTGTGGGACGGCGCGAATTCGGGCTGGTGGCCGCTGCTGTGGTTCACGCTGAAGGTCTGGACGTTCCTGTTCGTCTTCATCTGGTTGCGCGGGACGCTGCCACGGCTGCGCTACGACCAGTTCATGAACCTCGGCTGGAAGCTGCTCATTCCGGTGTCGCTGCTGTGGGTGATGATCGTGGCGACGCTGAAGGTGGTGCAGGACAACGGCCACGACGTGCAGACCACGGGCCTCGTGGTCGCCGGGGTGATCATCTCGGTGGTCCTGCTGGCGATGATGTTGCGCGCCGGGCGCGCCGGGGACAATCCCGCACCGGAAACCACCGGGACACAACAGTTCTCGGACTTCCCGGTCCCGCCGATGCCCGAGACCGCGCCGCCCGCGACCAAAGCCGGTCTGCTGGAACCCATCGGCGGATTCTGGGTCACCTTCGTCACGATGTTCAAGAAGAAGAACACCGAGTTCTATCCCGAGGAGAAGGTCCCGACCGCGCCGCGCTATCACGGCCGCCACCAGCTGAATCGGCATCCCGACGGCCTGGAGAAGTGCATCGGCTGCGAACTGTGCGCCTGGGCCTGCCCCGCCGACGCGATCTATGTCGAGGGCGCCGACAACACCGACAGCGAGCGCTACTCCCCCGGTGAACGCTACGGCCGCGTGTACCAGATCAATTATCTGCGCTGCATCGGCTGCGGTCTGTGCATCGAGGCATGCCCGACCCGGGCGTTGACTATGACCAACGAATACGAGCTGGCCGACGACAATCGCGCCGATCTGATCTACGAGAAGGACCGGCTGCTCGCCCCGCTGGGCGACGGCATGATCGCGCCGCCGCACGCCGCCTATCCGGGCGCCACCGAGGAGGACTACTACCTCGGCGCCGTTCCCGCAGCGCCGGGCACCGACCGCGATACGGGCCTCGGCTCCACCGGTATCGCGGTGGCGCGGCAATCCGGTTCCCGCGGTGCGGATCTCGCGGGCGCACAGGGAGGCGCGCAATGAAACCGGAAGTGAACATGATTGCCGCCGAGGCGGTTACGCGAACGTCCACCGGCGAGGCCGTGCTGTTCTGGGTCCTGGCCGTGGTCGCGGTGGCGGGTGCCCTCGGCATGGTGTGTGCCCGCAAGGCCGTGCATTCCGCGCTGTGCCTCGCGGCCACCATGATCACCCTGTCGGTGTTCTACATCGCCCAGGACGCGCTGTTCCTCGGCGTGGTGCAGATCGTGGTGTACACGGGCGCGGTCATGATGCTGTTCCTGTTCGTCCTGATGCTCGTCGGCGTCGATTCGTCCGAATCGCTGCGGGAGACGTTGCGCGGGCACCGCATCGCCGTCGTCGTGGTGGGCATCGGATTCGGGCTGCTGCTGATCGCGGCGATCGCCCGCGGCGTGCGCGACGATTCGGTGGCCGCCACCGGACCCGGGTTCGGTGCCGACCCGATCTCGGCGCTGGCCGAACTGATCTTCGTGCGCTACGTGTGGGCCTTCGAACTCACCGGCGCACTGCTGATCACCGCCACCATCGGCGCGATGATCCTCGCGCACCGGGAACGGTTCGGTCCGCGCACCGGGCAGCGCGAACAATCGCAGCGCCGCCTGCGCGAAGGCCACCGCATCACTCCCCTGCCCACCCCCGGTGTCTATGCCCGGCACAACGCCGTCGACGTGCCGGCCCGGCTGCCCGACGGCTCGTTCGCCGAACTGTCGGTGAGCACCATCCTGCGCCATCGCCGCCGCCGCGCCCACACCGAGGCGGCGGAGATCGGCATGCGAAACGGCAACGGCGCCAACACCGCCCACACGACCGGCGACAACGAGAGGAAGGCTCCGCGGTGAATCCGGACAACTACCTGTATCTGTCCGCCCTGCTGTTCACCATCGGCGCGGCCGGGGTGCTGGTGCGGCGCAACGCGATCGTGGTGTTCATGTGCATCGAGTTGATGCTCAACGCGGTCAATCTCGCCTTCGTCACCTTCGCCCGCCAGCACCACAACCTCGACGGGCAGGTCTTCGCATTCTTCACGATGGTCGTCGCCGCCGCGGAGGTCGTCGTGGGCCTGGCGATCATCATGACCATCTTCCGCACCCGCCGCTCGACCTCGGTCGACGACGCCAACCTGTTGAAGTACTGACGTGGGTACCGGGAATCTGCTCTGGCTGCTGCCGGCCCTGCCCGCCGCCGGTGCGCTGATCCTGCTGCTGGCCGGACGTACGAGCGACCGCTGGGGGCACTGGCTGGGCTGCGCGACCGCGGTGGCCTCGTTCGGCGTGGCGGTGTGGGCGTTCGCCGAGATGCTCGGCCGCGCCGGCGCCGATCGCGCGGTGTCGCACAACTTCTTCAGCTGGATACCGGTGGCCGGTCTGCAGGCGGAGTTCTCGCTGCAACTCGATCAGCTGACGATGTGTTTCGTCCTGCTGATCACCGGCGTCGGCTCGCTGATCCACATCTACTCGGTCGGCTACATGGCACACGATCCGGCGCGGCGGCGGTTCTTCGCCTACCTCAACCTGTTCCTGGCCGCGATGCTGATCCTGGTCATGGCCGACAACTATCTGGTGCTCTACCTCGGCTGGGAGGGTGTGGGCCTGGCCTCGTACCTGCTGATCGGGTTCTGGCACGAGAAGCCGTCGGCGGCCGCGGCGGCGAAGAAGGCCTTCGTGGTCAACCGCGTCGGCGACATGGGATTGGCGATCGCGCTGTTCCTGATGTTCGCCACCTTCGGCTCGGTCGATTTCGGGCACGTCTTCGCCGGTGTCCCGCATGCGAGCGAAGGCACCCTCACAGCTCTGGGGCTGCTGTTGCTGCTGGGCGCCTGCGGTAAATCCGCGCAGGTGCCGCTGCAGTCCTGGCTCGGTGACGCGATGGAGGGCCCTACTCCGGTGTCGGCGCTCATCCACGCCGCCACCATGGTGACCGCCGGTGTGTATCTGATCGCGCGCTCGAACGCGATCTTCGACGCCGCCCCGGCGGCGCGCGCCGGCGTGCTGGTGGTCGGGGCGGTGACGCTGCTGTTCGGTGCGATCATCGGCTGCGCGAAGGACGACATCAAGAAGGCGCTGGCCGCGTCCACGATGAGTCAGATCGGCTATATGGTGCTGGCCGCCGGACTGGGCCCGGCCGGATATGCCGTGGCGATCATGCATCTGCTCACCCACGGCTTCTTCAAGGCCGGATTGTTCCTCGGCGCCGGATCGGTCATGCACGCGATGAACGACGAAACCGATATGCGCCGCTACGGCGGGCTGCGCAAGTATCTGCCGATCACGTTCGTCACCTTCGGGCTCGGCTATCTGGCGATCATCGGGGTGCCGCCGTTCGCGGGGTTCTTCTCCAAGGATCGGATCATCGAGGCCGCGTTCGGGTACGGCGGTGCGAACGGCATCACCCTCGGCGCCGCCGCGCTGCTCGGCGCCGGAATCACCGCCTTCTACATGACGCGCGTGATGTTGTTGACCTTCTTCGGTGAAAAGCGCTGGGCTGCGGGCGAATCCGAGGTAGAGCCGCATCCGCACGAGGCGCCCGCGGTGATGACCGGACCGATGATCGTGCTGGCACTCGGCTCGGTCTTCTCCGGTGGCGTGTTCGTCTTCGGATCGTCGCTGCAGAACTGGCTGGCGCCGGTGGTCGGGACCGAACACGCCGAAAGCGCCGTGCCGGCGTGGGCGGTGACCGTGGCGGCGCTGGTCGTGGTCGCGATCGGTGTCGCGGTCGCCTACCGCCAGTACGCGCGTCGGCCGGTGCCGCGCACCGCTCCGCAGGACGTCACGCCGCTGACCGTCGCGGCTCGGCGCGATCTGTACGGCGACGCGTTCAACGAGGCCGCGTTCATGCGTCCGGGCACCCACCTGACCCGCTCGCTGGTCTTCCTCGACAACCGCGGAATCGACGGCATCGTCAACACCACGGCCGCGGTGATCGGCGGTCTGTCGGCGCGAATCCGGCGCGTGCAAACGGGTTTCGTGCGCTCGTACGCCCTGTCCATGTTCACCGGCGCGGCCCTGGTGGTCGCGGCCCTGCTGGCGGTGAGGTTGCTGTGACGGAGTATCCCTGGCTGACCACCCTGTGGGTGCTGCCCCTGGCCGGCGCCGTCGTCGTGCTGGCGGTCCCGGCCGGCCGGCGCACGCTGGCCCGGGTGACCGGACTCGTGTTGTCGCTGGCCACCCTGGCCGTCGGGATCGTGGTCGCGGTGCGTTTCGATCCGGGCGGCCCGCAGTATCAACTCGTCGAATCTCACCGCTGGATACCGGCTTTCGGCGCCGGCTACACCCTCGGCGTCGACGGAATCGCCCTGGTACTGCTGCTGTTGACCGCGGCACTGGTGCCGCTGCTGATCCTCGCCGGATGGAAGGACGACCGCGAGGCGGGCAGCGGGCGGCGGGTCGCGCACATCTACGTGGCGCTGACCCTGATCGTCGAGGCGATGGTGCTGATCTCGTTCGTCTCGCTCGACATCCTGCTGTTCTATGTGTTCTTCGAGGTCATGCTCATCCCGATGTACTTTCTCATCGGCGGATTCGGGCCGCGCACCACCGGCGGTGAATCGGCGGCCGTGGAACTGGCACTGCGGCAGCAGCGGTCGCGCGCGGCGGTGAAGTTCCTGCTGTACAACCTGTTCGGCGGCCTGATCATGCTGGCCGCGGTGATCGGGCTGTACGTGCTCACCGCGCGGGCCCATCTCGGCGGCGACGGCGGGACCTTCGATTTCCGGGCGGTCACGGCGGCGGCGAATTCCGGGCAGCTCGGCGCCGGGCCGGCCGTGCTCAACGCGCTGTTCCTCGGCTTCATGTTCGCCTTCGCGGTGAAGGCGCCGCTGTGGCCGCTGCACACCTGGCTGCCGGGTGCCGCGGTGTCGGCCACGCCCGCGAGCGCGGTGCTGATGATGGCGGTGGTCGACAAGGTCGGCACCTTCGGCATGCTGCGCTACTGCCTGCTGCTGTTCCCCGCCGCCTCGACCACCTACGCGCCGATGATCAGCGTGCTGGCGGTGATCGGCATCCTCTACGGCGCACTGCTGGCCATCGGGCAGACCGATGTGATGCGCCTGATCGCCTACACCTCGATCTCGCATTTCGGCTTCATCATCCTCGGCATCTTCGCGATGACCGATCAGGGTGGCGCGGGTGCGACGCTGTACATGGTCAACCACGGCATCTCGACCGCGGCGCTGTTCCTCATCGCCGGATTCCTGGTCTCGCGCCGCGGAACTCGGGCGATCGCCGAATTCGGCGGCGTTCAGAAGGTGGCGCCGATATTGGCGGGCACCTTCCTGATCGCGGGCCTGGCGACGCTGTCACTACCCGGGCTGGCGCCGTTCGTCAGCGAATTCCTCGTGCTCGTCGGCACGTTCACGAGGTATCCGGTGGCGGCGGTGTTCGCGACGGGCGCGTTGGTGCTGGCGGCGCTCTACGTGCTGTGGATGTACCAGCGCATGATGACCGGACCGGTCCGCAAGGGCAATGAGCGCTTGCCGGATCTGCTACCACGCGAACTGGTGGTCGTGGTGCCGTTGCTGGTGGCGCTGCTGGTCCTCGGCGCGTATCCGAAACCGGTTCTCGACCGGATCAATCCGGCGGTGGCCGGCACCCTCACCACCATCGGCAAACACGATCCGGCGCCCACGGTCGCGCCGGATGCGGCGACCGTACCGGCCGCGACCACTCCGAGCGGAGGTAACCACCGGTGAATCAGTATCTGGCCGCGACGGTTCCGGCTCCCTCGATCGAATATCACGCCCTGTCACCGATGCTCGTCGTCTTCGGTGTCGCTGTCGCCGGGGTGCTCGTCGAGGCGTTTTTGCCGCGTTCGTGGCGTTACCCGCTCCATCTGGTGCTCGCGCTGGGCGGTTTGGTGGCGGCACTGGTGGCGGTGATCGCGCTCGCGGGCACCCATGCCACGGTGGCCGTCGGCGCGGTCGCGGTCGACGACGTGACGCTGATGCTGCAGGGCGCCATCCTGGTGGTCGCGATCCTCGCGGTCGCGCTGATCGCCGAACGGGGTATCGAACCGCGGCTGGCGCGCGAAAGCCGGGAGGGCCCCGGAACCTGGAGCCGGGCGGCAGCGGTGGCCTCCGGCGCGGTCGTGGTCGACGCGTTCACCCCGCAGGCCGCGGCGGTGCCGGGAAGTACGGACGAGATCGCCGCCGCGCGGGCGGGTATCGCCACCACCGAGGTTTTTCCGCTGACCCTGTTCGCGGTCGGCGGCATGTTGCTGTTCCCCGCCTCCAACGATCTGCTGTCGATGTTCGTCGCGCTCGAGGTGCTGTCGCTGCCGCTGTATCTGCTGTGCGGGCTGGCGCGGCGGCGTCGGCTGCTGTCGCAGGAGGCGGCGCTGAAGTACTTCCTGCTGGGCGCGTTCGCCTCGGCCTTCTTCCTGTACGGGATGGCGCTGCTGTACGGCTACGCCGGCACGGTTCGGCTGTCGGGCATCGCCGACGCGGTGGCCCGGGATTCGGGCTCGAAAACCCTTGCGGTGCTGGGTGTGGCGATGCTGGTGGTCGGGCTGCTGTTCAAGATCGGCGCGGTGCCGTTCCAGTCGTGGGTACCCGATGTGTATCAGGGCGCGCCGACCGCGATCACCGCGTTCATGGCCGCGGCGACCAAGATCGCGGCCGTGGGGGCGCTGCTGCGCATCCTGCAGGTGGCGGTTCCGGGGCTGAGTGCGGACTGGCGTCCGATCCTGGGCGCCGTGGCGGTGGCCACGATGGTGCTGGGCGCCATTCTCGCCGTCACCCAGACCGATGTGAAGCGCATGCTCGCCTACTCCTCGATCGCGCACGCCGGGTTCATCCTCACCGCGCTGGTGGCGGCCAATTCCGACGGGGTGTCGTCGGTGCTGTTCTACCTCGCCGTCTACGGCGTGAGCACCGTCGGCGCGTTCGCGGTGGTCACGCTGGTACGCGACCGCGTAGGCGATGAGGCGACCGCACTGTCGGCGTGGGCCGGGCTCGGCCGCCGTTCACCATGGCTGGCAACGGTTTTCGCGCTGTTTCTGCTGTCGTTCGCGGGTATTCCGCTCACCAGTGGTTTCGTCGGGAAATTTGCCGTGTTCTCGGCGGCCGCCGCCGGGCACGCGGCGTATCTGGTGATCGTCGGTGTGATCTCCAGTGCGATCGCCGTGTTCTTCTACATCCGCGTCATCGTGCAGATGTTCTTCACCGATCCGCCGGAGGCGCCGCCCGCCGTGGTCACCGCGCCGGTGACCACGATGGTCGTCATCGTCACCGGCGCCGCCACACTGGCCTTGGGTATCGCGCCGCAGCCGCTGCTCGATCTGGCGAACCGCGCGGTCGGATTCGTCACCGGCTGATCACGGAAAACATCTCGCGGACAACGGTTCTCGGTGACACCGCACCGAAAAGCCAACGCTGGCTCTAGGATCGAGCCCGACGACGACCTCCGCGCACAGAAACAGGTGTCATGACCGACAGCGCCGCACAGGTGGATCAATCCAAGCCGAGTATCGCCCGCGTGTACGACTATCTACTGGGCGGGCGCGACAACTATGCCGTCGACCGCAAGGTCGGCGACTACTTCATCAACGATCTGCCCGGCTCGGTCGCCATCGCCTATGCCAACCGGCAGGCCATGATTCGCGCGGTCGCCGATATCGCGGACTCCGGTGTGCGCCAGTTCATCGATATGGGCAGCGGGCTGCCGACCGTCGACAATGTGCATCAGGTCGCGCAGCGTCACCTCGAGGCGCCGCGCGTGGTGTACGTGGACAACGATCCGATCGTGCTGGCCCATGGTCGCGCACTGCTGGCCGCCGACGACCACACCACGGTCATCCGCGCCGACCTGCGTGATCCGGAGACCATCTTCTCCCATCCGGATCTGCAGCGGCTGATCGATTTCGACGAGCCGGTGGCGGTGATCTTCAGCGCCATCCTGCACCACCTCAACGACGACGAGAATCCGGCCGAACTAGTGCGGTGGTGGACCGACCGGATCCCGGTCGGCTCGCAGATCTACATCTCGCATTTCCGTTCCGGTTTCAACGAGGAGACGCAGGCCGCAGAGGGGAAATTGCAGGCGACGTTCGGGCGGGGGCGCTGGCGTTCGGACGAGGAGATCCTCGGCCTGTTCGGCGATCTCGAAGTGCTCGAGCCGGGGCTCGAGATCTGCGCCCGCTGGCGGCCCGCCGAAGCCGATGCCTCGGTCGCACGCATCGGTCCAGCCGAGCGCGAACCGACCCTGTGGGAACAACTGATCGCGTGCGCCCTCGCCCGGAAGACCCGCTGAGGCGCTCGCTCGGGCTCAATTCCTCGATCGGGAACGAGAAGCGTTGCGGCACTGGCGTCCTCGCTTGCCGGGGTGAGGGCGACTCGCCGTCCGCTGCCGGTGCGCCGGGCAGCGACTAAGCTGCCGGTCACCATGTGTGCACCTCGGATCGTCCGGATCGCCCACGACAGCGCCGATTTCCCGGCGGTTCCGTCGCGGCGCGCCTTGGCGGGCGCCGCGGGTCTGGCGGCACTGGCGGCGGCCACCGCACCCGTCGCACGCGCGGGCACAGGAACCGTCGTCGACCTCACTCATCCGGTGGGACCGAATATGCCGATGTGGCCGGGCAATCCGCCGTTCGCGATGGTCCCGGTGGGATGGCATGCGCTGGGAGGTTTCGATCAGAACGCGATCGCGCTGTGGGAGCACACCGGAACACATGTCGACGCACCGCTGCGCCGTGCCTCCGGCGGGGTGGGGCCCGACACCTTCTCGGCGCGCGATCTGGTGGCTCCGCTCATCGTGATCGACATCAGCGCGAAGGCGTCGTTCGATGTCGACGCGACGGTCACGATCGACGACATCGATGCTTTCGAGCGGATCTACGGTCGCATCCCACCGCGTGCCTTCGTCGCCATGTACTCCGGGTGGGAGCGTCGGCTCGCTCATCCGGCGGCCTTCGTCAACCTCGACGTCGAGGGCACCCCACATGCCCCCGGCTTCTGCGCCGAGGCCGCGGAATACCTTGTGCGTCAGCGCGATATCGCCGGCGCGGGGGTGGATACGCTCAGCCTCGACCACGCGGCCGATCTCGACTACGGCGCACACACCGCATTCCTCGGCGGGGGGCGCTACGGCGTGGAGATGGTGGCCAACCTCGGCGCCGTCCCGCCGACCGGTGCCACCGTCGTGGTCGGCGCGCCCGAATACATCGGCGGCACGGGCGGGCCGTGCCGGATGCTCGCTCTCACCTGAGATCGGGCACATCGCGACGCGGGCAGTTTCAGCCGGTGACCGGATGCACCTCCAGGGCACAGGTGTCGATGGTGGTGTGCACGGTGTGGGTGTCGGTCGAATCGGGGGCTGTCACAGCGAGACTCGTGTACAGCGGGCAGTCCTCCCCGGCCGGGCCCATCGCGGATCCCTCCACGACCGCGCGGGCGGGGCGGCCGGGCAGCACGGTGACAGTGGGCGGAGTGTCGTCGTCCGAGGGCAGGCCGCCCATATAGCCGCGTGGGGTGCGTCGGGCGTGCAGGACCGGGCCGCCCTCGCCGGTGTCGACGCCGGGATAGCCGCCGATCGTGCAGGGCGGGGTGTCGGCGGCGAGGGTGAAGGTCAGTTCGACGCCGCGATGCATCATGCCCGGCGACAGGGTGTGGGCGGCGATGTCCAGTTGGCGCGGCCGGCACGCGGCGATGGCCGACGAAGTGGTGGTGGGCCCCGCCGTGGGGCTCGCCTGCGGCGAAGGTGCCTGTGCGGCGGAGGTTTCGGTGGCCGGGCGAGCTGATGTGGCGGTTCCGGAGTCGTGGTGCGCACAACCGGCGAGCGCGGTGGCGGCGCCGAGCACCACCACCGCTGCCGTCCGATTTCCGTATCTGCCGATCATCACAGCGACTCCTTCCGGCCGCACGCGTGCACGTTCAGTTCACCGCTGCCTCCAGCACTACCCCCTCGGCCGTCGCGCCCTCCGCATCGGTCCAGCCCACCCGGACCCATCCGTGCACGGATGCGGCCGACCGCGCCGGAATCCGGTTGACGCGCACGGCCTTCGGTGTGTCCGGATCGACGACGGACACCTCGACGGTGCGGGCGGGGGTGTCGCTGAGGTTCTGGTCCTGGGCCACCGCGCGCCCGGCGAGCAGCGCCGCCATCTGCGCGAGTGCCACCGGATCGTGCGCGGCGTCGTAGATCCACCTGGTCCCGAGCACGCCGTGTTCGGAGGTGCCGATCAGGGCCGCGTCCGCGCCGGGAAGCGGGGCGCCGCGGTAGGTCATCGGCACGTGGTAGACGGGCTTTCGGGCATCGGCGGTGTCGACGACGAGCATGTGCTCGATGCCCACCTCGCCGTCGGGGTCGTCGAGCCGGAAACCGCCCGCCTTGTGCAGGTGTGGCGTTGTGCCGGTGAACCATTCGCGTGTCGGCAGCCATGCGGTGAGCAGGTCGAGTTTGCCCGGCTCGAGGGTGGTGTGGTGAACGACAGCCATATGCCGACCCTAATCCGCGGCCCGGACCGGGGTTGGTGCGCGCGGACCGAGCAGGCCGCGCACCCCCACCTGGTCCCCGCCGCGTTCCGGACGGCGCACGCGCACGGCCATGCGGATCTCCATCGCGCCGAGCAGGATCAGGCAGACACCGACCAGTATCGACAGGGCCGCGACGGTGTCGATCGGCCACACCAGCACGATCAGCCCGGCCAGCAGTGTCGCCAGGCCGTAGCCTTCGCGCCGGCCCGGCTTCGGTAGATCGTCCGACCAGGACGCGACGATGGCCTGCACGATGCCGCGGATCATCCATCCCATCCCGACCCACATGGCCAGCAACGCCACCCAGTCTCCGCTGCGCATGCACCACAGTGCCAGCAGTACCGACAGGGCCCCGCTCACGAATTCCAGCGCCTTGAGCCCGCCGCGGATGCGCGCCCGGAACGCCACCGTGAATTGCCAGGCGGCGGTCAACAGCAGCGTCGTACCGAGCAATAGCTCCGCAACCTGAACGGACTTATCGGGCCAAACGAGCAGGACCACCCCGACGACGATCGACCCACCGCCGATCGCGCACGCCAGGTGCCAGGCATCACCAGCGAAGACATCCCTGCGTCCGGCTGCTCGGAAGGTGGGCATGGCCCCGATGATATGGCCCCGGACGGTGCGCACTGCGCAATTTCACAGGTTCGGCCCGGCCGATCAGCTATCGGACAGCCGCACATCCGCTCGTAGAACGTGTGTGGTTCGGTTACGGCTACCGGGCTACCGTAGGTGGGATATCGGATCTCGCACCGTTGCGGCCCGCCGGGAGGTTGCCTCATGAGCACTGTGTTTCCGCCGGGTCCCCGGCTGCCACGAGTGGCGCAGACGCTGCTGCACGCGAAATGGCGGGGCTGGTTCGCCGGGGTGGCGTCGCGCCGCTACGGCGATGTCTACACGATGCGCATGATCGCACCGTATGCCGAGAATCTGGTGGTGTTCTCGCGGCCGGAGCACATCCGCGAGATCTTCGCCGGCGCCCCGGCGGATCTGCATGCCGGCGAGGGCAATCGGGTGCTGGAGCCGGTGATGGGACAGCATTCGCTGTTGCTCACCGACGAGGACGAACACGCCCGCGCCCGCCGATTGCTGATGCCGGCGTTCACGGGCTCGGCGTTGCGCGGCTATCGCGACCTGGTCGAGGCCATCGCCAAACATCACATCGACCAGTGGCAGCCCGACACCACCCTCGTGACGTTGCCCCGGATGAACGAACTGACACTCGATGTGATCATGCAGGTGGTGTTCGGTATCAGCGAGCAGCGCGGGCGTGCCGAGCTCGCGCCGCGGCTGCGCTATCTGGTCGATGTGGGCCCGCTGATCTTCCTGGGCTGGAAATGGCATCGGCTGCAGCGTTTCGGCCCGTGGAAGCGGTTCGCCGACAACAAGGACGCGATCGACGCGCTGCTCTACGAGGAGATCGCGCGCCGGCGCGGCGAACCGGATCCCGGCGACCGCGCCGATGTACTGGCCCGGTTGCTCGCGGTGGGCGCGGAGGCCGGTGACGAGCCGCTCTCGGATGCCGAACTTCGCGATCAGCTGGTGACGCTGCTGCTGGCCGGGCACGAGACCACCGCGTCGGCGCTGTCGTGGGCGATGTTCGAATTGGCCGCCCATCCCGACGTGCAGCAGCGGGCGCGGCGCGCGGCCGCCGAGGGTGACGACAAATATCTGGAAGCGGTGCTGAAGGAGGCGATGCGCCGCCATCCCGTCATCGGCGGCACCTTGCGCCGACTGACGCGCGAGACGACGATCGGCGGGTACACCTTGCCCCGCGGCACCGTCGTGCAGACCTCGATCGTGCTGGCGCATGCGAACCCGGACAATCATCCCGAACCCGAAAGTTTCCGTCCCGAACGCTTTCTCGACGGCAGTGTCGCCGCCAACACCTGGTTGCCGTTCGGTGGTGGTGTGCGCCGCTGTATCGGCGCGGGATTCTCGTTGATGGAGGGCACGGCGGTGTTGTCGGAGGTGCTGGGCCGATTCGCCCTGACTCCGGTGCGTACTCGCGAACGCGGGCGCATCCGCAACATCACCAACGTGCCCGCCCACGGGGCGCCGGTGCTGCTGCGACCACATCCGGGGACCTTCTGATCCGGCAGAATCCGTCTCGGAGGATTGCGGCGCGCTACTGCACCCGTTCCCAGCCGCGCGGCGGCCGGTGCGCCCCGAGCGACACGTCCCGGCTGCGATAGACCAGATAGGGTCGCGTCAGATAGCCGACGGGCGCGGAGAATACGTGGACCAGCCGGCTGAACGGCCAGAACGCGAACAGCGCACAGGCCGAGAGCGCGTGCAGCCGAAAGCCCAGCGGCGCACCGGCCATCAGCTCGGGGTGCGGGTCGAGATAGCACAGCGACCGGAACCACGGCGACACGTCGGTGCGGTAGTTGTGCGGATCTCCGGTCGCGTTGCCGTAGACGGTGGCCGCGAGGCCGAGCGCCAGGGTCAGGCCCAGCAGCACGTACATGATCTTGTCGTTGCGGGTGGTCGCGGAGAACACCGAGCCGACGGTGCGGCGGCGGTAGATCAGGATGCCCAGCCCGGCCACCGTCGCGATGCCGGCCACGGCGCCGAGGCTGAACGACACGATGTGATACGTGGTTTCGCTGATACCGATCGCCTCGGTCCACGACTGCGAAATCACCAGCCCCAGGACGTGGCCGAGGAACACGAACACGATGCCGTAGTGGAACAGCGGACTGCCCAGGCGCAGCAGCCGGTTCTCGTACAGCTGCGAGGAGCGGGTGGTCCAGCCGAATTTGTCGTAGCGGTAGCGCCAGATCAGCCCCACGACGCAGACCGCCAGCGCCGCGTACGGCACCGCGACCCACAGCAGCACGTCGGTCGCGCTCACGGTCATCGACGGCCTCCGATCGGTGTCGGCATGTAGGTGGGCGGTGCGAACGGCTCGGTGCCGACCTCCTCACCGGGCGGGCCGGCCGCGATGAGCCGCGCGACGGCCTCGCTGTCGGTGCCACGCAGCGGCGGCAACGTGGCCGATACCGAATCCAGTACTCCGGCCCACGGAGATCCGTGCTCGCGCAGGGCTGCTCGCATGACCTCGACGCCGGCGCGGTGTTCGATCAGCACCCGCAGTCCGGCTTCCGGTTCGGTGGCGGCGAATTCGAGGACGACGGCCAGATGGTCGGGTAGTTCCGCGTCGTCGAGTTGCCACCCGGCGCGGCGGTAGAGCTGTTTGAGGCGCAGCAACGCCATCCCGCGTTTGCGGGTGTCGCCGTGGGAGAAGTAGGTGAGGTAGGGGCTGAACCGCTTGCGGTGGTCGAAGGTGTCGACGTATTCGCTGCCCAGCAGCATCGGCGGCGTGCTCGCCAGGTGTGACAGCAGCGGACGCAGCGGTGTGCCGACCGCGACCGGCAGCGCCGCCGTCGCCCGGGCGAGCAGTGGAAGCGAATCCAGCAGCGCCGCATCGGGATAGCCGAGCAGCAGTGACTGGATCTGCCATGCCGCGCAGCGCGTCGTGGTGCGGGTCATGTGCGATGCCTCCCGCCCCGCCGCCGCGGTAACAGGCCCTCCGGCCGCCCACGTCCGTCCCAGTTGAGCAGATTCACTCGCGTCGGTTCCGAGGTGGGCGCGTCGGCAGTTTGACGGTCCTGCAACATGCGGAAGTTCTCCACCGCCACGGGAGTGGGCCCGCCGGAGCTTTCTCCGAACGGACCCCAGCCTCCCATCCCCGGGCCGCCGTCGCGGTCCAGATCGCATTCGGTGGCGAGTTCCTCGAGCCCGTGCGCCTGTTCGGCATGAGCCGTCGGAACGACGTAGCGTTCCTCGTATTTCGCCAGTGCCAGTAGCCGATACATGTCGTAGAGCTGTTCCTCGGACATGTCGACGGCGGCGGCGATCTCCGGCCGCGGCGGACGACCGAGATTGACATCACGCATATAGCTGCGCATCGCCGCCATTCGCCGCAGCACCGCCTCGACCGGTGCGGTGTCGCCCGCGGTGAACAGCTGCGCCAGATAGTCGACCGGGATGCGGAGGGCCTCGATCGCGGCGAACAGATTGCCGTGGTCCTCGGCGTCGTGGCCGGTATCGCGTAGCACATCCACCACCGGTGACAGTGGCGGGATGTACCAGACCATCGGCACGGTGCGGTATTCCGGATGCAGCGGCAGCGCGACCCGATAGGTGCGGATCAGCGCGTAGACCGGGGAGCGTTGCGCGGCCTGTATCCAGTCGCGCGGAATTCCGGCGTGTTCACACGCCGCGACCACCTGCGGATCGAACGGATCGAGAAAGGCGTCGCGTTGCGCGGCATACAGATCGCGCTCGTCCGGGGTGGACGCGATATCGGTGACGGTGTCGGCGTCGTAGAGCAGCACGCCGATATAGCGCAGCCGTCCCACACACGTTTCCGCGCACACCGTCGGCAGGCCGACCTCGAGCCGCGGGAAACAGAAGGTGCATTTCTCCGCCTTACCGGTGCGGTGGTTGAAATACACCTTCTTGTACGGGCATCCCGATACGCACATGCGCCAGCCGCGGCACCGGTCCTGATCGACCAGCACGATGCCGTCCTCGGCGCGCTTGTAGATCGCCCCCGACGGACACGCCGCCATACAGGCCGGGTTGAGGCAGTGTTCGCAGATGCGCGGAAGATAGAACATGAAGGTCTGCTCGAACTCGAATCTGACCTTGTCGCCGACCTTGTCCAGCAGCGGGTCGGCCGCGGCGAGTTCGGGGGCGCCGCCCAGATTGTCGTCCCAGTTGGCCGACCAGGTGACGGCGGTGTCGCGGCCGGTGATCAGCGAGCGCGGCCGCGCCACCGGCGGATGCCGTTGCAGCGGAGCGGTGGTCAGGGTGTCGTAGTCGTAGGTCCACGGTTCGTAGTAGTCCGACAGTTCGGGCAGGGTCGGATTGTCGAAGATCGTGAACAGTGTCCGCATGCGGCCGCCGCGCCGCAGCCGCAACCGGCCTTTGCGGTCGAGGACCCAGCCCCCCTTCCAGCGGCTCTGATTCTCGTAGGTGCGCGGATACCCCTGTCCCGGACGGGTTTCCACATTGTTGAACCAGACGTATTCGACTCCGGCGCGGTTGGTCCAGGTTTGTTTGCAGGTCACCGAGCAGGTGTGGCAGCCGATGCATTTGTCGAGGTTCATCACCATCGCCAGGTGTGCCATGGGCCTCATCGGTAGCTCACCTCCTGGCTGCGGCGGCGGATCACGGTCACTTCGTCGCGTTGATTGCCGGTGGGGCCGAGATAGTTGAACGCGAACGACAATTGCGCGTAGCCGCCGATGAGATGTGTGGGTTTGATCAGCAGCCGGGTGAGCGAATTGTGGATCCCGCCGCGCTTGCCGGAGGTCTCGGCCAGCGGCACATCGATCAATCGGTCCTGGGCGTGATGCATGTACACCGTGCCTTCCGGCATGCGGTGCGAGACGACGGCGCGGGCCACCACGACGCCGTTGCGGTTGACCGCCTCGATCCATTCGTTGTCGCGCACACCGAGTTTCGCCGCGTCCCGATCGGAGATCCAGATCGTCGGGCCGCCGCGCGACAGGCTCAGCATCAACAGGTTGTCCTGATATTCGGAGTGGATGGACCATTTCGAATGCGGGGTCAGATAGCGCAGCGACAGTCCGCGCTCCCCGTGCTCACCCAATCGGGGTTCGTCGAACAGGGCCGACATGTCCAGCGGCGGCCGGAAGACCGGCAATTGCTCACCGACCTCGGCCATCCAGTCGTGATCGAGATAGAAGTGCTGGCGGCCGGTGAGGGTGTGCCACGGTTTGGCGCGTTCGACATTGACGGTGAACGGCGAGTATCGCCGCCCGCCGCTTTCGGATCCGGACCATTCCGGTGAGGTGATCACCGGCACCGGCGCGACCTGGGTGTCGGCGAAGGTGATGCGCGTGCCCTCGTGTTCGGCGGCCAGATCGGCCAGCGGCGTGCCGGTGCGCTGTTCGAGAGTGCGAAAGCCCTGCACCGCGAGGCGGCCGTTGGTGGTGCCCGACAGTGCCAGGATCGCCTCGCAGGCGTCGATATCGCGTTCGAGGCTGGGACGCCCGGCGGCCGGCCCGCCGCGCACGATGCCGTTGCGCGCGGCCAGGTCCGACACCTCCCGGCTCACGTCGAAGGTGACGCCCTTGGTGGCCGCGCCGAGCCGGTCGACCAGCGGCCCGAGTGCGCCCATCTTCGCGCGGATCGCGCCGTAGTCGCGTTCGACGACGGTCAGCCGCGGCATCGTCAGACCCGGAACGGGTTGGCAGGCACCGGTTTTCCAGTCCCGCACGGCGCCGTGCGGGGTGGCCAGTTCGTCGGGGGTGTCGTGCAGTAGGGGTGTCGCGACGATATCGGTGCGCACCCCCAGGTGCCGGCGCGCCAAGCGGCTGAATTCGGCGCCGATGCTCGCGAACGCGTCCCAGTCGGTGCGGGTCTGCCACGGCGGTGCGATCGCCGGGCTGAACGAATGCACGAACGGGTGCATATCGGTGGAGGACAGATCGTATTTCTCGTACCAGGTCGCGGCCGGCAGCACCACATCCGAGTACATGGTGGTGCTGGTCATCCGGAAATCCAGCGTCAGCAGCAGATCGAGCTTCCCCTCCGGTGCCCGCTCGCGCCACACCACGTCGCGCGGCCGCGCATCCGGCGGAGCTTGCTCGGCGCGCAGCGAGGAGTCCGCGCCGAGCAGATGGCGCAGGAAGTATTCGTTGCCCTTGGCGGAGGAGCCGAGCAGATTGGACCGCCAGATCGACAGCACACGAGGGAAATTCGCCGGGTTGTCGGGGTCCTCGCAGGCGAACCGCAGCTTTCCCCTCGTCAACTGGTCGACGATATGGTCCGCGGGCGTGCGGCCCGCGCGTTCGGCCTCGTCGGCCAGGTCGAGGGGATTGCGATCGAAGGTCGGATACGAGGGGGTCCAGCCCATGCGCGCCGCCTGCGCGATGAGGTCGGCGGTGCTGCGCCCGGACAGGTCACCCGGACCGGTGGTCGTGGTGAGGGTGTCGGCGGCGAAGGGGTCGTAGCGGAACTGATCGGTGTGCAGGTACCAGTAGACGGTCTGGTTCATATGCCGAGGCGGGCGGGTCCAGTCGGTGGCGTTGGCCACCGTCGCCCAGCCCGTGACGGGCCGGCACTTCTCCTGGCCCACATAGTGCGCCCAGCCGCCGCCGTTGCGTCCCTGGCAGCCGGTGAGGGTGGTGAGGGCCAGGAACGTGCGATACATGGTGTCGGAGTGGAACCAGTGGTTGGTGCCGGCGCCGAGGATGATCATCGAACGGCCTCGAGTCTCTTCGGCATTGGCGGCGAATTCGCGGCCGATGCGCGCCGCGGCGGCGGCCGGCACCCCGGTGATCGCCTCCTGCCAGGCGGGAGTGCCGGGATGGGCGGCATCGTCGTAACCGGTGGGCCACTCCCCCGGCAGGCCCTCGCGCCGCACACCGTAGCGGGCCAGCATGAGATCGAACACCGTGGTGACGAGATGGCCGCCGACCGTGCGCACGGGAACGCCCCGACGCACGACCGCGACGGCGCCGTCGGCGGTGTCGAAGCGGGGCAGTTCCACCACCACCGCCCGGTCGCCGGCTGCCGACAGTGCCGGCGCCACACCGTCCAACTCCAGATTCCAGCGTCCCGCGCCTTCGGCACCGTAGCGGAATCCGAGAGATCCGTTGGGCACCACCGGATTTCCGTGCCGATCCAGCAGGACGGTCTTGAATTCGGCGTGTTCGGTGTCGGCGAATTCGTCGAGATCGGCGGCGGTGAGGAATTTGCCGGGACGGTACACGCCGTCGCCGTCGTCCAGCCGCACCAGGAACGGCAGATCGGTGAACCGGCGCACGTAGTCCTCGAAATACGGCACCTGCCGGTCGACGAAGAATTCCCGCAGGATCACATGCCCCATCGCCATTGCCAGGGCGGCGTCGGTGCCCGGATGCGGGGCGAGCCATTCGTCGGCGAATTTCACGTTGTCGGCGTAGTCGGGCGCGATCGCGATCACCTTCTGGCCGCGATAGCGGGCCTCGGTCATCCAGTGCGCATCCGGGGTGCGGGTCACCGGGACGTTCGACCCCCACATCAGGAGATAGCCGGCGTCCCACCAGTCTCCGGACTCGGGCACATCGGTCTGGTCGCCGAAGACCTGCGGGGAGGCGACGGGCAGATCGGCGTAGAAGTCGTAGAACGACAGCATCGACCCGCCGATCAGCGAGATGAACCGCGAGCCGGCCGCGAACGACACCATCGACATCGCGGGAATCGGTGAGAAACCCGCAATCCGGTCGGGCCCATAGGCTTTGATGGTGTGCACATGGGCGGCGGCCACCAGTTCCACCGCCTCTTCCCAGCCGGCGCGGACGAGTCCGCCGCGGCCGCGCGCGCTCTTGTAGCGCCGGGCCGCCGCCGGATCGGAGACGATCGATTCCCAGGCGGTGACCGGATCGCCGGTGCGCGCCTTGGCTTCTCGATACATTTCGAGCAGCACACCGCGGATGTACGGGTAGCGGATGCGGGTGGGTGAATAGGTGTACCAGGAGAACGCCGCGCCGCGCGGGCAGCCGCGGGGCTCGTATTCGGGGCGGTCGGGACCGACGGACGGATAGTCGGTGGCCTGGGTCTCCCAGGTGATGATGCCGTCCTTGACATACACCTTCCACGAACACGATCCGGTGCAGTTGACGCCGTGCGTGGAGCGCACCACCTTGTCGTGGGCCCAGCGTTCGCGGTAGAACTCGTCGGCCTGGCGGCCGCCGCGCACGTATTCGGTGCGCAGATCCGCGGAGACGGTGGCGCGGGTGAAGAATCGGCGACTGCGGATCAGCGCTGCCGTCACGTCGGAATCCAGGGCCGCGCCGTTCCCGCGTGCGGTACGTGCCATCTGCCCGCCTCTCGCCCGGATCGCGGCGTCCCGCGCGATCGCCTCACACCGTCACACGAACACTGGCACCGTAATCGCTGATCATCGGCAATCGGCGTATTTCGGCGGCAACGGACACGGAGTCGAAATCGGCCGTTTCCAGCGATCATGTAGCACTCACAGGTCGCGACCTGGTATTTCCATCCGGAACCGACTGGTTCGCACCCTGCCGCACAACATCTTCCGCCGCGATTGCGGCCCCGCCTCCGAACCATGCCCCCGGTACTCGTCGCGGCCGATACGGCGCACCCGGGCGCGGTGCGTATCGGCGCGGAGTCCACAATCGGCAGTGGACCGCACTCGCCGACAGAGAGGTGATCACTCGTGAAGGTGTTCCAGATCGGCGCGGCGGGCGGCGTGGGCCGCCGCCTCGCGCAACGGCTGACCGACCGCGGTGACCAGGTCACCGGAATGCATCGCAACCCCGAACAGGCCGAGACCGTCGCGGCGTCCGGCGCGACGCCGGTGGCCGGTGACCTGATCCACGACACCGTCGAGGATTTGGCGGCCCAGATCGCCGGGCACGACGCCGTGGTGTTCTCCGCGGGCGCACACGGCACCGGCCCCGACAAGACCACGGCGATCGACGGCGCCGGATTGGAGAAGGCGGCCGCCGCCGCGACGCAGGCCGGTGTCTCGCGCTTCGTGCTGGTGTCGGTATTCCCCGATGCCGGCCGCGACCGCGAAACCTCGGCGGGGTTCGAGCATTACATGCGGGTGAAGAAGTCCGCGGACGTCCACCTGACCCACACCGCGCTCGACTGGCTCATCGTGCGCCCGGGCACGCTGCTCGACGATCCGGGTTCGGGCACCGTCACCGCCGGGTTGGCCATCGAATACGGGTCGGTCGCCCGCGACGATGTCGCCGCCTTCATCGATGCGGCCCTGCACGAACCGGCGTTGAACCGGGTCATCGTGGAGCTCACCGGCGGCAGCACTCCCGCCGCCGATGCGGTGGCGGAACTCGTGGCCGTGACCACTCCCCGTAGCTGACCGTGGCGCCGCCCCCGCGAAAATCATGTGACAGCCATCGACGCCGGGCCTAGCGTTCTCGGGCATGTCGATGATGGCGCCCGACGCCGGCGCCGGGCGGCGGCTGGGCTCCGGCACAAGTTGCGCGGTGGTGTCGGCGGTGTCGTTCGCACTGTCCGGCCCCGTGGCTCGCGCCCTGATGAACGCCGGGTGGAGTTCCGCGGCGGTGGTGATCGTGCGGGTCCTCATTGCCGCCGCGGTACTCGCGCCGCTCGCGGCCGCGCAGCTCCGGGGGAACTGGAAATTGTTGCGTGTCAACGCTTTTCTACTCATCGGGTACGGCCTGGTGGCGATCGCCGGGGTGCAGCTGGCCTATTTCACCGCGGTCGCGCATCTGGCGGTGGGACAGGCGTTGCTGATTCAATACACCTCCCCGATCGCGGTGGTCGGCTGGCTGTGGCTGCGTCACCGCCAACGGCCGGCGGTGCCGACCGTGATCGGCGCGTTCCTCGGCTTGGCCGGGCTGGTGCTGGTGATCGATCTGCGTTCGGGTGGCGCAGCCGATCGGATCGGCATCGCGTGGGCCCTGCTCGCCATGGCCTGCGGGGTCGCCTATTTCCTGCTCTCCGTGCGCGGTGACGGCACACTGCCGGGAACGGTGCTGGCCGCGGGCGGACTGCTGGTGGGTGGGCTCGGGCTGCTCGCCGCGGGCGGAGCGGGCGTTCTTCCACTGGTCGCGAGCACGAATCCCGTTGTGTACCAGGGTGTCACGGTGCCATGGTGGCTGCCGCTCACGATCCTCGGCACCGTGACCGCCGCCCTCGCCTACGTCGCCGGCATTGCCGCCACCCGCCTCCTCGGCTCCCGCGCCGCGGCGTTCACGGGCCTGCTCGAGGTGGTGGCGGCCCTGATCTTCGCGTGGGCACTACTCGGTGAGGCCCCGCACCCCGTTCAGCTTCTCGGCGGGGTGCTGGTCCTCACCGGCGTGCTCGTCGTGCGCCGCGGCGAGGCGGCCACCGCCGGCGCCGATCAGTCGGTGAGCCGCTGCTCGGCGTAGACGGCCATGGCGTCGCGCTGGTATTCGGCCAGGCCGGCCGCGATCCGGTCGTAGTTCGCCTTGAACCGCTCGTCGTCGACATACATCTGGCCGAGGCAGATATAGGCGCTGCGGTTCGGGGTCCAGAAACGGCGGATCCCCTCGTACTGAGTGTGGATTTCGGCCTGCACCGCCGCATCGTCGACCGGTGTTCCGGCGGCCATGAACTCGGCCATCCGGATCATCGTCGCGGTCAGTTCCCGCTGCATGCGCTCGACATCCTCGGCGGTCATATCGGCGCTCGCCTGCCGGGACTGCTCGAACTGTTCGGGCCAGCGCTGCCGGGCCTCGTCGTCGTACTGCGTGTGATCGAAGCCCGCGAACAGATTTTCCGGGCGGTTGATCTGCACTGACATCTCCTTGTTCCCTTCGAGTTCGGCGATGGTGCGCGCCACGGTCTCGGCCATCCGTCCCAGCCGGTCGCGTTCGGCGAGCAGCCGGGCGTACTGGCGTTTGAGCGCCGCGAGCGTGTCGGGTTCGGAGTCGACCGCTTCGGCGATCTCGGCGAGACCGAGCCCCAGCTCCCGCAGCACGAGGATCTGCTGCAGCCGCAGCAGGCTGTGCTCGTCGTAGTAGCGGTAGCCGTTGCTGCCCACGTGGGCCGGGGTGAGCAGGCCGATGTCGTCGTAGTGGCGCAAGGTGCGGGCGGTGACTCCCGACATCTTCGCCACTTCCGCGATCGACCAGCTCATGGTGCTTCCCATCTGTCCTGAGGCCGGTCGCTCCGGCCTCGTCTTCGACGGTAGAAGTTGCCGTAACGTGAAGGTCAAGCCGAATTCTCGGCGGCGGGGCGCAGCCCGAGCAGGGTTTCGGCGATCCGCCGCATCTGTTCGAGGTATCGGGCGCGCTCGTGCGGCGGATCGGCGCGTCGGTCGAGTATGCCGCGGGTCAGTGCGTAGCCGATGGTTTCGGCGACGACTCGGACCGGCGCCGCGGGGGCGATGGTTCCGGCGCGATGTTCGCGGTCCAGGTAGCGCGTGAAGCGGCGGATGGGGCGTTCGGAGATTTCGGCGGCCAGTTCGCCGATCCGGGGGTCCACGGTGCCGCGTTCCTCGATCAATCGCAGCAGCGGTCCGGTGTGCAGCACCGCTGCGGCGAACGATTCGATGGTGGCGCGCAACATCTCTCGCGGATCGGAATCGGTCAGATCGGGTTCCTGGGCGGCGAGAAATTCGTCGCGCACCCGCGTGGCGAGGGCGTGGAAGATCTCGTCCTTGGAGGCGAAGTACACATACAGCGTCGCGCGGGAGACGCCGGCCCGGGCGGTGATCGCGGCCACCGTGGTCGCCGCGTAGCCGCGTTCGATGAAAACCTCGGCCGCGGCATCGAGCAGACCACGATGCCGGTCGGTCTCCGAGCGCTCCCGGGCCGCGCGCACACTCCACGCCGACGTCATACCGTCCAGCATATTGACGTTGACGTCAATGTCAATCAGACTGGCGGTATGCAGGTGGTGGTGGCGAACCGGGGTGAAGTGGCGGTCCGTGTGTTGCGTACGGCGCGAGAGCGCGGCTACGGCACTCGGGCGTTGTCGACGGCGGACGAACCGGACGCGATGCCGGTGCGGCTCGCCGACGAGGCGGTCCGGCTCCCCGGCGCGGGAGCCGCGGCCTACCTCGACATCGACGCCGTCGTCGCGGCCGCCGGCAGTGCCGGACCGGGTGCGCTGGTCCATCCGGGATACGGATTCCTCAGCGAGAGCGCCGATTTCGCGGCCGCGTGCGCGGCGGCGGGTCTGGTGTTCGTCGGGCCGGATCCGGAGGTGCTGCGGATTTTCGGCGACAAGGTCGCCGCGCGGCGCGCCGCGGAACAGGCCGGTGTCGCGGTACTGCCCGCCACCTCCGGCGCCGCCGGGCCCGAGCAGATCGAGGCGCTGCTCACCGCCCACCCCGAGGGCGTGATGATCAAGGCGACCGCCGGTGGCGGCGGCCGCGGCATGCGCGTGGTGCGCCGTCGCGAAGAGCTGGCGCAGGCCTATGCGCACTGCCGGGCCGAGGCACGCGCGGGTTTCGGCGACGACACCGTCTACGCCGAAGCGCTGGTCGAACACGCCCGCCACATCGAAGTGCAGATCGTGGCCGATGGTTCGCGCGCGGTCGCCCTCGGCGATCGTGACTGCAGCGTGCAGCGGCGCCGTCAGAAACTGATCGAGATCGCGCCCGCGCCCTCCCTCGCGCCGGACCTGCGTGAGCGCCTGCACGCCGAGGCGGTACGACTGGCCGAAACGGTCGGCTGCCGGGGTGTGATCACCGTCGAATTCCTGGTGCGCGACGACACCGCCTGGTTCCTGGAGGTCAATCCGCGGTTGCAGGTCGAGCACACCGTCACCGAGGAGGTGACGGGCTCGGATCTGGTGGCCGTGCAGTTCGATCTCGCGCAGGGCCGCACTCTCGACGATCTCGAGCTGCCGGCCACCGCCCGCGGATATGCGATACAGGTGCGTGTCAATGCCGAAATCCTCAGCGCGACAGGCGATGTCCTGCCCAGTACCGGTGTGCTCACCCGGTTCACCCCGCCGACCGGATCCGGTGTGCGCGTCGACACCGCCGCCTACAGCGGTATGCGCCAAGGCGCCGGTTTCGATTCCCTGCTGGCCAAGATCATCGCGCGCGGACCGACCTTCCCGGCGGCGCTGCGGCGGGCCGCCGACGCCTTGGCCGAAACCACGATCGACGGCGTAGACACCACGGTCGCACTGCAATGCGCCGTCCTCGACACCTTGCCCGGCGACACCACGGTCGACACGCTGTGGTTCGAACGCCACAGCGCCGAATTGGCCGCCCGGGCCGAGGAATCGGCCTCCCCGCCGGCGCCGCCGGTCCACACTGCGCCGGTGGCGGTGGACCGGTACGACGGCGACGAGCAGGTGCTGCGCTCACCGATGGGTGGCACGGTGATCAGTGTCGTCGAACCGGGCACGGTGGTGGCCGCGGGTGCCGAGGTCGCCGTCGTCGAGGCGATGAAGATGCATCACGTGGTCCGCGCCGCGCAGCCGTTGCGGGTGATGCGGATTCTCGCCGAGCCCGCGACGGTGGTGGATCCGCATGCGGCGCTGCTGGTGTGGGACGACGCGGATCACGACGGCGAGGACGCCGACGTCACGGCCGTGGATCTCGACGCCGAACGCGAAGATCTGGCGCAGGTGCGGGACCGCCACCGTGCCGGACTCGACGAGGCACGCCCGGAGGCGGTCGCCAAACGGCACCGGCTGGGCCGCCGCACCGCCCGCGAGAACATCGCGGATCTGGTGGACGACGACAGCTTCATCGAATACGGGGCGTTGGCCGTGGCGGCGCAACGGTCCCGGCGCAGCATCGAGGATCTCATCGCGAATACGCCGGCCGACGGGCTCGTCGCCGGGATCGCGACCGTCAACGCCGCCCGGTTCGGTCACGACCGTGCGCGGGCGGTGGTGATGTCCTACGACTACACGGTGCTGGCCGGCACCCAGGGCATGCGCAATCACGCCAAGACCGACCGGATGCTGGAACTGGCACGCGAACAACGACTTCCGGTGGTGTTCTTCACCGAGGGCGGCGGCGGCAGGCCCGGCGACACCGATCACTCGGGCATCTCGGGCCTGGACGTGACGACCTTCCGCGCGATGGCCGCGCTGTCGGGCACGGTCCCGCTGATCGGCATCGTGTCCGGGCGTTGCTTCGCCGGTAACGCGGCGCTGCTCGGCATGTGCGACGTCGTCATCGCCACCCCCGACGCCAATATCGGCATGGGCGGGCCCGCGATGATCGAGGGCGGTGGCCTGGGTGTCTACGCGCCGGAGGAGATCGGTCCCGCGCGGGTGCAGCGCCGCAACGGTGTGGTGCACATCGTCGCGGCCGACGAAGCCGAGGCGGTGGCGATCGCCCGCGACTATCTCGGCTATTTCCAAGGGATCGTGGACACGTGGGAGGAGCCGGACCCGCGACTGGCGCGCCATGTGGTGCCCGAGGATCGGCTGCGGGCCTACGACATCCGTGCGGCCGTGGCCGCGATCGCCGACACCGGTTCGGTCTTGGAATTGCGCCGCGACTGGGGCGTGGGCGTGGTCACCGCTTTGATCCGCGTACAGGGCAGACCCTTCGGGCTCATCGCCAACGACTGCCATCACCTCGGCGGCGCGATCGACGCCCCCGCCGCCGACAAACTCAGCGCCTTCCTGCGGTTGTGCGACGCACACGGTCTGCCCATCGTATCGCTGTGTGACACACCGGGTTTCATGGTCGGGCCGGAGGCCGAAACGCATGCCACGGTGACGAAGTTCAGCCGCCTGTTCATCGACGCGGCCGCCATGTCGGTGCCGTGGGGCACCGTCATCCTGCGCAAGGGCTACGGCTTGGGCGCGCAGGCGATGGCGGCCGGCTCGTTTCGCGCTCCCCGGTTCGTCGTCGCCTGGCCCACGGGGGAAATCGGCGGGATGGGTCTCGAGGGAGCGGTGCGGCTGGGCTTCGCGAAGGAACTGGCGGCGATCGAGGATCCGGTGCAGCGCAGTGCCGCGTTCGACAATCTGGTGCGCGCGGCCTACGAGAGCGGGAAGGCGCTCACCGCCGCGACGGTGCTCGAGCTCGACGATGTGATCGATCCGGCGCAGACGCGCCGCTGGATCGGCACCCTGCGCTGAGCGCGGGCGCCGATCCCTGTGCGGCTCAGGCGGATTTGCGGGCCAGCCCCGCGACGATCAGCTGCTCCCACACGCTGAGTTCGCGGCCGTTGCCGGAATCGTCGGCGGCCGACTCGGGCCACCAGCGCGCGCACGGCTGCAGGCCCGGATCGATCAGTTCCAAATCGCCGAACAGTGCCTCGATCTCGTCGTCGTTGCGCCAGCGACCGCGGCCGAAGGCGTCGAGCACCTTCCGCTCGGTGGTGTTGGTCTCGCGGTTGTGCCCGGAACGGAAATGCGAGATGTAGACCTGGCTGCCGGCCGGAACACGGGCGGCCCAGTCGCCGACCACACCGACCGGATTCTCGTTGTCCTCCACGAAGGCCAGCACGACGCCGAACAACAGGCCCACCGGTTCGTCGAAGTTGATCAGCCGGTTCACATCGGCATGGTCGGCGATATCCGAGACCTGGCACAGGTCACGACCCAGCACCGCGATCCGGTCGTCGATCGACAGCAACGCGCGGCCGTGGGCGACGACGAACGGATCGTTGTCGACGTAGACGATCGGCGCGTCGGGGTGCTGGCGGCGCACCACGTCGTGCACGTTCTCGGTGGTGGGCAGTCCGCATCCCAGATCGATGAACTGACGAATTCCGTTGGCGCACATACTGCGTACGGCGCGGAGTGTGGCCGCGCGGGCGGTGATCGCCACCTGCTCGGAACCGGGCAGGAAGTCGATGAAGTAATCGGCGAGGTTCTGGTCGACGCCGTAGTTGTCGCGCCCGCCGAGGATGTAGTCGTATACCCGTGCCACGCTCGGCCTTGCTTGCCGCGCTCGCATGGCGTCGTCGTTCACTTGTCACCTCTCGATTCCCACGACGCCCGTCGCAGCCGTGGCTGATTCAGTTGTCGAGCATAGCGGTCGGCCCCCACCGAAGCCGACGATCGACTCGGTCTCGGCGTGGTTTTCGAGACCTGTCGCCGGTTGATTGCGCGAATGTTCACCACATCAGCGGGGATCGGCCATTTCTGGTGCGTCAGTGCCGGATTCACGCGCATCGGCGGTCCGCGTGCCGGTGCGCCGCGACAGCTCGGCATCGAGTTGCGCCTCGGCGCGTTCGGCGCGGGCCAGGGTCTGGCGGCGCGCGTCCTCGACCGCCGCCAGCCGGGCCGCGGTCTGCTGTGCGACATGTTCGGCGGCCGCGGCGGCTTCGGCGCGCACGGCGGCGATATCGTCGGCGGCGCGCTGTTGTGCTGCAGTCGCCTCCGCGCGCATCCGGTCGATGTCGCCGCGGGCCCGGACCAATTCCGCCCTGACCTCGTCCAGGGTCCGGTTGCGTTCGGCGACAGCCGATTCGGCGCGCTCGATGGCGCGTTCGGCGTCGGCGGCGCGCTGGACGGCCAGGTCGCGTTCGGCGCCGGCGGCGGTGATGCGCTGGGCACTGTCGCGACGCACCTGTTCGAGCTCGGCGGTGAACGTGGTGCGCGCCAGGTCGGTCTGTTCGGCGGCCTGCCGCCGCGCCTCCTCGACGTCGTGGGCACACTGTGCGCGAACCGCGCGGATTTCGGCATCGGCCTCGGTGTGCGCGGCGAAGACGTCGTCGGCCGCCTGTTTGCTGACGCGCTGCACTTCGCGCAGTGCGTCGTCGCGGGCGGTGAGCGCCTCCGCGATGCGTGCCTCGGCGGACTCGGCGGCCGCGGCGGCGTCCTCGGCCGCAGATTCCGCTGCGGCGCGGGCTTCCTCGGCCTCGCGCCGCGCCTTCTCCGCCGCCACGGTCGCCACCTCGGCTTCGGCGATGCGGCGCGCGGCGTCGGCCTGCACGGCCTGGACCTGCGCCTCCGCCACCGAGGGGTCGGCCAGAGTCGACAATTCGGCCACGGCTACCGACAACGTATTGCTCAGCTGATCGGCCAGGGTCCGGAACTGAGTGAGCATCTCGTCGGCCCGCAACCGAGCGGCGGTCACCGGGCCCGGTTGCGTCACAGTGACGTTCGTCTCCGGCTCCTCACCCTCCTGCTGACGACGCTGCCGCTCCCGCCATGCCCGCCATCGGGTGTGCTCGGGGTGGTCGCAATATTCCGAGGGCCGTCCCGGCGTTCCGCCGCGAGTGATGGTGCGCGTACAGCCCGGGTAGTTACAGATGCTCGACACAAGGGAATCGTAGCGTTGGTTTCGTTGTATCCAACGGAACGACACGAAACGAAAGGGTTTGGAGGCCAGATGATTCCGCTGTGTCCTGACCGCCGATAAGTGAACCTTATCGGAGGTCGGACCCGTACTTCTCCGTCGAATCCACTCCGGCTGTTACGTTTACGTTTGGTCGCAACCAACTAAACGAAACCCCAACGCAAACGCCGAAAAACTGTGCTCGGCGGTACGCGCGTACCAATCGCCTCTGGGGCCGGTCAGAAGTTTCGGGCGCAACACCGGACGGGTGCCGGCGACTCATGGATTTCCGGATTGCGACAGCGCCGCATCTCGTCAGCGGCGGGGCGGGCGACCAGGATGAGGTGATGACCGAGAGCGCTGGCCGTGAGTTTCTTCCGCCGGCGACAAGCGGACATGATCCGACCTAGTTCTCTGCGATCGTCGGTGCCGAGTCGACAACAACCCGAAAGGACCACGATGACCATCGAGAACACCCCGGCGACCGCACTCGACGGCGAACGGGCCGATCTGCTCGCCCAGCTCGCCGCCGCACGCAGCGCCTTGCGCGCCACCGTCGACGGGCTGACCGACGAGCAGGCCGGCGCGCATCCCACCGTCAGCGCACTGTCGTTGGGCGGGCTGGTCAAACATGTGGCGGCCATGGAGGACAACTGGCTGCGGTTCGTCGTGGAGGGCCCCTCCGCGATGAACTACGAGCTGCCCGAAGGCGTCACCTGGGCGGAGTTCGCCGCCGGCACCGCGCGGGAGTATCCGCAGTGGGCGATCGACCACCGCAACACCTTCGTGATGCTGCCCGGCGAAACACTTGCCGGCCTCCTGGCCCGCTACGAGCAGATCGCCGCACGCACGCAGGAGATCATCACCGGTGTACCGGACCTCGGGGTCACTCATCCACTTCCGGAGGCGCCGTGGCACGAGGCGGGCGGGGTGCGCAGTGTGCGGCGGGTCCTCATGCATCTGATCGCCGAGACCGCGCAGCACGCCGGGCACGCGGATATCCTGCGTGAGTCGTTGGACGGCCGAACCTCGAGTTGAACCTCGAAACGTGTTCGGGCTCCGGCGGATCGTGGCTCAGGCGGATTTGGTGTGCAGGAGCGGGCTGGACTGGTCCCGGCTCCCTCGAACGTCCGAGGTCAACTGGAACGCATACGAGACGAGACCGGCCTGAAGCCGGGATTCCACACCGAGCTTCGCCAGGATATGGGTGATATGTGCTTTGACGGTGCGCTCGGCGATGTCGAGTTGTTTCGCCATGGTGCGGTTGGAATTTCCCGCGCCCAGCATCAGGAACACATCGAGTTCCCGCTCGGACAGGTTCTGCACACGGTCGATCCGGTCGTTCCAGCGGTCGGCTGCCACCGGAGTCCGTTGTCCGATCGCGGTCACCGCGGACCCGGCCCCTGCGACGTCCGCCCCCGCGGTGGCGAGCCCCGATGAAACGTTATCCATCCTCGACATCCCCCACGCTCGAACGCTTCATGGATTCATCCGACGGACCGTGCCGATTTCCGCGGGCACAGCAAGGTCGATGACCCAAAATTACCACGCCCCAACTTAATTGGTTCAGCCGTGAATTCCCGGGGCAGGGAAGAAGAATCGCGGCTCTTCTCGGCGCGGGCCGGATCAACCGGGTCGGACCGGCTAACTCCGAGCGGTCAGGTCGGCCCGCGCCTGCTCGTCCGGCTCCGGAGACGCTACGGCACCGGCCGTCCGGGTCGGGGTGAGGAACGCCGCGACGACGGTGCAGACCGCGAGCAGAATCACGGTGAGGTACAAGGAGTCGGTCAGGGCCGAGGAGTACGGCGCCTTGACCGCGTCGGGAAGGGCGCCGGCTTCGCCGGTCGAGGTGGGCAGCGAATGCGCCGCCATGCGCGCGGTCAGCAGTGCCCCGATTCCGGCACTACCGAGCACGGAGCCGACCTGGCGGGTGGTGTTGTAGATGCCCGAAGCAGCACCCATCCGCTCCAGCGGCAGGCTCCGCAGCGCGGTCGCCGGCAGCGGCGCCCAAATGCAGGAACTGCCGATGCCGCACACCACAGACATCACGCACATCCACGCGATGGGGCCGTGCGGGGTGGCGAGACCGACGAACCACAACACCGCCGCGGTGAACACGGCGAAGCCGAATGTCAGCAGATAGCGCGGCGGCACCTTGTCGGAGAGCTTGCCGACAACCGGCGACAGGACGCCGGAAACGACTGCCATCGGGGCGAATACCAGCGCCGCCCGGGTCGGGGACAGATCACGAACGGTCTGCAGATAGAAGTACGACGGCACCATCTGTGCCGTCGTCGCGGCGGCCAGCGCCGCGGTCGCGACGTTGCCGAGCGAGAAGTTGCGGTTGCGGAACAGGCTCAGCGGCACCAGCGGTTCGATCGTCGCCCGGTTCTGGTAGACCAGGAACGAGGCGAGAACCACGAGACCGCCGACGATCAATCCCCACACCCAGCCCGCCCAGTGATAGCTGTTGCCCTGCTGGATACCGAACACCAACGCCGTCATTCCGATCGCGACGGCAATCACTCCGGGGATGTCGAAGCGGTGACGGTTGGTCGGCAGCACCGGAATCAGCCACGCGCCCAACGCGAACGCGATCAATCCGATCGGCACGTTGACATAGAAGATCCACTGCCAACCGCCGTTGTCGATGAGCGCACCGCCGAAGATCGGCCCGACCAGCGTCGCGATGCCCGCGACCGCACCCCATACGCCCATCGCCGCACCGCGCTTGTCCCACGGGAAGATGCGGCCGATCACCGCCATCGTCTGTGGCGCCATCAACGCCGCGCCGAGACCTTGCACAGCTCGCGCCGCGATCAGCGATCCGATGCTGCCCGCCCAGCCGCACCACAGCGACGCCAGCGTGAAAACCGCCAGGCCCCCCAGGTAGAGATATTTCGGTCCGAACCTGTCGCCGAGGCGACCGGTGATGAGCAGCGGCACCGCGAAGGTGAGCAGGTAGGCGCTGGTCACCCAGATCACCTTGGACATGTCGGTGTGCAGTCCGTTCATGATCGCCGGGTTCGCCACCGCGACGATCGTCATGTCCAGCAGGATCATGAAGTAGCCCACGCACAGCGCGCCGAGCGCCCCCCAAGGGTTACGTTCCGTTGTCATGTCCGCGTCCTCAATTTCTTTGTCGGCTGACACAGAATAGGTAGCAGCGCCTCGGAAGCCACGTCAAGAGATATCTTGAACGGGCAACACATATTTGGTGTGATCAGGGAAGGTGGTAGGTGATGGGAGAGCGTGGTCGTCCCCGGGGCTTCGACCGCGACGCCGCGCTGCGGCAGGCGATGATGGCGTTCTGGAACGACGGGTACGAGGCGACGTCGATGTCCGACCTCACGGCCGCGATGGGAATCGCCTCGCCCAGCATCTACGCCTGCTTCGGTTCCAAGGAGCAACTCTTCCGTGAGGCTGTCGAGCTCTACGATTCGATCGCGGGCTGTCCGGCGCGCCAGGCGCTCGATCGCGCGCCCGGCGCCCGGGAGGCGGTGGACGAAATGTTGTCCACGAGTGCCGATTTCTACACCGATCCCGCGACTCCGCCGGGATGTATGGTCGTGATGGCCACCACGTGGAGCGCGCTGAGCCCGGATGTCCGGGCGCACCTCGCCGACCTTCGGCGCGGTATGCAGGCCGCGATCGCCGCCCGGCTGCGACGCGCCGTCGCGGAGGGCGATCTTCCGGACGACGCGGCGGTGGACACGATGGCCGCCTTCTACACCACGGTCCAGCAGGGCATGTCGATCCAGGCCCGCGACGGTGCCACCCGCGCCGACCTGGACGCCGTCGTCACTGCCGCGATGTCGGCATGGGACGGCCTGGCAGGCCGGCGCTGACGACGCTGCGCAGCGCCTCGACGAGGGCATCGGCCAGTGCCTGCGCGCGAGCGGCGGACAGCAGCCCTTCGACATAGCCCAGATGAAGCGACAATTCGTCCGATCCGAGTCCGACGGTGAGCATCAGCAGACCGCTGATCGACATACCGGAGACGAATTCGGCGCCGGTGACCTCCCACTCGCCGATGCGCTCCGGGAAGTTCCGGGTGTCCACCACCGTCATGCACAGATTGCCGGGGCCGTGGGCATCCAGTTGCGCGACGACCCGGTCCACCCGGTCCGGCGTCTCGGGCATCATATGCGCGATCCCGAGCAGGCCCCCGAGATGCCGGCGTTGCCGCACCCGCGCGGCGAATTCGGTTTCGAAGCCGGCCGCTGCCTCCCACAGCGGCGGCCCGGCGGCGATGGGGACGGCGATCATCGCCTGGTACGCCCCGGTGCGGGTGTCGTCCAGCGGAGGGTCCAGATGCTCCCGGAACTGCACCGAGACGCCGATCGGGTAATGCGCATGCGCCGCACCGGTATCCGCCGCGGCGGCCCGCGCGAGCGCGGCGGCCACCAGACTCTCCGGCAGCACCTCGTGCTCGCGGCAGGCCGCCAGCAACGCCCGATACTCGGATCCGCCCACCGCCCGGCGCGTCGCTCTGGTGAAACGCTGCGCCGGTCGCACCTCGGCCTCGACTGCCAGACGCACGAGGTTCAGCCGTTCGTCGGCCTGGGCGGCCGCCATCGAGCGGCCCAGGGCCGCGCGCTGACCGTCGGTATCCCGGAATTGTCCGGGCAGCAGGTCTTCCGGTGCGGCGGGAGCCGGAATCTCCGGCACCCAGCCGGTCGTACCGGCGGCGGCGAACTCCAATACCTGGCGGGCGAACGACAGTGTCGTCACCGCGTCCGCGATGGTGTAGACCGAGGTCAGGATCAAGTCGTGCACACCGGGCGCGGCGGTGACCAGCGTGGCGCGCAGCAGTGGCGCTTCACCCGATCCGGATGTGCTGCCCGCGAAGCGTTCCCGCAGTTCGGTGTCGATCTGCGCGGTCCAGTCGCCGGATGTGACCTCTCGCAACGGAATCGGCTGTACGGCGAACGGCACGAACAGTGGGTTGCGGCCCTCGTCACTGCGCACCGCGGCGTGCAGCATCGGGTGGCGCCGGGCCAGCGCGGCCAGACCTGTGCGCACCGCATCGGCGGTCAGATCTCCCGCGACACGCACCCGGGACACGATGTGCAACGGTGCGACCCGGTCCACGGTCCAATGCCAGCGTTCCAGGGCGGACAGCGCACGCGGTAGCGCGGCGGCCGTGTCCGGGTCGCCCAGGCCCGGCCAGGTCATCGGCTCGAGACTGCGGGTGTGGCCGTCCGCGCTCGACATGTAGCGGTCGCGCGCCGCGACGCGGTCCGGGTCGACGGTCTGCTCGAGTTCGCCGAGTTTGCGCGATTCGTCGACGAACATGGTGGTGCGCGGAATCCGGCGCCGCTCGTAGGCCCGCAGCGCGGTCTCGGCGTCGTCGTGGGTGGCGAGTGCGTGTGCCAGCACGATCGCGTCCTCGATCGCGGCGTTCGCGCCCTGGCCGAGGCTGGGCAGCATCGGATGGGCGGCGTCACCGAGCAAGGTGACTCGCCCGCTCCCCCAGGCCGGCAGTACGGGCCGGTCCTGCGCGGGCAGCGCCAGGATATCGGCTTCCGGTGTGTCGGAGATTATTTCGCGAATTTCCGGCGCCCAGTCCGCGAACCGGGCCAGCAGGTCGTCCTTGCCGTGTGGCCAGTCCGCGGCCAGTTCGCCGGTGGTGGTTTGCGTGCCCCACCAATAGATGCGGCCCCCGCCGAGGTCGCTGATACCGAACCGCTGTCCGGTGCCCCAGTATTGGACCGACTCACCCACCTCGACGAATCGGCGATCGAACCGGGCCAGCGCGAGCCAGCACACGAATTCCCCGGGGCGCGGGGCCGAGTGGCCGTGCAGCCGGCCACGAATCGTGGAGTTGATGCCGTCCGCACCGATCAGCACGTCCGCGCTCAGCGTGCGGCCGTCGGCCAGTTCCACCTCGACCGCGTCGCCGGTTTCGGTGAATCCGAGCACGTCGGCGTCCAGTTCGACCCGCAGATCGTCGCCGCAGGCGCGTAGCAGGACGTCGTGCAGATCGGGCCGGGCCAGGACCACGGCCGGTGCGCCCAGCAGGGCCTCGGTCGGCGCCACATCGACGCGGCGCATGACCGAGCCGTCCGGGCGGCGATAACTGGCCGACAACGCCTGCCCGCCGACTCGCAGAAGTTCCTCGTCGATGCCGAGGTCCAGGGTGCGCAGCGCGTTCATCGCGTTGGACTGCAGCGACAGCCCGAATCCGGCCGCGCGCAACGTCGGGCCGCGCTCGCACAACACCACGTCGATGCCGGCCCGGCGCAGCGCCGCCACGGTGATGAGACCACCGATGCCGGCTCCGACGACTATCGCGGACTTGACAGAAGAATTCACGGAATGTCCTTGCTGGATAAGAGGATCCGGAGGTGTCATGCGGAGGGTGTCGCGGCGGGGTCCAGTACCAGGGCGAGCTGGGCGGCGACCTCGGCGACCTGTGGCGGCTGAATCAGCGTGAGATGGTCCCCGGGCACCGCGATCACCTCGAGACGACCCGCGGCGTAGGTGTCCCAGCCGTTGGTCGGATCCCGATGCAATGTCCCGACCCGATCGTGTCGCAGCCGCAGCACCGGCGGCAGCGGCTCGGTGGCGCGCAGCAGGGTCATGGTGCCGGCGTAGGCCTGCGGTCGATAGCCGACGAATGCCCGCCAATTACCGACGAAGACGTCGAACAGGCGCCGGACCAGTTCCCGGGAACCGGCCGACGGCAGCACACCCGCCTCGACGGCGGTGGCGAGCATGAAATCGAAGACCTGATCGTCGGTTTCGAGCTCGGCGGGGATCGCCACCACCGCCGCGTCCGCGCCACGGGCCAGCAGCAGCAGTTCCCACAGGAAGAACTCCTGCAGTCTGCGCTCGGCCACCGGGAGCGGGTCGCCGTGCCGAACGGTCATGGCGTCGATCAGCACCAGCGTGTCCACCTCGTGGCCGGCTCGCGTCAGCTGCTGGGCCATCTCGAAGGCCATCATGCCGCCCAGCGACCAGCCGCCCAGGTGATAAGGGCCCTCCGGTTGCACTCGGCGGATCGCCTCGATGTAGCCGCGCGCGATCTCCGGCATCGAGGCGGCCACGGTGCTGCCCGGCCGCAGACCCGCGGCCTGCAGACCGTAGACCGGCCGTCCCGCGGGTAGCTGTTGGGCCAATTCCACATAACACAGCACGTTTCCGCCGATCGGAGGCGCGAGGAACAGCGGCGCGCCGTCACCGTCGCGCAGCGGGACCAGCGGGTCGAAACCGGTATCCGGGCGTTCACGCAGATGCTCGGCCAGCGCAGCCACCGTGGGACCGGTCGCCAGTGCCGACACCGGCAACGCCACACCGTATCGCTGCTCGATGGACACGATCAGCCGCACGGCGGTCAGCGAGTTCCCGCCCAGGGCGAAGAAGTCGTCGTGGACTCCGATGTCGGTCAGACCGAGAGTGTCGGCCATGAGCGCGGCCACCGCCGACTCGACGGGAGTGCGCGGCGGCACTCGACCGCCCAGTTCCACGGCCGGCAACGTCATGGTGGCCAGCACCGCGTCGGCCCGCTTCCCGCTGGGGGTCGACGGCAACGCGTCCAGCCAGACCAGACGGCTCGGGATCATGTACTCGGGCAGCCATTCCCGCAACGCGGCGAGAAGGCCCGCCTCGTTCACTCCGGCGCGCGAACCGACCAAGAATCCCACCAGCTGGGTATGCGCACTCGAACCGCCGACACCGTCGTGCGCCACGACCGCCACCTCGGTGACGCCCGGCAGCGCCGCGGTGACCCGGCGCAGCGCCAGCTCCACCTCCATCGGTTCCACCCGATGACCGCGAATCTTGACCTGACCGCCGCGGCGGCCGTCGGCGACCACCTCACCGCCGGGCAGCCGTCGGCCGATATCACCGGTGCGGTAGACCCGCGCGCCCACCGCGCGAGGATCCGGCCGGAAGGCGGCGGCGGTGAGCTCCGGTCGACCGAGATAGCCGTCGGCGAGGCAGAGCCCGCCGAGATAAATCTCGCCGGGCACGCCGTCGGGTACCGGGAGCATGTTCTCGTCCAGTACCAGGATCTCGGCATTGTCGATCGCGGTGCCGATCGGCGGCAGCGCGGGGAACCGGGCCGTGTCGCCGGTCATGGTGTAGCGGGTCGCCACGTGAGTTTCGGTGGGCCCGTAGTGGTTCTCCAGGACGACACCGGAGCCCGCGGCACACAGGGCGCGGATCTCGTCGGTCACCCGCAGCTGTTCGCCGGAGGAGATGATCACCCGCAGTCCGGCCGGTGCGGTGCCCAGCCGCGCCGCGGCCTCGGCCAGTTGCTGCAAGGCGACGTAGGGCAGATACACCCGCTCGGCGCCGGTGGCTGTCAGCAGACCGGGCAGCGCGGGCAGGTCGCGGCGCTGTTGCTCGGTGAGCATGATGAGCCGCCCGCCACCGCACAGCGTGGAATAGAGCTCCTGGAACGAGACATCGAACGACAGTGGCGCGAATTGTGTTGTGGCCGGGGCTCGTCCGGTTTCGGGCAGCAGGCCGCTGGGTGCCGCGAGCTGGCCGCCGATCAGATTCGCCAGCGCTCGATGCGGCATGACCACACCTTTCGGAGCACCGGTCGAGCCGGAGGTGAACAGCACGTATGCGGTCGCGGACGGGTCGACGGCCGGCAGGTCCGCCGAGACCGGCGAGTCCATCAGATCGCTTAGGCGAATTCGCGAATACTGGTGCGGCACAGACGTTTCCTCACCGGAGCCGGTGATCACCGCGAACGGGCGAGCCTGTTCCAGCATCGCGTGCAGCCGCGAGGTCGGATAGCTCGGGTCCAGGGGAACACACGCCGCGCCGGCTTTGGCAATGCCCAGCACCGCCGCTACCAGCTCGATCGAGCGGTCCATCGCGAGCGCGATCCGGTCGCCCGGTCGCGCTCCGCGCGCCACCAGCGCCGCGGCGATCCGGCCCGACACTTCCGCCAGCCTCGCATAACTCGTGGTGTGCGAACCGAATTCGACCGCGATCGCGTCCGGCACACGCGCCACGCACGCATCGAACAGGTCCATCACGGTGGTCGCGGTATCGCCGCGCGGGACCGGAGCCGAAGTCGGCGTGCGTGAGGTGAAGGCGACCGGGACGGTGGGATCGCCGGTGAGCCGCGACAGTACCGACAGGTAGGTGTCGCCGATCATGGTCAGCTGATCGGGGGTGTAGAGGGCGGGATCGCCGTCGATGCGTAACGACAGGCTGCCATCGGCGGGGCTTCGCGCCGCGTTCAGCAGCAGCGCGAAATTGGTGTCCTCACGGATGTCGACGTCGAGCAGTTCCACGTCCAGGGCCCGCACGGCCGCACCGAAGGCATGGAAGTGGATGTAGTTGAAGGCGGTGTCCAGCGTCACGCCGATGTCGTGCTGGATTTCGGCGAGCGGAAAACGCCGGTGCGGCGCGCTGTTGCGCTCTTGATCGAACAGCGCGGTCAGGATCTCGTGCGGGCTGCGGCCGCCGAAGTCCAACCGGAACGGCACCGTATTGAGGAACAGCCCGATCATGCGTTCAGCCTCGAGCAGCTCGGGCCGGCCGTGGGTGACGACCCCGGTGGTGACGTCGGTCCGCCCGGACAGCAGGCCCACGGTGCACAGGTGTGCGGCCAGCAGCACGGTCTTCAGTGGCAGGTGCATGGCGGCGGCCACCTCGTCGACGCGCGCCCGGAGCGCCGCGGGAATCGACACCGACCGCGACAGGCGGGCGCTCGCCGGCGAGCCCGCTCGCGCCGGTTCGGCCGGAGCGGGATCGGCCGTGACGTGCGGGCGCATACCCGGGATGCGGGTGGATTCCGCACCGGCCAGCAGTTCCCGCCAGTACCCGCGATCGGCCGGGTCGCTGATCGAATCCTGTTCCGCGCGCACATATTCGGCGAACGACGGCAGATCGGACCCGGCAGCCGGACCGGAGCCGGTGGCGAGCGCGCGATAGTCGCCCAGCAATTCCGACAGCAGTGTGGAAACGCTCCAGCCGTCGAGGATCGCATGGTGGAACGACAGCACCAGATCGATCCGGTCGGCACGCCGGAAGACCGCGACATGGAACAGACCGGGCCGCTCGAAGCGGTACGGCTCCCAGCGGTGGTGGGCGACGTGGTCGGCCACGATCGCGTCGGCCGCTTCGGATTCGACCGCCCGCAGGTCGGCGATCGTCAACGGCGGTTCCAGCTGCGGGTGCACCAGTTGCAGCGGCTCGGAATAGGAGGCCGGATCGAAGGAGGTACGCAGCATCGGATGCCGGGCGACGGCCTGTGCCAGCGCGGTCCGCCAGGCCGGCTCATGCCAGTCCATCCGCAGCGAATACCGGAAAACGTCTTGGTAGAGCGGTGATCCGGCGCGTTCGCGACTGTGGAACAGCATGCCCAGCTGCAGCCTGGTCAGCGGATAGGCGTCGACCACATGGCCGAGCCCGGCGCGGTCGATCACCGCCACGAGCTCGAACGGTGTGACCGCCGTCGTGGCGGCCGCCCCGATATGGACGCGGTCGGCCAGTTCGGCGATGGTGGGCGACTCGGCGAGATCACGCGCGCTGAACAGCAGTCCGCGCGCCTGGGCGCGGGCTCGTACCCGCAGCAGCAGGATGGAATCGCCACCCAGGTCGTAGAAGTTGTCGGTCACCGAGACCGAGTCGCGGTCGAACACCTCGCTCCACACGTGCGCGAGCTGCTTCTCCACCCGGGTCCGTGGCGCACGGTGCGCGACGGCTTCCCGGCCGCGGCGGACGGCGGTCAGCGCGGAGCGGTCGGTCTTCCCGCTGGGGGTCAGCGGAATCGCCGCGACCGCGATGTATTCGGCCGGAATCATGAACGCGGGCAGTGTCTTCGCGAGCCCGGCACGCAGCGCGGCGGGGTCGAACACGTCCTGGGGCACACAGTAGGCGGCCAGATATCGACCGCGATGGGCCGAGTGCAGGTCGATGACCGCCGCGGCCGAGATGCCGGGCAACATCGCCAGCGCGTTCTCGACCTCGCCCAGCTCCACCCGATTTCCGCGGATCTTCACTTGCCGGTCGATCCGGCCGAGGTACTCGAGTTCACCGTGGGCCAGCCACCGGGCCAGATCGCCGGTTCGGTACATCCGTTCACCCGGGTGGAACGGGTCGGCGACGAACTTCTCCGCGCTCAACTCCGGGCGGTCGTGGTACCCGCGCGCGACACCCGCGCCCGCGACGCACAGTTCGCCCGGCACCCCCACCGGCTGCGGTTGATCGCCGGAGCCGAGGACATACAGCCGGGTGTTGTCGATCGGGCGGCCGAGCGGCACCCGCGTTATCGGCAGCTCCGGATCGGTGGGGCAGTCGTAGTAGGAGACGTCGACGGTCGCCTCGGTCGGGCCGTAGAGATTGACCAGCCGCGGGGCGTGGGCACCGAGCCCGGCGAAGGTCCGGTTCCACCGGGAAACCTGATGCGGCAGCAGCGCTTCCCCACTGCAGAACGCGATTCGCAGCCCGGCCGCCCGGGACACCAGGGATGCGTCGGATTCCAGCAGGTCCAGCAACGGCGTGAGCATCGACGGCACGAAATGCAGCACCGTGACACCGAAATCGCCGATGGCGTCGAGAATGTCGCTCGGATCCTTTTCACCACCGGGTCGCAACAGCGCTACCCGCGCACCGGCGAGCCCCCACCAGAACAGTTCCCATACCGACACGTCGAACGAGGACGGCGTCTTCTGCAGGATCACATCCGACGGCCCGAGCGGGTACCGGCGCTGCATCCAGCTCAGCCTGTTGATCACCGAATGATGCTCGACGGCAACGCCTTTCGGCTTGCCGGTGGAGCCGGAGGTGTAGATCAGATAGGCCAGGTCGGTGCCGCCGGGCACCGGTTCGGGGCGCGGTCCGGCCAGTGCGACACCGGCCGGCCAGCGGTCGGAGGTCAGCACCGGGGCAGCGGCGTGCGGGATTGCCGCCGCACCGGCGGCGTCGGTCAGCACGACGACGGCGGCACTGTCGGTGAGCAGATACTCGACCCGCTCGGCCGGGTAGCCGGGGTCGATCGGAACATAGGCGGCCCCCGCGTGCATGGCCGCCAGGATCGCGATCACCATGTCCGGCCCGCGCTCGAGCATGACGGCGACCGGATCCCCGGTGCGGACCCCGTTCTCGCGCAACAGCAACGAGAGCGCCACCGTGCGATCGGCGAGCCGGCGATAGGTGAGATGGGTGTCGGCTGTGCACAGGGCCACCGCGTCCGGAATACGTTCGGCCTGGGCCAGCACCGCACCGACCACACTCGCCTGCCGGTCGTAGGTGCGGGCGGTGGCCCGGTCCCGGTCGATCAGCACGTCGGCGACGGCGGCCGGCACCACCGGCAGCACTGTGGGGTCGGCGTCGGGCGCGGCTATTCCGGCCTCCAGCAGCGTGGTCAGCCCGGCGACGACGGACTCGATGGTGTAGTCGGCGTCGAAGACGTCCGCGGCGTGGTCCAGCCGGATTCGGAGCGGGCCGTCATCGTCGACCTCCATGATCGTCCAGGCCAACGTGTTGGGGCTGTAGCCCTGCCAGTTCGACGACGCGGAATCGGCGAAGGAGGTCGACACCGATTGTTGCGCCACCGGTTCGAGTCCCTCGACCCGGCTGAGATTCGCCGGCAGCCGCAGGTAGGAAACGGTCACGTCGAACAGTTGACGGGCCGGATCGCCGCCCCGGCGCAGTTCGGCCACCAGGTCGCCGAGTGGATAGCGCTGATGCTGCTTCATCTGGCGCACATCGGCTTTCACCGCCTCGACCAGATCGGCGACCGTGCGGTGCGCGGTGATCCGGATCGGCAGGGGCAGGGTGTTGGCGAAGTTTCCGACGGCGGCCAGCTCGGCCGGATTGTTGCGATTGCTGAACGGGACGCCGAGGACGACCTCCTCGGTCCGCAGCACCCGCGAGAGATAGACCCCGAGCATGGCGCACAGGTATGGGTACAGGGAGATGCCGGCCGCCCGGGCGCGGTCGACCAGCGCCCGATCGAGAGTGAATCCGCGGGTGAGGATCGGAGAGAGTTCGTCGGTGTCGCGCCGGCGGTCGAACAGCGCCGGGGTGACACCACGCAATCGGGTTACGAGAGCGTCGCGATCGAGGCGGTACTGCTCACTCGCTCGGTAATCGCGTTCGTAGGCCAGGCACTCGACGAAGGAGGAGCCCGGCAGCTCGGGCCGGTTTCCGGTCCCGGTGGTCGCCGCGTAGTCGGTCAGCAGCTCGGCGCGGAAGTTGCGCAGACCGGTGGCGTCGACCATCAGGTGGTGAGCGGCGGCGACCAGGTAGCAGGACGTATCGCCGGCGCGAAGGATGGCGAAACGGAAGGGTTCCGGGCCGGTCACATCGATCGGCGAGCGGGTGATCTCGTGAATGTGTTGCTGCGCGGACGATTCCGGGTCGGCGTCGTCTGCGACGTCGAGCACGACCACCGGCGGGGTCCAATCGGCCGACAGCTCCTGATAGGGAACGCCGTCGAGGACGCCGTACCGCAACCGGAGGCCGTCGTTCCTTGCCAGGGTGCGCCGCGCCGCCGCCACCAGCTCCGCGAGGTCGACCGGAAAACTCAGGTGCCACACCGCACAGCAGAGATAAGTGGGCAGGCCCGGATGGAGTTCGGCGATCGACCAGATATCGCGCTGGTAAGCGGTGAAGGGCACACGTACGGGAACGGACATGAACAACCCCCGGATGGAGCAGGTGAATAGGACGAAATCCGAACCGATCCAGCGCAGAGATATGGTGATCCGGGTTTCGAACGAATACGCTCGACGAATATGCTCACATCGAGCATTCACGTTGCGACACTGCAACGACCAAGCGCTCGCTTGTATTGATGACCAAAGTAATCCGGCGCAGATGGTGTGTCAATGCCGGTCCGCCGGCGCTCGGCCGGACTGCGTTGCGGTGCAGGACATTTCACACCTGCGGTTACAGCAATGCCCGGTCCGCTCGGTATTGTCCCAAGGTGCCATGCCCTAAAGTCTTATATACAAAAGTATGCGCCGGCTTCTAATTTCGACACTGCACGTAACTGCCTACTACTCGAATTCCGGTAAAGCATTTCGGTCCGCTTTTCCGGTCTTTCATGTGATTCGCCGGAAAATGCGCGGACCGACCCTTTCGGATCAGCCGGCGCTACCGGCGAGAGGGTGTGCCGCCGACACTCCCCTACGATGACGCCATGGCGGAGATCACGATGGAGCGGCGCGATACGGTCGCAGTGGTGACGGTATCGGACCCGCAGCGCCGGAATGCGTTGACACTCGGGCTGTCCGAGCAGCTGGCGGCGGCGATCGCCGAGGCGGAGGCCGATGCCGGGGTGCACGCGGTGGTGATCACCGGGTCTCCCCCGGCATTCTGCGCGGGCGCCGACCTCAGCGCACTAGGCGAGGCGGCGGAGGAGGGACTGCGAGCCATCTACGCCGGATTCCTCGCCGTGGCCGAGTGTTCGTTGCCCACCGTGGCGGCGGTGGGCGGGGCCGCGGTCGGCGCGGGACTGAATCTGGCCCTGGCCGCGGATGTGCGCCTCGCCGGGCCGCGCGCCCGGTTCGATGCGCGATTCCTGCGGCTGGGCATCCATCCGGGCGGCGGGATGACGTGGATGTTGCAGCGCGCCGTCGGTGCGCAGCGGGCTGCGGCCATGACGCTGCTGGGCGAGATCCTCGATGCCGACGCGGCGCACAGTGCGGGCTTGGTGCATCGTGTCGTGCTCGGTGACCACGACGACTTGGTGTCCGCCGCAGTCGAATTGGCGGCCGGCGCGGCCGAGGCGCCGCGCGAGTTGCTGATCACCACCAAACGCACCATGCGCCACACGCGCACACTGGACTCGCACGCAGAGGCCGTCGACGCGGAGATCGTGCCCCAGGTGGCATCGCTGGATTCCGCGGAATTCGCCGCCCGCCTCGCCGCGATGAAGGCGCGTATCAGCGCTCCGCGATAGCCGACGAGAATGCGATTCTCCTTGAAGTAGAATCGAAGCGCTCGCGTGTGGCCCGGCCGGGGCGCACCGGACCGGAGGAGATGCCGTGAGTGTCGAAAGCAGACTGTCCCCGCGCCGCCACGTGCTGCTCGAACTCGGCTTCGCCACCCGGCGCGCCGGCGACGAGGTGCACGGATCCGCGACCATCGTGCCGGAACTGCACGCGCCGGGAACCACGCATCTGCGCACCTCCATCCTCGCCACCTGGGCCGATACCGTGGCCGGGCTGCTGGCGTCGCTGGTGATGCATCCACGGGTCCCGGTGACCCTGGAACTCGACGTCCACCTCTACCGGCCCGCGCCCGCCGCCGGGCACCTCGAGGCGATCGGCCGCACGGTGAAGGTGGGCCGGTCGGTCTTCGTGGCCGAGATCGACTTCGCCGTCGACGGCGAACCGCTGGCCTTGGCCGGTGCCTCCTTCATGGTCGCACCCGACCCGGATCTGCAACTTCCCCGCGCGCTCAGCCTCGATATGCCGGCCGGGCGCGACCGGCTCGCCACTCCCCTGGCCGAACGCCTGGGCTGCGAACGCGTGTGCCCCGGCGTGGCCGTACTCCCGCGCACCGACGAGGTGCTCAACGCCGCGGGCAGCGTCAACGGCGGCCTCATCGCCGTCGCGGCCGAGGAAGCCGTGCTGTCGCTGGCTCCGGGCGACAGCCTCGGCTTCCTCGGTCTGCGCTATCTGCAACCGGCCAAGGTGGGGCCGGTGACGGCCACCGCGACGCTGCGCGGTGGCGTCGGACGTGTCGATCTGCGCGACACCGGCAGCGACGACCGTCTCGCCACCATCGCCACCGCCCGCACCTTCGGTGCCGCGTCCTAGCTCCGGCGCGTGATCAGGCCGCGCCGAACCAGGTCGGCAGGTGGGCGAGCAGATCGTCCTGCTCGTCACCGGCCCATGCGACATGCCCGTCCGGTCGCAGCAGCACCGCGGGCACATCCAATTCCTCGCTGACGTCGACGATGTGATCGACCCGATCGGCCCATCCCGCCACTGACAGCCGGCCGGTCTGATCCAGCAGCAGTCCGCGGCCCGCATGCATCAGCTCATAGAGGCGCCCGTCTTTCAGCCGCACATCCCGCAGGCGCCGGCCCAGCAGTTCGTGCCCGGTACCGAAGTCGTAGCGAATCGCGGTGGCGGTGATCTTCTCGGTCAGCCGCCGGTTGACCTCGTCGATATCGATGAGCTCCGTGAGCAGCTTGCGCACCGCCCGCGGGCCCGGTTCGAGCGACATCAGCTCCATCTGGGCGCGCGTATTGTCCAGCACGTCGGCGGCGACCGGATGCCGCTCGGACTCGTAGCTGTCCAGCAGACCGGCCGGAGCCCACCCGGCGAGTTCGGCGGCCAGCTTCCATCCCAGATTGAACGCGTCCTGGATGCCGAGGTTGAGGCCCTGACCGCCGACCGGCGGGTGGATGTGCGCGGCGTCCCCGGCCAGTAGTACCCGCCCGGATCGATACCGCTCGGCCAGCCGGGTCGCGTCGCCGAAACGCGAGAGCCAGCGCGGTGAATGCACGCCGAAGTCGGTGCCGGCGGTGGCCACGAGCTGCCGCTTGACCTCCTCCATCGTCGGCGGCACGGTGCGGTCCTCGGACAGTCCCTCGGCCGGCACCACGAACCGGAACGTGCCGTTGCCCGACGGCCCGACCCCGAAGCGCCGCTGTGTCTTGCGGACCTCGGTCACTACCGCGGTCACGGTCTCGAGGGGCGCGTCCAGCTCGACCTCCCCCAGCAGCGTCTCCACCCGCGACGGTTCGCCGGGAAAATCGATTCCCGCGAGTTTGCGTACGGTGCTGCGCCCGCCGTCGCAGCCGACGAGATACCGCGCGCGCAGCCGGCTGCCGTCGGCCAGTTCGACGGTCACGCCGTCCGCGTCGTGGGCGGCGCCGACCACCTCGCGGCCGCGCCGGACGTCGACACCGAGTTCGGCCGCATGCTCGGCGAGCAGCCGGTCGGTGACGGTCTGCGGAATGCCGAGCACATAAGCGTGCGCCGAGTCCAGCTCCGGCTGCGGTGCCGTGATACCGGCGAAGAACCCGCCGACCGGGTACTTCGTCCCCAGCGCGAGAAACCGCTCCAGCAGCCCGCGCTGATCCATCACTTCGATACTGCGCGCGTGCAGGCCCAGCGCGCGGACCACCTTCGTCGGCTCGGTCTCCTTCTCCAGCACGACCGGATTCAGGCCGTGCAACCGCAACTCGCACGCCAGCATCAGACCGGTAGGTCCGGCACCGGCAACGATCACGTCAATCATGAAACCCCATTCGACACGGTGAGGACACAGCCCGCGGAACAGCCGATTTCCGCAGGTCGTGGCGTTGGCCCGACGATTGTGCAGCACACCCCCGGCCTTGCCGCAAGGCCCCCTGTGCGCTATATATTGAAGTGGGAGGGAATGTCCTTCCGTTCTCCTGCTTCCGTTACGACCGCCGCTCACACCGTGCGCGTCATGAACGCACTCCTCCCGGTGTCGAGATAGTCACCGAAGGCGCCGCAGGCGACGAATCCACACCGCGCGTACAACGTCCGTGCGGGCCGAAACGCTTCGCCCACACCGGTTTCCAGGCTCACCCGCACCCCGCCGCGGGCGCGTGCCAGCGCGAGCAGATGCGTGACGATCGCGGTGCCGACACCGTGTCCGCGCGCCGCTTCCTCGGTGTGCATCGATTTCAGTTCCCCGTGCCCGGCACCGAGATCGCGCACCGCGCCCATCCCCAGTAGCACCCCGTCGCGGCGAGCGGTGATCAGCGTGAGCGCTGGATCGGCCCACGCGTCCGGGTCGAGCGCGAAGACGGCGTCGGCCGGGCTGTGTGCCCGCGCGAAGGCCAGATGGCGGGCGGCCAGCGCTCGTACATCGGCGCGGGCGGGATCATCGGCGGCAACTGTCATGGGCGGCACGGTCGAGCATTCTTCCCGGCGCGGACGGGCGCGGCGAAGGTCGTTGCCCGGTAACCTGTCTCGCGATGAGCGTCTCACCGAATCCCGTGGTCGTCGATATCGCCGTGCCGGAGGCGGTTCGCACCGAATTACGGCGGGGAGTGCGCAGCGTACTCGTCGACACGGTCGCCCTGCGGATGGTGCGGGAGCGCTTCGACACCGAGCAGGCCGGGGCGCTGGGCCGCTATCTGGAGGCCTCGCAGTCGCCGAACACGGTGCGCGCCTACCGATCCGACTGGGTGGGGTGGTCGGCGTGGTGTGCGGCCGAGGCGCGGTGCGCGCTGCCCGCGGACGCCCTCGATGTCGCGGTGTATCTGGCCGCGGCCGCGGATGCGCGAAAACCCTCCGGCGAGTGGGCATTCGGGCCGGCCACGCTGGAACGCAAGAGCGCCGCCATCGCCGCGGTCCATGCCGCCAACGGGCTACCCTCCCCGACCCGATCGGATGTGGTGCGGTTGACCCTGCGCGGCATCCGCCGCACGCGTCGCAGCGTGCCCAACCGGAAACGTCCCGTGCTGCTGCACACGCTGGCGCAACTGCTGGACGGATTGCCTGCCCCGGGCTGGCCGACCGAGCCTGCCCGCCGCCGCGACCGGCTGATGCTGCTCGTCGGATTCGCCGGGGCGCTGCGCCGCAGCGAACTCGCCGGACTCCGCGTCGGCGATGTAGCGGTCACCCTCGATCACCGCACCGGCGAACCCGTGCTGCTGGTGCGGCTGCCGGCGACCAAAACCGATCCGACCGGCGCCGGCGCCCAGTCGGTGGCCCTGCCGCGCGGGGCGCGACCTTCGACGTGCCCGGTGTGCGCCTTCGCCGAGTGGATCGACCTGCGCGACATCCACGCCGCAGGCGGCACCGACGATCTGCGGTGCTGGACCGAGAGCACCTGCGCCACCGGGGATATCCACCGCTGCCACGGCTTCACCGGCGCCACCCGGGTCGATGCGCAGGCCCCGCTGTTCCCGCCGGTGTCGCGGCACGGCGGTATCGGCGCGCAGCCGATCTCGGGACGGGCGGTAGCGGAGCTGGTGAAACGCTATGCCGCACGGGCGGGACTGGATCCGGCGCTGTTCTCCGGACATTCACTGCGCGCCGGATTCGCCACCCAGGCCGCCCTCGGCGGCGCCAGCGACCGCGAGATCATGCGCCAGGGCCGCTGGTCCAACCCCCGCACCGTGCACGGCTATATCCGCACCGCGAATCCCTTGGAGGACAACGCGGTAACCAAACTCGGGTTGTGAATCCTTGGTATTCACCTGCCTCGCCGTCCATCGTGACCGAGACGCGGTAGCCGTTGTGACATCTGTCTTGTTGTGCGAAACGGCATTTCATGGCCTGCGCGCCTCGCGTCGCGCACTACCGGCGGCGTGACCTGGGATATGACGGAACGCACGCGTCGATTCGCACAGAAGGCCGATCGATTCGAATGTGGGCTTTGCGTGAAGAGGCGTTTTATGCCCCCTGTGGCCGGCCCATACCGTCGGATTCATGGAGTGGAACTTTCAGTCGGCCGAAGAAATCCTGGCGGCATTGCGTGCGGGTGAGGTGACCTCGGTGGAACTGACCGAGGACGCGATCGCTCGTATCGAGCGCGAGGACACGGGGATCAACGCGATCTGTGTGCCGACCTTCGACCGTGCGCGGGCGGCCGCGCAGCGTGCCGACCGGGCGCGCGCCCGCGGTGAGGACCGGCCGCTGCTCGGTGTACCGGTGACGGTCAAGGAGTCCTACGACATCGCCGGGCTGCCCACGACCTGGGGTATGCCGCAACACGCGAACTACATACCCTCCGAGGACGCGGTGCAGGTATCACGGCTGGAGGCCGCCGGCGCGGTGATCCTCGGTAAGACGAACGTGCCGGAGATGCTGCGAGATATCCAGAGCTTCAACGAGATCTACGGCACCACCAACAATCCGTGGGACCACGACCGCACGTCGGGTGGGTCGTCCGGCGGTTCGGCGGCGGCCCTGGCGTGTGGATTCGGTGCGCTGTCCATCGGCTCGGACCTCGCCGGTTCGCTGCGCACCCCGGCGCATTTCTGCGGCATCTACGCGCACAAGCCCACACTCGGGCTGGCGCCGACCCGGGGCATGGTCGCGCCGCCCGCACCGGCATTGCCGGTCGATCTCGACCTGGCTGTCGCCGGACCGATGGCGCGGACCGCCCGCGATCTGACGCTGCTGCTCGATGTGATGGCCGGACCGGACCCGCTGACCCACGGCGTGTCCTACGACCTCGCACTGCCGCCGGCGCGCCACGATCGGCTGGCCGACTTCCGTGTCCTGGTCCTCGAGCAGCATCCGCTCATTCCGACCGGATCGGCGGGGCGGGCGGGCGTGAACCGGGTCGCCGCGGCGCTCGTCGACGAGGGCGCCCGCGTCGACCGGCACAGCCCGCTGCTACCCGATCCGGGCGAAGCGGCGAGGCTCTACATGCAGCTGATGCTGTCGAATGCCGCCGCGGGTCTTCCGCTCGAGGTGTATCGAGAGCTGCAGACCCGAGCCGCCGCGCTGAGTGCGCACGACCGGAGTCTCGACGCGGCGCGACTGCGCGGCATGGTGCTCAGCCACCGAGACTGGGTGGGGGCGAACAACGGTCGCGAACTCCATCGCCACGGCTGGCGGCAGCTGTTCGCCGAATTCGATGCCGTGGTCTGCCCCATCACGCCCACTCCCGCCTATCCGCACAACCACAACGGCGGGCTGGAGGACCGGCACATCGACATCGACGGTGTCGAGTACCCGTACTTCGACCAGCTCGTCTGGGCCGGTATGGCCACCATGCCCGGCCTGCCCGCCACCGCTGTTCCGGCGGGCCGTTCCCCCGAGGGCCTGCCGGTGGGAGTGCAGATCATCGGCCCGATGTTCGAGGACCGCACCCCGCTGCGGCTGGCCGAACTGCTCGAGGAGAAGATCGGCGGCTTCCGGGCGCCGTAGTGCGCACGAATCGTCGGCGGCGGTGCCCACCGCCGCCGGCTCACTTCGGATCCGAAACCCGACCGGATCTCCTTTCCCGATCCGCCCGTATCGGTGCGGCAGCGGCGAGGCCACGCAGGTCGTCGAAGGCCCGGCAGAGATACGCGTCCAGGCCGTCCGCAGGGTCGTCGACCCAGGCTCGGACCGCGTGCTGATAGGCGGCCCAGCCGGTCCGGGCGGCCAAGTCGGCCGGACCGGCATCGACACCCCGTTGTCGTAGCGCCTCCGCCACGGCATCGGTGAGTCCCGCGTGTTTGGCCAGCTCGCGTTCGCGCAGTGCCGGTGTCACCGCGATGACCGTCCACCGTGGATCGGAGGACGGGCGGTTGCGTTCCACGTTCCGGGCCGATTCCCGGAATGCGCGCAGCAGTACATCGAACGGGCTCAGTCCCTGGGGTGCTTCGACAACTGCCTGCATCAGAGTGGTGCGCAGGTCGGCTTCGCCGTCGAAGAGGACCTCGCGTTTGTCGGGGAAGTGCCGGAAGAAGGTGCGCTCGTTGACCCCGGCCAGGGCGGCGATCTCCGCGGCGGTGGTCTGGTCGAATCCTCGTTCCCGGTACAGCTCGAGGGCCGCCTGTTGCAGGCGGCGACGCACCTCTGCTCCGCTTCGTGGCATTGACCGAGCCTACCGCGATGCGTCAGTGACTGGCATCACGTTGCGCCAGTCACTGACGCTACGCGTAGAGTCAGTGACTGACACTAAGTGTCAGTCACTGGCGTAAAAGGGAGAGTTCCATGCATGTCTTCGTCACCGGCGGCACCGGTCAGACCGGACCCGCTGTCGTCGCCGAGCTCATCGCGGCCGGTCACACCGTGACCGGTCTGGCCCGCTCGGAAGCCGCGGCCGCCCGGCTGGAATCGTTGGGCGCGACACCGCATCGCGGCTCCCTGGACGACCTCGACAGCCTGCGCAGCGGCGCGGCGGCCGCGGACGGCGTCCTGCACATGGCCTACGGAGGCGACTACGCGGATCCGGATGACCTCATCCGCCGCGACTGTGCCGCGATCGAGGCGCTCGGGCAGCCGCTGGCCGGCACCGGCAAGCCCCTTGTCAGCACGTCGGGCACCTTGGTGACCAGGGACGGGCAGGTCAGCACCGAGCAGGAGCCGCCGGACCCCGATTCGGTCGCCGCTTTCCGCATCGCGGGCGAGCAGAGCTGTCTGCGTCTCGCCGGGTCGGGGGTGCGCGCCAGTGTGGTCCGACTGGCGCCGACCGTGCACGGACCCGGCGACTACGGGTTCGTTCCGGCGCTCATCGCCGCCGCGCGCAGGGCAGGCGTTTCGGCCTACATCGGCGACGGCGCCAATCGGTGGCCCGCGGTCCACCGTGCCGACGCCGCGGTCTTGTTCCGGTTGGCGCTGGAGAAGGCTCCCGCCGGCAGCGTGTTGCACGGCGTGGGCGAAAGCGCTGTGACGATCAGAAGTCTCGCGGAGCAGATCGCGGATGTGCTCGACATTCCCACCGCTTCGCTGACCCTCGAACAGGCCGCCGCGCATCTGGGAAACCCGTTCCTGGCTCGATTCTTCTCCCTCGACGTTCCGGTCTCCAGCGAACGCACCCGAGCGCTGCTGGGGTGGGCACCCGAACATGCGACGTTGCTCGAGGACCTGCGGACCGGCGACTACTTCACCCCGCAGTCCGCCGTCCGCGCCGAAAAGGTGTGGTTGCCGCACGACTCTCACGAGCGCAGCCACAGCTGACCTGTCTCGGCACGGATCGCCCGCCGGAAATTCGTGTGCGCAGCCTTCCCGTTTCACGGCGTCGCGGGCGGTGACCACACCGCCGAGAGCCGATTCGAGCAGTGGCGGCTGCCCGCGACCGGCAACAACGCCGGGCGCTGGCTGCTGCACGGCTACACCCACAGTTCGGCGCGGATCCGCGGCCGCATGATTCACGTGGCTCTCGACGCGCACGATCTGGCGCCGGTGCCGGTGGACCGGGTGCGCGAGGTCATCGCGGGAGCGGCCTGAGGAGCCGTGCCGCGGAAAGCGGTGGCCGGTCTCCCCTTCCGCTCGTTATGGTCGTCGCATGGTGGCGCCCGATCATCTGCTCGAATTCGCCGGACTGGCGTTGGTGCTCGTCGTCGTTCCGGGGCCGAGCGTCCTGTTCGCGATCACCCGGGCGATCACGATCGGGCGGCGGGAGGCTCTGTTCACAGTGGCCGGTAACGCGGTCGGGGTCTACCTGCAGGTCGCTGCGGTGGCCTTCGGGCTCGGGACGATCGTCGCCGCGTCGGCCACCGCGTTCACCGCGGTCAAACTTCTGGGTGCGTCCTACCTGATCTATCTGGGTGTTCAGGCGATCCGCCATCGCGGCGGGCTGGCCGAGGCTTTCACCACGGAGGCGCCCGCGATCCGGCGCGGCACCGTCTCCATGCTGCGCGACGGGCTGGTCGTCGGTTTTGCCAACCCGAAGTCCGTGGTGTTCCTCGCCGCGCTGCTGCCGCAATTCGTCGACGCGGACGGGTGGGTGCCGGGGCAGATGCTGGTGCTCGGCCTGTGTATCCCGTTGTTCGGGTTGATCTTCGACTCCACCTGGGCACTGACCGCCGGAGCGGCACGCGCCTGGTTCGCGCGTTCGCCGCGGCGACTCGCCGCCGTCGGCGGCGCCGGCGGGCTCGTGATGATCGGACTGGGTACCAGCTTGGCGTTGACCGGCCGGAAGGACTGACACCGGATCATCGGCACGCCGCCGGGTTGTCCTGCGCAGCGAATGTTCCTGTCCAGCAGCCGGTTACAAGCGGTCGTGGTCTGCCACGATCCGCGGTGGGGTGAGTACGGTCAGGTCCGGCACCACGCCGTGATAGGCCTCGATCTGCACCAGCGCCAGTTGTCCCGTACTGCCCTGGCTCAGCGTGGAGGAGGGGCGGTCGGCGGTGAGCACGTTCGGGTTGCCGTGCCGGCAGAACGACGGATCTTCCGGATCCGGGTCGTACCAGGCCCCGGTGGACAACTGCGCGATGCCCGGTGCGACCGCGTCGTCGACGACGAGCCCGGCCAGGCAGGAGCCGCGGTCGTTGTACAGGCGCACGATGTCGCCGTCGGCCACTCCCCGCGCCCGGGCTTCCGACGGGTGCAGCCGCACCGGTTCGCGGTCGCTGATCTTCACCGACCGGCTGTGCGCGCCGACGTCGAGCTGGCTGTGCAGTTTGGTACGCGGCTGGTTGGCGACCAGCTGGAGCGGAAAGCGCTGCGCCGCAGCGCTTCCCAGCCATTCGTCGGGTTCGAGCCATACCGGGTGGCCGGGGCAGTCGGGGTAGCCGTAGCCGGCGATGGTTTCGGAGAAGATCTCGATGCGGCCGGAGGGGGTCGGCAGCGGATGCGCGCCGGGGTCGGCACGAAAGTCCGCGAATACCACCTGCGGCGGGTCGGCGACGGGCAGTTCGAGACCGGAACCGGACCAGAACCGGTCGAAGTCCGGGAAGTCCCGTCCCCGTTCGCCCAGATCGGACAACCATTGCTCGTACAGGTGCCGCAGCCAGTCACCCGTGGTGCGTCCTTCGGTGAATTCCTTTCCCGTGCCGAGCCTTTCGGACAATTCGGCGAGGATGTCGTAGTCGTCGCGGGCCTGCCCGTGCGGGCGGGTGAGGGCGGGCATGGGGAACAGGATGCCGTCGTTGTCGCCGGTGCCGTAGTCGTCGCGTTCGATGGTCATGGTGGCCGGCAGCACGATATCGGCGTGGCGGGCGGTGGCGGTCCAGAACGAGTCGTGGACGACGATGGTCTCGGGCCGGTCGAACGCGCGGCGCAGACGAGCCAGGTCCTGATGGTGGTGGAAGGGGTTGCCGCCGGCCCAATACACCAGCCGGATATCGGGATAGCGCAGCTCGCGCCCGTCGTATCGGAACGCTGTCCCGGGCGCGAGCAGCATATCCGCGATGCGCGCGACGGGAATGAAGCGGTCGATGGGGTTGGCACCCTGCGGAAGTCGCGGCAGCGGCAGGGTGCGGGTGGGTTCGCCGATGCTCGCCGAGGAGCCGTAGCCGTGTCCGAAACCGCCTCCGGGCAATCCGATCTGGCCCAGCATGGCGGCCAGCACCACGCCCAGCCAGGCCGGCTGCTCACCGTACTGCGCTCGCTGCAGCGACCAGCTGACCGTCACGAGGGTGCGCGCCGCGGCCATCTCGTGTGCCAGCGTGCGGATGCGTGCGGCCGGTACCCCGGTGATCGCGGCCGCCCACTCGGGATCCTTCACGATGCCGTCGGCCGTACCGCGCAGGTAGCGCGCGAACGGTTCGTAGCCGACGGTATGAGAGTCCAGGAATGCGGTGTCGGCCAACCCGTCGGCGTCGAGAACCTGGGCCAGCGCGAGCATCAGGGCGGCGTCGGTGCCCGGGCGCGGGGTGATCCACTCCGCCTCTGCGACCTCGGCGGTGTCGTCGCGCAGCGGGGCGACGGTGACGAACCGGCACCCCCGCCGCCGGGCCTGATCGACCCAGTCCCGGGTATGGTGCCGGGAGACGCCGCCCGGATTCACCGCGGCGTTCTTCGGTGAGATACCGCCGAAAGCGACCACCAATTCGGTGTGTTCGGCGATCACCGATTTGGCGGTGAAGCGCCACAGCAGCGCGAACAGATCCCCCACCACATAAGGCATCAGCACCGTGGACGTGCCCAGACTGTAACTGTTGACGTGTCGTACGTAGCCACCGAGGCAGTTCAGAAATCGGTGCAGCTGGCTCTGGGCATGGTGGAAACGTCCCGCGCTGGCCCAGCCGTAGGAGCCGCCGTAGACGGCTTCGGGGCCGAATTCGGTGTAGACGCGGCGCAATTCGCCGCTGAGCAGATCGAGTGCCCGGTCCCAGCTCACCGGGACATAGGCATCGCCGCCGCGTCCGGAGGCGCCCGGCCCGTGTTCGAGCCATGATTTCCGGACGTAGGGTCGATCGATGCGGGTCGGATGATGGTGCGCTGAAGCCACATTGCCGATCAGCGGGGTGGGCTCCGGGTCGCCGGGCCAGGGCCGTACCGCGGTCAGCCGCTCACCGTCGCTGACGGCGTCGAACGCTCCCCAATGCGTCATGTGCGTGACCATGGCCGCCACCCTAGCCGTGTGCACCGACAGTGTTCGACCGAATTCCGCAACATCTGGACACTCGCCCAATTGCGGGTCAGAATGACTGCGCCGCGTCCGGCCCCGCGGAAACGGTGACCGGGGTTACCGTTGCCGGACCGTACCCCACCGGATACCGAGGAGTTCGATGCGCAATCTCAGCCGTCGCCAGGCTTTCGGTCTGCTCGCCGCCGGAACCGCCGCCGCCGTGGCCGGTCCCGCCGCCCTCGCCCAGGCCCGCCCGGCCGCACCGGCCACCGTGCCGAATCTGGGCGCCGACTTCCTGTGGGGTGTGGCCAGCGCCGGATTCCAATGCGAAGGCCATGCGCCCGACAGCAACTGGTTGCGGTACGTGGCCACACATCCCGGCTACGACCGCTACCACGACGCGGTCGATTTCTTCACCGGCTATCGCTCCGATATCGGCCTGGCCGCCGGGCTCGGCGTCGGCGTGTACCGCATCAGTGTCGAATGGGCACGGGTACAGCCGCGGCCGGGCGAATGGGACGAGGCCGGATTCGCCTTCTACGACAGCGTTCTCGACACGATGGCCGCCCACGGCATCCGCCCGATGCTGACGCTGGATCATTGGGTGTATCCCGGCTGGGCCGCCGACCGCGGCGGCTGGGGGCATCCGGCGATGCTCGACGACTGGCTGGCCAACGCCCGGACGGTGGTGCAGCGCTACGCCTCTCGCGATCCGCTGTGGGTCACGTTCAACGAACCGGCGTTCTACATCGTCAACGAAACCCGCAACGGCGGGCTGTCACCGGCGGACGTCCCGGCGATGCAGCAGCGACTGATCCAGGCGCACAACACCATCTACGACGACATCCACCGGGCGCAGCCGGGCGCCATGGTGACCAGCAACCTCGCCTACATCGTCGGCACCGCGGAACCGGTGGTCAACGGCCCGATGATCGATGCCATCGCCGCGAAGCTCGACTATGTCGGCATCGATTACTACTACGGTCACACCCCGCAGGACCTGGCCCGGCTGTCGCCGGAGGACCTCGACCGGTTGTGGAAGATGCCGCTGCAGCCCGAGGGCGTCTACTATGCGCTGGAATACTATTCGCGCCGCTTCCCCGGTAAGCCGCTGTACGTGGTGGAGAACGGCATGCCGACCGAGAACGGCGCGCCCCGCCCCGACGGCTACACCCGCGGCGACGATCTGCGCGACACCGTGTACTGGCTGCAGCGCGCCAAGGCCGACGGCATCGACGTGATCGGCTACAACTACTGGTCGATCACCGACAACTACGAATGGGGCAGCTACACACCACGCTTCGGTTTGTACACCGTCGACGTGCTGACCGACCCCGCCCTGACGCGCCGCCCCACCGACGCCGTGGACGCCTATCGCGCGATCACCAGGGCCGGCGGTGTGCCCGCGGACTACCGTCCCACGCGCGGCCCGGTGGCGTGTTCGCTGGTCGACATCCCCGGCAGCTGCGCCGATCCGGTGACCGTGCCGCACTGATCTCCCCCGCCGGGTATACGGGCACCGGGTGCTGGGCTAGTTTCGGAGGGGCAAATGTTGCGGTCCGGTCACGGACCGACGAACCACCCTGATGGAGGACAGCTCGTGCGCATCCTGTTGATCGCCAGCGCATTCAACAGTCTCACCCAGCGAGTGCATGCCGAATTGCGGGAACGCGATCACGAGATCGGAGTCGAGCTGGCTCTCGGCGACGACCTGCTCCGTGCCCGGGTCGCGCGCTTCCGGCCGGATCTGATTCTGGCGCCGATGCTCACCACGGCGATTCCCGAGGATGTATGGACCGAACATCCGGTGTTCATCGTGCATCCGGGTCCGATGGGTGATCGGGGGCCGTCGTCGCTGGACTGGGCCATCACCGAGGGCGCGACCCGATGGGGTGTGACGGTGCTGCAGGCGGTGGCGGAGATGGACGCCGGTCCGATCTGGGCGTCGGTGGGATTCGATGTGGCGCCGTGCGGTAAGAGCGAGTTGTATCGCAACGAGGTGTCCGACGCGGCGGTCGAGGCGGTGCTGACCGCGGTGCGCCGCTTCGCATCCGGCGACTACGTGCCCGAACCACTGGACTACGACCGCCCCGATGTCACCGGCCGGCTGCGGCCGTTCCTCACTCAGCAGGTGCGCCGCATCGATTGGGCCACCGCCGATACCGCCACCGTGATCCGCACGCTGCGCGCGGCCGATTCGCAGCCGGGTGTGCTCGACGAACTGTTCGGCCGCGAATATTTCGTCCACGGCGGTCATTACGAGGACCGGCTGCGGGGTGAGCCGGGTGCGGTGATCGCCACCCGCGACGGCGCGATCTGCCGGGCCACCGTCGACGGGGCGGTGTGGTTGCCGCAGCTGCGCCCGCGTCGCGTGCCGGGCGGACCGGTGACGTTCAAGATGCCGGCCACCGACGCATTGGGCGCCGATCTGCCCGCCGGTGTCCCCGAGGTCTCGGTCTCCCCCGCGGAGGCGGCGGTGCGCGACACCTGGTCGGAGCTGCGCTACCACGAGGACGCGGGCGTCGGCTATCTCGAATTCGCCTATCCCGGTGGCGCGATGGACACCCGGCAGTGCCGGCGGCTGCTGGCCGCGTATCGCGAGGCCTGCGATCGGCCGGTGGATGTGCTGGTGCTGGGGCCGCGGCGCGACTTCTTCTCCAACGGTATCCATCTCAACGTGATCGAGGCGGCCGCCGATCCGGCCGAGGAGTCGTGGCGCAATATCAACGCGATCGACGATGTGGTGGAGGCGATTCTCACCACCACCGACAAATTGGTGATCGCGGCGCTGGCGGGCAATGCCGCCGCGGGTGGGGTGATGCTGGCCTTGGCCGCCGATCACGTGTGGTGCCGGGATTCGGTGGTGCTCAATCCGCACTACCGGCTCATGGGCCTGCACGGTTCGGAGTATTGGACCTACACGCTGCCGCAGCGGGTGGGCCCGGAGCTCGCATCGCAGCTGACCAGCCGCCCCCTGCCGGTCGGCGCGCGGGCCGCGGCGCGAGTGGGGTTGGTGGACAAGGTGTTCGACGGCTCCACCGAGCGGTTCCGGGCACAGGTTCGCCGCGAGGCCGAAATTCTCGCGGCCGCACCGGAATTGCAGAATCTGCTGCTGGCGAAGAAGCAGCGCCGCGCGGCCGACGAGGCGGTGCGGCCGCTGGCGCGGTATCGGGCCGAAGAGCTCGCACAGATGCATCGCAACTTCTTCGGCGACGGCGAGTCCTATCACCGGTTGCGGCGCGAATTCGTCGCCAACACCAAGCCGCCCGCGACTCCCCCGTATCTGCTGGGTTAGAGGTCCCGGCGGTCCGGTCGTGGCCGTGCGCTGCCGCGACCGGACGGTGTTGCGCCGGAACAGGTTCAGGCGGAACGGGATTCGACGATCGGGCGAGCGGCCGCCGAACGGGTGCCGAAGCGCAGGATGCCGTCCTCGAGATCGGCTTTGCGCAGCAGCGCGCGGTCGCGGTAGTAGTTGTTGATCACCTTCCACGGGCCGCGGCGGCCCTGGCGCGGCATCACCGCGTCGCCGCGGGCGATGTAGCCGGAGGTCAGCGCGCCGCCCATCATCGACTCGGGCGCCCGGTCGGCGTCCTCGGCTTCGGCGACGAAGGTCGAATACCCCTTGGCCTTCATGTGATTGAGCAGCCGGCAGAAGTATTCGGCGGCCAGATCGGCCTTCAACGTCCAGGAGGCGTTGGTGTAGCCGATGATCATCATGGCGTTGGGCAGCCCGCTCATCAGCGCGCCCTTGTAGGCGACCATATCGCGGGTCGCGATCGGGGTGCCGTCGACATCGATCGCCGCGCCGCCGAGCATCTGGATGTTGAGCCCGGTCGCGCTGATGATGATGTCGGCGGGCAGTTCCTCGCCGGATTCCAGGCGGATGCCGGTCTCGGTGAAGGTCGCGATGCGGTCGGTGACGATGGAGGCGCGTCCGCTGCGCAGCACCTTGAACAGGTCGCCGTTGGGCACGATGCACAGCCGCTGGTCCCACGGGTTGTAGCTGGGGCTGAAGTGACGCATGTCCACGTTGGGCCCGACGGCGACCCGCACGGCCTGCAGCAGCAGTTTCCGCGACAGGGCGGGGTTGCTGCGGGAGAGGGCGAAGCTGGCGCGCTGCAGGGCGATATTGCGGGCGCGGCCGGTCTTGTAGGCCAGCGCGGCGGGCAGTTTGGCCTTCTTCATGCCGACCGCGACCGGGTCCTCGGCGGGCAGCGGCGCGATGTAGGTGGGCGAGCGCTGCAGCATGGTCACGTGCGCGGCGTCGTCGCTCATGGCCGGGACCAGCGTGATCGCGGTGGCGCCGCTGCCGATGACGACGACGCGTTTGCCGCGGTAGTCCAGATCCTCGGGCCAGTGCTGGGGGTGCACGATCTGCCCGCCGAAGTTCTCCTCACCGGGGAACTGCGGGCGGAAACCCTTGTCGTAGTCGTAGTAACCGGTGCAGCCGACCAGGAAGTTGCTGGTGTAGGTCTCGGTGTCGCCGGTCTGTTCATCGACGGCCTCGGTGGTCCACAGTTGCTCGGCGCTGGACCAGCTCGACTTCACGACCTTGCGGCCGAAGCGGATGTGGCGGGTGACGCCGTATTCCTCGGCGGTGTCGGCGATGTACTGGCGGATGTGCGGTCCGTCGGCGAGCACCTTGGTTCCGATCCAGGGGCGGAAGCCGTAGCCGAAGGTCAGCATGTCGGAGTCCGAGCGGATGCCCGGGTAGCGGAACAGGTCCCAGGTGCCGCCGATCGCGCTGCGCCGTTCGAGGATCGCGTAGCTGCGTCCGGTGTTCTCCCGGCTGAGATGGCAGGCCATCCCGATCCCGGACAGGCCCGCACCGATGATCAACACGTCGACATGCCGCGTCATTGAGGTATCCGTTTCGTCCGAATGTCAGCCCGGACCTCGCCGTCCGGATACCCGAAGGTTACGTGTTATTTCTGGTTACGTCTAGTCGCGGCAGGTTCGCGGGCGCGGTCAGTGCATGGCCGCACCCAGAATTTCCCCCGCTCCCGCGGTGGCCAGCCCGATCGCGACGACACCGACGGCCACCCGCGACACCGTGGCTCGCGCGACCCCGCGCCGGTTCGCCAGATGGATCCAGCAACCGACCGCCACGGCCGTCGCCAGCAAATGCAACCAGATGAGATTTCGCAGCAGCGCCGTCGTCACCCCCGCGCCCGGTGGAGCCTGCGGCCCCACATTGTCCAGCTGGGCCGTGAACATGTCGTGAACAGCGTTGACAGTCATCTCGGGCACGCCCTTCCCTAGCCCGTCCGGCCGGGCGCACCGCTGCGGACGCACCCATCCGTGACCCTCAACGGTACCCCTGCGGCAAATTTCTGGCATCTTCGTTTCTCGCACCCCCGCGAGCGGTGGGAGGCTACGCTGACCCAGGCACACCCACCGCCCCTGTGGCGGGACGGGCTGCCGATGACGGCGAGTTCATCGGCGGTCGCGGGTACTGCCGAGTTTCGTGTCCGGGGAAACGAGGGACCGACAGTGAGGAATCGACAACCGTGCGCACTCTCGATACCAGTTTCAACACCCGCACCGGCGGCTTCCGCGAGGTAGTCGTCACCGCGCTGGAGATCACCACCTCCATCGGCGCGGATACCGAAAGTACGTGGCAGGCGCTGCTTTCCGGCGCCAGCGGGATCAAAGTCCTCACCGACGAGGAGATCCTGCGCCAGGATCTACCGAATGCCATCGGCGGCAAACTGATCCACGACCCCACCACCGATCTGGACCGGGTGCGCAAGCGCCGCATGTGCTACGTCCAGCAGATGTCGTACGCGATGGGTAACCGGTTGTGGGAGACCGCGGGTGCGCCCGAGGTCGACAAGGACCGCCTCGGCGTGTGCATCGGCACCGGCCTGGGCGGCGCTGACGTCATCGTCGACGCCAACGACACCATGCGCGAGCACGGCTACCGCAAGGTATCGCCGTTCGCGGTGCCGATGAGCATGCCCAACGGCGTCTCGGGCGTGGTCGGCCTGGAGATCGGCGCGCGCGCGAGCCTGGTGACGCCGGTGTCGGCGTGCGCCTCGGGCAACGAGGCGCTGGTGCACGCGTGGCGCTCGATCGTGCTGGGCGAGGCCGACATCGTCGTCGCCGGCGGGGTCGAGGGCTACATCAATGCGATGGCGATAGCCGGATTCACCATGGCGCGCGCACTCAGTTCCCGCGTCGACGAACCCGAACGCGCGTCGCGGCCGTTCGATCGCGATCGCGACGGCTTCGTCTTCGGCGAGGCGGCCGCGCTGCTGCTGGTCGAATCGGAGGACCATGCGCTGGCACGCGGGGCGAGGCCGCTGGCCCGGCTGCTCGGCGCCGGATTGACCGCGGACGGCTATCACATGGTCGCCCCCGACCCGGAGGGCCTGGGGTGCGCCCGGGCGATGCGCCGGGCCATCGAGACCGCGGGTGTGGCCGCCGCCGATGTCGATCACGTCAACGCCCACGCCACGGGCACCTCGATCGGCGATCTGGCCGAGGCCAAGGGCATCGCCGCCGCCATCGGCACCCACCCGGCGGTGTACGCGCCGAAGTCGGCGCTCGGGCATTCGGTGGGTGCGGTGGGCGCGCTGGAGGCCGCGATCTCGGTGCTGACGCTGCGGGATCAGGTCATTCCGCCCACGCTCAACCTCGACAATCAGGATCCCGAGATCGACCTCGACATCGTGCGCGACAAACCGCGGCACACCGATGTGGAGTTCGCGATGAACAACTCGTTCGGATTCGGCGGCCACAACGCGGCGGTGCTGTTCGGCCGGTACTGACCGCGACGGGTTGCGGCGTCCGATTCGCCCGATCGCACCGAACTCACAGCAAGTTCCAAGGGTTCGGACAGGGTGGTCACCGGGTCGGCTGAGACGCTCCCGCGGTGACAGTGACGACTGCCGACACCGCCGTGCCCGTATCGCCCGAATCGGCTCATCCGCCGGATCCGGATCTGCGGCCGCCACGGCGCCGGGACCGGATCGCGCTCGCGCTGCTGCTGGTCGCCACCGCGGCCGCGTATCTGTGGAACATCACCGTCAACGGGATGGGCAACGGGTTCTACGCGGCGGCGGCCTGGTCGGGGTCGCGCGACTGGAAGGCGCTGCTGTTCGGTTCGCTGGACCCGGCCAACTTCATCACCGTCGACAAACCGCCGGTTTCGCAATGGGTGATGGGGTTGTCCGGGCAGCTGTTCGGCTTCTCCAGCGCCTCGATGCTGATTCCGCAGGCGTTGATGGCGGTGGCGGCGGTCGCGCTGATGTACGGCGCGATCGCCCGCGCCACCGGAAGCCGCGGCGCGGGCCTGCTGGCGGGTCTGCTGCTGGCCCTGACACCGGTGGTGGCGTTGATGTTCCGGTTCAACAATCCGGATGCGGTGATGGTGCTGCTGATGACCGCGGCCGCCTACTGCACCGTGCGCGCCCTGCGGCACGCGAACCCGCGCTGGCTCGTATCGGCCGGTGTCGCATTGGGTTTCGCGTTCCTGGCGAAAATGCTCGAGGGGCTGATGGTGCTGCCCGCGCTGGGCGCGGCGTATCTGGTGGCGGCCCCGGCGGGTTTCGGCAAACGAATCGTGCATCTGCTGGCCGCGGCGGTGGCGCTGGTGGTCTCGTCGGGCTGGTATGTGCTGCTGACGATTCTGTGGCCCGCCGATTCCCGCCCCTATCTGGCCGGTTCCAAGGACGACACGTTCATGGATCTGGTGCTGGGTTACAACGGTTTCGCCCGCTACCTCGGACACAACCACGCCGGACGCAAACCGTTCGAACTGCCCCCCGGCTACGAGTTGCCGCATCTGGGTGGCGGCAGCGGCGGGTTCGGGTCGGGTCCGGACCGGTTGTTCACCGGTGAGATCGGATTCGAGATCTCGTGGCTGCTGCCCGCGGCCGTGCTCGGTTTCGTCGTCGTGCTCGGCACGCGATGGAAATCGCCGCGGACCGATATCGTGCGCGGGGCGGCACTGGTTTTCGGGCTGTGGCTGCTGATCGACGGGGTGGCGTTCTCGGCGATGAAGGGCGGCATGCACGCCTACTACACCCTGGCCATCGCGCCCGCGGTGGTCGGCAGTTTCGTGCTGGGACTGGCCGAGGTGTGGCGGTGCCGGGACCGGGCATGGGGCCGGGCCGGGGCGGCGGGACTCGTTGCGGCCGGCGGCGTCTGGGGTTTCGTGCTGCTCGACCGGAATCCGGACTGGCAGTCGTGGCTGCGGTGGTCGATCCTCGCGGTGACCGTCGTGGCCGCCGCCGTACTGCTGCTGACGGCGCTGCCGGCGGTGTCGCGCCGGGCGCCCGCCCGCGCGGTGGCGGTGGCCGTGGGCGCCGGTGTGCTCGCCGCGACGGCCGGGTCGAGCGCCTACGCGGTGGCGACGCTGCCGCGGTCGCATACCGGCGGCAGCCCGGTCGTCGGGCCGGCACGTCCGCAGCTGCCGCAGGCGCTGAATCCGTTCCGCAGCCAGATCGGCATGTTGATGGGCGGCACCGACACCGATCCGCACCTGGTGGAGATGTTGCGGGCGACGCATACGACGTGGTCGGCGGCCATCGACCGCTCGGGACCGGCGGCCGGGCTCGAACTGGCCAGCCGCACACCGGTGATCGCCATCGGTGGATTCACCTCCGAGGATCCGGTCCCCACCGTAGCGGGATTCCAGGACCTGGTCCGCGACCACCGGATCACCTACTATCTGGCGCCCGAGATGAAGCTGCCGGACTCGTGGCGAACCCGCGACCAGCACCGACTCCCCGGCGCCACGCCCACCCCGGCGACCGCGCACAACCCGTCGGCCGCACCAGCGGAGCCGGATATGTGGCATCCGGTCGGCAACACCGACATCTATGCGTGGGTGGCCGCGCATTACACGCCGCAACACCTCGGCGGCCTCGAGGTTTTCGACCTCACCGCACCACCGCACTGATCACGATGTGGGGGGCCGATCGCCCGCTCGACACGCCCTTGCGCACACCGGAATTCAGCAATCTCACAGCTACGATTGCTGGATGCGAGAGCCGAACCGCCGCCAGGTGCTGGCCACCGGCCTGGCAGCAGCAGCCGCACTGCTGCTGCCGGGTCGCGCGGGCGCCGACCCCGTCCGCCGGGGGGCGTCGGCCCTCGCTCCCCTGGGCCCCGACTTCGTGTGGGGGGTGGCCACATCCGGGTTCCAGACCGAAGGCCATGCCCCCGACAGCAACTGGACCCGCTACATCGCGACCGGCGCGGCCGAACCGTATCGGGATTCGGTGCGCTTCCTCGACACCTACGCAGACGATATCGAGCGCGCCGCGCAGCTGGGCGCGAAGAGCTTCCGGATGAGTATCGAATGGGCCCGGGTGCAGCCGCATCCCGACGAATGGGACGACCAGGCGTTCGCCGTCTACGACCGGATCGTCGACGCCGTCTACGCCGCGGGCATGACCCCGATGCTGACCCTGGATCACTGGGTGTATCCGGGCTGGGCGGCCGACCGCGGCGGCTGGCGCAACGAGGGCATGGTCGACGACTGGCTGGCGAATGCGCGGAAAGTGGTGCAGCGCTACGGTTCTCGCGATCCGATCTGGGTCACCGTCAACGAACCGGCCGCCTATCTCGGCACCGAGATCCGTATCGGCGCCCTCTCGCACGAGGAGTGGCCGGCGGCGATGGACCGGCTCGCGCAGGCCCACAACCGGATCTATGACGACATTCACGCCGCGTATCCGAAGGCGATGGTCACCAGCAACATCGGTTATGTGCCCGGCGCCGACACCGAGGTGAATCAGCCGTATATCGACCAGGTGCGCGACAAACTCGACTTCGTCGGCGTCGACTACTACTTCGGGCCCACCCCGGCCGCGGACGGTTCGTCGGCGACCTCGGCCGGTGCGCCCGCGATGTGGGAGTTGCCGCTGCAGACCGAAGGCGTCTACTACGCACTGCGCCGCTATGCCCGCCAGTTCCCCGGCAAGCCACTGTATGTGGTGGAGAACGGGATGCCGACCGAGGACGGCAAACCCCGCCCGGACGGCTACACCCGCGCCGATCAACTGCGCGACACCGTGTACTGGATCCAGCGCGCCAAGGCCGACGGTATCGATGTGCGCGGCTACAACTATTGGAGCCTGACCGACAACTACGAATGGGGCAGCTACACCCCGCGTTTCGGCCTCTACACCGTCGATGTCACCTCGGATCCGGAGCTGGTGCGCCGGCCCACCGACGCGGTCGAGGCGTTCGGGGCGCTCGTCCGCGCGGGCGGGGTGCCCGCCGATTACCGGCCCACCCGCGCCCCCGTCGGATGTTCTCAGGTCGATCCGCCGGCCAGTTGCGACGAGCCGGTGATGCTGCCCGGCGCGGATCCGGCTGCCACAGCGAGCCCGTAACCACCCGTCTCGGGGATGCACCTCGCGATCGATTCCGCATAGGGAGATACCGCGGCGAGGGCAGGCGGGGTTACCGGTCTGCCGACCCCTGCCCCCTCACTCGAGGGAGGCCGTGAATTTTTCGACGCCCAGCACCTTCAGCATGGCGAGCTTCTGCTGGTCCTCGGTACCCGGGGTAGCGGTGAAAATGAGAAGCGCCTGTCCCTGATCAGGCTCGAACAGAAGCTGGCAGTAAAGGTCCAGCCGCCCGATCTCGGGGTGGACGAATCGCTTGGTGTCGCTGGAACGCAGGCCCACCTCGTGACGGTCCCACAACCGGGCGAACTCGTTGTTGGTCTCACGCAGAAATTCGATGAGATCTGCCGCCGGCGAGCCGGGCCCGTCCCGGGTGAGCGCCGCGCGGAGCTGCGCCACATTGGCCCGGCTGGTCATGTCGTGATCGTCGGGGTGGTAACGCGCACGCGCGGCCGGATCGGTGAACCAGCGGAACGCCGCGCTACGCGCGCGGCCGGTGCACCCAGTCTGCGTGCCCAGCAGGGCCACCGCGGACGGGGTCTGCAGCAACGTTTCCCCCAACGGGCCCATCACCTGCGCCGGCATGTCGCAGAGGCCGTCCATCACGCGCATCAACCCGGGACTCACATGCTGAACCTGGAGGTCGCGGCGAACTGTGCGGTACCCCGTGAGCAGGAACAGGTGATCGCGTTCGTCGGGGGTGAGGCGCAGACCGCGCGCGATGGCCGCGAGCATGCTCTGTGATGGTTGCGGCCCGTCGCCGCGTTCCAGCCGTGCGAAGTAGTCCGCGGACATGGCGCACAGCTCGGCCACCTCTTCGCGCCGCAGCCCGGGTGCGCGCCGCCGTGGCCCCCGGCGCAGCCCGACGTCTTCCGGTTGCAGAGACGCTCGCCGAGCCCGCAAGAACGCGCCGAGCGATGAACGGTCGAACCCACGATCCATGGTGTGCATTCTGATCCGTCCGTCGCCGCTCAGCCGCGACCTCTCGTTCAGTGGTTGTGTGTGTCCTTCCTCGGCCTGACGGCGGCGCATTCACTGATCACAGCGATCACTGGTCGCTTCCGACGAGCACGGCATTCGAACAGCGAACAACGGAGTGCGGACGTATGGCCACATGGAGCAGAAACGAACTTCCCGACATGACAGGACGGACGGTGGTGATCACCGGCGCCGGCCGCGGCCTGGGCCTGATCACCGCGCGAGAACTCGCCGGCGCCGGAGCACACGTCGTGCTGGGTGTCCGTGACCCGCAGCGGGCCCGCCGCGCCGTCGCGGACCTCCCCGGCATCTTCGACGTCCGACCGCTCGATGTCGCGGAGCTCGGCTCGGTGCGCGCTTTCGCCGAGGCGTGGTCCGGCGACGTGGAACGCGACCGCCGAACTTCTCGCGGCAGTGGATCGATGAGCTGTCGAGCGGCCCGAACCAGGCGTTCGGCGCTCAGGCGGGAAGTTGCAGCCCGGCCGCGAGGACCGGCCACGACTGGATCAGCGCGTCGTGCCAGTAACCCCAGGAATGGGTTCCGGTGGGAGTGAAGTCATAGGTCGCCGGAATGCCGAGACCGTCGAGCTTGGCCTGCAGGTTGTGGCTGCAGTAGTTGACCGCGGCTTCGATCACGCCGCCGATGACCAGCTGATTGGCCAGTCCGCCCGGTCCGGGCAGCGTGTAGGGCCCGTTGAGGGTGTCCCACTGTCCGGGCAGCCCGGATCCGCTGGAGATGAACAGGTTCAGCCCGCGCAGCTGGTCGGCGTGCACGTAGGGATCGTTGGCGGCCCACATCGGATCGTTCTGCGGCCCGTACATGTTCACGGTGTTACCGCCGCCCCACACGTTGACCGCGAGATTGACCGCGGTGTAGCCGACAGGGTCGCTGATCTGGGCGCACCCGCTGTAGGCGGCCACCGACTTGTACAACCCGGGTTTGGCGATCGGCAACTGCAGCACCGAGGTGCCGGAGGTGGACAGCCCGGCGATGGCGTTGAGGCCGTTGGTGCCCATGGCGCCGTCGATGATGGGCGGCAGTTCCTCGGTGAAGAACGTCTTCCACTTGTTGACGCCCAGCTTCGGGTCCGGCGCGCGCCAGTCGGTGTAGTAGCTCCAGGCGCCGCCGACGGGCTGGACGACGTTGACGTCCTTGTCGGCGAGGAACTTCAGCGCGTCGGGCGCCTTGTTGTCCCAGGTGGCGCTGTCCTCACCGCCGCCGGCGCCGTTGAGCAGGTACAGCACGGGACGCGGTGTGGAGGCGTCGGCGGGTCGCTGCACGTTGATCGTGATCGGTTTGTCCATGGCCGCGGAGTACACCTGCAGGGTGACGTTCCGGCCGTCGACGACAGAGAAGCCGACGATCTTCGATCCGTCGGCGGACACCGGATGTGCCAGCGGCGCACCGGAATCGACGACCGGATCGCCCGCGGCGGCGGCCGGTCCTGCCGCCGTGCTCGCCGATACCGCGGCCAGAACTGCCGCGGCCGCCACCGTCGCGATCCGGGTGCGCCGCCGCACCCGGTATCGCCCCGCAGATCTGCCCGCCCGATTACTGCTCGCCACGTGCACCTCCGAATCCCGTTCGGTCTTGCGCGGTTGCCTGCCTGGGCAGACTAATTCAGCGGCAACCGTTTGGCGATCGGTCCGGCGGGCGCGTCGAGCAGCTCGTCACATTCGGCGCATCACCGACACGACCTTGCCGAGCACGACCGCGCGGTCACCGTCGATCACCTCGTAGGCCGGATTGCGGGGTTCGAGGTAGACGTGGCCGTTGCGCCGGCGATACACCTTCACGGTGGCCTCGTCGTCGATCATGGCGGCCACGATGTCACCGGAGTGGGCCTCGTGTTGCTGCCGCACGACCACGATGTCGCCATCGCAGATCGCGGCGTCGATCATCGAATCACCGCGCACCCGCAGCCCGAACACGGTGCCGCGCCCGACCAGTTGCCGCGACAGGGTGAGCTGGTCGTCGGTGTGTTCCTCGGCGAGGATCGGGGTGCCGGCGGCGATGTCGCCGACCACCGGCACGGTCACCGAATCCCGTTCGCCGCCACGGCTTTCCGTGGGTGCGAGGAACAGGCGCACATCGATGGGCCGGGAGACGCTCGCGCTGCGGCGCAGGAATCCCTTGTCCTCGAGGTCTTTCAGGTGTTTGGACACCGACGATCCCGATTTCAGTCCGACGGCGGCTGCGATCTCCCGCGACGAGGGCGCATATCCGTTGCGCTGCACCGCATCCCGGATCACGCCGAGGATGCGCCGCTGCCGCTCGGGTAGCCGGGAGGTGTCGAGGTGGTCGTATGCGTCGTCGTATCCGGTCACCGGAGAATCGTAGACGGCCGCGGCGGCGGCGCCTCAGTTCACGCAGGGTATGTCGGATCCGATGCTGGTGGTGACCGGCTTACCGGAGTCGGGGCGGTCGTCGGTGGTGGCGGTGGTCGACGCCGAGCTGCTGCCGCCGCTGGTGGTCGTGGTGAGCCCGGTCGTGGGGTCGGTGGTGGTCACCGTCGACGCCGAGGACGAGGTGAGGCTGTCGGGCATGCTGAAATCGCTGCCGATGACGATCTTCACCGTCCCGGGATCGAGGGATTTCGAGGCGGCCGTGGGCAGTCCGCCCAGCATGTCGGCGGCCTGGGTGGCGTCGGTGTCGGCGCCGGAGCCGAAGTACACGACCGAACTGGATCCGTCGCTGTAGGTGGCGTTGCCGACGGTGCCCTTGCGGAAGCCCTTGTCGACCAGCGCCGTGGACACCTTGGCCGCCATTCCGCCGGCTCCGCCGGCGTTGACGACGTCGATGGTGCTGGTGGGGGTGGTGGTCGGGGCGCTGGACTGTGGTTCGGCCACCCCGAAGGCGGTGCGCACGGTCTTCTTGATCGCGGCCGGGTCGACGATGTTGACGTCCTGGCCGTCGACGGTGTCGTAGGCCTTCACCGGCAGGGTCTGGAATTCGATCGGAATGGATCCGGCGCGGCCGAGGGTCTGGGCGAAGTCGAGCAGGTTCCAGCCCTGGGAGAGCACGATGTCGTTCTGCGCCGCGGTGATCAGGTCCTGCAACTTGCCGATATTGGTCAGGGTTCCCGAATCCTTGAGCTGTTTGGCGACCGAGGTCAGGAATGCCTGCTGGCGGTGGGTGCGGTCGAGGTCGCCGTTGTCGAGGCCGTGGCGCTGGCGCACGAACGACAGCGCGTTGGCGGCGTCGAGATGCTGGCGGCCCGCGGGGAACACCGCGCCGGAGTAGTACTCGTCGTCGACGGCGTGGTTGAGGCACACGTCGACGCCGCCGAGGATGTTGGCCAGATCGTAGAAACCGACCAGCGAGATCTCGGCGAATCGGTTGATCGGCACCCCGGTGAGCTGTTTGACCGTCTGCACGATCGATTCGCGCCCGGCCTCGCGGCCCTGGCGTTCGAGTTCGACCTTGTCCTTGACGCCCTGGTTCTCCAGTTTCTGTTCCACCGACGCCTTTTTCAGCCCGTAGGCCTCCTTGATCTTGGCGTGGTCGTAGCCGGGGATACCGGAGACCGAGACATAATCGTCGCGCGGGATGGAGAAGGCGGTGACCTTCTTCAGATCCTTCGGAATATGAACCAGGATCAGCGAATTGGCGTTGTAGCCACCTTCGCTGCCGTCACCGGCGTGCAACTGGTCGAGGATGTTCTTGGGCAGGTCGTTGCCGTTCTGGTCCTTGCGGGTGTCCAGGCCGATCAGCAGGATGTTCAGATCGCCGTCGAGCGCGGCCGCATCGGCCTCGCTGATCGCGTTGGACCGGGTGAAACCCTGATCGACGCTGCGCTCGGTGTAATAGGCCAGGCCGGTGCCACTGACCACGACCACGGCCGTCACCGCCGCCAGCAGGCGACCACCGACCCGCACGGCCCTACCGCCGCGATTCGGGCGCGGCGGCGGTGCGGTGCGGGCGCGTCGGG
>NZ_BDBL01000006.1 GCF_001612965.1 Nocardia kruczakiae NBRC 101016
CGTCGCGCCGCACAAGCGGCCACCGCGCACGGCAGGGCCGGCACCGCGGCGGCGATCACCTCCTCCCACGCGGCGACGGTCACCGTGGCCTGCCAGATCAGCACGCAGATCAGCCACCAGGCCGCCGCCTCCGCCACCACACCGCCGCGCCGCATCCGCACCTCCTGCCCCGGGGCCGCACATACCCGCTCGACCTGCGGGTACCCGGGGAAGTCGCGGCCAATCGCAGACTGCCGCCGACCCGGTACCCGGACGACGTTTGGTTCCCCCGATGCCCGGGTATCGGCGACGACGAGCGGTAATCGCGAGACGCAACTGCGCGGCGGAAGGAGAGGACGTGTCCTTGAGCGAGTGGATTTCGCCGTCGACGAACCCGACACCCACGGGTTCGGTGGTCGGCGTGCGAGTACTCGCACAAGCGCGCCAGTTGCTGATGCTGCGCGCCCTGGCCGAAACGGTCGCATTGATGGCCGAATTCGCGCTCGACGAGGTGACCGATATTCGCGTGGCGCTGGACGAGATCGCCACCGCACTGATCGAACGGGCCGTCGCCGGATCCTCGATCGAATGCGATTTCGGCTACGACGGTGACCGGATGTCGGTCGCGGTGACGGCGGTGGCGGTCACCCCCGAGGCGCTGCACCAGGACGGCCTCGGCTGGCACGTGCTGACCTCCATCACCGACTCGCTCGAGGCCACCACCGCACCTTTCGATTCGGAGGTCGCCGGTTATCCGGTGACGGTGGAATTCCGCCGAGTGCGCCGGCACGGTATCACCGCGTGAGCCGCGGCGATACCGCCGAATGTCACTTCGCCGGAGACAATTCGCGCATGGGGGTATCCAGTTCGCTGCGATAGAAGTCGATGAATCCTTCCGGATCGGGTCCGGCGTTCTGCATCACCAGATGGTCGAATCCGGCGTCCACATATTGCTGTGCCACTTCCAGATAGCGTTTCGGATCGGAGCCGCAGGCGAATTGCTCGAGAATATCGTCGCGGCGCACGGTCGACGTCGCGGCGTCGAAATTCACCGGATTCGGCAACTCGCTCATCACTTTCCATCCGGTGAGCGCCCAGCGGGAGGTTTCCAGTGCGGCCTGCGCCGCGGTCTGTTCGTCGGCGGCCCAGGCCATTCCGACTTCGGCGTAGCCGCCGCCGCGCCCACCGGCGCCTCGATAGGTATCCACCAGGTGCGCTTCCGGCTCGGTCGCGAACAGCCCGTCGCCGAGTTCGGCGGCGAGCCGGGCGGCGTCGGGACCGCCCGCGGCGACGATGATATCGGGCAGCCGCTCGGGCAGATCGAACACCCGCGCATCCGAAATCGACAGGTACTCACCGCGATACGTGCGATATCCGCCGCGCCACAGCAGCCGGATGATCTCGAGCGCCTCGCGCAACATGCGCTGGCGGATATCGATCGGCGGGAATTCCCGGCCCACCACATGTTCGTTGAGCCGCTCACCGGATCCGACGCCGAGATCGAAACGCCCGTCCGACACCAGCGCCAAGGTGGCGGCGGCCTGCGCCACGATGGCCGGGTGGTACCGGATGGTGGGGCAGGTGACACCGGTCACCAATCGGATGCGCTCGGTACGTTCGGCGATGGCACCGAACACCGTCCAGGTGAACGGGGAATGGCCCTGATTGTCGAGCCACGGGTGATAGTGATCGCTCATTTCCACGAAGTCGAATCCGGCCGCCTCGGCGCGAATCGCCTGTCGGATCAGGTCGCGCGGTCCGTAGGCTTCCGACGCCAGTTTGTAGCCGATCTGCATTGCGGGGCTCCTCACGTGCGTGGGACGAAGTCGATTCTCGGCTACCCAGCCGCGCGGTCCGCAACCGTATGCCGGCGGGCTATACAGACCGCTTCGTCTTTGTTAGAAAGGTGACAGCGGGATTTGCCTCGGGAAGCGGGGCAATTCACATGTCGATTTTCGCCTGGGAGATCGCACATGAAGACGAACGCCACATTCCGAATCGGTCATCACCGTTCCCTTCCCGTCCCGGGTCGCGCCGAGGCCCGGCTCAGTGCGGTCATGCGCACCCACGGGGCCGCGGTCGTCCTGTCGGTGCGCGGGGAGGCCGATGCGTGCACTCTCGATGACTGGCGACGTCTCATCCACGAGGGCGCGGCGCTGGCCGCGGCCCACGGCGGGCCATTGGTCGTCGATACCGGCGGGCTCGGATTCCTGGGCTGGCGCGCACTGGTGGTAGTGGCCGAGGAAGCCGCCGACCAGCGTGGACGTGGTGTCGCGATATGCCTGGTCAGCCGCACGCCGACGATCGCGCGGATGGCGGCGGTGGATCCACTGACCGCCGAGTTGGCCATTCACCCCACCGTCGTCGGCGCCTTGAGCAACCTGCCCGCCCCGCCCGCCGACGCGAAGTGAGCCGGCACAATCGTTGTCGGAGCCGCAAGATCGTCGTAGCGTCGCTGGGGTGAGTGTTCCTCAGCATCTGCCCGCCACCGCGGGCGAACTGCGCGCCGCCGGTCATCAGCCGCGCGGAGTGAAATCCGAAATCCGCGAGAATCTCCTCGCCGCATTGCGATCCGGGACCGATCCGTGGCCGGGAATCGTCGGCTTCGATCGCACCGTCGTCCCGCAACTGGAGCGGGCGCTGCTGGCCGGCCACGATGTGGTGCTGCTCGGTGAGCGCGGCCAGGGCAAGACCCGGTTGCTGCGCACCCTGGTCGGGTTGCTCGACGAATGGACGCCGGTGATCGACGGCGCCGAACTCGGCGAACATCCGCTGGCGCCGATCAGTCCGGCGGGCCGGCGGCTCGCGGCCGAACTGGGCGACGACCTGCCGGTGGCGTGGCGTCACCGCAGCGAACGCTACGCCGAGAAGCTCGCCACCCCCGACACCTCGGTCGGCGACCTGATCGGCGATGTCGACCCGGTGAAGGTGGCCGAGGGCCGCAGCCTGGGCGATCCGGAGACCATCCACTTCGGGCTGGTTCCGCGCGCCCATCGCGGCATCGTCGCCATCAACGAACTGCCCGACCTCGCCGAACGGATCCAGGTCGCGCTGCTGAACGTCATGGAGGAACGCGATATCCAGGTGCGCGGTTATACGCTGCGGCTGCCGCTGGATGTGCTGCTGGTGGCGACCGCCAACCCGGAGGACTACACCAACCGCGGCCGCATCATCACTCCGCTCAAGGACCGGTTCGGCGCCGAGATCCGCACCCACTATCCGCTCGACGTGGAGGCCGAGACCGCGCTGGTGCGCCAGGAGGCCGATCTGGTCGCCGAGGTCGGCGACCCCCTGCTCGAAGTGCTGGCGCGCTTCGTGCGCCAGCTGCGCGAATCGCCGGCCGTCGATCAGCGCTCCGGCGTCTCGGCGCGCTTCGCGGTGGCGGCGGCCGAGACGGTGGCCGCGGCCGCACTGCGCCGGACCGCGCTGACCGGTGAACATCCCGCCGTCGCCCGCCCGGTGGATCTGGAGTCGGTGCCCGCGGTGCTGCGCGGCAAGGTGGAATTCGAATCCGGTGAGGAGGGCCGCGAGACCGAGCATCTGACCCATCTGCTGCGCCGTGCCTTCGCCGAGACCGCACGCCGGCGCCTGGCCGGGGTGGATCTGCGGCCGCTGGCCGAGGCGGTGAGCGCGGGACATCCGGTCACCACCGGCGAACGGGTGCCGGGCCAGGAGGTGCTCTCGGCGCTGCCCGAGCTGCCGGTGCTGGCGCGGGTGGCCGAGCGGCTCGGCGCCGAGTCCACCGATTCGCCGGCGCGGATCGCCGCGACCGTCGAATTCGCTTTGGAGTCATTGTATTTGAGCCGCCAGCTGGCCAAGGACTCCGATGACGGCACGGCGACCTACGGCTCATGACGACCCCCGACCGCTATTCCTACGGGCCCTATCACGACGGTCCCGACCCGCTGGCGCCGCCGGTCGATCTGCGGGAGGCGCTGGACCTCATCGGCCGCGACGTGATGGACGGCAGCTCCCCGCGCACCGCCCTGGAGGAGCTGCTGCGCCGCGGTACCGGCCGCACGCCCGGCCTGGACGAGCTGACCCGGCGGTTGTGGCAGCGCCGCGCCGAGCTCACCCGGCAGCACCGCCTCGACGGCACCCTGCAACAGGTGCGCGAACTGCTCGACGAGGCGTTGGAGGCCGAACGGACCGCACTGTTCCCCGACCCCTCCGACGATGCCCGTTTCGCCGAGGCCGAACTCGACGCGCTGCCGTCGAGCACCGCCGCCGCGGTGACCGAACTCGCCGACTATCAGTGGCGTTCGGAGACGGGGCGCGCCAACTACGAGCGGATACGGGAACTGCTCGGCCGCGAACTGCTCGATTCCCGGTTCCAGGGCATGAAGCAGGCACTCGAGAATGCCACGCCCGAGGATGTCGAGCGGGTGCGGCAGATGATGTCGGATCTGAACCAGCTGCTGGCCGCCCACGCCCGCGGTGAGAACACCGAGCAGCAGTTCGCCGAGTTCATGGCCGAACACGGCGAGTTCTTTCCCGAAAACCCCCGCAACACCGAGGAATTGATCGATGCGCTGGCCGCGCGCGCGGCCGCCGCGCAGCGGATGATGAATTCGCTCTCGCCGCAGCAGCAGGCGGAGTTGAGCGAACTGATCGGCCAGGCCTTCGGCGATCCGCGTATCGCCGAACAGGTTTCGGCACTCGATGCCGCGTTGCGCGCACTGCGTCCCGGCGAGGATTGGGATTCGGGGCAGCGCTTCCGCGGCCAGGATCCGCTCGGTCTCGGCGAGGGCGCGCAGGCGATGCAGGATCTGGCCGAAATGGACGCACTGGCCGAACAACTCGGCCAGTCCTATCCCGGCGCCCGGCTCGAGGATATCGACCTCGACGCCCTTACTCGCCAGCTCGGCGCCGACGCCGCCGTCGATGCCGCCCGCCTGGCCGAACTGGAACGCGAACTGCGCCGCCAGGGCCTGTTCGAACGTGCCCCCGACGGGTCGCTTCGCTTGACGCCCAAGGCGTTACGCCGCCTCGGCGAGGTGGCGCTGCGCGATGTGATCGGGCGGTTGCGCGCGCAGCGCGGACAGCGCGAGACGGTGACCGCCGGAGCGGCCGGCGAACCGACGGGCGCGACGCGGCCGTGGCGCTTCGGCGACACCGAGCCGTGGGATGTGTCGAAAACCGTGCGCAACGCGGTCCTGCGGTCGGCGTCGACCGGCAGCCGCCGGGTGTCGCTGTCGGTCTCCGATGTCGAGATCACCGAAACCGATCAGCGGTCCCGCGCGGCGGTGGCCCTGTGCGTCGACACGTCGTGGTCGATGGTGCAGGACGGGCGCTGGCTGCCGATGAAGCGGACCGCGCTGGCCCTGCATCAGCTGATCAGCACCCGATTCCGTTCCGACGCACTGGAAGTCGTGACCTTCGGCCGTCACGCCACCACCGTCGACATCGCGGAGCTGACCGGCCTCGAAGCGGTCTGGGAACAGGGCACCAACCTGCACCACGCTCTGTTGCTCGCCGGCCGCCACCTGCGCCGCCACCCCGACGCGGTCCCGGTGGTCCTGGTGGTCACCGACGGCGAACCCACCGCGCACCTGGAGCCCGACGGCAGCTCGTACTTCAACTGGCCACCCGACCCCCGCACCCTCGCGGTCACCATGGCCCAGGTCGACGCTCTCGCGAAACTCGGCGCCTCGGTCTCGGTATTCATCCTCGGCGAAAACCCCAGGCTCGCAGCCTTCGTCGACCTGATGGCCCGCCGCAGCGGCGGCCGGGTCATCGCCCCGGATCTCGACGGCCTGGGCGCGGCGGTGGTCTCCGACTACCTCAGCGGGCGGCGCCGATAGGGCCAAGTCATCAACACCGAGAGTGGCTTCCGGCGAGCAGTCCGCCCTGTTGATCTGTTTCCGGCGTCCCGGAAGGGGAATTCGTCGCTACGTCGCCCGGTCGCCGCGGATTTCTCGTCGCGCCGACGACTTCGAAGTGTCTTCGGCGCGGTGGCCCGGCAGGGGCCGGGAGGAGTCTCGGACGGATGCAGACGGTGACGTATCTGTCGATCGGCGGGCTCTTGGTGGCGGGCGGAGCGGTTCTGGCATTCATCGCGGCGATCCGCGTGGCTCTGGAGCCTCGTCGGCTCTCGACGGGATTCGTTCTGTTGGCGGCGGTCACCCTGCTGGGCGTCGGCGGCGCGAGCGCGGTCGTAGTATTCGGCCCCGACGCGCCGTCGTCGTTCGGGGTGGTCGTGGTACTCACGGCTCCGTTCGCGGTGGCCGGTATCGCGTTGCTGGTCAACGGAATCGAGCTCATGTCACGGGAGGGGCTCGCGGCGACGACCGCGTTGCCGGTCGTGCTCGGGGCCGGCCTGATCGGCGCGGTGGCCGCGGTCGTCACGGTCGCGTCCGGTCCGGCGATGCCGAGCTGGGCCATCGGGGCCACGGTTCCGGTCGCCGCGGTCGCGGTCTATTTCGTGGCGCATCTGATCGCGTTCGGCGGCTACGCACTGATCTACGGCAGCCTGGCGGCTCGTCCGGAAGCCGATGCCGTGGTGATCCTCGGCTGTGGCCTGAATCGCAGATCTGTCACGCCGCTGCTGGCCGCGCGGCTGGACCGCGGTATCGATGCCTACCGCACCGCGCTGCGGTCCGGACGCCATCCGATCCTGGTCACCTGCGGTGGACAGGGGCCCGACGAGGCGACGACCGAGGCCGACGCGATGGCGCGCTACCTCACCGCGCGCGGCGTCAGCGGACACGCCATCGTCCGAGAACGGCACTCGCGCAACACCGCCGAGAATCTGCGTAATTGCCTGCGGGAATTGAACCGGCGCGGTATCGATCCGGAGCAACTTCGAATCACAGTGGTAACCAGCAACTTTCACGTTCTCCGGACAGCCGGGCTGACCCGCCGCCTCGGTATCGATGCCCAGGTCCTGGGATCTCGGACCGCCGCCTATTTCCTGCCCGCCGCGTTCTTGCGCGAATTCGTCGCGGTATTGGCGACCCATTACCGGCGCAGCCACATCACGGTCGCGGTCTCGCTTCTGGTCGTCCTGCTGGCCGTGATGGCCCTGCCCTGAACACAGGGCCGCGCTTCACCCCGTCCGCTCACACGTCGCCGTCGACCCTGCGCGCGTTCACATTCCGGGCGCGGCTTGGCCTGGTCCTACCTGGATGCCCACCACGCAGGTGTCGTCGTCGGTGTCGGCGTCACTGCTGTGGAGGAGGTCGTCGAGACGATTCACCAAGCTGCCGGAGAATGCCGCCGAGGTGGTGAGTAGGTGCTGCACGCAGTCGTCCAGGAGCCGGTCGCGCCGTTCGATGAGTCCGTCGGTGTAGAGCAGGAGGGTGTCGTCGGGTTGGAGTTGGAGTTCGGCTTCGTCGTAGGTCGCTTCCGCGACGGCACCGAGGATCATGCCCTTGATTTCGGGCAGGCTCGTGGCGCGAGACGCGCGCACGAGTACCGGTGGAGGGTGGCCGGCACGGGCCCAGCGCAACACGCGGGTGTGGGGATCGTAGAGGCCGACGACCGCAGTGGCGAGGATGTTCTCGGTCAGGTGGTGGGCGACGACGTTGAGCCAGGTGAGCATTTGGCCGGGGCCTGCGCCGGTGGCGGCGAGTCCGCGTAGCGCGTTGCGGAGCACGACCATGCCGGTCGCGGCTTTGATGCCGTGGCCGGCGATGTCGCCGACGGATATCAGGATCTCCTTGGTGGGCAACACGAGTGCGTCGTACCAATCGCCGCCCACGAGATGGTCTTGTTCGGCGGGTTGGTATCGCACCGCGATACTGAGTCCGAAGGCTTCGATCGCGGGCTGTTCGGCGGGCATGATCGCTTGCTGGAGTTGCCGCGCAAGCTGGCTCTGCTCGGCGGCGTGCTGTTCGGTGTCGACGAGGCGGTCGCGCGTGGCCGCCAGGGCGACCTCGGTCCAATGCTGTGCCGAAATGTCTTGGTAGGCACCGCGAATTGCGAGGAGTTGCCCCGCCGCGTCGAGTACCGGTTCGGCGACGATCCGAACGTGCCGGACGCCGCCGTCGGGGCGGATCAGGCGAAACGTGGTGGAGGCGGGGCGGTGATAGTGCAGGAGGGTTCGAAGGAAGGTTTCTACGGCGTCGGTGTCGTCGTGGTGGGTGTGGTGTGGAAGCCGCGCGAGCGGTATGGGGTCGGCGGTGGACCCCAATCCGTAGAGCGCGAAAAGCTGGCTGCTCCAGGTGATTTCGCCGGACGTTTCGTTTTCTTCGAACCCGCCGACGCGACCCAGCCGCTGGGCGTGCTGGAGCAGGGTGGCCAGTCGCGCTGTTTCGTCCTCGACGCGCCAGATCATGAGGAGGGCGTCGCCGTGGCGGATGATGCTGAGCGCGGCGGATACCGTCAGCGGGATCTGGTCCACCATTTCGGTCAGCGTGACACGATCGGCGCGGTAGGTCTCGCCGGTGGCGAAGACGTGCTCCGCGCGTTCGAACAGCCGGCCCTCTACCGCTGACATCGGGTACGCCTCCAGCAGAAGAGCACCGAGGACGAGGCCACGGGGGCGGCCGGCGGGGTCGATGAAGCACGTATTGAGATGGTGGATGCGAAAATCGGCCAGTGATCCGTTGTCGTCGAGGTGGGGCGACAACACGAGGGCCGGGTCGAACAGACCGTCCGCCAGCCGGATCAGGTCGGTGGTCTCGGGCTGGTCCGGCCGTCGTACCAGGCCGGCCAGGTCCGCCTCCAGAGGATGAGCGCACAGCTCTGCCAACGCCTCCAGCTGTCGCTGCACCCGGGGGGACTGCGGCTCGAGCGGTTGTGGCCAGCACACTTCCAGGACGCCGAGTAGTTTTCCTCCCGCTCCGGCCGGGATTGCTGCCCGGCCACCGTTGCGATCGCCGATCGACGGAAGTCCGGACCGCTGCAGATCTGCTACCCACACCGTGCGGCGATCGATCAGCGCTTGCCGGGCCGGGGTCGCGACGCCGGGCGGAACGTGGCGCCACCGCTCTGCCTCATGGGGGTCGATTCCCGCGAACCCGACGAGTGATAGTGAGCCATCGGTGTCGGCGGACCAGATCGCCACTGCCGTGGCGCCCAGGGGCGTCAGGGCGTGTTCGAAGACGGACTCCGCTACGCGCTGGGTGTCGCCAGCGGCGAGGACCGCGCTTTCGACGGTACGCAACCGCACTGCCGGCGAGGGCTCACCGAGGGTGGACGTACGCAGTAAGAACTGTGCCACGGTCGCGCTGACGTGATCTTGAGCCGCCTGATCGACCAGGTCGGCGGCGAGTTCGACGGGCGTGATGCCTGCTTGCCCGGCAAGTGCGTCGAGTTGGTGTGCAGCGTGCGCGGGTCCGCAGCTCAGTCGCTCGATCAGGATGCCCTTGGCCATCTCGATCAACGCGCGCCCGTCGGCGGTGGCCTGGGCCTGCTGAATCTGTTTGCGCAGCCGCTCCACGGTGGCCGCGAGACGATGGACTGCAGGCTCCGAAGCCGAGAGATCCGGTGCTCTCCCGGCGGCGACGCCGGGGTTGTCGGTGTCGGTCATCAGGCATCCAGGAGGCGCTGGATGCAGGTGAGCAACAGGTCCGAGTCCACGGGTTTGGTGACGTAGTCGTTGGCGCCGGACGCGAGGCTTTTCTCCCGGTCACCGAGCATGGCCTTGGCGGTCACGGCGATGATCGGCAGATGCTCGTACTGTGGCATGTCGCGGATCTTCGCCATGGCCGTGTAGCCGTCCATTCCGGGCATCATCACATCCATCAGGACCAGATCGGTCTCGGAATGGGCGATCAGTGTGTCGATCCCCTCGCGTCCGTCGTCGGCGTGCAGGACGTGGATGCCGTGCAGTTCGAGGATGCTGCTGAGAGCGAACAGATTACGGGCATCGTCGTCGACGATGAGAACGGTCCGTCCGGCGAGCTTGCCGTCGAATTGCTGTGGGGCGGAGGCTGTCTCGTCACGTCGGACCAACGGGAGCACGTCGCCGGGCGCCTCGGCGGCGACGTGCAAGGCGATTCGCTCGCGCAGTTCGTCGAGGCTGGACAGCAGCTCGAGCGACGGGCGCGTCGCACTGCTGTGCAGCAGCTGTTCGGTTCGCGCATCGATCCGGCGGAGGTGGGCGAGCACGGGGACGCTGCTCGATCCGGTGTCTCCGTTCATTGTTTCCAGTAAGCGCAGTGCGGCATTGTCGGGCATATCGAGCTCGAGTACCACGCAGTGGAATACCTCGGCGGCCATCGCCGCCGCTGCTTCTTCGACCCCGGCCGCGGTGACGATCTGGACGGGGCCGCGCGGATCGTTGTTGTCGGCGAGATCGGCGACCGCGTTCTGCGCGACCAGAGCCAGCAGGCCCTGGGGTCGTTCTTCCACGACGAGCAAGCGGCGCTGCTGCTGTGGCGTGGCGGGTGCGGGCGTCGATTCGGCCCGGCTGTCGGTGTGCTGAATGCCTTCACCGGCCGGGTCCGGCGGCTCCAGGAAGTCCGGCCGGGCGACCGGCAGATAGAGGGTGAACGTACTGCCGTGGCCGAGCGTGCTGTCGGCGGTGATCGCGCCGCCGAGCAGGTAGGCGATCTCACGGCTGATCGACAGGCCCAGGCCGGTGCCGCCGTATTTGCGGCTGGTGGTCCCGTCGGCTTGGTGGAATGCGCCGAAGATCGACTCCAGCTGATGGTCGGCGATCCCGATGCCGGTGTCGATCACGCGGAACGCGATGGCCTCACCGTGGCGGCGCACGGCAGCGGGCAACTCGCTCGCCTCGGCTGGTTCTATCCGCAGCTGAACGGATCCGGCCTCGGTGAACTTGACCGCATTGGACAGCAGATTGCGCAACACCTGCCGAAGACGCGAGTCGTCGGTGAACAGTTCGGCCGGCAGGCCCGGGGCGGTGGTCACGCGGAAGGCGAGACTTTTCTGCGTGGTCATCGGCCGGAAGGTCGCCTCGACGTATTCCAGCAGCTTGCGCACCGGCACCTGCTCGGGCGCAAGGTCCATCTTGCCCGCCTCCACCTTCGACAGGTCCAGGATGTCGTTGATCAGCTGGAGCAGGTCCGATCCCGCCGAGTGGATGATCCCCGCGTATTCGACCTGCTTGGGCGTCAGGTTGCGACTCGGGTTCTGGGCCAGCAGCTGCGCGAGGATCAGCAAACTGTTCAGCGGGGTCCGCAGCTCGTGGCTCATATTCGCCAGGAACTCCGATTTGTACTTCGAAGCGATCGTGAGCTGTTGAGCGCGGGTCTCCAGCTCCTGGCGCGCCTGCTCGATCTCGAGATTCTTGGCCTCGATATCGCGGTTCTGCGCGGCCAGCAGCGCGGCCTTGTCTTCGAGTTCGGCGTTGGACCGCTGCAACTCGTCCTGCTGGACCTGCAACTCCGCCGACCGGGTCTGCAACTCGGTGGTCAGCCGCTGCGACTCGACCAGGAGTTCACCGGTCCGGGCGTTGGCGATGATGGAATTGACGTTGACACCGACCGTTTCCATCAACTGGTCGAGGAAATCCCGGTGAATCGGGGTGAACGGATGCAGCGAGGCCAGCTCGATCACCCCGAGCACCTGGTCTTCGACAACGATCGGCAACACCAGAAGATCGACCGGTGCCGTCTGCCCCAGCCCGGATGAAATGGTGAGGTAGTCGCCGGGCACGTCGTTGACGGCGATCGTGCGGCGGCTGCGCGCGGCTTGCCCCACCAGCGATTGACCGAAGGCGAACCGCGCGGGTTCTCCTGGCACACCGGGATTGCCGTACGAGCTGATCTGCCGCAACTCGGGATGGTCGTTCGTGTCGTCGGCCAGGTAGAAGGCACCGAATTGGGCGGAGACCAGCGGCGCCAGCTCGTTCATGATCAGCTCGGCCACGACGTGCAAGTCGCGCTGGCCCTGCATGAGGCTCGAGATGCGCGCCAGATTCGTTTTCAGCCAATCCTGCTCTCGGTTGGCTTTCGTGGTCTCGCGCAGCGACTCCACCATCGAGTTGATGTTGTCCTTCAACTCCGCGACCTCACCGGACGCCTCGACAGCGATCGAACGAGTCAAATCGCCTTCCGCGACGGCGCTGGTGACGGCTGCGATCGCACGGACCTGCCGGGTCAGGTTGCCGGCCAGCTCGTTGACGTTCTCGGTGAGGCGTTTCCAGGTGCCCGACACGCCTTCCACCTCGGCTTGACCGCCCAGGCGGCCCTCCGAACCCACTTCCCGGGCCACACGCGTGACCTCGGCTGCGAAGGCGGAGAGTTGGTCGACCATGGTGTTGATCGTGGTCTTGAGTTCGAGGATCTCGCCGCGGGCGTCGACATCGATCTTGCGAGTCAGATCGCCCTGAGCGACCGCGGTCGTCACCTGGGCGATATTGCGAACCTGATTGGTGAGGTTGTTCGCCATCGAGTTGACGTTGTCGGTGAGGTCTTTCCAGGTACCGGCAACGTTGGGCACATGAGCCTGGCCCCCGAGCATGCCCTCGGTGCCCACCTCACGGGCCACGCGCGTCACCTCGTCGGCGAACGCGGACAGCGTGTCGACCATCGTGTTGATCACCCCGGCGAGCGCGGCGACCTCACCCTTCGCTTCCACGGTGATCTTCTGGCTCAGGTCTCCGCGGGCGACGGCGGTCGCGACCTGGGCGATCGAGCGGACCTGACCGGTCAGGTTGGAAGCCATCACGTTGACGTTGTCGGTCAGGTCTTTCCACGTGCCCGAGACGCCGCGCACAGTCGCCTGTCCGCCGAGGTTGCCCTCCGTGCCGACCTCGCGTGAGACGCGGGTGACCTCGTCGGCGAACGCCGACAGCTGGTCGACCATCGTATTGATGGTCTCCTTCAGCTCGAGGATCTCCCCGCGCGCGTCCACCCGGATCTTCTGGGTCAGATCCCCGCGAGCGACGGATGTGGTGACCTGGGCGATGGAGCGCACCTGCGCGGTCAGGTTGTCGGCCATCACGTTGACCGATTCGGTGAGGTCCTTCCACGTGCCGGAGACGCCCTTGACGTCTGCTTGGCCGCCCAGTCGGCCTTCGGTGCCCACTTCGCGGGAGACTCGGGTGACTTCGTCGGCGAAGGACGACAGCTGGTCGACCATCGTGTTGATGGTGTTCTTCAACTCCAGAATTTCACCGCGGGCATCGACGCGGATCTTCTGCGACAGATCGCCCTGCGCGACAGCCGTGGCGACATGGGCGATCGAGCGCACCTGCGCGGTCAGATTGCCGGCCATGAAATTCACCGAGTCCGTGAGGTCGCGCCACGTGCCGGAGACGCCCTTGACGTCTGCTTGGCCGCCCAGTCGGCCTTCGGTGCCCACTTCGCGGGAGACCCGGGTGACTTCGTCGGCGAAGGACGACAGTTGATCGACCATCGTGTTGATGGTGTTCTTCAACTCCAGAATCTCACCGCGCGCACTCACGGTGATCTTCTGGCCCAGGTCACCGCGCGCTACGGCGGTGGCGACCTGGGCGATGTCGCGTACCTGGCTGGTCAGGTTGCCCGCCATCGCGTTCACCGAGTCGGTGAGGTCCTTCCAGGTGCCGGAGACCTCGGGCACCTCGGCTTGACCGCCCAGGCGGCCGTCGGTGCCCACTTCGCGCGCGACCCGCGTGACCTCGGAAGTGAACAGCGACAACTGATCCACCATGCCGTTGAACACCGTCGCGATCTCGCCGAGCAACCCGTCGGTATCGGTCGGCAACCGCGTGCCGAAATCGCCGTCGCGCACCGCCGTCAACCCGGCCAGCAGCTGTCGTAACTCGACCTGATCGGGAACGGGAACACTGTGTACAGGTGCAGTTCGGGCGGATTCCGCCGTGTCTGTCATGCAATCCTCGCTGTGTCAACCCGACTCGGATACGAATCCGACCGTCGGGCCGCTGACCGGCGGTGCCTGTGCTGGCTTCTGAACACGAACGCACCAGTGAATCCTCGGACGATCAAAATATCACCCGGCGCGGCGGCGCCGCGCCCGACGAGAAGTCCCCGTCCACAGCGATGCATCGGCTCGGAACCGGCTCCCGGCGGTCATGACGCCTCGCTCGTCGCAATCGGGACGGCGAAGTGCACGATCGTTCCGTCGCGGTGGGTGTCTATCGTCAGCTGGGCAGCGACCCGGCGAATGATCTGCATGCCGCGGCCTCGATCGGACGTCTCGGAATCCGAAGCGGACTTCCACCTCCCGGTGTCCGCCACGACGATGTGCAGGCACCCCTGCCACCGCTCGCCGAGGAGCCGAATGCGTCCACCGTCTCCTCGGTGTCCGTGTTCGACAGAGTTCGTGCACGCTTCGATGACCGCCAAAATCACGTCGCTTGCCTGTACGGAACCGATCGAGAGGAACTGCAGCCAGTCTCGGAGAGCCCGGCGCACCACGTGCAGTCGGTCGGCGCGGGCGGGGAAGTCGATGTCGAGATCAGGGGAGCGCGAACGCGAAACGAAAGCGGCACACGGACAATCGAGTTCCTCGATGCGGCCTCGGGTTGTCATCGGGATGCATCACTCCATTCGTCACGGCCGCCGTTACCGGCTAGTGCATCGATTGCCGCGATTCCGGTCGCCAAACGCGGAAGTCGTTGTGGCCGTGGCGTTGCTTGTCATGGAGAGCCGCTGACGATGAGTGCGTCGACGAATGCGGCTGGGAGAGTGGCCGATCCGGCGGTCGGGGAGGCAGGCGCGTCGGTCGGCGGCCACTGCCGGCGGTAGCCGTTCTATTCGGAGGCCGAGACGTGGTGTTCGAGCCCGACCGCGGCGGTGAGTTCGGCGCGGTGCCGGCACAGGCGTGGATGTTCGTCGCCGAGTTCGCCCATGAGGTCGGCCAGCGCGTCGGCGACGGCGTTGAGTTTGTGCTGCACCGCCGCATTGGCGCGGGCTTGGGTGTTCTGCAGCAGCGCGACCAACAGAAACGTGATGATCGTGGTCACGGTGTTGATCACCAGCTGCCAGCTGTCCAGGCTGGGCAGCAGCACGAAACTGGGAACCCACACCAGCACCAGCAGCACGCAGAACGCGAAAAACATTGCCCGCGAAGCAACCCCGCATGCCGCGGTGGCGAAGCGGTCGAACGCGGACGGTCCGCTCGTCAGCTGCGATGGTCTCTTCGATCTCGGCGCTCGAGCGCGCGGCCCGCAGCCCTCGTCAATTGTCACTCTCGATCTCCTTCATCGGCGCGAGCCGACCGCAACGCGGGGATGCCACCGTGTCGTGGGGGCAGTAGTAGTGGGTGCGACCGGCCACGGGGCGTCCCAGCGCGCCGCACAGAGCCGGCGCCGCATTCGCCACGCCGGCGATGATGCGTATGGTCCACAAGCGCGATACCCGCGACCGGACAAGGCAAACGACCTCCCCCACGGCTGGGCCTCCGCCGCCGACGCCCCAAGACGCGCCCGCCACCAGCTTGTTCACAGCGACATCTCTCGCTCTCGGCGCCACGCGTATCCATTCCGCGTGCCGGGCAACCGGCGGGGCGAGCCCGCACGATGAAATATGGAGCGGTATAATAGATTTCCTCGCCGAGAGGCCCGGCGAAGCGTGAACAGATCAGGACGGACGGCGGAGGTGCACGCCTCGCGGGGCGGCGCGATTCGGCCGGTCGCATGCCGTGGTCGGGGCGCAGGGCCGCGCACAGGCTCACCCGCAACGGGTGAAGCGCTACCCGGGGGCCGGGGCGTGAACTTGTCGCATGCCGCGGTCGCTGCTGCCGGGAGGGAGCATGCGGTGGCGGAAAGCCGTTCGGAGGAAGCCGGACGCTGTCATCGAGGAGACGTCATGTCCGTGTGGGATGTGTTCTGGCTGATCATCATGAGTTTCGCGTTCGCCGCGTATCTGATGTTGCTGTTCTGGATCTTCACCGATCTGTTCCGGGATCACGGCACCTCGGGCTGGGTGAAGGCGATCTGGGTGGTGTTCCTGTTCGTACTGCCGCTGCTGACCTCGCTGGTGTATCTGATCGTGCGCGGAGGAGGCATGGCCCAGCGCTCGGCGCAAGCGGCGAAACAGGTAGAGCAGGCGCAGGACGCCTACATCAAGGAAGTGGCCGGAACCAGTTCGGCCGCCCAGATCGCCGACGCCAAACGACTCCTCGACGAGGGCACGATCACCGCAGAGGAATTCGACCGGCTGAAGACCCGAGCCCTGGCTTGAGCCGTAGGGCGCCGGCGATCGAGAGGCGGTGCGGTGCGCTACGAATTCTCCGTCGACGGCGAGCTGTCCGGCGACATCTGCGCCGAATTTCCCGAACTGGTCCGCAGCCCGGTGGCCGCGCCCGGGACCACCACGCTGTTCGGCCCGCTCGAGGACTACACCGCGATGCGCAGCGTGCTGGCGCGCATCGACGCCTTGGGACTGACTCTGATCGAGATGCGACGCCTGCCGGATTGAGGCGCGCCCTGTCGATGTGGCCGATCAGGATTGACCGTGTCCCACCTGCCGGCTGATCTGCCGCCATTCGCGTTCCCATTCGCCGGCCCGGCGCCGATCCAGCGCGTAACCGGCACCTCGGGCCAGCCCGTAGGCCAGTGCCCAGCAGGCGAGCAGGGCGGCGGTGCCGCTGGCGATGCCCTTGGCGACGGCGGCGTCGTCGGCGACCGGCGGCGTGGTGGGATCGCCCTGGCCGGTGAGCCACAACGGAATTCGGTCGCCGCGATGGGTGGTGCCGTCGACGTCGACCATCGCCTGGCCGGGATGCCCGTCCCGGCTCCACTGCGCCTGCGCGCGGAGCTGGTCGGCGAACATGCCGTTGGGCGCCGGCATCCGGATCGGATCGCTCGTAACCTCGGCTGTCACAGCCGTTTTCGTGGCGTTGTCGGCGTGGATGGCGGCGAGTTCGACCCGGTATTGCGCGGTGCCGGCGACGACGGCCAGCAGGACCGCGGCGAGCGCGCTCACTACCAGTGCGAGCCGCAGCGCCTGTTCGACACGGTCGGCAGGGCGCATCAACGGCGACCGCGTCCAGGGCGCGATCCGTCCGGCCCGCAGCACCGCGAAGGTAGTACGCACCATCTTCACTCTCCCACCACGACCGGCAGAGGCACGCCCGGAGGATAACCGTTCGCGGCCCCGGCAAACGGTGTTCGGAGTGGATCTTCGCCACGCTCGGCCGCAGGTTTGACCCGGATCTGCGGGGATATCGCTTGGTTGCGACCCGCATCGTGCGGGTGGTCCGGCAATTCGGAAGGAGCACGGTATGAGTGCCATCGATAAGGCCAAGAACAAGCTCGAGGACGCCGCCGGTCAGGCGAAGGAGAAGCTCGGCGCGGCCACGGGCGATCCGGACAAGAAGAACGAGGGCAAGGCCGACCAGACCAAGTCGAACCTGAAGGACGCGGGCGAGAAGGTCAAGGACGCCTTCGACCACTGATCCCGTCCGGATCCACCTCGTCGCGAGGCCCGGATCGGTGCAGCCCATGCGCCCGGTCCGGGCCTCGCCGCGTTCGGGGTCGGTCCGGGCGCACGCGCTGGAGCTGGGCTTACGCCGTTTCGGCTGTACAGACCGCTGCGTCTCTGTTATGAAGGTAGGGCGGGTCGATCTTCATGTGGTAGGACGCCCGCAGCGGGCTCGTGCCCGTTGCCCTCGGCTCCGGTTGGAGACCTCAATGAGCTCGAGCGCCGAATTACGTCCCATACCCCCCGCCGAGGAAGCCGGCGCCGTCCATGTCGCCGAGGCGCGTCTGTCGGCAGTCGTACGCAGTCGCGGGCCGGCGTTGGTGCTGTCGTTCCGCGGTGAGGCCGACAGCTACACGATGTCCGGATGGAGCGAACGCATCCGCTCCGCCGCCGACAGCGGTGTGCGCATCGTCGTCGTCGACACCAACTGCCTCAGCTTCCTGTCCTGGCGCGCACTCCTGACGCTGGCCCGCGAGGCGCAGCGCTACCGGTCCCTCGGCGTGCATCTGTGCCTGGTCACCCAGTCGCAGACGATCATGCGAATCGCCGCGCTGGATGAGCAGACCCGGCAACTGCCCATCCATTTGACGGTCGTGAGCGCCGTCAGCCGCGCCACCTACGACGCGGCCGGGCCCGCGATCGCCGCCACCCCCGGTTGAGCCGCTACTCGTCGGGGAGCGGAAAGTAGGAGTCGTCGTCGGTACCGGATTCGCGCCGCACGATCTCCTCGACGGCTTCGGTGTCACTGGGTCCACCGGGTGACCCGGTGCGGATCGAATCCAGGCCCTCGGTCGCACCGGATTCCGGCAGCGTCGGCTCGGCGGAAGGCATGGTCCCCACGTCCGGTTCCTCTTCGGCCAGTCGTTGGGACAGTGGGCGTTCCGTGCGCTGTTCGCCGGCCGTCATGCCGTAGCTGTCGACGCCCGACCAATCGTCGGGCGGTTCCACGATCTCGTCGCCGTCGTCGTTGCCCACATCGTCGGAATCCAGTCCCTCGGTCGAGGTGAGCAGATCTTCGTCGGGTTCGTTTGCAGCCATGTGCTTCGCGTGCCCGCAATCGCCCGCGGCAAACCGCCGCCGGCGCGCCCGATTCGTTTGGCCACCCATGCGGCGGGTAGGCCGACGGTGGCCGTATCCAGCACAGATGCAGATCGAGGTGACACGATGAAAGCAGTGACGTGGCAGGGCCGCCGCAAGGTTTCGGTGGACGAGGTGCCCGACCCGCGGATCGAGCAACCGACCGATGCCATCATCGCCGTGACCTCCTCCGGAGTGTGCGGGTCGGATCTGCACCTGTACGAGGTGCTCGGCCCGTACATGAGCGCCGGTGACGTGCTCGGCCACGAACCGATCGGGGTCGTGGTCGACGTCGGCTCGGAAGTGCGGTCGCTGGCGGTGGGCGATCGAGTGGTCGTGCCGTTCCAGATCGCGTGCGGGCACTGTGTCATGTGTGATACCGGCTTGCCGACGCAGTGCGAGACCACGCAGGTGCGCGAATACGGCAGCGGCGCAGCCTTGTTCGGCTATTCCAAGCTCTACGGGCAGGTGCCCGGCGCCCAGGCGCAGTACCTGCGGGTTCCGCATGCCGATTTCACCCACATCCCGATTCCGGCCGGTCCGGACGACAGCCGCTTCCTGTATCTGTCGGATGTCCTGCCGACGGCGTGGCAGGCGGTGGAATACGCCGGTGTGCCCGACGGGGGCTCGGTGGTGGTGCTGGGACTGGGCCCGATCGGGGATATGGCGTGCCGGATCGCGGCCCATCGGGGATATCGGGTGATCGGTGTCGATCGGGTGCCGGAACGACTGCGCCGGGTGGCCGATCGCGGTATCGAGGTGGTCGACCTGGAACAGATCGGCGCCTCGATCGGGGATGTCATCCGCGACCGCACCGACGGACGGGGCTCCGACAGCGTGATCGACGCGGTGGGTATGGAGGCCCACGGGTCGCCCGTCGCGGAGTTGGCGCAGCGTTCGGCCGGCTATCTGCCGTCGATGGTGTCGCAGAAGCTGATGGACACCGTCGGTGTGGACCGCCTGGCGGCATTGAACAGCGCGATCGATATCGTGCGCCGCGGCGGCACCATATCGCTGTCCGGGGTCTACGGCGGCATGGCCGACCCGTTGCCGATGCGCATCCTGTTCGACAAGCAGATTCAGCTGCGGATGGGTCAGGCCAACGTCAAGCGGTGGGTCGGCGACATTCTTCCGCTGTTGCGGGACGGTGATCCGCTCGGTGTGGAAACGTTTGCCACTCATCGGCTTCCGCTGTCGGAGGCGCCGCGGGTGTATCACGACTTCCAGCGCAAGGCCGACGGCATGGTGAAGGTGGTGCTCGACCCGGCGGCCGCGTGAGCGCGCGGTGCGATCGGAGCCGCAATGCCCGAAATGACCGGTGCCGCAAAATATTTCAGGGTCCGACCAGGACGTACGCAATCGTTCGGGAGCCCGGTGCATAGACCCGGGAGGCCCGGGTAGTGCCTCTGATGTGACCGGGAAGTACGCCGGTCGCGATCGAGAACAGTCCCTACTGCGAAGGAGGTCCGCAATGGCCGACCAGAACAATCCCGGACAGTTCGGCAACCGCAGCGACACCGAGGAACAGGCTCGCCGCGGCGGCCAGGCCAGCACGGGTAGCTTCGGCCGGCGCAACGCCGCCGATCCGCACGAAGCGGGGCGCAAGGGCGCCCAGGCGCAGCCGACCGCGGCCAAGCAGGCCGGTGGTCAGCACAGTCACGGCGGTCGCTGACCCGAATCGCGACACACGGACTCGAGCGCGTAGGCCGGATCACGGATCCGGCCTACGCGGCTGTCGGGACCAGTGCGGCGTGACGTTTCGGCGGGCGTGTGTGACAACGTTCGGGCTCGCTTTTCGCCTTGTGGGATATCGAAGAGGGAGCCGAGCAGCTATCACCGATTACGGCGGCGGCAGCTATCGGATATCGACTGTTCGCAGCGGCGCCGATCGCGGAATTCCGACCTTCTCGAGATTGTTCCACTTTTGTGGTTAACATCTGGCACCCGGACTTCGATGCTAAATATGTCGTTGATTGTGACGGCAGCGATCGGCCGGTTCCAACGGCTCGGATCGGGTATCACGCGTTCGGTCGCGAGCATCGGCGCTCGGTGGCATGAGGATTGACCAGGCGGTTCGGCAATATTGCCGATTCTCCCCGCAGGTAACGACTATCCCGCGAAACGAAACGGTGTGCGATGGACATCGATCAGCGTTACCGTCAGAGTAGTTCGACCACCATCACGGCGGCGGAACTGGCTACCTTGCTGCACAAGTCCGCGGCGGGGGACGCCGAATCCTTCGCGGCCTTCTATCGCAGCACCAACGCCCGCCTGATGGCCCGGTTGACCGCGATTCTGCGCAGTCCCGGCTTGGCTCAGGAAGTGAGCCAGGAGGTCTATCTGCAGGCGTGGTCCGCGGCCGGCGATTACGACGCGGGGCGGGCCAGTCCGATGGCCTGGCTGATGATGTTCGCGCACCGGCGTGCGGTCGACCGGGTGCGCTCGGAACAATCGCTGGCGGATCGGGAGCGCGCGTTCGGTCGCGGTCAGTATCAGCCCGAATGTGATGTGGTGTTCGACGAGGTGACGCAGCGGCTGGACGAGCGGTCGGTCGCGGGGGAGGTGCACCGGCTGGGGCATCGGCAGCGGGAGGCGATTCTGCTCGCGTTCTACGGGGGTCGCACCTATCCGGAGGTGGCGCAGGATCTGGGGATCCCGCTGCCCACCGCGAAGGCCCGGATCCGGGCCGGATTGAAAACGCTCGGTTCCAGACTTTCCGAGAAGTCGCGCGACGAGAAGAAGTGAGGGCGGCCGCTTCCCGGTAGTTGGCGTTTCTACCCCCTAGGGGTATATTGCGAGGTGTCGTCCCATTGACGGCACCCGCCCTCTGCGGCGGATATGATCTACTAGTTGCGTACGTAAGTAGTAGATGTTATCGAGCCTGTGGTCGCGTTCCCCAGCGGTGGGGTGACGTCCGGCTCGATGCTCGGCAGCACCGTGCGAAGGTGTTGCGCGACAGTGGCGATCGTGGTGAGGAGGCTGGGTTGGTGGATCGGTGTCCGACCCGGCGTGGACTCCGCCCTCGGGTCTGTGCGCCGCTGTGGTCGGTCGAGCGGCGGGTGCGGATGCGGTGAGCTCCGTCCTCCGGTCGCGGCGGGGTGTCGTGGCCATGATCTTCGTCGCCCTGCTCACTCTCGTTGCGCTGCACACCGATTGCGTGGTCGCCGATGCCGCGACGGCCGGCGCTCCCGCATCGTCTGCCGCCACGAAATCCACACTGGCTCATCTCGGTTCGCATCTGCCCGCCTGGGACGACTGCTGTGCGCACGACAGGCATGTCGTCCTGGATTCGGTGCTGCCGGCGGATCCGGTGAAGCTGTGGCCGCCCGGACACGTGTGGGATGCGGTGGCCGCGGTGACCCCCGCCCGGTGGCACCGCCACGCGACCGCCGTGCGCGGGCCGCCGGGTCCGCCGCCCCGCACCGGTCGCGACATTCTGACGCATCTCGGTATCGCCCGCCGCTGATCGGTCAGCGACAGGCCGCCCGCCCCGTGCCGGCGGCCGGTGTCCGCTGCCCGCATCCGTACCGCCCACATCGGGCGGAGATACCGAAAGCGACAGTCATGGACGACATCGTGCTCGACCACCCACAGCCGATTCCGGCAGCGCCGATCCCGGCGCACCGTCCGCGCGGCCTGGTCGGCAATACGCCGGTGCTCTGGATCGGCGAACCGCTGAGCGGCCGCGGCCGCGGCTTCTGGGCCAAACTCGAAGGCGCCAATCCGGGCGGCATGAAGGACCGGCCCGCGCTGTACATGGTGCGCAGCGCCGAACGCCGCGGAGATCTGCGGCCGGGTGCGCGCATCGTCGAATCATCCAGCGGCACATTGGGATTGGGACTCGCGCTGGCGGGGATGGTGTACTCGCACCCGGTCACCGTGGTCACCGACCCCGGCATGGAACCGATGGTGGTGCGACTGCTGCGCGCCTACGGCGCACGGGTGGAGACGGTCACCGAACCGCATCCGGCCGGCGGCTGGCAACAGGCACGCCGCGATCGGGTCGCGGCACTGCTGGCCACCGAACCGGATGCCTGGAGCCCAGACCAGTACAGCAATCCCGACAATGTGGACGGCTACGAATCGCTGGCGCTGGAGATGGTGCAGCAATTGGGCCGCGTCGACATCCTGGTGTGCGCGGTCGGAACCGGCGGACACTCCGCGGGCGTGGCCCGGGTGCTGCGCCGCAACAATCCGCGCTTGCGGCTGATCGGTGTCGACACCGTGTCCTCGACGATCTTCGGCCAACCCGCCGGGCCGCGTCTCATGCGCGGACTGGGCTCGAGCATCCACCCCCGCAACGTCGACTACGACGCCTTCGACGAAATCCATTGGGTGGCACCGGCGGAAGCGGTGTGGGCATGCCGGACACTGGCCGCCACCCACCACGCCAGCGGCGGCTGGAGCGTCGGCGCGGTGGCGCTGGTGGCGGGCTGGGCCGCGCGCGTGCACGACACCGGCACCCGAATCGCCGCCGTCTTTCCCGACGGCCCGCACCGCTACGCCGACACCGTCTACAACGACGCCTACTGCGACGAGCACGGCCTGCTCGATGCCGATCCGCCCGTCGAACCCGAAACGATCGGCCATCCCGCAGAACGCGTGGTGACCTCGTGGACGCGCTGCGCCACCGTCGTCGACCCCCGCACCCTCGACCCGGAGCCCGCCGCATGAATGTCCTCGCCCGATTCCGCAGCTTCGACCCCGCGGCCCGGTTGCTGATGATCAACCAGTTCGGCATCAACCTCGGCTTCTACATGCTCATGCCGTACCTGGCCGGATATCTCGCCGGCCCGATCGGCTTGGCCGCGTGGGCGGTCGGTCTGGTGCTGGGCGTGCGCAACTTCTCCCAGCAGGGCATGTTCCTCGTCGGCGGGACGCTCGCCGACCGGCTCGGCTACAAACCGCTGATCGTGGCGGGCTGTCTGCTGCGCACCGCGGGATTCGCGCTGCTGATCTTCGCCACGTCGCTCCCGATGCTGCTGATCGCTTCGGCCGCAACAGGTTTCGCCGGTGCACTGTTCAATCCGGCGGTGCGCGCCTGTCTGGCCGCGGAGACCGGTGACCGCCGCGTGGAGGCGTTCGCGGTATTCAACATCTTCTATCAGGCCGGCATCCTCGTCGGGCCGCTGGCCGGGCTGGCTCTGCTGGTGACCGACTTCCGGGTGACCGCCGTGGCCGCCGCCGTCGTCTTCGCCGTGCTGACCCTCGCGCAACTGTTCGCATTGCCGCCGCGGCGGGCGAGCGAGCCCGCGGTGCGCACGACGGTTCTCCAGGATTGGCGGACCGTACTGGCCAATCGCCGTTTCCTGGCCTTCGCGGTCGCGATGATCGGCTCGTATGTGCTGTCGTTCCAGGTCTATCTGGCACTGCCGTTGCAGGCCGAATATCTGAGCCCCGGCCATGCGCAGGCGCTGACCTCGGCGGTGTTCGTGGTCTCGGGTGTGGTCGCGGTGGCCGGGCAGCTGCGCATCACCGCATGGTTTCGACGCCGGTGGGGGACCGGTCGCGGCCTCGTGGTCGGCATGGGTGTGCTGGCCGCGTCCTTCCTGCCGTTGCTGCTGGTACCCGGCCCGCGGCCCTTCGGCACGGTGGCTGCCGTTGCGGCGCTGCTGATTTCGGCGGCGATCCTCGCGGCCGGGACCGCGGCGGTGTTCCCGTTCGAAATGGATACGGTGGTCTCGCTGTCCGGCGGCGCTCTCGTTGCCACGCACTACGGGTTCTACAACACGGTGGTCGGAGTCGGAATTCTGACCGGAAACCTCGTCACCGGCGTAGTGCTGGACGCCGCCCGGTCGGCCGGACTCGACGCCGTGGTGTGGGCCGGATTCGCCGCCATCGGGACACTCGCGGCGTTCGCGTTGGCCGCGCTCGACCGGAGCGCACGCGCGCAACCCGCTGGGGGAGAGGAAGTTCCGGCGGAGTCGGTGCGCGAATCCGCGTGAGCTGCGATGGCCGGTACTCGTCCGCGGCCACGGTGGCGGACGAGTACCGGGTCGGTCAGGCGCGGCGCAGTTCCAGCACCGGAATGGTGCGGATTCCCTCGGTTTTGCGGGCGTAGCCGGCGAATCCGGGATAGCGGCGAGCCTGTTCGGCGAAGATCCGGTCGCGCCGCTCACCGGTCACCTCGGTGACCGCCGCCGAATAGCGTTCTGTGCCGCGTTCGATCTCCGCCGTGCCGGCGGTGGTCAGGTTGTAGTACCAGTCCGGATTGGTCGGAGCGCCGGCCTTCGACGCGAAAACATAGATGCTGTCCGGGTTCTCGTCGTCGGCCAGATACATCATCGGTGTCACGAGTTCGCGGCCGGATTTGCGGCCGCGGTGATGTACCAGCACCATCGGCGCGCCCTCGAAATCGCCGCCGACGCGTCCCTCGTTGGCTCGAAATTCCTGGATGATCGCGGTGTTCCAATCGCTCATGAGCTGCATTCTGCTGTCGAACCGGTGGCCGCGGCGGGAGGCGCGCACGTGGGAATACCGGCGCCGGCCGGTATGCGATGATCGGTCCGGTGTTCGTGATCCGAATCGTGGTGCGGTGCCATGGCTGAGCTGTACGGGCGGGCGGCCGACATCGCGGCGATCACCGCCCTGCTGGACCGGGCCCGCGCGGGGGAGAGCGGTTGGCTGGTGCTGCGCGGAGAACCCGGAATCGGTAAGACCGCTCTGCTCGACCACGCCGCCGATCTCGGCGCCGACCTGAAGGTTCTGCGCGGTGCGGGGGTGGAGATCGAGGCCGAACTTCCGTTCGCCGGATTGCAGTTGCTGCTGCGGCCGGCGCTCGCGCATCGCCCCGCCCTGCCCGCGCGTCAGCGGGCGGCACTGGAGGCGGCGCTGCGCCTCGGCGACGATCCCGGCGGGGATGCGATGCTCGTCGGATTGGCGGTGTTGTCGCTGCTCACCGAATACGCCGGCGATACCGGGCTGGTGTGTCTGATCGACGACGCGCAATGGCTCGACCGGGCCTCGCTGGACACGATCCTGTTCGCCGCCCGGCGGTTGTACGCCGAGGGGGTCGTGATCATCCTCGCCGCCCGTGACGGTGCCACGTTCGCGCGGTCCGCGGATCTGCCCGAACGCCGCATCGCCGGGCTCGACTCGGCTGCCGCGGCGGCGCTGCTCGACCGCCGTGAACTGCCCGCCGGGGTGCGCCGGCAGGTCCTGTCCGAGGCACAGGGCAATCCGCTGGCCTTGCTCGAATTGGCCGATGCCGCACGCGACGAACGTCCCGGCGCGGCCCATCCCGGTGCGCTGGCGTTGACCGACCGCCTGCAGCTGGCCTTCCACGGACAGGTCAGCCGGCTGCCGAAATCGACACAGGACGTGCTGCTGGTCGTCGCGGCCGAGGAGTCCGGCGACGTGTCGGCGATACTGCGCGCCGCGGCCGCCGTCGGCGCCGGAATCGACGATCTGGCGCCGGCCGAGGAGGCGGGACTGCTGGTGCGCGGCGAGACGGCGGAGACGATCGCATTCCGTCATCCGCTGCTGCGCGCCGCCGTCTACCAGCGAGCGCCGCTGGGACAGCGAGTGGCCGCTCACCGCGCGCTGGCGGCCGCGCTCGACGGCCCCGCCGACGCGGACCGCCGTGCCTGGCACGCGGCGGCCGCCGCCACCGGCCCGGACGCGGAAGTCGCTGCGGCCCTGGAGGATACCGCCGCCCGCGCGCTCGCCCGCGGTGGTCACGAGGCGGCCGCCGCGGCCTACGAACGCGCCGCCCGGCTCACCGCGGACCCCGGACTGCGCGCGCATCGGGAGGCGTTGGCCGCCCAATCCGCGTTGAACGCGGGCGATCTGGAACGGGCCGCGGGGCTCGCGCACCGGGTGGCCGGAAGAGCCGGTGCGACAACGGAATTGCGGGCTCGGGTCGCCCACGTCGAGGGGCTCGCGCATTTCTGGCAGGGCCGTTTCGCCGAGGCGGACGCGCTGCTGCGCGCCGGCGCCGCACAGGTCGCCGACCGTGATCCCGCGCTGGCGGCGACGATGCTGATCCAGGCCCTGCACACCGGCTGGTATCTGGGCGAACAGCATGTCCGCGACTGCGTGGCGCGGTTGACCGCGGTGCCACTGGCCGACACCGATCCGCTGCACCCGGTCGTGACCTACATGGCGAGCGTCCTGGATCGCCGCGACATCGCGAGCGCACCACCGGATTTGACCCGGACACTGGCAGAGTCCGCGCGGCGGGGCCCGGTGCCGGATCAGGTGCGGCTGATGCTGTGTGGCGTGGCGATGGCCGGCGGCCAGGACGCCGACGTCTACGGGCCCGCCGAGGCGCTGAGCCGGGAGTATCGCGACGCCGGTGCCGCCGGCCGGCTGCCCACCACCTTGTTCTTCGCCGCCGAGGTCGAGATATTCACGGGTCGTCTGCGCGATGCGCGAACCACCGCGGCCGAGGCACTGAGCCTGGCCGCAGATCTGGGCCAGCGCCAATGGGTCAGTCAGCTCAGCAGCGTTCTCGCGCATATCCATGCCGCCGAGGGCGACGAGGACCGGTGCCGGCACCATGCCGAGGCAGGTCTCGCCGACAGCACGCCCGGATCCGTGTCTCCCGGCGCGGCGTGGGCGCATTGGTCGCTGGGGTTGCTCGAACTGGGTTCGGGCCGGGCCGAATCGGCGCTGTCGCGGTTCGAGCGGCTGACCCGGGACCCGCTGCGCCATCATCTGTGCGCGATGCGTTCGATACCCGATCTGGTCGAGGCGGCGGTGCGGGTCGGCGCCGCCGATCGGGCCGAACCCCACGCCGATCGGCTCGCCGACTGGGCTACCGCGGTGCGGCAGCCGTGGGCCGAAGCGCTCGTATTGCGGTGTCGCGCATTGCTGTCCGACGACGACAGCGCCGAGACGCACTACACGCGGGCGCTGAAGCTGCACGACCGTGAGGCACGTCCGGTGGAATACGCCCGCACCGCACAACTCTACGGCGAGTGGCTGCGCCGGGCCCGTCGCAAGAGCGAGGCGCGGACCGTGCTGGCCGAGGCGCTGGACATGTTCGACCGCATCGGCATGCGCCCGTGGGCCGAACGGGCCCGCAGCGAACTCGTCGCGACCGGCGCGGCGCCGAGCGGGCCTGGCGGGCAATCGGATTCGCGGTCGAGCGCGGCGGTCACCGGACTCACCCCGCAGGAATTGCAGATCGCTCGTCTCGCTGCCCAGGGCCTGTCCAATCGCGATATCGCCGCCCAGCTGTTCCTCAGCCACCGCACCGTCGGCTATCACCTCTACAAGGCGTATCCGAAGCTCGGAGTGACCTCGCGCGGCGAACTGAAAACCATTGCGGATCAATTGCATTGACAATCGCGGACATGCCGGAGTCCCGGTGGCGACCACCGGGGCTCCGATCTCTACTTCCGGATGCGGGTGGCGGGGAGTAGTTGCACCAGTGCGGCGGTGAGCAGGCACAGCAGCGCCATCGGCACCAGGCTCGCGACGAACGCCGACGCGAATCCGCCCGGCGCTGCGAGCCGGTCGTAGAAGACGATGCCGACCACCGCGATTCCGACCGCGCCGCCGACCTGCTGCGCGGTGGCCAGCACGCCCCCTGCGGCGGCGGCGTGCTGCGGCGTCACACCCGCCAGCACGATGCCCGGCATCGGCACGAGCGCCAACCCCATTCCCGCTCCCGCGACGATCATTCCCGGCAGCAGGGCGAGCACCGAGCCGTTGCCGCCGAGCTCGTGCGCGGTGATCGCGAGCAGCAGAAATCCGGCGGCCTGCAGCACGGCGCCGACCGCGACGACCTGCCGGCCGAGGCGGGCGGCTGCCCGCGCCGACAGCATCGAGGTGAGCAGGTAGGCACCGCCCAGCGCGAGGAACAGCAGGCCCGACCCCAGGGCCGACAGGCCGCGTCCCTGCTGCAGATACAGCGCCAAGAACAGGAAGAACGATCCCATGGTCATCTGGTAGCTCAGGGCGATCGTCGAACCGATCGCGAACGAGCGTTCGGCGAACAGCGCGGGATTCACCAGCGGCTCCCCGCCGCGGGCCGCCGATCGCCGCGCGGCGGTGACGAAGACCGCGATCAGCACGGCGGCTGCGGCCGGCGAGAGCCACGTCCACAGCGGCCAGCCCTGCTCTCGGCCCTGGATCAGCGGCAACACCACCGCCGCCAGCGCGGTCGCGATGAGGCCGACGCCGAGCCGGTCCAGGCGGGTGCCGCCGTCTCCGCGTGATTCGGGGACCAGCCGTGTCAGCACGGCGAGGGTGAGCGCACCCACCGGCACGTTGATCCAGAAGATGGTGCGCCAGCCCAGGCCGAACAGGTCGGCCTGGATCAACAGCCCGCCGATCAGCTGGCCGAAGACCGCGGCCAGGCCCATGGCGAGCCCGTAGGCGGCGAAGGCGCGTACTCGGCGTGTGCCGGTGAACACCACGCTGATGAGACCCAGGACCTGCGGCATCAGCAGCGCCATCCCGCCCCCCTGGGCGATCCGGGCGACGACCAGTTCGGCGGCGTCACCGGCCAGCGCGCAGGCCAGGGAGGCGAGGGTGAACACCGCCATGCCGAGGCCGTAGAGCCGGCGGCGGCCGTACAGGTCGCCGAGCCGCCCGCCGGTGATCAGCCCGGCAGCGACCGCCAGGCCGTAGCCGGCGACCACCCACTGCATGGTGGCGCTGCTCGCGTGCAGATCGGCCTGGGTATCGGGGATGGCGACGTTGACGATGAAGAAGTCCAGTGTGGCCATGAAGATTCCGGCCAGCAGGACGAGCAGGGTGGCCCGTGCGGGCGGTGCGCTCGCCGAGTGGGTGCCACGGATGAGCAGAGTGGGTGTGGACATGGGTGTTCCTCGGGGATCATGCTGCGGGACAGGAAGATTCGTTCAGCCCTTGACGAATTCCAGGAGATCGTCGTTGAATTCGGCGGCGTGCGAGGTGTACAGACCGTGACCGGCGGTCGGGTACTCCTTGTAGACGGCCGCCGGCATCAGCTCGGCGGTGCGCCGGCCGGTGACCTCGGCGGGCGCGGAGAAGTCCAGGGCGCCGTGCACGATGAGCGTGGGAACGGTGATGCCGCGCAACGCTTCCCGATTGTCGCAGTGGAAGACTGCCTGCTGCATGTGCAGCGTCGCCCACGGCGCGGTCGACAGGCACTGACGGTAGGTGATGTCGATGTGTTCGGGGGAGACGTCCGGATTCAGGTGGCTGTTGAAGTAGATCTGCGACTGGCGGGCCAGCCACCGCCCGCGATCGGTGCGGATGCTGTCCACCAGCGCGTCGAGCATGGCTTCCGGGATGCCGCCGGGGTTGTCGTCGGTGGCCTTCATGAAGGGCAGGATCGCGGCGAGGAAAACCACTCGGGCGACCCGGCTTTCACCGTGACGGGCCAGATACCGGGCGATCTCCGCACCGCCGGTGGAGTGGCCGACCAGGGTGGCGCCGCGCAGATCGAGATGATCGAGCAGGGCACCGAGATCATCGGCGGTGGTGTCGATGTCGTAGCCGGTGGACGGGCGGTCCGAGCGGCCGTGGCCGCGGCGGTCCAGGGCGATGCAGCGGTAGCCGCGCTCGGTGAAGTACGGAATCTGGTACTCCCACATCTCGGTGTTCAGCATGGCGCCGGCGACGAAGACGATCGGTTCGCCCGTGCCGTAATCCTCGTAGGCGAGGGTGGTTCCGTCGGTGGTGGTGAAGTACATGACCTTGTCCTTTGCGGGGATGAGTGTCTGGTGCCGGGAGGGGGATCAGGCGCCGGTGGGCACCTTGTCGAGGAAGCCGAGAATCTGGCGGATGCGGCCGTCGTCGCCGAGTGCGGCGACGTCGAAGCCGATCACCAGCGGCTCCTCACCCGGCCGGCCCAGATGCCAGGTGAAGCGGGCGATGCCGTGGTGGCTGTCGATCGGGCCGCCGAGCGTGAATTCCATTCCGGCGAACTGCTGCTGGACGGCGGCGACGGCCGCGTCGAGTCCGGCGTGGCCGCGCACCGACACCAGCGGATCGGTGTATTCGGCGTCGTCGGTGAGCAGGTCGGCGATCTGCGCGGCGCGGGCGGCGGGATCGGTCTCGTTCCAGACGGCGAGGTAGCGTTCGACCAGGTCGTTGATGTCGCTCACGGGATTCTCCTTCGTGGTGGTGACGTTGCGACCACAAAGTTATGGAGTTCCGGGCGACGGGGAATCTGTCGCGCTTAAGTACTTTCGACGGTAGTGCCGGGCGGTGTCCTACCGGTCGGCGGCGGGATCGCCGAGTCGCCGCGCCGGGTCCAGGGTGGCGGCGGGTTGTCCGGTGGTGATGCTGTCGGCGAGTGTGGCGCCCAGGACCGGGGCCAGCTTGAACAGATTGTGCCCGGCGAGGAAGGTGGCGCCGCCGTCCTGCCAGGCGGCCAGCCCGTCCTCACCCCACGGCAGCCGGGTCACCCAGCAGTGCACATAACCCTCCGGTTCGGGTGCGAGTCCGGGAAGTGCGCGGTCGACGTAGCCCGCGGCGCGCTCGGCCAGCCCGGCCAGCGCCGTGGGATCGACCGAGCCACCGTCGTTGCTGGGCACGGAATCGCTGAGTCCGAGCGCGTAATGGGTGTTGCCGGGGAACGCGGCGGCATAGATTCCGGTTTCGCCGAATTCGCCGCTGCTGTCCTGCAGCGTGGCCAGTGTGGCGGGCGGCGCCGAGCGCGGGCGGAAGGTCAACCGGACGTGTGCGGACACCTGCACCGGCAGGGCGAGACCGAGCGTCCGGGCCAGCGGCGCGGTGCCGCGGCCCGCGCAGACGACGACGCTGCCGAAGTCCGAACAGGTTGTGCCGGTGCGTACTTCGACGGTTCCGGTCGCGGTGTGCCGCAGGGTGAGAACGTGGTCGGCGACCAGTGAATCGCGCAATCGTTCGGTGAGAGCGTCGATCGCGGCGACGGTGCGGATGGAGCCACCGGTCGCGTCCAGCATGGCCGGTCCGTGGTAGTCGGCCAGCACCGGCAGCCGGGTCGCCAGCTCCTCGGCGTCGATACCGCGGGCGTCGATTCCGGGCGTTCGCCGCAGGATCTCCAGCTTGTCCGCCACGCCCGCCCCGAGCGCGACCGCGCCGTCCCGCGAGATCAGTTCGGCGCCGAATTCGCCTTCCCAGTCGCGCCAGACGCGCCGCGCGGCGACCGCCATCTCGACCAGCCGGGGATCGGTGTGCGCGTGGCGGAAGATGCGGGAATGACCGGCCGACTGGCCGCCGCCGGGCCGGCCCGACTCGTACACGGTGACCGACAGCCCGGCCCGGCGTAGCGCGTGCGCGGTGGCCAGGCCGACGATTCCGGCTCCGACCACGGCGACATCGGTTGCGGCACCCATCTCCGCGGACTACCCGCCCGCACGGCCCGCAATCCCGGCCGGTGGTGGTGGGCTCAATACCCGCCGAGCAGCGCGCGGAGCCGGCCCAGTTCCTCGGGGCCCGCGGTACTGTGCCAGCGCGTCGGGTCGGCCGGGCGTCGACCCCACAGGAACAGCGCGCGCACGGCCGGATCGCTCTCCACCGTCGCCTGCCCCTCCGGCGGTACCAAGTCGATGGAGTTGCCGTCCGGCTCGGCGACGACCAGGACGTCGTCGGTGCCCGGCGCTCGCAGTCTGCCCTCGATGCGGCCCTCGGGACCGAAATCGATATTCCTGCTGCCGCGCGCGAGCAGGGGCAGACCCACATCGCGCACGCTGTGGCGAGTTATCCACGGCTGCATGAGCATATCGATTGCCGTGGCGTCGTCGCCGGTCATATCCCAGCGGTGCAGCACCATCTCCTGGCGCATGTGCTCGAGGAAGAAGTCCGGGGCGACGGTTCTCCCGGTCCAGCCGATCGCCTCCAGTGGAGACAGCGTGTCGATCACCTCGGCGGTCTCGACGAGTTGTTCGCACCGGTCCACGAACGCCGCCCACAACTCGGCGTCGGACATCGCGCGGTAGGGCGCCTCGCGCTCCTCGAAACCGCGGGTCGGCACCGGACTGCCCGCCGCATGGGCGGCGAGCACCCGTGCGAGTTCGGCCGCGTTACCGGTGTTGTGGATCAGGACATCGCGGACGGTCCAGCCCTCGCACCAGGTGCCCGCGTCGGGCCGGCGCGCCTGCACGGCGCGGGCGAAGGCCTCCCATTCCGGCAACGCTTCGGCGGCACTGTGTGAAACCATCGGCATCTCCTCCGACCGGGCCCGCGGCGCCCGGACGCCGTGGCGGATCCGTCCTGATGGACGCATACCCCCTCACCGCCGGAAGTCACCCGGTGATTCGCCGATGCGGTCCGTATTCGTCGATGATCCGGACTATTTCGGCCGCGACCAACCCCGGACGCTGGGTCGGCACCATATGGCCGCAGCGCTCGGCGACGACATGCCTGCCGTGCGGCCGTGCCGCCCGCCGCCGATGTGCGGCATTGATCGCGGCACGCGAGCGGGCCGAGATGCCGACCGAGGGGGAGTCGGCGGACACGATCGTGACGGCGATATCCCGGAGGTCGGGGCCGGCGGCACGCAATTGTTCGAGATCGGCTGTGTGGCAAGCGAGTTCGTCGGCACGGGTACGCATCGCCGCCGCTGTGAAGCCTTCGGCGCGGAAGTCGGCGCGGGCATCGGCGGGCAGCGCGGCGAGGATGTCACGGTAGGCCAGCCGCAGTGCGCCGATCCGTGCGAGTGCGGCGCTGAGCCGCTGCCCGGTTCGCGCCGCCCGCCGCGACGCCGCGGTGAACAGGTCCTCGCAGAATTCGTCGGTCGGGTCGACCAGGACCGTGCCCGCGATCCGGTCGGGCCGGTCCGCGGCGGCGACCCGCACGATCGGACCGCCCCAGCTGTGGCCGACCAGCACGAACCGCGGTGCGGTGAAGCGTTCGGTGAGGTGATCGAGCAGATCGACGAGGTCGTCGGCCAGGCGTCGGAGGCCGCGCGGTGCGCTGTCGGCGGCGCTGCGGCCCAGACCGCTGCGGTCGTAGACCACGGTCGCCGTGTAGTCGTCGAATTCCCGCTGCACCGCCGCCCAGTAGGAGCGGGTGCAGGCGAGTCCGCTCTCGAAAACGACCAGGGCCGAACGATTGTCGTCCCGCCCCGGCCGGTGCATGTAGTACAGCCGGCGTCCGTCGCGGGTGGGCGCCGTGCTCGCCGTGCCCTGGCTGTGCGGTGCGACCCGAATCCCCTGCGTGCTCCCAATCACATTGGTTAGCCTAACCTAAAGATGTCAGGATGCTGGGATGCGGTTCTTTCAGGGTGTCAGCGGGGCGATCCACTATCGGGTGTGGAACGCGGAGTCGTCTCGTGCGGTCGCGGTGCTGCTGCACGGTCTCGGCCAGCAGAGCGCGGACTACCATCGCTTCTCGCGCGAGCTGAACCGTTGCGGCATAACGGTATTCGGTATCGACCATATCGGACACGGCCTCAGCGAAGGCGAATTCGGCACGGTCGCCCCGATCGGCGATCTCGCCGCCGACGCGCTGACCTTGACCGGCCTCGCCCACGCCGCGCACCCGCACCTGCCGCTGGTTCTGATCGGCCATTCCCTCGGCGCGGGCACCGCGGTGGTGGCGATGGTCTCCGATGCCGCGGCGGTCGCGCACATTTCCGGAGTCGTTCTACTCGGCACTCCGGAACAGGCTCCCGCACAAGGCTTCTCGCTACCGCCGGTGCCTACCCTGGTACTGCACGGTGTCGACGACCGGCGCGCGCCGCTGGCCCCCATCCGCGCGTGGACGAGCGAGGTCCGCCACTGCCGGACCGTCGAAATCCCCGATGCCGGGCACGATCTGCTGCACGAACCCGTCCACCGTCGAGTGACCGGCGAGATCGTCGAGTTCGTCCACGCCCACGGCGTCGCGATGAGCGGGTCCCTCGCCACCTGAGCGCGACCTCGGCCGGATCGGGTTCGGCGGCGCGATCCTGGGCACTCGCCAGGAGACCAGGAAGGGTGTCGATGGGATGAACCAACTGCAGGATCTCGTCACCGGCGCGGCCGGGTCGCCGTGGGTGTATTTCGCGCTGCTGGGCGTCTGCATCATCGACGCCTTCTTCCCGCCGGTCCCCAGTGAATCGGTGATCGCCGCACTCGCTGCGATCGGCAGTTCGACCGGGAAACCCTCCGTCTGGTTGCTGATCATCGCCGCCGCGATCGGCGCGATCATCGGCGACAACCTGGCCTACACGATCGGTCGCGCGATCGGCACCGATCGATTCGCGTGGATGCGCAAGCCGAAGATCCGGCGGGCATTCGACTGGGCGCGCGGAATGCTCGACAAACGCGCGGCCCTGCTGATCATCACCGGCCGCTACATCCCGGTCGGTCGCATCGCGGTCAACATGACCGCCGGGGCGACCCGTTATCCGCGCCGGAAATTCGTACCGCTGACGGTGATCGGAGGCATCAGCTGGGCGGCGTATTCGGTGGCGATCGCCAGTGCCTTCGGACGCTGGCTGCGTGATCAGCCACTGTTGGCCGCCGTGATCGGCATCGCCTGCGCTATCGTCCTCGGCTTCCTCGTCGACCGCATCGTGAGGCACTTCTTCCCCGGAACCGACGAGGACCGATCCGGCGCCGAGCATGACGACGACAGCCGGGGCGAGGACGACGCATGGATCGCGCAAGGCAGGCGAGGATCCTGACGACCTCGTCCCCGGGGCGGTCACGGAATCCGTCCGCGGGTGGATGAGCGCGGCCCCTGCGGCCCGTTACTGTCGGCACCGCGTCGATCGGCGCCGCGCTCGCGGCGGTGACTTGTTCGCGCACGATCAGGGGAAGGCACGGACATGGACACGTTCACGCACGCCGGATTCGTCTTCGACGTCACCGACACGCCAGCGCCCTCGGGCAGCGCAACGCCGGAAACCGTGGTGCTGCTGCACGGCTTTCCGGAGGATCGTCACTGCTGGGATGCGATCACGCCGACCCTCGCCGCGGCGGGCTATCGCGTACTGGCACCGGATCTGCGGGGCTACTCACCGGGCGCGCGCCCGGCCGAGCGGTCGGCGTACGCCACCGCGCGCATGACCGGTGACGTGTATGCCCTGGCCGACGCGGCCGGCGCCGAGCGCTTTCATCTGGTCGGCCACGATTGGGGTGCCGCGCTGGCCTGGTCCGTCGCTGCCGAGCGGCCCGACCGACTGATGTCGCTGACCGCCCTGTCGGTGCCGCATCCCATGGCCTTCGCGCGCGCCATGGTCACGAGCAGCCAGGCCCTGCGGTCGTGGTACATGGCCGCCTGTCAGCTGCCGTCGTTACCGGAACTCGTGCTCTCCGCACAGGGTGGCCGGCCGATGCGGCAGGCCCTGATCCGCGCCGGGCTCGATGCGGAGTCCGCGAACCGGTACGCGGCCCGTGCGGCGCATCGAGGGGATATGCGCGGCCCCGTCAACTGGTATCGGGGACTGCCGTTCGCGCTCCGCCGACCGGTCGGCTCCGTGGACGTTCCGACGCTGTTCTGCTGGGGCACCGCGGACCGTTACGTCACACGGTCCGCCGCGCAGGCGTGCGGCCGTTACGTCACCGGCCCGTATCGTTACGAGGCCCTCGACGGCGGCTCGCATTGGCTGCCCGAACAGGACTCCGACCGGGTCGCGGCACTGCTCCTCGACCATCTGCGAGCTGCGCTGGCCGGCGTCGCCGGCCGTCCCTGATCGAGATGCCGTCGCGAATCGCGGCGGCGGATCAGTCGGGTGGTTCCTGGGCGTTCTCCTCGGTGCCGACGTCGTCGGCGACCTCCCGGGTCGCCATCCCGCCGTTGTCGCCCTCGTCCACCGGTCCGGGCCGCCCGCCTCGCGGTTCGTCGGTGTCGTCGTCGTGCGGATGATTCGGATGGGACATGAATCCGTCCTTTCTCGAGGTTCGTAGCGGACTACCTCGACAGCCGGGCGGCAAACGCCGACGCCCGTTCCCGTCGGCTAGAGCGAGATCAGCAGCACTCCGGCCGCGACGATCAATGCGGCCCAGACCATCAGGACGAGGAGGGCCGAGCGGGCGTCCTCGGGTTCGTTCGGCGTGGCCCGGCGGCGACGGTGGGAAGCGGTGATCGAAACGTTCACGAGCTCTCTCCTTCCGCGATCGGTCGGTACTACCGATCGGCCTACCCCGAACCCGATGCGCCACAACATTTTCCGCACCTTCGGTGTATGGGTTGTGTCACAGCGTCCGGGAACCCGGTGGTTTCGAACGTCGTCCGGCGAGAGTCGTGAATTTTCCTGTTTTGATCGCGGGAGGCCCCGATCCGGCTGTCCCGCTCGGCAATTCGAGTCCCGCCCGTCACCAGCCGTTGATGTGCAGGACCGAATCCAGATCCACGCGTGGGCCGGGCCGGAAGTCGGTGCCCTTGGTGTAGGCGACCGGGAGTAGCACACCCTGGCGGACATCGTCGGGAAGACCGAGAATTTCCGCGACCTCGCGCTCGTACTGCAAATGCAGTGTCGTCCAGGTGGTTCCGAGGCCGCGTGCGCGCAATGCCAGCGCCAGGCTCCACGCCGCCGGGAGCAGCGACCCCCACAGTCCGGCCTGATTCTCCGGCAGCGCGGCGTTGCCGCCGGTGCTGATCGCCCCGATCACCAGTACCGGGACCTCGGCCATCACCTCACGCAGATAATCCGAACTCGTGGCGATGCGGGCGGCGCTCTCGTCGGCCGGTTCGCCTCCGGCTTCCCGGTACGCCAGATGTGAGCGCCGGTAATACTCGGCGACCTGCGCCTTGATCGCCGGATCGGTGAGCACGATCCACTGCCAATGCTGGCGATTGCCTCCCGACGGTGCCTGCAGCGCCACCTCCAGTGCTTCCCGAATCACGTCCAGCGGCACCGGCCGGGTCAGATCCAGACGGCGGCGCACCGCACGGGTGGTGGTCAGCAATTCGTCCGGGGTGAGCGGAAGCAGTTCGGTCACTACGGGTCTCCTTCTGGATCGGCGTCTTCCGTCCAAGGATGCCCGACCCGGGTTTTGTTCCCGGACGTGCCGAGGCGATGTGGTCCGCACAGACGAACAGCGAAGCGCGCACTTCCACCGCACGGGGGAAGTACGCGCTCCGGAGAATGGAATTCGCTGCCGCTAGAAATAATGCGCGCGGCCGGCGACCGGACGTCCGAACGCTCCGAGCAGGGCGAGAATCGCGCCGATGACGACGGCGATGATGCCCAGGGTCCAGAGGATCGGGATGCTGAAAACGAACCCGAGAACGAGGAGGATGACTCCCAGAATAATCATGTGAAACTCTCCCTTTGCCTTTTGTTATCCAGGCGCTGCCGCGTTCGGCCGTACTTCGATAACAAATCGCAGATACCCGGCCTCGACGGGCGTAAACAGACCGTATCGGGAGAGAATGGCCTCAGGGCGCTCGGGCCAGCCACCGCCAGCGCGGCAGTTCGGTGCCGACCGTCGCGACCGCCGGCACGGTGACGAGGACGGCAACCCAGGCCGGCCAGGCGAACCAGGCGCCCAGCACCGCCGCGGCGATCAGCACCAGCATCATCGCGATGGTGGCCCAGCCCGGGACGGCGACGAGCACCTGCTTCTTGTCACCGCGGGTCGCGAAGATCGACGGCACGCCGATCAGGACGACCACCGCGATCACCGCCGCCGCCACGGACCACGACGCCAGCGCCCACGGCGCCGCGACCCAGGCGATCAGTTCCGTGGCGACTCGCGCGATGGCCGGGCCGCGGCCCTGTTCGGTGAGATTCGGTGAGACATCCGCACGTTCGGACATGTCGCTCAGCCTCGCACGTTCGTATCCCGCACGCACGGCGAATGCGGTGCGACCGGCTCACGTTCGCGCACCGGGAAACATGACCGGACTGATCAGGTAGGGGCGGCGGTTCGGGCCGGGACCGTTCCCGGTGACCGAGGCGAGGACGCGGCGGAAACCGTCGAGCATCGTGTTCAGTTCGTCGGGTGAAAGCCACAGCGTGCCTTGGCGATAGCCCACCGAGTCCGCGACCGGATCCGCGCCGGGCTCGTCGAGATAGGCGTCGAATTCGGCGATCAGGACGGCCATGGCGGTGGCGAAATCCACGGCGGTGGTCGTCGAGGCTCATGGCCGCGGCCGCCTTGTCATCGATCAAGGGTCGGTCGGCGCGCAGCCGATAGGACCGCATCACGACACCATTCGCGAATACCAGCGCCGATTCGCCGATCGGGTGAACGGCCGGTTCGAAGACGCCGACTGCGAGCACATCGTGCCGGCCGAATGTCCGGATCGGGTGGCCGCCGCGGTGCTGCGGATGGCCGGAGCGCCGGAGCGCACGGTATGACGATCGGCGCTCAGGAACCGAACAACCGCGACAGTACCGTCACCACGCCGTCCTCGTCGTCGGCGGGTGCGAGGTAGCGGGCGCGCGCGCGAACATCGGGGTGAGCGTTGGCCATCGCGAACGACCACCGCGCGGCATCGAGCATCTCGATGTCGTTGAGGTAGTCGCCGAACACCGCGGTCCGGTCCGGTGGGATGCCGAGTGCCTCCTGCAGCGACCGCACCGCGCGCCCCTTGTCCGCCTCGCGGCTCATGATGTCGATCCAGTGTTTACCGGACACCACGACCTGCTCGCGTGCGGCGATGGATCCGAAGACTCGCTCGGCTGTCCGCTCGGCGTCGGTGAAGTCGTAGATAGCCAGTTTCAGCACCTTGTCGGTCACCGCGGTGAGATCGTCGACATGCTCGAGACGGGCGTAGTACTTCGCCGCCTCGGCGACGAACGCCGGATCCGTCCGCTCGACATAGGCACTGTCCAGGCCGCACACCACCAAGCCGAGTTCGGTGGCGCCGCGTGCTTCCCGCACCGCCTGCACGACCTGTCGCACGATATCGACATCGAGGCAGGTCGCGGACACCGTGACGCCGGAATGCACTACCAGACAACCGTTCTCGGCGATGTAGGACACCTCGTCCGCAGCCCGCTCGAACAGTGCGGCGAGCGTCGCGTACTGCCGCCCGCTGGCCGGCACGAAGATCACTCCGCGCGAACGCATCACCTCGAGCAGCGGCCAGAACGTGTCGGGCACGGTCCCCGCCTTGGTGAGCAGGGTGCCGTCCATATCGCAGACGACCAAGCGCACGCCGTGGTCGCCGGGCGGGATCGAGGACCACGACGGTGGCGCCGGGTCCGTCGAACCGCCCACGGGGCCATCGTCTTCCGGAAGTTCCTCGCTCGCCGATCCGCTGCGCACCTATCCACTTTCGCCGTCGACGACGCCGCGGCCACGGTCGTCGTCGCCTCTGCTGTGACGTGGTCAGTATGTACGGTGCCGGCGCGGCGGTGTGAAGCCCCGGTGGGTCGGCGACCCTGCCGCCGGTCGGATACGTCCCCTAGGGAGGTGCGCGAGACCCTAATCTGCCGGAAAGTCAGCCGTTTTCACCATCCGGTACGCTGCGCGGCCCGAAGATACGGTGGAGCGCGGCGCGCACCGAGCCGCAGCGCCGCGCTCCATCTCGGCCGGGCTGTCGCCGGGTGCGTCAGCGGGCCGGCGTATGTGCGCGATAGGCGCGGGCGACCAGCGCGGCCCGGACCTGGAGCAACCCGGACGGGGAGGTCGGGTCCACTCCGATCAGCCGGCCGATGCGTTTGAGCCGGTAGTCGACCGTATTGGTGTGCACCCGCATCTCATGTGCGGTGCGTTGCCGATTCAGCTCGTTACCGCAGTGGCGCACCAGCGTCTCGGTCAGTTCCGGATGGTCGTCGAGCGGGTCGAGGAGGGTCCCGAGGATTTCCAGCGCCGGTCCGGGCCGCGTGAGCTGATATTCGAGGGCGAGGTCGCGCATGCGGTAGAGGCCGGGCCGGCATCGCAGTGCGTGCACGGTGTCGAGCAACTCGTGCGCTTGGGTGGCCGCCGCGGGGACAGCGGCCCGCGCGGCGTGGACCACGGTGGCGGTGATCGGTGTCCGCGTGGCCGCGGCCAGCGTGTGCACGACGTGATCGAGACAGCGGTCGGAACCGACGACCGGATAGGGGACCAGCACGGTGCCGCCGCTCGGCGACAACTGGAACAGCACCGCGCCGTTGTTCATCCGCTCCAGGACGGCGCGCGCCCGGCGCATGGTTCGTCGCGCCCGGACCGAAACGTCGGAACCGGGGCTGTCGGCGCCGGACTCGGCCGGGAACGACATCGCCAGCACGTGGTAGCGGTCGGCGAGTTCCACTCCGCATTCCCTGGCCGCCGCGGCGGCGGATCGGCCGCCGAGCAACGCGGAGGTCACCGCGCCGCTGCTCGGCCGGTAGTCCTCGGCCGCGTCGGGCACCGCCGCCGAATAGGCGTCCGCGATACCGGTTGTCACGATCTCCAGGGCGTCCAGCACGCGATCGACCGACGTCACGATCGTGTCGACGTCGTCGCCGGAAGTCCGCAGCAACCCCAGGTGCAGCCGGAATGCCTCGAACACCGTGTGCTGAACGGTCTCGAGGCTCAACCCGCACCGGACCCAGCGGTCCGCGGCGGCGGTCAGTCGCGCGGCCGCGCCCGAACAGCTTCCGCCGAAGGACAATTCGTCCAGAACGTCGTGGCACCGGCCGGTGATCTCGTCCACCTCGACGGGCAGCTGCTCGACGGACGAAGGGGCCGCGGCGATCTCGACACCCATGGCAACCTCCACTTGCGTTCCGGTGCACATCACATGCGACCGGCTGTTCGACTCTATCGCTGCCGGCCCGGTGACCACCACGTCGACAACGGCGAGTATGTTACTGCACATTCACATCTTGCGGTAGCTTCGAAAGGCTTCATCAAACCAGGTAAAAGCGCAATTCGCTGTGTTCATGGGCGTGGTAAGTTACCATGAACTCGTCCAATGTCGGTGCCGGGACGAGTGGTCTGGCCGGTGGAATCCGCCGGGCCGCGGATCACCGTCCGAGCGGCTCCGGCGCACGAACGGAGGTTCCGATGGGTTCGTTGAGTCCGACCCACTGGCTCATCATCGCACTGGTTGTCGTGGTGTTGTTCGGTGCCAAACGCCTGCCCGACACCGCCCGCGGTCTCGGCCGCTCGCTGCGCATCTTCAAAAGCGAAATGAGCGAGATGCACTCCGAGGATTCCGGCTCGCCGCGTCCCGCATCGGCCCCCACGGCTCCGCTGCCGCCCGCGCAACCGGCGAATCCGGCAAGCCCTGCCGTCGAGGATCGTCACACGAGCTGACCACTGTCGGCCGCCGTTCGCCGCGGCTCGCCGACGCGTTGTGGCCGCACGAGGGCGCGGGGGCGGGCATCATTCAAGGATGCGGTTACAGCAGTCGAGCGCTGCGGCCACGATCGAAGGGCGCGTACGGCAGTGCGCGACATCCTCGCGGCATTGACCTCCGTCTGGCGATCCGGTGGCACCGCCGGTGTCGCCACGGTGGTCCGCACCCGCGGATCGGCGCCGCGACCGGTGGGTGCGGCGATGGTCGTGGCTCCCGATGGGACCGTGGCCGGATCGGTCTCCGGTGGCTGTGTGGACGCGGCCGTCTACGAACTGGCCGCCGAGGTGGCGCGGACCGGGCGGCCCCGGCTGCAGAGCTACGGGGTCGATACCGATGAACTGTTCGGTACCGCGCTCACCTGTGGCGGTGAGATCGACATCTTCGCCGAGCCGATATCCCGGAAGACGTTCCCGCAGCTGCCGGTGGTGATCGCCGCTGTCGCCGCGGACCGCCCGGTCGCGCTCGCCACCGTCGTCGCGGACGGGGGCTGCGGCCGGCCGGGCCGGCAACTGATCGTGACCCCCGATGCGGTCCACGGCTCGCTCGGATCCGCCCGAGCCGACGCCGCCGTGGCCGAGCGGGCCCGCGAACTGCTCGCGGCCGACCATGCCGAGCTGATCGGCTGTGCGTCGCTGGAGGCCGGCACGGACGTCTTCGTCAACACCGTCGCCTCCCGCCCGCGGCTGCTGATCTTCGGCGCCATCGACTTCGCCGCCGCGCTGGCACAGCAGGGCGCGCTGCTCGGGTACCGGGTGACGATCTGCGACGCCCGCCCGAGGTTCGCGACCGCGGACCGTTTCCCGGCCGCCGACGAGGTCGTCGTGGACTGGCCGGATCGCTACCTCACCGCACAGGCGCAGCGGAACACCGTCGACGGACGGACCGTGGTCTGCGTCCTGACCCACGACCCGAAATTCGACGTCCCCTTGCTGCGGGTGGCATTGCGCCTCCCGGCGCTCGGCTACGTCGGCGCGATGGGATCCCGTCGCACCCACGACGATCGGCTGCGCCGGCTGCGCGCGGCCGGACTCACCGACACCGAATTGTGGCGGCTCGCCAGTCCGCTCGGTCTCGACCTGGGCGCTCGCACCCCACAGGAAACGGCGGTGTCGATCGTCGCCGAGATCATCATGCGCACCCACGGCGGCGCCGGTCACCCGCTGACCGAACTCGGAGGACGGATCCATCACGACCACACGCCGTGATACGGAACGAATACCGTTGTGTCACAACGAAACAACGCCGTGTCGCGCCCCGAACAGCTTGTACACCTCCACGGCATCGGCACGCGGCACATAACGCATCGGCAGCCGCCGCTCGTTCCAGGGTTTGGCGAACTCGGCATAGAAGGTGGCCGGTTCGAAGTACTTGTCCTTCCCGCCCGCCATGTACGGCGCGCATTCCTCCCGCGTGGCCAGGAAGACGACCTCGTCGGGCGCGCAGTGGTACAGCGCCGCCAGGCACATCGGGCACGGGTGGGCGATGGCGTAGACCGTGCAGCCGGTCAGATACTCTGTCCCCAATGTCCGGCACGCCTCGCGAATGGCGTGAATCTCCGCGTGATCGGTCGGATCATGAGTACGGGCAACACAATTGCTGCCCTCGGCGAGAATCGCGCCGTCCTTGACGATGACGGTCCCGAACGGCAGTCCACCCGCGGCGACACTGTCGCGAGCGATGTCGACGGCACGCTGTGCGAATTCCGCGGAACTCGTCGCCTCCGGCATCAGCCGACCGGCTCTCGGCGGATCGGACATCCGACATCCTCGAGCCGTGCCGGGCCGGTTCCCTTGGCGGGGTCGGTCTTCCACGGCCAATCGTCGGAACGGAACGGCGCCAGGGGTGGCAGTACCGGTTCCCTTCCGCGCGCGGCCATTTCGCGTTCGATGGCCGCGCGCCCGCCGCCACCGAGCAGTTCGACGTCCATCAGGTAGTAGTCGCGGAAGAACACCATGCCCAGCGAGCGGTCGGCGACGATGCGGCCGAGCACGTCGAGCAACTTCTCTGGTGTGGTCTCGAATTCGGTCGTCTCTACCAGCAGCAACCGGTCGCCCATCGTCTCGGTGCCCATGAATTGGACGAGGACGCTGTAGAGGATGTTGTTCTGCCGCGCGACGTACAGCGAGTTGCTCACCGCATAGGTGCGCTCCCAGTCCTCGCCGAGGCTCGTCTTCCATTCGTCGAGGACCGACATCCAGTGGCCGACCTGAGCGCCCGAGCCGATGCCGATCGACCGGGCCGAATACGGTTCGGTGTCGCGAATGAATTTCTCGACGTCGTCGTAGGTGTAACCGCCGCGGTCGAGGCATTCGTCCATGAAGGTGAGATTGCGCTGCAGGATCTCGTGCAGCACCGCGCGGTCCTCGTCCGAGATCTCCAGCGCGCCGAGGCTGTCGAAGGCGGTGCGGTGCTGTGCCCGGTACATCTCCAGCGGAGGACGCCACAGCTGATTCGCATACGCGTTGGAGATGTACGGTGCGACGATCTCGTAGATCGCCATGGTGCTGTGGCCCACCGACTTCGCCAGCTGATAGATGATCGGCACCGGCGGGGCGACCTCCGGTTCCCGGCCCGGCCGGTACAGAATCATCTGCCCGCCCGCGCCGGTGAACAGCGCCAGGATGATGGGCACCTGGTCGAGCATGTTCTGTTTGAATTTCTCCAGCGATGTGTCGTACAGCTGCAACATCGCGGCGTTGAGCGCCAGCACCGACTGTTCGGCGACGGTGCGGGCGCTGGCGGGCGGCTCGTCGGCGACCACCGGGCGCATGAAGGCCGGGACCGCGCTGCCGTTGGATTCGGTCATTGTCGTCACTTCTCCTTCTCGGTTGTGGGCCGGTGTCAGGGCAGATGCCAGAACACGGAGGTCACCAGCCAGAACAGCACCGTCCAGAACGCCATCACGGCGGTGATGAGCACGGCGCCGCGGATCTCGATCGCCTTGCGCGGTGACCCGGGGGCCGGCTGCAGCCAGCGTTCGAGCAACGGATTCACATAGCGCGGCATCGTCACGAACGTCATGACGAAGCTGGACAACAGATTTCCGATCAGCATGCCCAGCCACAGCGGCATTCCCGCCGGCGCCAACGCCAGCGAGAGCAGCACGACCGTCGGATACAACCCGACCCACACCGCGATCGACGTCTTCGTCTGCGACGGTGTGTGTGCGGGACCGTCCTCGTCGAAGGCGAACCAGCTGCCGAACGAGTTGTCGATCGTGCGTAATCGAAAGTCGCTGAACCGTTTTCCCTCGTCGAGCAGTCGCTGCCGCTCGCTGGAGGTCAGCCAGCGGTCCAGATCGGCGGCGCTGTCGTAGCGGTAGAGCATCGTCCACTCGTCCTGCACGCCCTCGATCGGCCGGAAGATCTCCGAACCGCGGAATCCGGGAAACCTGTTCTCCGCGTGGCGAAGTCGTTCCTGCCACGCCAGGAACTCGTCGACCTGCTCGGGAACCACTCGATGGGTCACCACCGCGGTGACGAGGGTATCGGGCGGCGCGGCCGCGCCGGTGAGGATCTGCTGCGTGGGCGGGCCGTCGAGATAGCGCCGCCCCTCGGCGAGGCTGTCCTGGCGGGTGGCGCTGTTGATCCAGGCGCGCAGATTCGGAATCGAGTCGAACCGGTAGATCAGCGACCAGTGCGCCTGCGGGTGGGCGGGCGGATCGATCTCCGCGGCGATGAATCCCGGATACTGCGCCGCCATGCTGTTGAGCCCGTGCTGCCAGGCCAGGAACGCCTCCTCGCAGCCGGGACGAACCTTCTCACCGATGATGACGGTGGCGGCGTGACCGGCCGGCGTCTCGCGGGGCATCGTGATCTCCAGGCTCAGCCGGTCGAGGTCAGCCGGGATGTCCGCAGCGCCTGGAAGATCCGGTCGGGCGTCAGCGGTAGCTCGCGGTAGCGGATGCCGGTCGCGTCCTGCACCGCGTTGGCCAATGCGGGCGCCACGGGATTGACGCAGGATTCGGCGATGCCCTTGGCCCGCACCGGTCCCGCCGAATCGGTCGAACCGACCAGGATCACCTCGGTGCGCGGAGCGTCGGCGTAGGTGGGGATGCGGTAGTTGCGCAGCGTCGGATTGGTGACGACGCCGTCGGTCATCAGATGGTGTTCGGTCAGGACGAAACCGACGCCCTGCACCACGCCGCCTTCGATCTGCCCGCGGACCTGCTCCGGATTGATCACCACCCCGGCGTCGATCGCCTGCACGCTGTAGAGGATCCGGATCTCGCCGGTCACGCGGTGCACCGCGATCCGGAATCCGTGTGCGTTGCAGGACAGGCTGCGCGGCGAGCCGTACGCCTTGCGCGATTCGGTCAGTCGCGCGCCCCGGCTCCGGGCGGCCACCGCGAGGTCGGCCAGCGGGACGCGGGTGTCACCGCAGCGCACGGCGTCGTCGTCCATGGCACACGAATCCAGGGCGACACCGGTGTGGGCGGCGGCGAAGCGCAGGATCCGATCGCGCAACGCCGCCGCCGATCGCGCGACGGCGTTGCCTGCCACGAAAAGTCCCGCGCTGGCGAAGGCGCCGGTGTCGAAACCGGTTCTGTCGGTATCGGATTGGACGAGCCGGATCCGCGCCGGCGTGGTTCCCAGCTCGGCCGCCGCGATCTGGACGTGCGCGGTCGAGGTGCCCTCACCGAATTCGACTGTACCCACGGCGATTTCGTAGATTCCGTCGTCACCGAGGGTAGCCAGTCCGACCGAGATGTGTTCGGTCGGCGGTGCGGTTTCGTGTATCGAGGAGGCGGTGCCGACGCCGATCGACCAGTCCGCGCCCAGCGCCTGCCCGTCCGGGTGCGCGCGCAGCGCGGCGTCGACGCGGTCGATACACGCACCCAGTCCGTCCTCGGTGAAGGAGACGTCGTCGGCCTCGTCGTGTATCGACAGCAGCGCGTCACCCGGGCGAACGATGTTGCGGCGCCGCAATTCCAGTGGATCCATACCGAGCGCGACGGCCAGTTCGTGCATCGCCGATTCCATCGCGAAGACCGGCTGGGTCATGCCGTAGCCGCGCAAGCCGCCACTGGGCAGGGTGTTGGTGTAGACCACGTAGCCGTCGAACTTCTTGTTGGGGCAGCGGTAGGCGGCGACGGCCGAGCCTCCGGCGAACAGCGTCTCGCCGCCGTGGTTGCCGTACGCGCCGGTATTGGAGACGTTGCGGAAGTGGATCGCGGTCAGGGTGCCGTCGGCACGCGCTCCCAGTTTCACGGTGATCTTCATCGGATGCCGGGTCGGGGCGCAGGTGAACTCCTCCTCACGGGTGTATTCCAGGCAGGTCGGGCGGCCGGTGTCCAACGTTGCCAGTGCCACCAGGTCTTCGCTGAGCACCTCCTGTTTGCCGCCGAAACCACCGCCGACGCGTTCGCAGAAGACCCGGATCTGGTCGGGACGCAGGTCGAACAGGTGGGCCAGTTTGCCCTTGGCGACCCACGGCGATTGCGAACTGGTCCGCACGTGCAGCCGGCCCGCTTCCATCCAGGCGATCGATCCGTGCGTCTCCAGATGCACATGCTGTACCCGCGGTGAGAAGTACGTGCCTTCGTGAACGACGTCGGCCGCGGCGAAACCCGCTGCGGTATCGCCGATTTCACCGTGCAGTTCGACGAGGATGTTGTGCGCCGGATCCTGGACGAACGGATCGTCGGTGCCGTGCAGTTGCGGCGCGCCGAAGCCCATCGCCTGCTCCGGATCGAACACCGCGGGCAGCACCTCGTACTCGACGACGACCCGGCGGCAGCCCTCTTCCGCCGCGGCGATCGAATCGGCGAGGACCGCGACGACCCGCTGGCCGACGAAACGCACGACGTCGTCCAGGATGTAGGTGTCGTCGGGGTCGACCAGATGATCGGTGTGGACGGCGGTGGTGAACAGCTTGCGCGGCACGTCCTCCCAGGTGTAGACGCGTTGTACGCCCGGCACGGCGAGCGCCGCGGACTTGTCGACGGAGACGATGCGCGCGTGCGCGTGGGGGGAGTGCAGCACTTTCAGATGGAGCATGCCCTCCGGTGCGGTATCCATCGTGAACTCGGCGCGGCCGGTCACCACGCCGGTGGCGGCAGGTGCGGCGACGCTGGTGCCGATCACCGCGCCCGGTTCCGCCACCTCGATCGCGCAGACGCCGTTGATCGCGTCCTCGACGGCCCGATAACCGGTGCAGCGGCAGAGGTTTCCTTTCAGCGCGTGCGGCAGGTCCTGCTTCTGTTCGTCGGTCAGGGCCGCCGCGGTCATGATCATGCCGGCGGTGCAGAAGCCGCACTGGAATCCGGGGGCGTCGCGGAACTGCCGCTGCATCGGATGCGGATTCTCGGGCGTGCCGAGCCCCTCGATGGTCGTCACCTCGTGCCCGTGCGCGCGGAATGCCGGTGTGAGGCAACTGTGCACGGGACGCCCGTCCAGCCAGACGGTGCAGGCGCCGCAATCGCCGGCGTCGCAGCCCTTCTTCACCCCGAACCAGCCCAGATGCCGCAGGAAGGTCCGCAGGCACTGCCCGGGCCGCGGCTGCTGGGAGAATGTCTTGCCGTTCACGACGAAGCTCATCTCGCGCCTCCGAGTTCGGCCCGGAGTTCCTCGGCGTAGTGCCGGGCGAGGTGTCTGCGGTGCTCCGGTGTGCCGTTGGGGTCGGCGAACCATACGTCCGCCGGGATCGCATCGGTACGGTCCCGCACGGTGTCGGCGTCGGGAGCGGAATCGAAACGCAGCACAATGGGATATGCGGTTGCCGCTGTGATGCTGAGGGTCAGGTCGTCGGTGCCCGGTGTTCGAGTGCCGACCATGAATATCGTGGACCGGCCGAGCTTGGTCAGCGTGAATCGCCGGTGTGCGTACGATTTCCGTAACGCGGCGGCAGGGATATGAATGCTGCGCAGTATTTCGCCCGGCCCCAGCGCATTCAGGTGATCGCCGCCCACGAAATTCGCGGCCGCGACCGTTCGCTCCGTCCCGTCCGTCGCCCACAGGCGATAGGTCGCCTCGAGTGCCACGCTCATGGTGATCATCGGACCGGCCGGCAGCGACATGCAGATGTTGCCGCCCACGGTGGCGGCGTTCCACACCTTGAACGACGCCAGGAACGCATCGCAGCTGGTACGCAGCAGACTGCCGGCGGACCAGTCCTCCGGCGGAGTGAACTCGTGCAACTCCCTGATGGTGCACGTCGCGCCGATTTCCAGACCCTCGTCGGTCGGCACCAGGGTGGGCCAGCCGAGCGCGGTGAGATCGACGAGCCGGCGCAGTGTGGGCTGCGGTTCGGAGAACAACCACGTCCCCCCGGCCAGCCACGCGTCTCCGGCGTGCCAGTCGGAACCCGGCCGGGCCGAGGGCCGGCGAATGACGTCCTCGACGGTGTTCAGATCCATACGAGCCTCCAAGACCCGCGACCGGCTCTGCTGGACATATCGACTCTAGAGTTTTACGCCTAAGCCGGAGGTGTTTCGCAACTTTTCGTATTTGCCGATGAATTGCTCTAGATTTTCTCGCATATTCGATCAGTGGTCTGTCGCGACGGGTCGCCGAAACTCGCGCCGCAATTCCGCCCGTGAGCCCGGGGAACGTCCATCGCGCCCCATCCAGTCGCCGGTGGCGAGACGGTGGCAGCGGCGGTGTCGCGCGGCTGGGCCGAGGACCTCCATCGCAGGCTCGGCTCATCCGAAAGTGGTTGGGCTCGGCCGGTTCCGGCGGCCGCGCGGAGCCGCGTGTTCGAAGTGTCTTGCCGAGGCGGTTGTTTGACGATCCGAAAGCCGGTTATCTCCGAACTACAACAGTCCATCGATGTTGAGAATCGGTAGTAGCCATGATTGTATTCATCGGGTTGATCATTCTGTTCGCCGCCGTGGTGGTCGGAATCGCCGCAGCGTTGGCCAATTCTGGCGACACGCACGTGCTGGCGACCGAATTCACCGTCTTCGGAGCCCATTTCACTCCCACTCAGAACGAACTGTTCGCCGCCGGCGCCGCTCTCGGTGCGGTCGGCATGCTCGGCTTGGGCATCGCCCTCACCGGGGCGTTCTCCTCGGCGCGCCGACATGCGGAGATCCGGCGTGAACTGCGGCATTCGCGCCGCGAAATGACCGCCACCCGTAAGGATCTCGCGAAGACGCCGCCGGTCCAGCCGGTCGTCGCGAGGACCGCACCCGCGCAACCGGCCGCCACGCCGAAACCGCGCCTGCGTAATCCCTTCACCCGGCGCGGCGCCGGAGTGTCGGGCACCGCGCAACCCCAACCCTGACGCCGACTCGCGTCGGCGGTCGCGAACGAAGGAACCGGCCTGGGATACGCTGCGTGCCAGCGTATCCCAGGCCTTCGTGTGCTTCCGGTGACTCGCAACTCCGTTACGGACGCTTCGAACAGGAGGCGAGTGTGTTCGTCTCCGACATCGCCCGCCGCGTTACGAACGCTGCACGAACCTGAGATAGAACGCGGCGAACACCAGCACGATGCCGACATTCACCAGCAGCCGTTCCCGGAAATAGTGCCGGAAGAACAGGACGTCCACGCTCACCACGACGGCCACCAGCGCGAGCACGTAGACAACGACGGCTGCCTGCCTTCTCATGGTCTCTTTCTACGCTTGGTCGCCGCGGCAGGAGGAAAATTCGGGGGAGGCCTCCTCACTCCGCGTTTGCTCCGCGTCCGTGTTTCTACGCCGGGCGGTGGCCGGGGCGGCGTGAGTCGCTCGGACAGCTAATCAACGGCATGCATAGCCGTGTGCCTTCCTGGGCTGTGTGGACGTGTCGTGTGTCGCGCGCCACCGGTGGACTGCCGCAAATTTGCCAAGTCGCGTCGGTGGCTGCGCCCGCAGCTCGTATTCGAGGTTTCGAAACCGGAAATCGTCATTCGATCGACGCACATGGATTCGCCGTTTCTTCACTGTCCGGTCCCAGTTGGAGCTTAAACTACCTCAGCTGCAACGTGCACCACCATGCGAGAGGGTCGGGACAAACTCGAAGATATACACCCGGGAGGTGTGAAATGCCGGAGACTGGTCATCGGCGCATGTCACGTCCACTGTTGATTGCGAGCATGTTGCCGCTTGCAGTCTTTTTAGGCACGGGAGTGGCCACCGCGTCTCCCGGCGATCTCGTTCTCACTCCGGCCGATGCTGCGCATGCGCCCGCTGTGCCGCCGCTGGCAGTGGACTGGCAAACGGTGGCGCACGACGTGCAGGGGTTACTTCCCTTCCCGCTGCCATTGCCGCCCGCCGAGGGGCCTGTCATTCAGGACAATTCGGCTGTCGCCCCGCAGAACGCATCCGTCGACGACGGTTCGGCCCCGGTTGTGACGACGGACGCCCCGTCTGTCGCTGAGACGGCCGCCGCCACCGCGGCCGCAGTACCCGTCCATCCAGTGGCCGCCATACCGGCCCCGGTCGCGGACGCGCTGCCCGTCGAGGATCAGCATCCGATCGAGACGTTCTGCGAACAGGTTCCGGCCGATCCCGATCGCTGCGCCGCGACGGTGGTCGACGCGGGCGTCGGCGCGGCCATCGGCGCCGGCATCGGTGCGGCGGTGTCCGCGCCGCTCGCGATCCCGGCCGCGGCACTCGGTGCGGCCGCCGGATTCGTCGTCGGTCTCCCGTTCCTGCCGACCGGCGTGGTGGTCGGTCCGCTGGTCGGCGCTGCCGTCGGCGCCGCGATCGTCGCCGGTCCCGCGGCCGCGCTCGGCGGGGCACTCGGAGCGGCGGTCGGCGCGGTCGTCGGGCTCACCGCGCCCCTCCCGTCGAACCCCGCCCCGACCGACGCGCCCGTCCCAGCCGACGCGCTCGTCCCCGCGGCGTAAGGCACTCTCATCGCTCCGGTCGCACCCCCCGTGGTCGTCCCGACCGCGGGGGGATGAGGTATGCAGAGTCGAAGGGGACACATGATGCCAGAGGTCATCGCGGGGTTGAGGATTCCCGACACTGCGGCGGTCGTCGAAGCGACCCGGCTCATTCGGGAGACGACCAGCCCTCTCATCTACCATCACTCCAGGCGCGTATTTCTCTTCGGCCTCCTCCACGCCGAGCGGCTCGCCCTGACGCCCGATCCGGAACTGTTGTACCTGGCGGCCATATTCCACGACAGCGGCCTGCTGACCCCTTTTTCCGACGCCGTTCAGCGTTTCGAGGTCGACAGTGCCGACCACGCACGGAAGTTCCTTGTGGCGCACGGATTTTCGACCACCGCAGCCGAAAGGGTCTGGACTGCGGTCGCGCTGCACACCACGCCGGGCATTCCGGCTCGGATGGCGGCGGAGATCGCGGCCACGCACCTCGGCGTCCTCACCGATGTGGTCGGCTTCGGCATGGACGTACTGGACCACGATCAGCTGAGCGAAATCCTCGCGGCCCACCCGAGGGGGGATTTCAAGAAGGAGTTCCTGCGAACCTACGTCGACGGACTCCGGAACCGTCCGGAAACCACCGACGGCACAGTGAATTCGGATGTGCTCGAGCATTTCATCCCCGGCTTCCGGCGCACGACGACGGTCGAGAGCATCCTCGGCTCGCCGTGGCCGAGCTGATCGGCCGCCGCGACGGGCGACGCCCCGGAAAGGACTCCAGTATGCGAGCGATCACCGTGCGCGACCGTGATTCCGGTATCGCCGGGCTCACGTTGACCGACATGCCCTACCCGCACGCCGCGGAGAACGATGTCGTGGTGCGGGTGCACGCCGCCGGCTTCACGCCCGGCGAACTCGAGTGGCCCGCGACCTGGTCCGACCGCGCCGGTCGCGACCGCACACCCACCATCCCCGGGCACGAGCTGGCCGGGGTCGTGGTCGAACTCGGCTACGGAACCACCGGTCTCACCGTCGGCCAGCGGGTGTTCGGGCCGACCGACTGGGCGCGCGACGGATCGCTGGCCGAATACACCGCCGTGGAGGCTCGCAATCTCGCCCCGCTCGCGGCCGACATCGACTACACCGTGGCCGCCGCGCTGCCCATTTCGGGCCTGACCGCATGGCAGGGTCTGTTCGACCACGCGCACCTGACGTGCGGCCGGACGGTCCTGATTCACGGCGCCGCGGGCGGTGTCGGCTCGATCGCCGTGCAACTCGCGCGCGAGGTGGGCGCGCATGTGATCGGCACCGGCCGATCCGGCGACCGTGACATCGTGCTCGGACTCGGCGCCCAGGCCTTCCTGGACCTGGACGGCGACGACCTGCGGGACGCCGGTGCGGTGGATGTGGTCTTCGACGTCATCGGCGGCCGAATCCTCGAGCGATCGACCGAATTGGTCCGTCCCGGTGGCACTCTCGTCACCATCGCCATGCCGCCCACCATGCAGCCCAGGGACGGGCGGGCCGTCTTCTTCGTCGTCGAACCGGACCGTGCGCGCCTGGCCGACCTCGCCGAGCGGGTCAGGAGGGGGAGGCTCGAGCCGGTCGTCGGCTCCGTTCGACCGCTCGCCGAGACCGCGGCCGCGTTCGCCCGCCGACACCGCACGCCCGGCAGGACGATCATTCGAGTCGCCGACGAATAGCGCGGATGTGCCGGGTGCGCATTGACGTATTGACTGGCCGGTCATTAGTGTTGACTGCATGGTCAATAAGACGTCGATCGAGCCCGATCGTCTCGGCATGCTGGTGTGGGCCTATCTCGTGACTGCGGTCGCGACCGTTGCCGCCCTGGCGATTCTGTCGCTGACGTCTCCGCGCGAGGCGCCGCGCGAGGCGTGGGGGCACGCGGTGATCGTGGCGGCATTCGCGGTGCTGTTGCCGCTGCGGTTCCGGTCGGCACGTCGTGGCAGTGTCGCGGCGCTGCGCGCCGTCGGCGTGATCGCGGCCGCGCTGTTGCTGGTGAATGTCATCGAAGCGCTGCTGCCGCATTTCGTCCCCGGGTGGATGCGAGTGGAGATGTTCGGCATCGCCGTGCTGATGGCGCTGATCATCGTCCTGGTCGTTCGCGAGCGGATATGACGGCCGCGAATCAGCGTGCCCGGCAACGGCTCACCGCCGAGGCCCGCCGCCTCCAGTTGGAGACCGCCGCGATCGAGATCGTCGGACGTGACGGGCTCGCCGCGGCCACCGCCGACGCGATCGCACGCGCCGCCGGGGTGTCGAAAGGCTTGCTGTGGCACTACTTCACCGACTTCGACGATCTGATGGCACACGCCGCCCGGCGTGCGTTCACCTCGCTCGAAGCGGACGTAGCGGCCGATATCGACCTCGACGCCGATGTCGGCGATCTGCTGCGAGCGGCGATTCGGCGCGCGGCCCAACTGCCCGCGACGCATGGCGCCGAGCTGCGAACGATTCGCCAGATCGTGCTCAATCTGGGCGCGTTCGGCGGCGGTGCCGCGCTCCGCGACCGCGAGTACAGCGCCCTGTATGCCCGGCAGGCCACACTCCTGCGGCGCGGACAGGAACGGGGGCAGCTGCGCGCGGATCTCGATCCGCACCTGCTGGCGGTGACCTACCAGGGGATGGTCGACAGCATGCTCGAATTTCTCGACACGAACCCGGACATCGACCCCCTCACCTACGCCGACCACGTCGCCGACGTACTCCTGGCCGGGATCACCCCGACGCGGAAACGATGAGCCGGTCGCATTGCTCGTCGGATCACGAGACGGCAGCAACTCGGCAGCGCCGTCGAAACCCTCTCGGCGCATCGACCCGGCCGGCGACCGCGCGCCGATACGATTGCTGCGCTGAACTACGACGCCGCCACGACGGTGACGCTCCATCGGCCGAGGCGGGCGCTACGCCCTGACACCTGTGGCACAGGTGATCCGGGCCTCCGAGTTCGAACACCCAACCGTAGGAGCATTCATGAAAGTCTCCGTCATCGGCACCGGACTGATCGGCTCCCAGGTCATCGAGCGTCTCACCGCTGCGGGAAACGAGGCGACCGGGCACTCCCGCTCGACCGGTCTCGACCTGCTCACGGGGCAGGGCCTCGACGAGGCGCTGGGCGGCGCCGAGGTCGTCGTGAACGTGACCAATTCGCCGACCTTCGACGACGCGTCCCTCGACTTCTTCCGCACCACGGTGACCAACCTGCTGGCCGCCGCGGAGGCGGCCGGGGTCGGGCACCTCGTGACGCTGTCCATCGTCGGCGTCGACCGGGTGCCCGCCCTTGCCTACTACCGGGCGAAGACCCTGCAGGAGAACCTGGTCGAGGCGGGCCCGATCCCGTATTCGATCGTGCGCGCCACCCAGTTCATGGAGTTCATCGCGCCGACGATGGACGCGACCACCGACGGCGACGCGATACACCTGCCCGCCACCCCGATCCAGCCCATCAGCTCCGCGGAGGTCGCCGCCGAGGTCGCGGCGGTGGCCACCGGCTCACCGCTGCAGGGCATTCGCAACATCGCCGGCCCCGATGTCTTCACCCTCGACGAACTCGGCCGCCTCACACTGGAAGCCACCGGTGACCACCGCCACGTCGTCACCGACAACACCGCGGGCCTGTTCGCCGCGGTCGAAGGCGACGAGCTGACAGCGCCCCCCGGCGCCTACCTGGCCGCCACCCACTACCGCGACTGGCTGCGCTCACACTGACCGAGTGCGCCTGCCGGGCGAAAGATCGGCGGGTGATTCCCAGTACGCCGAAATGATCATGCGCGAAAGGCGGTTCTGAGCGGCCTCGGACCTGCGGGTTGCTCTCATGTCCGGCCGGCGCGGTAGGCGGCGAGGATCGGTGCGAGTTCGTCCGGCGTGGCGCCGTGCAGGATGACCCGGTCTGCGCCGTCACCGAATTCGTCGCGGATGCGCCGGGCGCACTGCTCGGGTGTGCCGGTGGCGGCGGAGGCGAGCCACTCGTCGGGGATCAGGCCGGCGATGTGTTCGATCTGGGCGGTGGTGGCCTTGCTATCGATTCCGCCGCCGATCGATTGCACGACAGGGTCGTCGCGAAAGCGTTGCAGCACAGCGGGATCCCAGTCGTTCGTGCGGATCAGGAGGTCGCCGTAGCCCTGGAGGTAGGTCGCGAGGCGTGCGACGGTCTTCTTCAGCCGCAGTTCCTCGGGGAGGTGGTCGCCGACGGTGGCCAGGCAGGACCACACCCGCACGGTGCCGGGGTCGCGACCGGCTCGTTCGGCAGCCGTTTTCACCGTGGCGACGCACCGTCGCAGGGTGGGGGGCGGGAAGTAGGTATGCAAGATGACGTCGTCGAAGACGCGCCCGCCGAGCTCGAGGGTACGAGGGCCGAAGGCGACCAGTCCCAGCGGAATGTTCTCGCGAAAGTCGCTGTCCAGGAAGAGGACCGGGTATCGTCCGATCGGCCCGTCGTGACCGATGACGGCTTCCCCGCGCCACAGGCGTCGCATCACGGCGGCGAAATCCTCCAGCTGCGCGGTCGTCACCGCGGGAATGCCGAAGCCGGCGTAGAGCGCGCCGATGCCGCGGCCGATGCCGAGGGTGAAGCGGCCACCCGAGAGCCGATGCATGGTGGTCGCCCACGAGCCGGTGATGAGCGGGTGGCGGGTGTTGTGGTTGGTGGCCGCCGTGGCGATCCGCATACGGGTGGTCACGGCGCATGCCGCGCCCGTCAGCGAGGACGCCTCCTTGATATTCCATCGTTCTGAGATGAACGCGGTGCCCAGGCCGAGTTCCTCGCCTCGGCGGGCTTCCTGGACCAGCGTTGCGGGCCCCTCGCCGCCCGCCCCGGCGAGCAGATAGAACCCGAGCTCCGAAAGCGGTTCGGGCACAGGGGGTTCGAGCTGCCCTCCTCGACCGCTGCCGGCGGATGGATCGGTCATCTGCGAGTCCCTCTCTCGTTCCCGGCCACTCCCGCGGTGATCGAGCTGAGCGAGGTGTTCGTTCGTGTCCGGGCTTTGGTCGATGCCTCTCTCGAAAGACGCCGAGCGCCTCGGGTCCGGCGTCATGGTTGCTCATCTGCGGCATCCGCCCGCGCGGTGGCTGCGGACCCACCGAAAATAGACACGTGTCTTGCCATGTGTCAACCCGCCGTTAGCGCTCTGCGCCGGCTATGCGACCCAGAAGTCGATCTCGCGGACCTGAGGGCTGTCGGGCTTCAGGTACCAGCTCTGCCAGGAGTCGCTGTCGACCAGACCCTGCCATCGCAGATTCGGTGGTTGCAGGTGTCGGCGGAAGCGCCACCGGTACTGGTTGTAGACGGACATGATGTTGGTCGCGTACGCGTCGGCCAGACCCGGCGTATCGCGAATGAGGAGCAGGTTCTCGTCGTTGGTCCCGCTGGCTTTCGGGCCCAGGTTGTGCGACCCGGTGAGCACGACGGGGTCGGCCCCGAAGGGGTCGATCACGATGACCTTGCTGTGCACCATCGCGAATGCTCGGTCCAGCTTCTTCAATTCTTCGCGGAAGAACATGGTCGGTGCGTCGATGGCCGCGGGAAGGACGACGTCGAAGTCGGCCTTCTCGGTGTTGTCCTGATCGAACAGGTGCACCGGGTTGGCCGTGGTGCTCGGGTCCTGATTGAGGACGCCGCGAATATAGAGACGCCGGTCGTCGGGTCGTCCCGCGCGAGCGGTGTCGAGAATCGTGTTGAGCAGGGTGTCCTTCGGTCCCGGATTGAACATCAGGAAGAGGATGCCGGTCTCCGCGCCCGTGATGAGCGTGCGTGCGTCGTCGAGGTCGACCTGTCCGACGGTCGGGGTGAACCACAGTCGCACCCGGGCCGGATCCACCGTCTCGTCCCGGGGTGTGCTGTTGTCGGTACGCAGGCTCGCCGGTGTGGCGTCGCCCGCCTGCTCGAGCAGGTCCCACTGGTGCCGATATTGCGCGGCGAGGTCCGGGTCCTCGATCAGAAGCGAGTTGTTGGCCTGAGTGCACAACCCGGTCATGGTCCAATTCTGGCTGCCGGTCCACACCCATCGCGGTGTGGATTCCTGGTCGCAGACGACCAGGAACTTGTTGTGTCCCAGAGCGCGCGGCGAACACATTCGATCGTGCAGGTCGATCCGTCCACGCAGTTTGCCGCGCGCCTCGGCGTTCTGATCGTCCCCCTTCTTCTTCACGCTCCCGTTCGCCAGGACGACGTGCGCGTGCTCGCCCAGCTCGGCCAGGGCGGCTTCCAGCTGAGGATCGTCGAGTTCGTATAGCGCCGCGTATACATCGGATCCGTCCCCGGCGGCCTTGTCGAGCAGCGTGAACAACCGCGTGCCCAGTGGTCCGGCGAGGTAGTTCCGGAGTGGATCGCCGGTGGTCTCGAGCACGGTTTCCAGTTTCGCGTTCTGCAGTTCGTGGCCGGTGACCCCCAATCGGCGTGAGACCCATTGTGCGGCAACGATTCCGCGGTTGAAGACCGCCTCGATATCGGGCGATGCCATATGCGTCAGGGTGATCTCGTCGGTCCAGGCGCTCGCCGCGTCCGGGTCGGGGCGCAGGTTGGCTTTGTCGTCCCCGACCATCGGCAGGACTCGATATGCCACCCTGTCGCCCGGATCGGCCATGTAGTCGGTCCATTGATATTTCTGAATCGGCCAGTTCGTGGACGCGCGACGTTCGCCGGCGGTGGCCTGGTCGTCGGTGAAGCCGACCCAGGTGCTGACGACCTCTTCGATGCCGTTACGTCGCCGCAGGAGCGCGAAACCGCGGCACCCGGGAATGAACCCGTCGGGTTTCCATGCGACCAGTGCGTCGTCGCCATTGTGATGAATGCGTACCAACATGTTTTTCGCCCTTCGGAAAAGGATTACCAGGGCGAGCGGATAAACGTAGTCGACCCCGGGGGGGACAGCCGGCAGGGGGTGGGTGAACCCGGCCCCATCGCGGCTGGAAATTCCCGGAAAACCGGATGGCCTGGCGATCCAAAAGGTATGGTGCCCTTGAATTCTAATGGTTGCCGCATTGTTCTGGGAGGGTCGTGCATACTCGACTTCTGCTTACACCCCCAGTTGAAAGCGGGTAGTGTGCTACCCGAGATTGCGACAGCTTTCGCGCGCCACAATAGAAATGGTGCGCCGCATCGAATGGCCGGCCCACGACTATTCATTCATCGAGGCGCAGGTAGTTCGAGCACGCGGTTGTCGTAGGGGTTCGTGACGTACAGGTTGTGCGCATCGTCGACGGCGATGGACTGCGGCCGCTCGAGTCCGGTCATGTGCACCATCTCGGGCGCGGCCGATCCGGCGCGAAGTTTCATCACTTGGCCGCTCCAGTCGCAGACATAGAGGGTGTCTTCCGAGTCGACGGCGATCCCGCTCGGTTTGTCGAGGCCGTCGAACGGCAGCGCCGTCGGGGCGGTCGATCCGATGGTCAATTTCAATACGCGATTGCGGCCCGCTTCGTTGGCGTACACGGTGCCCGCGGAGTCGATCGCGACAGCGGTGACATGGTCGAGTTTCGGGAACGGAAGGGCGATTGCGGTCGTCGACCCGACCGGCAGCTTCCAGACCACACCGGTGCCGTTGTCGGAAACATAGACATCACCCGATTCGCTGACGTCCAGGCCGATGGGCGCCACCAATTCGGAGAACGGCAATGTGACCGGGACGGTCGATCGAGGACCCAGTACGAGAACGTGATGGTTGTCGCGGTCGGCGACGTAGAGGTTGTTCGCTCGGTCGACCGCCAGTGTGAAGGTCAGTCCGAGGTCGGTGAGAGGGAGCATCGACGGTCTCGGCGCACCCTTCTCCCATCGCCACAACCGGCCGAGGGCGGAGGTGTCGTCGACGTGGTCGGCGCTCCTCCCGAATCTCGTGCCGGCCACGTACAGGGTTCCGGCGTGGTCGACGGCGACACCGAGGGGTAGGGAAACGTCGTCGAAGGGGAGTGCGGCCGCATTGCTCCGCGCAAGCCGCTCCCGGTGTTCGTACGCGTGGTGCACGAGCGCGCCGACAGACGAAAGGGCCAGCGCCGCGGCGGCGGCGAGGACGAGCGCCGCGTGCGCGCGACTGCGCCGGAACGGCCGTCGCGCGCCGGCGGCGAGCCGATCCTGCAACAGGGCATGCCGGAATTGGTAGACGCTGCCGACTTGCCGGAGCACCCCGCGGCGATGAGCGGTGCGATAGAATTCCATGTCCCGCAACGGCATTCGCCCGGCCAGCCACAACCAGACGGATGTGATCGTGTGCCGGCCGGAGGCCGTCAGGAAATACGAGATCACGAAGAACGCGACGGCGAAGACGCCGATGTCCTGGGCGCCGAGCGCGGTGGTCGAGCTGATCGCGGCGTGGAGCCAGGTGGCCGCGCCGGCGGCGACCGCATAGGCGAGGCTGTAGATGACGGCCGCTCGTCGATCCAGGCGTAGCGATGCCAGTGGTCCCATCGGCCGGTCCAGCGTGACCGGCCGATCCAGCGCGACGGCGAGTATTCCGACGGCGAGGCCGAACGGCGGACCGACGAGCACGCAGTCTCGTGCCTTCTGTCCGGCATCGGGAAGGTCTGCCGCGAACCAGAGCGTCGCCGCTCCCACTGTCGCGGCGATGGCGGAAACGATGAGTAAACGCAGAAGCCTGCCCCGTAGCCGCAGTTGCAGGCTCATCGGCCGGGTTTCCCATGGCAGGAATGCGAGGATGACCACAGGGCCGATGCCGAGCCGGATACCGTCCTTCGCGGCGCGCAGTGCGGGTTCCCACACTGCCTTTCCACCACCGAGCATTTCTCTCACGATCGGTAGCAGGAACGCGCCGACGACTACCCCGACCACGGTGACCGTGACCGCTGCCAGAATCCGCGGCTGGCCCGTCGTCGTCCGTTCGGCGCCGGCTGCGAAAACCGGCCGCAGAATGCGACGGCCGAGCTGCACGCCGAGTGCCGAGCAGAGCCCGGCGATCGGTCCCACCGTCAGCCACTCGTTCGGCACGTCGAGAACTCCGTCCCGCACGGACTCGTGCCGTACCACAACACCCGCAGCCGACGCGCCGATTGCATGGACCAGGCCGAAAACGATCCCGACCACGGCCGCTGTGCCCGCGATCGGCCCGATCCACGCCCGGAAGCGTCCGGCAGCCGTATCGGCGATTCGAGGTGATTCTCGGAGGACGGCGGTGGGCGACGGTGTCGGGGGTACGCGCAGAAAACCGACGACCAGGGCGATGAGCAAGAAGCTCTCCGCGACGTATTGCGCGGTATCGACTGCGCTGTCGGCAATATCGGACCGATAGCTCGTGTCGATCCAAGCCCGGTAGCTCAGCCCGCCGACGGCGAGCGCGGCGACCGAACCGAGCGCCATCACCATGGTGAAGCGCCCAGCCTGACGGCGGAATGTCGGTCTCTCGCGGTCCCGGTCTGCCAAGGTGAAGAAGCCGACGACGACCGCGGCGAGCGATCCCAGCCGAACGGACCACTCGACACTCTCCCCCCATCTGGTCGATGTGAAGGTGTCGGTCGGCCATGCCGCGGTGAGCGTCACTGCCATCACGAGTACCCCGACCGCGAGTCCCGACACCGCCGCGAACAATGGCGAAGGAATCGCGAGATGCCGTTTCCACCAAGCCAATTCGCGATCGCCGCAGCGGTCGAGGTCACCGGCGAGGAGCCGCAGCCGGCGTTCGGCGTCGAGCACCGCGTCGCCGTTGCGACCCGCGGGCGAGCTTTCGCCCGCATAGCCGGCGGGGATCGCCTGGTCGAGGAGGTGCGTCTCGACTGCTTCCCGGGTATCGAAGGCGGTGGCGTCGAGCAGCTCGCCGGGATCGGCGCGTCCGTCACTGTAGGCGGCCCGCGCGAGCGATGTCATCAGCGGTGTCGTCAATACCGAGGCCAGGCGATCCTGCGGGTTCTCGTGGAGATGGGTGAGGACGGGATCCCACTTGTTCACCCCCCGCCGGGGCGCCGACGTGACCCGCAGATAGGACGCGACCTCCTCGAGTCCGAGCGGGGTCAATTCGATCACCGCGGCGGCCGTCACGACGTCCCCGGCAGCGTCGACCGCGGCCTCGTACTCCGCCGAGCGGCTGGTCAGCAGGAGCGGGTCACCGACGGTGAGGGTGCGATTCAACGCGGTGATCACCTCGGCACGCAGCTCTTCGGGGACTTCGTCGAGGCCGTCGAGAACCGGCCAGATCCGGCCGCTGATGATCAGATCGTGCGCCAGCGTCGATCCCGAGGCGCCGCGGCCGCCGAGCAGTGGATAGTCCACGCACAACCGCGCTTCCATCCATGCCGCCAGGCTCGCCTCGCCCGGATTCCACGACGCGACGGGCATCAATACCGGGACGGGATCGCCGGGGCTTCGGCGTCGCACCGCCGTCAGGGTGAACTGCATCGCGAGCACCGATTTACCCGATCCGGGCTCACCGAGCACGACCAGCCGCCGTGAGGGGATCCGCTCGAAGACCTCGACGATCTCGCTGAGCCGTCCGCCGAGTTCGATCGGGGTATCGCAGCCTTCGACGCCGCGGATCACTTCCCAGTAATCCATCACCCCGTCTCGGCGGCAGGTGTCCCAGTGCAGTTGCAGCGGCCGCGGGTCGGGCAGTCGGCGCAATCTCTCCTCCGCCTGCCACTGCTCACGCACCGCGCCGGCCAGCGCCTCCACGGCGGCGTCGGGATCGATGGTGGTCCGCTGGCCCGGCCATCGTGCCGCCACCGCGGTCAGCACGCCGATGACCGCGGTGATCAGGCCGGCGACCTTTCCGATGGTTTCCCACCCGGATGCGAGCCAGACCCACAGCAGCAGTCCGGTAACTCCGATCAGGGCGATTCCGACAGGCAGTCGGCGCGCCCACGTGGTACCCACGACACCATTCCCTCGTTCGGAAAGGCCACCGGTACGTCCGAGCCGGCGGCTCGCCTCGGTGTGAAGCACTGTGCTCAGCGTGCCTCGCCCGCGTGTGTTCCACACGAGTAGTCCGCTACCTCAATCGATCGAGCGGCTCGTCGGCTTGGCCCCGGCCGCGATCCGGTGTTCCGATGAGTAGGAGACTCAGGTCACAAATGCGGGCCGAGCGGCCAAGCTGGGCCGTATGTCCAACACAGTGATCGGCAGTATCGACAGCATCGCCGAGGAGATTCGCAACGGGGCCGACGAGGGTGATTCGCTGGGCCGGTTACCCGACGACATGGCCAAAGGGCTGAAGGACGCCGGCGTCATCCGGATGCTGCAGCGCAAGAAGTACGACGGCTACGAGTCGCATCCGCGCGAGTTCGCCGAGACGGTGATGAAGACCGCGAGCCTCTACGGATCCGCGGGCTGGGTGGCCGGAATCGTCGGCGTGCACCCGTGGCAGCTCGCCTTCGCCGATCCGAGGGTGCAGGAGGAGGTTCTCGGCGAGGACACCGACACCTGGATGGCCTCGCCGTATATGCCCGGCGGCGTCGCGGTGCCGGCCGATGGCGGATACGTCATGAGCGGGCGCTGGCAGTTCTCCTCCGGCACCGACCACTGTGACTGGATCTTCCTGGGCGCCCTGGTGGGCAATGCGGACGGTACACCGGTCATGCCTCCGCAACCGCTGCATGTGATCCTGCCCCGCTCGGACTACGAGATCGTCGCGGACTCGTGGGATGTGGTCGGGCTGCGCGGCACCGGCAGCAAGGACATCGTGGTGAAGAACGCCTTCATCCCCGATTACCGGGTGATGGATCAGGGCAAGGTCATCGACGGGAGCGCGGCCGCGGAATACGGCGTCACGGAAACGCTGTACAAGATGCCGTGGTCGACCATGTTCCCGCTGGGCATCACCTCGGCGACGATCGGCATCTGTGAGGGCGTGCTGGCCGCCGGTATCGACTATCAGCGAAATCGGGTGGGGGCCACCGGAACTCTGGTCAAGGACGACCCCTACGTCCTGCACGCACTCGGCGAATCCGCCTCCGAGATCGATGCCGCCCGGCAGCAACTGCTGGCCAACGTCGACCGCATCTGGGACCTGGTCGACGCCGGCAAGGAGATCGATTTCGAAATGCGTGCCCGAGTACGCCGGGATCAGATCCGCTCGGCATGGCGGGCGGTCCGCGCCGCCGACGACATCTTCGACCGCGCCGGCGGCAACGCGCTGCGCATGGACAATGCGCTGCAACGATTCTGGCGCGATGCTCACGCCGGGCTCCACCACGCTATTCACGTCTCCAGCACGACCTATCACGCCGCGGCCATGGCCTCGCTGGGTGTGGAAGTACCGCAGGGTCCCCTGCGCGTGATGATCTGACCGAGCCCGAACAGAACGCGAGTTACTTCATGACTGAAAGCGATTGTTCATGACTGAAATCAGAGGGCTCGGCTATGTCCGGGTGCTCGCCACCGATATGGATCGCTGGCGCGAATTGGGCTTCGACGTATTGGGATTCGCACCGGGATTCGGAGACGAGACGGATGCGCTGCATTTCCGCATGGACGAGCGCCCGTCGCGGATCACCGTCGAACGCGCCGATGTCGACCGGGTGAGCGCTGTCGGCTGGGAATTGCGCGACGGCCCGGCGCTGCGCCGGCTGGAAGCGACATTGCGCGACGCCGGATACGAATACACGCCCATGTCCCAGGAATTGGCCGACCGCCGCAGGGTCGAAGCCGGTATCTGCACGACCGATCCGGGTGGCACGCCGCTGGAGTTCTTCCACGGACCGGTCCTCGAACACAGGCCGGTCGTCACCAAATACGCGCAGCGATTCGTCACCGGCGCACAGGGACTCGGTCACGTGGTGATGCCGACCGCCAACTTCGAGGAGTCCTACGCCTTCTACACCGAAACGCTGGGCTTCCTGTCCCGCGGCGCATTCCGGATGCCCTCGCCTCCGGGGACAGGTCCTTTGCGCATCAGGTTCCTCGGCGTGAATCAGCGCCATCACAGCCTGGCGATCATGCCCGCGCTGGAAGGTCGCGACCCCGGGTTGATCCACGTGATGGTCGAGGTCGATTCGCTCGATGCCGTCGGACAGGCCCTCGATCAGGTGATGGCACGGGATTTCCCGGTCTCCTCGACGCTGGGCCGCCACACCAACGACAAGATGATCTCCTTCTACGTCGGGGTGCCCGGCGGCTGGGATATCGAATACGGGACCGCGGGCGAACCGGTCGACGAGTCCTACTACACCGCCGAGGAGATCACCGCCGACAGCTATTGGGGCCATGAATGGTTGTGGGCCAAGCAGATGAAACAAGCATGAAAGGCCGATCGGCGATGAACTCCAGCGAAAACCACACAGCCGAGCACGAAGTCGATCTGCTGGTCGTGGGATCGGGCACCGGTCTGGCCGCCGCGCTCACCGCCGCCGAGGCGGAATTGTCGGTCCTGGTCGTGGAGAAGTCGGAATATGTCGGTGGTTCCACGGCCCGCTCCGGCGGGGCGTTCTGGGTACCGGGCAATTTCCTGCTGCGCGAACGGCAACCCGCCGACGATGCCCGCGCCGCCGCGGCGTATGTCGAAGCGGTAGTGGGTGATTCGGCACCGCGTGAACGCGGCGCGGCATTTCTCGAACACGGGCCCGCCGCCGTCGAGATGCTCGCACGGACCACTCCGATGACATTCATGTGGGCCGACGGCTACTCCGACTATCACCCCGAATTGCCGGGCGGATCGGCGGCGGGACGCACCTGCGAGTGCAAGCCGTTCGACGCTTCCCGGCTCGGTGCGCACCGGTCGCGGCTGCGTCCCGGGGTGATGGAGGCCTCCGGGCTGCCGATGCCGGTGACCGGCGCGGATTACAAGTGGCTCAACCTGATCGCGCGCACCCCGCGCAAGGCGCTGTGGCGCGGCATGAAGGCGATGGCGATCGGCGTGGGCGGACTCGTGCTCAAACGCGAGTACATCGCCGGTGGGCAGGCGCTCGCGGCGGGCCTGTTCGCGGGTGCGATTCGCGCCGGAATTCCGATCTGGACCGACACCTCGCTGGTGCGCCTGCTGGTGGGGGAGGACGGCGCCGTCACCGGAGCAGTGGTCGACCGCGACGGCGTCCGCACCGAGGTCACCGCCCGGCGCGGCGTGGTGCTGGCCGCCGGTGGATTCGACCACGACACCGAGATGCGGCGAAAGTACCAGTCGGACAGGCTGGTCGAGCATGCGAGCCTCGGCTGCGACACCGATACCGGCGATGCCATCACCCTGGCGCAGGAGGCCGGTGCGGCGATCGGGCTGATGGATCAGGCGTGGTGGTTCCCGGCCGTGGCCCCGCTGCCCGGCGGGCAGCCGGCGGTGCTGCTGGCCGAGCGTGCGCTGCCCGGATCGTTCATCGTCGACCAGAGCGGGCGGCGCTTCGTCAACGAGGCAACGGACTACATGTCCTTCGGTCAGCGGGTACTCGAGCGCGAGCGCGCCGGTGACCCGGTGGAGCAGATGTGGCTCGTCTTCGATCAGCGCTACCGCAACAGCTACATCTTCGCCGCGGGCCTGTTCCCGCGGCAGCCGTTGCCCCAGCCCTGGTACGACAACGGCATCGCGGCGACGGCCACCGATCCGGCAAGCCTGGCGCGGGCGATGGGTGTCCCCGCGGACGCCTTCGCCGCGACCTTCGACACCTTCAACGCCTCCGCCGAACTGGGTGTCGACCACGAATTCGCCAGGGGCGCAAGCGCCTACGACCGCTACTACGGCGACCCCACCATAGGTCCGAATCCCAATCTGCGGCCGCTGGGCAGGAAGGGAACCTTGTACGCGGTGAAGCTGGTGCTGTCGGACCTCGGAACGTGCGGCGGTGTGCGCGCGGACGGTTCGGCCCGCGTGCTGCGCGAGGACGGCAGCGTCATCGAGGGCCTGTACGCGATCGGCAATACGGCGGCCAATGCCTTCGGCAACACCTATCCGGGCGCGGGCGCCACCATCGGCCAGGGATTGGTCTTCGGCTACATCGCCGCGAAAACCGCTGCGGGACATCTCTCTTCACAAGGACGGTAGACATGACGACGACGCATGACGAGGTTCGCCAGATCGAGGCCGGGACGGTGCCGACGCGATTCGCACGCGGCTGGCATTGCCTCGGGCTGATCCGAGATTTCGCCGACGGCCGCCCGCATGCGGTCCAGGCCTTCGGCACCAAACTGGTGGTCTTCCGCGGTGAGGACGGCCGGGTCAATGTCCTCGACGCGTTCTGCCGGCATATGGGCGGGGACCTGTCCGACGGCGAGGTCAAGGGCAACGAGATCGCCTGCCCCTTCCACGATTGGCGCTGGGGCGGCAACGGGCGCTGCAAGCAGATCCCGTACGCCCGCCGAGTGCCGCCACTGGCACGGACCCGGGCGTGGACCACGCTCGAGCAGGACGGCATGTTGTTCGTCTGGAACGATCCGGAGGGCAATCCGCCGCCGGGGGGAGTGACCATCCCGCGGATCGCGGGCGCGGGCGACCCCAACTGGACCGATTGGCATTGGTACACCACGATCGTCGACACGAATTGCCGGGAAATCATCGACAATGTCGTGGACATGGCGCACTTCTTCTACATTCACGGATCCCTGCCGACCTTTTTCAAGAATGTTTTCGAGGGCCCGGTGGCGACGCAGTATTTCGGAAGTGGCGCCCGTGACGATCTGCCCGGACCGGTGGGGCAGCCGCAGTTGCTCGGTACCTCGTCGGTCGCCTCGTACTATGGGCCGTCGTTCATGATCGACGACCTCGTCTATCACTACGAGCACGGTGACTACAAGACGGTGTTGCTCAACTGCCACTATCCGATCGACGAGAATTCGTTCGTGCTGCAGTACGGCATCATCGTCGAGAAGTCCGACACGCTGCCCGAGGATCAGGCGATGGCCACCGCCGTCGCGCTCGGCGACTGGGTCAAGCTCGGCTTCGAGCAGGACGTCGCGATCTGGAAGAGCAAGGCGCGCATCGACAATCCGCTGCTCTGCGAGGAGGACGGCCCGGTCTATCAGCTGCGCCGCTGGTATCAGCAGTTCTACGTCGACGTCGCCGATGTCGCCCCCGAAATGGTCGACCGGTTCGAATTCGAACTCGACACCACGCGACCGCTGGCCGCCTGGCAGGAGGAGGTCCGCGAGAACGTCGCCCGCAAAGCCGCGGAGGCGACCTCGTGATGCCGATCGACGAACGCATCCGGGAAGTGCCCATGGCGCCGGTCGAGTGCCGGCAGTGCGGTGCGCGCGTGCTCGCTCGCAAGAGCAGCTGGGCGCAGACGAGCATTCAGTGGGACGCGGAGTCGAGCGCCGCGTGCGTGGAACGTCACGCCGCCGGCACACTCTCGGACGCGGTGATGCGGGACTGCTCGCAGCTTCGTGAATCGATCTGGGCCGCTGCGGAATCCGGAGAACTGCGCGTGCTCGACAGCGCGGCGCGCTGAGCCGATATCGAGACAACGGGCCCCTGCCGTCGTTCGACGACGGGGGCCCGTGCGGTATCTCCTCGATCGGTTCAGGTGTGCATCGCCTGTGTGCCCACGACGGTCAGCAGCGCGAGTTTCTCGGCGGTGTCGGTCCCGGCGCGTGGGGTGAACCAGAGCAACCGCTGGCGGCTGTCCTCGCTGAAGAGGCTGAGGCAGGTGAGGTCGAGCATGCCGACGGTGGGGTGCAGGATCCGCTTGCGTTCGTCTCTGCGCACCCCCACGTACCTCGTGTTCGACATATAGACAGCTTCCCGGGGCGGCCGGGTCGGTGCCAGGGGACGGCGTCCCCACCTTCGCAAGCAACTGTCGCCGGTCCGCGCCGCGCCACAGAGTGGACGTCATGAACACCTCACGCACCGACACACTCACCGATTCCGGCGCATCGCCGGTTGCCGGAAAGACGGTCCTGATCACCGGCGGCACGAGCGGAATCGGCGCCGCGACCGCTCGGCTCCTGCTCGCGCGCGGCCACCGGGTCGCCGTCACCGGGCGCGACCCCGGCCGGCTCGAGGCCTTTCTCGACGAAGCCGGCCACACGGACCGTGTCCTGGGCCTGGTGGCCGATGCCGCCGACTGGGACGCCACGAACACGGCGGTCACCAGCACGGTGGAGCGCTTCGGGTCGCTCGACGCGGCAGTCGCGAACGCGGGCGGCGCGTCGGCGGATCACTTCCGGACCGGCGCTACCGGTGTCGTGGACGGCGGCGATCCGGAGCTGTGGGCGCCGATGGTGCTCGCCAACGTGCTCGGCCCGGCTCTGCTGGCCAAGGCGACCCTGCCCCATCTCGAGCGGTCCGGCGGCCGGCTGGTGCTCATCGGCAGCGTGGCCGGAATCAAGAACAGCCCGGGCAACCTCTACTCCGCCACGAAATGGGCAGTGGTCGGCTTCGCCGAGAACCTCCGTCTGCACGCGACGACCCGCGGCATCGGAGTCACGGTCGTGAATCCGGGCATGATCGACACCTCGTTCTGGCACGGACAGGTTCCGCCCATCGCGATGAGCCCGGATGCGGTGGCCGAGGCGATCGGCTTCGCGCTCGATCAGCCCGCAGGCGTCGACCTCAACACGGTGACGATCCGTCCGATCGGCCAGCCCGCCTGAACCCAGGGGACAGCGCGATGCTTTCGCCACCGAAAGCACCTGTGCCGCACCGTTACTCGTGACGGTCAGACGCGCACGGGCTGCGGACCTCTCCGTGGCGCCGCCAGCGCCACGCGCCGGATCTCGTTCGCCGCCAGCCGCACGTCCGAGACGACGGCGCTGGTTTTGACCGAGCGCGTCGGACCGCACAGGGACACCGCCACGCGCCCCCGCTCGACATCGATGTCGAGCGCGGCCGCCACCACCGTCACTCCCAGCGCGCAGCCCTGCGAGTCCACCGCGACCCCGCTGCGGTCGCGCACCCTCTCCAGTTCACGTTCCAGTTGCCGGCGAGTCCGCACGCTGTAGCAGGTGGGCGCGCTGGCGAAGGGGAGCTCGGGCCACTGCTCCGGTTCCATCGCGGCCAGCAGCGCGTGCCCGGCCGCGGTGAGCTCGACGGGCTGGCGAGCGCCGACCGCCCACTGGCGCCCCGGCGTCGGCCAGGCCCCCACCCGGTTCAGATGCAGGATCTCCGCGCCGGAGAGCAGGCTCAGATGCGCGGTCAGGCCCGTGCGCCGGTGCAGTGCGGTCATGACGGCCATCGCCACGTCGTTGACGCTGCGCTGGCGCACCACCTGCGACCCGAACTCGAACATCCTTATGCCCAAGGCGTATTCGAAGCCGTGGCGTTCCACCCAGCCGAGTTCCACGAGCCGCTGCAAAATTCGATGCGCCGACGAGCGCGGCAGATGGGAACGCCGGGCGATATCGGCCAGCGTCATGGGCCGCTGCCCGACGAAGGCCTCCAGCAGGGACGCCACGCGATCGATCATCGCGTTGGGGGTTTGTTCGAGCTGCACCGTTGCCACCTGTTGCCTCCAACCGCCAGACATGTGCAGAATGTGACTACATGTCAGATTCTGACAGGTCTGAGTGTAAGGAGGGCGCAGATGGATGTAAAGCAGATCACATCGATGTGCTCGAACAGGTCGACGAATGCGAACCCCTCCAGGCGTTTTCCCGACCGCGTTACTGTGGACTGCGATCAAGGAGGACAGAGGTCGTGAGCAAGTCGTCCAGGCCGACGCTGACCGAACGCCGCGCGGAGGAGTTGCGCCTGGCCATCGCGAATACCGCGCGCGATATGTTCGTCGCCGACGGTGACACCTCCGCGACCGTGGAACGCATCTGCGAGACGGTCGGCATCGCGCCGAGGACCTTCCACCGCCACTTCCCGGTGAAGGAAGATGTCATGGGGCCGCTGTTCCGGCGCAGCCAGGCGATCATCATCGACTTCCTGAAGAACGCGCCGGCCGACGCCGACGTCGCCGAAACGCTGGCACGCGCGTTCACCACCGAGGTGTACAAGCGCCGGACACCCGAATCCGACCGCAAATTCATGACGTTGATGATCCACACGCCGCAGTACCGTCTGCGCTGGCTGGAATGGGGCGAGCAACTCTGCGAGCCGATCACCGAGTTCCTCTCGGCGAGAGTCGAACTCGGTGACGATCCGTTCCTGCGCAGACTTCCGGCGGAGCTGATCGTGCACACCAGCCGCCAGGCCTACATCCAGTGGGTCGACGAGGAGGTCGGCGGCGATTTCTCCGAGGTGGAGGCGCTGCAGCTGCGCGGTATGAAGATGCTGCTCGTCGGTCTGCGGGCGGTGATGGCGCAGCCGTCGGTGCCGGTCCCGTAAGTACACGGCGGGTGCGTCGGGACCGGCACCGGTGCGGTGGTCAGCGGGCGAGGAACGCCGAGACGGTCGCCTCCCACGCCTGCTTCTGCTCGATCATCACCCAGTGGCCGCAGTTCGGGAAGATGTGCACCTCTCCGTGCGGCAGGGTCCGCATCGCGATCAGCGACATGTCGAGCGGGCTCACCCGGTCGTCGCGTCCCCACGTGATCAGCGTCGGAACGGAGATCCGGCGCAGATTCGCCCAGCCCGGCGTGACGTCGGCGGCGCGGGCTGCCTCCGCCATGCGCGCCAGCGCCGCGCGGCCGTACATCCGGCGTGAATTCTCCAGGACGCCGGGTTCGGTGGCCTGCTCCCAGCGCTGCTCGATCAGCTCCTCGGTGAGTAGCGCCTGGTCGTAGACCATCGAGCGCAGCCAGGCGACCAAACTGTCGCGGGTCGGATTCTCGACGAACTCACTGAGCCGGATGATCCCCTCGCCCGGCTGCGGACTGAAGATATTCGTGCCGATGCCGCCGATGGTGACCAGGCGGTCGACCCGCTGCGGCGCGGCGAGAGCGAATTCCGTTGCCACGAAACCGCCCATCGAGTTGCCGATGATCCGGACGGTCTCGAGTCCGAGCCCGTCCAGGAACGCGGTGACCGCCAGCTGCGCCGACATCATCGGATGCGCCGCGCCGAAGTCGTCGCTGACCCCGAATCCGGGGAACTCGAGCACCAGCGTGCGGTAATGCCGGGCGAAGGTCGGCACGTTACCGCTGAAGTTGCGCCAGCCGGTGACACCGGGCCCGGACCCGTGCAGCATCAGCAGCGGCGGGCCGTCACCGCTGTCGCGGTAGCGCAGCACGCCGTGTTCGGTGGGCAATTCCAGTAGTTCGGGTACCGAGCGGGTATCGACGGAGGTCATATCCCGAGCCTGCCATCGCCGCGAGGCGGCACTACCGACATTTCCCGGTCAGCGGTCGACGGACGCGGTCCGTAGATCGCGTCCCGGGGGCCGGTGATTGTGCTTGAATGTGTCTAGAACCTGTTTCAGTCAGTGATGACGGCCCGGTGGTTGATATGCGTGCGACACGTCCCGATATCCCGGCGAATTTCGATGTCACGGATCCGGATATGTGGGCCCGGCGGGTGCCTGTCGAAGAACTGGCGGAACTGCGTCGTGCGGCGCCGATCTGGTGGAATTCGAAGCCGCCTCACAGCGACGGTTTTCCGGACGACGGATTCTGGGTGGTGACCAAACACGCCGACGTCAAAGAGGTGTCTCGGCGCAGCGATGTGTTCTCCAACGCCGAGAACACCGCGCTGCCCCGGTACGGCGTCGAACTCACCCCCGAGCGGATGGAGATGCAGCGGCTCGTCCTGCTGAATCAGGATGCGCCGCAACACACCAGAATGCGCAAGCTGATCTCGAAGGGATTCACCCCGCGGGCCGTCAACGGGCTGCGCGCGAAGTTGTCCGCCCGCGCCGAGGCCATCGTGGCCGCGGCCGCCGACGCGGGCGCGGGTGACTTCGTCACGCAGGTGGCATGCGAACTGCCGTTGCAGGCGATCGCGGAATTGATCGGCGTGCCGCAGGAGGACCGGATGAAGATTTTCCGGTGGTCCAACGAAATGATCGGCTACGACGACCCGGAGTATGCCGGTGTCGACCCGCTGGCCGCTTCCACCGAACTCCTCGCCTACGCCTGGCAGATGGCCGAAGCGAGAAAGGCGCGGCCGGCCGACGATATCGTGACCGAACTTGTCCACGCCGACGTCGACGGCGAAGCGCTGACCTCGGAGGAATTCGGCTTCTTCGTCATCCTGCTGGCCGTCGCCGGCAACGAGACCACCCGTAACGCGATCACGCACGGCATGATCGCATTCCTCGAAAACCCTGGCCAATGGGAACTTTTCAAATCGCAGCGGCCCAAGACCGCCGTCGACGAGATCGTCCGCTGGGCCACGCCGGTGAGCACGTTCCAGCGAACCGCGCTCGAGGACACCGAACTCGGCGGCGTGCGCATCCGGAAGGGGCAGCGGGTACTGATCGTCTACCGCTCCGCGAATTTCGACGAAGAAGTCTTCGACTCGCCGTTCACCTTCGACATCACCCGAGACCCCAACCCGCACTTGGCCTTCGGTGGTACGGGCGCCCACTTCTGCATCGGCGCCAACCTGGCCAGACTGGAAATCGACCTGATCTTCAACGCCGTCGCCGACCACCTCCCCGACATCACCGGACTGGGCGACCCACGGCGGTTGCGGTCGGGCTGGTTGAACGGCATCAAGGAACTCCAGGTGCGCTACCGGGGCGAGTGAGGGGTCCGTTCCCCACCGGCCGGATGCATCGAACCGCCGATGATTTTCGGCCGCACGCATCGTCTCTTCTGCGACTCGACAGAATGGATGAACCGATGCAGATCCTGGCCCGACTGTGTATGACCGCCGATGGTTACGTGACGACTCCGGATGGCTGGCCGCCTCAGGTCATCGATCCGGTGCACGGTCCCGGCAGTCACGGCATCGCCGAATTCCTGCGTACCTGCGAGGCCGCGTTGATGGGCCGTACGACCTTCGAACCGGCGCTGTCCGCCGATCGCTGGCCGTGGCCGGATCTCGAGGTCTTCGTGCTGGGTTCGCACCGGCCCGAGGGCACCCCCGACGACGTGATTGTCGACGACGATCCGGTGCGGCTGCTGGAGAAGGTTCGTGCCGCCAATCGTGGCGGCGATGTCCACCTGATCGGGGGGCCCGCCACGATCGAGACCTATCGCGCGCTCGGTGTCCTCGACAAACTCGAACTCGTGATCCTGCCGTTCTTCGTCGGCAGCGGCCTGCGCCTGAGCGACTCGCTGGATCCGCGGACCGATCTCGAATTCGAGAGCTCGCGGCCGTTGGACGGTGGCGGCGTGGAGATCGTCTATCGAGTGTTGCCGGCCGACGAATAGCCGTCGTAGCCCGAGGTCCTCAGGCGTTTCCGTATCTGGCGGGGCCCTCGTCGGCGGACTCGGCAGCGTGAACGGTGTGCAGGATCCAGTTGCCGCGGGCGCCGGATTTGGCGTCGTACAGCGAGGTGTCGGCCGCGTCGAGCAGCCATTCCGGGTCCTTGCCCGCGACCGGTGTGACGACGGCGCCGATGCTGGCGGAGATGTGGAGCCTGTGCCCGCCGACGATAAGCGGATGCGACAGCGCGCCGCGCAGGCGATCTGCGACAGCGGAGACCCGTCGCGTGTCGGCCGGGGGCGGGATGAGGGTGACGAATTCGTCGCCGCCGATCCGTGCGACCAGGCATCCGTCGTCCTGCAGGCTGTCGTGCAGGCGACGAGCGACGGTGGCCAGCACCTGATCGCCGACGCCGTGACCGTATCGGTCGTTGACCTCTTTGAAGTGGTCCAGGTCGGTGAAGCACAGCCCCATCTGATCGGTCTCGCCGGCCGCGGAGATCACTGCTCTGAGCGTGTCGAGCAGGTGGCGGCGGTTGGGCAGTTCGGTGAGCGCGTCGTGGCGCGCTTGGTAGTGGAGCTGCTCCTGTAATTGGTGGCGTTCGGTGACGTCCTCACCGATGGCGAGCAGGTAGTCCGGGCCGAACGCGCTCCGGACGTAGGTGATCGCGAATGTGGCCCATCCGGTGCTGCCGTCCGCGCGCTGCAGGCGCCGTTCGATCTTCGCGGTCCCCGCCCTGGCCGGTACCAGGTCGTCGTAGACCATCTGGCGGATCGCGGCCTGATCGTCGGGGTGGGCGAAGTCGTAGACGCTGATTCCGCGCAGCGAGTCGACCGGCACGCCGATCATGTCGGCCAGATGCGGATTGGCTTCCAGCAGAACACCATTGGTGTCACCGATAGCGATGGCGATGGACGCGTGGTCGAACACGAGCCGGAACCGGCGCTGGCCTTCCTCGACATCGTCGGCCCGGATCGCTTCGGCCAGGAAGTGGTGGCCGTGTCCGAACGCGACGAGCAGGGCGGCCATGCGCCGGTCGGTGTCGGGGTGGTCGCTGAATTCTGTGAGCCTGTGCAGTACCGGGGCGGACACGACCGGGACCGCCGGATCGGTGAGCCGGGCACCCGCCAGCGCCGCTCCCGCTCGGGAGCCGGCGGCCGCGTCGAAGGTCTCCGCGGTGAGACCGGCGCGTAGTTCTTCCAGCAGATCGCGCAGAAACGAAATTTCTACATCGGCGTAGGAAGGGTGGGCGGTGATCGTCGCGAGCGCGCGCTCCCATTGCTGGGCGAGTGCCGTGCTCAGATCATCCACTCCAACTCCCCATGTCCGATGCGCTTGTGCTGCTACTTCGGGTGCCCGGCGATAGTCCCCCGGCTGGTACTGCTGATCGAGACGCTGCAGTCAAAGGTACTGCATGCCCGATTCGTCACGTCATCGGCGGACTACCTATGGGTGGTGGGCCTCGGCGAATATCGACCGGCCCTTGTAGCGCGAGGTGACGCATTGCCATACCCAGCTCGCTTGCACGCATTGGTCGAGGTCGTCGGCATAGGCGGTGACGGCGGTGGCCAGCGGCGGGTCGAGTGCGGCGCAGCGGTCGAGCAGGTCCCGGCGCAGCCCGCGGAAGTGTGTGAATCGCTCGCGCACGATCTGCGCGGCGCCGAGCACGGCATCGGCCAGCGTCGCGCCGGGCGTATTGAGCAGCAGAATCGAGATGAGGTTGAAATCCGATCGGTCCACGATGACCTCCTTCTCGAAGGAGAAGACATCGTTCATCAGGGCGCCGACTTCGGCGGTCAGGCGTTCCAGCGTGCGCAGGTCTTCGGCGAGGCCGGCGGCCGCGAGTTGTTCCCGGGGCAGGGTGGTGGCGCGCGCGAACTCGCACATCTGGATCGCGGGGTACATCCCCGAGACTTCGTTGCGCAGGATTATGTAGTCGTCGACGCTGAGCAGGTCACCGCGTGCGCCGACGTTCTGATCGCGGATCGCCGAGCGCAGGTGGTCGATCGTCGATGCGCGGAATCGCTGCAACCAGACGGGCTCGGCTTGTTCGGTGAGGGTCGTCAAGAATTCGAGGCTCGCCTCGACGATGGGCGTGGAGTTGTCCGGCCGGATCCGGCCGGACTCGAATAATCGACACAGCTGGTCGACTTCCCGCTGCGCCTGTGCTTGTTCGTCCTCGGACAGATGGCTGAACTTCTCGCGTCCCACCGTGTCGTTGAGTGCGAACAGGATCGCGTTGTAGACACCGATCGTCGTCATCCGCGGCAGGTCTATCGTGCGCGGATGCAGGTAGGGTGTCATCGAATTGTAGGCGGCCCCACCGTTTTCCAGCCAGATCCGGTGTCTGCGACAGAACGTCTCGACCGCCTCGCACGCCTCGGCGCCGAACCGGTTCGGCGCGAAAGTGCCACAGTATTCCGCGATATCGCAGTCGTCGGTGCTGAACAGAGTGCGCAGCGACCATCGATCCCCGTGCAGAAGTGACTGGTATTCGGAATGCATGGCGGCGATATCCGATTCGAATTGAGGCATGTACTGCACGAACGTCTCCCAACCAAGAGCGGCATCAGCCGACCCGAAAGTGTCGCCGACAGTTGGCGATACCCGGTACCAGTGTCTCATCGGGGTGGAAGGGTGCTGGTCTTTCGGCGAACGGCCCGCAGTTTCCGACCGCTACTCGTACTCGTGGCTCGCGGAAGTCGAACACGTGCCGATTGGGAGCATGGCGCCGGATGACCGCTCCTGCCGACCAGCGCGAAACCTCGGCGGTGCTCCATCAGCGGCGGGCGACGTGTGATCGGTCCTATCTTCGGCAGCCGTCGAGCAGCAAGCGGAGGGTGAGGCGGGGGTCGTAGTTCGGGTCGGTCATCTCGGCGCCCGCGCAGATGTCGCCGATGGCGCGCATCAGTTGGTAGGCGGTGAAATCCGTGGTGACCTCGCCCGCGCCGCGGGCGGCGGTGAGGAGGTTCTCGAAGACGGGGACCAGGCGGTCCAGGAACAGGGCGTGCAGGGCGGTGATGCCGTCGGGGTCGGTGCGCATCGCGGCGGCGAGTCCGTGTTTGGTCGTCAGGAAGTCCGCGAAGAGATCCACCCATCGGCGCAGGGCCGTGAAGGGTGAGGAAGCTGTCGCGAGAAGAGCGGGCCCGGCCTCGGCGCAGGCGTCGATCTGATGACGGTAGACGGCCGCGACAAGGTCTGCGCGCGTGGGGAAGTGCCGGTAGATCGTCCCCATGCCGACCCCTGCCTCGGCGGCGATGCGGCGCACCGGAGCGTCCACTCCGTCGGTGCGGAAGACCGCGGCTGCGGCGTCGAGCAGCGCTTTCGCATTGCGTTGGGCATCCGCGCGTTTCGCGGTCATCGGTGACGGCTCACTCACCCGTTGCTCCTTCTCCGGCAGTCCTTGCGAATCGGAACATTGCTCCGTATATTCGGAACAGTGCTCCGATTAGGAGTCTATCGTCCTCGAAGGGAATTTCCCGTGTCCGCACCGACCACCCCGATCGTCAGCATCAAGCCCGTCACGCTGTCCGCGCCCGAGCGCGGCGTCGACCTGCAGGTCCGCGTGTCCGCGCCCGTCGGCGGATCCGGCCTGCCGATCGTCGTCCTCGCCCACGGCTTCGGCCAGTCCATGTCCTCCTACGACCCGCTCGTGGACCACTGGGCCGCCGATGGATTCGTCGTTGTGCAGCCGACGTTCCTGGATGCGCGGACGCTCGGCGTTACCGCCGACGATCCGCGGTATCCGGATATCTGGCGCATCCGCGTCGCCGACGTCGTACGGGTACTCGACGACCTCGATCAGGTCGTCGCCGCGGTTCCGGGGCTCGGTGAGCGCGTCGATCGTGAGCGGATCGCCGTCGCGGGGCACTCCTGGGGCGGGCAGACCGTGAGCATGTTGCTCGGTGCTCGCGTCCTCGGCGCGGACGGTCAGCCCGGTCCCGATATGACCGATCCCCGCGTGAAAGCCGGTGTGCTGCTGGCGACTGCCGGCCTGGGCGGGGACGATCTGACCCCGTTCGCCGTGGCGAACTTTCCCTTCATGAACCCGGACTTCGACGGTCTGGCCACACCGGTGCTGGTGGTCGCGGGTGATCACGATCAATCCCAGCTCTCGACCCGCGGGCCCGACTGGTTCACCGATGTGTACACCCACAGCCCCGGCGCGCAGAGCCTGCTCACCGTGTTCGGGGGCGAACACGCGCTCGGCGGAATTCACGCCTACAACGCCGCGGATACCACCGACGAAAGCTCCGAACGCGTCGCCCTGATCCGCGAGGCCGCCTGGGCCTACCTGCGCAGCGCCCTCGGAATCGACACTGCCGCATGGGAAAAGGTGCAGGCCGAGCTGGCCGGAACCGCCGACCCGATCGGACGGATCGACCACAAGTGAGGTCACGGGAGTGAACGCAGGAATCTTCCGGCAGCAGGACTATCGCATTCGCCTCGAGTGGGGGCGGGAAGGAGTCGAGTAACTCGGCCCGGAGTGCGGGGCGTTGATCATCGTCGATGTCCTCTCCTTCTCGACATCGGTGGATATGGCGGTATCCCGGGGCGGGCGCGTACTGCCGCTACCGCTGCGACGCGCCGATCCCCGAACGGTGCGACGCTGTCGGCCCGTGCCTACTCGCACACGATGGTGACGGCTCACCGGAGGCCCGACTCGCCGCCATCGGATTCCGCTCCGCGACAAGCGAATTGCCGGCACTCGTGGGCGAGGCGATCTCCGGCCGGGAACTGACCGACATGGGGCTGGTTCACGATGTGCGGCTCGCGGCGCAGTGGAACGCCAGTACGACCGCGCCCATGCTCGTCGATGGAATCTTCAGCGACCGTGCGGTCGTCGGACCTGGCATCCGGCATTCCCGGCCTGCGAGACTGGGACGGTCACAGTGGCCCGATCGCCCGTCGTCGTCTACATCGTCGAACACGGTGAGCCCGTGATCACCGATCCCGCGTTGCCGTTGTCCGACAATGGGGTTCGATGGGGGAAAGCGGTGTCGGCCGTGCTGCACGATGTGGCGTTCACCAACGTGTACGCCTCGAGTGCGCTGCGATCGCAACAGACTGTGTCCTTCACCGCCGACAGCCACGGGCTGCCGTTGGTACAACTGCCCAACAGTGACCCGCGCACCCCGTCCGCGGATGCCGCCGAGCCCATCGCTCGGGCCGTGTCGGTGCTACCGCCCGGTTCCATCGCCCTCGTCGGCGGTAACACCGAGAACGTCTACCGGATCATGAACGCACGCTCTGGGCATTCCGGTGGTCCCCGGCTGCGGTGAAGATCAGCGCTGTGTGCCGTGCCTCGACAAGACCTGTTTCACTCCCGCGGCACTGAGCACCATCTGGCAGCTGACGTTGTACGGCTCACTGCCCCATGGGGTTTCGCCGAAAGCGGGATTGCAGCGGATTCGCCCCGAAACCGCCGACATCATGAATCTGCCGAACCCCTCGGGGTAGTCGGCCCGATCCTGTGGTTCGCCGGTTCGGTCGTCGGCAGCACGACCGATTCATCGGCGCGACGATCACCCGGTGCGCCGAGCCGCTTCCCGATAGGGTGCCGGTGTGGATGCCTACTCGAGTTCGGACGCGATGGCGCTGGCTGCTCTGGTGCGGTCGGGGGAGGCCGAGCCGTCCGAATTGCTGGAGGCGGCGCGGGCGCGGGCGGCCGAGGTCAATCCGCGGATCAACGCGATCGTGGCCGACGTCGATCCGGCCCGTGCTGTCCAGGTGGACGACGCGCCTTTCGCTGGGGTGCCGTTCCTCATCAAGGACCTTCATCAACATCTCGCCGGCTATCCCACCAGCGCTGGTTCGCGGTCGCTGGCGTCTGTCCCGGCGACCGAGAATGCCACGGTGGTGCAGCGGTGGCTCGATGCCGGGCTGGTCATCTTCGGTAAGACCAATACTCCCGAATTCGGCGCCAAGGGAATCACCGAACCCGAGTTGTTCGGCCCAGCGCGCAATCCGTGGAACACCGAGCACACGCCCGGTGGGTCCTCCGGTGGTGCCGCGGCGGCGGTGGCCGCGGGCATCGTGCCGTGCGCGGGTGCCAGCGACGGGGGTGGTTCGATCCGAATTCCGGCCTCGGCGTGTGGGCTCTTCGGGCTCAAGGCTTCTCGAGGTTTGATCCCGGCCGGTCCCGTGCACGGTGAGTATCTGGGTGGAACCGCCGCCGATGGTGTCATCTCTCGTTCGGTGCGAGACACCGCCGCCATGCTCGATGTGCTGGCGGGCCCGACTCCGGTTGCGCCGTACCTGGCGGCACGGGGGCAAGGGAGCTATCTCGCGGAGGTGGAACGCGCCCCGGGGCGTCTTCGGATCGGCGTCTGCACAGCCAGTTCGGTCAATCCGGCGCCCCATCCGGAGGCTGTGGCGGCGGCGACCGGAGCGGCCGAACTACTGGTGAGCCTCGGCCATGACGTGGTGGAGCTGCCCCGCGCTCCCTTCGATGACGCGGCGTTGGCCAAGGATTTTCTCACCACCTGGTTCGTCGCGTGTGCCTTCTCGGTGGAAGAGGCCAAAGCCGCTGGGGGCGTGGGGGATTCGGGGTTCGAACTCGATACCCGGCTCATGGCCGCGCTGGGACGCGCGACCAAGGCTGTCGAGTTGACTCGCGCCGTCGAGCGGCGACACCAGTACGTGCGACGGCTGGCGGAATTTCACGAGTCCTACGACCTGCTGCTCACTCCGACCACAGCCACGCCGCCGCCTCGGATCGGGGCATTCGGCCTCGCGCCGACGCTGCGCACGGCACAGCGATTGCTGCTGACCGCCCGCGTCGCCGGGCTGCTGCGCTGGACACCGATCGTCGACCAGTTCATCAATGACAACCTGGGCTGGGTTCCCTACACCCAATTGGCGAACATCACCGGCCGTCCCGCCATGAGTGTGCCACTGCACTGGACTCCCGACGGGCTGCCGATCGGCGTCCAGTTCGTCGGCCGCCTCGGGGCGGAAGGACAGCTCATCCGGCTGGCCGCGCAACTCGAGCAGGCCCAGCCGTGGGCCCACCGCCGCCCGGACCTCTGACCGGTGTCTGTCGTTCGACGTTCCGGGGAGCCCGAGGGCTATCGCAGCGGGTGTCTACTCTGTTTGAATTGATGTATGTGCCGGTGGATGGCGTACTGGGGCGAGCCGATTCTTGTCGAGGATCTGTTGTTTCGCCCTGAACATTCGCTGATCGACCAGAGTCTGCACTCTCGTCTGGGAGAGACCACCACCAACGGGGACGGCTTCGGTGTCGGCTGGTATGGCGAGGGTGCCGAACCCGCGGTGTACAAGGGGATCGAGCCGGCCTGGAACGATAAGAATTTGCGGGAGATAGCTGGTCAGGTGCGCACGTCGAGGTTGCTCGCTCATGTGCGGGCTTCGACTGGGACCGCGGTTCAGCGCAGCAATTGTCATCCGTTCCGGCACGGTCGATGGTTATGGGTACACAACGGCGCCCTGCGTGGTTTCAGCGAAATCAGGCGCGATTTGTTGATGGCCGTGGATCCTGGGCTGTTCTCCGACATCGAGGGCTCGACGGACACGGAAGCATTGTTCTACCTCGCCCTGACCTTCGGTCTCGCCGATGACCCGCTCGGTGCCGTCGCGCGGGCAGTCGGCTTCGTCGAGGACGTTGGGCACGCGCACGGTGTCGAGCATCCGGTTCAGATGACCGTCGCGACGACCAACGGTCACAACCTCTGGGTCTTCCGTTATTCCAGCGAGCGCCGATCGCGCTCACTGTTCTTCTCGACCAAGCTCTCCCAGTTACGAGCATTGCACCCCGAAGTCGAGGTTTTGCGCGAATTGGGCGGTGAGACCCGCTTCGTGGTGTCGGAGCCGCTGCGCGATCTCGAGGGGGCGTGGAACGAGGTGCCCGAATCCTGTGCTGCGGTGGTGGGATCCGGTGCCGACGCGATCTGGCCCTTCGTGCCGGTCTCACCCGTCTGAGGTCGGCACGAGCGCCGATGGGCGTCTGGTTCGTCACGCCGGCTGACGGTCTTCGGTGGCGGCGCATCCTTCGGTGGTCGATCGCGCCATCTGTTTCAAGACCTGAGTGGGGCCTCCGATGCGCAATGCTTCGCGTTGTCGGACAGCGCCGTTGCCGTTCCGCAGAACTGTTGCCAACGCGCCGCGCGTGAATTCGTAGTCGCCGGACTGTTCGAGAGCGGGGCGGATATGGGAGAGCAGATGTGCGATGGAAGCGGGCTTGGGCACGGAATGTCGTGTAGCTCTGCGGAACTGCGGACCGGACAGGCCGTCGTGGGCCGCGCGCCGGCATGCCGCCCGCAGATATGCCAGGTCGACAGGGTCCGATGTCCGTCCGCTGTCCACTGCCGCCACAGAGGTGATGACCAGTGCCCGGACGAGACTCGCCAGAAGTGCCGTTTCCTCGACCGTGGCCGGAACGTCGCTGATGCGGATCTCGATCGTGGGCAGATGCGAGGACAATCGCACATCCCAATAGACCATCGCTGCGTCGAGGATGTGCCCGTCCTCGACGAGCTTGGTGACCGTGTCGTCGTATTCGGCGGCGGACCGCAGGTACGGGGGCGGCCCGGCGCTGGGCCATCGCGCCCACAGTAGGTGGCGCCAGCTGGCGTAGCCGGTGTCGATACCACTTGTGATCGGGGAATTCGCCGTCAGCGCCAACAGGGTCGGCAGCCAAGGGCGCAGGTGATTGCTGACCTGCACCGCGACGTCGCGGTTGGGCACGCAGACGTGGACGTGGCAACCGCAGATCACTTGCTCGGCCAGTTCGCCGAAATGCGCCGCCATGCGTCGGTATCTGGGAGTGTCGGTCATGGACCCGGGCGGCGGTCTCCAGATCGGCACCCCCACCGCCAGTGGCAGCGATCCTGCGCATGTCGCGGCCTGCGTGACCGAGAGTCGCGCCCGTCGAACTTCGCGGTGCAACTCCGGAATGTTCGCGCAGACCGGTGTGCAGGTCTCGATCTGGCACTGGGATAGCTCCAGTTGCAGTTCGGCATCCGGGGCGCGTGCCGCGACGGCGGTGTTGTTCAGCGAGGGGAGGCCGGTGGCCGGATCGACAAGAACGAACTCCTCTTCGACGCCGACGGTGAATGGACGAATACTGTTGCCGTGCAATGGATCACGTGGCTCACTCGACACCATGGACGTCACGGCCACCTCCCGGATTATTGCCTGTCGAGGCATGCGCGCTCGCCGATTTCGCCGCATCGTTGCCTGCCGACAGTTCGGATAACCTGAGTGAGACTGTTCCTGATTCTCCGAGTGTGGCCTGTAATGCTACGAAGTTCGGTTGAACGGGTGTTTGAAACGAGTCCTGACGCTGATTCTCCGCTTCGTCGACCAGCGTGACGGCCACGCTGGTGGAATTCTGTCCTCCAGCTCCGGAATGTGAGGAACTCGAAGTTTACCGGAAAATTGCCCGTCAAACAGTGGGTTGGCTGAGGTTGTGGATTCTTCGCCGAACTCGACCCGACTCCATCCCGCCTGGACGCCGAAGATCCCTGCGCGGTGGGAGCGGTGCGTGGCGTAGAGGAGCTCAGTCACGCTCGGGCGACCCCCACCTTCGGACGTGCGCCCACCCGAGAGGGTGTGGTTCGCCGGCATCTCGGCATATCGATCGCAGCTCAGCCGACCGTCATTGTGGTCTACCACTATCGCCTGACGGCCGCTGATACCAAAGATCACGTTACCCGGAGTAGTACTTCCTCACGAATCGTGCCCTGGTTACGCTGGTGAAATAGCCCAGCTAACCGGGGAGGGAAGGAAGTTCGATCATGCCTGTCACCTCTCCATACCAGCAAGGCCTCACCGTATCCGGTCGACCCGTATCGTCGCCGCTGAAAGACGTGCGGGCCCTGTCGCGGCAGATGGTCAGCCACTTCGTCGAAACCGTCGCGCCCTGTGGCACCTTGCCAGGTGACGCAATCCATGGCGACATCACCATCATCACCCGCGTGTGCCTGGAGCTGGCAGTCAGCATGCTGGACGGCAGCAACATTGCGGAAAAGACCGGGCAACTGAAGGACGCCGCGGCTCAATGGGCTCGCGAAGGTGTGCCCATTGGGACCATTCACCACGCCATTCACGAAGGCTTCAAGATCGGCTTCGACCTGGTGGTGTCCACCGCCTTGGCCAAGCAACGTGCCTCCGGCTCGGCCGATACCGATCCGACGCTCAGCACGGCCGACTATCAGAGCATTCTCGATGCCGCCAAACTCGTCGTCGAGATGCTCGACACGATGACCACGGCGGTCTCGGTGGCCTATGTACGCGAATTGCGCGCAGTCGTGTCGGAGCACCACACCGCGGTGCACACGCTCACTTCGGCACTGCTCGGCGGGCACCCCACCTCCACGATGGCCCGCGAGTGTGGCATCGACATCGCCGGCCGCTATCGCGTATTGGCCCTTGCCATTCCGTCCCACCCCGACGAATCCAACCCGACGCTGAACGCGAAAGTCGTTGCCCGCCGCAAACTCCGGCGCCTGCAGGCAGAACTGGCCACCCGCTGCGGCGACACCGTGCTGTCATTGCTGTCGATCGACGGCGGCACCGTGCTCATCCCCGCCGATCGCGTCACCAAAGGGGCCCTGGAAGAACTCATCGGGAATCTGTCGCGGGCGGCGCGCGTGCCGATCACCGCCACCATGGTCACCGCCTCTACCGACACCCTGCCCACGGCCGCGGATCAAGCCCACGAACTGCTCGACGTCGTGTCTCGGCTGGGATCGGTGCCGGGCCTGTATCACTTCGACGATCTGGCTCTGGAATACCAGCTCACCCGCCCCGGCCCGGGGCGCGACCATCTCGGGTCGCTGCTCGATCCGCTGGACGAGCATCCGGAACTGCTGGAGACATTGCAGGTGCATATCGCGCACAACCTGAACCGCCAACGCACTGCGCGGCTACTGAACGTGCACATCAACACCGTGGACTACCGGCTCAAGCGGATCGGGCAGCTCACGGGGTTCGATTCCACCCAGGCGAGCGGGCTGTGGCACCTGCGTTCGGCATTGGTTGCCCACACTTACCGCACGTGAGCACAGTGCCGGCGAGCGCAGAGTTACTCCGGTGGGTCGGTATCGATACCGATTGGGACGCGGTACGCCACGAATTCTGGACCGAACTGATTCCGCCACACCCAGGGTGCCGACATTGGCGACGGACGTGATACTCGACAGACGGTGCCTACCGACAGGCGGATCGCAACGGCATGCCGAACCGGTCCTTCCGAATCTTTGGCTCCGATCGCGGAATGCCGCCGGATAGCGGTGTGTAGAAGTTCATCCACTTGTCAACCGCGACAACGAGTTCGGTCTTCGTGCGGTGGGTACGGCGAGTAGTGTATACGTCCGTGCGTCAGTTGATATCGGCATTCACAGGCGTGATCACATTGGGGGCGGTCTGGTGGATCCTGTGGGTGACGCTGCTCGCGCCGACTGAGAAAAGTACCGCCAGTGGATACGGGCAGTTCGTCGTGGCGGTGGTGGTGGCAGTCTGCTCACTCGTCGTGTGGGTGGTGAAGACGTTCTGGTCAAGGACTGCCGAGCCTCTGGACCGCCTCGCTGACCGATTGGCCGCCCTCGTGCGCGAACGATGGACCAAGGAGGCGCACGATCGTGATCTGTTGGTCGAGCCGTTGCCGATCAGGTGGCATCAAACGGCGCTCTCTGTTGCCGTGCCTGTGGCTGCAGCAACGTCGACACGGGGTGGGCGGCCGCGGTTCGACCCTCTACCGGGCCTTTCCCTCATCACCAGCGCTACCTTGCAGGAGGGTGACCGTAGCACCCTGTATGACGTCTACGGCGGGCTGCCCTCCGGCCGACTGGTGATCACTGGGGATGCGGGTACGGGCAAGAGCGCCGCCGCGATTCTACTGCTACTCGACGCCCTGAAGTTCCGCGAGCAGAGTCACTCTGGGATTCCGGTGCCGGTGATGTTCACCTTGCACAACTGGGACCCGGGGGCCACACCGGTCAACGAATGGCTTATCCACAAACTCGCCGAGACCTTCCCGCTCCGGAGAGACGAAGCGAAGAGGCTGGTCCAGGAGCGCCGAATCGCGGTGTTCCTCGATGGTCTCGATGAAATGCCTGAGCAGCTGCGTCCGATCGCGCTGCAGGCGCTGAACAAGGCCGATTTCCGTCTGGTATTGCTCAGCCGGCGCGCGGAGTTCCGCGCTGCCGTACAGCACGAGCCGCTGTTGGGTGCTGCCGTCATCGAGCTCCGATCGTTGAAACCCGCCGACGCCGCCGACTATCTACTGCGCCACGTTGTCTCCCCGCCGCCACCGAATTGGCAGGCCGTCGCCGAAAAGCTCAACGACGATCCACGGAGCCCCCTCGCCCGAGCGCTGACCAGACCACTCACCGTCACACTGCTCCGCGACACCTACCCACAGATCGGAGAGGTCGACGAACTCCTCGACCGCAAGCGCTTTTCGACGCCCAAGCGGATCGAAAGCCACCTGCTCGACCGGGTGCTCATCGCCGCATACACCCCGGAACTGGGCAACCCGAAGCCTCGATACTCCGTCCAGACCGCGGAACGGACGCTCGGCTACATCGCCGACCGCCTGAAGCAGAACGGAAGTCGTGACCTGGCGTGGTGGACCATCCGGCAATGGACCGACCATGGGATCGCTCTGTTTGCACGTGCAATGATCGTCTGGTTCGTGACCGCGATCCCCATCAGCTTCCTGTTCGGTCTTTCGTACCGGATCGCGGATGGGAGAGAGATTTGGTCCGGACTGCCGGTTGGGCTCGCCATCGGGCTTGTGTCCGTGTTTTTGACCAATCGCGAGAGTGAGATCACACCCAGGCGAGTCGTTGCTCGCTGGTGGCTGGCACCAGTCACGGCCACCGGATTGTTGATCGCGCTCCCGCTCGGGCTCGGAATCGGATTCGCACTCGTTTTTATCAACCACCTCGAGCCCGCGCTCGTGTGGTGGCTCGTACTCGGGGTGTTGCTCTGGCTTACGATCGGGACCGGCAGTTCGTTGTTCGCATCGGACCGCGACGACAGCCGCTCGCGCGACCCGATTACCTCGTGGAGGCAGGACGCCATGGCGGGCCTCGGATTCGGGGTCATATGCGGGTTCGGCGCGCTGACGGCAGGACTGTGCTTCGGCATGCGGTTCGATCTGGGGTTGCCTGCCGTGCTCGCGGTCGGGCTCCTCGGTGGACTTGCCGCGACGCTCGCTTTGCCCCCCGCAATGACCGCGTCGTGGCCAACCTTCTGTTTCCAGATCGAGCTGGCCCTGCGGCACCGAATCCCGGTGCGGCTCATGCGGTTTCTGGAGGACGCACGGGAGCGAGGCGTCTTACGCACAGTGGGACCTATTTACCAGTTTCGGCACGCCGAGCTTCAGGATCGATTGGCTGTGAACGTCAGCAAGCCTGAGTAGGCGACTGGGCAGGATCCATTGCCGGCAGTCCGGTTTCGGGGTGGCGATCGTTTCGCAGCACCGACGCCGCGCATTCTCGCGCGTGGGAATCGCGCGGGCGGCTGCTGGATCTACTCTCGTCGCGTCGATCGAGTGCGCCGCTGCGTCCCCGAATCCCGCACCCGGACTCCAGCGGCCGGGATATGAGGAGTTCGCGATGACCCGAGGCGATGTTCATCTGTGTGGCAGTGTGCCGCTACCGGATGCGGAGGCCGTATTCGGTGCGGCCGCACGGCGGCTGGGACCGTGGCTCAGCCGCATACCCGACGGTGAGACCGGCGAGCGGGACAACTTCACGGTCTGGCAGTTGCCGCGCATGGGCGCGCATCCGGATCTGGAGACGGCGCCGCCGCCGAGCCCGGAATACGGGCCCAGTGAGCGGGTGCGGCCCAAACCCGGCGTGGATCCCGCATCGATCGATTTCGGTGAGCTGGGTTACGCACAGGCAGCGCTCGAGTCCTGGGATGTATTCCGCAAGCTGCGCGAACGCGGCGACATCGATGCCGGGGTGCGGTTCCAGGTCTGCCTGCCCACCCCGATCTCGGTGGTGGGCGCTTTCGTCGGCGATCCGCAGGACATCCTCGAACAGCGCTACGAGGCGGCGCTGCTCGCCGAACTCGGCCGCATCGCCGCGGAGATCCCGCACACCGATCTCGCGGTGCAGTGGGATTGCCCGGTCGAGTTCGCGATCTTCGAGGGGGTGTTCCCGTGCTGGTTCGGCGCCGACGACGACACCCGGCTGAGTGAGATCGTCGCCCGGCTCGTGCGCCTCGGCGCGGCCGTGCCCACGGACATCGAACTCGGATATCACTTGTGCTACGGCGATTTCGGGCATCGGCACTTCGCCGAGCCCACCGACACCGGTCGCATGGTGACGGTGCTGTCCGGCGTGGTCGCGGCGCTGCCGCGCCGGGTCGACTGGGTGCATATGCCGGTTCCGCGCTCGCGCACCGACCGCGAGTATTTCGCACCGCTGGCCGGGCTTTCCCTGCCGCCGCGAACCCGGCTGTACCTCGGACTGGTGCACGCCACCGACGGCCGCGACGGGGCCCTGCGCCGCATCGCCGCTGCCCGGGAAATCGTCGACGGATTCGGTATCGCCACCGAATGCGGATTCGGCCGTCGGCCCGCCGAACAAATCCCGGATCTGCTGGATCTGCATGCCGAGCTGGCGGCCTCGCTGTCGTGAGACCGGCCGGCCAGTTGCTTGCCCGCGCGCTCTGCGGCGGCTGATGCACTCGCCGGCCCGGGGAGACCTCACTCGGTTGTGGGTGCCAGTGCTGATGGCTGGACTGGGCGGGCAAGGCGCGTCGGGGTGAGCCGGCCTCGCAGGGTCACCGATTCACCGAGCTGCCAATGTTCGGCTTCGGTGGCGGCGGCCGCGACAACCGTCTTATCCGAGGTGAGGAGCAAGGAATCCTGTTTTGCCAGTTCACACAGCCGGGCGGCTTCATTGACGGCGTCGCCGATCACCGTGAATTCGTAGCGCTGCCGAGCGCCGACATTGCCTGCGACGACCCGGCCCTCGGCGATGCCGATCGCGGCGACGAAATCCGCGGCGTCGGTATCGAGCCGGGCGCGGATCGCGCGACCGCACGCCAACGCGGCACCCGCTGCGTCGGGAAGCGTGGCAGGCGTGCCGAATACGGCCAGCGCGGCGTCCCCCTCGAACTTGTTGAGCAAGCCGCCGTGGCGTTCCACCTCGTCCACCACCACACCGAAGAAGCGATTGAGAATCGCGACCATCTCGGGCGCGGGCAGGGACGCGGCCATGGTGGTGGATCCGACGATATCGATGAACAGTGCGGCCGCCTCGACTTCGACGCCGCCGAGCACCGCCTTCCCCGTCAGTGCGGCGTCGGCGACCTCGCGCCCGACATGCCTGCCGAACAGGTCCCGGATCTCCTCGCGTTCGCGCAAACCGCCGACCATATTGTTGAAACCGCTCTGCAGTTCGCCCAGTTCGGTGCCGTCGTAGACGGCGAGTTCCAGATCGAGATCGCCCTTCTCCACCTCGCGCATCGCCCGGCGCACACCATTGATCGGGGCGACGGTGGCGGCCAGTGTCTGCGTCATCAGCAGCGATCCGATCAGCAGGGTCGCACCGCCCAGCGATAGCACGCATACCGCCAGCCGGGCCGTGCTCACATAGTCGGCGCACAGCGCCAGCACCGCGAGCACCATCAGTCCCGCCACCGGCAGACCCGATCCGACCAGCCACATCAACAACGATCGCCCGAACACGCCGATTCCACTGCGGGGGCGCGACTTTCGCGCCGAAAGCACCCGCGAGGTCACCGGCCGCAGGGCGAATTCGATGATCAGATAGGTACTCGCGCACACCACGACTGCGCTGAACGTGATCCCGAACGCGACCTTGGCGATCAGCCCGGGCTCGGCGAGTCCGGCGAGCAGCGTGAGCAGGACCACTCCGCCGAACCACAGCACCGCCTGGATCCGCACCAGTCGCCACGGCACCGCGGCGGCGGCGGCCTGTTGCCGCTCGGTGGGCACCACGTCCGGGTCGATGGCCCAGCCCAGCGCGCGCAAACCACGCACAGTGCCCCACCACACGCCGATCAGCAGTGCGACCACGGCGTATACCGGGGCGGCGACGGCATCGACCAGAACGATCTTCGCAGCGAAGACGGAAGGCCCGGGGAGTACGAAACCGATCAACGTGATCGACACGAAGACACCGGCAAGGTTGGCCAGCACGATCGGTACCGTCAACAGCAATTGCACCCGAAGCCGCCGAGTTCCTGCCGCTTCGTCCTCGTGTCCCAGTAGTCGCGATCCCCATGGCGCTGCCGCGAGTGGGTTGTTGCTGCGCGCCATTCTCGGCCAGCCCTTTCCGTAGTTGCGTTGCCCCGAGGGCCGGGCGGCCCGAAACAGACATACCCTGCCTCGGCTTCGCCTTCTCGCGCTTTCCGGTGCAGGCAGGCCTCGTCGCAGGACGGACCTGCCTGGACGACGAAAGCCTGTGCGGCACAGCGTATTCCTGTGGCCCAGGCGCTGCTGGACTGCGCGGCGGGCCGCCGTGGTGTTCGGTTTCCACGTCGGTTCCCGGCCTCGCCGAGACGGTACTGGACCGGCGCGAATCCGGCTATACCCGCAAGTTCCCAGCCGCTGGCCCACGTTGGCCGGCTCTCTCCGGCAGAAAAATTCCATGCGGACCGATCCGTGCCGCTGGGCGACGCGAACTCCTCGACATCGGTCGGGGCCTGGTCCTGTGGTCACGAGCCCGCGAACAGTCGCCGGCCGGTTGCAGATGACGAAGTCGAATGGCGTGAAGAGAGGCTCGGATGGTTCGGGGCACGGTGTGTCCTGCAAGGTTTCCCGGGCGTCTCGCAAGCCAACGGCCCCAGCGATGACCCGGTGGGCGAGCCCGCCGTGCGGGACGAGGGTCCGCAGGCGCCCGAGCCCGCTCCGGTCACGCTCGTGGCTGCCCTGGGGCAACCTGATCTGCCCGAGCCCGCAGCGCATGCTCGTCGTCCGCGCGATCACGCCGCTGTAGGCGCTGCTCCCGAACACTTCGCCACCGCGTAGCTCGCGGTGTACCGGGGCCGGGCGCGGGGGTGTACCCGGTTCGAGAGCCTCGGCGATCGGGCGTTCCCACTCGCGCAGGACCGGAGCCGGCTGTGGACGTTCGCCCCGCACGATGTCGGCGTCGGCATGGTGCGCCCAGATTTCGACTTCCCGCTCCGCGAGGTCGGCCGCCGAACCGATGTGGTCGTCGTGGGCATGGGTGAGGATTACCCGCTGCACCTGTTGCCCGGCACCCTATCGAGAGTCGACGGAGCCTTCCTTCCTGATCTGCTCTGGGCAGAAATACCGGGCATCTCGAGGGCTCGCAGTACTGTTCCATTCCGGCGTTCCGTTTACGGAACGACGAGGCGGGATTCGTATTCGAGGGAAGCGGTCATGACCCGGAAACTCACTTCACCGCAGGCTGGCGCCGAACCGACAGTCGGACCTGGGGCCGACTTGACCGGCCAGGTGGCGCTGGTCACCGGCGGCTCGTCCGGACTGGGGCGCGCCATCGCGACGGGATTGGCCGCCGCCGGGGCCGCGGTAATCGTCGCGGGGCGGCGACGCGAAGCAAGCGAACGGGCCGCAACCGAAATATCCACTCGCACTGGCAAAATCGCCGAGGGTGCGTCCTGTGACGTGACCGACGAGGATGCCGTTCACGACGTCGTCCGGACCATACTCGACAGTCACGGGCGCCTGGACGTGCTCGTCACCAGCGCAGGTATCCAGGCCCGCGGCGACCTCGACACGCTCGACGCCGGTACCTTGCGCGACTGTCTCGATGTCAACGTCGTCGGCACATTTCTGGCCTGCCAGGCGGTCGTGCCGACGATGCGACAAGCCGGCTACGGTCGCATCGTCACTCTCGCCAGTGCCCTGGGCCTGGTCGGAGCCGCAGGCCGTGCGGGCTACGCGGCGAGCAAGGGTGCGGTGGTCCAGCTCACCCGTAGCCTCGCCGCTGAGCTGGCGGGTACCGGAATCTGCGTCAACGCATTGGCACCCGGCCCGTTCCGCACAGCGTTGAACGACAACATCGACGACGATCCCTACGTCCGAGAATTTCTCGACCACCAAGTCCCGATGCGCAGGTGGGCCGACCCGGAGGAACTCGTCGGTGCGGCAGTCCTGCTCGCCAGTCCGGCAGCCTCCTATCTCACCGGTGCGGTACTGCCGGTCGACGGTGGATGGACCGCGCACTGAGCACGTCATCCACTGAGGAAGCCGCGATGTGCAGTCTGCTCGCCGGTGTGCGGGCGAGCCAAGTCGAACGCATCGTTCAGCTGTCGCGCTGAGTGAGGTTTCCCCGCTTTCTCGGCGGGCTCTGCTGTCGAGCGGTGCGCCGGTCCGGTCGGCGCATCGTTTTCCGGGCAGCGACAACACGGCGAGGCGCTAGATTCGGTGGTCTGGGCGCACTGCCGCTGCCAGGCAGCGCAGCGCGTCGGTGAGCGCGGTTCGCTGGTCAACGGTGAGGCGTTCGGTGATCGAGGTTTCGTAGTCGAGCAATTCGCGGACCGTCCGCTCGATCAGCGTGTGCCCCTGGGGAGTCAGGGTGACGAGGACGCCGCGGCGAGACGTGGTGGTGGGGGCGCGGGTGATGAGGCCTGCGGTCTCGGCGCGGGCCAGTCGCTGCGAAATGGCACCGGCGGTCACCAGACTGCGCGCGGTGATCTGGCGTGTGGTCAGTTGGTAGGGCGCGCCGGCACGCCGCAGCGTGCTGAGTAGATCGAGAGTGGACTCGTCGATATCGAGCCGGGCAAGGGTGCGCCGCCTCTCATCGCTGAGCATCTCGGCTACTCGCCACAGTGGGGTGATGACCTCGATGGATTCGGTTCGGGCGCCCGGTAATTCGCGTTGCCAGGCGGTCGCGATCTGGTCCGCCGTCGGTACGGTGTCGATCATCGTGCCCGGCATCCTTTTCTCTCGTAAGGTATATTTAGCGCTAAATATAGTGAAGGAGGATGCTGATGGCCAGAACCATCGTGATCACGGGCGGCAGGCGGGGGCTGGGACGGCAGGTGGCTCAGCGCTTCTGCGAATCCGGAGAGCGCGTGGTGGTCACCGGTCGCTCGGACCGGGTTCGGCAAACGGCCGCCGAGCTGGGTGTCGACGGGATCGAGTGCGACGCGAGCGAGCCCGCGAGTGTCGAGGCATTCGCCGCGCGACTCGGTGATGCCGTGGACGTGCTGGTCAACATGGCCGGCGGCAACACCGATCTCATCGGGCCCGTGCCGGAGTCCTTGAAAGACGTTGCTGCACAATGGAATGCCAATCTGTCTGCGAATCTGCTGACCGCGGTGCTGACCACCTCGGCCCTGCGTGACCGGCTCCGTCCCGGAGGCGCGCTGATCAATGTCGGCTCGATCGGAGCCGAGTACGCTTCGACTTCCTATGGCGCGGCAAAGGCCGCCCTGGCGGCCTGGTCTGCGGGCCTGTCGGCCGAGCTGGCGCCGAAGGGAATTACGGTGAACGTGGTCTCTCCCGGCTACATCGAGGACACCGATTTCTTCCAGGGCAAACTGACCGCCGAACGCCGTGCGCAGCTGATCGCGGCGACACACGACAAACGTCCAGGACGTCCGGGCGACGTGGCTGATCTCGTCGAATTTCTGGCGTCTCCCCGTGCCCGCCACATCACCGGCCAGACCATTCACCTCAACGGCGGCGCCTACACCACACGCTAGGTGGCGTGGCTCGCCGATCAGCCGGACGCCCCGACCGGCACCGCCGATGGAGACCGAGAGCGCGCCGGCTCGGCAAAGGAGTCGGCGCGGTCGTATGTCGGAGGCCGAGGTGTACATCTGATCCCGACAAGTGTTGCCGAGGAAGGGAGCCCCAGTGGTCGCCGAGCCGTTCGAAGTCAGCGTCACCGAAGCCGAGATCGCGGATCTGCGTGAACGGTTGCGGAGGACGCGGTGGCCCGAGCCCGAGCCGGTGGACGACTGGTCGCAGGGGGTGCCGCTGGCTTATGCGCAGGAGTTGTGCCGCAGCTGGGCCGAGGACTACGACTTCGGGTTCGCCGAGCGGCTGAACGTCTTCCCGCAGTATCGCGACACGATCGACGGGCTGGGCATTCACTTCTTGCATGTTCGCTCGCCGGAGCCGGATGCGTTCCCGCTGGTGCTCACGCACGGGTGGCCGGGTTCGGTGCTCGAGTTCCTGGAGGTGCTGGGCCCGCTGACCGACCCGTGCGCGCACGGTGGGGACCGGTCGGACGCGTTTCACGTCGTCGCGCCGTCGTTGCCCGGGTACGGCTGGAGTGACAAGCCGTCGACGACGGGGTGGGGCGTCGATCGCAGCGCGCGGGCCTGGGACACGTTGATGGTGTCGCTGGGTTACGAGCGGTACGGCGCGCAGGGCGGTGACTGGGGTTCGGCGGTGTCCGGCGCGCTGGGCGAGGTGGCGCCCGGGCGGGTCGCCGGCGTGCACCTGAACATGGGATCGGTGGCGGCGGGCACGTTCGACGACCCGACGCCCGCGGAGCTGGCGAACCTGAAGTCCGCCAAGGAGTTCCAGCGCACCGGCCGGGGGTACTCGGCGATCCAGGCGACCCGGCCGCAGACGCTCGGCTATGGTCTCACCGACTCCCCGGCGGGCCAGGCCACGTGGATCGCCGAGAAGTTCTGGGCATGGACGGACAACAATGGTCATCCCGAGGATGCGTTGTCGCGGCAGCAGATTCTCGATGAGATCTCGGTCTACTGGTTCACCGCGTCGGCCACGTCGTCGGCCCGCCTGTATTGGGAGAGCTTCACCAGCTTCCGCGACAAGGTCACCGCGCCGTCCGGGTTGTCGGTCTACCCGCGCGATATAACCCGCCCGTCGCGGCGGGAGGCCGAGCTGCGGTTCACCGACCTGCGCTGGTTCGAGGAACTGCCGCGAGGTGGCCACTTCGCCGCGCTGGAACAGCCGCAGTCGCTGGTCGAGCAGGTGCGCGGGTTCTTCCGCCTCTTCCGCTGACGCTCCGTCCCGACCCGCCACAGCCTGTGTCACCGGTGAACATGCCGGGCGAGGACGCCGAGTAGACGGGGGACGACGACGTACACCGCGGCGGGGACTACGAACGCGGTCAGAACAAGTGCGCGCAGCGCGGGATGCCAGCCGACCGTGAACGGCGCCATCGCGGTCATTCCGAGGGCGACCATAGGGAAGATCGCGAGCCAGGTGACGGCGGCGCGGACGTGCACGGATGGGGCGGGAAGAGTGGTGGGCACAGTGACTCCTCAAGACTCCAACTAGATGGTTGCAGATGTAGTAGACACCTCCGGAACGAATTCCGCAACTGTTTAGTTGGAGAATTTGCTAGTCTGGCCCGCATGGCCTGGGACACCGAACGCACTCGACGGTTACTGCTGGACGCCGCGGTGGCGGAGTTCGGTGAGCGCGGGCTGGCGGGTGCGCGCGTCGACCGCATCGCGGCCGCGGCGGGTGTCAACAAGGAGCGCATCTACAAGTATTTCGGCACCAAGGATCAGCTCTTCGCCATCGTGATCGCCCGGGAAATCGGGGAACTCGGCGAGGCGGTCCAGGTCGAAGGAGAGGGAACCGCTGCGGTGATCGGCTATGCCGAGCGGTTCTTCGATCACCTCTGCGACAAGCCCGCATTGGCGCGCCTGCTGTTCTGGGAGAGTCTGGAATTGGGGGTACCGGTTGCCGAATCCGAGCGGCGCGAGAGCATGCTGGGCAAGATTCGCGGTGTTCGCGACGCGGTGCCGCAGCTTTCGGAATCCGCTGCGAGAGAACTACTTCTGACGATTCTCTCGCTGTGTTACAGCTGGCATGCGTTGCCGACCCTGGATCGCCTGGCCACCGCCACGGAGCGCGACGCTGCCCGGCGGTCGGCCCGGCGTGCGGCGATCGGCGAAACGGTGGCGGCCGAGCTGGCGCTGCACGTGTCCGGTGACGCCTCGGTTGCGCCACAGTGAGGGGCCGGCCACTCGCTACGCCTGGATGAAGTGATCACGCCGGACGTCTTTCCCATTGGAACCGCCGTTGATGATCTGCGAGACGGGATCGATGGTCGCGGGGTCCTGGGGGTGGGCGTTGTCGGCGGCGGCGTTGTGGGTGTTCCGATACCAGGCCGCCGTGCGGCAACGGTTCCGCGAAATCGGTGTCGAGGCTGGCGTGCCGCGCGGGTTCACGTGGCACGACTTGCGGCACTTCTACGCCTCCGCGCTGATCGCGAAGGGAGCCTCGGTCAAGACTGTGAGAGACGGGACGCAGACGGGACAGGGCGACGTCCTGACCCCGAAAACCGCCTCTCACCACCCGATCTACAAGCTACGCCCGATAATCAGCTTCATGCTCGGCGAGTTGGAAAGAAGTGCCTGGTGGAAGGCGGTTTCTGTGTCTGAGTGGGCCTGATTCGGCCTGGTCCTCATCCCCCTTGTGACCTGTAGGTTCTCGTCGCGTCCCATTGAGTCGCGGGAGAATGACGGGATGGCGCATATACCCCTACGGGGTACTCGGGCGTTGCGGAGAGGCGGCGCGGCGTGACATGAGGTGCGGTAGAACATCGGGCGGCGGGAGTGTCAGCAGCGGCCCTTCCGTCTTCGATGACCGTACGCGCACGCATCTGCGTTCTGCATGCTCGATCCCGCACGCTCAGTGTGTCGGGTTGAGTAGCTTGAATATCTGCTCTCGCCCGGGACTCCGTCATCGCAGGTCGAGACAGGTCGAGATCGAAAAGGCGGTTGGCGTGTCGTTTCGCGACACGCCGGCTACTTTTATGTCTAGCAACCAGTTGGCAACATGGGTTCGGGGGAGGCGCGGAGAGAGGCGTCTGAGGCATCGCGGAGTCTTCGGTGTTCGCCTCGTCAGCACCGGATCCGGCATCGAACCGATGCCGATCTCGCCCGGTCCTAACTCGCCTTGTTGTACGCCTCGATGATGTCGGCTTGGATTCGGCCGCGGCTGGAGACGTTGTAGCCGTTGTTCTTCGCCCATTCGCGAATGGCGCCGGTCTGTCGCTTGTCCACTGTGGGACGCGTGCCGGTTTTGGTCCTTGCGCGGGAGATCCGGCCGACCTTGCGAGCGGGGCCGGTCCACTGCTCGAACACGCCACGGAGCTTGCGCGCGTTCTTGTTCGACAGGTCGATCTCGTACTCGACGCCGTCGAGTCTGAACGAGACCGTTTCCTCGGCTTTCGATTTGCCGTCGAAGTCGTCGATCAGTTCGACGATGACCTTCTTCGCCACGTGACAGCCCTCCGTAGTTGTTCGAAAGATGTTGCTGAAGTATCAGACTGGCAAGCTTAGGCTGAGTCGCCGCATGCTGATCTCTCAGGGCGGAGCGTCACTGCGGACCGCGTCCAATGATCTGCGGTGTAACCATCACAAGCGCGGCAGCGTTCCGCGCCTCTTTATTGGTGGACACATTCAACGCTCTTGTCCTAGCGGCTATTACGCCCGATAGGGCGACCGGCCGGCCCGCAACTTGTGGTGAACACTTCTCTGGGGGTCAAGTGGTCGCAGGTTCAAATCCTGTCAGCCCGACAACGAAAATCCCCTCCGACCAGCGTCGGAGGGGATTTTTATTTTTGGCACACAGCCGCTGCTGACTGCCAGTGTGCCTAGAGTGTGCCAACGTGCAGAATGTCGCCTGCTTGCTACGCAAGGTGCAACCCTCCCCCGACTCCCGCGCTAGAGGTCGCTGGTTCGAAACGAGCTGCGACCACAATTCTTATAATCCCTGGTCAGGGAACTCTGTGGGTTCTGGCCATTCGCTGTCTGCGAATTGGCTTCGGTCCCTGTAGCGCTCTCATCTGCGGAAATGTCGCTGTTTTCCTGTTTCAAATCCAGCGGGGTGCTTGTGACTTTTGGGGCTGCTGGGACAAGAGTGATGATGGGACCACTCCGGTTGCTTCCGGGCCGCGCCGGGCCGGGCCGCGCGGACGAGTGGGCCGTACTCGGGCGGGATGTGGTGGGACGGGAAGGCGCGGTCGGCTGCCCGCGTCGGGCTCATAACCAAAGGTTCGCAGGTTCAAATCCTGTCCCGCTGCTATGATGGCGGCCCTGACCAGCAGGTTCAGGGCCGTCATCAACTCTTCTCGAGGTCTCCGGCATCTTCTTTGGCATCACGGAGAAGCATGATGCTTCGGCGTGCGCTGTGTTCCAGGCGGTAGATCACAGAACGTGTGGTTGCCAGCGGTTTCGTGAAACCGGATGGAACACTTGGGATTGCGAGCGCTGGGTGCTACCCCTCTGATCGCAGGATGTGGCGGAGGCCGGGTTCAATCAGTCCTGGAACTCTCCCTGCCGACGAGCGGCGAGAGCCCGACACAGTTCGTGTTCTTGGTCTGGTGGCGAGGAACTTGCTCGGTGTCGATTGATCGTGAATGCCTTCGGGATCGGCGAAGCGCCGCAACCCGTTCGTTGTCGAGTGGCTCCAGTGGCTAGCCGATCTTTACGTACTCCTTGGTCATGAAGTATGAAGAACGGGGCAGGTCGACGAACTCCTTCTCGTTGTCGGCCAGCGTTTGGTTGGCCTGTATCCCGGCGGGGGTGGCGATCGCAGCGATCAGTTCTTGTTCGGAGGGGAACCAGACTTCGGTGATGCCGTCGTAGGCTGGGCCAGTGTTGTGGGACGCGGCGATGGTGGTGTTGAGGGCTGTGTCTATCGTGTGACTTTGGATGTAGCGGGTCGCGCCGAGGGTTGTGAGGGCCTTGATGGCGATGGGTGCGTGGACATTGAGCCAGTAGTCGTTGAACTGGTCGGGCGTCATGTCCAGTCGACGGCGGAGGACGCACACCAGTTTGACCTGCCCGCCTGTTGAGGTGTCAGCGGCCGCCATGGGCAGATGAGATGCCAGGACGGCAGCGAGTCCCGCCGCTGCCGCGCCGCCGATGAACGCGCGCCTCGAGCTTGCGGTCCGGAATGTGTTCTCGTTCAATATCTCATCCTTGTTCTTGGTGGGAATTCGTGCCCGCGATGCGCAGCATTGTTTCGCGTTGTGCGCGAATGTCGTTGCTGTAGCAGTCGATTCGTGATCCGCTGAACCGGGCGATGCATCCGTTGCAGTAGCCGCAGACAGGGTGTTCGAGCAGGTCTCCGGTGACGGCGCGGTATAGGTAGGGATCGGCGATGAAGGCTCTGGCTGCCGAGACGGCATCGGCGCTGCGACTGCTGATGGCCGCCTCCATGGCCTCCTTGGTGTGGAAGCCGCCGACCGCGATCACGGGAATGTCGAGCGCCTCGGTGAAGCGGCGAGCGTAGGAGAGGTTGAACCCCTCCTGGGGAGGACGCAGGTGTCGAGCCACTCGTTCGACCAGCGGGGCGGCAGCTCGGATCGCGAGCTTGCGGATTCGAGGGGACTGCATGCCGGCTCCGGCGGTGACGCTCGCCTTCAGGAAGCCGCGGTAGTTGCCCTGGACCATGCCGGGCCACGACTCGTAGTGGCCGCGTGAGATCTCGATGGCGTCAGCGCCGCCGTCCTGCAGCCACTGTGCGACTCGGACCAGTTCGGGTGTCGTCGCGCCGCGTCGCAGGGGCAGATCGTCGGTGCCGTTCATCTTGACGAGGATGGGGTAGTCGTCGCCATGTAGTTCCCGCATGGCGTGCAGGACTTCGAGTAGCAGGCGGGCGCGTGCGTCGAGGGGACCGCCGTATTCGTCCGAGCGCCGATTGGTATGTGGGGTGAGGAATTGGCTGAGCAGGTAACCGTGGGCCGCGTGGATCTGGACGCCGTCGAAGCCAGCCTCTCGCGCCCTGACACTGGCCGCGACGAAACTCTGGACGACACCGGGGATTTCGTCGATCCGTAGCGGTGAGGGCTTGGTCCCGTACAACGGTTCGCGGACGTTGGATGCGGAGACGATGCGATCCGCGCCCGGGGCGAGCTTCGCGATCTGCCGTCCGCCGTGATTGAGCTGAGCCACCAGCTTGCTGCCCCCGGCGTGGGCGACCTCGACCCACTCGCGCAGGCCCGGGATCTTGTCGTTGTGGTCGATTCCCGCTTGCCTGCCCGCTGATTTGCCTTGAAGCGAGATGTAGAGGTTGCCGGTGACGATCATCGGCGTTCTTGCCGCCGCCATCGGCTCGTAGAAGGACAGTAGATCATCAGTGACGAAACCGTCTGTGGTGGCGCGGGTTTCGCTGGTCGCCGACTTATACAGACGCCCTTCGACGCGCATGGTACCGATCTCCAGAGGTTCGTTCAGTAGGCCGGCGGCCATCTCGGACCCCTTTCCGGTTGTGCTGCATTCGATCAAGTGTGATGAGGTTATCAGCTAGGCGTAATGTGATGCTAGGGTCACAGCTGATTGATTCATCATTAGGAGCATCTGAAATGCACGGAGATCTCGCCGGGCGCGTCATTGCAGCCGACGTCCGGGACCTGGGCTCGCTCTGTACGGCCTCGGCAGCGGTCGAGGACCGATTCGGGGGTTACGACACGGTGGTCGTCAACGCCGGCGTCGGCGTCCCGCATCGCACGTTCCGGACCGGTGAGGCCGCCCACGAATACGAGAAGATGGTCCCCCGTCTGCGCGAGCGCCAGGTCACCACGCAGTCCATCGGGACAGCGATGGCCGCGGCCATGGTGACTCGTACCGATACTCTGGTGTTTCCAGCGAGGTGGCGAGCGCTCGAGATGCTGCGCGGGATCTGGTCGACACTGAGGGTGCAGGCTTTGTCCCGCAGCAGACAATTCGCCGGGGTTCTGGCCCTCGCCGACAAGGAGAGTGGACGATGACGGACTGCATTCGCACGAGCTCGGCGCTGTATCCGGTGTCGTTGCGTGACGACATGCCACGCGAAGTCGCCACGGCCTACTGGGCCGGCCCGCATGCTGAGATCGTCAAGCAGCATCCGCACCTCCTCGAGTACATCCAACGCCAATTTTCGCCCACCGACCACGGGTATTGGCCGGCGACGCCGCGAGTGGGAACCCTGGTTGCGCCGTCGTGGCGAATGGACGGATTCGCGGAGGTGCGGTTGCGCAGTCTGGCCATCGCTGCCCTGACCACGCCGTTGCACATGCGGGGGGTCTTCCTCGATGAGCAGAACGTTTTCCAGCGCGTGTTCGGTCACCTGACCGGCCCGCATGGTGGACGGTGGTGGACTGCTGGTCATGACGATGCCGAGTTGCACCGGACCGCTGTGTTATTGCGGCGACGCCGCGGTGTGAGCGGACGCGCATTCCGTCGCTTCGTGCACGCGGAGCTCGGCCCTGCCCTGGATGCGGCGGGCGCGCGCGACCTCAGGACGTACACGTTCCTTCCGTACACTCCACTCGCTCACATGACTCCCGGTGTCTCCCATGATAATCCGGCGTCCCGCGAGTACCACGGTGCGCTGGTGATCGGTGCGAGCAGTCGCGATCACCTGGTCGAGCTGATGGACTCGCGGGGGGTGTCGGCCGTCATCGGCGATCAGGCCCGCGTGCTCACCGCGGCGCACGCCTACACGGTCGAGCGGTCGGTCGCCGTGATACACAATCGATGACATCACCGCCGCTCGGTCCCGGCTCGGGGTAGCTTTCACGCGGGACGGCCGAGATCGGGAATTACAGTGGCGTAATGGTTTTCGAGTTCGTCCATCGCGGTCTCGAGATAGCGGGTGAAGAGATGAACCTGGGATAGCGTGGGCCCGCCCGCGGTGAAGCCCAGGTGCATCCGCCCGTCGTAAGACACCGCGGTGATGTTGAGTCCCTCGCCTCTGAACAATAGTGACAGCGGATACAGAGCGACCATCCGTGCTCCGGCGAGGTAGCGGGGCCGGTCCGGGCCTGGGACGTTCGAGATGATCATATTGAACATCGGCGCGCAGCGCCCGACCGCGCGGGGGATGAGTTGCCGGAGCGTGTGCGGCGCCATGGCAAGGATCGAGTGGCTCACGAGGGCCTCGTGTGGCAGGGTCGCCAGATGAGCTTTCGCGGCCGTGGTCGAGCGGGAAATGACCGACAGCCGGATGCCGGGATCGGACTGGTCGGTGGCCGAGTCGACGAACATGATGCCCACCGAACTCCTCGACGATCCTGGCGATGCCTTGATCGAGGTCGGGCAGCCGATCACCAGCGGGCTTGCGGGCAATCCGCCGATGTCGAGCAGATATCGGCGCAGTGCGGCGGAGCAGACTGCCAGCACGACGTCATTGACGGTGCTGCGGCTCAGCTTCGACAGCAGCTTGACCCGGTCCAACTCGATCGACGCGGTGCAGACGCGACGATCCGGAGCGACATCACCGGAATTGAGGGGCGATCGCGGAGCCTGGAACGGACCGACCAATGGTGAATCAGTGCGCCCAGCCCTCCACAAGCGGGCGGCGGCCCGCAAAGATGTGATCAGCACTCGGAACCGGCTGGGCCGTGCCGTGTTGTCGGCACTGTCGGGCCCGGGGTGAGCTGTCCTGCGCAACGCCCACACCGGATCCGGAATTCGGGACCCGGCGTCGGTGGCCAGGGATCGGGCGAGCAGGCGTACCGCGTCGACGCCGTTGATCAATGCGTGATGGACCTTGAGGTACACGGCGAACCGGTTGTGCTGCAGGCCGGCGATCACGTGGACCTCCCACATCGGGCGACGCTCGTCGAGCGCCATCGAGTGCAGGTGGGAAATGAGCTGTGCCAGTTCGTCTTCGCCGCCGGGAGCGGGCAATGTGTGCTCCAGCAGGTGGTAGTCGATCTCGACGGTGCCCGCCGCGTGCAGCCGGGCTCGCCGTGGGAAACGGCGTGCTCTGATCAGGGTTCTGAATCGCCCCTCCATGTCGGTGCGGTTCCGGAACGCGGTCGCGATACGCCGCGCGACCAGGTCGGCTGGCTCGGCGTCGGATTCGAAGATCGCCAATGCCGCGACATGCATCGGCGTTTCCGGTGAATCGAGCCAGGTCCAGAACGAATCGTCGACCGCGAGGTGGTGGCGGCTCGGTGGACTGCCCACAGTGTCCCCCTTCATGCGCGTGCGCGCTCGACAGTGAATTCGAAGCGACGTCAGCGGCGCATGAAGTTATCTTTTGATTATTTCATCATGTATGACGTCGTCAGTCAAATTATGAAGACGTCTGCGATCGACGAGGTCCATGCATCCCCGCCCGTCGAGGGAATTTTGACGTTTTCATCAGTTGCTACTTGACAGGACGTTGATCGTAACTGATGATTTCATCAATAGAGCCGTGGAGGTTAGTGATGACGAGCATCGACAAGGGTGTCGGGACCGGGCGGACGGTCCGGGTCGGCGGGCGTGAGCTCTTCTTCAGCGAGACCGGATCCGGTCCGGTGGTGGTTTTGTTGCACGGAGGTGGGCCGGGCGCGACCGGGTTGTCGAACTACTCGCGCAACGTCGAGGCGCTGGCTCAGCGGTTCCGGGTGATCATTCCGGACATGCCCGGTTACGGGCGGTCGGAGAAGTGGGTCGATCAGTCGGATCCATTCGGCTATCTCGGGCGTGCGGTCGGCGGACTGCTGGACGAACTCGGGATCGCCTCCGCGCATCTGATCGGCAACTCCTACGGTGGCGCTGCGGCCCTGCGGCTGGCGATCGATCGACCGCAAAAGGTCGGCAGGATGATCCTGATGGGTCCCGGCGGTGTCGGCACCACGCGTGCACTGCCGACCGCGGGCCTGCAAGAGCTGTTGAACTACTATCCCGGTAGCGGGCCGAGCCGCGAGAAGATCACCCGGTTCATCCGTGAGTTCCTGGTTTTCGACGGCGATGCGGTGCCGGTGGAACTCATCGAGGAGCGCTTCCGGGCCAGCATCGACCCCGAAGTGATCGCTCATCCGCCGCTGCGTCGTCCGTCCGGCCCGCTGGCGCTGCGCACCTTGTGGCGCATGGACTTCACCCGGGACTCGCGCCTGAAGAAGGTCGCCCAGCCCACGCTGGTGATCTGGGGTGCCGACGACAAGGTGAACCGGCCCGACGGCGGCCGGATGCTGGCGGAGGCGATGCCGAACTGCGATCTGTACCTCGCCGCGAATACCGGGCACTGGGTGCAGTGGGAACGTGCGGAGCTGTTCAACACCTTGGCCGCCGCGTTTCTCGAGGCGTGATCATGAGCCAATTCCTGCGTCCCGGTAACGATGGCTCGGTATTCGGTGCGGTGCATCTGGGATACATTGTCGTGCAGTCTCATTGGATGGCCGATTGGCAGCGCTTCGGCGCGGACGCCATCGGCATGCACGTGGAACGCCTCGACCTGGACACGCTGCGTTTCCGGCTCGACGATCGGTCCTGCCGCTTTCTCATCCGACGCGGCCCCGCGGAGGACGTCACGGCACTGGGTTGGCAGGTCGATGATCACGAGACCTTCGACCGCATCATCGCGCGGGTCACCGCCCGGGGCGTGCCGATCGACGAAGGCACTCAGGAGGAAGCGGCGCTGCGTGGTGTGGAGCGGTTGTGGCGTTTCGCCGGGCCGAAAGGCATTGCGCAAGAGATTTTCACGGTCCCGGTGACCACCCCGGAACCGCTGCGGATGCTCAGCTCCGGCTGGGTCACCGGCGAGGCCGGGATGGGGCACGTGGCGATCGTGTCCCGTGAACCGGAGGCGATGCGCGGCTACTATCAGACGGTCTTCGACTCCCGGCTCAGTGATTACATCGACGAGAACGTCTCCGGACTGAAGATGAAGATCCGGTTCCTGCGCGTCAACGAACGGCATCACTCGATCGCTATCGCCAACATCCGCGGGATCAAGATCGACCCTATCCGAACTCGGGTGCAGCACATCAATATTCAGTCCGCGAGCCTCGATGACATGCTCGCCTCGTTTCAGCGAGTGACCGATCTGGGATTCCGCATGCAGTGGTCGGTGGGACAGCACACCAACGACCGTGAGCTGTCCTTCTACTGCGTGACCCCTTCGGGATTCGAGCTGGAGGTCGGCTGGAACCCGATCGTGATCGGGCCCGAGCTCGAATCCACCTGGGAGCCGACCACTTATCAGGGGATCAGCATCTGGGGCCACACCCCAGTGGGAGAGACAGTGCTGGCCAAATTCGCGCAATTCCGTCAGGCCCTACGGACCGCGTCCACCCCCGAGATCACCGTGCCCGAACTGGCAGGAGGACTGACGAGATGAACACTGTCGACTACGACGTCGTGGTCGTCGGGCTCGGACCCACCGGCCTCACCCTCGCCAACCTGCTGGGTCGGCGCGGGGTGAGCGTATTGGTGCTGGAACGTGAGCCCGAATACTACGGGATGGCCCGCGCCGTCTATACCGACGACGAGGGCATGCGAGTCTTTCAAACCGCTGGTGCGGCAGAGGAACTCGCTGCGGACATGAACATCGATTCGACCGTGCAGTGGGTGCGAAGTGATGGATCGGTGTTGGTGCAGTTCCATCAGACCGAGCGGCGGCTGGGGTGGCCGGTGGTCAACTTCCTCTACCAGCCGTATCTGGAGAACACCCTCGAGCGTGCCCTCGAGCGCTACCCGCATGTGACCGTGCGGCGTGGGCGTGAGGTGGTGGAGTTCGACCAGAACACCGACGGTGTCAGCGTCGAGCATGCCGAATGCCGGGGCACCGACTACGGCAGGCGCGCCACCGAACCCGACCCGCGCACCGCCGAGCGAGTGCATGCGAAGTTCCTCGTCGGCTGCGATGGTGGTCGCAGCGTCGTGCGTACGAAACTCGGCATCGATATGACCGGCACCAGCTTCCCGGAACGCTGGCTGGTAGTGGACCTGAAGGCGAAAGACGGCGTGGACGCCTTCCGGCATTTGCCCTACTTCGACTTCGTCTGCGACCCCGAGTTGCCGATCGTGTCGTGTCCGCAACCGGGCGGGCATCACCGATTCGAGTTCATGCTCACCGAGTCGCAGACCAAGGAGGAGATGGAGGACCCGGACACCGTCCGCCGCCACATTTCTCGCTATGTCGACCCGGACGAGGTCGAAGTGCTGCGCAAGCTGGTCTACACCTTCAACGCCGTGATCGCCGAGCGCTGGCGGGTCGGCCGAATCCTGATCGCCGGCGACGCCGCTCACATGACCCCCCAGTTCATCGGGCAGGGTATGAATGCCGGTGTCCGCGATGCGGACAACCTGTCGTGGAAGCTGACGGCGATCATCAAACAAGGTGCCGACCACCGGATTCTGGACAGCTACCAATCCGAGCGTGCCCCGCACGCCAAGGCGATGATCGATCTGTCGGTGTTCAACAAGGCTCTGGTCTCCATCGACAACAAGCTGGTCGCCGGGGCTCGGGATATCGCGCTCACCACCGCGTTGCGAGTGCCCGGTCTGGGCGGATGGATCCGTGCGGCGAAGATGAAGCCGGGTCCGCGATTCCGTCACGGTGCTTACCTGGGTTTGCCCCGCCGCGGGTGGCGTGGATGGCGCGGGGTGGAGGGCACACTGGCCCCGCAGCCGGAGGTACGGACCTACGACGGCCGTCTGTGCCGCTTCGATGATGTGCTCGGCTTGGGTTTCTCGGTCCTCGGCTACGGCGTTGATCCCCGCGCCGCGCTGAGCGGCGAGGACCTGGCAGTCTTGCGCGCGCTGGGCGCCCGGTTCGTCACTGTGTACCCGATCGGGGGACGACCGCAGGGCTCGCCGGGCGATGGGCGCACCAGCGGTGCGGATTTCGCCGACATCGAGGACCACACGGGCACACTGTCGCGATGGTTCACCAAGGCCGGCGTCCGCGCCGGGGGACTGATGCTGTTGCGCCCTGACAGATTCGTCTTCGGCACCGCCACGGCAGGCAGTGGCGGGCCATTGATCGCAGAACTCTTCCGGCAACTCATGGGGACGGCGGCCGAGCCTGCCGAATCCGGTCCGGACACGGCAGATTCCGCCCTGGCGATCTCGGATTCGATACCGACGGCATCGGGCTCGAACCCGTCGATCGCGGAGCCTTCCAACCACCGCTACGAGGAGGCTCGATGACTACGACAACGGGGGTGCGGGCAGCTGCGCAGCGTCTGGACAGTGCCACTATCCTGGGAGTCCCTGTCCCACCGGTGCGCGATCTGATCGGACCCGAGGATCTGGAGTCGGCGTACGCAGTGCAGAGCCTTGGTACCCGCAGACGGCTCGCGGCGGGCGAGCGGGCCGTGGGCCGCAAGATCGGGCTCACCTCACCGGCGGTGCAGCAGCAACTGGGTGTGAACCAGCCCGACTTCGGGGTCCTGTTCGACACCATGGACGTCGCGCACGCGCCGCTCGCGCGACGTCCTCGATTGCTGCAACCGAAGGTGGAGGCCGAGCTGGCGTTCGTGCTGAGCGCCGATCTCGACCTCGAGCAGCTGGACGCCATCAGCGTGCGCGGCGCGGTGGAGTACGCGGCCGCAGCCTTGGAGATCGTCGACAGTCGCATTGCAGACTGGGACATCAGTTTCGCCGACACCGTCGCCGACAATGCGTCCAGCGGGTGGTTCGTGCTCGGCACCGAGCGGCTCTCGCTCGAGGAGTTCGAGCCGCGCGAGATCGCAATGAACATGACCGTCGATGGCGAGATCGTCTCCACCGGAACGGGTTCGGCCTGTCTGGGTGATCCGCTCAACGCTCTGGCGTGGCTGGCTCGTACCGCCCGCGATCTCGGGCAGCCGCTGCGAGCCGGTGAGATCGTGCTCTCGGGCGCGCTCGGCCCTATGGCGGCGTTGCGCCCAGGAGCCCTGGTCCGGTCCGAGATATTCAGTGGCACACAGACACTCGGTGCCGTCGACTTCACGTGGGAGCAATCATGAGTCGTACCAAAGTCGCCGTCGTCGGGTCGGGAAATATCGGAACCGACCTGATGTTCAAGGTGCTGCGCCTGTCCGGCACTCTCGAGATGGCCGCCGTGGTGGGTATCGATCCCGCCTCCGACGGGCTCGCGCGCGCCGACCGGCTGGGTGTGCCCACCACCGCACACGGTGTCGATGGCCTGATCGCCATGCCGCACTTCGGCGACATCGACATCATCTTCGACGCCACCTCCGCCGGCGCACACCGGGCCAATGCGGCCGCGCTCGCGCCCTACGGCAAGCGCCTGATCGACTTGACCCCCGCCGCGGTCGGCCCGTTCGTGGTGCCCGCGGTCAACCTCGACCAGCACTTGGACGCACCGAACGTGAACATGGTGACCTGCGGCGGGCAGGCCACGATTCCGATCGTGGCCGCCATCTCCCGGATCAGCGAGGTGCCTTACGCCGAGATCGTCGCCTCGATCGCCTCGAAGTCCGCCGGTCCCGGCACACGGGCGAACATCGACGAGTTCACCGAAACCACATCGCGCGCCATCGAGGTGGTCGGTGGCGCGGCGGGCGCGCGGGCGATCATCATCCTCAACCCGGCCGAGCCACCGCTGATGATGCGCGATACTGTGCTGGCTCTGATCAATGATCCGGATTCGGAACACGATGTGGCCGTACGGGAATCGATTCACGCGATGGTCGCCGAGGTGGCGGCCTACGTGCCCGGCTACCGGCTCAAGCAGGACATCCAGATCACCCCCTTGGCCCCGGACGCCGCATTGCGCACGCTGGTCGGCGACACCGCCGTCACCCACCAGGTATCGGTGTTCCTCGAGGTCGAGGGCGCGGCCCACTATCTGCCCGCCTACGCCGGAAACCTCGACATCATGACCTCAGCGGCGCTGCGAGTCGCCGAACGCCTCGCCGCGGCGGCATTGCCGGTTGCGGCCTCGACCACCTCGGAGAGTGTGTGATGACAGAAGTCTTTCTGCAAGACGTGACGCTGCGCGACGGCATGCACGCGCTGCGGCACCGCATCACCCCGGCCACCGTCGCGGCGGTCGCGGCCGCGCTGGATGCGGCCGGGGTCGATGCCGTGGAGGTCGCGCATGGTGACGGCCTGCACGGCAGCAGCCTCACCTACGGCCCGGGCAGCCACACCGACTGGGAATGGCTCGGGGCCGCCGCCGAGGCGCTGACCCATGCGCGGCTCACCACCCTGCTGCTGCCGGGCATCGGGACCACCGACGATCTGCGCCGCGCCTTCGATCTCGGCGTGCGGTCGGTGCGGGTGGCGACCCATTGCACCGAGGCCGACATCGCCGCCCAGCACATCGCCTACGCGCGCGACCTCGGCATGGATGTGTCCGGATTCCTGATGATGAGCCACATGAACACACCCGGCGGCCTCGCCGCGCAGGCCAAGCTTATGGAATCCTATGGTGCACAGTGTGTTTACGTCACCGACTCCGGTGGGCGGCTCACCATGGACGGTGTGCGCGACCGGGTGCGCGCCTACCGTGAGGTGCTCGACGAGCACACCGAGATCGGTATCCACGCTCATCAGAACCTCTCTCTGTCGGTCGCGAACAGCGTCGTCGCCGTGGAGGAGGGCGTGACCCGCGTGGATGCCTCGCTGGCAGGCTTGGGTGCGGGAGCGGGTAATACACCGCTGGAGGCCTTCGTCGCCGTCGCCGATCTGTCCGGCTGGAAACACGCGGCAGACCTCGACGCGCTCACCGACGCCGCCGACGACCTGATCCGGCCACTGATGCAGTGCCCGGTGCAGGTCGATCGCGAGACACTGACCCTCGGCTACGCCGGCGTGTATTCCAGCTTCCTCCGCCACGCCGAAAAGGCCTCCGCGACATACGGAGTCGACGTCCGGACGCTGCTGACCGAAGCAGGTCGCCGCGGACTGATCGGCGGCCAGGAGGACATGATCGTCGACATCGCCCTGGATATGCGATGACCGCCGACCGGATCGATGTCCATCAGCACATCGTGCCCCGAGACTACGCAGACTGGTTGCGCGAGAACGGCGTCGTCGCACCGGGCGGGCGCGATCTACCGGACTGGAGCCCGGAAACCGCACTCGCACTGATGGATCGACACTCCATCGCCACCGCGATCCTGTCGCTGTCCACACCGGGTACCCATCTCGGCGACGACGGCCCTGCGCGCGTGTGGGCGCGGCGAGTCAACGACACCGGCGCCGACCTGGTGCGCGAGCACCCGGACCGGTTCGGGTTGTTCGCCACCGTCCCGCTGCCCGACGTCGAGGGATCGGTGCGGGAGATCGCCCACGCATACGACGAGCTGAACGCCGATGGTGTGGTGCTGCTTGCGAACTCGCACGGAATCTATCTGGGCGATCCACGCCTCGAACCGGTCATGGCCGAGCTCGATCAGCGGGCCGCCGTGGCATTCGTGCACCCCTCGGATCTGCCGGGCCCCGAGGTCGCGGGGATCCCGCCCTTCGCGGCCGACTTCCTCCTCGACACCACCCGCGCTGCAACCAATCTCGTGCTGCGAGGTGTCCCACAACGCTACCCGAACATCCGCTTCATCCTGTCGCACGCGGGCGGGTTCGTGCCCTATGCCGCCCACCGCATCGCCGCCGCGATCACTGCCGAAACCGGGCGTAACCCACTCGAAACCCTCGCGGACCTCGCCGGCTTCTACTTCGATACCGCCCTATCGGCGAGCCCGGCCGCACTGCCGAGCCTGCTGGCCTTCGCCGAACCCGGACATGTCCTCTTCGGCTCCGATTGGCCATTCGCGCCCGACCTCGCCGTCGGCTATTTCACCGGCCAACTCGACGCCTATCCCGGGCTCGAAGACACCGGCCGTGCAGCGATCAACCGCGGAAACGCGCTCGATCTGTTTCCCCGCCTGGCGAAGGAGTACCCCCACCGCTAGCCATACGAACCCTCAGAGCTGCGGCTGTGGCGGCAACGGGTTGGTGGTCAGTTTCTGTGCGGCGCGCTTGGTCATCCCGAACATGCGCAGCACATGGAACGCCATCTCGTCGGTCAGTGCGTCGACGTCCGCATCCGGTCGTGCGTCGAGCAGCTGCAACAGCCCCAGCAACGCGCCGCCCGCGGCCATGATCGCCGTATCGGGGTCCATCGGCTCGAACCGTCCCGCCTCCTGCGCGGCGATGATGTCGCGGCGGGCACGCGGGGCCAGACCCTCATCGCGTAACAACACCGACATCCCGGAATTCAGGATCACCCGAACGCCTTCGGGAATCTGCCGCTGCAACCGTCCGGTCATACGGAAGCTGACCGTGAACACCTCCGCCGGATCGTCGTAGAGCGCAACGATCTCGTCGCGCATCTCGCTGTAGACCTGCAACACCGAGCGCACAGCCTCGTCGAAAAGCTCTTCCTTGGAGGTGAAGTGGTTGTAGAACGACCCGAACCCGACATCGGCGGCATCGGTGATCTCCTGAATGCTGACCGCGGAGCGCCCCTCCGACAAAAACTTCCGCGCCGCCCCCAACAGAGCGTTGCGGGTGCGTTCCCGGCGCCGATCGATGCGATTGCGCACCACGGGCTCTGCCGCCATTGGTTCCCTCTCTCCATCCCGATCGTTACCAGAATCGTATCTGACGAAAGTATCAGAGTCGATCGTGGGCGGAATCGATGGTTGTGGCGTGCGCGACATCGAACCGGCGATCCGCATGCCGCCTTTGTTCGGTGTCGTGATCGGAGGCGAACCTATGGCGGGCAGTGGCGCGTAGTACCCGCTGAGTGGAAGGGTTCGGGCGGCATGGGCGGCCGAGGCCGATGGCTCTGTCTTCGTCGAACAAGTGGCTGATCGCGCTCCTCAGCTCATCTTCGCAACCAGACGCAACGGTAGGTAACGCAGCGCGAATCCGAGGGCAATCCACGGCCAGGTGGGAACTTTCGCCTCGGCGGCCTCATGTTCGATGGCCTTCACCATGGCTCGCACGCCCTTCTCGGTCGAGGACATCAGCGGTGACTTGGTGGCCCGCGCGCTCAACTCCGACTCGATGTACCCGGGATACAGCGTGGTGACAGTGATCGGTGACGCGAGCGTGTCGGCGCGAATGCCCTCGGCGAGGGCTGCGGCACCAGCCTTGGTCGCGGAGTAGATCGACATGAAGCCTGGTAGCCCGCGCAGCGCGCTGATCGACGAGACCATCACCAGGTGGCCGTGGTTCTGGGTGTGGAAGATCTCCATCGCCGCCTCGCACTGTGCCAACGCCGCGATGAAATTTGTGTTCGCGGTCCGCAGATTCGCGTCGAAATGGCCGGTACCGATCGGTTGGCCCTTGCCCATTCCCGCATTGACGATCACCCGGTCGATGCCGCCCAGTTCGCGCTCGAACCCGCGAAATACCGCGAACACCTGGTCGTGGTCGTTCACATCCAGCTGCGCGACCGTCACGGTGATGCCGGGGTGTGAGCGCAGCAGATCGGTGCGCAAACGCTCGAGTCGCTCGACGCGACGGGCGCACAGTACGAGATTCCTTCCGCGGCAGTCGTGTGTCCGGACGGCATTGTGCAGAAAGCCGAAAGAAGCGTCTGGCCTTTTGTGCGTCGATGCCCCGAGTCCCTGTGGATATGGGCTTCCACACGCTGATCGTGGCCACCGACTCCCACCGGTGTTGACGATCACATCGAATATGATGAATATATCAGATAGGGTTTTCGTACGACATCGTTCCGTCGACGGCGGTAGACATATCAGCGAGAGGACCCGCATGTCTCGGTATTTGTTCGCTCTCGGGCAGGTGGTTGTTCGTCGCCGGTCATGGGTGTTGGTGATCTGGGTCGCACTACTCGCTGCTGCCATCACGTTCGCTCTCGGAACGGGCGGCAAGACGAACGACAATTTCACCGTGCCGGGCACGGAGTCGCAGGACGCCGTGTCCGTGCTGCAGCAGAGGATGCCCGCGTACAGCGGCGCGCAGATGCAGGTGGTGTTCGCCACGCCGGGCGCGAAGAAGGTGACCGACGGGCAGGTCACCGACCGGATTGAGCAGGTGATGTCGGACCTGAAGAGACTTCCGCAGGTATCAACCGTCGTGGATCCCTTTCAGGCCCAGGCCGTCTCGCCGGACCAGCATGTCGCGCTGGGGAGTGTGCAATTCTCGGTGTCGGCCGGTGACGTCGACGAAACCACGCTCGATGCGGTGACACGCGTTGCGGAAACCGTGCGGCACGACGGCTTCGAGGTGGAGTTCGCGGGTGCAGTGTATCCGGGCTCGGCGGCCGAAATTCCGCACACCCCGGAAGGTCTCGGGATCGCTGCGGCCTTCGTGGTCCTGCTGATCACCTTCGGTGCCGTCGTCGCGGCGGGGCTGCCGATCATCACTGCATTGGTCGGCGTCGGAATCGGGCTCACCGGAATTCTCGGTGTCGCCGCCTTCGTCGACGTTCCCTCGGCCGCAACGTCGTTGGCGCTGATGTTGGGACTGTCGTGCGGGATCGACTACGCCCTGTTCATCCTGTCTCGGCACCGGCACCATATTATGCTGGGAATGACTGCGGCGGAATCGATTCCGCTGGCCATCGGCACCGCCGGCAGCTCCGTGGTGTTCGCTGCGGTCACAGTGATCATCGCACTGTGCGGGCTGACCGTTGCCGGTATTCCGTTCCTCACCGTCATGGGCCTCACCGCGGCGGGTGCGGTACTTGTCGCCATGCTGGTCGCGCTGACGCTCCTGCCGGCGTTGCTGGCCTACGCCGGCGGCTCGGTTGCGACATTCATCAAGCCACCCTTGCAGCCCGGTAAGCCCGAAGAGGTGGCGCGTATAGCCTCCTACGAACCCGAACGCACCTGCGGGCACGCATGGGGTCGGTTCGTCACCCGATTCCGTATCCCGCTTCTCGTCCTCGGCGTCGCGGTTCTCGGCGTTCTGGCTATCCCGACCCTCCGGATGGATCTCGGGCTGCCGAATGGTGCCTCCCAACCCGAATCCAGCACCGCACACAAGGCCTCCGAGCTGGTAAGTGGCTCGTTCGGAGACGGATTCAACGGGCCGCTACTGGTGGTGGCAGATCTGTCGGACGCCACAACGTCAGACGCCGCGCACACCCTGATGACCCGCATACAACAAGAACCGAACGTCGCGGCAGTCGAGCCTGCTGCCAGCGCAAACAAGCTGGTTCTGATCCAGGTTGTCCCCAAGACCGGCCCCGCGGACTCTGCTACCACCGACCTTGTGAATCGTCTGCGCGACGATCGCGCCGGCATCGAAAGCGATACGGGTGCACGATATCTCGTCGGTGGCACGACTGCGGCAAATATCGACACCTCGGAGCGGTTGGGTGCGGCATTGCCGGTATTCCTCGTGGTCGTTGTGGGTTTGGCGCTGGCCCTGTTGACGATCGCATTCCGCACCGTCCTGGTGCCGGTGTCATCGGTGGCCGGTTTCATTCTGTCGGTCTTCGCGGCGCTCGGCGTGCAGGTCGCGGTCTTCCAATGGGGCTGGAGCGGAAGCCTGTTCGACGTCACGAAGGCACAAACGCTGAGCTTCCTGCCGATCATCACCCTGGCCATCATCTTCGGCCTCTCCAGTGATTACCAAATCTTTGTGGTGTCACGGATCAAGGAGGAGTACACCCGCACCGGCGACGCCGTCCGCTCCGTACAGAACGGTGTGGCGCACTCGGCGCGGGTCGTGACTGCTGCGGCGCTCATCATGTTCGCCGTCTTCGTCGCCTTCACGACCGTCGACAACCCCATCGTGAAGCCTCTGGCGTTCACTCTCGCCGTCGGGGTCCTCCTCGACGCTTTCGTCGTTCGACTGACGCTGGTACCTGCGGTGATGGCGCTCGTCGGCGACCGGATGTGGTACCACCCGCACTGGTTCGGCCGCTACGTCCCCGACCTAGACATCGAGGGCGCGGACATCGAACGTGAACATATCGTCGACATCGAACCTGTAGCAGGACAGACTGTTTCGTCGCATCGGGCGGAAGGGGGAAGGGAAATGTGAACGATTGCCGCATCGGCGATATCGCTGCGAAGCGTGCCGACGGAGATTGCCGGGGTGCGTCGCGCTCATCCGGCGGGTAGCCGTTTCGCCCCTCGTTACGACCGGTTTCAGTGCACGGAGACGGGTGCATGCGACTCGGTCGAATGTCCCCGCAGGCGACCGATCAGGGAGACCGGGTCCGTCGGCGCGGCATCGCCCCGCCAAACGACATGCTGGTCGGGACGTAGTAGCACTAGATCGCGCTCGTCGAGGGCGTGCGCGTGGTCGTCGCGAACATCGACCACCTCGAAGGGGACACCCTGATCGGCGGCAGCTTCGGTCAGTCCCTCGACATCCCGATCGGCGAAGCGGAGCAGCGTGAAGCCGGAGCCGAACAGATCGAACAGAGCTCTCCCGTCCTGGAGGAAGACGCTTGGTGGACGCGTCCCGGGCCACGCGCCCGGCGTGTAGACATCCATCCGCTGGGCGGGACGTTGTCCGCCCGCTTCGTAGCAGATCACAGGTGATTTGTCGTACCGGTAACCGAGTTCGATTCCCAGCGCCTCATTTTCCAGGTTGCCGAGGTCGCAGATATGACGCCCCAGGCGACGCCGAGTTCTGTCACCGAACCAGCGCTCACTGTGCATGCCGGTCCAGTCGCTGGTCATGATCGCGCCGCGCACAGCGAAGTGCCGGGCGGCGGCGGTCCGGTTGCGGAAGGCGATCGCGCGGCGTTCGGCGATGCGGCAGCATCGGTCGACCGGTGCCCCGGCGGCGACGAGGCTGTCTGCTTGGCGGGTCTGCCTGCGCCGGACGCCGCCAAGAGTTTTGGCGCTCCCCAGCCGTGGATCTGTGCGGCAAGCGTCCACTCGAGACCGACCGCGTCGCCGGCACCGGTGGTCATGCCATAGCCGCCCGTCGGCGGCACCTGATGGACGGCGTCACCGGCCAGCCGGACGCGGCCTCCGCCGAAGGAATCGGCGACGGTCAGCCTCCTCTCCTCGATGTCCACGCTGTACTGGAACGACGGATGCCACCCGGGCCGCGAGTGTTCACGATTCTCGGCGAAACAGTACGGAGCCGACTCGCGGCGGGCGTGGACCTCCCTCGACGAGGAAGAAGAATGGAATCCGGTTATCGCACTCCCCGGGCGCAGCAACCTCGGATCGGGCCGGCACTGGCATTTCTTGACCGTGCAATTCTGGATACTCACCGCCGGCGTCTCCGTACTGGCAGTATTCGCATCGGGATACTGGCGCTACCTGATCCCCACCGACTGGGCGATCTTCCCGCAGGCCGTCCGCGACATCGGCACCTACCTGCATTTCCAGCTGGCATTGCAACTGCCGGGAGAACCGTTCGGCGCAGCGCAAAAGCTCGCCTACTGCGCCGTCGTGTTCGTGCTCGCACCACTTCAAATCGCCTCCGGCGCCGCAATGTCACCTGCGGTACTGGCTTGATTCCCTTGGTACGGAAAACTTTTCGGCGGCAAGCAGGGTGTACGCAGTATACCTTTCCTCGGGCTGTGCGCCTTCGCCGGATTCGTCGTCGTGCAAGTGCTGATGGTGATCGTGCACGGCATCCCCAGCGACCGCCAACCGGATCCTTCGCATACCGGGCACCATGCCGCCGCCCCCCGAATATGACAAGTGCTGGGCAACAATCCATACGCTGTCCATCGGGTGATCCAGCGTTCTGGCCTGCGTCGGCGGGGTCGAGGGCCATGACGGCGAGATCGACGCATTTCAACGCGGCTTAGGTGCAGTGGGTCACCCCAGCACAAGACCCCCGTCGTGATGGGGCGCTGGCAAACACCTGATCGCTGGGACTGTAGGAAACGCGTAAAGAAACCCTGTGAGGGGCCGGCCCGCGGGCGCGGTTGTGCAGGATGTCCCCGAATGACCTGATCGGTCATCGGATCTGTTAGACCATGGGTGATTATGTCGAAACAGGAGCGCGGGATGCGGATGGTCCGGTTCGGTGTCGCTGCAACGGCCGCAGTGGTCTTGCTGACCGGCTGTTCGAGCCATACGCCGCAGGCAGAGGTGCGCCAAGCTGTCAACTTCGGTTGAATGGTGGATCTGGCACAAATTTGGTGATCGTGGAGGTCGGTTGTTCACTCGCTCAACAGGATTCGTTTTCGCAGAAGGTCGGTTTTGGCGCGGCCGAACATCTGTCGTTTGAGCATCTTGATGCGGTTGACGTGCCCCTCGACGGTTCCGCTGCTCCACTTCATGGTCAGGCCGGCGGTGACCGCGTCCTGGTCGCGGCGCAGTCCTCGGACGAATGAGTGCAGCGCCGGTTGATCGTCGGTGTCGACGGCGGCCATCCACTGCTCGAGGTCTCGACCGCGCCGTTTGGTCATGATCTCGGCGAAGGCGCGGACGTGCCCGGTCAGGGCGGCAAGGTCCGGGCTGGCGGCCAGGATCCGGTCGAGGACTACTTGATGCTCGGTAGCGAGGGTGGCGGGGTTGGTCATGATCCAAGCGACGACCTTGCGGACTGCGGGCGGCTTGGCAGGCGTGACCGGGACATGGGTGAAGGCGCGGAAGGGCTGCAGGTAGTTGCGCACCAGTTTCTCGCTCCCTTCATAGCCGCGCTCCCGGATTTCGGTGAACAATTCGGTCGCGTTGGTGCAGCCCTCGTTCCAGCGTCGGCGTAGCTCGGGTTTGTATGGGTCGAGGATGCTGACGCGGTATCCGGTTCGGTTGTTGACCAGCAGTTCCTCGGGCGAGGCAGCACGAGCGAAACGGCGGGTGGTGCCGCGAGCCAGCCCGAGCTCGCGGCCGATGGCCAGGATGCTCGCCCCCTGCGCCAGCAGTGCGTGGACCTCGCTCCAGCGTTGGCGTGTCCGCACCGCGGTGCGATCCTGCCGCTGCTCGGGTGCGACCGGCCCGCAATGTATTTCGGTGATTCGCTCGGTGATGTCGCACTGTTCCTGCGGTTCGGGCTCGGGTGTGACGACCGCGGCGGGCAAGACTGCGCGGTGGCGTGCCACGGTGCGTTCGACCGCCTCGCCGAGGTTGCGCCAGATATGCCATCGGTCCGCGACTTGCACCGCGTCCGGCGCTCCTACCGCGGCGCCTTCGGCGTATGCGCCGGCGCGGTCACGGCAGACGATCTCGACTCCCGGGTGCTCTCGTAGCCACGCCGCGAGAGTGTCGGCGGTTCGGTCGGCAAGCACGTCGATCGGGCGGCGGGTCTGCATGTCGATCAGGATCGTTCCGTAGTTGTGCCCGCGACGCAGAGCGAAATCATCGACACCCAGCACCCGCGGCACCGTGACCGGAGGATCAGGCAGAGCCCGGATCTGGCGCAGCAGCGTCATCCGGCTCACAGTGGCGGCCAAATGACGGGTCAATCGTGCTCCGGCGCGGCCGCCCAATGCCAACCCGACGGCGCACAACGCACGTTGCAGGATCAGCGTGCGGCGGGCGTGGCGAGCCGCCAACTGTGGTACTTGTTCGGCGAAAGTTGTTCTACCGCAGTCGGAGTTATCGCAAAACAGCCTGCGGACCCGCAGTCCGATCACGACTTCCCGGCCCGTGATCGAGGTATCCGACAACCGCCTCTGATACCGGCTGTGCACCCGGCCCGACAGCATCCCGCAGCCCGGACAACCGACCGGATCGCCACCGGTGACGACGTCGATCCGCACTGTCGAACCGGCCGCACGGATCACCTCGACCCGCAGACCATCCAGATGCGGAAACAGGACACTCATCGGACCAAGATCAGAGCACCCGCGACATCATGAACTATCAACCGCCCCTTCGCATCCCGAAGCTGGTCAATCACGAAGTCTGTGCCAGATCCAGTCTTCAGGCGGAAGCGACACAAGCTGTGGACCCGAATTTTCTTGCCGGGTGCGGGCCGGTGGGGGAGCCTGCCATTGCGCAGGCTGTCAACAGATTGACGGCGACGAAGCAGTCCTCGCCGACCATCTGTGCCTGGGTCGCACCGGGTCCCGATACCGACACCGTCGATGTGACCTACGCCTGGCTTTCCAGTGACACACTAGCCCGCGAACTGCAGATCGCGCAGCGGTCCGGTTACCAGGTGGAGAAATTCGTGGTGAAACGCTTTGCCGGCTTCTACTGGCACGATTCCCGCGATCCCGGCAACTGCGGCGCCACTGCCGCTGATACCGGTACGGTCACCTGGTGGGTGCGAAACCACTCGCACACAACCCATCCCGACGATCCGTGCGCAGCAGCGATGACACTGATGCAGCGGACACTGCTGATCGACGGCACGTGAGCTATGCGATCCGCATAGGCGAGGATCGGCGCCGACTCCCCATCGGGGTCATTTCGCCTATTCGGTGATGGGTAGGGCAATCTTCACCTCCACCAAGATTCCTGTGATGACCGACTGCACATCCGCACCCGGCTCGTCGCGAGCCAGTCGGGCGATCCCACGAATCGTGGACTGTGCATATCGACGTGCGGGCAGGCACCGTCCTCGTAGGTGAGCAGCGCGTGGCCCGCACCGAGTCCGAATGCGTACGACCTGGTGCACTGTCAGTGTCTCGGCTGGAACCTTTTACAGGCTCACAGAAAGCCGTGGGCTGCTGTCAGAGGCCTTCCCTGGGGCGCCCCTGAGTGGGGATGTAATGGTGATTGTCGTACACCAGCGGCCGACGGTGGAGGGTCGTGTGATCTGTCCCCCAACACTCGTGCACTGTTCTGTTTGACCTGCAGGTATCCAGGGTATAGCTCGCCGTGGTGGCTAGCACTGGAGCTGGAGGAACGGCTGTGCACGGGTTCACCGCGACAGCGTTGACAGGACTCCGCGTTTCGAAGCTTCGCCATGGTGCGCCCCGAGCACCTGCCGAGCGACGGCGAGGCCGGATTCGGGGGCGTTGCACCGAGCTGGCATGACTCGGTGTTTCGTAGACGGCAAAGGACGACAGTGACGGTGCACGACTCGAGCTCCCGCTCCAAACAGGATACGGCCCACAGCGATTGGGTCGGCCAGCCTCACCCACAGGACGAGCCGAACGTCATCGCCGAAGCGGAGGCCCAAGCGTCGGCGATCCGCAGCGAAAACCATCCGCTGGGCCGGATCGGTGCCCGCATCGACCGCCGATCCCCGTTCATGATGGGCATGCTGGCCTCCGCAGGGGTGTTGGTCACTGTCGCTGCCGCGGAGACGATCCTGGCCGTGCGCCAGGAACTTCTTCTGGTGCTGGCGTCCCTGGTGTTGGCGATCGGGATGGAACCGGCGGTGTCGTGGCTGGTTAAACACCGGTTCCGGCGAGGCTTGGCCGTCGCGACGGTGGGCTTGGCGGTCGCAGCCGCGGTCGCCGGGTTCCTCGCTGCCGCCATCCCCGCACTCATCGACCAGGGGCGCGCGTTGGCCGACAACGCGCCAGCACGTGTGCGCAGCCTGGAAAGCAAATATCCTCAGCTGCGCTCTGTGGGCGAGCGATTTCATCTTGATGAGAAACTGCAGCAAGGCATCGGCGGCAACGGCGGCGCGGACTTGGCGCAGGGAGTTTTGGGCGCCGGGAAGATTGTCTTCGGTGCTGTCACTGCGACGGTAATCGTCGCGGTGCTGGTGGTGTATTTCTCGGCGAACTTCCCGCTGTTACGCGCCAACCTCTACCGGCTCTTCCCCCAACAGCGGCGCCCCCGCGCCATTTTGATCGGCGACGCTATCTTCACGAAAGTCGGCGGTTACGTCCTGGGTAACCTGGTCATCTCGGTCATCACAGCCGTGCTCACCTTCATCTGGCTGTCCATCTTCGACGTCCCCTACCCGGTGCTGCTGGCCGTGCTGGTTGCCATTCTCGACCTCATCCCTCTGATTGGATCCACCCTCGCCGGAGTCATCATCACCGCAGTCGCGCTGACAGTGTCTTTGCCGGTTGCGAGCGCCACGCTCGGGTTCTTCCTGGCACTGCGACTGGTGGAGGACTACCTGCTTGTCCCCCACATCATGGGACGCACCGTGGAGGTCCCCGGTGTGGTGACGGTCGTGGCCGTGGTGATCGGCGGCGCCCTGCTGGGAGTGCTCGGCGCTTTACTGGCGATCCCCGTGGCGGCCGCCGTTCTGCTGCTCGTACGCGAAATACTGTTCCCGCGCCTCGACAAGACCGTCCCTTAAGAGGCCTGCGGTGGCTGTGGACAACGCTGTTTCCATCGGGGACGCCCGGCCGGTGAGGGCCGGAGCGTCGGCAAGATTTGCTTGTGCATGGACAGGGTCTTGACAGCGACGACACAGCGGCGCAGTCGGTACTGCGGTGGAGTCGTTCCGGTTCTGGTTCGCCACGCGGCATTGGGAGTGGTCGGAAGAGATGTATCGGATGCACGGCTACAGCCCGGGGGCGGTGGAGCCGACGACCGAGCTGCTGGACTCGCATCGGCATCCCGATGACCATGATGATCTCGTCGCCCGGATCGTGCGGGCCGGCGATGTCGGGCAGTCGTTTTCCAGTCGGCACCGCGTGCTCGACACCGCCGGTGTGGTTCACTCGGTGATGTTGGTCGCCGGCCGCATCTATGACGACAGCCGGGCGGTGGTCGGGACCGCGGGTTTGTACGTCGATCTGACCGATACTCTCGCCGAGAACGAACGCGACACCTTTGGCGGCGCTGTTGCCTGATGGGCTCGAGCATCGTGCGGTGGTCGAGCAAGCGAAAGGTGTGTTGATGCGCATGTATCGCACCGACGCGGCGCAGGTGTTCAAGGTGCTGGCGTCGCGGTCGCAGGAAACCAACACCAAGATCTGGTATCTGGCTACCCGGCTCGTCACCGAACTGCCCACCCTGCCGGAAACGCAAACGCAGACGTTCACTCAGTTCGATCATCTGCTGCTGACCGCCCACACCCGCGTCCGCTGCGATCCACATTGAACCAAGAACACACCACCCACAGCGGCCGGCCGTGGTGGCTGGGTTTAGAGGGCGGCGGTGGGGTGGTGCAGGTCGGGGTAGACGGTTTCGGTATAGGTGCCGTTGAGGCGGCTGCGGCAGGTAACCAAGTAGGCCACGACCCGGCCGCGATGGTGCCGGTCGTGGATGAGGGCGGCGACGGTGCCGGTGAGCCGAATCGCGTCGGGGGCCAGCGGTGTGGCGGGGCGGCCGTGGCGATCGGCCCACCACTCGATCACATCGCCGAGCGCGAACACATTCCCCATAGAGCGACTATTCCACTCCTCCGGCTGCGGTGACGAGGGCGTTCAACGATCAATCTATTCGACTCGCGGACCTGCTCACGATTGCCTCCGTCCCCTCGCGATGACGCTACGGGAAATCCCGCACGGCTAGCCTTATCCGGTGTCAGTCGGGAAGTTGGCGCAGCCCGTGCAATTTCAGGCACATGTCATCCATGAGCCCCAGGATCGTGCGCAGTGCCGCTCGGCCGGAGACCGGGCCGACCAAATGAGTGAGCTCGGGATGTTCGGACACGGTGGCCCGCAGTTGGGGGAAAGCGGCACACGCGCGCTCCGACAGCGCACCGTCAATGACGAACTCGTATCTGTGGGCTTCCATCGTGCTGCACCTCCGTTCCAGCCGCATCGTGCACATACAACTCTGGGAAAATGGTGCTGTGGGGGCCTCACCTGAAGCGGGTGAACCTCACGCTGCGGACGTTCGTGGCGGTGCGTCGCGGCGGCCGAAGTTTTGGTGTGGCTCGCCCACGCGTTGGTGCCTATTTCGCCTCGGTTCCAGGAGGAGGCGAGAGCCGAGCCGCTGCACTGTGGCCGACAGCTGCCGGTGCGAGTGGGAGCTCGGCGCCGTACGCGTCATTTCTTCGGGCAGAGCCCGGACTGCGTCGGGAGGCTCAGCCGCGCGGCGGGCGGGCGCCGAGACAGCCGGTGCGGGTAGGTTGTGTGGCGCTCAGCGTTTCCACAGCAATGTTTCGTGACACTGGGCGTGTGTCTGCGATTGTCGATGTCCTGCGTGGGTTGGTGGATGAGGTCCGCACCGAATCATCGAGCGCGGAAGTCGGGGTGGGTGCGGCCGCTGTCGCAACGGCGGTCCTCGTCGTGTCGGTCCTCCTCGGCCGGGGTGGCGATTCGTCGGTCTGGGGGAGCCGGGTCGGGTGGTCTGCGTTGCGGGCGGCGGTGGTTGCGGCGTTGTTCGTGGTAATGGGGGTGCAGGTCGCGGCTTCTGGATGGTTAACCGGTGCCGATACGGCGACGTTGCAGTGGTTCGTCGACCACCGCGACGGCACCGCTACCGCACTTGCGCGCGTGATCACCGATCTCGGCAGTCCAGTCGGTGTGGCCGCTGTGGCGGTGGTTGTTTCCGGGGTATCAGCCTGGCGCAGCCGAAGTGCTGTTCCGGCTGTATTCGTCGTCGGCGCAGTCGGTTTCGCTGCCGTTGTGAGCACGGTGACGAAGGATGTGGTCGGTCGTGCCCGGCCGCCGGCTGTGCTGCATTTGATGGCCGAATCGGATTTCTCGTTCCCTTCGGGGCACACCACGGGCACCACGGTGTTGGTCGGTGCCGTGCTGGTCTTGTATGTGCTGGCCCGGCCCAGGCGTGCGCGCACGGCGCTGGCGAGTGTCTCGGCCGCGGTGATCGTGGCGGTGGTCGCGGCCACACGGTTGTATCTGGGAGTTCATTGGCTCAACCGACGTGGTCGGGGGCGCGGTCCTCGGGACGGCTGTCACACTGGCGGCGACGACAGTGCTGCTCTGGTTGTCTCCCACCACTGCAGGTGGGCGGTGCCGGCGGTCTGGACAGGACACAGGGCCCATCGCTTCGCCGGATCGGCGACGCGACGGTGTCCCTGGTGTGCGAAATGGCGTTCAGGGTGAGCTGGCTGTGTCCGGCAGCGCAGGGGCCGAGGAAGGGAGCTGATTCGTGCGTGTTCTCGTGGTCGACGACGAGATATCGCTGGCCGAGACCTTGCGTCGGAGATTGCGGGCGGAGGGGTTCGTGGTGGCAGTCGCCCATGACGGTGTGGAGGGCCTCGATCTCGCCGTGAACGGGGGGTTCGATGTGGTTGTGCTCGACATTATGCTGCCGGGGCTCAACGGCTACGAGGTCGTGCGTGAACTGCGGAAACGGCGTATCTGGACGCCGGTGTTGATGTTGTCGGCCAAAGACGGCGACTACGACATGGTCGATGCCTTCGATCTGGGGGCCGACGACTATCTGACCAAACCGTTCTCCCCTATCGTGTTGACCGCTCGTCTGCGCGCGCTGCACCGCCGGGGCAGCACCGAGCGGCCGCCGGTGATCACCGTCAGTGATCTGTCGCTGGATCCCGGCCGTCATCGCGTGCATCGTGGGGAGCAGCACATCGAGCTCACCCCACGCGAATTCGCGGTCCTCGAATACCTGATGCGCCATCCCGGTCATGTCGTCAGCAAGAGCGACATCTTGCGTGCGGTGTGGGACACCAACTATGACGGTGACGCCAACGTGGTCGAGATCTACATCGGGTACCTCCGCCGCAAGATCGACACACCGTTCGGCCGCAGCAGCATCGAAACTGTTCGCGGTGTCGGCTACCGGCTTCGGGAACAGTAGCCCGGGCCGGGGCGGGTCTCGAGCCCGTCGTACCGACCCTGACCATCTGGAACGCGATCATCTGTGAGGGTGCGTTGTGGGCTCGGCGGCCGGCTCCGGCTCCCGTGCGGGGGCCTGTTCGCGGTCTGCGGTCAGGACCGGTTCGAATTCGTTGGCGGACCGGTCGCGGTGTTGCTGCCAGTGGGTGAAGGCGATACCGAGAACCAGGATCACGAGCAGGACCGCGGAGGTGCCGTAGGTGCCCAGGCCCAGCCCGCCGGAGGTGCGCGGTTTGGACAACAGGTCGCCGCCGGTGGCGCCGAGGGGGCGGGTGAGGATGAACGCGATCCAGAACAGCAGCGGGCCAGGAATTTTCGTGAAGTAGTGCGCAGCCAGGATGGCGGCCATGATGGCGCCGATCAGCAGGGCGCTTCCCCAGTAGCCCAGTCCGGAGCTGTCGGATAGGAAATCGCCGGTCGACGTGCCGAGGGTGTTCGACAGCAGGATCGCGGCCCAATACAGCAGTTCACCGCGGAAGGTGGTGATGTTGGTGACGTCGTAGGTTTGGCCGCTGAATTTCCAGATGATGAACACGATCGCCAGTCCGGCGATGAGGATGGCCGCGCCGGCGCCGTAGCCGAGCCCGCCGTCGGTGGAGGTGCCGTGGCTCGGCCCGCGGTTGATCAGATCCGACATCGTGGTGCCCGCGGTGCTGGTGGCGGCGATCACGGTCCAATACAGGGCGGGATGGAAGCGGCGGGCCCGCAACTGCGCGAGCAGACTGACGACGAAGATCGCCAGGAACACCACCGTGGCAGCGACGTAGCCGAGTTTCAAGGTTTGCGAGATCATGTCGCCGCCGGTCTCGCCCAGGGTGGTCGCGGCGATCTTGAGCACCCAGAACATGACGGTGATCTGCGGCAGTTTGTAGTGGGTGAACGCGTTGTCGGTCTGCGCTGTCATGGAGGTGGCGTTTCCTTCATCGTGGCGGGCATCCGGGGCGCACAGTCTGCACGGCCCTGCTGAGAAGACGTTGTAAAGATGGCACGGCGGTGGAGGTCGTGTGCGAATCAGAGTGATCGGGTGGGCAACAACGGTCGAGCTCCGAAGCTCAAGGAGTCGGCGTGTGTCTGGCGTTCGATATGAGTCAGCGATTCGGCGAGGTGAGTGCAGTCGTGGTGCTGGGCGATGAATTGCTGTGCCCAACAGATGGTTTCACGGTTGCGCCATCGCGGGCATTGGATGGCCAAGGCGCCCGCGGTGTGCAGGATCGCGATCAATGCGCGCGTGGAGTCCTCGGCGGGCTGGGCGTCGAACAGCGCGCGTTGCAGTGAACAGCGCAGCGCCTGCTTGCCGGGCAGGTCGGCGGTGGGCCATGTCGTGCGCCAGATCACGCCGCCGAACCGGATCCGGTCGCGGCGCACCCGGCCGGCGGCGTGCAGTGCGTCCAGCGACCGCCGGCGAAGCCGCCGCGGTGGCACCGTCGGCCGGTAGTTCGCTGAGCCATGGGCGTTGTCGGCGAAGGCAGCGACGGCCAAGGCGCGGCTGGCGGTATGCCTGTCGACCAGTAATCGACCGGTGTCGTCGTCGAGCAGCAGCCACATCAGATCGTGCGAAACCGAGGTCATGGCCACCACTGTGGCGCGGGGCGGCTGTGGAATCGCTGAGAGGCCGTGGCGCGCCGGTGATCTCTCATCGGGCGGTTCGGTCCGGCCGCGCGTCGACGGCGCCGACCGAACCGGCTTGCCGGCGTGAACGGCGTCGCAGATACAGCATGGCCGCAGTCACGATCGAGGCACCGGCGACCGACGCGACGGCATAGCTCGGGCCGCGCAGGAGATCTTCGACGTGGTGCCAGTTTGCGCCCGCGAAGTAGCCGGCGATCGCGAGGGCTGCGGTCCACGGCAGGCAGCCGGCCACGGTGTAGATCCCGAACCGCATCGCGGGCATCTCCGCGATCCCGGCGGGCAGCGAGATGAACGTGCGAATTCCGGGTAGCAGCCGGGCCCAGAACACGGCCGCGCGGCCGTGCCGGTCGAACCAATCCTGCGCCCGTTGAACTTCTTCGGTGCGCAGCAGTACGTAGCGTCCCCACCGATGCAGGGCAGGACGGCCACCCCAACGGCCCGCCAGCCAGGCGAGATAGCTTCCCGCGACATTGCCGAGCGTGCCGGCCACGATCACGGCCACCACATTGAGGTGCGCACCGCCGGCCGCGCCGGCTGCCAGCGCGCCGCCGAGCAGCATCGTCAGTTCCGAAGGGATCGGAATGCACGCCGATTCGGCCACCATCAGCACCACGATGGCGACGAGTCCGTAGGTGAGGATCAGATGTTGCATTCGAACAGGGGGCTTTCTGCAGACACAAGTCGGTCGGGGCACGCCAGCGCGGACGAACCCCGCCCGGCGCGATGGGCCGACACCGGATGCGGTGTCGACGCCAGAGTGCCAGCGATCGGCTGTGATCACGCTGAGAGCGAGGCGCGAGAACCTGGATCGATCACCCACAATTGCGGAGGTCAGGGTGTCACCAAGACGGACGGAGTCGGTATGCGGCGGCCACGGTGGGTCAGCGAGTGCCTCGAGGCGTTGTGGCCGCCGACGCGGTGGGGTTTGCGGCTGCGCTCGGCTCTGGTCGCCACCGCGGTCATCACCGTGGTGCTCGGGTTCGGGGCCGCAATCATGTTGTGGCTGCTGTATCGATCGCTGATCGGCACCGTCGACACCGCAGCCACCGCCCGGCTCGACGACATCACCGCACAACTGCGCACCACCGCGCCCGCCGCACTGAATCCGGCGTTGCTTGCACCGAATGGTTACGTCGAGATCGTCGAAATCATCGACTCGTCGGGGCGAGTGCTTCGATCCTCCCCCCGCGCCGGTGACTATCCGGCCCTCGTACCGAACGCGGAGACCGTGGTCGGTCAGTCGCTGGGGGGTAATTCGGACCTACGACTGTCCGCACGCCGGGTCGACTCACCGGCCGGGCGGATCACAGTAGCGGTGGCGGCCGATATAGAACCGGTGGAAGACACACTGGCAGAGGTAGCGATCGCGCTGGCTGTCGGTGCCCCGGTCGTGGTAGCGGTCGCTGCAGGAGCAACCTATACGCTGGTCGGCCGTTCGCTGCGGTCGGTGGAGGCGATCCGATCCCGGGTCGCGGGGATCGGCAGCACCGACCTGTCCGAACGGGTGCCGGTGCCACCGGCGCGTGACGAGGTCGCCCAGTTAGCCGTCACCATGAACGAAATGCTCGGCCGCATCGAGGCCGGCCACCTCGCCCAGCGCCGCTTCCTCTCCGATGCCTCCCACGAGCTGCGCAGCCCTCTGACCACCGTCCTCGGCGGTCTCGAACTGGCCCGCGACCATCCCGCGGCCTTCGACACCGATCTCGCCGCCGAGACCCTCCTCCCCGAGGCCGAACGCATGCGCTACCTCATCGACGACCTACTCACCCTCGCCGCCGCCGACGAAAACGGTCTCCCCGTCCACGCCACCGATGTCGACCTCGACGATGTCGCAGCCATCGCACTCGACGCTGTCGGGGGCCGTGACCACGTGACGATAACCAAGAATCTGCGTCCGGTGAGGATCCGCGGTGACGCCCGCTCACTGACCCGGGTCGCACGAAATCTTCTCGGCAACGCGCTCATTCACACCCACTCGATCGTCGAAATCCATACATCCCGGACCCCGCCACGCGCGGAGCTGATCATCGACGACGACGGACCGGGCATCCCGGTCGCCGAACGTGAACGTGTCTTCCAGCGATTCGTCCGCCTGCAGGACGACCGCGGCCGCGACAGTGGCGGCACCGGCCTCGGGCTGGCGATCGTCGCCGAAATCGTTGCTGCCCACCACGGCACAGTCACCATCGGTGACTCACCCTACGGCGGGACTCGCGTCGTCGTCGGCCTGCCCTTGGCCCTCGAGGACTGATCGCGCGCACCAATGGCTATAGCCCGTTGGGGCAGTTCAGAAGGGGAACTGGGTGCCGTATGCGGTGGTCTGAGCCAATCCGTGGGCGGTGGACATCGATGCGGTGACGAATGGGACGGCCGACACCGGTGAGGCGCACTGGGAGATGTTCAGTGCGGCGTCGTTGAATGTGATGTGGTAGGGGAAGGCGGCTTTGCCGTCCAGAGTGGCCGTCGCCGTGCTCACGGTGGTCACTTGTCCGGGTGTCAAGGTGCCCGACAGGCTCTCCGACAGGCCCAGCGACCCACCGAAACTCGGGCCCAGGCTGACGCTTGGCGGGCTGACCGACACGCTCGGCGGGGTGAGTGTGAGACTCGGCGGGCTGGGGGTGCCGGCCGCAGTGGGCGTGGGAGAGGTTGCGGCGCTGGGCGCGGCGACGCTGGCGCTCGGCGGGCTCGCCGACGGGGAAATGCTGAGGTTCAGTCCTTGGTTCGGTGAGATGCCGACGCTGACACCCCCGGCCACGTTGATGCCGCAGCCGAGGAGAAACCCCGCCACGGCTTGACCGGATGCGATCGAGCCGCCGTCGACCGAGACCGAATAATCGCCGGATACCTGCACCGCGTGCGAGAAGGTCATCAGGTAGTTGGGAGTCCGGTCACCCGGCGGATTCACCCCGATATGGTCGACCGAGGCCGTCAGGTGGATTCCTCTATCGGAGAGGTCGCCTCCAGGTTGCTGGGCGTGGCCGAGTTCAGCGCGGCCGGACCACAACACCAGCGCGGCTACACTTGCCGCGACCGCTGCGGTCGCGACGAGCAGGGGTAGTCGCATACCGAGATCCTGTTCTCGATGACGTGCACCGCGTGCGATATCCGGCAGCAGATCCGAAAGCAGTTGTCCGCCGACGAGCTTAACGGTGAGGGTGGTGCCGCGCAGGGTTGCTGGACCGCGCGTGTCGATGCTGAGTTGGTGGCCGATGACAGTTGCTGAGCCGGCCCGGGGTCGGTCGCCGGGCCCACTTCCGGGTCGCCAATGGGGTCGACTTGATCGCTCTCATCACTTTCGGTGGCGTCGCAATCGTGGGAGGGGGACTGGTGAACCTACTGACCAGGCAGGGACTGCGGGCAGCCTGCAGCGTCGCGGCGCGCGTCGTTTGGTGCGCCGACACTCTTGTCCATCGGGTCGATCTGTCGTCGTGTGTCGACAGCATTCGTTGTGCGTTCTGCTTGATCTCCGTGACGGTGCTCAGTTCGACACCCGCCGCCTGCTCACTCGAAGCGGCAAGCGGCACGTAGTCACCGCCCGAATCCGGTCAGGGCGCGATCGACGTCGTAATAGGCCCTGGACGAGTGCTGCTGCTGTTCCGGACCGACCGAACGCCTCGCAGGGGTGACCTACTCGTGACTTCCTGGTCGACTGGCGGACTGTTATCCAGCGCAGCCTGCGGAGTGAGTTCGACTGCGCAGCTTCCTAACTCGCACACCGCGCGAGGTCACCGACTGGAGCGGATGCTCGATCCCGCAGAGAATCCGGCATCAACTCGTCCGCCGACGCCATCCAATGACGCTGCCCTGCGGCTCGCTACGAGCGGTGCACATTGTCGCTGATGTCGTTCTCACCTTTCGGGTTGTGCTGTAAAAATGTGGGGCGCATGTTCTTTCGTTCCGTCAAGCGGTGCTTTGCCGCGGCGAGGTCGGAGAGTGCGTGTTGGTCGGTTGGGCATGTCGGCTCGCCAGGTCGGGGCACCGTAGACGCGGGCACCGGTGTTCGCGCCGCACGGATCTGGAGAACGCGTGTTCACGATGGAAGTCGCCACCAAGGACGTGATCGGACTCGTCGAGTCCACCGGCTGCGCCCGAGCCTGCGATTTCGATGTTGCCCGCATCGTGGTGACCCTGCAGGCCTTGGTCGGGGATTGGGACTTCGACGCTATCGACCGTGCCACGTTCTGGGCAGTGGTCGCCACCAATATCAGGTGATTCCGGCGATGCTTGTGCGAGGTGGATATCGCGGGGTCGTGGTCTATACCTCGATTTGGGATCCCATGATGATGGTGCGGTCGCGGGGGAGGCCGAAATAGTCGGCTGCGTCGGCGGTGATGTAGGAAGTGGCGATGAACAGGCGTTTGCGCCACGGGGCCATGGTGGGGGCGGTGCCGCGGCGGAGTTCGATCGTGGACAGGAAGTAGGTGGCGTTGTCGAGATCGAGGGGGCCTTCGGTGTCTCGTTCGTCGACGAGCGCGAGAGCCCGTGGTACGTCCGGGGTTTCCATATAGCCGTAGCGGGCGGTGACGTGGGTGATGCCGTCGTCGGGCGGTCCCAGCGGGTCGGTCGCGATCCGCTCGTCGTCGCAGATGCGCGGCACCGGCTCGGTCTCGATCGACAGGATCACGATGTGGCTGTGACGAACGTGGTTGCGTTCGACGTTGGCGCGCAACGCGAGCGGCGCGGTGTCCTTACCGCGGTTGAGGAAGACTGCGGTGCCGGTGACTCGTGTTGTGGGGGGAGTGCCTTCGGTGAGTTCGTCGACGAATCGTCGCAGCGATCCTTCCCGCCGGAGGCGTTCGGCGGTCACGATACGACGTCCGTGCTGCCAGGTCGTCATCACGGTGAACGCGGTCAGCGCGATCAGCAGCGGCAGCCATGCGCCGTGCGCGAACTTGGTGAGATTGGCTGCCACGAACAGGATATCGACGGACAGCAAGGGCAGGGCCGCGGCGGCGAGAATCCAGCGGGGGATGTGCCAGCGGGCGCGCGCGACATAGAAGAACAGCAGAGTGGTGATGGTGATGGTGCCGGTGACGGCCATGCCGAAGGCGAAGGCCAAGGCGGTGGAGCTGCGGAAGGCGAAGACGAGGGTGAGCACCGAGACCATCAACAGCCAGTTGATCCAGGGAACGTAGATCTGGCCGATCGTGGATTCGGACGTGTGGGCGATGCGCAGCCGAGGTAGGTATCCCAATTGGGCGGCTTGGGATGCGACGGAGTAGGCCCCGGTGATCACGGCCTGCGATGCGATCACCGTAGCGGCGGTGGCCAGCAGAACCAGCGGCAGTCGTGCCCAGCCGGGTGCGAGCAGAAAGAAAGGGCTGCTGATGTTTTCGGCATGTTCGAGAATCAGTGCGCCCTGTCCGAGGTAGCTGAGCGTGCAGGCGGGAAACACCAGGATCATCCAGGCGCGGGTGATGGAGCGCCGCCCGAAATGGCCCATGTCGGCGTAGAGCGCTTCGGCGCCGGTGACCGCGAGCACGATTGCGGCGAGTGCGAAGAACGCGGTGCCGAAATGCCCGGCCAGAAATCCCAGCGCATATGTGGGTGACAGTGCTTGCAGGATGCGCGGTTCGCGCGCGATGCCACCGATCCCGCAGGCACCGATCGTGACGAACCAGACGATCATGATCGGGCCGAACAGTAGCCCGACTACCGTGGTGCCACGACGCTGAACCAGGAACAGCGCCACGATGATCACCACCGTCGCCGGGATGACCACGTCCTTCAATGCCGGTTCGACAACCTTGATGCCCTCGACCGACGACAGCACCGAGATCGCGGGCGTGATCATGCTGTCGCCGAAAAATAGTGAGGCGCCGAAGATTCCGAGCGCGGCCAGACCGACGGCCGTTTTCCGTCCGTGTGGTGAGCTCCACCGGCGCAGCAGAGTGATCAGCGCCATGATCCCGCCCTCGCCGTCGTTGTCCGCGCGCATCGCCAGCAGCACGTAGGTGACGGTGACGATGATCATCACCGACCAGAACACCACCGACACGATGCCGAAGATGTTGTCGGTGTTCACCGGTACCGGGTGCGGATCGCCCGGGTCGAAGACCGTCTGCAGTGTGTAGATCGGGCTTGTTCCGATGTCGCCGAAGACAACTCCCAGGGCGCCGATCATGACACTCCACCGCGCCGTATCGCGGCCGCTGGGGTGAGGGCCCTCCTCTACTTCGAATGCCGGTCCGCCGCCGATGGTGCCTTTCGCGCCTGCCATCCTGCTCCTCCACACCACCCTGAAATCCCGTCGGACGATACCGCGCACCGGGTCTGGTACGAATCAACGCGGCGGTGGCCCGTCAGAAGGCGCCGTTCGGGGAGTCGCCGCCGTTGGGAATATCGGTGTCACCGAACAGGCCGCTGTTTCGGTGACCGTCCCGACTACCGTCATCGCTGTCAGCCGTGCCTGTCAGGGCGTCCCCGTAACTGCTGTCGTCGCCGAGAATTCCGGAGCCCGGCGATTGCCCATCGTCCGGGTCGTGGTGGTGGTGGGTCTGGTCGGCCAGCATCGAAAATGCTACCCATTGCCCGGCGCTGAAGGTGTCGGCGCGGCCGGTGCTGGCGGTGTTGCCGGACTGGGCGTTCCACGCGGCGTGATCCAGGGTGCTGTCACCGCGCAGTTGGCGCAGACGTCGAGATTCGGATCGGACGATCATGACCACGAGCAGCGCGACGAGAGCGACAATAATGACGATCGCGATCGCGGTATCCATGTGGCAAGAATGGTCGCTCAGGCGCGGTTGGGCAACGCACGCGCCGTGGACCGCGCCTGCTTCCTCGGCCCGTCCGGCTTTGCGCACTTCTACAGAAGGACCTCATCGGTGCAACCGGGGGCCTGCGCGGATTCGTGCAGTGCGATCCATACCGGGAAGTGCGACAGCGCGGTAACAGCGCGCCGGCCTCGGGTGGTGAGTGTGAAGCGTTGACGGGTGCAGTGGTTGTCCCAGCTTCCGGGGTCGTGGCCGATCACCAGTCCGAACGCGGCGACGGGGCGCAGGGGCAGCGATGCCGTACGTCCGGAGCATCGCAGCGTTTGGGCGAGTTCGGTCACGGTGAGCGACGCCGTGGACAGAGCCTCCAAGGATTCCAGCGCGAACGGTCGTTCGGCGGGTAGCCGCAGCTCGCTGAGCTCCAGCCCATATGCGTGCTCGGACATCTCGACCTCTTCATCGTCGATATGGGTGGGTTTCGTTTTCTGAGCATCGGCCGGGTGCAGGGCCGCCGGGAGACCCATTGACGGAAATCGACGGGCGTGGGCGGAGACCTTTGCGCGGTTCTTATCGCCGCCGGTGACGAGAATTGTTGTGATGGTGGGAGAGATGGTCGCGTGCGAGCGGCGGCCGGGGAGTGACCGGATGGCGGTGTGCTGTCGGAGCGCGGAAGGCCCGGTGGTGAGGATGGCTTGGTATTTCGCGGGCGGGGCCGGGGCGCAGTGGGCTGGTGCGCTCACGGCGGCGCCGGGCCATGTTCCGGTGTACAGCACGATGCAGGTATGGATCGGGACCGGGGTGGTCCTGCTGATAGTGGTGGCGATGCTCGCGACGATCGGCTGGATCATTCGGCGTGCACACCCCGCAAAGCGTCCCCGGCGCGGTGTGTACAGACGCTCGTGACGGCCGGGCTGGACGTCCCCGCAGCGAGTCGATGTGGCCGGGGGTGGTGAACGTCGAAACGCCCACCACCCCCGGACTGTATCGGTCAGGCGGTGATTTGCTGGAAGATCTTGACTCCGACGAGTGCGACGGCGATGAGCAGGTAGCCGCGCAGGGCGATCATGCCCGCGGCGCGCAGTGGGGAGAACGCCGGTCGCGGGAGGGTGTCGAGGGCGGGGGTGCGCCATGTGCCGCGGTCGTGGTCGCGAATCTGGTTGCGTTCGGCGCGGGTGAGGGCGGTGTCGTCGAGTTCTTCGATCTGGTCGGGATCCACACCACCGAGTTCCGCGGCGGTGCGTTCGGCCGCGGCGCGATCGGCGCGGCGTTTGCCGAGCGCGAGCGCGCCCCCGCCGAGTACACCGACGAGCGCGCCGGCACAGAAACCGAATTCGAGGGTGGCGGTGGAAATGTCGGGGAACAACGTCGCCGCGGTCAGTGCCAGCGACAGCAACACCAGCGACCAGACGATGACGGCCGCGACAACATTCTGGCGGGTGGTGTTGACCCACGGGCCGAGGATGGCCTTGTCGTTGCACAGCAACACCAGGAACACGGTGGCCGACGGCAGCAGCACACCGGCCAGTGCCTGCACGCCCTGGGTCAGTAGCCCGAGTACGTGGTCGGGGCTGAACGACACCGCCGCGGCGATGGCGAGGAGGAATGCGTAACCGGCGTAGAACAAAGGTGCTTGGCTGATCTTCCAGTGCAGCGAGTGCCGCCGGCCCAGGGTGTCACCGAGAGCGTAGGTGGTGGCCAGGCCGACCGCGTTGGCGCCGACCAGTGAGGCGTCGAGCAGCAGGATCGCGAACAACGCCCCGGCGGCCGGACCGATACGGTCGTGCAGGCCTCGGGCGACCGCGCCGGCGTCGGTGAAGCTGCCGGCGGCTTCGGGGGCGAGCCCGAACGCGGCTGCGGCCATGATCGCGATGGCTCCGGCCATGACGACGACGATGCCGACCCACAGGTCGATGCGTTCGTAGCGGATCCAGCGGGGGGTGATGCGCTTGTCGACGATGTTGGACTGCTGGAAGAACAACTGCCACGGCGCGACGGTGGTACCGACGATCGACACGATCAACAGCAGCAGAGTCGAATTCAGGCCGCCGGGGAACGACGGAACGATTCCCGCCGCGGTGGTCGACACGCTCGGGTGGACCATGAAGGCCAGGGGGAACATCACGATGTCGACAGCGATGAGCGCGAACAGGAACCGTTCCCAGCGCCGGAACGACCCGCCCGCGACCACCGCGAACAGCAGCACCGCGGCCAGCGGAACCGAGATCGCGCGAGGTATCCCGAAGTAGTTCAAAGCCATTGTGACGCCGACGAATTCGGTGACGATCGTCAAAGCGTTCACCACGAACAGGTCGCCGACGCTGAAGGCGCCCCAGAACTTGCCGAACCGGGAGAAGATGAGCCGGGCGTGCCCGGCACCGGCGACCGCGCCGAGGCGCACGACCATCTCCTGGTTGACATACAACACCGGAATCAGCAGCGCGAGAGTCCATACCAGCGCCATGCCGTAGTTCTGCCCGGCCTGGGCGTAGGTCGCGACACCGCCGGCGTCGTTGTCACCGACCATGACGATCAACCCGGGGCCGAGGACGGCCAGCAGCATGGTGAATCGCTGCCGGCGGGTGCGGCCGTCGGCGCTCTCGTGCTGCCCGATCCGGCCGAGCGCGCCGACGATATCGCCGACATGAGCACTGTCGGCGATAGCGGTACCGGTGGAGATAGTGGGGGTGCGGCGGGTCGAGCTGCCAGGGAAGAAGGCCATCGCCGTTCCTCGTTTCGAACATCGTGGACGCACGACGCTGTCGAGCGCAGGGCGGGTGGACGAACTGGTGAGCGGGCGCACCGGCGGAGAGCGCCCGTGCGCCCGGTGAAATGTTGCGGCGGAACAGGTTTCGTCGTTCCACCGGACGTGCCTGCTACCGGTGGTAGGAATGCGCGCCCAGGGATGCGGTGACCACGGCGGGGGGCGTGTGGGCGAGTCGCAGGTTGTGCCGCTCTTCGGGGGTGAGGTGGTAGCGGGCGCGGACTCGACGGGCCGAATCGGTGAGGAAAGCGGTGAAGCTCATGACATGCTCCTTGACAAGAAGAGCCAGCGAGCTACAGCGGCAACCGGCACACACCAGCCGCGCACAGGCTGTTCGGGCACGGCGGATTGCCGTGCCCGACACGATCGGGTGCGGTGGGCTCAGGCGATGGTGGCGCCGCAGCAAGCTGGGAACGAAACAACGGTTCGAACCGAACTCGGATACGGACTATCTCCGGGTGGCATCTCGTCCCTCACCTCCTTGCTGCCAGGACGCACGCGCACGTCACAACTTCTGAAACAACAGCCAGGGATGCATCGTCGCGAGAGCGAGCGATGGGCACCCCTCTCGTCAGAGCTTCGGCACTGTAGGACGTATCCCCTTGCGGGAGAAGCCACTTCGGATCATCCCTTAATCCGGAAAGATCTGTCCTAATCCTGGGCGTCTCTCGACGTCGTCGGATCAGTGGCCTGTGTTCATACAGGAGCCTCGCCTAGCGAGGTGCTGACCGAGCAATTGTGCGTCCCCAGGGCATCGGTGTCAACCGAGGTGATCCACGCCATATCCGCAGCCAAAGCTGTTGCGCATGCCTCGGACTCACCGCAACGATCAATCTGCCCCACCTGCACGCCGAGCTGGCGGTTACCGGCCCGGGCATCCATGTCAAAGCCAGCGGGGTGGGCATCGTCGTACCGACCCGCTACCTTTACCACGTCGACGTCGGCGTCGACGTCGACGTCGGCGCTCTCGCTGGCGCACGGCTCATCGCCAGCGCACTGGACGCCACCGGATTGGTCGTCAACACCTGCGCAAACCCACCGGTACTACGACGAACGCGACACCGGCAACACCACCGGCACGGCGACCCCGAAAGCGGGCGCGAAGACGTCGCTCCGCGAGGGCGTCAGGAGACCGTCAGCCTCGACCGCTGAATGCTGGGCAGCGAATCCTGAGTGTTTTCGCGAGCGCTCCAGCGAACTCGGATGTGTCCAGAATCCCCTCACGCCTACCGAGTGCTGCCGTGTGGGCAATCGACATCACAGCGAAGTGCCCTACCGGGCGAAACACCCCTCGGGCGGCGCGTGAGCAGAACACCCCGCGCCTGGAACTGGCCCGGGTTCGGCCGGTTCCGGCGCGGTTTCGGTGTGGTGCGCGTGTGGCTGTCCGGGCCACTGCGTGAACCCTGCAGATCGCCATGCCTCAGAATCTAGTTTCGTTCCCGGTGATGGGCGAGGAGAATGGCAGGCCACGCGCTTCGGCCGCCCTGCTTTCCCAGCTCACCTGGGTTACCGAGGTTTGCAACCCTGGTCGATCGACCGGTGCCCGGGGTCGGCTTGGGTTACCGTCATGGTGTCCAGGTCGGGTGGAGAGGGCAGAACGTGGCATCGACAGTGCGCCTGCGTGGTCCCGTCCGAGCGCTCGCCGAGCGGATACGTTTGAGCCGTGCCGAATGGTTGCGGCTGGCCGCGATCGTGGGCGTGATCATCGTTTTGCATGTCCTGGGCTGGTTCACCCTCGTCGCGTTCGTCGCACCGCGAAACTTCAGCCTCGGCGACAAGACCCTGGGGATCGGGGTCGGATTGACCGCCTACACCCTCGGGTTGCGGCACGCATTCGACGCCGACCACATCGCAGCGATCGACAACACCACCCGCAAACTGATGAACGACGGGCAACGGCCGCTGTCGGTGGGGTTCTTCTTCTCCCTCGGCCATTCCACGGTCGTATTCGCACTGGCATTGCTTCTATCCGTGGGCGTGAAGGCGATCGTCGGGCCGGTCGACGACGACTCCTCGGTGCTGCACCACTACACCGGTCTGATCGGCACGACCGTGTCGGGCACATTCCTGTATCTGATCGCGGCCATCAATGTGGTTGTGCTGATAGGCATCTTGCGGGTTTTCCGCCGTATGCGCGCCGGCGACTACGACGAGGCCGAACTCGAACACCACCTCGCACACCGCGGACTGATGAACCGGATCCTCGCACCGGTCATGCGTTCGATCACCGAACCGTGGCAGATGTATCCGATCGGCGTGTTGTTCGGCCTCGGCTTCGACACTGCCACCGAGGTCGCGCTGCTGGTGCTGGCCGGCACCAGCGTAGCGGCCGGGCTGCCCTGGTACGCGATCTTGTGCCTGCCGGTCCTGTTCGCCGCCGGGATGAGCCTGCTCGACACCATCGACGGCAGTTTCATGAACTTCGCCTACGGCTGGGCCTTCGCCCAACCGGTACGCAAGGTGTACTACAACATCACCATCACCGCCCTGTCGGTCGCGGTCGCACTCATCATCGGCACCATCGAGCTGCTGGGGCTGGTCGCCGACCAATTCGGCTGGAACGGCGGAGTGTGGGACTGGATCGCCGGGTGGGACCTGAACCTGGCCGGCTACCTTATCGTCGGCATGTTCGCCCTCACCTGGGCGATCGCGCTACTCACCTGGCGCTACGGCCGAATCGAAGAAAAATGGACCGCCGCACCGCGCCCACACCCTAACACCGCCGACTAGCACTGGAAATTTGAACCGATGCGCGCCCATCATTCCGGGCAGCGCCTCAGACGTGGGCACCGGTTCCGTCGGAAACCGTCGACAGTCAGTGCCCCCGTTGTCGGGCTTGGCGCCGGTAACGAATTCGAGCTGACCATTTGACCGTAGCGCGGATGTTGGCAGCGTGGCGGAGTTTCTGATCGTGGCGGGAACATCGGCCGCGGGGACATCAACCACGGCGGTTCTCCTCGGATCGGATATTTCCCCACTGTGGCGATGGGCGCGCGGGTTTGCCATTGGTTGTTCCGGGCCTCGGAACCGGCTGCACGCAAAACGTTGACTGTTCGGTCTGACCATACATATAGTAGGACAAATATGCGACGCCGGTCACGGCGGGCGAGGCGTTCTGAGCTCGATCGAAGGTCGTCGCCGGTCCGACCGACGGGTGTGGAGTGAATATGCGTGGGGCTCGTGTCATCGCCACTGTGGCCGCGGGGCTCGGAATGCTCTGGGTGACCACTCCGCCGGGTTCGGCCGACGAACCGGGGGGGCGGGTTCCCCGCGGTGGCGGCGCACGAGTTCACTGTCGACCAGGACGAGTTGGCCGCCGCAGTCCAGTGCGACTCCGGTGCCCGGTCCGGGCGGCCGACTGTGCTGCTGATTCCCGGCACCGGTGGCACGCCCGACGAGATCTGGTAGTGGAACTATGAAAAGGCGCTTCCCGCAGCGGGTTATGGATGGTGCACGGTCGCGCTACCGGATCGGGCGCTGGGCGATTTCGCGATCTCGGCCGAGTACGCGGCCTATGCGGCGCTGCAGGCTCATCGGGTCTCCGGCCGGCCGATCGGCATCGTGGGGCACAGCCAGGGCGGTGCGATGGCGGCGTGGATCGCGAAATTCTGGCCGGAGGTCGCCGCCGTTACGTCCGACGTGATCCCGATCGCCGGGCCGCTGGGTGGCAGTGCGGTGGCAGACAGTCTGTGCGCGGGCGGCGCGTGTGCGCCGATCGCCTGGCAAATGGGCACTCGCTCGCATGTGACGCGGGCCTTCGCCAATGCTCCCGTGCCCGACGGACCTGCGTTCACCTCCATCCAGACCATGCAGGACGAACTTGTGTTGCCGCAGCCGCAGGCCGGCTCGATGCGCGGTGGACCGACGATCATGGTTCAGCAGGTGTGCCCCGGCCATCTGGCCGATCACGGCATGCTGGTCTTCGATCCGGTGGCCTACGCCCTGGTCCTGGACGCGCTCGGCCATCCCGGCCCCGCCGACCCGAGTCGGGTGGACCGTGGGGTGTGCGCGCAGGCGACACTGCCCGGATTCGACCCGGCGGGCTACACGAAGTTCACCAATACGGTGTCGGCCTTGATGTTCGGACTGCTCGATACCAGGAATTGGGTTCCCGCCGAGAAACCGCTGCCGGCGTATGCGGCGCACTACGACCGCTGACCGATATCGGTTGTCGGCCAGACGTTTTCATCCCGGTCGCGTGCGCGGCTGCCAGGAATACCGAGCCGAGTGCTCGGCTCGAGAGGAGTGCACATGTCTCAGCAGCCCACCCGTGTCGATTTTCCCAGAAGCGGCGGGCTGACCGTCGCCGCCTATCGCTGGGACCCGCAGGGGACCCCTCGGGCGATCGCCCAGATCGTGCACGGCGTGGGTGAGCACGCGTTGCGCTACACGCCGTTGGCGGAGGTGCTGGCCGCCCGCGGCTTCGTCGTCTACGCGCACGATCATCGCGGCCACGGCGCGACGCTGCTCGACGGCCAGGAACCCGGAGTCATCGGCGCCGACGGCTGGACCGAGCTGGTGGCCGACGTCGGCCGGATGGGGCGCAACGCCCGTGACGCGAATCCGGGACTGAAGTTGGTGCTCATCGCGCACAGCCTCGGCTCGTTCGCCACCCAGCAATTCCTGCCCGAGCACAGCGCCGAGGTCGATGCGGTGGCGCTGTCGGGCACCGCCGCGCTGGACCTGCTCCTGCTGGATCTCGACGCACCGGTCGACCTGTCGATGTTCAACGCGGGAATTCCCTCGCCGCGAACGGAATTCGACTGGATCAGCCGCGACGAGGCGCAGGTGGACGCCTATCTCGCCGATCCGCTGTGCGGGTTCGGGCTCGATATCGCGGGAATGAAGGGCATGGTCGGCGGGGCGGTGGCGGTCGCCGCCGCGGAACGCGTCGCCTCGATCCGCTCGGATCTGCCGCTGTATATCGCTGTGGGCGACAAAGATCCGGTGAACGGCGAACTCGCGTTGGTGAACGCCTTGGTGCAGCGATACGAGCATGCCGGTCTGACCGACGTCACGCTGAAGGTGTGGCACGGCGCTCGCCACGAGATCTTCAACGAGATCAACCGCGACGAGGTCTTCGCCGATCTGCAGGCATGGATCGACCGGAAGCTGGCGTGAGTTGATCGGCGTACCCGACGATACCTGGGGCGAACGGGTGACCGCAGTCGTCACGCTGCGCCCCGGCCACACCGCGATGTGGAAGCAATGCTGGCCTTCGCGAGGGCCCCGCTCGCCGGACACGAGGCTCCGAAACAGATTGTGGTGGTGGACCGTATACCCGGAAACGGTCGGTGGGAAGATTATGAAGTACCGACTGCGCGGACTTGTCCAGAACAGGCCGTAACCCGCATTCGGTTTGCGCGCCGGGGCATTCATCGGGAAAGCCCCGGCGCGAAACAGCTTTCAGTTGGGAGCCGAGTGCTCGGCGACGATGTGGCGGGCGCGCATGCCCGTCATAACCGGGCTGATTCGGACGACATCGCCGGTTGTCGGTGCGTGAACCATTCGGCCGTTGCCGAGGTAGATGGCGACGTGCCCAGGATTGTCCCCGTCTGCGTCGAAGTTTCCGAAGAGCAGGTCACCGGGAACTGCCTGTGACAAGGGGATTTCGGTGCCGACGTGCCACTGGTTCTGAGAGGTTCGCGGCAATGTCACTGCGCCGCTGGTCGCGGCGTGCACAGCGAAAGAGGTCAGTCCTGAGCAATCGAAACCTCCGGAGGACGGGCCGCTGCCGTCGCCTCCGCCCCAAACATAAGGCAGTCCCAGATATTTCAATGCCTGCGCGATGATTCGCCGGCCAAGGTCTTCCAGAGGTCGATGATCAGCGGCCGGCAAGTTGTAATCGTTCGCCGACAACCACTCGAATTGTTTGCGAGCGGACAGAATTCGCGCGACGTATGGTTTCGTCTCGAGCTCGTAGGCGGGGCTGCCGCTGGGCATTCCGCCGGACCGCAGAATGGCTCCGGCTCCCGCGTTGTACGCGGCGAGCGTGAGCGCGAGGGTGTCGCCGGAGACGACGCCCGCGTGTTTCCAGCCCTCGATCTGCTGGTAGGTGTCGCAGAGCAGATGACCCGAGGCCATCACCGAATCCCCGACGTCGAAGATGTCGGGGACCCCGTCACCGTGCACGTCCCGGCCGTATTTCGCCCACGTGGCGGGCATGAATTGCCCGGGGCCCATGGCCCCGGCGGGGGAGATCGGGGCGCTCGGTCCGTAACGGAACCCGTTCTCGGCCTGATACAACGCTGCCAGCGTCGATGCCTGAATACCCGAGCACAGGGCGCCGGCCTGCCGGAACCACGGGACGAAGACGGCGATGTCACCGGTGACGGGCGCGGGAACCGCTGCGGCCGGGCTCACCGGGATGATCGCGAAACTCTGTGGGGCGGTGGAGTATCGAGGTGTCGAATCGACGTCGGCTCGGGGAGGCGATTGCACTGTCGCCTCGCTGTTGTGGCCGGGCTGTGTCGCCGTTCCGGGGACTACGTCGCTGTACCCGGTATCGGGTTGCGCGGCAGAAGGTTTCGCGGGCAGCAGGTTTGCCACTCGTTCAGACGTGTCATCGACAGTTTGCCGCGCCGCCTGCTGGGCAGGCTCGGGAAGTCGGGCGATCGCGTTGTCCAATTGCACCGTGAGGGATTTGGCTGTCTCGCCCGTGGATTCGACCGCCGTGTGGGCGGAGGTCGTGGCCGGGCCCGGCAATCCGGAGTTGTCGACCGCGCCGGTCGCGACCGAGACGATGGTGGAAATCACGGTGATCGGGTCCGACATCGCGAGCCGCCCTTCTACATTCGCTTCCGCAACAATTCGGCGATATGCCGACAATTGATCCCCTCAGGAAACGATTGTGGTGCGGCGCCGCCGTCGTGACATCCCCCTGACGGGTGGTGGCGGGGGCAGTTGGAGGGATTGTGGAAGACAGCCCGCTATTCGAGGACTATGGCGTTTTTCCAGCCTGGCGCTGCTCCTCCAGATACAGCGAAATGGCTTCCGATCGGTTGACCGCGCCGAGTTTGCGCAGTACCTGCTTGACGTGCGACTTGACGGTTTCGACGGTGATCACCAATTGTTCGGCGATTTCGTTGTTCGACGCGCCGTCGACGATCAGGCCCAGTACCTCGGCCTCACGCGGTGTCAGCAATTCGTGTACTGCCGCGCGTATCGGCTGTGCGGGGCTGCCCGGGCGTATCGATGTTCCTTCGAGCCCGAGGTCCACGTCCAGACCGGCGAACGAGTCGGTCTCGGAGGCAAGCTGCCGCACCGCGGCGAGAATGCTCTGCCGCTGCCGTTGCATCCGATCTGTTCGCACCTCGCGCTCGCGAATCACCGCGAACGTCGCGGCGACGATATCGAGCAGCTGGAGATCGGTGCTGTCGACGGCCCAGGGCAGGTGCCGGGCGGCGTGTATCAGCGCACCGACCTCGGAACCGACGATGACCGGTGCCACCACGTAATGCGAGGTGTCCAATATCTCGGCCATGTGGTCGCTCGGCTCCCCGGTGCTGCCGTCGACCAGCACGGACCGGCGCTCTGTGAAGCAAACCTGTTCTGCCGCAGTCGGTTTCCGGGGCTCGCGAGCGGGTGCGGACGATTCGATACCGGGATGCACGTATCGCAGGGTGCAACCGGCACCGTCGATGACCGAATAGCTCGCACGCCGGAATTCCAGCGTGCCGGTGAGTTCCGAGCAGGTCTGCCGAATCAGCGCCTCCACCGAAGCGGCGCTGCGCATGCGGGTCACCGCTCGTGCGAGTGCGGGTATCCGGCGCGAGCGTGCCCGCAGGATGAGCTCGCGAACCTGCGCTTGAGCGTCGAGAACGGCGGCGATCAAGCCGGCGCGGGCGATGTCGGCGGACGAATCCGGTATCGGCCGTGCCGTCAACGCGGCGTCGATTGTCTTGTCGGACATGACGATCGCTTCGGCCAGCGTCGACACGTTGGGTTGCCGGCCGAGATCCATGGTGTCGCGCAGCTCGCGGTCGAGCGCCACGAGGGTTTCGAATGCACGGTGCGCCGAGCTGGTGTTCATTGCGCGATTCCGCAGGATTCCTGCGTCATCCGCGCGTATGCCGCGACAGCGGCCGCACGATTCGAGGTGCCGAGCTTCTTCGAGATCTGCTTCAGATGTGACTTGACGGTTGCCTCGGAGACGGTGAGATTACGTGCGATCTGCATATTGGTCGCGCCGGTCGCCAAGTGACCGAGAACCTCACGCTCCCGGAAGGTCAGCGATGCCGCGCCCGTGGGCACCGAATGCAGCTGCCGTACCGGCCGGTGCACAGCCGTCGCGGCCGGTTGTGGCGAATTCCAGGCGGCAGCGTCGCCGGATTTGTCGAACATGGCCACCACCTCGGCATAGGTGTCGGCGGCACGTTTGAACTGTTTCGCCATATGATCGGCCAGGCACGCACTCTCGAACACCGTCGACAGGCATTCGGCGAACGCGACGAGCAATTCGAGACCGTCGTCGCTGAGACTGTTCGGATCTTCGGGACGGTCCGCATGCAGCATCCCGATGGTCCTGCCGCGGACCGTGATCGGGGCCGCGACGTAGGCGCGCGTCTGCGCGGCGTCGACGATCTGCTTGTAGGTCCGCTTGTCCGAGACGGGGTCGGGGACCAGCGCGACAGTTCGCCGGCGGACCAGCAGCTCCGTCTCGAGCGGCGCGTCCGACAACGGAATTCGCGCGCCGTCCACGAACTGCTCGAATGTGGCGGATTCGGGGGTGCGCTCCTCGATGTGGAGGTGCTGGGGCAGCCAGACCGAACCACTGATGGTCGAGATCATTGCCCGGCCCAGCGACAGGTCGCGACAGACCTGAGCGGGCACCGTATCGATCAGTTGCCGCGGCGACAGTCCGGCCAGCGCGCTGATGCTGTCGCGAATTTCGGAAAGAGACGACAGTTGCTGTGCCAGCGCGGTTTCCAGTTCATCGTGGTGCAACCGATGCAGAGCCGCGAGGACCGCGCACGCCTCGGTCCGGCGCGCGGCGGGGGTTTCGGCGCTGTTGATCAGATCCAGCAGGCGAGTCCGCAGAGTCGTGAGCCGCACGTCGCGTGACAGGGGGAAATCGACATCGCACTGCGTTCCGACGAGATCGCTCGCATGCTCGACCACCTCCCGTGTTGCTCCGGCGAACGGTTTGTCCACGGCCGAAGTCCAAGATGCAATTGGCACCACGGAGGCCTCCTTGCACACCCTCGGGTCGGCGATGACCCTGATAAACACTGAATGGTTAGACCGTAAATCAAGCTCGTTGTGACGTCAAACACACGTGCTGTTCACATTTGCTGGGCGGAATCCGACCCGATGCACGGATTCTCCCCCTGAAGGGGGAGCGGTGGGGGGTATTCGAGTGATTTACCGTCTGAACTGCGGTTTTCCCGCTGTGCGCTTCCTAACATCGGTCCGAACATCGAGACCGTCAGGGAGTAGGACATGGAAATCAAGGCCGCTGTGCTGGGTGGGGTAGGCGAAAAATTCAGCGTCGAGAGAGTCGAACTCGGTGCCCCTGCGGCCGACGAGGTGGTCGTCGAGATCGTCGGCGTCGGCATCTGTCATACCGATCTCGCCATCCGGGATGGTCACCTGCCGTTCCCGCTTCCCGGTGTGGTCGGACACGAAGGCAGCGGAACCGTGGTCGCGGTCGGCGCGGAAGTCAGCTCGGTCGCTGTCGGCGATGCGGTCGCCGTCAGTTTCAACAGCTGCGGGTCGTGCGTGCAGTGCGACGACGGAGCGCCGGCCTATTGCGCGAACTTCATGGCATACAACTTCGGCGGCGTGCGGCCGGACGGTTCCTCCGCATTGGCGCAGGACGGAAAGACATTAGGCTCCAACTTCTTCGGCCAGTCGTCGCTGGCGACGCACGCCGTCGCGCACGAGCGCAATGTGGTGAAGTTGCCGGACGACGCCCCGGTGGAGATCGTCGGACCGCTCGGCTGTGGCATCCAGACCGGCGCGGGCGCGGTGATGAATTCACTCGACGTGCAGGCCGGTTCCTCGCTGGTGGTGGCGGGCGGCGGGGCGGTGGGCCTGTCGGCCGTGCTCGCGGCGGTGGTGCGGGAAGCCCGCGTCATCATCGTCGTCGAACCCCATGAAAGCCGGCGCGAGCTCGCTCTCGATCTCGGTGCCACCCATGCGATCGATCCGAGCGCGGGCCCGGTGTCGGAGCAGATCCGCGCCATCGTGCCCGAGGGCGCCGACTACGCGATCGACACGACCGCGATCCAGGGCGTACTGGTGCAGTTGGTGTTGTCGCTGGGTGCTCAGGGGGTCTTGGGCATGATCGGCGTGCCTTCCGATCCGGAGGCGGCGCTGCCGGTCCCGGTTATCCCGCTGCTGCTTCAGGGCTTGTCGGTCCGCGGCATCACCGAGGGCGACGCCGATCCGCACGCCTTCATTCCGCAGCTGCTCGACCTGCACCGCGAGGGCAGGTTCCCGTTCGACAAGTTGATCACCACGATGCCGCTGGCGCAGATCAACGAGGCGGTCGAGGCGCAGCATCGCGGTGAGGCCGTCAAGGTCGTCCTGACCACCCGTTGATTCGAAATACCAAAGCGCGCAAAGGATTCACATCATGACTGTTCAACGCGATCGTTTCTACGTCGGCGGTACGTGGCGCACCCCGGCGTCGTCGGCGAAAATCTCGGTGATCTCGCCCAACACCGAGCAGGTGATCGGCCAAGTACCCGCCGGCGCACCCAGTGACATCGACGCCGCCGTCGCCGCGGCACGGGCGGCATTCGACGACCCCAGCGGGTGGTCGCAGTGGGCTCCGGCGCAGCGGGCCGACGCCCTGGACCGCCTTGCTGATGCGCTCGACAAGCGTGTCCCGGATATGGTCCAGGCGGTCAGCTCCCAGAACGGCATGCCGGTCGCGGTGTCGGAGAAGCTGGAGGCAGTCTTTCCCCAGCTGCTGCTGCGCTATTACGCGGGGATGCTGCGGGAAGCATTGTTCGAGGAAACCAGGCCCGGACTGCTCGGCGGATCGACGCTGGTGGGCCGCACCCCGATCGGTGTCGTCGGCGCCATCGTCCCGTGGAACTTCCCGCAGGCGCTCGCCGCATTCAAATACGCACCCGGGCTCGCCGCCGGCTGCACCTTCGTCATCAAGCCCTCACCGGAGACCGTTTTCGACAGCTATGTGCTGGCCGAGGCGATCGAGGAGGCGGGTATCCCCGCGGGCGTGATCAATATCGTGCCCGGCGGCCGGGAACTCGGCGCGTACCTGGTGGAGCACCCGGATATCGACAAGGTCGCGTTCACCGGCTCGACGGGGGCGGGCCGCAATATCGCCGAGGCCTGCGGGCGGCTCCTGCGGCCGGTGACCCTGGAGCTCGGTGGAAAGTCGGCCGCGATCATCCTCGACGACGCGAACCTGGATCTGGCCGCGGTTGGTGAGCAGCTGTTCGGCGCCACCCTGCTCAACAACGGGCAGACCTGCTTCCTGGGGACCCGCGTGCTTGCACCGAAATCGCGGTATCAGGAAATCGTCGACGTGTTCACCGCTTTGGCGGGTTCATTGCAGGTCGGCGATTCGCTCGACCCGCAGACTCAGATCGGGCCGATGGCGAGCGCCCGGCAACGCGAGCGCGTGGAGTCCTACATTGCGAAGGGCATCGGCGACGGGGCGCGTGTCACCGTCGGTGGTGGTCGGCCCGAGGGGCTCGATCGGGGCTGGTTCGTGCAGCCCACGATCTTCGCCGACGTGGACAATCGCTCCGCGATCGCTCAGGAGGAGATCTTCGGCCCGGTGCTGTCGCTGATTGCGTACGAGGGCGACGACGATGCGATCCGGATCGCGAACGACAGTGCCTACGGGTTGGGTGGCAGCGTGTGGACCGGCGACCACGACCGCGGCGTCGAGGTCGCGCGGCGCGTGAAATCCGGCACCATCGGCATCAACAGCTATCTGCCCGATCCGACCGCGCCTTTCGGCGGCGTGAAGGCCAGTGGGCTCGGACGCGAACTCGGTCCCGAGGCGCTGTCCGCCTATCTGGAAACGAAGTCGATCTATCTCTGATCGACACGGTGTGCTCGGTCCCTCGAGGGCCGAGTTCCGGGTCGATCGAAGTCACGCGTGTGAGCCGGGGTGGTGGACGTCGGTCGTTCGACGACGCTCCACCACCCGGCCGTGCTCGGCCCCGGTCGGTTGCCGCGTTCGATGATCGCCCGCCTATCCGATACGTGAGGAAGAAATGGCCGTAATAGATGGCCGTGCACCTTCGCGCGGCAGAAATAAATTTGCCGCCGAAGTGCTGCGCTTTGTGAAAGGCGGTGCCACCGCGCTCGGTGAATTCTATGTCACCGCCTGGGAAACATTCCGGTGTATGTTCCAGCGGCCGGTGCAGTGGCGCGAATTCATTCATCAGGCGTGGTTCATCTGCCGTATCTCGATCGCGCCATCGATATTGATGGCGATTCCGTTCTGCGCGATGATCATTTTCGAGATCAATCTCATTCTGGATCAGATCGGAGGCATCGACCTCAGCGGCAGTGGCGCCGGTGTCGGCGTGATCCGCGAGATGGGCCCCATGACGACGGTACTGGTCGTCGCGGGCGCCGGCGCGACTGCGATCTGCGCGGACCTGGGCTCGCGGAAGATCCGCGAGGAGCTTGACGCCATCGAGGTGCTGGGCATCGATCCCATTGCGCGACTGGTGGTTCCACGCGTCGCGGCGGCCGCGGTGGTGGCTGTGTTCCTGAACGGCGTGGTCACCGCGGTCGGCATCACCGGAGGTTACGTCGTCAGCGTCTACGTCCAGGGCGCCACGCCCGGACAGTTCGTGAACAGCCTGTCGCTGCTGACCGGTCTCGGCGACTTCGTCGTCGGCGAGATCAAGGCCGGTGTCTTCGGGCTGCTGGCCGGCCTGGTCGGTTGTCACCTCGGAATGCGGGCGAAAGGTGGATCCAAAGGTGTCGGCGAGGCCGTCAACCAAACCGTTGTCGTGAGTTTCGTCCTGCTCTTCCTCACGAATTCGATCATCACGACTATTTCCCTGCAGGCGTAGGAGGCTCGGGTGGCAACCAAAATTGCCGGTGTCGCGAACGCACCGGTCGACAGTCTCGCCGATCTCGGCGGGCAACTGAAGTTCTACGGGCGCAGCATCTCCTACGCCCCGCACACATTCCGGCAATACCGGGGGGAAGTGCTGAAACTCATTGCCGCGGTGAGTATGGGGACCGGCGCGCTGGCGCGGGTCGGCGGCACGATGGTCATTCTCGGGTTCATGGCGATGGCCGGCGCGTACGAGGTCGGTCAGCAGGGCGATACATCGCTGGGCCGGATCGGCATCGGGGCGCTTTCCGGATTCGTCTCCGCATTCTTCAACACCCGCGAAGCGGTCCCCTTGATGACCGCGTTCACCTTGATCGCCACCGTCGGCGCCGGATTCACGGCCGAACTGGGCGCGATGCGGGTCAGTGAGGAAATCGACGCACTGGAAGTGATGTCGGTGCCGCCGATTTCGTTCCTGGTGACCACGCGACTGATCGCCGGTGTCATCGCTGTGATCCCGCTGTACGCGATCGCGCTGATCATGGGATATTTCTCCACCCGCGCCGTAACCCTCGTCTTCACCGACCAGACCAGCGGAACCTACGACCACTACTTCAAGGAATTCCTGATTCCGGCGGATGTCTGGTGGTCGCTGGTCAAGGTCATCGTCATGGCGATCGTGGTCATGTGCGTCACCTGCTACTACGGATTTCACGCCTCGGGCGGTCCGGCCGGCGTCGGCGTCGCCGTGGGTCGGGCGGTCCGGACCTCGCTGATCGCGGTGATGGTGATCGACCTGTTGGTGGGCATCGCGGTATTCGGCGGTCCCGGTTCCGGCGCACACATTTCGGGGTGACGACGATATGACGAACACACTCAACCGATCGCGCATCCACGACGCCGGCGTCGGTGTCGCGATGATCGCCCTCCTGCTGGCACTGACGGCATTGGCGGTCGCGGTGTACAAGGACGCGTTCACCTCCACGGCGAAGGTGTCCATCCGAACCGGCCGGACCGGCTTGATGATGGACGTCGGCTCCCAGGTGGAAATGAGCGGCAAGGTCGTCGGTCGCGTGACCGCAGTGTCCTTTCACGACAGCAGCGCCACCATCGACATGGCGGTCCGGTCGGACCAACTGAAATGGATACCCGCGAATGTAGGTGCCGATCTCAGCACCTCGACATTGTTCGGCCGCAAATACGTTTCCCTGGTCCGTCCCGCCGATCCGTCGCCGAAGCGGCTGGCCGACGGCGCGGTCATCGACGCGCGGCAGGTGACCGTCGAATTCCAGGACGTCCTCGGCAAACTGATGGGTGTTCTGCAACAGGTCGACCCCGCACAGGTCGACACCGTGCTGACGCAGAGCGCGGCCGCGGTGCGTAGTCGCGGAGGCGGACTCGGCGAGAGCCTGCAAACCCTGTCGGCGTACCTGCGTGAATTCAACGGCACCATGCCGACATTGCAGCGCGACATTCCTAAACTGGCCGACAATGCCGACACCCTGTCCGGACTGGCGCCCGACCTGCTCGCGGTCCTGCACAACGCGAGCGTGACCGGGCAGACACTGACCGACAAGCAGTCGATGCTGGCGGCATTCCTGATGAGTTTCACCGGACTGGGCAATGTCGGAACCACCTTCTTCGACGCCGCCCGCAAGCCGTTGCCAGGGGCCGTCGACGCGCTCGATCCGGTGACCGGCGTGCTGGCCGACTATTCGCCGGAGTACCAGTGCCTGCTGTCGGGCCTCGTGCAGTCCGACGCCTATTTGAAGCGCACGCTGGGCGGTGCCCGGCCGGGCCTCAACATTCTGGGAACGGTCCCCATGGGCGACCCGCCGTATACGCAACAGAATTTGCCGCAGATCGGTGGGGTTTCGAATCCGCCGAGTTGCTACGGCTCGCATGACGGAGTGACGGGGGCCGATCCGGGCCACACCGATTTCGACGACGGCAGCCGAGCCTATGAGACCCCCGCCCATCCTTCTCCCCCGGCCGCGAATATCGCCGAACTACTGCTTGGACGGACGAAATGACCATACGTGGACCACTGATCAAGCTTCTCGTATTCGTCGTCGTCACGACCCTCGCCGGTTTTCTCGTCGCCTCCACCGTCGGCAATATCCGATTCACTCCGGCGACCTCGTACAGCGCCGTATTCACGGACGCGTCGGGTCTGAAGGTGGGCGACGATGTGAAGGTGGCCGGAATCCCTGTGGGGAAGGTCCATTCGGTCGAATTGACCGGACCGCGGGAAGCGCTGGTGAAATTCGACGTGGATTCCCAGCGGCCGCTGACCACCGCGACGAAGCTGCAGATCCGGTACAAGAACCTCATCTCCGACCGCTATCTGGAGCTGACCGACAGTTCACCATCGGCGCCGGCGCTGGCGGCCGGTGCCGTGATCCCCGCGAGCCGGACCGGCGCGGGACTGCAGATGGATCAGCTGGTCAACGGATTCCGCCCCCTGCTACAAGGATTGGATCCCGATGCCGCCAACCGGCTGACCGCCTCGCTGGTCGAGGTCATCAACGGCCGGTCGGACAAGATCGCCGATATCGTGCGGCAGGTCGCGACGCTGAGCGGCACGCTCGCCGATAAGGACCGGGCGATCGGGGCGATCATCACCAACCTCGGCGCGGTGATGAACACCGCCGACCAACGCGGGCAGGATCTGTCCGCCGCGGTGACCGACCTGCAGCAATTGGTCAGCGGTCTCAACGAGGACCAGGCGACGGTCACCGGTGCGGTGGACCAGCTCGACGGTGCGACTTCCGCACTCAGCAGCGTTCTCGCCGAAGCGCGCGCGCCGCTGGCCGCCGATATCACACAACTGGGGCGTACGGCGGCCAATCTCAACGCCGAGACCGACAGTCTGAACGCGTTGCTCAGCGGACTGCCGCACGCGTACCAAAAGATCTCTCGTGCAAGCAGTTACGGCAACTTCGTGAACTTCTTCGTATGTGGTTTGGCCATCCGGTACCCCGGTCCGCAAGGGGGCGCCGATACGCCGATGGTCGTAGCCCCAGCAGACAGGTGCAAATAATGGGTCGGATCGCAGAGCGGGCACTGAAATGGAAATGGCGCGGACGGTTGCCGATGCGGGAACGCAATCGCGTGCGCGTGGGCGTCGTCGGCACACTGCTGGTGGTCATCGTGCTCGCGGTCGTCTTCGAGTACCGGTCCATTCCCGGCGTCAGTGACAATTCGAATTATCGCGCCGAGTTCGCCGATGCCAGCGGTTTGGCGGTCAAGGACGACGTGCAGGTCGCCGGTGTGGTGGTGGGCCGGGTAAAGAGCGTCGAGCTGTCGGGTGATCGGGTGGAAGTCGAATTCACCGCCGATACCCATGGTGTGCGGCTCGGCGCCGACACCCGGGCGGCGATCCGGGTCGGCACGCTGCTGGGAAAGCGCTACATCGAACTCGGCCCCGAGGGACCGGGAACCCTCGCGGCCGGAGCGACTATTCCGTTGCAGCGCACCACATCCGGCTACGACATCTCCCGGTCGCTCGCGGAGGTGTCCGATACGGTGGCGAAGACCGACAAGACGCGCCTCAGCGACGCGTTGAATCAGGCCGGCGCGTTGTTGAAGACCGTGTCGCCCGACCTGGAATCGTCACTGACCGGCATAACCCGGCTGTCGAACACGGTCGCGAGCCGGGACCAGGCGATCGACGATCTGCTGGCTCATGCCAACGGCGTCAGCGGAATTCTTTCCCAGCGAAACGAACAGTTCGCACTCCTGCTGGCCGACGGCCGATCCCTGTTCGGTGCGCTGAACACCCGGGCGGACGAAATTCACCGGGTTCTGGTGCAGGCGAAAAGCGTCTTCGACGAACTGAGTGCGCTCGCCCAGGAGAACACCGCGAGTATCGGGCCCACACTGACCGAACTGGGCACGACAGTGGAGACCTTGAACAAGAACTACAAGAACGTCAGCGATTCGATTTCCGGCCTGCGGACGTTCGTGACCCAGCTCAGTGACGTCGTCGCCAGTGGCCCCTTCTTCAATGTGCTGCTGGACAACATCACCCCGGCGACGTTGAACAATCCGCAGCCCAACAATTCCGGAGGCCCGCGATGAAACGGTTTCCTCGATTCGCGGTGATCGCGGTGGGTGTGGTGGCGGTCGTCGCGGTGGCCGTCTCGGTCCTGGCGGCCGCCCATCCCTCCACAAAGCACGTGGTGGCCTACTTCCGCAGCACCACCGGGCTCTACCCCGGCGACTCCGTCGATGTGCTGGGGGTGAAGATCGGGACGGTGGACAAGGTCGTCCCCGCCGGTGACCGGGTCCGGGTCGAGATGTCGGTGGACGCCGATCGGCGCGTGCCGGCCGACGCGAAGGCCGCCATCATCGCCCCGACGCTCGTCTCGGGCCGATACGTCCAATTCGCGCCCGCCTATACCCACGGGCCGACGCTCGCCGACGGCGCGGTCATCCCGCTGGAGCGCACCGCCGTGCCGGTCTCCTTCGACGAGGAGAAGAAGCAGGTCGACGAGCTGCTCGAGGCCCTGGGACCGAACGGCCACAACGGAAATGGGCCGCTGGCGGATGCGGTCAGCGCGGCCGCGGGCACGGTGGACGGCCGCGGCACCACCATCAACAACACCTTGGCGGCACTGTCGGCGGCGGCGGTCGCGCTGGACAAGGGCAGCCCGGATCTGTTCGGGACGTTGCGCAATCTGCAGAGTTTCGTCTCCGCGCTGGCGGCCAACGACAAACAGATCGTCGGATTCGCCGGGCAGCTGTCGTCGGTGTCGCAATTGCTCTCCGACAACCGCACCGAGCTGAACGCACTGCTGAACAGCCTGGCTACTCAGATGGGGCAGATCCAGGAGTTCGTGAAGAACAACCGCGGCCAACTCGTGAGCGATGTGTCGTCATTGCAGCACATCACCCAGTTGCTGGTGGACAAGGAAGACGATCTCGCCCAGATTCTGCACAGCGCCCCGACGGCACTGGGCGACTTCTACAACATCTACGACCCGCAGACCGCGTCGCTGACGGGCGGCCTGGCGCTGCCGGGCATTCCGGATGGCCGCTCGCTGCTGTGTGTGCTCGCCACCACGGTGAATGCCCCGCCGGATATGTGCCGGACGGCGACCCAGTCGCTGGCGGGCCAGCTGGCCGGTGCGGTAGCGGGGACCCGACCACCTTCGGCGCCGGCGCCGACCGACCTGCAGGGGCTGCTGGCTCCGCTGACGGGGGGTACTCGATGAAACAGATCAGGAAGAAGACGGCCCTGTCGGTATCGCTCGGTCTCTTGGCGACGACGACGGTGCTGGCGGGCTGCGGACGTTTCGACGGCGTCAATTCCCTGCCGTTGCCGGGGAATGCGTCGAAGGGGAGCGGCTTCGACATCACCGTCGACATGCCGAATGTGCAGAACCTGGTGAACAATTCGGTGGTCAAATCCGGCAACGTCGATGTCGGCACCGTGACGTTGATCCGACTGGACGGGTGGCATGCGCGGCTGACCGTTCAATTGAACGATTCCGCCGCGTTGCCCGCGAATGTGTCGGCCACGCTCGGCCAGACCAGCATTCTGGGTGCCCAGTACCTGGAATTGTCGGTCCCCTCGGGACAGCAGCCCGCGACGCGCTCCTTGCAGGCGGGCGATGTCATCGGATTGGAGCGAAGCGGCGAGTACCCCTCCACCGATCGGGTGCTGTCCGCATTGTCGGGGGTGCTCAATGGCGGTGGGCTCGAACAGATCCGGACCATCGTCGCCGAGGCCGATTCCGTGCTCGACGGCCGCGAGGAAACCCTGCGCGACCTGATCGACAATCTGGACACCTTCGTCACCAGCCTGAACAACCAGCGCGACGATATCGTCCGGGCCATCGATTCGGTGGACAAGTTGTCGGGCACGCTCGGCGCCCAGACCGCGACCATCGACAAGGGGCTCGCCACGCTGGCGCCCGCATTCGGAGTGCTCGACAAGCAGCAACGGCAGCTGACCGACACACTGGCCAGCCTCGGTCGTTTCGGACAGGTCGCCAACGAGGTGCTGACGGCCAGTCACACCGGATTGGTCGACGATCTGACCAATCTGCGGCCGGTCCTGACCGAATTGGCGGCCGCGGGAGTCAATCTGCCGAAGGCGCTCGACCTGGCCGCGACGATTCCGTTCCCGGTTTCGACGATCGATCGTGCGATCCGCGGCGACTTCATCAACCTGTACCTGACGCTCGACCTGAGCGCCAATGGTGTGCTGAACAAGATCCTGCCCAGCATGCCGAAGGGCCTGCTGGAAAGCGTGGTGGCCATCGGTCATGTGGTGGATCCGATGATCGCGCCGACCCAGGCGCCCCCGCCCGCAGACGCCGCACCGCCGGCAGTCGGCGTGCCGCCGCAGCCCCTGGCGTTGCCGGCACTTCCGCCGTTGCCCGGGTTGCCGGGTTTGTTCGCGCCGCTCGCACCCAGCGCCGGAGGACACTGATGCACAAGACACGCCTGGTCAAACTGCAATTGACGGTGTTCGCCGTCGTCGCGGCGGTGAGCTTGGTCTTCGTGGGAATCAACTACTGCGGAATCCAGAACGCCACCCGCATCGGCACCTACACCGTCACGGCGCACTTCGCCGACGGCGCCGGTCTCTACGACAACGCTCTGGTCACCTATCGCGGCTCCGATGTAGGAGTCGTGCGATCGATCTCGTTGAGCGACAACGGGATCGCGGTGCAACTGCAGCTGAAGTCGAACAAGCGGATCCCGGCCGACACCCCGGCCGCGATCAAGAGCGTGTCCGCGGTCGGTGAGCAATACGTCGACCTGACGCCGACCGCCGACCGCGGCCCGTACCTGCACGACGGCAGCGTTATTCCCTTGGAGCACACCACGATTCCGACGTCCGCGGCGACCCTGCTCGATCATGTGGACCGGCTCCTGCAGGTCGTGCCGCCCGAGGATCTGCGCCAGACCCTGGCCGAAGGCTCGCGAGCTCTCGACGCGCAAGGGTCACCGGCCGGACGACTGATCGACTCCGCCGATTCGATCATCGCTCTGGCACAAAAGAATTGGGATCCGACCAAGAGGTTGATCCAGGATGCGGAACCGCTGCTCGACACCGGTAACGCGGTGTCCTCGGATCTGACATCCTCGGTGCACGACCTGGCCTCGTTCACGGCGCAACTGGCCGGCGACGACCCGAATGTGCGCACGGTTCTCGACCAGGGCAAGGGGTTCGCGGACACCGTCGGTTCGGCGCTGACCGACTTGACCGCGCCGCTGCCGAATCTGCTGGCGAATCTGCAGACGGTTGGTCAGGTGCTGCGGGTCAACGTCCCGGGGCTGCGACAGATCCTCGTTGTCTACCCGGCGATCACCGCGTCGTTCAACTACAGCGTGCAGCATCAGGGTCTGCAGCGGGACGGCGATCAGTTGAGCGCTCAGGCACCCCTGGACGTCAAGTTGCTGAACACGTTCGGGCCGGTGACCTGCACCCAGGGCTACGAGAGCACCCAGCGACGCGACCCGTCGGACACCAGCCCGGCACCGGCGAATCCGGATGCGACATGCATGCTGCCGCACAACGATCCCCAGGCGGTGCGCGGCTCCCGCAACATGCCGTGCGTCTCGAATCCCGCTGTGCGCACCACATATCAGGCCGACTGTCCCGGCGGCGCACCTTCGACCTGGCCCGGGATGCTGTCCCACCCGGGCGGTGCCGCGGCCTCCGCCCCGGCAGGCCCGCCGCCGGCGGCGCCGACCGCTGTCCCATCGCCGGCCGGACCGGCCGAACCCGCTCCGCCCGCCGCGCCGATCGCTCAACCCACCGATGCGCCCGCCGCCGTTCCGTACGACCCGGTGACCGGACGCTTCACCGCACCCGACGGAAAGGCATACACGGTCTCTTCGTTCGACACCACACAGAAGGAGGCGATGACGTGGCAACAGCTCCTGATCGAGCCGACACGAAACTGAGAAGTGACGATCCCGCGACGGAGGACACCGAGCCGAGCGCCGATTCGTCGTCTGTCGCCGTGGCCGAGGAAGCCACCGAAGTGTCCGCCGAAGTGAGAACCGCTCGGAGACTTCCCTTTACGGCGATCGGCGTGGCGCTGCTCGGCGTGGCGATCATCGCCGGGTCGGTCGTCGCCACCTTCATGCAGCTGCATCTGCGCGCCGACGATGCCGCCAAGGACAGGGATGCCGCGGTGGTGTCGGCGGCGCGGCGGATGGTGGTCGATCTGACCACATTGAGTCAGGGATCGCTGGATGGCGATATGAAACGGATCATGTCGGAAACAACCGGTTCCTTTCGCGATCAATTTTCCCACCAGGCGGATTCGTTCCGTCAGGTCGTGGCGAAGGGAGCCGTCGAGTCGACCGGGCAGGTGACCGAAGCCGGACTGATCAGCGCCGACCCCAACCAGGCTCAGGTGCTGGTGGCGTCGACCTCGACGGTCAAGAACAGTGACGCGCCGAATGGTCAGCAGCGGTTGTACCGGATGAAGGTCAGTCTGCAGCACCTCGGCGGGACATGGCTGATCTCGGATGTGGAGTTCGTATCATGACAATCGCGAAAATCGTGCGCCGAGTGCCGCTGTGCACCGCAGCTCGGATCGAAGGCTGGTCGCGGCGGCGGAAAACGCTTGTTCTGGTCCCGCTGGCGATGTGGCTGATCGCCCTCGTAGCCGCGGTCACGGTCATGGGAATTCGCATTCAGCACAACGACTCGGTGGACACCGCCCGAACCAGCGCGCTGGCGACCGCCGATAGCAGCGTTCCGAAACTCTTGTCCTATCGGGCGGATTCGGCCGAACAAGATCTCGACGCCGCGGCGAATCTGCTCACCGGCGATTTCAAGAATCGGTTCCAATCTCTGGTGAAGGACACGATCATCCCGGCGGCCACGGAGCATCAGACGGTGACCAAGGCGTCGGTGGCCGGCAAGTCGGTGGTGGACGCGACCTCGGATTCGGTCACCGTCCTGATGTTCATCGACCAGACCACCAGCAGCAAGGAATCCCCACAGCCGCGCCTGGATGCCAGTCGCGTGCGTATCCGGCTGAATCACATCGGCGATCAATGGCTGATCTCCGAACTGCAGCCGGTGTGACCCGCCAATCGAATCACGTCATCGAACAACTGGAGAGAATATGAGTGGCGTCGAAGTCGCGGTGCAGGGGCTGACGAAGTCGTTCGGATCGCAGACGATCTGGCGGGATGTGTCGCTGACACTGCCGCGCGGTGAAATCAGTGTGCTGTTGGGGCCGTCGGGCACCGGGAAATCGGTATTCCTGAAGTCGTTGATCGGATTGCTGCGCCCCGAAGAGGGTTCGATCGTCATCGACGGGACGGATATTCTGCGCTGTTCGAGCAAAGAACTCTATGAGATCCGGAAAATGTTCGGCGTCCTGTTCCAGGACGGTGCGCTGTTCGGATCCATGGATCTCTACGACAACACCGCCTTCCCGCTACGTGAGCATACGAAGAAGAGCGAGTCAGAGATTCGCGACATCGTGATGGAGAAGATGGAGCTCGTCGGCCTCACCGGCGCCGAGACGAAACTTCCGGGCGAGATATCCGGTGGTATGCGCAAGCGCGCGGGGCTGGCTCGTGCGCTGGTGCTGGATCCGCAGATTATCCTCGTCGACGAACCCGACTCCGGTCTGGATCCGGTGCGTACCACCTACATCAGTCAGCTGCTGATGGATATCAACGCGCAGATCGACGCCACCATCCTGATCGTTTCGCACAACATCAACCTGGCGCGCACCGTGCCGGACAACATCGGCATGCTGTTCCGCCGTGAACTGGTGATGTTCGGACCACGCGAGGTGCTGCTGACCAGTGACGAGCCGGTGGTCGAGCAATTCCTCAACGGCACCATGATCGGGCCGATCGGCATGTCGGAAGAAAAAGACGAAGCACAGATGGCTCATGAGCGGGCGCTGGTAGAAGCAGGCCACCACGCGGGCGGAGTCGAGGTGATCGCCGGGGTGGTGCCGCAAATGCGTCCCACACCGGGAATGCCGCTGCGGCAAGGGGAATTGCGAAGGCAGGACCGGGTGCGGGAAATTCTGCCGTCCCTGCCGCCGGCCGCGCAGAGCGTGATTCTGGAGTCCATGACCGAGGAGGAGTACGTCCCTCCCAGGTGGGGGTAAAACCCCCCGATGTGGTGAGGCGCGCACCGGGTGCCATCGCTGAGACTCGAATCACACTGCAGTACAACGAATGACGATCGCACGGGCGTTCGCCGTAGGGCATCGAGAACGCGCGTAGACAACCGAGAGAGGTTGACCATGACCACGGTCGAATCCGACACCGGGACCGTTCCAGACGACATCGCACGCACCGTCGTCCTGCCCGAAGGACACGCCGACGACGCGAAGGTATTCGAGGCCTACCGCTGGCTGCGCGAAAATCAGCCGCTCGCCCAGGTGCGGGTGGAGGGCTACGACCCGCTCTGGCTCGTCACCAAGCATGCCGACCTCATGGAAATCGAGCGGCAGCCAGAGATCTTCAGCGCCGGTGGCGGTCCGGACAAGGGCACGCACAACCCGCTGCTGGCGAATCAGGCCGGTGACGAATTCACTAAGCAGCTCCTGGGTGGGAGTCTGCGGATTCTCGACGCCCTGCCCTACCTGGACCCGCCGGAGCACACGGTCATCAAGGATGTCGCCTTCGACTGGTTCCGTCCCGCCAATCTGAAGAAGTGGGAGGACCAGATCCGCGCCATCGCAAGGGAATCGGTGCAGCGGCTGACCTCCGGATCGCCGGAGCTGGACGCGGTGCAGGAATTCAGTGTCTTCTTCCCGCTTCGGGTCATCATGACTCTGTTCGGTGTGCCGCAGGCCGACGAACCGCTGATGTTCGCCCTGACCCAGGACTTCTTCGGGGTCGCCGATCCGGACGCGATCCGCGACGATGTCGAAGCGCTGTCACCGGATGCCGCGGCGCAGCAGTTCGCGGCAGCGATCAAGGATTTCTACGCCTACTTCGATGTCCTCGTCGAAGACCGCCGGGTGAATCCGCGCGATGATCTGGCCACCCTGATCGCCGTCGCCAAGGACGAGACGGGTGAGTACTTCCCGAAGTCCTTCGCCTACGGCTGGTTCATGGCGATCGCGACAGCCGGCCATGACACCACGGCGAGCACCTTGGCCGGATGCCTGCACAACCTGGCCGCTCGTCCGGACATCCTCGACCGGGTCAGGAACGACCCGAGTCTGATTCCGCACCTGGTCAACGAATCGCTGCGGATCGTGTCGCCGGTGAAGCAATTCACCCGGATGGTGCTGTCGGACTACGAACTGCGTGGTCAAAAGATCAAGGCCGGTGATCGGCTGGTGCTGCTGTTCCAGTCCGGAAACCGCGATGCCGAGGTGTTCGACAATCCCGACACCTTCGATATCGACCGGCGCCCGAACAAGCACATCGCCTTCGGCTACGGCCCGCACATGTGCATCGGCCAGCATCTGGCGAAGCTCGAGCTGAAGGTGATGCTGGAAGAGCTGCTGCCGCGGCTCGCGAAGGTCGAGGTAACCGGCACGCCGAAGATGATCCAGACCAACTTTGTCGGTGGACTGCGTCACCTGCCGGTCCGACTGACCTTCTCCTGACCTCGTCGCGGTGCGCCGGGAGCGCGAAGTTCCCGGCGCACCGATGATTTCATCGAATAGAAAGTGCAGCAGCGCATGGCGAAAGTCGTGTACCACCTACCGGACGGCACGACCTCCCAGGTCGACGTCGATGCGGGGCAGAGCATCATGAGTGGGTCGGTCAACAACAATCTGCCCGGAATCGTCGCCGAGTGCGGAGGCAGCTGCGCGTGCGCTACCTGCCATGTGTTTCTCGCCCCCGAGTATCAAGATCTGTTCGCGGAGCCGAGCGACGAGGAATCCGAACTCATCGATTATCTCGATGGTGCGACACCGGAGTCCCGGCTGTCGTGCCAGCTGATCGTCTCCGATACCGACCGCGAAATCCACGTTCGCGTAGCCGACAGCCGGTGATCGTGATGGCTGCACATTCGAGCTCGAATAACCGGTCGACAGATATCCGGCATGCTCCCTACATCATCGCCGGTATCGCGGCGCTATTGCTGACCTGGCCGCACGCATTCGACTGGATGCGAGACGGCGGGAACATCCTCAACCCGATCGCCTTCTTCGGCGACGCGATCGACGCGGGCGGCACGGCCGCATTCCTGAGTATCGACATGCTGATCGCCTGGGCGGTATTCATGGTGTGGGTGGTGACCGACACCGCGCGCATCGGAATGGGCCGCAAATGGGGTGTGTTCTTCATCGTGCTGTCCTACATCGGGGTCTCCATGGCTTTCCCGGTTTATCTCGTTGCGCGCGAACGCTTTCTGGCTCGCCGCGGCGGTGCCGGGAGTGAGGACGCTGCTCGAGTGGCGGTGAGCAGCGAATGACCGCGACCACTGGCCCCAGCGATTCGGTCGTCATCATCGGCGCCGGGCACGCCGGGGCGACGCTCGCCGGTCTGCTGCGCCAGCAGAAATGGGCGGGCCCGATCACGTTGATTGGGGAGGAGTCGCATCCGCCCTACCATCGGCCGCCGCTGTCGAAGAAGTTCACCGACGACTCCATGGTGCAACTGCTCAAACCCGCGGACTTCTACCCCGACAACGACATCGAACTGCTGCTCGGGGCGCGTGCGACCGCAGTCGATGTCGCTGCTCGACGGGTGAGTTTGGACGATGCTGAGCATCGCGACTTCGCAACGCTGGTGATCGCGACCGGGGCGACGCCTCGCATGGTCCCGGTTCCCGGCGCCGAGGCCACGGGCATTTCGACGTTGCGCACGATCGCGGATGCGCAGCGATTGGGGTCCGCCTTGGACGCCGAGGCGACGCTGGCCGTGATCGGTGGCGGTTACGTCGGCATGGAAGTTGCGGCGGTGGCGCGCTCGAGGGGTGTCGACGTCACGGTGATCGAACGTGAGGACCGCATCCTCGCGCGGGTCGCCAGCGCCGAACTCTCACGCCGGCTGACCGAGTATCACGCGGCACGCGGCACGCGCGTGGTCGTGAATTGCAACGTCGCGGAATTCCTGACCACGGACGGCGCTCTCACAACGGTTGTGGCGCACGATGGTACGGCGATCGCCTGTGACCATGCGCTCGTCGGTGTCGGCGCGGTGCCCAATGTGGAGCTGGCACAGCAGTGTGGCGTTGCCTGCGACGGTGGCGTCCTGGTGGATCGCGCCGGACGGACGAATGTGCCGGGAATCATGGCCATCGGTGACGTGACCCGCCGGCCGCACGACGCCCTGGACGGGCTCTATCGCCTGGAATCGATTCCCAGCGCGGTCGAACAGGCCAAACACGCCGCCGCCGCGATCTGCGGGACCGATGGGGGAGTCCACGAAACACCGTGGTTCTGGTCGGATCAGTTCGATCTGAAGTTGAAGATCGCCGGTCTCCTGGAGGCGGGGACCCGCACCATCGTGCGCGCGGGGGAGTCGCCCGAATCGTTCGCGCTGTTCCATCAGCGCCTCGATCGCACGGTGTGCGCGGTGGAGACGGCGAACAGCCCGAAGGACTTCATGGCCGGCAAGAAGCTGATCTCCGAGCGGGTGCCCGTGGATCCCGACCTGCTGGCCGATGCGGATGTGCCGATTCGGGATCTTCTGCGAGGCGGCTCGCCCACGCGATCGGTGACCTACTGAGTGAAACGGCAGACATCATGGATCTGGTAAGCAACGGTGAGGTCGTGCTGTGGCGGCGCAGTTTCGAAGTACTCAATTACTTCGGCCGCTGCCCGGTGTGTGGTTACAGCGCCGAGGCAACCGTGGTGGTGACCACCTATACCGACGGTTCGTCCGACACCCAGCCCCTCGGGCGCTGTGGGCTGCCCTGCGGCTGGACGGGAGCGATCGAGATGAACACCATGACCAGCGTCAACCGCTGATCGGATCGCCCTACCGAGCGACAGATCGGACCCGTGCTGTCGAGAGAACGTTCGATCATCCGAACCGCGAGAGGCCGCCGGCATCGATGCCGGCGGCCTCTTTCGGTTGCGCGACGCGGAACTAGCGGCGGGCAACCGACCGTCGCGACAACTGCTCGATTCGATCCTGGATCGCTCGGATCTCGCGTCGGAACTCCGCGCGGCGCTGCCCCGATCCCGGCTGTTCACCGTCCAGCAGGCCCAGGTGGCGAGCGAGCCGCAGGGCGGTGTGAAACATCGCGGCCGAGGTGGATTCGGCGCCGGCATTGCGGCGTTGTAGTGCCCACTGGTGTGCGACCGCGAGGCACCGTTCGATGAACCACGGCTCATCGAACTCCGCCGAGTCGCCGAGTTCGGCGAGTTGGTGTGCGACCACCGCGTAGGCGTCGATGAACGGCCGCAGCATCAGCGGTGCCACGAGCAGATCGACGCGGTCGAGGCATCGTTCGGCGGTGGCCGCGTCGATCGATGCCAAATCGGTGTTTCCACCGGAGATCAGATCGAGTTCGGACTGCAGCGCCGCCACGAATTCGGTTCTGCCCGCGAAGAAGAACTCGAATTTGAGTAGATCGCGCAGCCGCAGTGCGTCGTCGAGCGCGGTCGCTGCGCCGTTCGTCGTGCACGAACCTTGTACGGCCACTTCGACAATCGCCCGTTCGATCACGGCGTGGATCGCGCTGTTGCGGTAGACCGCGGCGACCAGGTGCTGGCTCGGACGGATGCCCGACACGGTGGTATCACCGCGGAAACTGCTGAGCACACCGGTTTTCTCGAGGTCTTGCAGCGCACGCCGGACCGTGGCCCGGTCGGTGAGATTCGCCGCGTCGGCCGTCTGCCAATTCCGTGCGCGCAGGTACTCGGCGAGTGGTTCCACCGTCTCGAGCATCTCGTCGAGCGTCAGTGCCCGGTCGGCGGCCAATAGCGCGATACAGACCACCGCCGTCGGAGCGACCGGTGTGGCGCGGTTGATCCGGTGCGACACTTCCACGGCGATGCGTTCGATGGCGGTGGTCTCGGCGGCATCGTCGCTCTTGAGTTCCTTGAGCCGGGACCGCAGCTCGATCGGCTCACCGAAGTCGACATACACGCGGCCCAGCCGGCGCTGCAGGCCACGTAGGTAGCCGAAGAGCCAGCGGACGTTCTCCGGCGTTTTGTTCTGCCCGCCCGCCTCCGCGGTCATCTTCTCCACCTCGTGGGTCGGAAGCTGGTCATAGAGGATGGAGACCGGCACCAGCAGCACGTCCGAGCCCTCCTGTTCCTCGACGGCATCGGCGACGTAGCGCAACAGGCCGAGGCGTGGCGGGCGGAGCTTTCCGGTCCGGGAACGGCCGCCCTCGATGGACCAGATCATGTTGGAGCGGTCGGCGACGAGTGTGCGGATGAACGATCGCAGGGCGAGTTTGTATACCGGGACATCGTTTGTCGCGCGCCGGATGTGGACGATGCCGGTTCGCCGGGCAATGGTCCCGAGCGGAAAGAAGTCGAGGTTGGCGCCCGCGAATCCGAAAGGCGCCCGCACCCCGAGCTCCACCAGCGCAGTGGGAAATACCCACTCGTCGAGATAGGACCGATGTGAGATGAGGAATACCAGCGAATGCCCGCGGTCGAGCGCGTGCAGCTTCGCCAATTCCTCCTCGTCGACGAGCCGATCGTAGCCGCGCAGCATCCACCGCCCAAGTGCATGCCACTGCCGCAGCACAGTCTGGTTGTGGGTGGCCCACATGCCGCGGTGGTAGGACCGGATCTCGTCGACGATGTCGGAAACCGGCCGGTTGAGGCGCGGCGCCAGGGCGGCCACCTCCTCCGCGGATTCGGCGCCCTGGCCCGCGTGGTCGGTCACGACTGCGCCTCCAGATTCGTGGACGTTGCCGAATCGGGCCAGTGCGCGAGGGTATCCGAATACAGCCGCCGCACCTGCTCGACCGAGCGGCGCCGCCACAGTGGATATCGTCGGCCACTCCATGGGCGGGCAGTTCGGGCTCTATGCCGCCGCAGATCTCGGCACTCGCGTGCGACGACTGGCGGTGCTCGGCGCACCCGGCGCCGCGCTTCGCGGTGTGAAACCGATACCGGCCATGTGCCTGCTCGCACTACCTAAACTCGGCCCGATGGCGCTGTCGCGGCCGATGCCGGACCGGATGTTCGAGCGCACCAACGATGTGTCGCTCGGCCGGGACGCTCTGCGTGACGCCGCGCCGGAAATGGTTGTCGCGCTGCGGTTGATCGGCGCCAGGACTGGCAACGCCCCGAGTATTGCAGGCTTCTTCCGGGCGCTGGTCAAAAGGGCGTCGGTGCGTCCGCAAGTGATGCTGGCCGGCGACACGCTCGCCCGCCTCGGACAACCGGTGCAGTTCGTCTGGGGTGACGACGATGTGTTTCTGCGGCCGCTCGCCGCCGCGGCGTCGATCGTGGCGGTGCGAGATGTGCGCGTGCTCCGGCTTCCCGGGGCGGGTCACGCACCGTGGCTGCAGGCTCCCGAGCGCACGGGGCGGGCGGTCTCCGGCCACCTGCGCGGCTGATAACAAACCTGGCCGGCTGTCAGGGTTTCTCACCCGCACGAGTGGTCTCGAGTAGCCCTTCCGAGGGATCTTCGCCGTCTGTCCATCTCGTCCGTCCCGCCGTCGAGGCACGATGACGCCGTCTGGTGAGGCGATTCGGTCTCGTGGTACTCGGGGAAGAAGGCAGCGATGACAAGCATCAACCGGCAGCCCGTGGTCGCGGTTCTGGGAGCGGGCTCGTGGGCGACCGCGGTGGCATCGATCGTGGCGTGGAATTCACCGACCGTGATGTGGGCGCGCTCGGCCGAGGTCACCGCCGAAATCAACGAACGCTCGCGCAACGGGCGCTATAACGGGGAATGGCCGCTGCCCCCGGCCTTGCGTGCCACATCATGTGTCGAGGAAGCCCTGGCCGCAGCGGACGTCGTCGTCGCCGGAATTCCATCGAAGGTATTCCGTGACGTGCTGGGCGACGCGGCGGCATTCGTCCGGCCCGGGGTGCCGATCATCAGCCTGGTCAAGGGGCTCGAGCGCGGAACCGACCGGCGAATGACACAGATCGTCTCCGAAATGCTGCCGGGGCATCCGGCCGGTGTGCTCGCCGGCCCGAACATCGCCCAGGAGATCGTCGAGGGGTATGCCGCGGCCGCCACTCTCGCCATGCCCGAGCCGGATTGCGCAGACCAGCTCGCAGCCCTGTTCCGGACATCTCGATACCGCGTCTACTCCAGTACCGATGTGGTCGGCGTCGAACTGTGCGGGGCATTGAAGAACGTGTACGCGATCGCGGCGGGAATGGCGGACGGCGCCGGCGCGGGTTACAACACCAAGGCAATGGTCATCACGCGTTCGCTGCGCGAGATGGCATCCCTCGGGTCGGCGCTGGGCGGTGAGCTCGCGACATTCAGTGGTCTGGCCGGCAACGGCGATCTCATCGTGACCTGCACGAGTCCGCGCAGCCGGAACCGCAGGCTCGGTGAAGCGCTCGGTCGTGGCATGACGATCGAGGACGCGCTCGCGACGCTGACCCAGGTGGCCGAGGGCGCCGGCGCTGTGGGCGTCGTCAAGCGGCTGGCCGAACGAGTGGGTGTCGACGCGCCCTCGTGCGCGAGGTGGACGCGGTAGTCAACCACGGGGCGACAGTAGCCGACGCGTACCGCGGACTGCTGCGCGAGATTCCAGGTCACGAAACGCGCGGAAGCGGCTGGTGAGCGCGAGCGCCTCAGGGGCCGAGAAAGAGGCGCTCACACGGCAATCGGGGCATGAGCTCGCAGTGCTCCACCGTGGTAAGGACCAATTCGATTGCGCACCAGCGTCTTCGCGCCCAGTCCATGATGATATTGCGCGCGGCCTCCGCGGTGGCAGTGTAGTCGAGCGCGACGTCGGCCAGCCAGATACGCAGGTGCACATGCCCGTCGGACGGGCACCACCGTGCCGCCTGCATCGCTGATACGCTTCTCGGTAGCTGCTTCATCGAGGCTCCTCCGTATCAGATCCATGCTCCGGCAATCTGCCCGTTCACCACGTCCCCCTGGTGAAGCATGCCTGTACCTCATCGGAGGGAATTTCGGCGCAGGGACACCGCACGAACACGCCCCGTGGGACCGCAACGTGTGTGTCGATGCGGTCCCACGGGGCGCGTGGGTGAGGCGCGCTACATCGGACTCAGGCCGCGGAGATGCCGCCGTTGACGCTGATGGCCTGACCGGTCAGGCGACCGGACTCCGGGCGGCACAGGAATACCGCCAACGCGGCGATATCGTCGGCAACCGGCACTCCGAGGTGCGCCTGCTGGGCGGCCTTGGCGAACAGCTTGGCGCTGAACCCGTCGCTGGTGATGCGCTCGGTCGAACCGGTTTCGTTGACCAGGGACGGTGTCAGGACGTTGGCGCGGATCCCGTCGCGTTTGCCTTCGATGGCAATCGTCCTGGTGAACATCACGATCCCGGCCTTGGCGGCGCCGATCACCGCCTCGCCGGGAGTCGCGGTCTTGCCCGCGTCGGACGCCAGGTTGACGATGACGCCGTGGCGCCGCTGTCGCATCATCGGCATCACCGTGCTCGCCATATGCATCGAGGGCAAGGCGAGATCGGTGTAGATGGTGGCGATGTCCTCGGTCGCGATCTTGGAAAACAGCTCCGGCTTGACGTCGGCCGCAGTCGAGCAGACCAGGATATCGATGCCGTTCAGCAGGATTTCGGCTTGCGCGGCAATCGATTTCGCCGCAGCCGGGTCGATCGGGTTGCCTTGAACGAAGCTGACTTGCGCGCCGGACTTCTCCACGAGCGACTTCGCTTGCTCGCCACGCGCTTCGTTTCGCCCGACCAACACGATGCGAGGGACCCCCGCCTCGGCCAGCTGTCGCGCCGTCGCGAGTCCGATGCCGGCGGTTCCGCCGATGACCAGCGCCCCGCTGTCGGCGAGTTCCTTCGGCGGAGCGAGGATGCGGCCCGATTCGGCCGACGGTTGCGTCTTGCTCACAGCGACACCGTCCCGCGGGTGAAAATGTCCTTGGCGATGATCTTCTTCTGGATCTCCGCGGTCCCGTCCGCGACCAGGTAGGCCATCACGTCTCGGAAGCGTTGTTGCAGTGGGAATTCCACCGAGTATCCGAGGTTGCCGTGAATGCGCATCGCCGCCTCGATCGCGTTCTTGGCGACGATCGGCGGCCACCATTTGCTCATCGAGGCGAGCGAGGTGTGCGGGCGTCCGGTCTCGCGCGACCACAGCGCGCGATAGCAGATCCAGCGCGCCCCCTCGATATAGGTCGCGTGTTCGGCGAGCTGAAAGGAAACACCCTGGTTCTCGCCGATGGGCTTACCGAATGCCTCGCGCTGCTGCGCGTACTGTGCGGCTTCCTCGAGGCTCTGTTTGGCGGCGCCCAGGCAGAGCAGACCGAGCGCTGCGCGGCTGAAGTCGAAGTGGTTCATCACCGACTGGAAGCCACGGCCCTCTTCGCCGATGATGTGCGAGGACGGGATGAAGACATCCTCGAAATGCAAAGCGCCCCAGCCCAAGGGCAGGCACCCCATACCGGGCATATGGCTGCGGCTGACGCCGGGGGAGTCCAGCGGGACGACGAAACAGCTCACGCCGGTCGAGCGCGTGGTGCCCGCTTCCCGTGCGTAGACGAGGGCGACGGTCGCGTTCATCGCCCACGAGATGGCCGTCTTCTCGCCGTTGAGTTTCCACCCGCCGGGCACGGCGGTGGCGGTGGTGCGCAGGCCCGCCGCATCCGATCCCGACCCGGGTTCGGTCAACGCGATCGCAATCGTCTCTTCTCCGGCGATCAGCGGCGGCAGATACCGCTCGCGGACCTCCTTCGAAGCCAGACTCAGCTGAGATCCCGAGAGTCCGATCTGTACTGGTACTCCGGCCATGTTCACATCGCCGTAGGCGAGGGTCTCGGTGGCGAGGCCGAGCAGGACGGGATCTTCGTGCCCGGTGCCGCCGTACTCTTCGGGCAAGCCGATGCCCAGGACCCCGAGGTCACCCAGCTTCTTGTAGATGTCGAACGGAAACTCGGCCGATGCGGCGCGGTCCCGGTAGCCGGGTAGTAGTACATGTTCGCTGAAGCTTTCCAGCGTCTTGCGGAACTCCTCATGTTCGTCCGCGAATTCGAAGGACACCATCCGGGCCCCTCCTCTCTTAAGGTCCGACCAATATTATCATTGGTCCTTATTTAGACCTAGAGTGCCGCGGTGCGACCCGTGCCTAGGATCTGCGCCAAGCGCGCCTCGAACGCGCGTCCGGTGATTCCGAATCGCGTGAAGATCTCGTCTTCCGGCGGTCCGCCGAAGGGTAGCCAGATCTCCGCGAGGCGAACCATCTCGTCGGTCTCGCTGTAGGCGTGCGGAGGTGACGCGTGGCGGGTTCGGCGTGGCAGATCGCGTGTTTGCCGATATCGCCGGATTCGTTGCGCCAGTTGTAATCGGGCATGGGCACTCGGGGCGGATCGCATCGTGTCGAAAACTTTCATGCGGCGGCCTGCTCTGATGAGGCCGCACTCGAACGTGGCAAATATGGTCAGACCATAATATGGTCAGGTCCTTCTGTACGCAATGGCCAGCCGGCTCACGGGCCACGGCGCCACGTTCTCACCGCACGTCGAGATAGATACTCTTCACGTTCTGGTAGCTCGACAAGCCCTCCGGGCCCAGCTCGCGGCCCATGCCGCTGTTCTTGATTCCGCCGAACGGCGCGGTCGGGTCGTTGGAGTATCCGTTGATTCCGACCGTGCCCGAGGCGATGCGGCGCGCGAATCGGGCGCCGCGGTCCGCGTCCGCCGTCCATACCGTGCCGCCGAGCCCGTAGTCGGAACCATTGGCAATCGCCACCGCCTCGTCCTCGTCGGCGTAGGGGATAACTGACAGCACCGGTCCGAAGATCTCTTCCCGGGCGATCGTGTGGTCGGGTCGCACGTCGGCGAAGACCGTCGGTTCGACGAACCAGCCACGATCGAAGACCCGGCCGCCGCCGGCGGTGACGCGCGCGCCGTCCTTGCGCCCGACCGCGATATAGCCTTCGACCCGTTCGCGTTGCCGGGCGGAGACCAGCGGTCCCATCTGCGTGGCGTCCGAGAGTGGATCGCCCACCGTGATGCTCTTGGCGAGATCGGTGATCGTGTCGACGATTTCGTCATAGCGCGCGGCCGGCGCCAGGACGCGGGTGCACAGCCAGCAGATCTGCCCGTTGTTCAGCAATGTCGCACCGAAGAAGGATTCGATGTCTGCGGCGAGATTCGCATCATCGAGCACGATGGCGGCCGATTTGCCGCCCAATTCCAGCGTCACCGGTCGCAGCAGTTCGCCACAGGTGCGCGCGATCGCTCGCCCTGCGCCGGTCGATCCGGTGAACGACACCTTGTCCACACCCGGGTGCGCCACCAGGTAGGCGCCGAGTTCGCGCCCGCCGGGCACCACATTGAGAACACCGGCCGGCAGTCCGGCCGCGAGCGCGGCCTCGGCCATCAGGAATGCGTCCAGCACGGTTTCCGGCGCGGGTTTGAGCACCACGGTACAGCCCGCCGCCAGCGCCGGCGCGATCTTCAGAAACGTGATGGCCTGCGGCACATTCCACGGCACGATGGCGCCGACCACACCGATCGGGGACCGCGTCACCGCAGTCGAGCCGCCGAGCATGCCGGGCCGGATTTCGTCCTCCTGATCGGCGACCATGCTGCCGTAGTACTGCAGAAGCAGTGGGGGAAAGCCACTTTCGAACTGCCGGGCCAGACCGATCGGCATACCGTTCTGGCTGCTGACCCGGCGTGCGGTGTCTTCGCCCCGCTCCTGCAGCTTCTCGGCGAACTCGGCGAGTACTTCCGCGCGGCGTTTGCCGTCCCACTGCGCCCAGCCGGCCGGATCGTCGAAGGCCGCCCGGGCCGCGGCGACCGCTGCGTCGATATCGGCCTTGCTGCCCTCGGGGACGGAGCCGATGCGCTCCTCGGTAGCCGGTGAGATCACCGGGATGATCGAACTCGTGGCCGGCGCGACCCAGCGCCCGTCGAGGTAGAGGTCGGTGTAATCGATGGTCATGATGGTGCCTTCTGCTCCGGACGGTTCAGTCGTGGACGAGAACGGGTTTGAGGACCTCGCCGCGATGTTGCGCCGCGACGGCGTCGTTGATCTTGGTGAAGTCGAAGGTGGTCACCAGCTTGTCGATCGGGAACCGGCCGGCCCGGTACAGCTCGATCAGTTCCGGGATGAATTCGTCCGGAACGCTGTCACCTTCGATGATGCCGACGACCGTGAGGCCCAGTACCAGCGTCTCGATCACCGAAATCGGCAGCGCGGCTTCAGGATCGGCGGGCACGCCGATCAGGCCCAGCTTTCCGTGGAAGGTCATCGACTTGACCAGACCGTCGATCACCGCCGGCATGCCCGAGGTGTCGATGGCGTAGTCGACACCGGCGGCGACTATGGCACGAACCTGCTCCGCGACCGGACCCGCGCCAGGGTCGATGGCGTGTGTCGCGCCGAGTTCGATCGCGAGTTCGCGGCGCGAGGCATGGGGCTCGATGACGATAATGGTCGCGCACTCCCGCACCGCGGCGGCCATGACGGCGGCCAGGCCGACCGATCCCGCCCCGGCGACCAGCAGCGACGAGCCCGGCCGGCACGTGAGCGAACGCAGCACCGCACCCGCTCCGGTTTGGATGCCGCAACCGATCGGCGCGATTATCTCGGCCGGGAGGTCGCTCGGCGCCTTCACCACATTGCGCTCCAACGCCACGCTGTGGGTGGCGAACGAGGACTGCCCGAAGAACAGCCCGGTGATCGCCTCGGCTCCCGCCGACAGCGGGCCGGTGCCGTCGGCGCGCACACCGGCGTAGTTCAAATGCATGAAGTTGTGGCAGTACGACGGCGAATCGGCACGGCATGCCGGGCAGGATCCGCAGCTGGCGAAGGTGATCGCGACTCGGTCGCCCGGCGCCACCTTGGTGACGCCTTCGCCGATCGCTTCGACGAGACCGCAGCCTTCGTGACCGAACACCGCGGGCAGTGCGACCGGCAGCGCTCCGTCGCGAGCGGCCAGATCGGTGTGGCAGATTCCGACGGCCTCGATCTTCACCAGCACCTCGCCCGGCTTCGGTCCGTCGATGGTGATGGTCTCGAGCGAGAAGTCGCTGTGCGGGGCGCGGGCGACCGCGGCGAATGCTTGCATGATCAGATCCTTCGTGTTTCGGCGCGATCGCTCGCGGCGACCGGTGTGTGATCGCTGCCCTGCGCGGCATGACGCAGGGAGGTGGTCGAATCGGCCAGAGCGGCACGATCCAGCTGCGCGCCGGTGCCGATGAGCTTCTTTCCGGCCATGAAGTCGGCTGCGGCGTTGACAGTTTCGACGCACTGCGCGCGCCCGTCGGCGTCCAGGTGGAACAGTGCGCAGGAACCGGTGCGGGGATCGCCGCGCAGCACCGCCGTGGTGCCCGGTGCCGGTACTCCGGCCATCTTCATCTTCAGGTCGAACTGATCCGACCAGAACCACGGCACCTCGTGCGCGGGGACCGGTTCGCTGGTGATCACGGCGGCGGCCTGTCTTGCCTGTTCCGTGGCGCTCGGAATGCTCTCCAGCCGGACCAGTGCCCCAAGACCCTCGTGCAGCCGATGGGTGACATCGCCGATGGCCAGAATGTTCGGATCGCTGGTGCGGGCGGCCGCGTCGACCACGATGCCCGCCATGCAGTCCAGCCCCGCATCGCGGGCGAGACCGTCCTCGGGAGCCGCGCCGATGCCGATAACCACAGTGTCGCAATCGATGTCGGTGCCGTCGCCGAGCCGCACTCCCCGGACTCTTCCGTCGCGGCCGAGAATTGCGCGCACGTCGGCGCCGGTGACGATGCGGGTACCGCGTGCGAGATGACTGTCGGTGAGGATGCGCGACAATTCAGGGCTCGCCACGCGCGCCAGTACTCGGTCCTCACGTTCGATCACGGTCACCTCGCATCCGCGTGCTCGGGCGGCTGCGGCCACCTCCAAACCGACATAGCCGGCGCCGACGATGGCGATGCGCGCGCCGGCGAGCACAGCGGTCCGCAACTCGGTGGCATCGGCGAGGGTCCGCAGCGCGAGCACGCCGGCGAGATCGGCTCCGGGAACCGGGAGGGTGCGGGGACCGGCGCCGGTGGCGAGTACCAGGGTGTCGTAGCGGACGGTCCGTCCAGACCGGGTGGTCACTGTCTGTGCCGCGCGATCGATACCGACGACCGGATCGGCCAGGTGAAGTTCGATGTCGTTGTCGGCGTAGAACGATTCGGGCCGCAACCACTGCACGTAGTCGTCGCTGTCGTACTTCTTCGACAACGGCGGCCGATGATACGGCGGGACCGGCTCGGCTCCGTACATCACCACGCGACCGGTGAATTTCTGCTGCCGGAGCAGACCGGCGAGCGTGCCGCCGGCCTGTCCCGCTCCGACGATCACCACGGTGTGAGTCGGAAGATCGGTGTACATGGCCATTACCGGTCGAACTCGATCGCCACGGGCATATTCTTGAGCCCGCCGACGAAATTGGTCTGGATGAACCGCGTATCTCCGGTCGGAGTAATCGACTTCACCCGCGGCAGTAGCTCTTCGAACATGACGCGCAGTTCGAGCTTGGCCAGATGCTGCCCGATGCACATGTGCGGGCCGTAGCCGAAGGCGATGTGCCTGTTGGGCCGCCGGGTCAGGTCGAAGCGGTCCGGATCCGGGTTGGCGTCGGCGTCCCGGTTGCCGGACTGATACAGCAGCATGAAGCGGTCACCGGCGTGAATCTCGCGCCCTCGCAGGGTGTAATTCTGCGTCGCCATGCGCATGAAGTGCTTCACCGGCGAGGCCCACCGCAGCGACTCATTGACCAGGTGCGGAACCAGCGACAGATCGTTGCGGACGAGTTCGAGCTGGTCCGGGTGACGGGCCAACTCGAGCAGACCGCCTGCGAGGGTACTGGAGGTGGTGTCGTGGCCGGCGGTCGCGATGGCGATGAAATAGCCGTAGTAGACCTCGTTCTTGTAGTACTCGCCGTCGGCATTGCGGGCCGATGCGATCACGGTCGCGAGATCGTCGCGCGGATTCGTGCGCCGATCCTGAAGCAGCGCTTCGAAATACGCGAAGAAGTCCTGAATCGTCGCCACCCACTGGCGGGCTGCGGCATCCGGGCTCAGCGGTTCGACATCGGTGCGGGCCGCGTCCGGATCGGCGGTGCCGAAAAATTCCTGAGTCAGCGACATCATCTTGGGCTCATCGCTTTCCGGCACGCCGAACAGGCTCATGATCACGTGCAGTGGATACTGCAGCGCGAAGTCCTTGACGAAGTCGATACGCCCGTCGGTCTCGAGCAGCCGCGCCACCGCGGACTTGGCCAGCTCACGGATCACCGATTCCCACTGCGCCAGGTTCTGCGGCCGAAACCAGTCCAGCGCAATATCTTTGATCTCGGTGTGTTCCGGCGGATCGAGGTAGGTGAGGGTTTCCAGGATCCGCAGACTGCCGTTGTTGATGCTCTTGGTGAACGCGTCGCCGGCCTGATTGGCCAGGATCGGATTGACCGACCCCTTGTCCTCGCCGCCCGCGCTGGTGAAGATGTCGGGCTGGCGTTCGATCTCCATGAGGTCGGCGTGCTTGCTGACAAGCCACAGCGGGTCGTAGCCCTCGACGACCGCGCGGCCGAGCGGATTGTTCTCCCGCAGCCAGCGGTAGGCCTCGAACAGCGCGTCGTTGTCACGGTGGCCCTCGGGAAGCACGATCTGCCGGGCGATGGTGTCCGGGATCAACTCGGTGGCCTGCTCCGTGGTGCTCATTGTCTCTCCTCGCTCGATCGGGAAGTGGTACCCAGCGTGGCAGCGGGACAGGTGAGTCACATCACACCGATGCCGGAACAGTGTCGGCAGAAAGGGGGATTTGCGGCGCGGGAATCACCCCGATGGCCGATGTTGATCGACCGTCGTGGGGATGTCTGCCCACCTTCGCGCTTCGCAGACTGGAATCGCTGGTAAGCAGCGTTTCACCTTTCGGAGGAGGACCCCATGCCCACCGTTGTCTATCGACTGCCCGACGGCACGGCCCATTCGGTCGACGTTCCCGCCGGCCAGACGGTGATGGACGGCTCCGTGCGAAACAACCTGCCGGGCATCGTCGCCGAATGCGGCGGAAGCTGTTCGTGCGCCACCTGCCATGTATATGTGGAGGATGAGTCCGCCGCGGCGTTCGGCGAGCCGTCCATGGAGGAGCAGGATCTGCTCGAATTCCTCGACGGGGCGCGCAGTTGCTCCCGGCTGGCCTGTCAGCTGGTGCTGAATGCGGAGATGGAGCCGATCACCGTGACGGTGGCGCAATCGAATGGTTCGTGAGAGATCCAGCGGAATGGCGGGCGATCAATACACTGCGGTTGGTCGCCCCCAACTTTCGCAGTATCCGTTTGACATGCGATTTCACTGTATCGACGGTGATGACCAATTCGTTGGCGATCGCGGTATTGGACGAGCCCGTGAGTATCAGTCGCAATACTTCGCTCTCCCGTTCGGTCAACGGTTCCATCCATGGGGGAGCGGGCGGTGTGGACTCTCGTACCGCCTGCCCCGCCGGGACATCGGTGTGACCCTCGCGTGCGACAACACTCGATCGAAGAAGCTCGAGCTGCCGGGTTCTGCGCGCGGCCAGGCCCAGCCGTCGCAGGCATCCGCCGAGCACCTCCAGCAACAGCGTGGTCGAATCATGCTGTGCCGCATCGAATGTTCCCGCCACATGAACGATCAGAGCGGGCGTGTCGCCGACGGTGACGGCCATGATCGTGCAGTCCTGGGGGAACAGATGCCTCAGCGCCGCCACCGGCCGGCCGGTCAGCGGTGCGCCCCCGCCAGTGACGACGCGCGACTCCGCCGATCCGGGAAGCAGCGGGTAGTCCGCCGGGATCGCCGCCGCGTCACCGGACTCGTACGTCGCGACCGGCACGGCTCGATCGGCCTCAATACTGGAGGCCAGCACCCGCTCGGCGGAGCAGATATCCGCCAATGCCGCGCATGCACGTCGAAGTAGTACGGTGCCCGACGAGGCATCGGTAAGGTCCGCGACCGCCCGGTCGAGGCGCTGAGCCGCGCGGCGAAGCTCGTCGATCTCGTTGTCGCGCAACGCTTGTTCTCGTTCGAGGCGCTCGGCGAGTTGGCTACCGAGTTCGGTCAAGCGAGGGCCTGACGCCGTTCTCATCGCGGCGATGAGTGCGTCGGCGGTCGGCTCGACATCCTGCGCGTCCCGGCCTGCGGGGTCACGCTCCGCCGCCTCCTGCGGCCCGGATCCGCTCATGCCGAAAGTCCTGGCGGCGACCGGTGGCCGGCGTAGAGGGCGGCGGCTTCGGCTCTGGTGCTGACGCCGATCTTTTTGAAGATGCGTTGCACATGCGATTTCACGGTGCCGTCGGAAATGCACAATTGTCGCGAAATCGCGCCGTTGGTGGCGCCACTGGCGATCAGTGCCAGCACATCGCGCTCACGGGCAGTGAGCGCTGTGGGGTAACGTGTTGCGCGCGTGGCAAATTCGAGTTCCGTCGAACGCGCGACAGGCTTGCCCTCGAGGTCGTCGAACGCGACCTTCGTGTCCTCTAGCTCGCGCAGCGCGCGCTGAAGTTTGTTCAAATCCTCCGTGGTGCGGCGATTCTGTTCGGTGATCGACGCACGCAATTGCGCCGATTCGGCCGACAGCGCACACGCCTGCGCCAAGGTGGTGATCAGATGGAAATCCGCCTCGTTCAGGTCATTGTCGTGACGGTCGACATGGACGATCGCGACCGCTCGATTCGCGACTACGACGGGTACCGCGAGATAGCCCGCCGGGCGGCTCAGGTCCAGCAGCGGCCGATACGTGTGCCGGTTGACCTCGGCGGGCCCCACCGAATACGAGCGACGGCGCCGGACCAGCTCCGCCTCCCGAGGCGCATCGCGCAAGGGGATCGACCGGCCGTCGACCGCGGCGACCAGCGGATCATAGTCATGACCCAGTTCCGGATTCACCGAGACCGATACCGGTGACCAATGCGACCCCGAGACCACCGAGTACATCGCCTTGCCGTAGCCCAAGGCGGTGCACAACTCGCTGGTCAGCACGCTCGACAGCGACGCATCGCGAGCACTGTCGATCGCCCGCACCACGCGAGTCAGGCCGCCGAACTGCTTGCTGTGCACGTGAATGCGGCGGGCGATGTCCGCCCGTATGGCCTTGTCGACCGTCATCAGGATCGTCGCGACCTCGGCGGTCACCTCGGGGGCGGGCAAGCCGATGCGCAGCGCACGACTGGCGTAGTCGCGCACCAGCGACAGGCTCGGATTGAAGTCCTGCAACCGCAGCAGCTCGGGATCCGGACCGAGCAACTCCAGTAGTCGCGTGAAGGCTTGTTCGGCGACATGGGCGTCGCTTCCCGGGCGAGTCCGCGTCGTTGCTGACTGCACAGTCACTGTCACTCCTTGCGCAATGAGATCACCGACGTGCGGCGGTATTCGTCGACGACGACGCCGTGTGACCCAAAGCACAAAATACCATGTATATGGTATGTCCGAATATGCCGGTTGATCCAATGTGGGGAGCGTCGACTCCGAGATTCGGTCGGCCTTCGCCCCTCTACTCGAGTGCTGGAACGCGGGGCATTGACCCTTCCAATAATATGGTCGTACCATATAACAGTTACGGCGATATGGAGGTAGGCAACGTGGCTGGTGTGTGGTTCGACGAGTTGTCGGTGGGGCAGAGGTTCGAGCATGCGATTCGGCGCACGGTCACCGAGACGGACAACGTGTTGTTCACGGCGATGACGCACAATCCGGCGCTGCTGCACCTCGACGAGGAGTACATGCAGGGGACGCAGTTCGGTCAGCGGATCGTGAACAGCGCGTTCACGCTGGGGCTGATGGTCGGGATCTCGGTCGGCGACACCACGCTGGGGACGGCGGTCGCCAATCTGGGCTGGGACGAGGTGCGCTTTCCCAAGCCGGTATTCCACGGCGACACCCTGCACGTGGTGACGGAAGTCCTGGAACTGCGCGACTCCAAGTCGCGACCGGATCAGGGAATCGTCGTGTTCTTGCATCAAGCGTTCAACCAGCGCGACGAACTGGTCGCTTCGTGTAAGCGATCGGGTCTGCAACGGAGGAAGCCGCAGTGAACGCGCCGATCCGATCGTTCCTGTTCGTCCCCGGCGACAGCGAGCGAAAGATGGGCAAGATCGCCGATTCGCCGGCCGATGCGGTGATTTTGGACCTCGAAGACGCCGTCAGCGCGAGCCGGAAACCGATGGCCCGGCAGCTGGTCGCGGAATTCCTCAGCGCCGAATCCGGCTCCGCACACGGGCCGCAACTATGGGTGCGGATGAATCCGCTCGGAACCGAGCATGCGCTGGCGGATCTGGCCGCGGTCGTCGCCGCGGGGCCTGCCGGGATCATGATTCCGAAGATCGACGGACCCGCCGACGTCGTACGCGTCCATCACTACCTCGAGGCGCTCGAGTGCGCCCACGGACTTCCGGCGGGCAGTATCCGGCTGCTGCCGGTGGCCACCGAGACGGCCCGCGCGCCGTTCCGGCTGGGCGATTTCGCCGACGCCGGGATCGCGCGGTTGTACGGATTGACTTGGGGTGCAGAGGATTTGAGCGCGGCGTTGGGCGCCTCCACGAATCTCGAGCCAACCGGGGAGTGGGCGGTCACCTATCGAATCGTGCGTTCGCTGGCGTTGATGGCCGCGCGGGCGGCCGATGTCGAGGCCGTCGAGACGCTGTATGTGGACATCCGCGACACCCAGGGGCTCGCGGAATCGTGCCGTCGCGCCCGCGCCGAAGGATTCAGTGGCAGGATCGCGATCCATCCGGGCCAGGTCGACGCCATCAATGCCGCGTTCACTCCGACGAGCGACGAGGTGAACCACGCCCGGCGGGTCGTGGACGCGTTCGCCGAGGATGTGGGAACCGTTGCGCTGGACGGAAAGATGCTCGATCTGCCGCATCTGAAGCAGGCCGAGCGAGTGCTCGCTCTGGCGGGCCACACCCGAGAATCCTGAGCCCGGTCGGTCGCCGGCGGCATGTCCTCCGCCCCACCGCTGCCGCCGTTTCACCGTCTTGCCGGCAGCGAACATGCGAGCCGATCACACCGCGGCAGCGGACCCCGGTGTGATCGGCATCATCATGCGTTCCATGGCTGGGCGCGGAGCGTCGCTGTGACCGTTTTGCCTATTTCTTCGGTTGGATACCTGCGCTGTGCAGCGAAAACAGTCCTTCATTCGAGACCTTCACTATGATAAATGCTTGCGCTATTCGGTCCAACCATTCTAACCTTTGGACGAAGCGCGGGACATACTGATAGAGGATGGACACCATGACGAGCGAGCGGAATCTCGGCCGATACACCCAGGCGCAGATCGAGGAGTTCTACGCGACCGGGCAGTGGGCCGACGTCAACTTCACCGAGTTGCTGCGCTCACGCGCCGAGGCGAATCCGGACAAGGTGTTCATCACCGACGGCACATACGCCCTCACCTTCGCCGAGCTCTACGACACCTCGCAGCGCCTGGCGCTGGGCCTGCACCGCCGGGGTGTCCGCACGGGCGACCGTGTGGCGGTTCAACTTCCGAACTGGGCCGCCTTCGTGCTGGTCGCGGCGGCGCTCGCGCGGATCGGTGCGGTGATGGTGCCGATCATGCCGATCTACCGCAAGGACGAGGTGTCGCATGTGGTGTCGGACGCCTCGATCCGGATGGCGATCGCACCGGCGCAGTTCAAAGGGTTCGACTATCTGTCGATGTTCGAGGAGATCCGCAAGGATTCCGACACCCTCGAGTCGATCGTCGCCGTGCGCGCCCCCGAGGACGCGCGCGACGCGCTGGCCGAACGCGGAATCACGGTGCTCGAGGACCTGATCGCCGCTGATGATTGCGCGAGCGTCGACGCGGCCCTCGATCTGCGCGTGCACCCGGACGATCCGTTCCTCATCGTCTACACCTCGGGCACGACCTCGCGCCCGAAAGGCTGCTTGCACACCTTCAACACCTACGCCTCCGGCGCGCGCGCCCTGTGTGTGGCGTTCGGGCACACCGAGGCGGATGTGCAGTTCGGGCCCTCACCGATCACGCACACGACCGGTCTGGTGACCAGTGTGCTGATCCCACTGGTCGCGGGTGCGTCCTCGCACCTGATGGCGGAGTGGAATCCGGAACGGGGCCTGGCCGAGATCGAGAAGTTCGGCTGCACAGCGGCGGTCACCGCGACCACTTTCCTGCAGACCCTGGTCGCGGCAGCCGAGGAACACCCAGAGTTCGACCTGTCGTCGCTGCGGGTGTGGGTATGCGCCGGTTCGCCGATCCCGGCGGCGGTCGTCGAGAACGCCAAGGCCAAGCTGCCGAGTACGAATGTGCTCTCGCTGTACGGTCGCAGCGAGAACCTGTCGACGACGACGTGCCGCATCAATGGAGATCCGCAGCGGGCCATCACCTCCGACGGCACCGCGCTGCCCGGCTCGGAGGTTCGCGTCGTCGGTCCCGACGGGAACGAGCTGCCGCGCGGAGCCGAGGGTGATATCGCCTATCGCGGTCCGGAACACATGATCGAGTACCTCAATCGCCCGGAGGAGACAGCTGAGCTGTTCACTCCCGACGGGTTCTCGCGTTCCGGCGATCTCGGGGTGATGGACGAACAAGGCTATGTGCGAGTTACCGGCCGTACCAAGGACATCGTGATTCGCGGCGGCATGAACATCAGTGTCCGCGAGGTCGAGGACAAGCTGGCCGACCACCCCGATCTGCTCGCGCTCGCCGTGGTGGGGATGCCGGATGAGAAGCTGGGTGAGAAGGTGTGTTGCTATGTGGTCACCAAGGAAGGGCACACCCCGCCGACCGTCGAGCAGTTGCGCACCTATCTCACCGATCGTGGCGTCGCCATTCAGAAGACGCCCGAACGGGTCATCGCCATCGACGAGCTGCCGATGACCGCGACCGGAAAGATCCAGAAGCACCTGCTGCGGATGCGGGTCGCCGCCGAGCTGAACCAGCCGACAGCCGCGGGTGCCCGTTGAGTTCGGCCTGCACGCCCGAATTTCTGATCAGTGGCGCTGAGGCGCTGGTGCGTGTGCGGCCGATCGGTCTGTCGTCGGACCGCGCGGAAATGGCGGTCGAGTCGGGTCCCTGGTTGCGGGATCCAGTTGGCGGTGTCAGCCGGGCCGCGCTTGCGGTGCCGCTCGATGATGTCACGGGATACATCGTCGCGGCGGCATCGGCGTGGGATAGATGGCCCGTGAGTCTCGGGATCCGGCTCGATCTGCTCGCTGATCCGCCGATGGACGGATCGCTGCTCGCGGTGACGGGTGAATTGATCGGCAGTGACGATCGCGGCGGGACGACTCGTGGCATGGTGACCGACGCTGCCGGCACGGTCATCGCCTTGATCACCCAACGCTCGCACCTGCTGACGGTCGACGGGCCGCCCACGGACCCCGCCGTGGAGTTCGATGCTCCCGTGGACGGTGTCTCTATCCGCGATGCCTTGGGCGTTCGTGAAACGGCTTGCGGCATCATGGAATTGCCCGCGTCGGCTTTCGCTGCCAACGGCATCGGCAATGTGCACGGCGGAATCCTGCTCTGCGGAGCGGAATTCGTCGCCATGTCGGCGCTCGAAGCCGACGGAAGTCTGCGGACCACAAGCATCGATATGGTCTTCGTCCGGCCGGGCGACGCGAATGACACCACGACCTTCCGTGCCGAAGTAGTCCACCGCGGTCGCTCTCTCGCGGTGGTTCGAGTGGTCGCCGTGAACGCGTCGGGCAAGACGTGCGCCGAGGCGACCGTGACCGTACAGCGGGAGATCTGATGAAAGCGATCGTGATGTCGGACTTCGGCGGTCCTGAGCAGTTGGTGTTCGGTGAGGTCGACGAGCCGACCGCCCGCAAAGGTTGGGTCACAGTCGAATTGCGTGCGAGCGCGCTCAACTGGCACGACGTGCTGGTACGTCGCGGGCAGTATCGTTCGCCGCTGCCACACACTCCTGGAGCGGACGGCGCCGGCGTACGCACTGACACCGGCGAGGAGGTGGTCATCCTCCCCTCGCTGTTCTGGGGCGATCGCCACGACGCACCCGCGGCCGATTTCGAGATCCTGGGCGACCACGTGCCGGGAACCTATGCCGAACGGGTCTGCGTCCCCGAGCAATGCCTGGCCCCCAAACCGACAGGCTACTCCTGGGAAGAGGCAGCTGCGCTACCGCTCGTGGGCGTGACGTCCTACCGTGCCCTGGTGACCCGGGCCGGCCTGAGCGCCGGGGAATCGCTGCTCATCATCGGCGCCGGAGGCGGAGTCGCGACGATGGCATTGTCGCTGGCGACGGCCCTCGGCGCCCAGACATTCGTGACGGCATCGTCGGAGGAGAAGCTGGCCCGAGCCCGCAACAGCGGCGCCGCCGGCGGGGTTCTGCATACCGGCGACGACTGGCCGAAAGAGGCAAAAGCGCTGTCCCCGGACGGAAATGGGTTCGACGTCATCCTCGACCCGGTCGGCCTGTGGGACAGGTCGGTCGAAGCCCTTCGGCCCGGCGGGCGTGTGGTGGTTCTCGGCGCCAACGTCGCCGAACACGTGACCATGGACGTCCGCCGCTTCTTCTTCGGCCAATACAGCCTCCTCGGCACGACCATGGGCGGCCCGGGCGATTTCCGCGGTCTGCTGAACCTCGTCTCCACCGGCGCCGTGTCCGCGCCGACCATTGCCGCCACCTATTCGCTGGACGACGCCGCACAGGCCCATCGTCATCTGGAGGCGGGCGACGCAATCGGCAAAATCGTGCTGGTTCCATAGAGGCAACCGCGTGGTGAGTTACTGGCGGCGGTCGGCACCTCGGCCGGCCAGCGGGCGCACGGCCCGAGCAATGCGCCGCGGTTCTGGCGCTGCTTTGCGGGCGAACTTGTCGGACCGGTATCGCCGAATCAATTGTGCAAACCTCGCCGACTTTTGAGGCTTCCGGGCTGTTGCAAAATACGGGCGGGTTTCTGCCATGACTTGGAGCACAGGTACAGCCGGCCAGCAGACGCAATATCGCGTCCCAAGGAAGGTCGTTTGGTGTCCCGCTGTGACGTCACTATCGAGCCTTCGGCGCATTTTGCAACAGCCCGCTTCCCGCATTCTTCGTGGAAGTTTGCAAGAAAAGTTTGTGCAGCGCGTGAGCTGGCCCATGGAATCGCGTTCCGACAACCCGACCCCCGCTATCCGAGACCACACCGGGCGAGGTTCACCATCGGCCATTGCAACGGCGGCTCCGACGCCAGAGCCCTCACGGCCCGGGGCCGCTGTGTCCCCCAAGGCGTTTCGGTGCTCGACTTCCTTGGGGGAGTGCGCCGCTCATCGGGAAGATTGAGCACAAGACGAACGGAGTAGTTCAGGCACAGCGGATCACGACACTGTGGTTCGCACGCGAGCAACACCCGTGACAACCACCCGCTCATCGGATTTCGCGTGCAGAGACAGCGTCGCGACGCCAGCTGCCGCATCGATCGAATCGACCTGACCTCCGAGGTCGATCGTTTCTCCGATGCGCAAGGGGGAGGCGAACCGCACGGAGTACGAGATCAGGTGCTCGATGTGAACCAGGTCGGAAACCCAGGCGGCGAGCATGCCGGCCTGCATCTGGCCCATCGAGATGACTCCGGGCAGGCCGGCTCGGATCGCGTAGTCGGGGTCGTGGTGCAGCGGGTTGAAATCCCCACCGGCGCCGGCGAATCGGACGATATCCGTCTGGGTGATCGGGCCGATGCGGCGGGATTCCAGTTGCGCGCCCGGTAGCAGGGTGACGGGGGTGCGGGTCATCATGCGCCTCTTTCGATCAGGACTTCGCGTTGGGTGAGCACGCGGTCACCCGCGCTGTCGATCCATTCGGTTTCCAGGGTGACCAGGCGCATCGTGCCGCCGCGTTTGCCCTCCTTCGTGGTGTCGTCGACGACGCGCCGCGTCCCGGTGAGGCGGTCGCCGACGACCGGCGGGCGGATGTAGTGCCATTCAACTGATCCCACCACCACGCGTTCGATCGCGAGTCCGAGGTCGCGGACGAATTGTTGCTGGTTTCGGTGATGGCCGGCGACGACCACATGGGTCGGGGTCGCCGGGAGGTTGGTGAATCCGGCTGCGGTCGCGGCCTCGGTGTCGGTGTGGACCGGATCGAGCGCGTGGGTGGCTGTGGCGAATTCCCTGATCTTCCCGGCTTCCACCTCGAACGACGCGACGTCGAGGACGCTGCCGGCCGGTAGCTGCCGAGCCGTGGGGCTCGTCATGGGGTACCTCCTGGATTTTTTGGTCTGACCTATTGTAACGTTGGTCCGTAAACACGTGGAGGTGCAGATGGATCTGAGTGATTCGCCGGACGAGGCGCGATTCCGAACGCGCATTCGTGACTGGCTGACCGAGACCCTGCCGAGTTTGCCGTGGCCGGAACCGGCGCGGCTCGAGGACAAGCGCGCGTTCTGGTCGGTGTGGCAGCGCAAGCTTTTCGCCGCCGGCTTCGCCGGTCTGTCGTGGCCGGCCGAGTTCGGCGGCGCGGGCGCCGATGCCAAGACCAAGGCCATCTTCAACGAGGAGATGGACCGCGCGGGCGCGCCGGAGCGGCTGAACATCATCGGTGAGGACTTCGCGGGCCCGACGATCGTCGCCTTCGGCAACGACGAGCAGAAGCGGCGGTACCTGGAGCCGATTCTGACCGGCGACGAGATCTGGTGCCAGCTGTTCTCCGAACCGGAATCCGGATCCGACCTGGCCTCCCTGCGCACCAAGGCGACCAAGGTCGAGGGCGGCTGGAAGATTCAGGGACAGAAGATCTGGACCTCACGCGCGCAGATCGCCGACAACGCGATCCTGCTGGCCCGCACCGGCGGCGGCGATCGGCACCGGGGCATCACGTACTTCCTGCTGCCGATGTCGTCGCCGGGTGTGACGGTGCGCCCGCTCGCGCACATGCTGGGCGAGGCGGAGTTCAACGAGGTGTTCCTCGACGACGTCTTCCTCCCCGACGAGGCGGTGGTCGGTGCGGTCGACGGCGGCTGGAAGGTCGCCATGGGGACGCTGGCGTTCGAGCGCGTCGGCATCGCGACCGGACGAGTCAACACCACGCGCGCGGTCGAGGACCTGATCGCACAGGTCAAGCGGAACTCCGATGACGATGGCAATCCGCTGAGCGGCAAGTCCGAGATCCGCCACCGCATCGCCGACCTCTACGGCCGCGCGCTGACCCACTATCTGATCGGCCAGCGAGTCATCACCGGCGCCGCGTCCGGACAACCCCCGGGGCCGGTCACCTCGATCGGGAAATTGTTTTTCTGCCCCTTGGTCGAGGACATCGCGGACTTCGGCCTCGAATTGACCGAATTCGGTGGCCAATTCGGCCTGGCCGAGGACGACGAGGACGCGGACGCCGACCAGCAGCGCTGGCTGCGGCTGGCCTATCAGGCACGCGGAACCGCCATCGCCGGCGGATCGACGTTCATCCAACGCAACATCGCTGCCGAGCGTGTGCTCGGAATGCCCCGCGGTTGAGAAAGGCTGCACGATGAGCACCTACGTGTGGAATCCGACACCGGACTACCTCGAGCACGCGAACGTCCTGCGATTGGCGCGTGGGCACGGCATCGATTCGATCGACGAACTGCGGCGGCGATCGACGGCGGATGTGTCCTGGTACTGGGATGCAGCGGTGACCGACCTGGGCATCCCGTTCGCGACACCGTACGACTCGGTTCTGGACCTGTCGAACGGGGTCGAATTCCCGGACTGGTTCGTCGGCGGCACCTTCAACGCGGTCCATGCGTGTATCACCCGCTGGCTCGGTGACAACGCCGACCGGGCGGCGATCGTGCACGAGGCCGAGGACCAGTCGGTCCACACGATCACCTACGGCGAACTCGCCGAACAGGTCGGCCGGGTCGCGACCGGTCTGACCGAGCTGGGCATCGGCGAGGGCGACGCGGTGGCCATCTACCTGCCGATGATCCCCGAGGCCGTGGTCGCCTGCTATGCCGCGGCGGGAATCGGAGCGATCATCGTCCCGCTGTTCTCCGGCTTCGCCGCGCCCGCCATCGCCTCGCGCCTGAACGACGCGCAGGTCAAGGCGGTCTTCGTCGCGGACGGCACGATTCGCCGCGGCCGCAAGGTCGGCATGGCGGACGAGCTCACCAAGGCGCTCGCACAGACGCCGTCGGTGCGTTCGGTCATCACGGTCGAAAATATCGGTGGCACAGTAGATTTCGCCGGTATGGATATCGCGGCCACGGCATGGAGCTCGCTGGTCGGACCCGACGTCGCGCCGTACGAGTTCCGCCCGTTCCCGACCATGCAGACGCTGATGCTCGGCTACACCTCCGGTACGACCGGCAAGCCCAAGGGCGCGGTCCACACGCACGCCGGATTCACGATCAAGGTCGCCACCGAGGTGGCCTACTCCTTCGATATCAACGCGGGCGACACCTTCTGCTGGATCACCGACATGGGCTGGGTGATGGGTCCGCTGGCGGCCTTCGGCACCCACGCCAACGGCGCGACGCTGCTGCTCTACGAGGGTTCCCCCGATGTACCGGACACCTGCCGGCTGTGGGATCTCGTGCAGCGCCACCACATCACGATGCTCGGCGTATCGCCGACCCTGATCCGTGCGCTCAAGTCGACATCGCCCGCCGAGATCGCGACCCGCGACCTGAGTTCGGTGCGCGTTCTCGGATCCACCGGTGAGCCGTGGGATCCCGATTCCTACGACTGGCTCGCCGAGACGGTTTTCGGCGGCCGGGTCCCGGTGATCAACTTCTCCGGCGGCACCGAGGTCGGCGGCTCGTTCCTGGCGCCCTACCCGGTGGAACCGATTCCGAGCTGTTCACTCGGCGGTCCGTCGCTGGGCATGGATGTCGATGTCGTCGACGACACCGGAAACTCGTTGCGCGGCAGCATCGGTGAGCTCGTCTGCCGGCAACCGTGGCCGGCGATGACCCGCGGCGTGTGGCACGACCGGGAGCGCTATCTCGAGTCCTACTGGTCCACCTTCCCCGGCATCTGGTGCCACGGCGACTACGCCCGCGTGGATGACGACGGCCAGTGGTACATCCTCGGCCGCTCCGACGACGTGATGAACGTCGCGGGCAAGCGGCTGGCACCGGCCGAAGTGGAGTCCGTGCTGACCACCCACCCCGCGGTCGCGGAGGCCGCCGCCGTCGGCATCCCGGACCCCAAGAAGGGTGAATGCGTCTGGGCGTTCTGGGTTCCGCGCAAGGGCGCCGACATCGAAGGGGTGTCCGACGAGCTGCGCACACTCGTCGCCGAAGGTGTGGGGAAACCGTTCGCCCCGGCGAAGGTGTGGACGGTGGAGGCCCTGCCGAAGACCCGCTCCGCCAAGATCCTGCGGCGCGCGGTGCGTGCCGCGGCCATCGGAACCGACCCCGGCGACCTCTCGAGCGCCGAGAATCCCGAGGCCGTGACCGCCATACGAGATGTCGTGCATCGCACGAGGACCAACTGAGGAGCAAGCGATGCATTGGGAACTGTCCGAGGAACAGGAACTGTTCGCCGCATCCCTGCGCGAGTGGCTCACGGCGAAATTCCCGACCGAGGCCGTGCGGAAACTGCAGGCCGGCGAGGATCCGGATCGGTTCACCGAAGCTCTGATCAAAGAGGGCTGGTGGGGTGTCGGCTACCCCGAGGAAGTCTCGGGAGAAGGTGGCGGAGTCCTCGAGTTGGCCTTGGCCGCACGGGAATTCGGCCGCGCGGCGGTGCCCGACTCGCGGTGGCTGGCGGCCGCCCTCGTCGCGCCGTCGCTCACCCGGCAGGAACTGGGCGACCAGCTTGCCGGCGCGAAGCGATTCACCCTGGCAATCCGTGCCGACCGTGTACCGGCCTTCGAGCCGCTGGTCGCGCAGGGCGTTAGGCTCACCGGAACCGTCCGCCACGTCGTCGGCGCCCGCGGGACAGATGTGTTCGTTGTACCGGTGACAGGACCGGAAGGGCTCGGCTTAGCGCGTGTTTCGGCCGCCAGTGCCGCAATCGGAGAAGACCGTCTGCTCGACCGTTCGCGCGACGCGGCCACCGTCGAGTTCACCGCCGCACCGATCCTCGACACCGTTCCCGCGGACGAGGCGTCGCTGTCGCGGACCACGACGCTGGCCGGGGTGCTGGTGGCCGCCGATGCGCTGGGCAGCGCCGAGCGCATGCTCGAACTCGCCGTCGAATACAGCAAGCAGCGCAAGCAATTCGGGCAGTTCATCGGCTCGTTCCAGGCGGTCAAGCATGCGGCGGCGCAGATGCTGGTGACGGTGGAGGCGTCGTACTCGACAGCGCTGTACGCCGCGGCCGCGCTCGACGCGGGAATCGACGACGCCGCGACCATCGCCGCGGTCGCCAAGGCTCAGGTGACCCGGACGGTGGCCGACCTCGCGGAATCGGCACTCACCGTGCACGGCGCGATCGGATACACCTGGGAACACGATCTGCACCTGTTCTACAAGCGCGCCAAACTCGACCGCACGCTGTTCGGCCCGCCGCCGGTCTGGAACGAGCGCATCGCGGCGGCGCTGCTGGACGAGCCGGTCCGGCAAGGCTGACACTTGCAACTTTTGGTCAGTCCATTGGTATAGTTGGCTTAATTGATGGATGGAGTACGGGCGTGGATTTCCAACTGACAGAGGATCAAGTCACGATTCGTGACGCGGTCGCCGAACTGGCGGCCAAGTTCAACGACCAGTACTGGCAGGAGAAGGACGAGAAGCACGAATTCCCGACGGAGTTCTACAACGCGTTCGCCCAGGGCGGCTGGCTGGGGATCACCACGCCCGAGGAGTACGGCGGACACGGATACGGCATCACCGAGGCCTCGCTTCTGCTGGAACAGGTGGCCGCCTCCGGTGCCGGGATGAACGGCGCCAGCTCGATGCACCTGTCGATCTTCGGTATGCATCCGGTGATCGTGCACGGCAGCGAAGAGCTCAAGCAGCGCACGCTGCCACGCATCGTGAGCGGCGATCTGCACGTGTGCTTCGGCGTGACCGAACCAGGCGCCGGCCTCGACACCACGAAGATCACCACCTTCGCCCGGCGCGAGGGCGACAAGTACATCGTCAACGGACGCAAGGTCTGGATTTCCAAGGCGGTGGAGTCGGAGAAGATTCTGCTGCTGACCCGCACCCAGAAGTTCGAGGATTCGCCACGCAAAACCGACGGCATGACGCTGTTTCTCACCGATCTCGATCGCGACCGGGTGGACATCCGTCCCATCAAGAAGATGGGCCGCAATGCGGTGACCTCCAACGAGCTTTTCATCGACAATCTCGAGATCCCCGTCGAGGACCGGGTCGGCGAAGAGGGTAAAGGTTTCACCTACATCCTCGACGGGCTCAATCCCGAACGGATGCTGGTCGCGGCCGAAGCGCTGGGCATCGGGCGGGCCGCGCTGCGCGCCGGTGTGCGCTACGGCAACGACCGTGAGGTGTTCGGCCGCCAGATCGGCAAGAACCAGGGCATCCAGTTCCCCCTCGCCGACTCGCTCGCCCGCCTCGACGCGGCGGAACTGATGCTGCGCAAAGCCACCTGGCTCTACGACAACGGCAAATCGTGCGGCCGCGAGGCCAACACCGCCAAATACCTGTGCGCCGACGCGGGTTTCGAAGCGGCCGACCGTGCCCTGCAGACCCACGGCGGCATGGGCTACTCCGAAGAATACAACGTGGCCCGCTACTTCCGCGAAGCGCGTCTGACCCGCATCGCACCCATCAGTCAGGAGATGATCCTGAACTTCCTGGGTTCCCACGTGCTCGGCCTCCCGAGGAGCTACTGATGACCGACCAGCCAGTCGAAACCCCCACCGCCGCACCCGGTATCGAGGTGTTCGGCCTCGACGGCCGTACCGCTCTGGTGACCGGCGCGGGCGGTGGGGTGGGAGCAGCCGTCGCCGAGGCATTCGCCGCGGCGGGAGCCTCGGTCCTGGTGACCGATATCAACAAGGACGCGGCCGCCGCGGTGAGCGAGCGCATCACGAAGGCCGGCGGCGTCGCGGAGCCGTTCACGCTGGATGTGTGCGACGGTGACAACGCCCGCGACGCGGTCGCCGCAGCTGCCCGCCTCGGCAACGGAAAGCTCAACATCCTGGTGAACAACGCCGGGGTGATCGCACCCGCGATGTTCCCCAACATGGACGAGGACCGCTTCCGCAAGGTGCTCGACACCCACCTCATGGGTAGCTATCACTGCAGCCACGCGGCGCTGGATTACCTCGCCCAGGACGGAACCGGCCGCATTATCAACGTGACCTCCGCCGCGGGATTGACCGGAACGATCGGGCAGGCGAACTACGGTGCCGCCAAGGCCGCCGTCGTCGGGCTCACCAAATCACTGGCCCGCGAGCTGGCCAAGCAGTCGATCACCGTGAACGCGGTGGCGCCGCTCGCGGCGACCGCGATGACCGAGAACATCCGCAGCAACGAGAAACTCGCCGCGACGACACTGGCGCGAATTCCCCTGGGGCGCTGGGCTTATCCCGACGAGATCGCGCCCACTTTCGTATTCCTGGCGTCGAGCGCGGCCGGCTACATCACCGGCCAGGTGCTGCCGGTCGACGGCGGAACGGTGATCTGAGATGAGTGCACGAGTATCCGGTCCGTTCGCGACGTCGGGGCGCGAGGTCGTCATCGCCGAGGCGGTACGCACCCCGATCGGCAGATCACATCCCGAGAAGGGATGGTTCCGCGACATCCATCCCAATTCGATGCTCGCGTCCTGCTACCAGGAACTGATCGGACGCACCGGTCTGGACCCGGCGGCGGTGGAGGATCTGGTCATCGGGTGCACCGCGCCGTTCGGTGAGCAGTCCCGCAATATCGGCCGCAATGCGTGGTTGCAGGCCGGCTATCCGGCCGAGGTTCCCGCGACCACCCTGGATCGTCGCTGCGGATCCGCGCAGACCGCCGTGAATTTCGCCGCGGCCCTGGTGTCTTCGGGCGTGCACGACATCGTGATCGCGGGCGGCGTCGAGCATATGGGACATGTGCCGATGAATTCGCCCGCCAAGATCAGCGAACTCTACGGTGACCCCTGGCCTGCCGCGCTGCGCGAGCGCTACGACTTCGTCGCCCAGGGCGAGAGCGCGGAACTGATCGCCGAACGCTGGGACATCTCGCGTACCGAGATGGACGAATTCGCGGTACGGTCGCATGCTCTCGCCACCGAGGCTATCGCCGCCGGACGATTCGACGACGAGATGGTGAAGCTGGAACTCGACGGTGAGATCCGCACCGGCGACCAGACCGTCCGGCTGGGAACCTCGCTCGAGACGCTGGGCAAGCTGAAGCCGGTCTTCCGCAGCGAGAACGGCAGGATCACCGCCGGCACGTCGAGTCCCATCTGCGACAGCGCGGCGGCGGTGCTGCTGTGCACGCGCGAGGCCGCGCGGCGGCACGGTTTGCGTATCCGTGCGCGGATCGCGGATCAGACCACCGTCGGAGTGGATCCGATCATCATGCTGACCGGCCCGATCCCGGCGACGCGCAAGCTGCTGGAGCGAAACGGCCTGACCGTCGCCGATATCGATCTTTTCGAAGTGAACGAGGCGTTTTCCTCCGTCGTGCTCGCCTGGCAGCGCGAGTTGAAGCCCGATATGGACCGTGTCAACGTCAACGGCGGCGCGATCGCGCTGGGACATGCGGTGGGCGCCACCGGATCTCGGCTGATCGCGACCATTCTCGCGGAGATGGAACGCCGCGACAGCCGGCTCGGCCTGGTGACCATGTGCTGCGGCGGCGGGCTGGGCACCGGAACGCTCATCGAGCGGGAGAACTGATGGTCGACTTCGGCGGGCTGCTGCGACGGGACATGGGGGTGTGGTGGAGCCAGGCCGCCGCCGAGCCACGCCCACTCGTCGATCAGCTGCTCGCCCAGGCTCCCGCACTCGGGCCGCTGCGCCTGTTCACCGGATTGAGCTGGAACGACCAACTGGCGCAGGCGATCTCGCCGACCGACACGATGGTGTCCTACGGCGGCTTGGGTGCGTTGCGCGAACTCGGCGCCACCGACCAGCTCGAGGTCGTACCGTGTCACTATTCGGCACTGCCCCGGATGTTCGCCGAGCACCGGCTGCCGTGCGATGCCGGGCTCGTGCAGGTATCACCGCCGGACCGCGACGGCATGTGTTCGCTGGGCATCGGCGTCGACTACATGGCCGACGCGATCGGCCATACGCCGCTGCTGTTCGCGGAGATCAACAAGCAGATGCCCGCCGTGCCCGGTTCACCGCGAATCCCGTTGAGCCGCTTCGCGGCCACGTGTGAGACCGACCGTCCGCTGCAGCAGGAGGCGCGCCGTCCCGCAAGCGATGCCGACCGCGTCATCGCCGCGCATATCGCCGGACTGGTCGACGACGGCGACACACTGCAGGTGGGCATCGGTTCCCTCGGGGCGGCTGTTTTCGACGCGCTGGCCGGTCACCGCGATCTCGGCGTGCACACCGGCATGATCACAGACGGGGTGCTGACGCTCATCGACAAGGGCGTGATCACCGGCGGGCGCAAGCCGATCGATACCGGATTGTCGGTAGCCGGAACCGCTTTGGGGTCGGCCGACATGTACGCCCGGATCGCCGAACTGCCCGTGCGGTTCCGGCCGACCAGCTATACCCATGCGCCGCAGGTGCTGTCGCAGCTCGACGCGCTCGTCGCGGTCAACTTCGCGATCGAAGTGGACCTGACCGGGCAGGTCGGCGCGGAGATGAGCCGCGGCACGTATCTGGGCGCGGTGGGCGGTCAGGTCGACTTCGCCCGCGCCGCCGCGCTGACCGGGAAGCGATCGATCATCGCGCTGCGCTCGACCATGCGCGGACGCTCGTCGATCAAATTCGGGCTCGATGAAGGTGTGGTCACCACCGCGCGCGCCGACGTCGACTGCGTCGTCACCGAGCACGGTGTCGCACATCTGCGCGGGCAACCGCTGGCGGAGCGCCGGCGCCGCTTGATCGATGTCGCCGCTCCGGAGTTTCGCGACGAACTCGCGAGCGCGGCGCGCCTGGCGTCCTGAGGTCATCGAAAACAACTGTCATCTAACATCTTTCATCGAAAGGATCGACACCCATGAGCAATCGCGTAGCGCTCGTCACCGGCGGCGCCCAGGGAATCGGCGAGGGCATCTCGCGCAAACTCGGCGAGGCGGGCTTCCGCGTTGCCGTCGCCGATCTCAATCATGAAGTGGCACAGCATACCGCGAAGGAAATCGTCTCCGCCGGCGGCCAGGCGATCGCGGTGCCGATCGACGTCACCGACACCGACTCGGTGAAGGCCGCGGTGCAGCAGGTCACCGACAGCTTCGGACCGGTCGAGATCGCCGTCAACAACGCCGGCTGGGACGACTTCATGAAGTTCCTCGACACCGACGAATCGTTCTGGGACAAGATCCTCGACATCAACTTCAAGGGCGCGCTGCGGGTCAACCACACCGTGGTTCCGGGCATGATCGAGCGCGGCTTCGGTCGTGTGATCAATATCGGTTCCGATGCGGGCCGGGTCGGGTCGTCGCTCGAGGCCGTGTACTCGGGCGCCAAGGGCGGCATCATCGCCTTCACCAAGACCCTCGCCCGCGAGGTCGCAACCAAGGGCGTCACGGTCAACACCGTGTGCCCCGGGCCGACCGACACCCCGGCACTGCGCAAATTCGCGAACAACTCCGGTCAGGACGCCGACAAGGTGCTGGGCGGCATGACCCGTGCGGTGCCGATGAAGCGGCTGGCGCTGCCGTCCGACATCGCCGCGGCCGTCGCGTTCTTCGCCTCCGACGAGACCGGCTACATCACCGGCCAGACCCTATCGGTCAGTGGCGGCCTGACCATGGCGTGAGGTCCGCGGTGGGCGACACCACGGGGGAGTGGTCGACGGTCCGTCGTTACGAGGATGTCGACTACTCACGGACTGCGGACGGCATCGCGAAGATCACCATCTGCCGGCCGGGGGTACACAACGCTTTTCGGCCGCAGACCCTGGTGGAGATCTCCGACGCGCTCACCCATGCCCGCGAGGATCCGTCGATCGGAGTCATCGTCCTCACCGGAGAGGGCGACAAGGCATTCTGCTCCGGCGGCGATCAGCGCGTGCGCGGCGATACGGGCTATCTCACCGATCCGGAGAATCCGGGCGCGGTGGGCCGCTTCCACGTGACGGATCTGCAGGTGCAGATTCGCCGGTTGCCGAAACCGGTCGTCGCCATGGTCGCCGGTTACGCCGTCGGTGGTGGGCACGTGTTGCAGATCGTCTGTGATCTGACCATCGCCGCCGACAATGCGCGTCTCGGTCAGGTCGGGCCGAAGGTCGGCTCGTTCGACGGCGGATTCGGCGCCGGACTGCTGGCCGATATGGTCGGTGTGCGTAAGGCCAAGGAGATCTGGTTTCTCTGCCGTCAGTACGACGCCGCGCAGGCGCTGGAGATGGGCCTGGTCAACACCGTCGTGCCCCTCGCCGACCTGGAGTCGGAGACGCTCGCGTGGTGCCGGCGGATGATGGAACTGTCACCGATGGCGTTGCGGCTGATGAAGGCGAGTTTCCACGCTGCCGAGGACGGCCTGGCCGGAATTCAGCAGCTCGCACACGACACCAATCTGCTGTTCTACGCCACCGAGGAGGCGAAGGAAGGCCGGGAGGCGTTCAAAGCCAAGCGGCGGCCGGAGTTCGATCGGTTTCCGCGCCGGGCCTGACAGAGCGAGAGGATCACCGAGATGACGACGTTCGGGGTCAATGCCTTCGGCGTCGGCCGCGGACCACAGCGGTTCGCGACCATGACCGAATTGGCGCGCGAGGCCGAGGACATCGGTTGTACGGCGGTGTGGACGAGTGAGCTGTACAGCCGCTCGGCCACCGTGCCGATGGCCGCGCTCGCCGCCGGCACCAGCACCATCCGCATCGGTTCGAATATCGCCTACGGGGTGGGCCGCAGCCCGCTGATGTGGGCGGCCGAAGCGCGGGACCTCGACGAATTGTCCGGTGGCCGAATCATTCTCGGCATCGGGAACGGTACGCCGAAGATGATGGAGGCCTGGCACGGCGTCCCCGGTGAAGCGCCGGCCGCCCGGATGGCCGAACTGCTCACCGTGCTGAAGGCGCTGTGGCGCCTGCACGAGGGCCCGGTCCATCACGACGGGCGCTTCTACCACGTGCACATTGCCCCCACCTCGGAGGTGCCGGAACCGATCCGGCCGGAGATCCCGATCTGGATCGCGGGGGTGAACAAGCTGATGCTGCGGACGGCCGGCGAGCTCGCCGACGGGCTCGTCGGCCATCCGATGTACACCGCCGAGTACGTCCGCGGCCCGGTCGCGGACGAAATCGCCACCGGCGCAGCGTTATCGGGCCGCGATCCGGCCGAGGTCACCATCATGGGTATCCGGATGTGCGCGATCAACGACGATGTCGAGCTGGCCCGGCGGCAAGCGGCATACGCGATCGGCCAATACGCGGCATCGCGGGTCTACGATCGCCTCTTCGCGCTGCACAGCTGGAGCGCCGCGCAACAGCGGATTCGCGAGGCGGCCCGCAACCGCGACAGCGAGGCGCTGATCAGCGCTGTCACCGACGACATGATCGACACCATCGCCATCGCCTGCCGCCCGGCCGAGTTCCCGGCGGCGCTGGCGGCGATTCCGGACGGCTTCGATCACCTCGACCTGATCGCGCCCCCGTGGGGACTCAGCGATCACGAAACCCGGGCGATCAACGCCGAGATACTGGCCGGCCTGCGCACCCATCTCACGCACACGGTGGCGGTGTGACGCGCGCGGGGGCCTCAGGCTTCGCGCAGCTCGATCTCGGTGCGTTCCTCGACCTGAACGACGGCCTCGGCGTACCCGTGGACGTGCTTGCTCATCCGCCGCGTCGCCACCGCCGGGTCGCCGGCGCGGATGGCGTCGGTGATCGTCTTGTGCGCCTTGTAGGTGGTTTTGCGCACCTCGTCGTCGACGAACGCGTTGTTCTCCGTCGAGCTGTAGATGGCGTTCGCCAGCGCGGTCATGAACCCGGTCAGCAGTTCGTTGTGGCTGGCGACCGCGACCGCGAGGTGCCAGTCGACGTTGGCCCGCAGGAATTCCTCGAGCGGGATGTCGAGATCGCCCAGCTTGGCGTTCGCGGCGTCGAGCGCGGCGATGTCGTCGTCGGTGCGGTACTTCGCCGCCAGGCCGGCGCACGCGGGCTCGATGGTTTCGCGGGTTTCCAGCAGGTCGGACAAGCGCAGCTGCTGCCCGCGGATTAGCAGGCTCACCGACGAGGCCACCGAGGCGCCTCCGGGCTGCTGGACGAACGCGCCGCCGGAGCGGCCGGTCTTGATGACGACAAGCCCTTGCACCTCGAGGATGCGCAGTGCCTCCCGGACGGTGGTCCGGCTCATCTGCGTCTGGGTGACCAACTCGCGCTCGGGCGGCAATGCGGTACCCGACGGGAACTCGCCGCGCAGGATGCGCTCGCGCAGGTCGTTGGCAAGAACGTCGGAGGCCTTGGGGACCTGCATCGGCTGCAACTGAACCGGGTGTCGCGCAACCGTGCTCGACGAGGGCGACTCGGGCATAGTTACCTACCTTCTGTGTATTTGGTCGTACCTAATCTATCAGTAAAGAGTCCTGCCATGCGAGTTTGCGTGGCTGGAAACGGTTAGGTAATTTGGTCGTACCAAAATAATGGTTGACTTGACGCGCTGTGGTGGATAGCTTCCAATGAAGAGGAAGTCGGCCGCAGCGGTGTCGACGATGTGCTGAATGCGAGGACGACGTGGCAGAGCGGGCGCAGGATGTGGTGACCTGGGAGACGGTCGAACCCGGAATCACGGCGGTGACGCTGCGGCGGCCGCCGGCCAACGCGCTGGGCATTCCGCTGCTGGACGGGATGCACCTCGCCATGGATGCCGCCGAGAAGGCCGGTGACGTCAAGGTCATGGTCATCGGATCCGCGCTGCCCGGATTCTTCGCGGCGGGCGCGGACATCAAACACCTGTCGACGATCGACGCCGAGACGTTCACCGCGTACGGCGATCGGATGCGTGCGGTCAACGATCGCCTCGCCGCCTCACCGTGGCTGTCGGTCGCCGCGGTAGACGGGGTCGCCCTCGGCGGCGGTCTCGAACTCGCGATGGCGTGCACGCTGCGGGTCGCCGGCCCCGGCGGCCGGTTCGGGCTGCCGGAGGTCAAACTCGGGCTGATCCCGGGAGCCGGTGGGACGCAACGACTTCCGCGACTCGTCGGCAGAGGACGAGCGCTGGACATCATGCTGACCGCCCGCCAGGTGGCCGCCGAGGAGGCCTACCGGATCGGCCTGGTCGACCGCCTCACCGATGGCGACGCCACCGCGGCGGCGCTGGACTTCGCGCGCGAACTGCTCGGCCCCTCGCTGCCGGCCCAGCTGTCGGTGGTCCGCACCGTGGACGCGGCCTTCGACCTGCCTCTGGCCGAGGGCGCCCGGTACGAGGTCGAGCAGATCCAGGCGCTGTTCGAGGACGGGGAGGCCGCCGAGGGCATCAGCGCCTTCGTCGGCAAGCGCAAGCCGCAGTTCCGCTGATCGCCCGGCCGCTCACGTTAGGAGTCCAGATGAAAACCCTGGAACACCGTTTCGAAACCCTCCTCGCCGAGGAGGTGAAACCGGGCATCGTCGTGGTCACGCTGAACCGGCCCGACCGCTACAACGCGATGACCAACACCATGTTCGTCGAACTCGAGCAACTGGCCTGGGGCCTCGAAACCGAGGACTCATGCCGCGTGCTCGTGCTCACCGGCGCGGGCAAGGCGTTCTGCTCGGGATACGACCTCGCTGATGCCGACGATCTCCCGAACCTCGGTGCGCTGGGCATGCTGGATCAGCAGGAACGTGCCGCACGCGCACTCACCGCGATTCGTTCCCTGCGGGTCCCAGTCATCGCCGCGGTGAACGGTCCGGCCGCCGGTGGTGGTCTGGCGTTGGCGCTCGCCGCAGATATCCGCCTGGCCGGCGCCGCGGCCAAATTCAACGCCGCATTCGTTCGCATCGGGCTCTCCGCCGGTGATCTGGGCACATCCTGGCTGCTGACCCGATTGATCGGACCCGCGAAGACCAGCGAAATCTGTTTCACCGGACGGGTTGTCGACGCGACCGAAGCGGGCGAGCTGGGCATGGTGAATTCGGTCAGCGCCGGCGATGTCGTAGCCGATGCGCTCGCCCTCGCCGAACAGATCGTTGCGAACTCGCCGGGCGGTGTGCAGCTGTCCAAACGCGCCCTGCAAGCCAATCTCGAGGTCGGCTCCTATGCCGCGGCGATCGAGCTGGAGAACCGCGGACAGGCGCTGCTGACGCGCAGTCCGGACATGACCGAGGCGCTCAACGCCTTCAAGGACAAGCGCGCGCCCGTTTTCCAGGGCAAATAGCACGGCTGGACACGACGAGGCGAGGCCCACATGACCATCGATTTTCCCGATCTGCAGACACTGACCTTCGAGGAGGCCGAGCCCGGAATCGGCATCCTGCGAATCAATCGTCCGGAGCGCATGAACTCCCAGACCGTGCGGATGTTCCACGAATATCTGGCAGCCGGGCGGGCGCTGCGCGACATCCGGTTGCGCGCGCTCATCGTCACCGGCGCCGGTGAGCGCGCCTTCTGTGCCGGCTTCGACCTCGACGAGATTCACGTGATCACCGAGATGGGCGTGCGTGAATTCCTCAAGTTCCAGGAGGTCGCCACCGGTGGCATTCAATCCATCAGGCATCTCCCGTTTCCCGTGATCGCCGCGATCCACGGTCCCGCGACCGGCGGCGGGCTGGCGTTGGCGCTCGCCGCCGATATCCGCCTGGCGGCACCGACTCTCAAGATGAGCGCGGCCTTCGTGAAGGTCGGCCTGTCGATCGGTGAACTCGGCACCTCGTTCAATCTGGCTCGCCTGGTGGGCCCGGCGCGGGCGGCGGAGATCGGGTACACCGCCCGCATTCTCGAGGCCGACGAGGCACTACGCATCGGGTTGGTGAACCAGGTGATCCCGTCGGAGCGATTGCTGGACGAGGCGCTCACGATGGCGCGTGTGATCGCGCAGAACTCCCCCGGCGGGGTGCGGATGTCCAAGCGGGCCATCCAGCGCAACGCCGAAATCGGTTCCTATGAGGCAGCTTTGGAACTGGAGAACCGCGGGCAGGCGCTGCTGACCAGGACCGAGGACATGCCCGAAGCGCTGGCTGCCTTCAAGGAGAAGCGCGCACCACAGTTCTCCGGTCGGTGAGCCTCGCGATGGCATGGGAGTGGGACCGCGAAACACGAAACGCGTTGGCGGAGTTCTTGGCAGGTCGCGGAATCGTATCCGGATCGATCACCACGAAGGCGATCGGTGACGGCCATTCGAATCTGACCTTCCTGGTCAGCGACGGCACCACCAGTGTGGTGGTGCGGCGCCCGCCACCACCGCCGATTCCCCCTGGCGCCAACGACATGCTGCGCGAAGCGACACTGCTGCAGGCGTTGTCGCCGACCACGGTGCCGGTACCGGAGGTGCTCGCCGTCGCGCAGGAGAACGAGGTGCTCGATGTACCGTTCTACGTGATGAGCTTCGCCCCCGGCCCAGTGGTGACCACCCGCACGCCCGCGCCGCTCGACGCGCCCGAGCAACGACGGGCCGTCGGTCACAGCATGATCGACACGCTGGCCGATCTGCACGAAGTGGATTGGCGCGCGGTGGGTTTGGACCGCATGGGCCGGCCCGAGGGATTCAATGCCCGGCATCTGCAACGGTTGCGCCGCCTGGTCGCCGACGACGAGGGGAATCCGCCGGCGGAGTTTGCCGACGTGGACGCCTGGTTACAGGCGAACATCCCGCCGGAATCGGGCGCGACGCTGATCCATTGCGATTTCCGGATCGGCAATGTCGTCCTCGCGCCCACCGCGCCGGGCCGGGTCGCGGCCGTCCTCGACTGGGAGCTCGCCACGATCGGCGATCCGTTGCTCGACGTCGGTTATCTGCTGGCGACGGTTCCCGAGCCGGGCCGCCCGATGAACCCGACCGCACAGCTGAGCGCCGCGATGCTCGAACCCGGATATCCGTCCAAAGACCAACTGGCGCAGCGCTACAGTGCGCGCACCGGCCGCGATCTCGACACTCTCGCCTGGTATACGACGCTGGCGCTGTGGAAGCTGGCGGTGCTGTACGAATACAGTCGCCGGCGCGTTCTGGACGGGATCGGCGACCCCTACTACTCCGACCCCGCGCTGGTGCGGAGCTTCCTCGACGACGCGCGCCGCGCCGCCGGACTGGCGGGAGTCGGCGCCGAAGTATAGGCGCTGCACGGCCTTCGCGCCCGAACCACAAGGAGTTCGCATGGTGAACACATCCGGCACCACATTCTGGGATCCGCTGGTCGGACCCGACGTCACCGATCTACCGGACGGCTTCTTCGACCGGCTCATGTTCAACGCGCACCCGGTCGATGCCACCGCACCGTCGGTCATCATGGGCTTCGGTATCTACCCGCCCAAGGGAACCGTCGACGGGTTCGTGGTGGTCAGTGGCGAGCACGAGCAGCGAAACCTCCGCTACTCGGGGCCGCTCGGCGCCACGAACCGGGACGGTTCCGGACCTTTCCGATTCGAGGTGCTCGAGCCGAACCGAACGTGGCGACTCCGGCTGGGGCCCAACGAGATCGACACCGAATTCGATCTGACCTGGCGGGCACGCACACCCGCCTGGTTCGGCGAGATCGCGGTCACGAACGCGTCGGCGGCGCGCACCTCGTTCGACCACCTCTTCCAGTCCGGTCGCTACGAGGGCACGCTGACCATCGACGGCCGCCGGCATTCGGTGGACGGCTGGTACGGGCAGCGTGATCGCTCCCGCGGCGTGCGCACCATGGCGGGCGGACAGGGCCTGCACATCTGGTATCAAGCCCAATTCCCGGACTTCTCCATCGGTTTCCTCCTGGTCGAAACCCGTTCGCACGAGCGGCTTCTCCTGGAGGGGGCCGTGATGCACGAAAGCGGCCGGCTCGATCCGATCACCGATGTCCGGCACGCCCTGGTGTTCACGCCGGATCTCGATCTGGTCGAAGGGGAAATCCGGGTCGAGACCGCGGCGGGGGAGCACTACGTCGTGCAAGCCGACGCGCGAGCTGGCGGCGGCTTCATGGCGGGCGCCGGATACGGCGGCCACCACGGCACTTCGTCCGGGGCCGACCGAATCGAATCCGACCGCTATCGTCTCGACGGCTCGGTGACCCCGCGCTCGCTGGACTCGGCACTGACCGACCGGCTGTGCGGCTTCATCCTCGGCGACGTCCGCGGGTCGGGAATCTTCGAATTCGCTCTCACGCGCAGCAACAAGTATCACTACCGCCCGTCGATCTGATCGACGGCCGCCGGTTCGCGCGGATGCGCTCACCGTGGGCGGTGCTGGGTGTGATACCAGCGCGCACGCTTGCAGCGGTCCGGCCGTGGGTGGCACTGCCTTGCCGCGATGAATGTCCCGACCCGTGATGGGCCGGGACATTTCTTTGCCGGCGCCGCGAATGTGGCTGCCAGAGCGGACGTTCCGTTGGGTCGCGGCGCGACCATGTCATTGGGCTCACAAAGCAGAAGAGGGTGCGCATCTTGTGGATGCGCGCCCTCTTCGTCGCTGTGAGCGCGGATGGACTCACACGGTTCGCTGAGCCTTGCTGGACTCCGATGCCGCCTTGCTGGTTTCCTTGATTTGCTGCCAGTCGGCGTCGGTGAGACTTGTCAGGCCGGCGAAGGTGCCGGGGCCGGCCAGCATCTGGCCGCCGTCCATGGCGATGGTCTGCCCGGTGAGGTAGTCACACGCGTCCGACAGCAGAAACATCGTGAGATTGGCCAGCTCTTCGATCGTTCCGCTGCGCCCGGCCGGAATCTGGTCGACCTGCGTAGCACCGACCGACGATTTATCGGTCGGATTCAGCATCTCCCAGGCATACTCGGTCGGAATCGGCCCGGGGGCAAGCGCATTCACGCGGATGCCGTACTTGGCCCACTCGACCGCCAGCGACATGGTCATCGAGTGGACCGCGGCCTTGGCCATCGCCGACGGCACGACGAAAGCCGATCCGGTCCAGACCCAGGTCGTGAGTGTGGACAGGACGCTTCCGGGCAGGCCCTCGGCGATCCACCGCTTGCCTGCGGCGTGCGTGGTGTGGAACGAGCCGTTCATCACCGTGCTCGTAATCGCCTGGAACGCACGGGGGCTGAGGTCCTTGGTCTGCGCGATGAAGTTGGCGGCCGCGTTGTTGATCACGCCCGTCAGCGGGCCGTGGTCGTTCCAGATCCGGTCCATCGTCGCGTCCACGCTGTCGTAGTCGCGCACATCGACGGTTTGGTGGTGGGCCGCCCCGGGGCGCGATGCCGCGGCCTCGGCGGCGGCCTCGGCCAGCACCGCGTCACGCCGTCCCCACAGGTGCACCTCGGCGCCGTGCTCGACCAGATGCCGGGCGACGCCGCGGCCGAGCCCGGTCCCGCCGCCGGTGATCAGGATTCGCTTGCCGGACAACAGTGTCGGTGCGAAGGTCGTGTCGGTCATTCACTGCACCTCGTCGGTTCGTGCCGGCGGCTGCACGGCAGCCGCCGGGAACTCACGCTGTTTCGGTCGAACCGCAACTCACTTGCCCCGGTACGGCGTGAAGTCGGGCTTGCGCTTCTCATTGAAGGCGTTGATACCCTCCTGTGCCTCCGGGGTCTCGCCGAACATCGCCAGCGTGGAGTAGGCCATGGTGCCGATGCTGACGAAGTGCTCGGTGTCGGTGTTCATCGACTGCTTGAGGACCTTGAGCGCGGTCGGGGAGAAGTCGAGCATCTGATCCGCCCACGCCCGCACCTCGGCCTTGAGGTCGGCGGCCGGCACGACCTTGTTCACCAGGCCCCAGTCGAGGGCTTCCTTGGCGGACAACCGGCGCAGCATGAACCAGATCTCGCGGGCGCGCTTCTCGCCGACCACGCGGGCCAGATAGCCCGAGCCGAGACCGGCGTCGAAGGAACCGACGCGAGGTCCGTTCTGCCCGAACTGGGCGGTGTCCGCGGCGATCGTCAGGTCGCACAACACGTGCAGCACGTGGCCACCACCGATCGCGAGCCCGTTGACGGCGGCGATGACCGGCTTGGGGGCGTCGCGAATGACGCGGTGCAGGGCCTCGACCTCGAACAGGCCGCTCGCGGACGGACCGTAGTCGCCGGTCTCCATGCGCTGCTTCTGGTCGCCGCCCGCGCAGAACGCTTTGTCGCCCGCGCCGGTCAGCGCGATGACCCCGACCTCGCTGCTGGCCCAGGCGCGCTTGAACGCCATGACCAGCTCATCGACCGTCTGCGCCCGGAACGCGTTGTAGCGCTCGGGGCGGTTGATCGTGATCCAAGCCAGTCCGTTGTCGACCTCGTAGGTGATGTCGGTGAATTCGGCCATCAGACTTCGGTGTCCTTCCGGGGTGAGTGATCAGATTTGTGGTCATTAGGACTGACCATTTGCATAACAGTAGCTTTAATCGACTGCCGCATGCAAGGGGCCTGTTGTCGACGGGGCTGTACTGTGCGGTCGAGGAGGGCGTTTTCGACCGAGGATGGAGTGTCATGACAGCCGAGCTGGCCGGCCGCAGGATCGTGTTCGTGCCGGGTATGCCCGAGGCGCTGTAACGCCATCGGAGACCTCGGTTACCGCGACAACGACGGTCACCACTACCTGGTCGACCGCGCGAAGGACATGATCGTGACCGGTGGCGAGAACGTGTACTCGGTCGAAGTCGAGCACGCGTTGCAGTCCCACCCCGAGTTCGCCATGGTCGCCGTCATCGGCACGCCGGGTGTGCGATGGGGAGAAGCTGTCACCGCTTTCGTCGTCCCGGTGCCCGGGACATCCCCGATCCGGAGGCGCTGCGCGCCCACTGCCGAGAACTCATTGCGGGATACAAAGTGCCCAAGGTCATCCATATCGAACAATCGCTGCCCGTGACACCGACCGGGAAAGTCAGGAAGACGGAGCTGCGGAAAATCGCCGATCGGCAAGGGATTAAATGATGGACGAGAAGGTCATCTACGAAAAGCGTGGCGAAGTGGCATGGGTGACTGACCTGCCCCACCGGTTGGGTTCCAACTCCGGTTGCTAACTGACAGCCTTACCGAAAGGCTGACCCGCGTGCCACGCGCCTATCCCACCGAGTTCCGAACCCGGGCAATCGCTTTGGTCCGAGCAGGCAAACCAGCCAAGCAGACAGCTGTCGAGCTGGGCATCCATCCGGTCACCTTGTCGAAATGGTTGCGCCAGGACGACATCGACCACGGACTACGTCCCGGAAAACCGTCGGCGGAGTCGGCAGAATTGCGTGCTGCTCGACGCCGGATACGAGAACTCGAAACCGAGCTCGCGATCATCCGCCACGCCGCGAAGTTCCTCGGGGAGGACGTTTCTGGCCCAAAAGACGGTTCTACCCGGTGATCGACAGCCTTGTCGCAGCTGGAGCACCGGTCGACCGATGCTGCGGCATCCTGGGAGTCGCCCGACAGAACTACTACAAGGCCAAACGGCGTCCGACCACTCCGACACAATTGCGGCGCCAATGGTTGACCGGATTGATCCGCGAGATCCATGTCGCATCACGAGGCACCTACGGTTACCGCAGAATCCACGCCGAACTGACCATGGCGATGGGCGTCAAGGTCTGCTCTCGCACGGTGTCGGTTCTCATGACCTTGGCCGGCATCCGGGGGCTGCCGGCCTCGTCGCGGGGCAAGAACCTCCGCGGTGTGGTGACCGCCGGAGATCTGGTGAACCGCAAATTCGATCGTGGCAAACCGAACGAGTTGTGGGTTACCGACATCACGGTCCACAACACAAGGGAAGGCCGGGTCTACTGCGCTGCGGTCCTGGACGCCTTCAGCCGCAAGATCATTGGTTGGTCCATCGATTCCCGCCAAGACTCAACACTCGTCGTCAACGCGCTGGACATGGCGATCCGCAACCGTCGCCCGGCAGCAGGTGGCATTGTTCACGCCGATCACGGAACTCAGTTCACCTCATGGGTTTTCGGCGAGAAGATTCGATCTGCCGGACTGCTGCCGTCGTTCGGCACCGTTGGTGATGGCTTGGACAACGCGATGATGGAATCGTTCTGGTCCTCGATGCAGATCGAACTGCTCGACCGTAAGAAGTGGAAGACCCGCCTCGAACTCGCGAACGCGATCTTCGACTACATCGAGATCTTCTACAACCGGCAACGCCGCCACTCTTCCCTGGGCTATCGCACCCCGATCGAGTTCGAACTACTCTCCGAGAAGACACCCGTTCCCGCTGTCAGTTAGCCACCGAGCCTGGAACCTAAAAGGTGGGGCAGGTCAAGGTGTCACCTCTTCGTGCAGCAGCCCCCTCGACGTCCGCGTCGCCGGGGCGTTGATACGGCTGTACGGCATGTCATTAGACCACATCGTCGAACTCACCAAGAACCGATTCCAACGCGCTGACGAGCACGACGCGTACCTGACCATCGACAAATATCCAGTTTTGTTGCCGCCCAGTCTTGCTCGGCTCATCGAACAGTTGATCGCCCAACCTGCCACACGAGCGCTGTTACCCGCCGACGCTGAGTCGCTGTATCTGTTCCCTGGCACTCCGCCCACCCGGCCCCGCCACACGCGTTCCCTGCGTCAAATGCTTTCCGACAACGGACTGCCCAGCCTCACTGCGCGCAACACGGCGATGATGACTACGATCTCCGAACTGCCATCGGTTGTAGTCAGCGACCTGCTCGGAATCCATCCCGGCACAGCCGAGCGGTGGGCACGCTTTGCTCAGAGCGAGTGGGCCGACTACCTCGCTGCGCACGAGTGGTCGAGTCAACGCCGTTGACCGAGACCAACACATACTACGGGACTTCCAGACCGCCGTATGCCAACTCGACCTCCGTCGATTAACCCGATTCCCGTTAGCGGCAAGCGGCCATCAAAGGTGAGTCGTGAATTCACGGCTCCGTTGCTGAAACCGCGATGCGGTGTTCCAGCCGTTCTGCTCTGCGGTAACAGGTACCCAGAGAATTGTTGATAGGCGCGGCGGCGAACTTGCTCAACCTTGGCTAGGCCGCGATCCGGCGCCAATAGGCAGAACTTCTCGGCAGGCTTAGACCGTGTCTCATGTGGGTGATTTCGCGAGCTTCTTGAAGCCTGTCAGTGCGGCGCCGAGGGTGAGGAAGGCGAGGAAGTGGCTGGCCTTGCGGTCGTAGCGGATATTGAGCCGGTGGTAGCCGGTCATCCACGACATCGTGCGCTCGATCACCCACCGGTGACGGCCGAGGCGGTCGCAAGATTCGATCCCTTTGCGGGCGATACGGACGCCGATGCCGCGATCACGCACCCACTCCCGCAGATCGGCGACTGCGTAGGCTTTGTCGGTGTGCAGTTTGGCGGGTTTGCGTCGGCGTGGGCCGCGCCGCGACCGGGCTGCGGGGATCGCTTTGACCAGTGGCCGCAGCGCTTGTGCGTCGTTGGTGTTGGCGGCCGAAATACCCACCGACAGAGGGATTCCCGCACGATCGGAGAGAACGTGGATCTTCGAGCCCGACTTGCCGCGGGCGACCGGGCTCGGCCTGGTCATGGCGCCCCCTTTTTCGCTCGCACCGACGCCGCGTCGATCACTGCACGCGACCAGTCGATCAAGCCTCGACTACCCAGTTCATCCAGCACAGCGCGGTGTAATCGCCGCCAGAGCCCAGCTTCGGTCCACACGGTGAACCGGCGGTGCGCGGTCGGGACGGTCACATCGAACGAGGGCGGCAGCATCCGCCACGCACAGCCGCTGGTCAGCACGAACACCACCGCGGTAAACACCGCCCGCTCATCGACCGGTGCGGTGCCGCCACCCTGCGGACGCGCAGTGAACTCCGGCAACAGTGGCTCGGCCAAAGCCCACAACTCGTCCGGGACAAGGCGTTTCGACAGCTCATCGACCACAAGTCGAACATCATGCAGCACAATCAGATACGACGCAGGACAACCGAATCACCACCACGTAAGACACGGTCTAAGGCGTGGAATTCCTGATGCGAAGTAGTGGTCCGTCGCTGCCCGCACGAGCACCTGCGAAGCATCCTCGCCGCAGGCGTCGGGTGCGTACTGTCCACCGAATCCTTCCGTCACCGCCGCGGCCGTGTGATGGTCGATATCGGCGGGGCTGGGCCGAGCCGTCGCTTCATGGGCGGTGAAACCGGCGAAACGATCGATATCGGGCGGTATACAGGCAATCGGATCCGCCACGACGAGACCGGGTTTCGCCGTGAGTTGAAACGGCGGGGCGAGTCGCAGCGGTTTTGCCAACTGCCGGGCGAGAACGGTTTGTGCTTCCAACAGGCGGCCGAACGGTTCGTCCCGGAGTTTGTGCGCCTGATCCGGAGACAGATCGAGTTGTGCGAGATATCGCCCGCACACCTCGGTCGCCTCGTCCGGCATCGCGGGGGAGACCGCTGTCGGAGTGCTCTGCAGGATGGCCCTCCGAAAGAGACCACGGGCGGGGTCGGCGGACAGCAGAACCAATCCGCACAGGGCGCCGGCCGACTGACCGACAATGGTTACCTGGTCGGAGTCTCCTCCGAACCGATGAATTTCCTCACGCACCCAGTTCAGCGCGGCCAGGATGTCGAGCAATCCGAAGTTGCCCTCTCCCATGTGATCGGTGAGATCTCCCAGGTGCAGATACCCCAGGGCTCCGAGCCGGTAGTTGATCGTGACGACGACGACGTCACCGCGGGATGCGAGTCGTGCGCCGTCGTACCAGTCCTGACCGCCACAGCCGCTGGAGAACCCGCCGCCGTGCAACCACACCATCACCGGCCTGGAGTCGTCGAGCCCTGGGGTCCACACGTTGAGATTCAGGCAGTCGGGACCTTGCGGCACACGCATCGGCCCGAGAATGGCTTCCAGACGTGAGGACGGTTGCGGACAGGCAGCACCGGGGGAGAGCGTGTCGCGCACCCCGGTCCACGGCCGCGGCGCTACCGGTGCGGCAAAGCTCAATTCGCCGACCGGTGGTGCGGCGTAGGGGATTCCGAGGAATCGGTGTACATCGTCGACACTGATGCCTCGGATCCGTCCGGAGGAGGTCTCGACGATCATCACGCGGCCTGGCGGAAGATGACGGCGCTGCCTGCCACATCGACGAAGAAGCCACCGGAGCAGTCGATCGTGGCAAAGCCGTTGTCTTCGATCAAATCTCGCGTATCGCCGACGTTCGGCACGGCCACTGCCTGGCCGGCAAAGAACGGCAGGACTGGGGCAGCATGTCTCGGCAGGACGGACTGCAGTGCCGAACCGGCGATGATTTCGACCGAGCCCGCTCGAAGCTGGAATCGCCGCCGATCGCCGTCCACGATGGGCCTGCGGCGCAGGATTGTGGCATACCGATCGACGTAGGAATCCAGTTCGCTGTCGGGTACTGCGAGCAGGATCGCGTCCAACGACTGCGCGCCGTTCGGGTGGCACAGGTAGCGGGGCTGGTGGGCATACTCCGGAGTGAGGTGCTCGGAGATGTGCATGATCCCTTCCGGCGTACGTGAACGGGCGACGTGGACAACCCTTGCCCGGAGCAGCCGGGAGCCGTCTTCGGTGTCGACGGGGCGCTGTAGCTCGGTGATGCCGGCGCCGGACTCCAGATCGGCGTCGCGGAGGCGCTGTAGAGCCGATTCCGAGGATCCGAAGCCGAACGACACGCCGCGGAGTCCTTCGTACTTGCCGTCGATCAGGGAGAGCACGCCCCATAGGTCGGGGCAGGAGTCGTCGACGATACCGATGAGTTCGATGTACGACTCACCGAAGTAGGCGCAGCGATTGCCCGTCATGCTCGGAACCATGTCCCCGGTGTCGGAGACGGTCACCTTGTGCCGGGATTCCGGGCTCAAGAGAAAGCCGAGCCTTTCGTAAGCGTCCCAGACGGTGGCGTAGTCGCGGTTGATGACCACGGAGTGATCGAGATAGTCGGTGTCGGAGTGGATTTCGGTCATGATGAGGTCCCTTCGTTTCGCGCCGGACGTGGTGTCGTGGCCGGTGCAAACGGTGCAAACGGTGCCAACGGTGCCGCGTGCGGCCTGCCGGTTCCATTCGCGCGGCAGTGCTTGCATGAATTCGATGTCCGCTATCGTCCGGTCGGTGAATTCCGTTGAAATCGACGATCTGGACAGGAAGATCACTCATGCTCTCCAGGTGGATGGGCGGGTGTCGTTCGCGCAGGTCGCCGAAGTACTCGGAGTCTCCGATCAGACGGTGGCCCGGCGGTACAACCGGCTGCGGTCCAGCGGCGTGCTGAGAGTGGTCGGCCTACCGGATACCGCAGGAATCGGTCAGGTGCTGTGGCTACTGCGTCTGCAGTGCGTTCCCGAATCAGCGGCGCCGCTGGCCGAAAGGCTTGCTCATCGGCCGGAAACCTCCTGGGTCAATCTGACCTCGGCCGGCACCGAAATCGTCTGTTTCGCCAGGGCGGCGGGGCACCGCCGGCAGGATTCCGCCCTGCTCGCCGGCCTGCCGCGTGTGGCACAGGTGAAGGCGGTGTCGGCCCACTGCATTCTCCGCACCTTTTTCGGTGGCGCCACCGGGTGGGGCCCTCGCGCCAGCGTGCTGAGCGCGGAACAGGTCGCCCGACTGCGTCCGGACCGTGCCACCGACGCTGAAGCACACCTCGTCCCGGACGATGTCGACAAGGCGTTGTTCGCGGTGCTGGCGGTCGACGGGCGAAGCAGCCTGCGGGTGCTGGCCGAGGCCACCGGATTGTCGACGTCTGCGGTGCAGCGTCGCCTCGAACATCTCCGCGCGGCGAAGGCGCTGTATTTCGATGTCGACATCGACACCGCGGCGTTGGGGTACCCCACCCAGGCGATGCTGTGGCTGTCGGTTCCGCCATCCGAATTGGCAACTGTTGGAACAGAATTGGCCGGGCACTTGGAAATTGCCTTCGCGGCGGCGACCACGGGTGCGACCAACCTCGCCGCGATCGTCGGTTGCCGCGGCATCGACGATCTCTACCACTACATCGAGGCACGACTGGGGGCTATCCCGGCCGTGCGGCACATGGAAACGGCTCCGATCATTCACCAGTACAAACGCGCAGGGAATATGCTCGGGATGCCGCCGAGATGATTTGGTATGCCCGGTGCCCATCGCTCGATCTGTCTCGGCGTGGCGACGCGGCCACGGGAAGCGGTCCCGGAACCCACGGGTTCCGGGACCGTTCTTCATCCGTTCGCCGATGTGTGGTTATCGGTGGCGCTGTCGATGAACAGCGGTGTCGAGCCGACCGATACTCGCAGCGTGCCCTCCGCGAGAGTGACGGGCACCCGAGCACAGTCGGCATCGAAGGCCTCCGCCCTCGAATACGGCCAGTCCCGAACGAATTCGTAGGGTGGACGGTCCCGGCCGGCTCCGTCGCAGCGCTGCCAGACCACCAGTGCCGATGTGTTCCCTGAACGTTCGATCGCAAACAGATACAGGTCGGGATGACCGGTGTCGTCGAGTTGCCGGACTCGGGTGGCGCCGTCGAGCAGGCGCGCCATCGCTTCGAAGGTGTTCGCGGCGGGATGCCGGGGACCGATGGTGCCGTGCGCGGTGTCGAGAAGCTGGAGCTTGCCGAACATCAGGGCGCCCGTGACTCGGCTGTCGCGGTAGAAATCCCACTCGGGGGCGATCGGGTAGTACAGGTTACGCTGAATGCCCTCGGCGAGCGCGAACATGGTGCGCATCACCAGATCCCGGCAGGCCAGCCGGTGGCGGCGCTGCTCCAGCTCGGGGGGACATCCGTTCATGAACATCTGCAGGTTCGGTGGCAATTCGTCCATTCGCTCGTACAGTTCGACCACCGGCGCGTCGGACGCGGCCACCAGATCTTCGAACGTGTCCGGCAGTGCTTCTTGCCCGAGGAACTGCCGTTGATGGGCCGCGAGCACATCCGCCAGATACGGCAGATTCTCCGGGAACTCGGTCGGCACTGGTCCGCTGTGTTCGCTGGCGACGACCGGCTTGTCGTGGCCGTGCGCGGCCAGTTGTCCCCGGCATGCCCGCACGAGTTCCGGAACCGTGTACGGATCGCCGTAGGGGTGGAGATCGAAGATGTCGAAATACTCTGCGCCGTCGCGCAATACCTCACCGAAGAACTGCGCCCAGGTATGTGCACCCGCCGGTCCGTCGCCGAGCATGGCCCCCGGCACCGCTGCGCCGAGCACTACCAGCGCCGCGGGATCCGCCTGCCGCACAGCGTCGTGGAAGCTTCGCAGCTGAGTCAGGTACTCACCGGCGGTGCCCACCCAGAACAGCGGCAAACAAGGTTCGATCTCACACTGCCAGAACCGGATTCGGCCCGGCCGATGCGCGGCGAGTTCCCGGACGAAGTTGTGATAGCGGTCTGTGTCGAGCGCCGGTGACGCGGGCAGCCAGGCGGTGGGATGTCGCGTACCCCATTGCGAACTGGAGCACACCGTCACCCACGCCTCGTCGTCGTCCTCGAGCTGGTCGACCAGTGCGTCCACCGCGTCCCAGACGAACCGCCCCGGTTCCGGCTCCGCCTGTGACCAGTAGATGTTCACCCGCACGATGCCCGCGCCCGTCTCGCGTGCCTGGGGCACGAACCGATCCGGCGGACAGAAGAGGCCGTACGTGGTGCCCCGTGTCACGCCGAGACGAATTCCCCGCAGCGGTTCATCCGTTGATTCGGTAAAAGCCATGGTCAAACCCTTCCGATATAAATAGAGGACTGTTTGTCCTCTATGAATCGGAAAGGATACGGCATTGTCGCGTGTTAAGGTACTTAAAGTCCTCTATTGAAGGAGTGGATGCGTTGAGTGGGCCGGACCGAGCGGGCGATCACCGTAAGGCACCGCGTCGGCGTGGTGAGGTGTTGGAGCGGGCGATTCTGCAGGCTGCGGCCGAGGAACTCGCAGAGGTCGGTTACAGCGGCTTCGGCATCGATCGGGTCGCGATGCGCGCCGGCACGAACAAAACCACCATCTACCGCCGGTGGCCGAGCCGAACCGCCCTGGCGATCGCGGCATTCCGTGATGCCGCGCTGCCCGGCGATCTGCCCGATACCGGCGATTTGCGAACGGATGCGCTGACGATGCTGCGCGCCGCTGCCGGGCGAATCGCGTCCCGTCAAGGTGAACTTCTGCAAGTGCTGGCTGCCGAGATGGGCAACCAGCCCGAACTGCTCCGCGAGGTTCGAGACGAGCTCGTCGACACCGGCGCCACGCGCTGGCTGACCGTCCTCGGGCGCGCTGTCGCCAGAGGTGAGGCCCGCCCCGAATCGCTTTCCCCCCGTATCGCGACCCTGGCCGTCGACCTTCTGCGCAACGAATATCTCGTTCGTGGCGTCACCACCATTCCCGATGCCACCATCATCGAGATACTCGACACCATCTACCTGCCGCTCGTACGGTCACCCGGCGAACGCATTGGTTAGGAGCGCACGTCTCTCCGCCGTCCCGCTCGCATACCGATCCTCACTGTGCTCGGAGCGTCCGGCTCGCCCCCGGCAAGTGTCACTTCGCCCGACGGTCTGACACCTGCGAGCTCGAGGTTTTCGTGCCGATCGACCGTCATCCGTTGTCTGTATGCGGACATTGGGAGCGCTGCTACCACTGTTCGCCGGGTATGCGTCACGAGATTGCCGACGGATTGGGCGTAGCCGATCCGCCGACGCCCATTCGGCTCTGCCGAATCCCTGCGAACGCGGCATTTCGACCCAGGTGGCTCCGCGCTTGCGCAATGCTGGGGGCTATGGTGAGCGCCTTGGCCAGGGAGGTACGAGCCGAGCTCGAGCGGTGCGGTACTGAGCGTCGACTTCGACCGGTTCGAGAGTTGGATCCGGCCGGTGCGGCGCAGGTCGATTGGGCCAGCTTTGGGCCTAGTTCAGGCCCATGCTGGTGATGCACCAGCGACGGCACCTGACCGCAAGCCCAACAGACGCTCGACGAGCTGGCCACCCTCGGTATCGACTATGACGACATCGACACCAACCTACCGAACCGGGGTCGTGGCTGGGATCGCGTGGCGGTCGCCGGAGTCTGCCGTGGGTTGCGAGTCAGTGTTCACCTGTTCTCTCGATATGTCGTGGTGTTGGTCACATCTCCGTGCGAAGACTTGTGTGCATAATGCCTGGACTAAATTATTACGGAACAACTGTTCTCTAATATGGAGTGATGCCGCCGTGGTCGGCGGTCACCGAGGGCGGGTGTAGCAGAATCCGGGCGAGAAGGAGCAGTATCCGAATGACTGAGTCCCCTTTGCGCAATCAGCCGGTTCGGGATCTCGGTGAGGTCGCTGTTTACCTTCCCCGGCTGACGGGCGCGATATCCGACCGGTTGATCGCGATGCGGCTCGACCGTGATCGCCGATCGGATCGCGCCATCGTCGCGGCGACCGCGATCGCGCTGGATTACACCAGTGCCGTGATCGGCGGCCGCGGCTGCGTGGAATCGCTGGGCGCGCTGGAACAGTCCGCGGCGCGGTGGGCGCGGCAGGGAGTCGAGTTGTCGACGATCACCCCCTGTCTGCACAGGGGCATGCGCATGGTCATCGACGAACTGTCGGCGGCGTTCGACGCACAGACCAACGCGCGCGTCCTCTTCGTATTGTTCTCCGCGCTGAAAACGCTCAGTGTCACCGTCTCCAGTGCGTATATGGGAGAACTCACACGCGGTCCGCACAATCCCGAAGGGGCGGAATACAGCATCGCGTCGGCTGTGCTCGCCGGACGCGATATGCGAGCGGCGGCCCGCGACGCCGGCATCGCGCTCGCGAACAACTATTGGGTTTTCGCCATCGCGTTCGGTGAGCCGCTGGGCAGTCGCGCTCGCATCCGCACCTGGTGGCGCTCGACGCGGCACGAACTCGTACGGCAACGTCGGCTGCGCGGCGGCGGGGACCCACTGGCCGTTGTCGGGCGCGATCTCGCGACGGTGCTGGTTCCCACCTCGCAGCTGGCCGAGCCGGATACCCGGGGTGTCGCCGAACTGATCTCACAGACGCTCGGCCGCCCGATTCACGCCGTGGTCGAGGATGCCGACCGGCGTGCGCTGCGCGGAACCGCGAACACCGGCCACGAACTGGTTCGACTGGCCCGCCGCAACGGTTATCCGGGCGGTTTGTATCGTTTCGGTGATCTCGCGGTCGAGCGGCTGCTCGCCCGCCCCGGCATCGAGCGAGATCGTCTAATCGCGGTGATCGCGCCGTTGGTCGAATCCTCCTACCTGCTCGACACGTTGCGTGCGCATTTGGCCACCGGGCTCAGCCGGCCACGGACGATCGAGTTGCTGCACATTCACCTGAATACACTGGACTACCGCCTGCGACGGATCGAGAGGCTGACGGGACTCGACGCCCGCGATCCGGCGCAGCAGTTCCGTCTGCGCGCCGCCCTGATCGCCTACGACAGCGCGCGCCCGGATCAGCTCGAATGATGGTGCGGCACAACAGGACCGGGCACCGACCTCGTTGGCGGTGCCCGGTCCCGTTGCTGCCGCAGGTAGCGGCGTTCCGTCCGCTCAGCGCATCCCGGCGCCGGTTTCCGCGATTCCGCCGTGCGTCCGGCGACTTTGCGGTGCGGAAGTCTGTGCGAGGTGGTGGCCGGCCACCCGCAGGTGGAGTGCGCCGTTGACCGAGGCGTACCCGACGGTGCTGCCCTCGGCCGAATAGCGGAACGCCGCCGGTGCGGCAACAAGACCGCCGGAGGAGGGTGTGAACCGCGCCGCGAGGTCGGGGTGGTGTGCCAAGTTCAACGGTTGCGGCTGTCGTCCGGGGCCGTGGAAACCGATGACGTCGATCCGGAGTTCCTCACCGACCGAGGTCCAGAAATACGGCAGCGCGTCGAAGCACTCCTTCGCTCCGAGCATCGATCGCGCGGCATGACGACCCTGGGCCGCGGCGACGCGGTCGTGCTCGATATTCGTCGCCCGGCCGAGGTGGACGTTGTGAAATTCGCAGACGTCCCCTGCGGCCCAGACCGCGTCGTGAGCGCGCAGAGTGCTGTCGCACAGGATGCCGCCGGCCGGTCCGAGGGGGAGACCGGCGGCCGTGGCCAGCGTGGTCTCGCGCCGCGATCCGGTGCCGACGACGACGAGGTCGGCGGGAAGGTGGACACCGGTCGACAATGTGACGGCGTCCACCCGTTCGGTGCCCTGAAAGGCGGCAGCCGTGGTATGAGGGACCATTCGCACACCGAGCCGAGCCAGCTCGTCGGCCACCAGCGCACCGATCGGGGCCCCGAGTGTGCGGGCGAAGGGCAGATTCTCGGGGAAGATAATCGTCACGTCGAGGCCGAGTGCCGCCAGCGAGGCGGCGGCCTCCGCGGCGATGAACGAGCCGCCGACGACCACCGCCCGGGTCGCCGACCGCGCCCCGTCCCGCAGATCTGCGGCATTCCAGGTGGTACGCAGGTAGTGCACGCCGCGCAGGCCCGCGCCCTCGCAGATCAGCGGGCGCACAGTGGATCCGGTGGCCAGCAGCATCTTGCCCCAGGACACGGTTCGGCGTCCCACCCGCACGGTGTGCGCATCCAGGTCCGGGTTGGCGACCGGCGCGCGCAGCCAGAGCGCAACGTCGTTGTCCTGCCACCATTCCGGTGAGTGGACGAACAGATCCTCCCGGCTCACCTTGCCGCGCAGATATTCCTTGGTCAGGTAGAAGCGGTAGTAGGGGGGATCGCTTTCCCGCGTCGCCACGGCGATCGTGCCGTCGAATCCATTGCGGCGCAGCTCCTCGGCCGCGTTGGCGGCGGCGACCCCGCCGCCGACCAGAAGGATGTCGACGTGCTGGCCGTCGACGGGTTTGCCGGCCATGATCAGTCCTCGTAGGGGATGAAGTCGACCTTGCGGGCCCCGCACACCGGGCAGACCCAGTCGTCGGGGATATCGGCGAACGCGGTGCCGGGCGCGATCCCGCCGTCCGGGTCGCCTTCGGCGGGGTCGTAGATCATTCCGCACCGCGTGCAGATCCATAGCTGTGTTGTGGTGGCGGTGGTCATTTCGTCTCCATTTCGGGGGCTCGGGTGAATTACGGCTCGACGGATGCCGAGGTGAGCGCGAAGCGGTTGGCGCGCCGGAACGTGCCGAAGTCGTTGAACCGGACGTCGTTGTCGCGCAGCACGGCCTGGCAGTCGTGCTTGATGGCCTCGCGGATGTAGAACGGGTCGCGGACCAGGAAGTGGTGAATGGCATGGGTCTCGCCGAAGTTGAAGCACAGCGCGTGGAACGGCTTGAGCCACTTCGCCGTCCACACCTGCGTCTGCTGCAGCACGTTGTGCGCCTGGACATCACCGAAGTAGTGCATGTTGGAACTGACGAAATGCAGGCAGAACGTGCGGACCGCATTCGGTGCCAGAATGGCGACCGCCAGGAAGTCCAGGATTCCCTGGCCGGGAATCGAGGCCGGGCCCATCACCAGCTGGTAGGCGTGGATACCCAGGAACAGGTGCCACAGCGTGTAATGGACTGCGCCCAGCGGGAAATAGGACAGGGCGTTGACGGTGGCCAGCTGACGAGCCTCCTGTGGGCTGCGCGCCTCGTGTTCGATGTAGTTCTGCACGATCCGCCGCATCCGGAACGGTTTGGCGTACATGCCCAGCACCGAGTCGAGCAGGCTGACGAGCCGGTGCGCGCCCCAGCCCTCACCGTTGGTGATCGCCCGTTCCTCGAGGTCGGAATCCGTCCCGGAGACCTCGTGGTGGTGCAGGTGCAGGCGACGGCGTACCCATGGGTTGATGGTGCTCGGCCGGAAGAACCACACGCCCAACATCATCAGGTTGTGAACGAAACGGTTGTTCCGGAAGTACATCGAGTGGATCAGATCGTGCTCGAGCTCGTGCAGCAACGAGAGCCAGAAGCCGGTCAGCGGGATCGTCACCCACCACGGCAGGACGCCGTCGTAGTACAGCCAACCGTCGGCGACGACGCCCGCGATGGCGACTAGGAAGATCGCAAATCCGATGTGATTTTGGTGCGCGGTGATCCACGGGTGCCGCGCGCGCCACGAGTCGCCGATCGCGATTATCGCCCCTCTGATCTGCGCAATCCGGTCCGCGTCGGCGCGTTCGAGGTGTCGTTCCCCTGGTAACCTGGTCGCGAGTTTCATATGCTCCTCCAACTTAGAGAACAGATGTTCCGAATGTTGGCGGATAATGGTCGATCAACTCAAGTTTTCTGGAGATTATGTGAGTAGACGCACACAGGAAAAGCGGAACAAGCGTTCACTTGAAGAGGGGGATGGGCGTTTCGGTGAGCGGCCCCGCGCGGTGACCGCGCCGCGGACCCAGGCGCAACGTCGGCACGAGAGCCGGTCGGCGATCATCGAGGCGGCGCTGAAGCTGATCGGGGGTGGTGAAGCCTTCGAAGCGTTGAGTCTGCGCAAGATCGCGACGACGGCGGGACTGGCTCCCTCGGCCTTCTATCGCTACTTCGAATCGCTCGACGCACTGGGTATTGCGATCATCGAGGAATCATTCCGGCGTCTCAAGAAACTTCTCGCGAGTATGGACCCGCCGGCGCCGGGCGAAGCGAATGCGCTGCTGTCCGGTCTGGTCGACGTCGTCGGCGACTACACCCGGCAGGAGTACAGCTACATCGCCTTTGTCGCCCGGGAGCGCATCGCCGGCAGCGCGACGATGCGGCGCGTGATCCGTACCGAGATCCGCGTCATGATCAACCAGATGGCCACCGTGCTCGCCCGGACCGAGCCGGTCAATCACTGGCCCATCAAGGATACGAAGATGCTGGCGACACTGCTGGTCACCGTCCTGATCGTGTCGCTGGACAGTTCGCTCGACGTGTTGTCGGAACCCGCTCGGCGCGACGATCCCGACGCGCTGGTGGAGGTCAACGCCAATACGAAGATGCAGCTGGCATATCTGCTCGACGCGCGATCCGCCTGGCGGCCGGGCAGGCGAGAGGCGGCCCGGAAAGGCGAGTCCTGATCGAGCTCACTGAACAGCGAGAAGGTGTGCGTCACTGGGTGATACCTCTGAGGTCGCGTCGTCAGGCAAGTGCGATCACCAGGTCGAGCACGCGCTCGGGGTCGTTCAGGTCGTCGCCGAGGATTTCGCGAATCCGGTCCATCCGATAACGCACGGTCTGCGGGTGCAGGATCAGATGCCGGGCCACGTCCTCACGCCTGCCCTGGTGCAACAACCAGGCCCGCAGAGTCTGTTCATATCTCTGCCGGGTGTCGGGGCGCAGATGATCGAAGGCCGCGAGCGCCGCCGCGCGCTGCAGCTGCCTGGTGCGCGGATCCGCGTGAACGACCAAGTGCGCCAGCGACTTCTCGGCATCGATGGGCCACGGCCCGTCGATGTGACATTCCCATGCGCGCGCGGCGAGTTCGGCCGAATATCGCACTTCCAGCCACGGTTGTTCGGGTCCGACAGCGGCCCGGAGGTCGGTGAGTCGCCGGACCAGGGTGGTGCGTGACGTCGTCGCGCTGATCGGCACCAGCAGGACCGCGAGCCCGGAACCGGCCGGGCCGGGCACGAGATCGTCGTCGGCCTGGAGGGTGCGGTGATCGACGAGCGGAACGGCATTGCGCGCGTCGCTGCGCGGGAGGACGACCGCGACCATCGTCTCGGGTACGTGCCAGGCGGCAAGTCCGGCCGCGACCCGAATCTCGTCGTCCGCCGCGCCGGTCAAGAGATGTTCGGTCAGTCGCTCCCGGCGTCGCTGGCGTTGTTGCCCGGCGGAGGTCAGCTCGGCGGCATGCCCGCTGACGGCGGCGTCGGCGAGATTGTCGATGTAGTCGAAGTTCAGTTCGGCCAGGCGCGCGATCCCCGCAGTGCTCATCCCGTGGTTTTGCGCGGTGCTGCTCCAATGCCGCCAGCCGATGCGCGCGCCGAGCCGGAAGGCCGCGTTGAGCGCGTCGATCGAGCGTCCGGAATACGCCTCGAACCGTCCCAGATCGTAGGCCGCGCGCTCCACGGCGGCCAGGTCGACCGCTCGCCGACCTGGACCGTCGCCGCAGGCGAGTACCAAGAATCCGGCCAGCATCGTATTCACGTCCGCCCGGGCGCGCTCACCCAGCGCGCCCTCGAATACCTCGGCGAACACCGGTAGCTCGCGCGCGACGGTCTCGAAGATTTCGTCCTCGGCGATCGGCAACTCGTCGTAGAGCGCCGGGGCGATGTCCGGGGGAACCACAGGATTGGAGCGTAACCGCGTATTCACACCCTCAGTATGAACGATGCGCCGAGTTCACCCTCAGTGGCCAAGCATTTGCCTCGAGGGAGCAAGTAGAACAGAGAGAACGGTATTGGGAGAAGGAATGATGAGAGTCGCAACCACAGTCCGCGCGCGGGTCGGCCCCGGCACGCTTTCCGTCGCCGCTGTCGGCGTGGACGCCGGTCGCGCCGAACCGGGAACGAGGCGGTAGCCGATGTCGGCCGCATGGCGTACGTTGAGCCGCCGTGATCGCGCACGGTTGCGCGGATCGGGGGAATTTCGGCTGTACGAGGGTTTTCCGGCGGGCCGGGTCGTGGCCGTCCGGTCGGCCGACGGGACCGCGATCCATACCGAGGTGTTCGGCCCGGACGACGGCTACCCGATCGTGCTCTCCCACGGCATCTGCTGCGCGATTCGCTTCTGGGCCAATCAGATCGCCGCCCTGTCGTTGCATTACCGCGTGATCGCCTTCGATCATCGCGGGCACGGACGTAGCGGGCGTCCGGGTCGTGCCGGATGGACAGTCGACTGCCTGGCCGACGACCTCGCCGCCGTGGTGGGCGCCACGATCCGCCCGGGGGAGCGCGCGCTCGTCGCGGGACATTCCATGGGCGGCATCACGATTCAGTCGTGGGCACACCGGCATCCCGAGCAGGTCACACGCTGTGTCGACTCGCTCGCTCTGATCAATTCCAGCCCGGGTGACATCGCGATGGACGTGGCCTCCACGCTGTCCGGGGGCGGTCTGCGACCGCCGCTGTCGACACTGCTGGACCGGTTCGGTCCGCTCGGGCTCAGCGCGTTCGGCGGCGTGCCCATCCCGCGACGCATGCCCTTGCGCACGGCGATGATGGCGCCGGTAGCGATCGGGGCGGGCGCGCCGCCGGCCGCGCGGGCGCTGATCCAGGAACTGCTGCTGACGACTCCGCCCGCCACCCGAGGACGGTTCTTCCGCACCCTGCTCGCCCTGCGCGACGGCCGGTTCGGGATTTCGTGGCTCACCGTACCCACGCTGGTGATCGGCAGTACCGACGACCGTTTGCTGGGCTTCGCGGCCTCCGAACGCCTGGTGCGCAGATTCCCGAACTCGGCGGGTCTGGTGCAGGTCCCGGGAGGTCACTGTGCCCCGCTGGAATATCCCGAGATCGTCACCGCCGAGCTCCGGAAGCTGATCGACATCCGCGTTCCGACGGCCGCCTGACCGAGCCCACACCCGCCCCGAGACCGCCTGCGGCCGAACGACTTTCCTTGTACACGACTCGACGATGAGGCATGCCGATGACGACTCCTACCGGCCACGACGCCCGCGATGCGGCGTCCCGCACCCGTATCGGCGCCAGCCGACCGAGGGCATGCCGGTGACCCGGATCGCGCCAGCGCCCGCGGAACCCTCCGTGGTGCGGATACTTCGCGCCAACTTCTCCGACACGGTCGTCTCGTCGCTGCGTACCCTGGGGCGTTTCGTGGAGCTGGCCGGGCGGGCAGGTGGCGGCGCGGTCGCCGATATCGTGCGGATGCGGCTGAGCTGGCCGGAGGCGGTGCGGCAGAGTTGGTTCTTCGTCACCGCCACCGCGGTCCCCGCCGTCCTGATGGCGATCCCGTTCGGGGTGATCGTGTCGGTGCAGGTGGGCAATCTGATCCATCAGCTCGGCGCGGATTCACTGCTCGGCGCCACCGGCGGCCTCGGGGTGATCAAACAAGGGGCGCCCACGGCCACCGGCTTGCTCCTGGGCGGCGCGGCGGCCTCGGCCATCGCGGCCGATCTCGGCGCACGCACGATCCGCGACGAGATCGACGCCCTGCGGGTCATGGGTGTCGACCCGGTCCACCGTCTGGTGATTCCGCGGCTGGTGGCCATGGTGCTGGTGGCTCCGCTGGTGAACATCCTGATCATGTTCGTGGGTATCTTCGCCGGTTACCTGGTCGCGGCGCAGGGCGTGACTTCCGGAAGCTACTGGCTGACCTTCGGATCGTTCACCGTTGTCGCGGATGTGGTTGTGTCGCTGGGCAAATCGGTGTTGTTCGGACTGATCGTGGTGATCGTGGCGTGCCAGCGCGGGCTGGAGGCCAAAGGCGGCCCGCGCGGTGTCGCCGACGGTGTGAACGCCGCGGTGGTGCTTTCGGTCCTGGGGATCGTGGTGGCCGATGTGGCGCTCACTCAGCTGACCGCCATGTTCCTGCCGGTGAGGTTGGCCTGATGGTGGCGACCGAATATGCCCCGAAGGGCCTGCGCTGGTTCTTCCGCCTGATCCGGTCGCGTGAGCGTTTCTGGATCGTGCTGGAGGAATGGGGTTTCGTGCTCGGGTTCGTCTGGCAGGTCTTGCGATCCGTCCCGTTGACGGTGAGCCATTACGGATCGCAGACCATGCGCGTGATCACCGATATGACGTGGGGACGCAATTCGGTGATCGTCGGTGGCGGCACCGTGCCGATGCTCGCGGTGCTGGGGGTCGCCATGGGGGTGGGGGTCGGCATCGAATCCTTCGCCACGCTCGACATGCTGGGTATGGGCCCGCTGACCGGGATCGTGTCCTCCTTCGCGAACACCCGCGAACTCGCGCCGATCGCGGCGGGTATCGGCTTCGCCGCACAGGCCGGATGCCGCATGACCGCGGAGATCGGGTCCATGCGCATCTCCGAGGAGATCGACGCCATCGAATCACTGGGCCTGCGGTCGATTCCGCTGGTCGTGACCACGCGGGTGATCGCCGGCGCGGTGGCGATCGTGCCGACCTTCCTGGTAGCGCTGATCCTGGCCTACTTCTCGTGCCGGATGGTGGTGGTGACGCTGCACGGCCAGGCGGCGGGCGTCTACGACCACTATTTCTTCCAGTTCGTCTCCGGCTGGGATGTAATCGCGGCGGTGATCAAGGTGGTCGTGTTCACCACCGCGATCATCCTGATCCATTGCTACCAGGGCTTTTTCGCGGCCGGAGGTCCCGAGGGCGTGGGGATCGCCTCGGGACGGGCCGTGCGGGCGAGTTTCGTCGCCATCATCGCCTTGGACATGGTGCTGTCGCTCGCGCTGTGGGGGCTGCACTCGTCGATCGAATTCACAGGATGAGGGGTTGTGCCGAAATACGGAATGCCCGGTGTGGCAATGGATTCGCGAAGCTCGCGCCGCACGGGCGCTGCGGCTGCGGTGATTGTCGCGCTCGCGCTGGTGGTGTGGTGCGGCTATCGGAGCGTGCGCACCGACGACACCCTGCGCGTGCAGGTGATCGCCACGCAGGTGGGTGACGGCATCGTGACCGGCTCCGACGTGCGGCTCGACGGCTTGAAGGTGGGCTCGGTCGAGGACATCGTCGGCGCCGGTCCGGATCGGCTTCGAATGACGCTGGCGCTGAACAACTCCCGGTTGCGCGGCGTCACCGATACGGTGTCGCTGCGGGCCGCGCCCGGCAACCTGTTCGGCATCGGTGAACTCGATCTGCGGCGAGGGACGGGAGGCCGCGCGCTGCGATCGGGCGCCGTACTCGAACTGACCGGCGCCGCGGCCGACCGGATGACCGATGCCACCATGGGTGCGCTGCTGCGGCAACTGAGCCGGACCACCACCCAGGTGCTGACGCCGCAACTGGCCGACACGCTGCGGCAGGTGAGTACCGATCTGAAGGCGTTCACGCCGATCTTCCAAGCCATGGTGACCACCGCGCGCGATATCGCCGACACCCAGCGGTACGCCCCGTCGTATCTGCTCCGCCAGTACGGCGCGATCCTGGGCGGCCTGCCTCCCTTTCTCACCGGCACGATCCAGCTTCTGTACAACCTCAACCACATCGAGGCGCTGCGCAGCGACCGCGCGGTCTTCGACAAGACCATCGCCGCCATCACCGACGACCTGTTTCCCGGCGTCTCGCGCACCAGTGCGACCGCACAGCAGTATCTGGGCGTCTACGCCGGATTCCTGACTCCGCTGCTGGCGGCTCTGGGGCACACGGTCTCGACGCCGGAGCAGTCCAGCGCGCAGTTGCACGAACTGCTGACCAGGCTGGAGGCGGCCATGCCGGACGGACCGGCGGGACCGGTGCTGAATCTGACCCTCACCCTCAGCGCGACTCCCGTGCTGTCGTCGATTCTGCTGGGCCCGGCCGGAGCGGAGGGGCGATGAAAAGTGTCGCCTCCATCGCTTGGCGCATGGTTGCCTTCGCGCTCGCCATGGCCGGGCTGCTGGCCGTCGTCGTGCAGGCGATCCAACGCCCCGTCGCCGACGCCGATGTCACGTACACTGCTGTGTTCACCGACGCCAACGGGCTCAAAACCGGTGACGACGTACGTATGTTCGGCGTCGCGGTCGGCAAGGTGGAGTCGATCTCGCTGGACCGTGACTACCGCGCACGGGTGCGCTTCACCGTCCAGCCCCGGCATCCGGTGTATCTCACGAGCACCGTCGCCATTCGGTTCCAGACTCTCATCGGGCAGCGTTATATCGATGTGCGGCAACCGAATTCGGCGGGCGCGTCGCAACCGCCGGGCGTGGACATCCCCATCGGGCGCACCCTCGGATCCTTCGACATCACCGCGCTGTTCAACGGCTTGCAGCCGGTCCTCGCCGAGCTGTCACCGTCGGCTGTGAATCATTTCGCCGAAACGATTCTCGCGGTACTGGACGGCGGCGGCAGCGGGTTGGGGCCCGCCCTGGACTCGATCGAGCGGGTGTCCTCGTATGTGAAAGACCGGCAATCGGTGCTGGCGGTGCTGGTCGCCAATCTTCGGCAGGTCGCCGATCGCATCGACGGCCGGTCGCAGAACGCGATCGTGCTGCTCGACGGGATCGATCACGTATTCGGCGCTCTGGAACAGAAATTGGACGGACTGGTCGATTTCGTGGTCACCGCGCCGTCGGTGCTGACCCCGATCGACAGTCTCGCCGCCACCCTCGGACTGACGCCCGGCGACAATCCGGATCTGGAACAGGCGGTGCGCACCGCCTTCCCCGACCCGCACGCCGCCGCGGACGTCCTCGCCCGGCTTCCCGGCTTACTGCAATCACTCGATGCCGTCGTTCCCCGTACCGGTCAGGAGGTGGACCGAACTTGTTCACACGGCAACGCCGACGTTCCCGGCGCACTCGCGATTCTGCTGAACGGCACGCGCATCTCGGTGTGCAGACGATGAGGCGGCACCGCGTCCGCGCGCTCCTGCGGGCCGCATTCGCCTCCGGTGACAGCCGTCGGCGAGAGGTCCGCCTCGGCCTGCTCGGGCTGGCGCTGGTGGTGGTGCTGCTGGCCGCGGCGGTGGTGACCTACGAACTTCCGCTGGGCAAGCACACCTATCACGCTGACCTGTCGGAAGCCGGCGCACTCACTGTCGGCGACAGCGTGCGCGTGGCGGGTATCCCGGTCGGAACGGTGCGCGGGCTGGACTTGCTCGCCGATCGGGTGCGGTTGAGTTTCACCGTCGATGAGAACGTATTCGTCGGCGACGCCACCACCCTCGATGTCCGCATGCTGACCGCCATCGGCGGCCACTATCTGGCAGTCCTGCCGGCGGGCCGGAAACCGCTGGGGAACACCGTGATTCCGGCGGACCGAGTGCGGCTGCCCTACAGCCTCATGCAGGTATTCCAGGATGCCGCCCACCCGATCGGCGATATCGACGGGGACACCCTGCGCACGAACTTCGCCGCACTCGCCTCGGCGGTGCCGAACAGTCCGGACGCCGTGCGGCGGCTGGGACAGGCGGTGGACTCACTGGTAAACATCATGAACAGCCAGCGCGACGACATCTCGCAGGCGCTGAAGGTCGCCGACATGTACCTCACCGCGATGGACCGGAACAAGGAGCAGGCGTTCCACCTGATCTCGTCGCTGCGTCGCGTAGAAGACACCGTCTTCGCCAAGCATCACGAGATCATCGCCGGTCTGACCATCACCGACCGATTGCTGGCGCGCCTGACCGCCCTGCGCCCGGTGTGGGACAGCTCGCTGAAACCGCTGGTGGACGAAATCGCCGGGATCGTGCCGCAGCTGCGCCGGTTCGGCGCCGACACCGGTGCGTCGCTGGCGGCGGTCCAGCAGACGCTGGAACGGCTGAACCAACTGATCTCTCCGCAGGGCACCGTCGCGGTCGACCGGTCCGCGCAGGTCGTCGACGGCGGCCCGATCTGTGTTCCGCTGCCGGGAGCGGGGTGCTGAGATGAAGCGTCTACTCGCCGGACGTGGATTCATGTCCGTCGCCTGTGTGCTGCTGCTGGCCGTCGTCGTCGTGGCGGGCTATTTTCTCGTCGTCGCGCCGGTCGAGAAGACACGGGCATACTGTGCGACGATGCCCGACGCCATCGGGCTCTACGTGGGCAGTCACGTGACGGTGCGCGGCATCCCGGTCGGCACGGTCACCGCGCTGACTCCGGGTGCCAGCAGTGTGCGGGTCGATTTCCGGATGGCGGCGGACCATCCGCTGCGCGGTGATGTCGCGGCCGCGACCGTATCCGACAGTCTCGTGGCAGATCGCGATCTCGCGATTCTGTTCGACGGGAACGCGTCGGCGACCTGGGATCCGCACCGGTGCATCACGCGCACGCTGACCCCCAAGAGCATCACCGAAACCCTCGATGCCGTATCCAAAGTTGCGGGCGAGCTCGACGGGAAGGGCGATCCCGCTGCGGCGACACGGATCCACGCCGGTGTGGCGGCCCTGCGCGCGGCGACCGCCGGCACGGGCCCCGCGATCAACACACTGATCACCGAGCTCGGCGCGGCGCTGCGTTCTCCGGACGCCGCGACCCGCCACCTCGGCGACCTGATCGACGCGATCTCCGCGCTGTCACAGACTCTGGCTGTCGACTGGGACGACGTCAAGGCCGCCATCGGGCGGCTCGGCCCCGGTTTCGAGTTCATCGACAACTCGATCATGGGCCTGGCCATTCCGATCATCGACCGCGTCGGGCAGTTGCTCGTCTGGGCCAACAGCATCGTTCGCCCCCTCGGCGGGCCCGTTCTCGACGGACTCAAGGCAGCGGCACCCTCCCTGCGCATGCTCGCCGCCGGCGTCGGATCCCTGAAGGAGATCATCACCATGATTCCGCCGATCGTGTCCGCCTTCGGACGGGTCGCCGACCCCGGTCCGAATGATGCGGCGTTGACCTATACCACGCCGAAAGTGGCGCTGCCGCCTGCGGATTCCGCACAGGTGTGTGCCGCGCTGAACGCGCTCACCCCGGGCGGTTGTCCCGAATCCGGCGATCACCCGGCGACGATCGGCCTCGCGCAGCTCCTCCTAGCGGCGACAGGGGCGCGATGAACCGGCTCCGCCCGCCGCGCCCGGGGCGCACCTGCCGGATCCGCTGGGTGTGGCGAATCGTCCCGCTCACGCTGGCCGCGGCGCTGTCGGCGGGCTGTGGTCTCGATCCCGGCTCGATGCCGGTGCCCGGAACGGGGGTGTCGGGGGACACCTACCATGTGCGCATCGAGTTCGCGAACGCGCTGAATCTGCCCGCGCGGGCCAAGGTGATGTCGGCGGGTGTGCGCGTCGGCAGCCTGACCGCGGTCCGGGTGACGAACCCGGGCGCTGGTACGCCGGGTATGGCCGTTGCCGACGTGGAGATTCAACGGTCCGTGCGGCTGTCGTCCGCGACGACGGCACAGCTGCGGCAGAACACTCTTCTCGGCGACATCTACATCGAATTATCCACTCCCGCAGGCAGTAACGGCCGCACTGTCGCGCCCGACGGTGTGATACCGCTGGCGCAGAGCAAACCCGCATTGCAGGTGGAGGACATCCTCTCCGGCGTGGCGACGTTCACCGGCTCCGGTGCGGTAGGCCAATTCCAGGACATCGTCGCCCAGGTCAACGCCGCCATGCCGAGCGATCCGGCCGAGACGTCGCGCGTCGCCGGTGTCCTGGGCGCCGACCTCGCCGATGTCGCCGCGAACCTCGATTCGCTCAGCAGTCTGGGCGATGGAATTCGGACCGATATCCAGGCCATGCAGGACAATGCCGCGCAGCTGACCGACCTCCTCACCCCGGAATCGGCCGCACAGGTCACCGCCGCCTCGGCCTCGGTGGTCCAACTGCTGGGCGTGATCGGCGGGCTGGGCGGTATCGCCCACAGCATCGAATGGCTGGCGCCGCTGGCCGCCTCCGGTGACGTGGCGGCCGAAGCGTTCGTGCCCCTGGTCTTCGGCAGCCGGCCCTTCGATCTGCACGCACCCTCGAATCTGAACCGATTGGTAGCGCTGTTGCGGGACAAGATCATTCCCTACTTCGAACACGGGCCGAAGGTGAACATCACCGGCATCGACCGCGCCGACGCTCCCGCGCTGCCCGCCGACCAGCAGGTGGGCCGAATGCTCGACACACTGCGCATGATCGGAATGGTGCGATGAAACGCGAAACGGCGGCCTCGCTGGGCGCGATCGCGATCGTCCTGGTACTCGGCGCCGGCTATCTCGCCTTCGGTGTGGTCCGCGTCGACTGGCTGCGGGACTACCTGCGGGTCAGCATGGCGCTGCCGAACTCGTCCGGGCTGCTGGAAAAGTCGCCGGTGCTGTATCGCGGGGTGCGGGTCGGTGATGTGACGGCGGTGCGTCCGGCCGATCGCGGCGTCGTGGTGGACCTGCGTATCGAACACGACTACCTGGTTCCCGCCTCGAGTTCGGTCGTGATCGAACAACTGTCGGCGATGGGTGAACCGTATCTCGAATTCCGGCCCGACGCCGCGGCCGGGGCGCCGTACCTCACCGACGGACAACGCCTGGACGCGAAGCAGATCCGCATGCCGGTCTCGATCCCGGACATGGCCGATGCGGTGACCCGCCTCCTGCAGCAGTTCGATCCCCAGGCCCTGAGCGAGCTGATCGACACCCTGTCGCAGGGATTGGCGGGCACCGACCGCATCATTCCCGAACTCGGCCGGTCCACCGGACTCCTGGCGGCGACCCTCATGTCGCGCTCGGGCGAAATGCGCACCCTGCTCGACCAACTGCAGCGCGTTGCCGCCGACAGCGAGTGGATCGGCCCGGCGGTCGCCGCGAGCGGACCGTACTGGGGGCTGTTCGGCGGCAAGGTCAGCGAGGTGGTCGGAGTCGTCGAGAACGTGATGATCCGCAATCACGAGGGCGGCACCATGCCCGAGGACTATGTGCACGGCGACGGCATCCTGCCCTTTCTTAATCGGCTCGTCGATCTTCTGCACGAATCCGGCCCGCAGCTGCAACAGCTCGCGCCGGCGCTGCGGCCGCTCGCCGAATCCGCCACCGCCGCCGCGGGGCGAATCGACTTGAGCACTCTCATATCCCAAGCCCTGCACGCAACCACCGCCGACGGTGCGCTGCACCTGCGGATCGCCGTCAAATAGCACCACGAGGAGACACCCATGGCATCAGCGGTCGACGAGAAGGCCACCACCGAGGCGCCCGCTGCGGCCGCCGGACGCGAGCCGGACGCCGTCCCCCGGACCGTGGGGGTGCGAGTGTCGACGTTGATCGTCGCCGCGGTCGGCGCACTGCTGGTCGCGGCCTTGATCACGGTCGGAGTGCTGTGGGCGCTGGCGCGCGGCGAGCTCGCCGACCGCGACGCCGCGGCCGCCGACGGACATCGCGCCGAACAGGTGGCCACCGACTACGCGCTGGGCGCGTCCACCATCGACTACCGGAATTTCGACGCCTGGCTCGGCAAGCTGAAGGCCGGCACCACACCCGAGCTGGCGGCGAAATTCGACGCCACCGCACCCAAACTGCGCGACCTGCTCACACCGTTGCGATGGACCTCTACCGCCACACCCATCGCCGCCAGGGTCATGTCGGACAGCAACGGCGTGTACGTCGTGAACGCCTTTCTCACCGTCGACTCCACGAGTGCCCAGACACCCGAGGGCGGGACGACCACCGTGACCTACAAGATCACGGTGGACAAGAACGCAGAGTGGAAGATCACCGACGTCGGCAACGAAGGCATTCCGCTGGGCCGAACCGCCAAATGACCGCGTGTCAGCGTTGTCTGCGCTGATGCTCCCTGAGCACCTGGGACCGCAATCCTGAAATCCGGATGTACGGATGCGTACACGGCATCGTCTGGGCCGCTCCGCTGATCGGCGGGTGGATGATCATCAGCCCCTGGGTGGTCAGTGGCAATGTCGCCCATCCCGCGACGATCTGGAGCAACGTGGTCGCCGGTGCGGTCGCCGTGTTGCACGGACTGAGCTCGATGGCACTGGGCATGCGCTGGACTGGATGAGCGCGAACCGCCAACGATGAGGTGCGAGCCGATAACCACTGGGATTCGGCTCGCACCGGACATCCCGCGAGCGAGGCAACCGCCCGTGCGCCGAAGCCGACGCGGATCCCGTCTCGACGATCGGGCTGGCACACATGCCATATCGTCGGTGACTCGCTCGGCGCCTGCGGCTTGGAGCCGGCCGCCTGATCAGCAGCAGCGTCGAGTGCGGCCGGTGATTCGCTGTGCTGGTAGGTGCTTGGGGCGCGGTTACTGCCAGAGGCCGTCGTCGACCACTTCACCGGCGGCCGCGGCAAACGACTCCATGGCGCCGACGAAGTCTCCGCGGTGCGTGGGTGGCATTTGGGCGAGGATTCGGGTGATCGCGTTGTGTCGGCGTCGCATGACCGACTGTAAGAGGTGGCGGCCGTGCTCGGTGATGGCCAGTTGCACTTGGCGGCGATCGGTGGATGACTCCTGACGTCTGAGAAGTTCGCGGGCGACGAGGGGGTCGCAGGCGCGGGTCGCGTTGGAGGGATGGATGCCGACGGCGTCGGCGAGGGCGTTCACATTGATCGGGCCCTGTGTAGCGACGATGACCAAGACCCGCAGTTGCTGCATAGAGAGGAGGTTTTCGACCTCCTCGAGCGAACGTACGGCGATGCCGACCAGCGCCTGCGCGGCGCGCATGACCGCGTGCACCTGAGCGTCGAGCTCTGCCCCGGGTTCGTCTGGTTCGCGCGCTGTCACGAGGGAGACGTTCCCACTTTTGCGTGCGCTTACGCAAATATTGCGCGCTGATGTTTGTTGTCCGGGGTGCCGGGTAGGCGGTGGGCAGAACGGAGGTGTCATGACCGACAGCAAACATAGGTCGCGGGTGGTTGTGGTGACCGGTGCCAGCGGCGGTATCGGGCGCGCGACGGCGGTGGCCTTCGGCCGGCGAGGCGACAGGATAGCGCTGCTCGCCAGGGGCGAAACAGGTTTGGCGGCCGCGGCCGAGCAGATTCGACGGGCGGGCGGCACCGCTCTGGTCGTGCCCACCGATATGGCCGAGAGCGAGCAGGTGACAGCGGCGGCCGAGCGGGTCGAACAGGAACTCGGGCCGATCGATGTGTGGGTGAATGTCGCGTTCACTTCCGTGTTCGCACCGTTCGACGAGATCGAGCCCGCAGAGTTCCGGCGGGTCACCGAGGTCTCCTACCTCGGCTACGTCTATGCCACGATGGCGGCTCTGAAGCGGATGAAGGCCCGCGATCGAGGCACGATCGTGCATGTCGGGTCGGCGCTGGCGTATCGCGGCATCCCGCTGCAGAGCGCCTATTGCGGAGCGAAACACGCCATTCAAGGTTTTCACGAGTCGTTGCGATGCGAACTGCTGCACGAGCGCAGCAGGGTGCGGGTAACCATGGTGCAGATGCCCGCGGTGAACACGCCGCAGTTCTCGTGGGTGCTGTCGCGGCTGCCGAAGCAGGCTCAGCCGGTGCCGCCGATCTACCAGCCGGAGGTCGCCGCCCGCGCTGTGCTCTACGCCGCCGACCACCCGAATCGACGCGAATACTGGGTGGGCGGCAGCACCGCGGGCACGCTGGCCGCCAATGCGATCGCGCCGGGCCTGCTCGATCGTTACCTGGCCAAAACGGGTTTCGATTCCCAGCAGACCGATCAACCCCGCGACCCTGAGCAGCCCGAAAATCTGTGGCATCCCGCCGATGGCGAGCAGGGCAGGGACTTCGGCGCTCACGGCATCTTCGATTCCCGGTCCACCGAACACAGTGCGCAGTTGTGGGCCAGCCAGCACCACGGCACGGTGGCCGCCGCCGTCGCCGGGGCGGCTATGGCGGCGCTGGGCCTGTGGTCCCGTTCGCGCCGGTCCCGGCTGTGAGCGCCCGCGCATCCGGTTCGGCGGTCCGGCGGAGCCGGCTGGCGGGCATCGTCGCCGGCCTATGCGGTGTGACTTTGCTGAGCGCTCCTCGCCGGTTCGTCGGCCCCGCCCCGAGGGCCGTGATCGTGGCGCGGCTGCTCGGCGCCCGATACGGGGTGCAGGGCGCGGTGCTGGTGGTGGCGCCTCGACCGTGGGTGCGCGTCGTGCGTGCCGTGGACCTCCTGCATGCCCTGAGCATGGCCGCATTTCTCGGCTCACCCCGATACCGGCGCCCGGCCCTGGCCAGCGCCGCACTCTCGGTCGGCCTGGCACTGCTGGCCCGGCCCACGTCACCTACAGCCTTCGCGAGGAGATGACCGATGACGATTTCCCTACCTGGTCCCGCTGTTTTCCGCCGCGATGCCGAGCATGCGATCACCGAGGTCCGCACCGGCCGCTTCGAGCGCAGCCTGTCGGCGCTGACCGCCGCTGGTGCGCTGGTGACGGCCGCGGAAATCTTCTTCGAGCATGACCGGGCCAGTTTCGGCAACCGGATGATGTGGTTGCCGGTGGCTTTGGGGCCGGTTGGCGCTACTGCTGGAGTGGCCGGATTCTTCAGTGCGCGAGCCGCCCACACCGTCCTGCCGATCGCTTCGGCGGTCATTGTGGCCAACGGGGTGCAGGGGGTTTATCTGCATGCTCGTGGCATCGGCCAGAAACCGGGGGGCTGGCGAAACGCCCGCTACAACCTGGAGATGGGGCCCCCGCTGCTGGCTCCACTGTTGGTGACGATGGTCGGCGGCATGGGCCTTTTGGCGGCCCTGCTACGGCGGGAGCGCTGATGCGGCGCACGAACATATCGCCGGGAACCACGCCCGGTGGTCGGCAGCCGCGTTTCCCCTATTTCGACGTGCTGGCCCAGGCCGACTATTGGGATCCGGTGACGGCCGGGGTGGTGCTGGCTCGATTGGGGCCACCGCCGCCGATCCGGTTCTTCACCCCCGACGAGGAGGCCGTCGCCGGCCCGCTACTGGATTTGCTGCTCGACCAGCATGATGAACCGAAAGTGCCGGTGCTGGCGATGATCGACTCACGTCTGGCCGAGGCCAGTACCGACGGATGGCGCTACGAAGACATGCCCGAAGACGGTCAGGCGTGGCGGATCAGTCTGGCAGGACTCGACGAAGACGCCCACGACACCTACGGCGCCGGATTCGCTCGCTGCACCGATGAGGCGCGCAAGACGCTGATCCAGACCGTCGCGGACCTGGTCGACAAGTCTTGGCACGGGATGCCCGCCGGCCGAGTGTGGAGCCTGTGGACACGCTACGCGTGCAGCGCCTTCTACTCCCACCCGTGGGCGTGGAACGAAATGGGTTTCAGCGGACCGGCCTACCCGCGCGGATACAAGAACACCGGTATCGATCGGCGCGAGCCGTGGGAGGTGCGCGACCACACCGACGTCGACCCGGTCGCCGAGCCACCGGAGGTGACGCGGTGAAGTGGGGACAGTGGCCGTTGCGCGACGGCGCGGCCGACGCGGTACGGCAACGCAATGCTTCGGCGTGGTTGCTGCCGCTCGGTGACCAGCGCAGCGATCATGGATTGCGCCGCGACATGCGCCGCTTCGCCGATCGCGAGGTCGTCGACGCCGTGATCGTCGGCGCCGGGGCGGGCGGTGCGACGATGCTGCAGCGGTTGGCTCGCGCAGGGTGGAGGGTGGTGGCATTGGACGCGGGCCCGTTCTGGGACCCCGACCGTGACTGGGTCTCCGACGAGGCCGGCTCGCATCAATTGTACTGGACCGAACCCAGGGTCATCGCCGGCGCGGACCCGGTTCCGTTGGGCGCCAACAACTCCGGGCGTGGCGTGGGCGGGTCGATGGTGCACTATGCCGGCTATACGCCCCGGCTGCATCCCAGTGACTTCAGCACCCGCAGTAGCGACGGGGTCGGTGCGGACTGGCCGATCGATTACGCCGATCTCGAGCCCTACTACGACGCGATCGAAGCCGAGCTACCGGTAGCGGGGGAGGACTGGCCGTGGGGAGTCCCGCACACCTATCCGCAGTCGCCGCATCCGGTCGGCGGCAACGGGGAGGTGTTGCAGCGGGGAGCGCGCCGGCTCGCGATCACCACCAAAGTCGGCCCGGTCGCCATCACCAACGGCAGATTCGGGCATCGCCCGCATTGCATCTACCGCGGTTTCTGCCTGCAAGGCTGCAAGGTCAACGCCAAAGCTTCCCCCTTGATCACCCACGTGCCCGACGCCTTGGCCCACGGCGCCGAGATCCGCGCCGATTGCATGGTCACCCGTATCGAGATCGACGACCGCACCGGACAAGCCACAGGTGTGCGGTACGTGCGCGAAGGAGTCGAGCATCTGCAGCGAGCACGCCTCGTCATCGTCGCCGGCTACTCGATCGAAACGCCGCGATTGCTGCTCAACTCGGCCACGCGACGCTTTCCCGACGGACTGTGCAACGACCACGACCTCGTCGGCCGCTACCTCATGGTGCAGGGCGCGCCGCAAACCGCCGGCCGCTTCGACGACGAAGTGCGCATGTACAAGGCACCACCACCGGAAGTATCGAGCGAACAGTTCTACGAAACCGACCCCACCAAGCCCTACGCGCGCGGTTTCTCGATCCAAACGGTGTCGCCGCTGCCGATCACCTGGTCCGAACACATCATCGGACAGGGGCATTGGGGCGCGTCGCTGCGGGAGTACATGCGCGATTACGTGCACTGGTCGTGTCTGGGAGCGCTGTGCGAATTCCTGCCCCGCGCCGAGAACAGGGTCAGCCTGGCCGACGAGACCGACCGCCACGGGCTGCCGATCGCCCGCTTCTCCTACAGCCAGTGCGACAACGACCGCGCGCTGATGCAGGCCGCGCAGTCGGTCATGGAAGACATTCAGCGCGCGGCCGGCGCGCGGGAAGTCATCACCTTCCAGCGATACGCGCACCTGGTCGGCGGTGCCCGCATGGGCGACCGGCCCGAGAACGGAGTCGTCGACGCGGACTGCCGCAGCTTCGCCATACCCAACCTGTACATCACCGATGGAAGCGTCCTGCCCACCCAGGGCGCCGCCAACCCCGCGCTGACGATCATGGCCATCGCCGCCCGCGCCGCCGACCGGCTCATCGGCGCAGCCCGGATCCCCAGCGCACCCGTAGGAGGACGACATCATGCCTGAAACAGTTGCCGATCACCTGCTCGCCCGGCTTCGGCAGTGGGGTGTCGAGACCGTTTTCGGTTACGCCGGTGACGGCATCAATGGACTGCTCGCCGCATGGGGTCGCGCCGAGGACGATCCTCGCTTCATTCAAGTGCGTCATGAGGAGATGGCCGCCTTCGAGGCAGTGGGTTACGCCAAGTTCAGCGGGAGGGTGGGCGTCTGCGCGGCGACCTCGGGGCCCGGGGCGATCCACCTGCTCAACGGCCTGTACGACGCCAAACTCGACCACGTGCCGGTGGTGGCGATCGTCGGGCAGACCAACCGCTCGGCGATGGGGGGATCCTACCAGCAGGAAGTCGATCTGCTGACACTGTTCAAAGACGTTGCCTCCGAATACGTCCAGATGGTCACGGTGCCCGAACAGCTGCCCAACGTCCTCGACCGCGCCATCCGCACCGCCCTGAGCCAACGCGCGCCGACAGCGATCATCATTCCCGCCGACGTCCAAGAACTGCCCTACTCCCCACCGAGCCACGAATTCAAGATGGTGCCCTCCTCCCTGGGTATCGACTTCCCGACACCCACCGTCGACGACGAGGCGATCACCCGCGCCGCCGAGGTCCTCAATTCCGGGAACAAGACCGCGATCCTGGTCGGCCAGGGCGCACGCGGCGCACGCCGAGAGATCGTCGATGTCGCCGACGTGCTGGGTGCCGGCGTCGCGAAGGCGCTGCTCGGCAAGGACGTGTTACCCGACGACCTGCCCTTCGTCACCGGTTCGATCGGGCTGCTGGGCACCCGGCCCAGCTACGAGATGATGCGCGGCTGCGACACGCTGCTCACCATCGGCTCCAGTTTCCCTTACACCCAGTTCATGCCCGAGTTCGGACAGGCGCGGGCAGTGCAGATCGACATCGACGGCCGCTTCGTCGGCATGCGCTATCCCTACGAGGTCAATCTCGTCGGTGACGCCCAGGCGACACTGCGCGCGCTGCTGCCACGGCTGCGGCGGCGCGAGGATCGATCATGGCGGGAGAAGATCGAGAAGAACGTCGACACCTGGTGGTCGACGATGCGGGCCGAGGCGATGGTCGACGGCGACCCAGTCAATCCGATGCGCCTGTTCTGGGAACTGTCGGCACAACTGCCCGCCGACGCCATCGTCACCGCGGACTCGGGCTCCTCGGCGAACTGGTATGCCCGGCACCTGCGCTTCCACACCGACATGCGCGGGTCACTGTCGGGAAACCTGGCAACCATGGGCCCGGGCGTGCCCTATGCGATCGGTGCGAAGTTCGCCTGTCCCGACCGGCCGGCGATCGCGTTCGCCGGCGACGGCGCGATGCAGATGAACGGACTCAACGAACTCATCACCATCAAACGATATTGGACCGACTGGACCGACCCGCGCCTGATCATCGCCGTGCTGCACAACAACGATCTCAATCAGGTGACCTGGGAGATGCGCGCAATGGAAGGCGCACCGAAATTCGAACAGTCCCAACGTCTTCCGGACGTGGACTACGCGGCGTTCGCTGCCGGGCTCGGGCTGGCGGCCGAGACGATCACCGATCCCGACCAGCTCGCCTCGGCCTGGCAACGGGCCCTGTCGGCCGACCGGCCGACGGTGCTGGATGTGCACTGCGACCCGAACTTCCCGCCGATACCGCCGCACGCCACCGTCGAACAGATGAAAGACGCCGCCCTGGCCCTGGCCAAGGGTGACGCGGACAGGTGGGAAATCATCAAACAAGGTCTCAAAACCAAGGCCCAGGAATTCCTGCCGCACCGGACCGCTGAATGACCACAACCGAACCGACGGTGAAACCATGAGCGAGACGGACTGGCAGGCCTTCCCGCCGCATGTACTGCGCGAATACGCGCTACTGGCCGACGGCGAACGAGGCGCACTGTGCGGGCCCCGCGGCGACATCGCCTGGCTGTGCGCGCCGGGCTGGGACGACGAGGCCGTGCTGTCGACACTGATCGGCGGCAGCGGAGCCTACTCGGTCAGCCCCGCGGGCACCTCGGTGTGGGGCGGCTACTACGAGCCCGGCACACTGATCTGGCGCAACCGCTGGGTCACCACCGACACTGTCGTGGAATGCCGGGAAGCCCTGCGATTCCCCGGCGACCCCCACCGAGTGGTGCTCTTACGCCGCATCGATGCGGTGGACCGCGACGTCGCCATACACGTGCAACTCGACGTGCGCGACGGCTTCGGCCGTCGAGGAATGCGCCAGCTGCGGCGCGACCGACACGGTCGCTGGAGCGCCCGCACCGGAGGACTGTGGTTGCGCTGGTCCGGCGCCCCCGACGCGACGCCGGACGAGCACCACCGGTTACGGCTGGACTTGACACTGCGCGGCGGCAGCCACCACGACCTGGTGCTCGAGATCAGCGACCGGCCCCTGGATGAGCCGATCGACGCTGATGTGGCCTGGTCCGAAACCGAATACGCCTGGCAGGTCGCAGTACCCGAGTTCGACCACAGCGTGGCACCCCGCGACGCGCGCCACGCCTACGCGGTACTGCGCGGTCTCACCACACAAGGCGGCGGCATGGTCGCCGCCGCCACCCTGGGCCTGCCCGAACGAGCCGAAGCCGGCCGCAACTACGACTACCGCTATGTCTGGCTGCGGGACCAGTGCTACGCCGGACTCGCGGCCGCCGTCACCGAGCCCCACCCACTGCTGCACGACGCGGTCGCCTTCACCACCGCTCGCGTGCTCGAACACGGCGATCGCCTCGCCCCCGCGTACCGCACTGACGGCTCGGCCCTGCCCCGCGAATCGACACTCGAGCTGTCGGGCTATCCCGGCGGCACGGGTGTCGTCGGAAACTGGGTCACCGGCCAGTTTCAGCTCGACGCGCTCGGTGAAATCCTGCAGCTGCTGGCCACCATGGCCCGCTATGACCAACTCGAGGGCGACGCCCGCAAAGCGGTGGACGTCGTCGTCGACCTCATCGCCACCCGATGGCAACGCCCGGAGGCCGGAATCTGGGAGCTCCACGACTCCTGGTGGACCCAGTCCCGGCTGGCGTGCGTGGCAGGGCTGCGAGCCATCGCCACCCAGATGCCCGCGGCACGAGGCGGCGAGCTGGTCGGTCTCGCCGACGCCATCCTGGCCGAAACCACCCGCCGCTGCCTGAGCCCGCAAGGCTTCTGGCAGCGTAACCCGGAACTGGCGACCACCGACGCATCACTGCTGCTGCCACCGGTGCGCGGCGCAGTGCCGGCACACGACCCACGCACCCTGGCCACCCTCGCCGCGGTCCACCGTGAACTCACCGAGGACGGCTACGTATACCGATTCGCCCACGACGCTCGACCACTCGGCGAAGCCGAAGGCGCATTCCTGTTGTGCGGGTTTATCATGAGCCTGGCGACCTGGCACCAAGGCGATGACACCGAAGCATTTCGCTGGTTCGAACGCAACCGAGCCGCATGCGGACCGCCCGGCCTGCTCACCGAGGAGTTCGACGTCCGCCAACGCCAACTACGCGGCAACATGCCCCAAGCGTTCGTCCACGCCCTACTCCTCGAGTCCGCACAGCGACTGGCCACCAGCCCGAATGCCGTCGCCACGAACTGAGCGAGCATCCACACAAGCCGTGCGCCGTCCGATCCCCAAAGGCAGAGCCATGAACGAGATTCCGCAGTTCCCGCTCTTCGTGATCATCACCCACGCGCTGAACATCCTCTGGATGAGCCTGCTCATGCGCTCCGGCATCGAAGTCCTCTCCTCGATGCCCAAGCTGTACTGGAACGACGGATGCCACCCGGGCCGCGAGTGGACGCGATTCTCGGCGAAACAGTACGGAGCCGACTCGCGGCGGGCATGGACCTCCCTCGACGAGGAAGAAGAATGGAATCCGGTTATCGCACTCCCCGGACGCAGCAACCTCGGATTGGGCCGGCACTGGCACTTCCTGACCGTGCAATTCTGGATACTCACCGGCGCCGTCTACGTCCTGGCAGTATTCGCATCGGGATACTGGCGCTACCTGATCCCCACCGACTGGGCGATCTTCCCGCACGCCGTCCGCGACATCGGCACCTATCTGCATTTCCAGCTCGCACCACAACTGCCGGGAGAACCGTTCGACGCAGCGCAAAAGCTCGCCTACTGCGCCGTCGTGTTCGTGCTTGCACCACTTCAAATCGCCTCCGGCGCCGCAATGTCACCTGCGGTACTGGCTCGATTTCCTTGGTACGGAAAACTATTCGGCGGCAAGCAGGGCGCACGCAGCATACATTTCATCGGGTTGTGCGCCTTCGCCGGATTCGTCGTCGTGCACGTGCTGATGGTGATCGTGCACGGCCTCCCCAGCGAGTTCGCCAAAATCGTGCTGGGCTCGGAAAACGCCGACCACACCCTCGCCACCATCGTGGGATCGCTCGGCCTGCTCACCATCATCGCGCTCAACATCGCCGCGACAATCTTCTCACGCCTGCAACCGCGCCGGACGCAGCGATTGCTCGGCGTAGTGGTGCATCCGTTCGAATACCTGATCTCCCGGATCGCCACAACCTCCCGACAGCACTACCGCCGACGCGACATCTCCGAATACCACCGCGTCAACGGCTACCCGCCCACCACAAAAGAATACGAAACACTGGCCGCTACCGGATTCGACAACTACCGGCTACCGATCGGCGGCCTCGTCGCTCGACCCCAACGGCTCTCGCTGCCGGAACTGGCCGAAATCGGCTGGCAACGACAGATCACCAAACACAACTGCATCCAGGGCTGGACCGCGATCGCCGAATGGGGCGGCGTGCCACTGACCGACCTCATCGAGCACGTCCAACCCGCCGCCACAGCAACACATGTCGTGTTCTACGGAATGGACGACAAGGGACTCACCGAAGGCCACGGCCGCTACGGTTACTACTACGAGGCGGTGCCCATCGAAATCGCCAAGACACCACAAGCCCTGCTGGCCTTGGAAATGAACCGAGCACCGCTTCCCGTCGAGCACGGCGCACCCGCCCGAATCCGCCTGGAAACCCAGCTGGGATACAAAATGGTCAAATGGGTCAAAGCGATCGAGTTCGTCGACGACACCACACGAATCGGCATGGGGCAAGGCGGCTATCGCGAAGACCAACTCTTCTATGCCAACGCACCCGGCATCTGACCCCCTTCCACCCGCGCAGGAGGCCACCATCATGAACTCCCCATGCGCCGACACCTCACCGCGCGACCCGACAGCCGCGGCAGACGTGCAGCAGGAAGTTGCGGCCGCACGTGCCGCCGTACTACATGGACGCGGCCTCGGCGCCGGCGATGGCGAACTGCTGCAATGTCAACAACAACGCGCGCTACTGGGTGACCTACCCACCCCACTGGCCCGTGAGCTGGTACACCTGGCCACCGCCGCCATCCGATCGACCGCCACGCAGCCACAATCGATCTCCGATGAACTTCGGAGGTTGCACGCCATCTGGTCTACCGACGTCGTTCGGCACTCGGCAGCGGTAGTGGGGGAGTGGCGGCCCAGCCCGAGCTCTCTGCCACGACGACCCGCACTCCCGACGCCGCCCGACTGCCCGGCGGAAAGCACCCGCCACAGACTGGGCAACATATTGCTTGCCTGGCTCAACCGCAGACGTTATGGCCCATGATCTGCCGCGTGGCCAGGCCCCGCAAGTACGACGGTACCGCGGGTGAGCGCTCGATAGCGTTAGAACAGACCGGACGCCCGCCGACCTCGAACAAGCGCTCGAATCAGACACCGCCGCCGATGATGTGTTCGGCTTGGTCGCCACACTCAGCTGGGCCTGCCGGCCGTGTTGGGTGCTGCCGACCGGGATCTCAAAGCTCCGGCGGGCACGGACGGAAAGCGAGAACCGTGATCGCGACCCCTGCGCAACCTTGGCGCCGACATGGACGCCGGCAGGCCGATCACTTCCTTGGCACCAGCTTACACGGAGAAGCGTTGACGCTCAACGTTTTTCGTTGCCATATCTCCATGGAAGCGCATGAGAGCTTTGGCGTCGAACGGCACTGCGCCCGGCATACCGATCGGGACTCGAGGCGTACCTCGTGGCGCCCGAGGCGCTGATGTTGGCACGCGACGACCTCGCCGACGTCTGCGGGTCGACGCGTTGAGTACCAGGCGGGCGGCGAAGGAGTGGGAATTGAGCCAGTCAGGTTCGATGCGAACAGGATCGGGCACGATGCGTTCGCCGGTTCGGGCAAAGCACCCCAGGCCGGTCGCGATCGAACGCAATGTGGTCACGGTGCGGGCCTCGCGCCCGGAACTGGACTCGGGAAGATCGATGATCGCGGCCGAACGGGTCCGCGGGGTCTTCCGGCGACAGGTCATGCTCGGCGACAGCCTCGACACCGACCGTATTCGCGCCGACTATCGCGACGGAGTGCTGCGATTGCGATTCCGTTGGCGAACAAGGCGAAACCGCGCAAGATCGCCGTGGACCGGGTGGAAACCGAACGTCAGGCGATCAACGCCTGACCGCGAGCCGCGCCGTGACTCCGGTGGCGTGGGCGGCGGTGACCGAGAACGAGGACCGCGTTCGGGCCCTGTCCTGGTTGGACGCCCGGTTGCTCGAGCTCGATCCCGACGTCGAGGAACTGTTCGCCGAGGTCGGCGCCATCCTGCGCGATGCCGGCCGGGAGCCGCCGCCGTTTCCCCGCCGACGCCCGAACCCCGCGCCCGCGGAACGGCGGTGGCCGCCGCCGCGCCGGTTACGAGGCCGTCGGCCGCCGCCGGGACCGGTAACCCAGCGCAGTCCGCCCGGACCGGTGTGATCGCGCGAAACGACGACAAGGAGGTGATGCCCGTCTTCAGCACTACGCACATCACACCCTCGGCCCACGGCGGAAACCGAGGCCGGGCAGCGAGCAGGCCCGAGCACACCGCATCCGAGCCGGCCCGATGAATCGCTCACCGGCACACTGTGGTTGCCGAGTTCTGCCACCCGTGTGGCCTACCAAACCGGGCCTCGTTTCCGCCGGTCGAGTCCGCATAATCTTCGTGTCCACGGGTGGGACCGGTCAGCACACGCTTCCGGGCCCACCCGGCCTTCTTGTTCGGCCTACGCCTTGTTCGGTCACGGCACGATATCGAGAATGCCGAGAAACGCGGTCGCCGCCGGGGCACGGGCGGCGCGGCTCCAGATGACGTATTCGACGCGCGCCGGGGCGTCGGAGACGTCGATCGTCGTCACGCCGGTGAGCTGGGGCGCGTACGCGGCCGGCAGCATGGCCACGGCGAGGCCCGGTCCGACCAAACGCGCGATGTAATCCGCGGTGGTCACCTCGAAGGCGACGTCACGATCGAGACCGGCGGCGGCGAAGGCTTGATCGGATTGGATCCGTCCGGCGGTCCCGGCGGGCAGGTCGACGAAGACCTCCGTCGACAGCCTGCGCAGGTCGACCGTCGGCTCCGCGGCCAGCGGATGATCCGGCGCGACTACGGCGACGAGCCGGTCGCGCGCCAATTCCCGGGCCGCGACGCCCTGCGGTGTCGCGGTGGTCGGCAGGCCGAGGAAGGCGATGTCGACCGCACCGTCGCGAACTTTTTCTGCCAGTTCGTCACTGGCGCCTACCCGCAGACTGATCCGCACGTGCGGATACCGCCGGCGGAACTCGCGCAGCGCGTCCGGCACGTCGACCGCGGCGACGGTCGGGATCAATCCGACCGCCAGCCGCCCGCGAATCTCACCGACTGCCGCCGCGACCTCGGCGGCCGCCAGCTCGGCGGCATCCAGACACTGCCGCGCGGCCGGGAGGAATGCGGCACCCGCCGGGGTCAACCGCACTCGGCGACTGGTGCGCTCGAACAGTTTCGCACCGAGTTCCCGTTCCAGCCGAGCGATCTGGTGGCTCAGCGCGGATTGGACGACCAGGCATCGTTCGGCCGCGCGAGTGAAGCTGTTGGTCTCGGCGACCGCGAGGACGTAACGCATCTGCTGCAGCTCCATAGATCAATCTTGTATCGAGATTGATGCGGTGACAAACATGTGTTGGACTCATCGACACAGTCCGGGTGAGATGGCAAGTATGAAAAGTCCAGCACCACAGTGGGTTTCCGGCACCACGGGCGTCTTGACGGCGTTCGCGCCCGCGGTCTGGGGCACCACCTACATCGTCACGACCGAACTACTGCCGCCCGGACACCCGCTGTTCGCGGCTCTGCTGCGCGCGTTGCCGGCGGGCCTGATCATGCTGGCCGTCACCCGGACGCTGCCGCGCGGGCAGTGGTGGTGGAAGGCGGCCGTGCTCGGCGTCTTGAATATCGGGGCGCTCAACGCGCTGCTGTTCATCGCGGCCGAGCGGCTGCCGGGCGGAGTGGCCGCGACGCTGGCCGCCGCGCAGCCGTCGGTGGTGGCGCTCCTCGCGGTGGCCGTCCTGCGCGAACGGGCGTCGATCTGGCGACTCCTGTGGGGAGCGATCGGGGTACTGGGCGTCGGCCTGGTGGTGATCGGGCCGACCGCGGCGCTGGACACCGTCGGGGTGGCGGCGGGGCTGGGAGGCGCGGCGTCGATGGCGCTCGGGCTGACGCTGACCAAACGCTGGGGACGCCCGGCCGAGGCCGGTCCGGTCACTTTCGCCGGGTGGCAGCTCACCGCCGGTGGCCTGTTCCTGCTACCCCTCACCTTCGCCGTCGAGGGCCTGCCACCCGCCGTGGATTCGACGGCCGTGTTCGGCTACCTGTGGCTCGGTGTGGCGGGCGGCCTGATCGCCTACGTGCTGTGGTTCCGCGGTATCACCATGCTCCCGGTGACCACCGTCGCGGTTCTCGTCCTGCTGTCACCACTGGTCGCCGCGGTTCTCGGCGCCGTGGTGCTCGGCCAGACCCTCGGGCCGCTCCAGCTCGTGGGATTCGCGCTCTCACTCGCCGCGATCGTCGCGGGACAGCTGCCCGTACCCACCCGCCGCGCCGATGCGGCGCCCGTCCTGGAAGGGGCCGGTCGATGACGAGTACCGGAAACCGGAGCGCCGTCCTGGTCACGGGCGCGACCGGCGGCCAGGGCGGCGCGGTCACCCGGCGCCTTCTCGATGCGGGTCGGCGGGTGCGCGCCCTCGTGCGTGACCCGCACACGCCGAAGGCGCTGGAATTGGCGGCGGCGGGGGCGGAGATCGTCGCAGGCGATCTGGACGACCGACGGTCGTTGGACGCGGCGGCACAGGGCGTGGACGGCGTATTCAGTGTGCAACCGGCCGATTTCACCGATCCGCGTCCTGAAGTCGAAGTGCGCCGGGGGAAGAACGTCGCCGATGCGGCCGCCGCCGCGGGCGTCGCGCACCTGGTCTACAGTTCCGTCGCGGCCGTCGGATATGCCTCGGGGGTAACGCATTTCGAGTCCAAGGCCGAGATCGAGGCGCATATCGACGCTCTCGGTGTGCCCGCGACCGTACTGCGACCGGTCTTCTTCATGGAGAACTGGCGGTATCTGCTTCCGGATATCGCACACGGCGCCCGGGTCGGCGCGCTGGCCCTGGACGCCGAGACCGCGCTGCAGATGATCTCCCTCGACGATATCGGGCACATCGCCGCGGACGTCTTCGAACACCGGGCCGAATTCCTCGGCACGAAACTCGAGATCGCCGGCGACGAGTTGACCGTGCGGCAGATCGCCGAGGTGATCAGCGCGGCCGACGGGATCCCGACGCGGTTCGAGCGGCAGCCCATCGAGCGACTGCGAGCCGAATCCCCGGAACTGGCGTGCATGTTCGACTGGCTCGACACCCACGGCTACCGCGCCGACATCGCCGCACTCCGGCGGCGTTACCCCGGGCTGGCGACTCTCGAAATGTGGTGGAAGGGGCGGCGGCAGTCATGAAGCGGCTCTTCGGTATCTCGGTGGCGCTGCTGTGTTTCGGCATCGCCGTGCCGGCTCCCACTCACGCGCAGCCGGCCCTGTTCCCCACCGTGATCGACCTGCCCGCCGGGTTCCGGCCAGAAGGTATCGCGATCGGGTCGCTGCCGGTGGCCTATATCGGCTCGGCCGTGGACGGTTCCATCTACCGTGCGGATCTGGTCACCGGGCACGGCGACATCCTGAGTCGCGGTCCGGGCACCCCGGCGCTGGGCTTGCGGCTCGATCACCCCGGACGGCTGTTCGTCGCCGGTGGTACCGGCGGTGACGCGCGGGTGGTGGATATTCGCTCGGGTGCGGTGCTGGCGAGCTATCGACTCGGAACTCCCCCGGACACCTTCGTCAACGACGTGGTGTTCACACCGACCGGCGCGTGGTTCACCGACTCCCGCACTCCCGTGCTGTATCACCTGCCCATCGGCCCCGATGGTGCGCTGCCGCCGCCGGAGGCGGTGGTGCGGCTGCCACTGACCGGTGAGATCACCTACGTGACCGGAGCGATCAACGCGAACGGGATCGTGGGCACTCCCGACGGGGCAGGACTCGTCCTCGTCCAGTCGGCGACCGGGCGGCAGTTCCGCGTCGATCCGGCGACCGGGGTGACCCGCCGCATCGATCTGGGAACCGAGGCGGTCCCCGCCGGCGACGGCCTGCTCCGCCACGGCACGACCCTGCTCGTAGTTCAGAACCGCCTCGACGCGGTCGCCGTGATCACCCTCGATCCCGCCGGAACCACCGGCACCGTGCAACGGCGAATCACGAACGCGCGCTTCGATGTTCCGACCACCGTCGCCTGGTTCGATCACCGTCTGTATCTGCCCAACGCCCGGTACGACACCCCGTCGCGACCGTCCACGCCCTACTCGGTGGTCGCGGTCGATCGGCCGTGGTGAATCGGGCGCGCCGGCCACGGCGATTGGTCCTGCCGGCCGCGGAAGCGTTTGGGCGGCAACACGTGTCGATTCGACAGTGGCCCTTGAAAGGCCGTGCACGGCCGCCATGAAGGTGTCGCCGATAACTGAGTCCGCCAGAAGTGCTCACCCGAAAGCGATAATTCCAGCCCTCCGGGCTGCACTCCGAGGATTTCCGCCACCTGGGCGCGGTTGAGGTAATGCTCGGTCACGATTTGCGTTCCCGTAGTTCGGCGGCGAACACGAAGGCGGTTGCGGCGAGCCATCCGGCCGCAAACCAGGCGGCGCGGGTCGGTGCCCAATCGTCGGCCAGGAGCGCGGCGGCGAATACTGCGAGTCCGAGGGAGAGCCCAGCCGGGCGGATCCACCTTTCCATGGTCTTGTCCTTCGTTTCGTTGGGGCGACTCCCACGGACCGATTTCCGGCGCCCGCTCTCGGCCCCCCTAGCGGCTGCGATCGAATCCTCCAAAGCCCCAGCCTCGTTCCGGGCGCTCCGGTAGTAGTTGCGGGCTCCAGACCGTGGGGCGCTGCAGGTCGCGCAGCCGCCGGTCGAGCACGCCGCGGACATGGTCGCTGAGCTTCGTGAGTTCGACCCGCTCGTCCGGCGGGAGCGACGCCCGCTGGAGTTTGTCGTCGAGGGAATCCAACTCCTCGGAGAAGATCCCGTACGCCCGGGCAGATCGTTCACGCCGATCCAGGTGGCTGAGCCGGGACCGCACGTCCTCGTACTCCTCACGAAGGCTCGGCATAGCGATCATCCCCCTGCAACTCTGTGTCCTCTTCGATGGTAAGCCACAGCGCACTGCAGGTCAGCTCGATCCAGACGCGGATCCGGCTGTGCCACCGCATATCTCACCTTTGCCCGAACGAGGGGGCCGATGTCGCCGGTGACGGCACCTCGATCGACCGGCACGATCGAGACTGGAAATCGAGAACTCCAGACTCGCCGTGATCGCCGAGTACTGCGGGCTCGCCGTGGAACAAATGCGCCGGTCCGGGCAACGCATCGACAACAGGGCAGGCCCACATCTCACCCGCGCCCAGCGCCAACATCAACTTCTTCGGCGCGATCGAAATCGACATCGAGGGGCGAACTCGCCGCGCTCGGCACCACCGGCTACCGGCCGCGCGGGTACGCGACACTCTGTTCCGACCCGCTGGGCCCTCACCCCGCAGGACGGGCGATCGGCCCTAGGAGCTCGCGGCGGGGCGGATCAGCGATCTCAGGGGCGGGGTCCGGCCCCGACGTGTCTGGATGCTGGCTGTGGTTGCGTGTGGTGGGGGCCGCTCGGGCAGACCGCGCAGGGTGGACCGTCAGGCGGTCGGGCCGTTGTTCGCGTCGATGCTATCGACGAACCGTTCGACGCTGTCGAGTGCGCTCCGTGCCTCCGACAGCCGCGGGTATCCCATCTGGAACACATGGAACATTCCCGGCCACAGCTCGAGTTCGCACCGCCCGCCTGCCGCGCGCAGTGCCGCGGCATAGTGTTGGGAGTCCGAGGCGAGAACCTCGCTGCCGCCGGTCTGCAACAGCATCGGCGGCAGGTCGGGTCCGACCGTGGCGAGGACGTCCAGGCGCGGATCACTGAAATCGGTGTCCACGAAATAGGTTTGGGTGATCCGTCGACCGGTGCGGGCGGAGACGAACTGGTCCCACACGTGTGTGTTGTGGGCCGCCGCGAGCTGCCAGGTCGGGTCGACGAGGCTGGAGAATCCGATCACCGCCGCGGGCTGGTCAACTCCGAGTTCGCGGAGTTGGGCGCACAGGCCCAGGGCGAGGTGGCCGCCGGCCGAATCGCCTATCACGATGATGTCGCTGGCGGTATGCCCTTGGTCGATCAGCCACAGGTAGCCGTTGAGGATGTCGTCATGGGCGGCGGGGAAGCGGTATTTCGGTGCTCGCCGATAGCGCACGGCGTAGGCGGGTCGGTGCAGTCGGCGTGTCAGTTCCGACACCAGGCCGCGGTGGGTCCAGGGGCTGCAACTGATGTATCCGCTGCCGTGGATGTAATAGATCATCCGGGTGCCGGGCTCTGCCGGCCCGCCGACCCATTCTCCGATGGTCCGGCCGTTGGGTCCTGCGGCATCGACTCTCATGGGTGGCAGCGTCGGAGCGAACCACATCCGACAGGCCACGACCTGCGTGAAGCGGTAGCCGAGCACACCGAGGGGGGTATGCAGCGGCAGTAGCCACAGTGTGGGCCGCACGAAGATTCGCGACGCCCAGATGGTCAGCCACGCGGCGAAGGAGCGCGCCACCGTGATCACCGGATCATCGGAGCGACCGCTTGCCGGGTGTGGTGCGGCGGGTTCGGCCGGCCGGGTCGAGGCGCTGACCGGATCGGATGTGTACATGGGGTTCCTCGAGATCAGGGTGCACAGGGAGGTCCGCCCGCCCCGGCGGTGTGCGGTGCGGGCGGGGAGTCCGGTCTCCGGTGCGGGTGGGGGGTCGAGCCTGGTTACCGGGTGGGGACGGTGATGGTGCCGTAGTCCAGGCCGCCGTGGCTGAAGGTCGGCACGAGCGGCCACTGTCGCTTCCAGTTCGCGCATTCGGAGGACGGGATGATCTGGCGCCACTGCGGGTTCCGCGGCGACGGGCTGGCGAGGGTCTTCTCCTTCACCATGGAGTCGTACTGGTCGAGGGAGTCTTCGAGGGTGTTGGCGTTGAGCACGACCTCGCGGCCGTAGAACTGGGCGGTGCGGCGCACGCCGGGAATCTTCGACAGTTCGGGTTGCCAACTGTCGGCGGCCATCCCGTTCTCCGACGACACCCACACCCCGTCGGGGGTGTTGACGACCAGAGAATGGTTGCCGTCGGTGTGGCCGGGTGTCCACAGCAGGCTGACCCCGACTCCGAGTTCGACATCGCCGTCGAAGATTTCGAGCCGATCCGCGGGTACCCCGTTCATGCCGCCGTCGACATACCACGCCCATTGCATGGGGTGCATGGACTCGAAGGTGCCCAGTTCCCGGCGATGCACGAGCAGTTTGGCGTTGGGGAACAAGGGCTTGCGCGGTTCGGCCTCGCCTTCGATGGGCTCGCTGCTGCCCACGATCATGCGTGGGTCCTGGACGTGGAGGTGGTCGAAGCTGATGTAGTCCACGTCGTCGTTGGTCAACCCCAGGCGCGGCAGCACCTGATCGGGCTCGTTGTAGTACTTGACGAACAGCGATTCCAGGCCGACGCGGCGGCTGAAGCGCTGCAACTGGCCGTAGAACGGGGCTTCCGCGGAACCGGCGGCTACGGTGGGTTCCCACACCAGGGTCTTCAGTTCGCCGTCGAAGCCCTCGAACTGGATCACGAACATGCGGTTGATGATCGAGATGAAGGGGTTGAGGTTGACCGAGTAGTTCTGGAACGCGTACTGCGCCGGATACGGGGCGGCGGCGATGTCGAAACTCTTGACCGCTTTCACCTGCCCCTGGCGCAGAAATCGTTCCCGGTAACTCAGTGCCGCTTCGCGAACAGCGTCGAGCCGCCGGCCCCGGGGCCAGATGTCGTGGACGCCGGAGAACTCGGGGATGGGGCGGACGGTGCCGGATTCGATGTTGGTCATCAGGACTCCTTCGGGTCGGTGGTCTCGGTCAGGGCGCGGTGTTCGTAGCCTGCGCGGGTGTTCGAATTCCGTGTTGCCTCGACTTGGTTGGGCACCGTGCGGCGCAATACCTGGTCACGGATCGACTGCGGTAGCACAGCGGCGATGCGGACCAGCAGACCGATCGAGGCCGGCACGGTGACCTCGAAACGTGGGCGGCGCAAGACCGCGACGACGGCGGCGGCGACGTCGCCGGGCTGCAACGGCGAGGTCGCGCCGCTGTCGGTGCCGATCGCGAGCTCGGTGTCCACGACGCCGGGCATGATCACCGAGATCTCGACGCCACTGCCGCGCAGTTCCTCGCGGACGCCGGTGAGGTAGCCCAGGACGGCGTGTTTGGTGGCGGCGTAGGTGGATTCTCCGGGCGGGGCGAGTTTGGAGGCGGCCGAGGCGATGGTGACGAAGTGACCGCGGCCGCGCTCGCGCATCGACGGTGCGACCAAGCGCACGCCTCGGATCACGCCGTGCAGGTTCACCGCGAGCATGCGCTCGGTCGCGGTCTCGGGTTCGTCTTCGAAGGCCCCGACCCACATGACACCGGCGTTGTTGACCAACACGTCGAGTGGACCCCACAAGGCGGTGACTTCGGCGAGGAACCGGCGGAACGACCCGGTATCGGTCACATCGAGCGTGAACGCATGCACCTGACCCGGTAACGCCTGCGCGGTGGCCTCGGCGGCCTGGATATCGCGATCGCCGATCGCGACCCGGGCACCGGCCTCGGCGAGCCGGCGCGCGATCTCGCGCCCGATGCCCTGCGCACCGCCGGTGACGGCCACGATGCGCCCTGCCAGTGCTGTTTCCGTCATTGTGTGATGCCTTCCCTGCGTCGGCTCGACACAGCGATCAATGTTGGGCAATCGCGATTGTCAGAAATGGTTCGGCTAGTATTGCACCTCGTCGGCAGGAAGGAAAGGCCCCACATGACCCGCCCGGGACCCCCCGGCCCGAAACCCTCCGGCCGCAAGTACTCCGGTGTCGCTCCGGAGGAGCGAGTGCGTCAGCGCCGGGCGGCCATCCTCGAATCCGCTCTGGAGCAGTACGGCACGGCCGGCTACGCGGCCGCGTCGATCAAGCAGATCTGCCGCGGCGCCGGCGTCACCGAGCGGTACTTCTACGAGTCGTTCTCCAACCAGGAGTTCTGCCTGGCCGCCCTCTACGACAACCTGGCCGAGACGATGCGCGCGGAGACCATCGCCGCACTCGAGCAGGCCGATCCCGATCTCGACGCACTCACCGCAGCCGGACTCGAAGCCTTCATCCACTACCTGACCAGCGACCCGCGCCGCGCGCGGGTAGTGCTCATCGAGGTCGTCGGGGTTTCACCGGACATGGAACAGCGCCGCCATCGGGTTCTGCGCGATTTCGTCGACACCGTGATGGCCATCTGGGCGACAGAGAGCCCTCGCTCGCTGACGCGAGCCCAGCGGTTGACCGCGACCGCACTGGTCGGCGGCGTCAACCACCTGCTGGTCGACTGGTTGATGGACGGTTGCCATGACGACCCCGCCGACCTCGTGACGGTCTGCGTGGACCTGTTCGCCGCCGCCCGCGCACGCTGGAACACCACCACATCGTCTTCATAGTGCCCGTGCGAACCGCCCCATCGTCTCGGCGCGACGGCGTGATCGACCTCGGCGAGATCGCCCGGCCGACCGGTGCGCGCCGTCAGCTGGGCGACGAATCGGCGGACCCGCAGACCGCTGAACCCCTTCGACGACCGGATCGGCGCCGCGCTCGAATCGCTTTGGGGCAGCACGGCGGTCAACACCTGGAACGCGCGGTGCGCCGGGGTCGGCAAATGGCTGAGCTGGTGCGCCGAGCAGGGCTGGACTGCACCGACGCTCCCCGCGACGGCCGGGCGCTCGACTCCGCCGGACTCCGAGACCCCGGTCCGCTCACGGACCGCGATTGACCGGCTCATCGCCCGCCGCGAAATCCACCTGCGGGAGAAGACACTGAATGCTCTACGAGACTTGCGCCCGCGCCGAAGAACTGCTCCAGCTCAACATCGAAGACCTCGACCTCGTGGGCCGCACCGCGGCTCCGCGCGATGCGTCTCAGGGGTCTTCCATGACCGTCACGCCCAAGAGCAGGCGTAGCAACGTGAACAAGGTCGTAGTCGTCTCCGATATTGCGCATCGAGGCGGGCGTAGTACCACGCGGTGGCAATCGCGACTCCGAACACGACGCTGCGTAAGGAACTCAGCGGCCGGAACCCGTCGAACAAGGTGT
>NZ_BDBL01000007.1 GCF_001612965.1 Nocardia kruczakiae NBRC 101016
CGGCGCGGGCGCGTCCCGCGGGGCCGCTGCGACGCGGGGTGGGAGTGCGGCGATCCCGCGGCGGTCGATAGATTCGGATTCGGCACGACGACGCAGCGCCGACGCCGGACGGCGGGAGGCACGCGGAGCGTCGTCGTGGCGCACCACCCGGGCCTGGGAGCCCAGCTATCCGATGACACATGCGAGAGAACGAGGTAATTCGAGGTGACAACCGGCGAGAGCGGCGGCACGACGGGTTCCGGGCAACGGACGCTCTCGGTGATCGTCGCCGGCGGGGGCACGGCCGGGCATATCGAACCCGCGATGGCGGTCGCGGACGCGCTGCGCCGGCTGGATCCCTCGATCCGGATCACCGCACTGGGCACCCAGCGCGGGCTGGAGACGACGCTGATTCCCGAACGCGGCTATCCGCTGGAGCTGATTCCGCCGGTCCCGCTGCCGCGTAAACCCACCGCCGATCTGCTGCGCCTGCCCGGCCGGGTCCGCGCCGCGGTGGCGCGGACACGCGCGGTGATCGACGCGGTCGAGGCCGATGTGATCATCGGTTTCGGCGGCTACGTCTCGGTGCCCGCCTACCTCGCGGCCGGCGGGGGAGTGCTGCGGCGCGCGCGCCGGGTGCCGCTGGTGGTGCACGAGGCCAATGTGAAGGCGGGGATCGCGAACAAGGTCGGCGCCCGGCGTGCGGCGCGAGTGCTCGCCGCCGTGCCGAATTCGGGTGTGCACGCTCGCGGGCGCGCCGATGCCGAGGTAGTCGGGATTCCGGTGCGCGCCTCGATCGCCACCCTGGACCGGGCCGGACTGCGGGAGCGGGCGCGGGAGCACTTCGGTCTGCCGCAGCAGGGTCCGGTTCTGCTGGTCTTCGGCGGCTCCCAGGGCGCGCGCCGGTTGAACGAGGCGGTGTCCGGCGCGGCCGCGCAACTGCTGGCGGCGGGTATCTCGGTGCTGCACGCGCACGGACCCAAGAACACGCTCGATCTGGACGGCATCGACACAGAATCCGGCCGCGACGGCGCGAAATACGTTGCGGTGCCGTATCTGTCGCGGATGGATCTGGCCTATGCCGCCGCCGATGCCACGGTGTGCCGCTCGGGCGCGATGACCGTGGCCGAGGTTTCGGCGGTCGGTCTGCCGGCGTTCTACGTGCCGCTGCCGCACGGCAACGGCGAACAGGAGTTCAACGCCCGCCCGATCGTCGCGCAGGGCGGTGGCAGAATCGTCGCCGATGCGGAGATGACGCCGAAGTATGTGATGGACGAGGTGATCGCGCTGCTCACCGACCCCGCCGCGCTGACGAACATGTCGGTCGCCGCCGCCGGTGCCGGACATCGCGACGCCGCGGACACGGTGGCGCGAATCGTGCTGGAGGTGACCGGACGGTGACCGGAGGAAACGAGACGGCCGAAGTGGGAGCCGCGGACCCGGTGAACCACACCGGGCAGGCCCCCGCCGAACTGCCGGAGTTGTTGCGACGGGTCCACATGGTCGGCATCGGTGGTGCCGGCATGTCGGGCATCGCGCGGATTCTGCTCGCTCGCGGCGGCGAGGTGTCGGGCTCGGACGCCAAGGAGAGCCGCGGCGTGCTGGCGTTGCGGGCGCGCGGGGCCCAGGTCCGCATCGGCCACGACGCGAGTGCGCTGGATCTGCTGGAGGGCGGCCCGAGCGCGGTCGTGACCACCTACGCCGCCATCCCGAAGACGAATCCCGAACTGGTCGAGGCGAATCGGCGCGGCGTGCCGGTGCTGATGCGGCCCACGGTCCTCGCCGAACTGATGCGCGGTCACCACACCCTGCTGGTGTCGGGCACCCACGGCAAGACCTCCACCACCTCGATGCTGGTCGTGGCGTTACAGCACTGCGGCTTCGATCCCTCGTTCGCCGTCGGCGGTGAGCTGAACGAGGCCGGGACGAACGCGCATCACGGCACCGGCGGTTATTTCGTGGCCGAGGCCGACGAGTCGGACGGCTCACTGCTGCAATACGATCCGGACGTCGCGGTGGTCACCAACATCGAGTCCGATCATCTGGATTTCTTCGGCTCCGATGAGGCCTACGTCCAGGTGTTCGACGACTTCGTGGCGCGGCTGGTCTCCGGCGGACTGCTCGTGGTCTGCCTGGACGATCCCGGCTCGCTGGCGCTGGCTCGCCGGGTCGCCGACCGAGTCGCGGCCGGGGAACTCGACATCCGGGTGGCCGGTTACGGCTCGACGGAGACGGCCGACGCGCCGGTGCCGATGCAGGCGCGGCTGGTGAGCTGGGAACCGCGCGACGTGGGCGGTGTCGCCACGGTGCAACTGGGCGACGAACCCGCCCCGCGCACGCTGCGCCTGTCGGTGCCCGGCCGCCATATGGCCCTCAACGCCCTCGCCGCGCTGCTCGCCGCCCGCGATGCCGGGGCCGATGTGGACGAAATCCTGCAGGGCCTGGAGGGATTCGGTGGCGTGCACCGCCGCTTCCAGTTCGTGGGCCGCGAGAACGGGGTGCGCGTCTTCGACGACTACGCCCACCACCCGACCGAGGTGCGTGCGGTACTGGGGGCGGCGGCCGAACTGGTCCGCCAGGAGGCGGCCGACGGCGCTCGCTTCCGGCAGGGCCGGGTGATCGTGGTGTTCCAGCCGCATTTGTACAGCCGCACGGCGACCTTCGCCGAGGAGTTCGGCGCGGCGCTGTCGCTGGCCGACGAGGTCGTGGTCCTCGACGTTTACGGCGCGCGCGAGAAGCCGCTGCCTGGGGTCAACGGCGCGCTGGTGGCGCAGGCGGTCACCAAACCCGTGCACTACCAACCTGATATGTCGCGGGTGGGCCGGCAGGCCGCGAGCCTGGCCCGCGCGGGCGATGTGGTGATCACCATGGGCGCCGGCGACGTGACGATGCTCGGCGGGCAGATTCTGGACGGACTGCGGGTGCGCCCGTCGACGGGTCGGTGAGCACGGCGCCCCCGTCCGGCGGTGCCGGCCGGAGAGGGAGGTGGAGATGACACGCCGCGGGACGATCGAGGACATCGATCCGGACGCCGAGGCCGAATCCGCTGCGGACGGCGACGACGGCGACGATCGCATCCACCGGGGCGGGGCCCGCGCGCGGCTGCCCTTCGACGGCGGGTGGCGGCGGATTCTGTTGTGGGGCGCGCCGATCGTGGTCGTGGCGATCGTGCTGCTGGTGGTCGCCTACTTCACCCCCGCGCTGTCGGTGCGCACCGTGCAGGTCGAGGGCGTGTCGACGGTGCCCGAACAGGATGTGCGCGCGGTGCTGCAGATCCCCGACGGCCGCTCGATGCTGCGCATCGATACCGACGCGATCGCGCGCCGGGTGGCGTCGCTGCCGAAGGTGCGGTCGGCACGGGTGCAGCGGGTGTTTCCGTCCACGGTGCGGGTCACGGTGGACGAGCGCTCCGCCGTCGTGTTCTTCGACAGTCCGCAGGGGCCGCATCTGCTCGACGCCGACAGCGTCGAATTCGCGATCGAACCGCCGCCGCCCGGCGTCGCGAAACTGGTCACCGACCATCCCGGTAGCGCCGACCCGGTGACCCGGGCCGCGGTCGCGGTCCTCGACGCCGCGCCGCCGGCGCTTCGCGCCCAGGTGGGAGAGGTTGTGGCGCGGACGGTTTCGGATATCGAACTGAAGCTGCGCGACGACCGTACGGTGGTCTGGGGCGGTCCGGACGACTCGGAACGCAAAGCCGCGGTGGTCCTTCCGGTGCTGACGCGCCCGGGAACGGTATTCGACGTTTCGAGTCCCGATCTGGTAACGGTAAGATAGTGACACTCGTTGTGCCGTTGTGGTTTTCGACCGGCGGCCGGGAGTCGATGGCCGTGCGTGATGGCCGTGGCACCTGGGCCCGTCCGGGTGCCGCGGTCGCGGGCGGGGCCGGTGAATCCGCGGTCCCGCGGAGATCGAGACTCGATCTCGATGTCTGTGGCGGCCGTTCGCGGTACCATGCCCGACGGGCTCGGACGAGACGGATCACACAAGATTCTGACCCTCGTGTCGGCGCGCCTGCGCACGGATCGCGACGGGTGCGAATAGCGTTCCGCACCAGTCGGATACTTGACATAACGCCAACCCTATGGTTCAGCTTTAGGGTTTGTTCGAGCGAAAACCCGGGCGGACCGGGGACCTCGAATCGGCGCTCTGCCGAGACTCCGAAAACGACAGGCTTTGGATCGAAGGAAGGCGAGAGCCCATGACGCCCCCGCACAACTACCTTGCAGTGATCAAGGTCGTCGGTATCGGCGGCGGCGGCGTGAACGCCGTCAACCGAATGATCGAACAGGGACTCAAGGGAGTCGAGTTCATCGCCGTCAACACCGACGCCCAGGCACTGCTGATGAGTGATGCGGACGTCAAGCTCGACGTCGGCCGCGAACTCACCCGCGGTCTGGGCGCCGGCGCGGATCCCGAGGTGGGCCGCAAGGCCGCCGAGGACCACAAGGACGAGATCGAAGAGGTGCTCAAGGGCGCCGACATGGTCTTCGTGACGGCCGGTGAGGGCGGCGGCACCGGTACTGGTGGTGCGCCCGTGGTCGCCTCGATCGCCCGTAAGCTGGGCGCCCTGACCATAGGTGTGGTGACGCGGCCGTTCTCGTTCGAGGGCAAGCGCCGCAGCAACCAGGCCGAAGCCGGTATCCAGGCGCTGCGCGAATCCTGCGACACCCTCATCGTCATCCCGAACGACCGGCTGCTGCAGCTCGGCGATGCGGCGGTGAGCCTGATGGACGCCTTCCGCTCCGCCGACGAGGTGCTGCTCAACGGTGTTCAGGGCATCACCGACCTGATCACCACCCCGGGTCTGATCAACGTCGACTTCGCCGACGTCAAGAGCGTCATGTCCGGCGCCGGTTCGGCGTTGATGGGCATCGGCTCCTCGCGCGGCGAGGGACGATCCGTGAAAGCCGCGGAGGCGGCGATCAATTCGCCGCTGCTGGAGGCGTCGATGGACGGTGCGCACGGTGTGCTGCTGTCGATCGCCGGTGGATCGGATCTCGGTCTGTTCGAGATCAACGAGGCCGCCTCGCTGGTGCAGGAGGCCGCGCACATCGAGGCCAACATCATCTTCGGCACGGTGATCGACGATTCGCTCGGCGACGAGGTCCGGGTCACGGTGATCGCCGCCGGCTTCGACGGTGGCACCCCGGCCCGGCGCATCGAACCGGCGGGCAGAACGAATATCGGTGCCGGCCGGGCCGGTGACATCGGCCAGTCCACCACTCGCCGTGATTTCGGCAGCACCCGTCAGTCCGAGCCCGAGCGCCCGGCCGATCCGACGCCGGCCCGCGGCCCGGCCCCGTCCTACGAACCGCGCCCGGCCACCGAGCCGACCATCGCGCACAACAGCCGCTCGCACATTCAGATGCCGGACGAGGACACCGACGACGTCGACGTCCCCGATTTCATGCGCCGGTAAGCACGCCGATCTCGCTGCCCCCTCCGACGTTTCGGAGGGGGCAGCGACGTGTGCGGTGGGGGCGATCGAAACCCTGTGTGCCACCGGAATTCCGGTGGACCTGTGCCGGGCGGCTCGTGTGATGTCGATCTCCGGGGCGTCGCCGCCGGTCTCCGGCGCAGCGGCGTGTGAGAACGAACACCGCGAGCGGAGGCGCCGGGCCCGGCAGTGGCGAACACGGCACCGTGGGTGGCGGCAATCTCGGGTGCATGAACACGCACGCCGTGGGTACTTCGCGGGGCATGCTCGCGCTGTGCCCCGTTCCGCCACCCCGCCACCTACGTTCCGGATCACTCGGCGGCACGCTCGACTCCGGACCGGCACAGCCTATTAATCTCGGAGATATGACACAGGCTTCGGTTCGGACGCGACGGGTGACGACCACGCGGGCCGGTGGGTTCTCGGCGGCGCCCTACGACTCGTTCAACCTGGGCGACCACGTCGGCGACGATCCGGAAGCGGTGCGGCGCAACAGGATACGTCTCGCCGAAGGCATCGGCCTGCCGCCCGGCCGCCTGGTCTGGATGGAACAGGTGCACAGCCGCAACGTCGAGATCGTCGACGGTCCGCGCGCCGAACCGGTGCCGGTGACCGACGCGCTCGTCACCACCGTGCCGAATCTCGCGCTGGTGGTGCTCACCGCCGATTGCGTCCCCCTGCTGATGTCCGACGACGAGGCCGGGGTCATCGCGGCGGTGCACGCCGGCCGCGTCGGCGCCCGCATCGGAATCGTGCCGAAGGTCCTCGAGGCGATGATCTCGGTCGGCGCCCAGCCGCATCGCATCGGCGCCTTCCTCGGTCCGGCCGCCGGTGGCGAGGATTACGAGGTGCCCGCCGCCATGCGCGACGACGTCGAGGCCCATCTGCCCGGCAGCGCCACCACGACCCGGCGCGGTACGCCCGGGCTGGATCTGCGAGCCGGAATCCGCCGTCAACTGGAAGCGGCCGGGGTCGGCGCGGTCGCGGTCGATCCGCGCTCCACCATCTCCGACGCCACCCTGTTCAGCCACCGCCGCGGCGCGCCCACCGGCCGCATCGCCGGAGTGATCTGGATGGAGGAGAACCGGTGAACCACCCCGAATCCGGACTCGGCACAACCGAATCCGCGCCGGGCCCGCCGCAGTCCCGCGAGGCCGGACTCGCCGCCGCGCTCACCCGCCTGGAAGACCGCATCGACGCCGCGTGCCGCGCCGCCGGGCGCGATCGTGCCACCGTCCGGTTGCTGCCGGTGACCAAATACTTCCCGGCCTCCGACGTGGAGATCCTGTATCGGCTCGGGCGCCGGGAATTCGGTGAATCGCGGGAACAGGAGGCCTCCGCCAAGGTGGCCTCATTAGGACATCTGGCGCAGATGCGCTGGCACATGATCGGCCGATTGCAGCGCAACAAGGCGAAATCGGTTGTGCGCTGGGCCGATACGGTGCACTCGGTGGATTCGGAGCGTCTGGTGAGGGCCCTTGACACCGCCACGGCGGCCGCACGCGAGGAGGGAGCGCGCGCGGATCCGCTGCGCGTGCTACTGCAGGTGAGCCTGGATCGCGATCCGGCGCGCGGTGGCGTCGTCCCGGACGATCTCCCGATGCTGGCCGATCAGGTCGCGAAATCCGAGAATCTGCAGCTCGCGGGCCTGATGGCGATTCCGCCGCTGGGCGCGGAGCCGGATGCGGCGTTCGCCGAACTGGCCGGTCTGCATCGCACGCTGCTGGCCGCGCATCCGGGTGCGAGCGAATTGTCGGCGGGCATGTCGGGCGACCTCGAGGTCGCCATTCGACACGGGTCTACCTGCGTGCGTGTCGGTACTGCTCTCATGGGCGACCGACCGATAACCTCGCAGTAGCAAAGAAACCTCATCAGTCACATTCGAAACATATGCTTGGGGCTGACGAGGACTGAGCAGGACTTCAACACCCCAGGTCAGTCGGGGCCGTAGGAAGGTCGACCAGGATGAGCGAGCGTAGCGAGCGAGACATCAGCGCAGCCACGAGCATGCTCGTGCTGGAGCCCAGCGTTAGTGAGGTGGGAGCATGAGTACGCTGCACAGGTTCAAGGCCTACTTCGGCATGGTCCCGCTCGAGGAATACGAGGACGACTACGTCGACGACCGTGGCCCTCGGGGTATCGACGACCGCGGCCCGCTGGGTGCGGACGACCGCGGCGTGCGCCGCTCGCGTTTCGACGACGATCCGTACGACGCCGGGCGCTCGCGTTTCGGCGACGACCGCTTCGCCGACGATCCGGGCTACCCGGAGCCGGCGTACAAGGCGCCCTATCAGCCCGGCTACACGGTGCCGCGCCGCTCGGAGTTCGCCGACGAGTCCTACTCCGACGACCGCTACGAGCCCCTGCGCCGCCCGACCCGGATCGAATCCGCACCGTCGGGCCGCTCGCGCGGACTCGGCGGCGGCACTCCGATGGTGCGTGGCACCACGCACGGTGCGCTGGCGGTCGATCCCGAGGCCGAACGCCGGATGGAAGAGCGGCGGATGGAGGAGCGCGCCCGGTTCGAGCCGGCTCCGCGCCGCACCCCCGTCTTCGAGGACGGAGGTCCGTTGTCCAAGATCACGACACTGCGTCCGCGCACCTATGCCGAGGCCGCGATCATCGGCGAGCGTTTCCGTGACGGTACGCCCGTGATCATGGACCTGGTCGAGATGAGCAACGCCGACGCGCGCCGCCTGGTCGATTTCGCCGCCGGACTGGCGTTCGCGCTGCGTGGTTCGTTCGACAAGGTGGCCACCAAGGTGTTCCTGCTCTCACCGTCGGATGTCGATGTATCGGCCGAGGAGCGCCGGCGCATCGCCGAAAACGGCTTCTACAACCAGAAATAACCCCGAACCGGGTGCCGCGCGCGGCGGCGGCCCCGGTCGGGTGAGCCGCGACGGGGGGAAACGACGCCGAATGCACGGCGCGGGGAGTTTGCAGGACACCGAATCTGAGGCAAAGTGGACAGGTGGCCTTGTTTCAGGTGCTGTATGTACTCCTGTTCCTCTTCTGGCTGTTGCTGATCAGCCGAGTGATCGTCGAGTTCATCCGCAGCTTTGCGCGCGACTGGCATCCGCGGGGGTTCGTCGCCGTCGTTCTGGAGGCGATCTTCACGATCACCGATCCGCCGGTGAAACTGTTGAGGCGCCTGATACCTCCCGTGAACTTGGGAGGAATTCGACTGGATCTGTCGATTATGGTCCTGCTTTTCATCGTGTTCATTCTGATGTCCATCGTCAGCAGGCTCGGGCAGCCGATAGCTCCGGTGTGACAGAATGGGCCGAGAAGAAGAGCTTGCTAGAAGATCTACGCTAGATCTCCGTACGAAGCGCGAAGGGATCCTTCCATGCCGCTGACTCCAGCCGATGTGCACAACGTCGCGTTCAGCAAACCGCCGATCGGGAAGCGCGGCTACAACGAGGATGAAGTCGACGCCTTCCTCGACTTGGTCGAACAGGAGCTCTCGCGCCTCATCGAGGAGAATGCGGACCTGCGCCAGCGGGTTGCTGAGCTGGATGCCGAATTGGCGGATGCCAAGAAGTCGCGTCCCGCGCCGCAGGCGGTGAAACCCGCTCCGCCGCAACCGGAACCGCCGAAGCCCGCGCCCGTGGCGCCGCCGGTGCCGGTGCCGGCCCCCGCGCCGGTGGCGCCCAAGGACAACTCCGCCGCGGATGCGAACCTGCAGGCCGCGAAGGTGCTGAGCCTGGCGCAGGAGATGGCCGACCGGCTCACCACCGACGCCAAGGCCGAGGCCGAACAGCTGCTGTCCAACGCCCGGGCGAATTCCGAGCGAATGGTCAGCGAAGCGCAGACCCGCTCGGACGCGATGGTCGGCGAGGCGCGGCAGAAGGCCGACTCGCTGCTCTCGGACGCCCAGACCCGTTCCGACAGCCAGCTTCGCCAGGCCAAGGAGAAGGCCGACGCCCTGCAGGCCGACGCCGAGCGCAAGCACACCGAGATCATGGCCACCATCACCCAGCAGCGCAGCGTGCTGGAGAGCCGCATCGAGCAGCTGAAGACCTTCGAGCGCGAGTACCGGGTGCGGCTGAAGTCCTACCTGGAATCGCAGCTCGAGGAGCTGGAGAACCGCGGTTCGGCCGTGCCGGTCGACGGTGGCGAGGCCTTCGAGGCGGTATCGAACAGCCATGGTCCGGCGTCGTTCGCCAAGGGTGGCAAGTAGCTCGTCCCGGGTGCCCGCCACCCCGCCGATACGATGGGGTCAGGCGTCGCATACCGCTGTGTGGTCGTAGTTCTGCCGAGCCGCCCGGCCCCTCCGGGGCGATGCGGCCCGCCCTGCCCGCCTAGGGGGTGACCATGCTCGTTCTGACGCTCGTCCTTGCCGCGATCGGCTTCGCCCTGCTGGTGACGGCGTTGACCACCGGATCGGTGATCTGGGCGTGGGGTTGCATCGTCGTCTGCGTGATCGGTGCAGTCCTGCTGCTGGTCAGCGCGCTGGCCATGCGTGAACCCGAGGAAGGCCCGCAATCACGTCCCGGCCGCCACGCCAAACGCTGAGCGGGCGGTGAGCAGGGCGGCAACAGGGCACGGAAATAACGTTGCCCGCACTGGCTACAATCAAACCTGTAGATCGGCAGTGATCCGGCCATCACCGGGGAGCCTTCGGAAGAACGGCGCCGCAGGCGCCCAGTAGAACCGAACGGGTGAGCCCGTCACAGCTCGCAACGAGAGGTCCGCACCGCCGGAACATCCGGCCCCGGACAAGCGGGGTGGTACCGCGGCAGCGGCGCACAGGCGCCGAGGTCGTCCCCGTGCCCACCGACTGCGCCGAATGCGCGCACTGGCACGAGGGAGACCACAGCCGCCATGGCGGACGAGACATCCACCCGCAACGCCTATCCCCGCGTCGACTTCACCGATGCGGATGCCGGCTCGCGGCAGGGCACGAGCGTGTCGTTCCCGGAGCTCGAGCGCCGGGTGCTGGACTACTGGGCCGCCGACGACACCTTCCGTGCCAGCATCGACAACCGTGCCGAGGGGTGCGACGAGTTCGTCTTCTACGACGGCCCGCCGTTCGCCAACGGTTTGCCACATTACGGACATCTGCTCACCGGATATGTGAAGGATTTGGTTCCGCGGTTCCAGACGATGCGCGGTAAGCGCGTGGAACGGCGCTTCGGTTGGGACACACACGGATTGCCCGCGGAAATCGAAGCGGAGAAGCAACTCGGTATCACGGACAAATCACAGATCGACGCGATGGGCCTCGCGGAATTCAATGCCGCGTGTAAATCCTCTGTGCTTCGTTACACCAATGAGTGGCGCGACTATGTGACACGCCAAGCACGGTGGGTCGACTTCGACAACGACTACAAGACCCTCGATCTCGACTTCATGGAGTCGGTGATGTGGGCGTTCAAGTCGCTGCACGACAAAGGGCTTGTCTACCAAGGCTTCCGGGTGCTGCCCTACAGCTGGTACGAGCAGACGCCGCTGTCGAATCAGGAGGCGCGCCTCGACGACGCCTATCGGATGCGCCAGGATCCGGCGGTCACCGTCGACATGCTGCTCGAGGTCGCCCCCGATCATCCGCTGCGCGAACTCGACGGCGCCAACGCGTTGATCTGGACCACCACGCCGTGGACGCTGCCGTCGAACCTGGCGATCGCGGTTCACCCGGACATCACCTATGCCCACGTGCGCGGCAAGGACGGCAAGCGGTACGTGCTGGCCGCCGAGCGGGTCTCGCACTATGCCCGCGAACTCGGCACCGCCGACGACGGACTCGAGGTGCTCTCGGAGCATGCGGGCGCGGCGCTCGCGGGGCTGCGCTATCGGCCGCCGTTCGACTTCTTCCTCGGCCACCCGAACGCGCATCGGGTGCTGAACGCCGACTACGTGACCACCGACTCCGGAACCGGCGTGGTGCATCTGGCGCCCGCGTTCGGTGAGGAGGACATGGATGTCGCCTCCGCCAACGGCATCGAGGTAGTGCAACCGCTCGACGCCGGCGGCAAGTTCACCTCGATGGTGCCGCCGTACGAGGGCCTGATGGTCTTCGACGCCAATCCGGTCATCATCAAGGACCTCAAGGCCGCCGGAAAGCTGTTGCGGCACGAGACGATCGAGCACTCCTACCCGCACAGCTGGCGTTCCGGTCAGCCGCTGATCTACATGGCGGTGCCCTCGTGGTTCGTGGCGGTCACGAAGTTCCGCGACCGCATGGTGGAGCTGAACCAGCAGATCACCTGGGTGCCCGAGCACATCCGCGACGGCCAGTTCGGCAAGTGGCTGGAGAACGCGCGCGACTGGAACATCAGCCGCAACCGGTACTGGGGTGCGCCGATCCCGGTGTGGATCTCCGACGATCCGGCCTACCCGCGCGTCGACGTGTACGGCTCGCTGGACGAGCTGGAACGCGACTTCGGCGTGCGCCCGGCGGATCTGCACCGCCCGGGCATCGACGAGCTGGTGCGCCCGAATCCCGACGACCCCACCGGGAAGTCGACGATGCGGCGTACCCCCGAGGTGCTCGACTGCTGGTTCGAGTCGGGGTCGATGCCGTACGCGCAGGTGCACTACCCGTTCGAGAACAAGGAATGGTTCGACGGCGGAGCCGTCACATCGAACACTGCGGGTACGTCCGTTGCTCGAGCGCACAGTCCCGGCGATTTCATCGTCGAGTACAACGGGCAGACGCGGGGGTGGTTCTACAACCTGCACGTCCTCTCGACCGCACTGTTCGACCGGCCGGCGTTCAAATCCGTGGTGGCGCACGGCATCGTGCTCGGCGACGACGGATTGAAGATGTCGAAGTCCAAGGGCAACTACCCCGACGTCAACGAGGTGTTCGACCGCGACGGCTCCGATGCCATGCGCTGGTTCCTCATGGCGTCGCCGGTGCTGCGCGGCGGCAACCTGATCGTCACCGAACGCGGGATCCGCGAAGGGGTGAGCCACGCGCTGCGGCCGCTGTGGAACGCGTGGACGTTCCTGCAGCTCTACGCCTCGAAACCCGGTGTGTGGCGGACGGATTCGGCCAATGTGCTGGATCGCTACATCCTCGCCAAACTGGCCGCGGCCCGCGATGTGATGACCGAGGCGCTCGAGGTCTACGACATCGCCACCGCCTGCGACGAACTGCGTTCGTTCGCCGACGCGCTCACCAATTGGTATGTGCGCCGGTCGCGTTCGCGGTTCTGGGAGGAGGACCGCGACGCGATCGACACCCTGCACACCGTGCTGGAGGTCACCTGCCGGCTGGCCGCCCCGCTGCTGCCGCTGATCACCGAGGTGATCTGGCGCGGGCTGACGGGGGAGCGGTCGGTGCATCTGACCGACTGGCCGGGCGAGACCGAACTGCCCCGTGATCCGGAGCTGGTGTCGGCGATGGACGAGGTGCGGTCGGTGTGCTCGACGGTGCTGAGCCTGCGCAAGGCGCAGAATCTGCGGGTGCGGCTGCCGCTGTCCGAGGTCACCATCGCCGCGCCCGATGCGGAGCGGCTGCGTCCGTTCGCCGATCTCGTCGCCGACGAGGTCAACGTCAAGAAGGTGGACCTGACCACCGAAGTGGCCGCGCACGGCCGGTTCGAATTGGTCGTCAACGCCCGCGCCGCCGGTCCGCGGCTGGGCAAGGACGTCCAGGGCGTGATCAAGGCGGTGAAGGCCGGCCAGTGGCGCGAGGACGACGGCGTGGTCACGGCGCTGGTGGCCGGCCACGACGACGGCATCGCACTGCTGCCCGAGGAGTACACCCAGCGTCTGGTGGCGGCCGAACCCGAGTCCACCGCAGCCCTGCCCGGCAATGCCGGCCTGGTGGTGCTGAATTCGGAGGTCACCGAGGAACTCGAGGCCGAGGGCTGGGCCCGCGACCTGATCCGCGATCTGCAGGAGACCCGCAAGTCGCTGGGCCTCGACGTCTCCGACCGCATCACCGTGGTGCTGGAGGTGCCGCAGGAGCGCGCGGAGTGGGCACGCACGCACCGCGACCTCATCGCCGGGGAAATCCTCGCCACCGAGCTCAGCTTCGCGCCCGCGGGCGCCGAGGCGGCCGATGTGGTCGGCGGTGTGCGCGCCGCGATCACCAAGGCCTGAGCACGCGAATCCCGAAACGAGCCCGGTCCGCTCGGTCGGACCGGGCTCGTTCGGCATTGTCCGATCCTTGTCCGGTCGGGCGCGCGTATACCCAGGTAGACGGGGGTTACACGCCGCCCTCGGGTGTGGCGGCAGGCGCGAGCGCGGCGTGTGGCACGGCGATTCCCGGCATGACCTGGGGTGTGTCCCGTGGGGCCGGAACGGATCACGGTTGCGGATTGGTACTTGTGGTGTGCGTGTGACTTGCGCTAAAACAGCTATGTCACAGCAACCGTCACTCTTTAGTTGAGCTTAGGTGTTTTTCCCGGATCGACCCCCGTTGAAACTGCACTACCAGGTAGTTGACCGGCTGAGATGCCCGTGGGGAAGCGGCCATCCCAAGTCCATGCTGTGTGCTGTGTAATCGCCGGTCGGTATGCCGTGGTGGATGCATGTCATACCGAAGGGCGAGCACATGGCACCGTCATCCGTGCGCGGATCCTCGCGCCGCAGATACACCCGCTATCTTCTGGCCGCGATCGCCGCGGCCGTCTCCGTATCGATATGGGCCGGTCCGGCCACCGCCGCACCGGCCGACACCGGCAGTTCCTCCGGATCCCTCGACTCGGGCAGCAGCTCCGGATCGGGTAGCGGATCGGCCTCCGGCAGCGCCAGCGGTTCGGCGGCGCTACCGCTGCCCAGCCCGCGGGCGTCGATCGCCCTCAGTGTTGCCGGCTCACAGGCGGGCAAGCCCTATGAATGGGGCGGGACCGGGCCCAACGCCTACGACTGCTCCGGACTCGTGCAGTGGGCGTTCCGGCAGGTCGGCATCATGCTGCCGCGCACCACCTGGGAACAGGCCACCGCGGGCAGCGCCGTGCCGTTCGGCGCCATGATGCCCGGCGATGTGGTCGTCGTGAATACCGACGGCTCGCACGAGGGCATCTACGCCGGCGGCGGCATGCTGCTCAACGCCTACGGACCGGGCGTGCCGATCGGATTGACACCGCTGAGCGAATTCGACATCTACGCGATCCGGCGCTTCTTCTGAGCCGACTGCCCGGGCTGGGAGTTCTCGTACCAGCCCGGGCGTCGACTACTGCGCGACGTCAGTGCGTCCCGCATCGCGATCTGCCGCGGCCCTGCTCGCACGGCGACCCGAGCTCAGACGCCCACCGCCTGTTCGATCTCCTCCTCGGCGTCGGCGTCCTCGTCGACATCTGCGCCGACTGCGGCGTTCTCGGGCGGGCGGGGTGTTTCGACCGGGATTCCGCTGGCTGCCTGAGCGGCGGGTGCGTGTGCCACGGAGTGCGCGGCGCCGGGTATGGCCGCGTGCGCCGGAACATGTGCCGTGGACTGCGCGGCGGCGCGGCGGCGTTCGTAGGCGCCGCCCACCAGCACCAGCACCACACCGGCCGCGAACCACAGGGCCAGGCCGGTGATCCGGCTGCCGAGGCCGCCGTTGCCGTCGAAGTAGAGCAGGCTGCGGGCGCCCTCGACGAAGCCCGCGCCGTTCCAGAACGAGTGCAGGGCGCCGAAGAAGCCGTTCTGCAGTTCGGGGCGGTAGATGCCGCCGGAGGTGGTGAAGTTCAGCATCACGAACAGCACCATCACAGCGAGTGTGGTCCAGCGCTTCAGGAATGGGTGCAGGCCGATACCGATGAACAGGATGCCCGCGGCGTACAACCAGCCCATCGCCCAGATCGAGGCGTAGTCGTGGTCGACGACGTGGAAGACCGGTCCGGCCAGCACGATGCCGATCACACTCACGACGAACGAGGTGGCCACCGCGGTCAGCGCCCGCACGGCCATGCGGGTTCCCGCGCCGGCGACGCTGATCGCGGCGACGCTGCCGTAGGCACCGATGCTGAGCGCGACGAGGACGAAGAACAGGCCCTGCCCGGTCGGGTCGCCCGAGGCGGTGGGCGCGATATCGGTCGTGTGCAGCGGCAGATTCTGCTGGGCGGTCACGGCACCGAACACCGTCTCGACGGCCATGGCGGTGGTATCCGAATTCGCCTCGGCGACAAGCAGTTCGGGCGATTGCGCGTCGGGGACGAAGGCGCCGGCCAGATCGCGGTGGCGCAACCGGTCCACGGCGTCGGCGCGGTCGGTGATCGTGACGACGTCGAGCGCGTCACCGGCCCGGTCCTTCAGCGTCTGTGCCATCACCTTGACCTCGGGGCTGTCGCCGACGATCGCGACCTGCACATGGTTGGGTTCGGGCTGGTGGAAGGCGCCCAGGTAGGCCAGGCCCATGCCCAGGCACATCAGCAATGGGGTCAGCAGATGTCCGGCCATGTGCCGAAGCTGGTGCAGGGACATGATCGTCACTCCAAAGGTTGGTAAATACAACTATCGTTTGTTGTACTATACAACCATGAAGGGGTCGCAGCCATACCCGTCCCGCAGTGTGGCGATTCAGACAATCCAGCGCGAGCTCACGGCGTTCGCCCGCCGGGCCCGCGGACGTGCCGCCGAACTACATCCGGAACTCCCGCTGGTGGCCTACAGCATTCTCGATCTGGTGATCGCGCGCGACGGCTGCCTCGCCGCCGAACTGGCCGAGTATTTCGTGCTCGACAAGTCCACGATGAGCAGACAGGTAGCGGCGCTGGAGAAGCAGGGCTACCTCGTCAAGGAGGTCGACCCGGCCAACCGCCGCAACCACGTCCTGCACGCCACGCCGGAGGGCCGGCGCGTCGCGGCCGACTCGGAGCGGGCGCGCAGTGCCGCGGTGAACGAACGCTTCCGCGACTGGGACGACCATGACGTCGCCCGGCTCGCCGCCTATCTGGAGCGCTACAACGCGGCCGACGGCGGCTGAACGCCGCACTTCACCGACGCCCGTCCCCGGAGGCGGCGGGTGCGGTTCCACGCCGCGAGAATCGTTGCGGCGCTCAGGGCCTCACTCGTTGCACAGATCGCGCAGCAGCGGCCCGTACTGGGGGTGGCTGAGCGCGGAGGCGAACTGCGCGACCAGGTAATCCGCCGGATTGCCCGTGTCGTACCAGCGGCCGCGGATCACCTGTCCGTAGACCGGGTTCGAGGCGGCGAACACGTTGATGGCGTCCGTCAGATACACCTCGCCGGTGCGGTGGGTGTACCACTGGTCGACCTGCTTGCGCAGCTCGTCGACGATGCCGGGGGTGACGACGTATCCGCCGATCGCGGCATAGGCCGAGGGTGCGTCCTCCGGCTTCGGCTTCTCCCGCAGCCCGCTGATGCGCATGAGGCCGGGCTCGTAGGAATCCTCGACCACCGGCACGCCGTAGCGCTGGGAGTCGGCGGGATCCATCGGCATCAACGCCAGCACCGGCGAGCCGGTCTTGTTGTAGGCGTCGATGAGCTGCTGCGCCCGCGGCACCTCGGCGACGAAGACGTCGTCGGGCCACAGCACCAGCATCGGCTCGTCGCCCAGCGCGCGGGCGGCGTTGAGCACCGGCGTGCCGTTGCCGTAGGGGCCGTGCTGGTCCAGATAGGTGATGTGGCCGAGCCGGCCGAGTTCGCCGACCTCTTCCACGGCGTCGGCATAGGCGGCTTTACCGTCGGCGCGCAGCTGCGCCACCAATGCCGGATTGGGACGGAAATGGTCCTGGATCAGGGACTTCCCGCCGCTCACCACGATCGTGATATCGGTGATGCCGGACGCTACCAGCTCCCGCACGGTGTGCTCGATCACCGGTTTGTCGCCGACCGGCAGCATCTCCTTGGGGATGGCCTTGGTCAGCGGCAGCAGGCGGGAGCCGATGCCGGCGGCTGGGATCACTGCCTTGCGGATGGTCATGAACCGATCATCACACACTTCCGCTGCCGGATATGTCGGTCCCCGCGCGTAGATTTCCGGGTATGCACTCTGTCCCCGACGCGGCTACCGGCGGTCTCGTGCCTGGTCAGCGGGCATCCACCGGGGTCGATGCGGGTGCCGGGGGCGGGTCGGCAGTGCATCTGCACGCACAGGAACCCGACAGCAATTTCGGAGCCGACACGATGGCGGCGCGGCGCTGGGTGCTGCACATCGATATGGACGCCTTCTTCGCCTCGGTCGAACAGCTGACCCGTCCGACCTTGCGCGGCCGGCCCGTACTCGTCGGCGGGATGGGCGGCCGGGGCGTGGTCGCCGGGGCCAGCTACGAGGCGCGGGTCTTCGGCGCCCGGTCGGCGATGCCCATGCATCAGGCGCGCCGGCTGGTCGGCGTCAGCGCGGTGGTGATCCCGCCGCGCGGGGTGGTCTACGGCGAAGTCAGCGGGCAGGTGTTCGAGACCCTGCGGTCGTGGATTCCGGTGCTCGAGACGCTGTCGTTCGACGAGGCGTTCGGTGAGCCCGCCGAACTCGCCGGCGCGAACGCGGCGCAGGTGCGCGAATTCTGCGAGCAACTGCGGCAATCGGTGCGGGAGCGCACCGGGCTGGTGGCCTCCGTCGGCGCCGGCACCGGCAAACAATTGGCCAAGATCGCATCGGGACTCGCGAAACCCGATGGGGTGCGGGTGATTTCACCGGCCGAACAGCAGGCGCTTCTGGCCGGGCTGCCGGTGCGCAAACTGTGGGGGATCGGGCCGGTGGCCGAACACCGGCTGCGTTCGGTCGGCATCGAAACCGTCGGCGCGTTCGCGGCCCTGCCCGAACCGGAGGCGGCGTCGCTGCTGGGTGGCAGTGTCGGCGCGGCGCTGCACCGGCTCGCCCGCGGTATCGACGAACGACCCGTCGCCGAGCGAGCCGAGGCCAAACAGATCAGCGCCGAAACCACCTACGAGACCGACATCGTCACGCTGGCGCAGCTGCGTCCGGCGATCGAGGCGATGGCGGAGGCCGCGCACCGGCGGCTGCTGCGCGACGGCCGCGCGGCCCGCACGGTGGTCCTGAAATTGAAGAAGAGCGATATGAGCATCGTGACGCGCTCGCTCACCCTGCCCTACGCCACCACCGATCCGGCCACGCTCACCGCGGCGGCCCAGCGCTCGGCCATCGATCCCGTCGAATTGGGCTCGATTCGGCTGGTGGGCGTGGGATTCGGCGGTTTGTCGGCGGTGCGGCAGGAATCGCTGTTCCCCGAACTGGATCGCGACACCGGTGCGGTGGGCGACGCGGTCTTCGAGGAACCGATCGCCGGGCCGGTGCCGGCGGATGAGCCGGTCGTACCGCCGCCGACCCGCTCCTACACCACCGAGTTCTGGTATCCCGGACGCGATGTCGGCCATCCCCGGTATGGCCACGGCTGGGTACAGGGCAGCGGGCACGGGCGGGTCACCGTCCGATTCGAGACCCGCTCGACAGGGCCGGGCCCGGCGTATACGTTCGCTGCCGACGATGACGATCTCACCCCGGCCGATCCGCTCCTTAGTCTTCGTTGAAATTTGGCGGGTAGCGTGAGGCCACTCGTGCACTGCCGCCGGTCGGGTGGGAGCTGTCACGTGAACGGAACCAGACCAACTCGAACGCAAAGGACGAGCATTGAAGCTTCAGATGACTGGACGCATCGCGGTCGCCACCCTGGCTGTCGTGGCTGCGCTCGGCATGTCTGCCTGCGGCAGCGGTGACAAGCACTCGAGCCACAAGTCCACCACGACCAAGGCCGCCGCCACCTCGGCCGCCAACGTGCCGCCGGTGCCCACGGTCGCCGATCTGAACTCGGAGTTGGCGCAGGCGCTGGACCCGGGCGTGCCGGCCGCGCAGAAGGCCCAGTGGCTCGAGGACGGTCAGGACGCCCTGGCCAAGGATCCCGAGATGATGCAGAAGCTGACCGACGCGTACCAGCAGAACAACGCCAAGATCAACGTCACCGATGTGGCGTATCTCGGCGGCGACACGCTGACCGCGAAGGTGGACTTCTCCGTCAACGGCGGTGCGCCGACCAAGGCCGACGTGCCGTTCGTCGCCCAGGACAACAGCTGGAAGCTGCAGAAGAGCTGGGCCTGCGCCGGCCTGAAGAACCTGGGCCAGCAGTCGCCCGCGTGTGAGTAGTTCTCGTCGTACCGGTCCGGGCCGGCGTTCCGCGCGGAACGCCGGCCCGAGTCGTTCCCAGAGCGATGACCAGGCGCGATGACGGGGCGCTGTGCCGGGACGGATGCATAACGAAACTAAACAAAGACTGAGAAAGGTCGGACGACTTCGTTCGTTCCGGAGACCCCGCGCTAGCATCTGCCTCCGTGACCGACACGATGGTGAGGGCGGACGACACGCCCGCGGCAGGACAGGGACACCGGATCGACCGGTCACCACTCGCTCGCTGGGCCCAGCCGATCGCGCTGATCGCCGGACTCCTGGGCGCCCTGTGCGCCATCGCGGTACCGCTGTTGCCGGTGCAGGTCGACCACACCACCCTGTCGTGGCCGCAACAGGGCTCGACCCGCGGCATCGACGCGCCGCTGGTCTCGTACGCCCCGCTGACCTTCGACGCCACCGTTCCGTGCGCGGCGCTCGCGCAGTTGCCGGCAGACGGCTCCACACTGACGGCGACGATGCCGTCCGGCGCCCCGGACCTGGAGCGATACGGTTTCGTCGCGCGGGTCCGGCCCGGAACCGACGGTAAACCCGGCCAGTTCGAAGCGGTGCTGCGCAATCAGTCCCTGGCCAGTGTGCCGGTGGACCGGCTCGGCGGCGACTGCGCCTTCACCGTGCATTCCGAAATCTCGCACACCACAGCCACTTTCACCGGCGCCGACGTGAAACCGGTGACGCTGCAGGGGGATTGGCGTCCGCAGCTGGTGGGTGTGTACAGCGATCTGACCCGGGCCGCCGGAACCAGTGTCACCGCCCAGGTCGACAGCCGATTCTCGGTGGTGCCCACCGTGCTCAAGCGGATCGCGACCGTGCTGGCGGTGGCGTTCACCCTCATCGCGCTGGCCGCGCTGTTCCGCCTGGACCGGCTCGACGGCCGCCGCATCCGGCGCTGGCTGCCGCAGCGGTGGTGGAGCTTCGGCCCGGTCGACGCCGTGGTCCTCGGCGGACTGGTGATCTGGCATTTCATCGGCTCGACCACCTCCGACGACGGCTATCAGTTCGGCATGGCGCGCGCGTCGCTCGTGTCGGGATATATGGCGAACTACTTCCGGTTCTTCGGCGTGCCCGAAAACCCGGTCGGCACACCGCCGTACGACATCATCGCGCATATGACCGAGATCAGTACCGCGAGTCCGTGGATGCGGATTCCGACGTTGCTGGCCGGTGTGGTGACCTGGCTGGCGCTGAGCCGGGAGGTGATTCCGCGTCTCGGTGTGGCGGTGCGTCACGACCGGGTGGCGGTGTGGACCGGCGCGCTGATCTTCCTGGCGGTCTGGCTGCCCTACAACAACGGTCTGCGACCGGAACCCGTGATCGCGGTCTGTGTGCTGCTCACCTGGTGTTTCGTCGAACGCGCCATCGCGACCCGGCGCCTGCTGCCCTATGCGATCGCGATCCTGGTGGCGGCGTTCAGTTTCACCGCGGCGCCCTCGGGCGTGATCTGCGTGGCGCCGCTGCTGGCCGGTATGCGATCGGTGGTCCGCTTCGGCAGTGCCCGGGCGCGCGAGTTGGCCGTCGACCCGCAGACGGGGGAACATCGCTCCCGCTGGGCCGTGCTGTACGGCTACGGTGCCCTGCTCGCGCCGCTGGCGGCGGCCGGGGCCCTCGTGCTGGCCTTCGCGTTCTCGGTGCAGCCGCTCTCGGCGATGTTCGAGATGCGCCGCGTGCACACCGCGGTCGGCCCGTCCGACCCCTGGTACAACGACTACCTGAACTATCAGTGGCTGTTCATGCCGACCGCCGACGGGTCGATCGGGCGCCGCTTCGGCATGGTGGCGATGTGGCTGGGCCTGCTGGTCTGCGTGTTCGTCCTGCTGCGCAAGGGCGGGCGCATCCCGTTCACCGCGGGCGGGCCGGCGCGCCGGCTGCTCGGCATCACCTTCGCGTCGATGCTGCTGATGGCCACCACACCCACCAAATTCACCCACCACAACGGCGTGTACGCCGGTCTGGCGGGTGCGGTGGCGGTGCTGACCGCGGTCGCGGTCGGCCCCCGGGTGATGCGCTCGCCGCGCAACCGGGCGTTGTTCGGCGCCGTGGTCGCCTTGGTGATGGCGCAGATCTTCACCAGCGTCAACGAATGGTGGTACGTGTCCAGCTACGGCATTCCGTGGTGGGACAAGCCGCCCTCGATCCACGGCTTCGGGCTGAGCAAGCTCTTCCTCGCCGTGGCCGTGGTACTGCTGGCACTGGCCGGCTGGTGGCATGTGCGCGCGCCGGAACCCGGTACGCCACACCGGATTTCGCGCCCGGCGTGGCGATGGGCGAAGATTCCGCCGCTGACCGTGGCCGCGGCGCTGCTGGTGGTGTTCGAGATGGCCTCGTTCGCCAAGGGCGCGGTCGCCCAGTATCCGGCGTTCTCGCTGGCTCGTTCGAATGTGGATGCGGTACTGGGCAAACCGTGCGGACTGGCCGACGACGTCCTCGTCGAAACCGATCCCAACGCCTCGATGCTGGCGCCGCTGACCGGCGACCCGCAGACGACGTTCACCGCCGGCGCCACCGGATTCGTGCCCAACGGGGTCGGTGATCTGACCCCCGAGGGGGAGCCGACCAACAGCAGCAGTATCTCCAGCGCCTTCGACAGCGGGAAGAACCAGGGCGAGGCCGGCACCCAAACCGCCGGTGCGCCACTGCCGTACGGTCTGGACTCGGCCACCACCCCGGAACTGGGCACCGCCGGCCAGCAGGATCCGGCCGAACTCACCACCGGCTGGTACCGGCTGCCCCCGGCCGCCGAGCGCACCGGGATCGTGGCGATCACCGCGGCCGGTCGCATCCGCTCGATCGACAAGGACGGTGTGGTCACCCCCGGCCAGCGCGTCGAGATCGAATACGGCGCCAGCGATTCACCGACCGAGGCGCATCCGCTGGGCTCGGTGATCCCGGTCGATATCGGGCCGACGCCGTCGTGGCGCAACCTGCGGGTCCCGTTCGGCCAGATCCCGCCGCAGGCCGATGTGATCCGCGTCGTCGCCCAGGACAGCAGCCGCGATCCCAACCAGTGGCTGGCGCTGACACCGCCACGCGTCCCGCGCACCACGACCCTGCAGGACATGGTGGGGTCGCACAGTCCGGTACTGCTGGACTGGGCGGTGGGACTGCAGTTCCCGTGCCAGCGGCCCTACGACCACCGCGACGGGATCGCGCAGGTTCCGAACTGGCGCATCCTGCCCGACCGCACCGCCGCACACGACACCACACTGTGGGAGAGCCACGAGGGCGGCGGCCCGCTGGGCTGGAGCCAGCAGTTGCTGAGCTCACAGACCCTGGCCACCTATCTGAAGGACGACTGGCGCCGGGACTGGGGTGAGCTGCAGCGGCTGACCCCGCGCGACACCTCCGCGACCGCCGCGGTTCCCACGGTGACCCGGGAGACCCACGGCGGCATGTGGAATCCGGGCCACATCAACACCGCCTGGGGCTGAGGCGACACCGCCCGAGGCTGAGGCCGCTAGGGTCCGGCGGCGCCTTCCAGTCGCCGGACCTGTTTGGCCGTGAGGTCCTGCAGCGAGGCCGGATCGACTTGCGCCGGTGAGGTTTCCGCGATCTGCACCACACTGCTGCCGACGACGGCGATCGTGGCCGCGGAATACAGCGACATACCGCCGCTGGTGGTGCGGATCTGGAACGAGGTCGACGCCGAACCGGCCTTGGGCTGATCGAGCCCGCCCAGCCGGTAGTCGACGGAGGTGCCGTCGGCATCGGTGCCGGAATAGCTGCGACAGTCGCGCAGCAGCTTCTGCGCCGCCGCGAACGCCTGCGCCGCACGGCCGTCGGCATAGCTGGCTGTATCGATATCGATACTGGCGAAATTCGGCGACAAGTAGTGCACCGCGCCGCGGGCAGACGGTCCGCTGTACAGATCACCCACGGGCGCGAGCACTTTCGCGCATTCGGCCGGATCGGTGCGGGAGCGGTCCGGCGGTGTCTGCCCGTTACCCGGTGCGGCGTCCTCGAGCTGGGTGAAACCCGGGGGAAGGTCGGCAGGGGTGAGCAACCGCGCCCGCAGCGCATCGGAATCGGTGACGGCCGGGGCGGTGATGGGCGGCACGGTCGCCGTCGCGGGCAGCGCCGGTAGCGAATCGTCGTGATGTCCGCACGCGCTCACCCCGAAGACGACGCCCGCGAGGACGACCGCGGCGCGATTCACTCGCCCCATTGCACCTGCGTCCGGACATCCTGGCGCAGCAGCACATCGGTGTGCGGATCGCGGTAGCACTGATTGCCGCCGATGGTGATCGCGCCCGACACCGGAAGCGGCAGGCCGAGATCCACGGTGATGGTGCCCGCGCCGTGCATCAGGTAGTCGATGATGTCGAGGTCACCGGAGTTGTTGGGCAACTGCCAGGTGGCCGATTTGGGCGTCTGCGTGATGTCGAGGGCGATGGTCAGCAGATTGCCGTCGCGCTTGGTGAGCGTCGCGGTCGTCATCTGGTCCAGCGGAACCACACCCGAGACGCGTTGATGGACCGTCCACACCGCGCCCTCGCCGACCGCGTCGGCGGGGAAGGCGATCGCCTCGTACACCGCCTGGTAGAAGGCCTGTTCGATCGCGGCGCGGGCGGGGTCGGGCGTCGACGGAGCGGGCGCCATCCGCAGCGCGGTGACGGCGCCGAGATCGGTGAACTCGATGCCGGCGTGGGATCCGTCGGCCGCCAGCAGTTGCTGATCCAGGGCCGGGTCCGGTGACGTGGCCGTGCCGAGGACGAGGTCCACGCCGTCGGCCTTCGCGTCCGCGGTCAGCGGAATCGTCACCGCCGGCGGCGAGAAGTCCCGCACCGCCTGATCGTTGATCTGTTGTTCGACGTGGTGGTCGGTGCGCAGGGTCACCTGCTGGGAGGTGCCGGGCCGGACGGCCGGGCGCAGCTGAGCGTGCGGTTCCTCGCCCGGAGTGACCAGGGTGGCGACCGCGGCGGAGATCGGCAGGGTGACCTCCTTGCCGAAACCCGAGGGCTCGACCTCGGCGTCGCTGGTGGTTTCGGTCCCGTCGCTGCAACCGACACCGAGCGCGGACAGGGTCACGGCCAGTACCATCAACAGCACTCCCGAGCGCGCCGTACGCGGATTCGGGCCCCGGCCGGACGCACCCGCGGGGCGCAGACCGGTTACCGAGGCGCAGGAGTGGGAAGACAACACCGTCACGCCGATCAGGGTACGACCGGTTCCTGAAAAACAGCTTTGACTCCCGCCCGGCCACGTGCCGGGTGACGGCACCGCGAACCGGTGGTGACGTGATAAGGAATGATGGCTAGCTGTGAATACGGACCGGCCGCGTGAGCAGCACCTCGACGATCCCGACGAACCCCCGAGCGAGTCCGCGGCGGATCGGGGCGCCGATCGCGACGACGAATCCGCCGCGCGCGACAGCGGTGCGGATTCCGCTCCGGCAGCCAGCGGCTCGGACTCGGCTCAGGACGGGACCGCGTCGGACCGCAGGGGCAGGGACGAGACCGTCAGCGCCGCTGGAACCGGTGCGGATTCGGCGGCCGTGCGGATGTCCGGGGCCGCGGCGGCCTTCCCGCGCCGCCTGCCGTGGCTGCTGCTGATCGCGGCCGTCGTGCTGGCCGTGGATCTGGGCACCAAGGCCCTGGTGGTGGCGAAGATGACGCCCGGCGAACCGATTTCGATCATCGGCGACGTGGTGCGGCTGACCCTGATCCGCAATTCCGGCGCGGCGTTCTCGATGGCGACGGGCATGACCTGGCTGCTGACCCTGATCGCGGTCGCCGTCGTGATCGGGGTGATCCGTATCGGCCGCACCCTGCGCTCGCTGAGCTGGGCCATCGGTCTCGGCCTGGTTCTCGGTGGTGCGCTGGGCAATCTGGTGGACCGGCTGTTCCGTTCGCCCGGTCCGCTCCAGGGGCATGTGATCGACTTCATCGCCGTCACCAAATGGTGGCCGGTGTTCAACGTCGCCGATTCCTCGATCGTGTGCGGCGCGATTCTGCTGGTGGTGCTGACGGTGTTCGGTTTCGAACCCGACGGCACCCGCGCCGGCCACGACGACGACGGGAAGGCGGGCGAATGAGAGAGACACGAGCCATGCCGGTCCCCGACGGTCTGGACGGCATGCGGGTCGACGCCGGACTCTCGCGGCTGCTCGGCCTGTCGCGGACCGCGGTCGCCGCATTGGCCGAGGACGGTTCGGTGCAGATCGACGGCACCGCGGCCGGGAAGTCCGATCGGCTCGTGGCCGGAGCCTGGCTGGAAGTGGAGTTCCCCGAACCGAAACGAGAACTCACCGTCGAGGCCACTCCGGTCGAGGGCATGAAGATCCTCTACGCCGACGACGACATCGTCGCGGTCGACAAACCGGTCGGCGTCGCCGCGCACACCGGAGTCGGCTGGTCGGGTCCCACCGTGGTGGGCGGGCTGGCCGCGATGGGCTACCGCATCTCGACCTCCGGCGCGCACGAACGCCAGGGCATCGTGCACCGCCTCGACGTGGGCACCTCCGGGGTCATGGTGGTGGCGCAGTCCGAGCACGCCTACACGGTGTTGAAGCGGGCCTTCAAACAGCGCACGGTCGACAAGCGGTATCACGCGCTGGTGCAGGGGCATCCGGATCCGTCCAGCGGCACCATCGACGCCCCGATCGGGCGAGCCCGTGGCAACGACTGGAAATTCGCGGTTACCGCCGACGGCCGGCCCAGTGTCACCCACTACGACACCGTCGAGGCGTTCCAGGCCGCGAGCCTGCTCGACATCCACCTGGAAACCGGGCGCACCCATCAGATCCGCGTGCACTTCTCCGCGATCCGCCACCCCTGCTGCGGTGATCTCACCTACGGCGCCGATCCGCGGCTGGCCGAGCGGCTGGGTCTGCAGCGGCAGTGGTTGCACGCGCGCAGTCTCGGCTTCGCCCATCCCGCCGACGGCCGCTGGATCGAGATCACCAGCGACTATCCCGACGATCTGGAACATGCCCTGGCTGTGCTGCGCGCGGTGTGACGGATGCGGCCGGTGAGTGAGAAGTGGCGCGCCGCAGCCGGTTTCGTGGTCGTGGTGGTGCTGCTGATCGCCGTGGTCGCGTTGGGCTGGGCGCGGCCGCCGCGTGCGTCGATCCTCGGCACCGACCGGCTCGGGCCGGACTCCGGCGAACGCGTCGCCGACTATCTCGAGCGCGCGCACGAGTCGCTGTCCGGCGCCGATACCGCACCCCGCTGGGCCCTGGCGACCGCGAGCACCGGGCTGACCACCGACGCCGTCGTCGACATCGGTGCGGGACTGCGTATTTCGCAGGTTCTCTACCACGTTCCGATCGACCGCGTGTACACCCCGGTGATCACGGTGCCGGTGCCGGCCGGGGCCGACGCGCTGCGAGCCGCGCAGCCGGCGGCCGCGGGCGCGATGGATCACGTGCGGGCCGACGACGACCGCACCCGGCGCCTCGCGGCGGTGCTGGCCGCGCGCCTGCACTCCGGTTGCGCCTGCGCGGTGAATCTGGTGGTCCGCGGCACCCTCGCCCAGTTGCGAGGGTTGGCCTCCCGCAGCGAGATTCGCAGTGTGCAGGCGCTGCCGCCGGATGCCTCCGCGGGTGCGTTCGCGGTCCTGCCGCTCCTGCCCGAACAGGCCGACGTCGTCGCGCCGGGACCCGACGACGGCCCGATCCCCGACCATTGACTCGGACCGGCGCTGTCGGTGCCACCCGGCATAATCGGGGACAGGCGAGGGGAGAGGATGTGCCGGTGGATCGAGACGCGGGGCTGCGGGACAGGGCGCAGGGGGTGCTGCTGGGGACCGCCGCCGGTGACGCACTGGGCGCCGGCTACGAATTCACCCATCCGGCAGCGGATTCGGTGATCGAGATGCGCGGCGGCGGCTCACTGCGGTGGGAGCCGGGGGAGTGGACCGACGACACCGCGATGGCGGTGGGTGTCGCGCTCGCGGCGGCCGAACACGGTGCGCTGCACCACCCGGCGGGTTTGGACGCCGTCGCCCGCCAGTTCGTGCGCTGGTGGGACAGCCGCCCCAAGGACGTCGGCTATCAGACCAGTCAGGTATTGCAGTGGCGAAGTGCGGACGCGGCCGATATGCGCCGCCGCTCCTTCGAACTCGACGGGCTCACCGGCGGCAACGGATCGCTGATGCGCACCGCGCCGGTGGCCCTGTGCTATTTAGACGATCCGGACAACTGCGCCCGCGCCGCCCGGGCGGTGAGTGAACTCACCCACAGCGATGTGCGGGCCGGTGAGGCGTGCGTGCTGTGGTCGTGGGCGATCCGGCATGCCGTGCTCTACGGCGACTACGAGGGCGTGCGCGGCGGCCTGGCCTTCGTGGACGCCGATTTCTGGGCCGCGCTGCTCGACGAGGCCGAATCCGGCGACCCCTCGGACTTTCCGAAGAACGGCTGGGTGGTGCACGCGCTGCAGACGGCGTGGTGGGCGATCACCCATACCGAATCCCTGCCGGCCGCGCTGGAAGCGGCCGTGCGCGCGGGCGGCGATACCGATACCACCGCCGCCATCGCGGGCGGATTACTGGGCGCCCGTTGGGGCGCCTCGGCGATCCCGCCGCAGTGGGTCGCGCTGCTGCACGGATATCCGCGGCTGCGCGGTGACGATCTGGTCGCTCTCACTCGCCGCATCGTCGATCGCTGAACCGCGCAGCGCACCCGGATGGATGCCAGACGATTGCCCGTCTCGGAGCCGGGTACCGGATGACGTCCGATTCGCCGGAAACGCTCTAGGCTGTCGACATGTCGATCACCGAGCAGCAAGCGCGCGCACCGGGTCTGACCGCGTCCGAGGTCGCCCAGCGCGTTCGTGACGGGCAGACCAACGACGTGCCGGATCGGGCGAGCCGATCGGTTGCCGACATCGTCCGGGCCAATGTGTTCACCCGGATCAACGCCATCCTCGGCGTCCTGTTCGTGCTGGTCCTGGCCACCGGATCGATCATCGACGGCATGTTCGGCCTGCTGATCGTGGCCAACAGCGTGGTCGGCATCGTGCAGGAGCTGCGCGCCAAGCAGACCCTGGACAAACTCGCCATCGTCGGCCAGGCCAAGCCGGTGGTGCGCCGCGACGGCGCCGCCACCGAGGTCGGCCCGAAGGATGTGGTGCTCGACGACCTGATCGAGCTGGGTCCCGGTGACCAGATCGTGGTCGACGGCGAGGTCGTCGAATGCGAACTGCTCGAGGTCGACGAATCCCTGCTCACCGGTGAGGCCGATCCGATCGACAAAACGGTCGGCGCGAAGGTGATGTCCGGCAGTTACGTGGTCGCCGGATCGGGCGCCTACCGGGCCACCAAGGTCGGCAAGGACGCCTATGCGGCACAACTGGCCGACGAGGCGTCGAAATTCACCCTGGTCGATTCGGAGCTGCGCAGCGGTATCGACACCATCCTCAGGGTGATCACCTACCTGCTGATTCCGGCGGGATTGGTCACCATCTACAACCAGCTGTTCTCCAGCCACCAGAGCTGGCGGCACGCGCTCAACGGTATGGTCGCCGCGCTCGTCCCGATGGTGCCGGAGGGCCTGGTGCTGATGACCTCGATCGCGTTCGCGGTCGGCGTCGTGCGGCTGGGCCAGCGCAAATGCCTGGTTCAGGAGCTGCCGGCGATCGAGGGCCTGGCCCGGGTCGACGTGGTGTGCGCGGACAAGACCGGCACCCTCACCGAGAACGGGATGCGGCTGTCGGAGCTGCGGGTCGTCGGCGATGTTGCCGAACAGCGGTTGCGCTCGGTACTGGCCGCGCTCGCCCACGACGATCCGCGTCCCAACGCCAGCGTGCTGGCCATCGCCGAGGCCATGACGGAGGATCCGGGCTGGTCGTCCACCGCGGTCGCACCGTTCAGCTCGGCCAAGAAGTGGAGCGGCCTCTCCTACGGCGAGCACGGGAACTGGCTGCTCGGCGCCCCGGACGTGCTGCTCGATCCCGATTCCGGCATCGCCGCCACCGCGCAGGACATCGGCGCGCAGGGCCTGCGGGTGCTGCTGCTGGCCTCCTCGGATCGGCCCGTCGACGATCCGGACGCGCCGGGCACGGTGACGCCGCAGGCGCTGGTGGTGCTGGAACAGAAGGTGCGCCCGGATGCGCGCGAGACACTGGATTACTTTGCCGGCCAGGATGTCTCGATCAAGGTGATCTCCGGCGACAACGCGGTGTCGGTGGGTGCGGTGGCGTCCTCCCTCGGCCTGCCCGGCGGTGACCATGCCGTCGACGCGCGCCGATTGCCCACCGCCCAGGGCGAATTGGCCGACGTACTGGACCGCGAAACCACCTTCGGCCGCGTCCGCCCCGATCAGAAGCGGGCCATGGTGGGGGCGTTGCAGTCGCGCGGGCACACCGTCGCGATGACCGGCGACGGCGTCAACGACGTGCTGGCGCTCAAGGACGCCGATATCGGTGTCGCGATGGGTTCGGGCAGTCCGGCCACCCGCGCGGTCGCGCAGATCGTGTTGCTGGACAACCGTTTCGCCACCCTGCCGTACGTGGTGGGGGAGGGCCGGCGGGTGATCGGCAACATCGAGCGCGTCTCCAACCTGTTCCTCACCAAGACCGTGTACTCGGTCCTGCTGGCCTTCCTGGTGGGCGTGGCCGGCATCGGATCGCAGATCTTCGATTACGCCCCGCTGTCGTATCCGTTCCTGCCGCGCCACGTCACCATCGCCGCCTGGTTCACCATCGGCATCCCGGCCTTCATCCTCTCGCTGGCCCCCAACAACGAAAGGGCGCGAACGGGTTTCGTGCCGCGGGTGCTGCGGCTGGCGATCCCCTCCGGCACGGTGATCGGCGTGATGACCTTCATCGCCTACCTGATCGCGTATTGGAGCGCGGACCAGAGCCTGCCGACCGAGGCGCGCGAGGTGCAGATCGGCACGACGGCGCTGATCACGCTGCTGGTGATCGCGGTGTGGGTGCTGGCGATCGTGGCGCGGCCGTGGAACTGGTGGAAGATCGCGCTCATCGCCGGTTCGGTGGCGGGCTATCTGATCCTGTTCACGGTGCCGTTCACCCGCCACTTCTTCAAACTCGATCCGTCGAACGCGGAGCTGACCGGGGTGGCATTCGCCTGCGGCGCCGTCGGCATCGTGCTGGTGGAGGTGGCGTGGTGGGTCACCGCGATGGTGACCGGCGAACAGCGGCACCTGTTCCCGGATCCGCCGGGCCGCAAGCCCCTCAGGCACAAGGACTGAGCCGCGACGGCGCGTCAACTGGTCGCATGGTATGGCGCGCCGTGAACGTCCTTGTGCCACGCATCGATTCGCAACGCGGGTACCTTCGGCAGTATGGAGGTCCTGCTGCATCAGATCGATGCGTTCGCGGATGCGCCCTTCACGGGTAATCCGGCGGCGGTGATGCCGCTGCTGGGCTGGTTGCCCGACGAGCTGTTGCAGCGGCTGGCCGAGGAGAATCGGCTGTCGGAGACGGCCTTCTACACTTCGGCGCTGCCGGTGGAGGCCGGCTTGCCGCCCGGTGACGGCCCGGCGTTCTGGCTGCGCTGGTTCACTCCGGCCACCGAGGTCGACCTGTGCGGGCACGCCACCCTCGCGACCGCGGCGCAGATCTTCGACGATATGCATCCCACCGCCGACCGGCTGCACTTCTTCACTCGCAGCGGCTGGCTCGGCGTCGAACGCGACGGCGCGGAGCTCGAGCTCGACCTGCCGCTGGTGGAATCGGTGGACACCGTCCCGGATCCGGATCTGATCGCGGCGCTCGGGGTGCGGCCGGTGCGGGTGCTGACCGGCCAGGACGAGGTGGTCGTGGTCGCCACCGAAGCCGAAGTGCGCCAGGCTCGCCCCCGTTTCGCCGCCTTCCCGGCGCTGCGGCGCGGGGTGATCCTCACCGCACCCGGCGACCGCTGCGATTTCGTGTCCCGCTTCTTCGCTCCCGGCGTCGGCGTCGACGAGGACCCGGTCACCGGCTCGGCGCATGCCCAGCTGGCGCCGTTGTGGGCCCGCGATCTCGGCCGCGGCGATCTGTCGGCTCGTCAGTTGTCCGCCCGCACCGGCCGCCTGCGCTGCACGGTCAGCGGCTCGCGTGTGCTGCTCACCGGCCGCTGCCACCGTTACCTCGACGGGGTGGTCCGCCTCCCGCAGGCGGAAATCCTGCCGACCTCGCCCTGAACGAATCCGCTCCCGGCGCCGGATCGGGCCGGCGACAGCCGGGCACCCGTGACCGCGTCGGTCCGCGACCCGTACCGACGAATCAGCGCGTGGTCCGAAACCCGCTCGACAGGCGTTACCGGACGGAAGTAGCGTGCGGCTGGTGCGGGTGCGTGGAGCGATGAACGACGTGGAGGAGGCGACCGGCGCCGGAGGTGGCGCCGGAGGCCGAGGACGATGGGGGCGCTCGCTCACCGGTGGCGGGGTGGCGGTCGGCGCGGGGGCGTATCTGATCTGGGGAATGTTTCCCGCCTTCTTCGGATTGCTCGACTTCGCGGGGCCGGTGGAGATCCTGGCGCAGCGGATTCTGTGGACTCTGGTCGTGGTGCTGGTGTTGCTGCTGGCGGCCGGGCGGTTGGGCGAACTGGGGGCGATCGACGGCCGCACCTGGCGGTTGGCGGCGGTCGCCGCGGCGGCGATCTCGATCAACTGGGGCACCTACGTCTACGGCGTGACCTCGGGGCACGTGGTGGAATGCGCGCTCGGATATTTCATCAATCCGCTGGTCACGGTCCTGTTCGCGGTCGTGTTGTTCCGGGAGCGGCTGGTGTGGCCGCAGTGGGTCGCGCTCGGGCTGGGCGGGGCCGCGGTGGTGGTGCTGACCGTCGACTACGGCAAGCCGCCGGTGATCGCGCTCGTCCTGGCCTGTTCGTTCGCCACCTACGGGCTGGTGAAGAAGGTGATCCGGCTCGACCCGATGCGCAGCGTCGCCGCCGAGGGCGTGGTGTCCGCGCCGTTCGCGCTGGCGGTCGTCATCGCGCTGGGTGTGCGCGGGGACGCCGAGTTCGGGCACGGCGCCGGCCACACCGCCCTGATGGTCGCCACCGGACCGGTGACGCTGATCCCGCTGTTGTTGTTCGCCTTCGCGGCGTCGCGGGTGCCGCTGTCGACCATGGGGATTCTGCAATATCTCACTCCCGCACTGCAATTGGCGTGGGGTGTGCTGGTGGGCCACGAACCGATGCCGGCCTCGCGCTGGATCGGATTCGGGCTGATCTGGACGGCGCTGGCGGTCTTCACCGGGGACGCGTTGCGGCGATCCCGGCGCTTGGCACGGCGGGACGCGCTGGGTTAATCTCGGATTCGTGGCGATGCTCCCGTAGGCCGACGAGTACCGGTCCGGGGTCGGGATCGTCACTATCAGAGGAGAAATCCTGTCCATCCAGTTCAACCACACCATTGTCGGCTGTCGTGACAATCGGGAATCGGCGCAATTCTGGGCCGATATTCTGGGGTTGAGTGTGGGAACGCCGTGGGGGCCGTTCATTCCGGTCACCGTGCACAACGGCGTCACCTTCGACTTCGCCCGAGTTCCGCCGCATATCACCGAGATTCAGCCGCAGCATTACGCCCTGCTGGTCTCCGAACCCGAATTCGACGCGGCCTACGCGAAGATCCGGGAACGCGAGCTGCTGTTCTGGGCCGATCCGCAGCAGAGCCGGGAAGGCGAGATCAACCACAACGACGGCGGTCGCGGAATCTATTTCCTCGACCCCAGCGGTCACTATATGGAATTGCTGACCGTACCGTACGGCGGTTGGCCCGCGGCGACCGGCGAACACCGGTAGTGCGCGACCGGCGGCCGAATTCGCTTCGGCCGCCGGCTTTTTCGATATCGAATTGTCAGGGCGAGACGGCGATACCCAGCGACAGTGCGGCGAACGTCTTCGGCGCCGGAGAATCGTAGAACCGATCCAGCTCGGTGATCTCGAAGCCGGCCTCCTCCAGTAATCCGCGAATATCGCGGTTCAGGTGGCAGCCACCCGCGATCACCTGCTGGATCGGATCCAGCCGATGCTGCCAGCCGCGCACGTTCGCATCCGGCGCCAAGCCGTGCTCGACGAAGTGGAAAGTGGCGCCGGGTACCAGAACTCGCCGCACCTCCCGCAGCGCGACGGCGACATCCGGAATCGTGCACAGCGTCCACGTCGACAGTGCGCAGTCGAAACTGTTGTCCGCGAACGGCAATGCCTGTCCGTCCAGCCCGGCCCGCTCCACCGGCACCGGTGAGTCCGCGACCCGTTTCGCCGCCAGCCGCCACCCCAGATCCGCCGGTTCCACAGCGCTGACCCGACTCACCCCTGCGGGATAGAACGGCACGTTGCGTCCCGATCCGAAGCCGATCTCCACCACCCTGCCGCGCAACCCGGCGCACACCCGCCGGCGCAACCGGTCGTTGGCCGTCACTCCGCACACCCGATCGATCAACCGCGGCAGCACCCGCTCGCTGTAGATTCCCACCCCCTCACTGTGTCAAGTCGCCCCGCGCGCCGCTACCGGTCACGGCACCGGTGTGACGTATTTGCCGAGCCACGTGGTGATGTAGTTCAGCACCTCGGGCGCGATCGTCGTTTCGATGGTCGGATATTCCTTCGGGCTGCCGGTGTCGGCGGGTTGCATCAGATGGTTGAGTCCGTCGAAGACGTGGACCTCCGCATTCGGGTCGCCCGCCAGGTTCGCCCGGGCGGCGGGGGCGCTCTGGGCGGCGGGAACCTGCATGTCCTTGGTTCCGTAGAAGGCCAGCACCGGAATTCGCAGCGCCTGCAGGGCCGGTGCCGGGTCGTAGTCGACCAGGGCCTGGAAGTACGGCGCGGTCAGCTGATCGATCGCCGATTGTGGCTGTCGCTGCTCCGGCGGTAGCGAGTCGTCGTGTTCGGTGGCGAAGCGGCGGACCTGCTCGTCGTCACCGGTGCGGATCAACGTCGTCAGCGTGGTGATGTAGCCGACCTGTTTGCGGACGGCGTCGGCGTCGGCGTGCTCGCTGCGCAGCAGCAACTGGTTCTGTGCGAGCAGCACCTCCGAGCCGGACACCGCGGGCCCGGCCATCATGATCACGAAGGCGAGCCGGCTGTCGGGGCGGGTGGCGGCCAGCGGTGCGAGATAGCCGCCCTCGCTGTGGCCGAGCAGACCGATGTGGTTGCCGTCGATATCCGCACGGCTGCGCAGATAGCCCAGCCCGGCCATGATGTCGTCGGTGAGGTCGGTGTAGCTGCAGGTGTCGAGCTGTCCGCCGGTGCCGCCCACACCTCGGTCGTCGGTGCGCAGGACGGCGTATCCGGCGCGTGTGAGCGTATCGGCGAGCAGCAGGAACGGTTTGTGCCCGGCGATCTCCTCGTTGCGATCCTGAGGTCCGCTGCCGGATACCAGGACGACCGCCGGATACGGTCCCGGCCCTCGTGGCCGGGTGAGCGTTCCGGCGATGGTGGTGCCGTCGCTGCTGCGATAGCTCACGTCCTCGGAAATATACGGCCACGGCGGACGCGGCTCCTGCGGGCGCGGCGGGGCCTGCACTTTCCCGCGGTGCAGGGTCAGCGCCAGATCGTGACCCGACTGGGTGAAGGTGCCGGTGACGGCATCGGTGCGACGGTCGTAGCGGCCGTTGAAGTGCGGATCGCCCGGCAGTCCGGGGATCGTGAAGGCGATCGCATCCGGCGCGATATCGACCTGTTCGAGGGGCAGATCGAAGACGCCCTGCGCCGGAACCGTCACGCTCCCACCGTCTTCGGTGAAGCTCACCCCGATCGGCAGCTGCTGATCCGGCAGCGGCAGCACCCCGTTCCAGTCGCCGGTCACCGGTGCGGGGCGCGGGGTCGCGGTCACCGTGTCGGAGCTCGAGCAGGCCGCCACGAGGGCCATGGCGAGCAGCGTGGCGACCATCGCGATCAGGCCCCGACGCCGCCGCGATCCCGGCGGTGTCCCCGCCCGGCTGCGGGATCCCGGCGAATCGGAGCTCTCAGACCGCAACGATCGCATGTCTCAACCATGACACACCGTCGCGGGCGCAGGACTGTTTCGGCAGGTCACGACATGGGAGGTCGAAGCGACCGGGGAATCACAGACCGGATCCGTACCGCGTGCGGTGCGCGTCGAACCGGTCTCGGGGGTATCACCGTGCGGACAACGCCGTTGCCCGCACAACGGTACGCCCGTACCGTAGGCTGTGTGAGCAACGACGCTTTACCCGCAGGTTCTGCGGCTCTGCCCGCAGGTGTGCGTGGCTCGGCCGCGGTCGAGTTCGAACCCTTGGTGCGTAATTTCGCACGGATCGTCGGGGGCCGTGCCGGAGCCGGAGGCGGTCTGACCGTGCTTCGGCACGGTGAGCCGGTGGTCGATGTGTGGACCGGCTACTCCGATCTCACCACGCCCTGGACCCGCGAGACGGGCAGCGTCGCGTTCTCCGCGACCAAGGGCATCGCCTCCACCGTCATCCATCGCCTGGCCGACCGCGGCCTGATCGACTACTCCGCTCCGGTGGCCGAGTACTGGCCCGAATTCGGCGCGGCCGGCAAATCGCGAATCACGGTGGCGCAGTTGCTCACTCACCGCGCCGGACTGTCCTCGCTCCCGCCCGTCGCCGGGGGACTCGACGAGGTGCTCGACCACGAACTCATGGAACACCGCCTGGCCGCCGCCGCGCCGGACCGGTTGCTGGGGGTGCCCGCATACCACGCCCTCACCTACGGCTGGCTGCTGGCGGGGCTGGCCCGGGCGGTCACCGGCACGAATATGCGCGAGCTGTTCCGCACCGAGGTCTCCGAGCCGCTGGGCATCGACGGCCTCCATCTCGGTCGTCCGGCGCCGGATTCGGACACCACCGTCGCCGCGCTCGCCGGTTCCCGGCTGGCGATGGCCGGAACCGCGCTGGGTGCCCTGGTCCTCGGGCAGGCCGGACGTTTCCCGGGTCCGGCCGGTGCCGCGACTCGCGCGCTGTTCCTGCCGGGCTTGCATGCCCTGTTCGACGGTGACGAACCGTCCATCCTCGCGACCGAGATGCCCGCCGGCAACGGCGTGTTCACCGCGAACGCACTGGCGTCGGTCTACGGGGTGCTCGCCGACGGCGGCATGATCGCCGGTCGCCGGTATCTGTCGGCGCAGACCATGCGCGAGATCCGGCGCGTGCAGACCCACCGGCTCGATCACGCCCTGTTCTACTTCCCGATGATGTGGCATCTGGGCTATCACACGTTCCCGATCCCGGGGGCTTCCTCCGGGTTCGGCCATATCGGGCTGGCCGGTTCGTTCGGCTGGGCGGAACCGCGCCTGGGTCTGTCGGTCGGCTTCGTGCACAACCGGTTCACGCCCCAGTCGTTCGTCTGGGATCAGCTGGCCGCGGCCTGGGTGTTGCCGCTGGTGATGCGCGGTGCCCGGGCCATGCGCGACGGCCGCCGCACGTCGCAGCGACGCGCCGCGTGAACGTCGAACCGCCCTGTGCCGCAGGAGATTCCGCGGCACAGGGCAAGTTCGGCGGGGGAGATCAGGTGAGGTACCGGTAGGTGGGGGAGTCGGGATCGAGCTGCTGGCATTGGATCGGCGAGTCGTCCATGCGCGCCAGCAGTGCCGCCAGGCCGGAGGGTGCGCCCAGTTCGATGCCGACCAGCGCGGCCCCGGTCTCCCGGTTGTTGCGCTTGACGTATTCGAACAGGGTGATGTCGTCGTCGGGGCCGAGCACCTCGTCGAGGAAGCGGCGCAGCGCGCCGGGTTCCTGCGGGAAGTTCACCAGGAAATAGTGTTTGAGGCCCCGGTGCACCAGCGAGCGCTCGATGATCTCGCCGTAGCGCGAGATGTCGTTGTTGCCGCCCGACAGCAGGCATACCACCGTCGACCCCGGCTCGATATCGATCTCGGCCAGCGCGGCCACCGCCAGCGCACCCGCCGGTTCGGCGATCACACCCTCGTTCTGATACAGCTCGAGCATGGCGGTGCAGATGGCGCCCTCGTCGACCTGCATCATCCGGAAAGAGCCTGCGCCCCGGGGCGATTCGGTGCCGATGAGCAGCGGCAGCGACGCATGCGACACCACGCGCCCACCGAACTTCGACACCGTGGCGTAGGGCAGGTCGCCCACCCGCCGCACGGCGGCGCCGTCGACGAACGGATCGATCTGCGGCAGCGTGACCGGGCCACCCGCGATGAGCGCGGCGGTCATGGAGGCCGCGCCCGCCGGTTCGACGCCCAGGATGGCGGTGGTATGCGAGCGGTCGCGCAGATAGGTGCCGATGCCGGCCAGGCAACCGCCGCCGCCGACGGGGATGATCACCAGATCGGGGGCGGTCGGCAGCTGTTCGAGGATCTCCACCGCCACGGTGCCCTGCCCGGCCGCGGTGCGAGCGTCGTCGAACGGCGGGACCATGGTGGCGCCGGTGCGGGATACGTCGTCGGCGGCCGCCGCGGCCGCCGCGTCGAAGGTGTCGCCGACGGCGATCAATTCCACGAATTCGCCGCCGTGGGCGCGAATGCGATCGCGTTTCTGCTTGGGTGTGGTGGTCGGCACGTAGATGCGGCCCTGGATCCCCATCGCGCGGCAGGCGAAGGCCACCCCCTGGGCGTGGTTGCCGGCGCTGGCGGTGACGACGCCTGCCGCACGTTCGCCGGCATCGAGTTGCACGATCAGGTTGTAGGCGCCGCGCAGCTTGTAGGAGCGGACCGCGGTGAGGTCCTCACGCTTGAGGTAGACGTTCGCGCCGGTGGCCGCCGACAACCGCTCGATTCGCTGCAGCGGCGTCGGCTCGACGATGTCGGAAATTCGCTTGGCGGCCGCGTCGATCTCGTCCGCGCTCAGTTCGGGCGGCGGAGCGGATACTTTCTCTACGACATCCAGCGGTTCAGACACCCGAACATGCTATCGGTCGCGGTAGGTGCGGCGCGCGGCAGTTTCCCCAGCGGTCCGGTACGCCCGGAAACCGGCGACGCCCGGACCGAGGGCCGGGCGTCGCACCGGTGATCGCGGACCGGTGAATCAGGACTTCGGGGTCAGGACGAAAACCGGGATCTCGCGGTCGGTCTTCTTCTGATAGTCGGCGTAGTCCGGGTAGGCCTCGACCGCGCGCTCCCACCATACGGCCTTCTCCTCGCCGGTCACCTCGCGCGCGGTGTAGTCCTTGACCACATCGCCGTCGCGCAATTCGACGGTCGGATTGGCCTTGAGGTTGTAGTACCAGACGGGATGCTTGGGGGCGCCGCCGAGGGAGGCCACCGCCGCGTACTCGCCGTTGTGCTCCACGCGCATCAGCGGAGTCTTGCGCAGTTTGCCGGTCTTGGCGCCGACACTGGTGACCAGGACGATCGGAATTCCGCGGTCGAGCAGGGTGTTGGCTTGTGTCCCGTTGGAGGCTTCGTACTTCTCGGCCTGCTCGCGGGACCAGTCGGACGGGCTGGGTGCGTATTCTCCGGTGAGTGGCATGCCGGGCATAACAATCGAGGCCGGCGGATGTGTTCCCGGCGTCGTTCGTGACCGGATCGCCGCAAATGTTCGGTGGACCGAACTTCGTGATACGTGTAGCCTGACGATATGACAGCGGTCAGCCCCATCGTTCGCCCGGTCCGCCGTGCCACGCATACGGTGCGGCTCGCCGGTGTGCCGTGGCCGGTGTACAAACTCGAGGCCGTCGCGCTGGGTCTGCTGCTCGCGCTGATGCTGGGCCTGATCACCGGGTCGGCGCAGCTCGCCGTACTGGTCGGCGCCGGATTCGCGGCTCTGCGCTGGATCGTGGGAGTCGCGGCGGATCGCTCCCACCACGCCGACTGACCCCACGGGCTATCGGCGCCCATCCTTACGTCGAACATCGGCGACGCTCTGTCGTGGTAGCGGACTGCGGCGCGACGCCCGGTCGGTACGCGGCGCCGCACGTCCTCAGCTCGCCAGGCAGCCCGGGCCGAGCAGCGCCTTCAGATCACCCATCAGCGCCGAGGACGGCGACACCCGCAGGTTGTCGGCGACCTTGAGCAGGGTGGTCTTCTCCCGTGATCCGACATGGCGGATGTGCACATCGGCGGTGCCGGGGTGGCTGGACAGGACGCGCTTGAGCGCGCTCACCTTGTCGGGTGTGCACAGCCGGGTCGGGATCGTCACCGCCAGCGGCTTCTCCATGCCGATCGACGACAGATCCGGCACCACCAGGTCGTTGGCGATCAGGGAGATCCGGTCGTCGCGCACCGAGACGCGCGCCTTCACCAGCACGACGGCGTCCTCGGCGATGTCCATCCCGTACACCGAATAGGCCTGCGGGAAGAACAGCACCTCGATACCACCGGTGAGGTCCTCCAATTGCGCTGAGGCCCAGGGCATTCCGTTCTTGTTGACGCGCCTGGTCACCGAGGCGAGGATGCCGCCGATGGTCACCTGCGCGCCGTCCTTGACGTCGCCCTGCAGAATCGCCGGGATCGGCGTATCCGCCTGGGCGGCGAGCACATGCTCCACCCCGTTGAGCGGATGGCCGGACACGTAGAGTCCCAGCATCTCGCGTTCCAGGGCCAGCTTGTGCTTGGCCTCCCACTCCTCGTCGGGCACCTTGACATCGAAGACCGACGAGATCGAATCGTCACCGTCGTCGAGGCCGCCGAACAGGTCGAACTGTCCGATCGCCTCGGCCTTCTTGGTGGCCATCACCGCGTCGATGGCGTCGGAATGCACCAGCAGCAGGCCCTTGCGCGGATGCCCGAGCGAGTCGAAAGCGCCTGCCTTGATGAGGGATTCGGTGACCTTCTTGGTGCAGGCGACGGTGTCGATCTTGTTCAGGTAGTCGGAGAAATCGGTGAACTTCGACTTCTCCGTGCGGGCGGCGATGATCGAGGACACCACGTTGGTGCCGACGTTGCGCACCGCGCCCAGACCGAAACGGATGTCGGTGCCGACCGGCGCGAAGTTCTGTTCGGACTCGTTGACGTCGGGCGGCAGCACCGTGATGCCCAGGCGGCGGCAGTCCGACAGGTAGACCGCGGCCTTGTCCTTGTCGTCGCCGACGCTGGTGAGCAGGGCGGCCATGTACTCGGCCGGATAGTTGGCCTTGAAGTAGGCGGTCCAGTAGGAGACCAGGCCGTACGCGGCGGCATGCGATTTGTTGAACGCGTAACCGGCGAACGGGAGGATGGTGTCCCACAGCGCCTTGATCGCGGCCTTGGAGAAACCGTTCTCCAGCATGCCCTTCTCGAAGCCCTCGAACTCCGCGGCCAGTACCTCGGCCTTCTTCTTACCCATCGCGCGGCGCAGGATGTCGGCTCGTCCGAGCGAGTACCCGGCCACCTTCTGCGCGACGTGCATGATCTGCTCTTGGTAGACGATCAGGCCGTAGGTCTCGCCGAGGATGTCCTTGAGCGGTTCCTCCAGCTCCGGATGGATCGGCTTGACCTCTTGGCGCCCGTTCTTGCGGTCGGCGTAGTCGTTGTGCGCGTTCATGCCCATCGGGCCGGGGCGATACAGCGCGCCGACGGCCACGATGTCCTCGAAGGCGGTGGGCTGCATGCGTCGCAGCAGATCGCGCATGGGCCCGCCGTCGAGCTGGAACACACCGAGGGTGTCACCGCGGGCGAGCAGTTCGAAGGTCTTCGGATCGTCCAGCGGCAGCGCGTCCAGGTCGACGTCGACACCGCGGTTGGCCTTGGCGTTGTCGATCGCGTCACCGAGCACGGTGAGGTTGCGCAGCCCGAGGAAGTCCATCTTCAGCAGGCCGATGGCCTCACACGACGGATAGTCCCAGCCGGTGATGATGGCGCCGTCCTGGGCTCGCTTCCACACCGGGATCGCGTCGGTCAGCGGCTCCGAGGACATGATCACCGCGCAGGCGTGCACGCCTGCGTTGCGGATCAGGCCTTCCAGTCCCTTCGCCGTGTCGTAGATCTTGGCGATGTCGGGGTTGGATTCGATGAGGGTGCGGACCTCGGCGGCCTCCTTGTACCGCTCGTGCTCGGGATCGGTGATACCCGACACCGAGATGTCCTTGGCCATGATCGGCGGCGGCAGCGCCTTGGTGATCTGGTCGGCGATCGCGAAGCCGGGCTGGCCGAACAGCACGCGGGCCGAATCCTTCAGCGCCGCCTTGGTTTTGATGGTGCCGAAGGTGATGACCTGGGCGACCCGGTCGGTGCCCCACTTCTCGGTGGCGTAGCGGACCATCTCACCGCGGCGGCGATCGTCGAAGTCGATATCGATATCGGGCATCGACACGCGCTCGGGGTTGAGGAATCGCTCGAACAGCAGACCGTGCGGCAGCGGGTCGATGTTGGTGATCTTCAGCGCGTAGGCGACCAGCGAGCCGGCGGCCGAACCACGACCGGGACCGACCCGGATCCCTACCTCGCGGGCGTGGTTGATCAGGTCGCCGACGACCAGGAAGTAGGCCGGGAAGCCCATCTCGAGAATGACGTTGATCTCGTATTCGGCCTGGTCGAGGTACTTCTGCGGGACACCGTCGGGGAAGCGGTACTCGAGGCCGCGCGCGACCTCCTTGCGCAGCCACGACGCCTCGGTCTCACCCTCGGGCACCGGGAATTTCGGCATCCGGTCGCGATGGGTCCACACGTCCTCGTAGGACTGCACCCGCTCGCCGATCAGCACGGTGTTGTCGCAGGCGCCGGGGACCTCGCCGTCCCAGATCTCGCGCATCTCCGCGGCCGACTTCAGGTAGTAGCCGCTGCCGTCGAATTTGAAGCGGGTCGGGTCCGAGAGCGTCTTACCGGTCTGAATGCACAGCAGCGCTTCGTGATTCGTGGAGTCGGATTCGTGCACGTAGTGGCAGTCGTTGGTGGCCAGCGGCGGGATGCCCAGCTTCTTGCCGACCTCGATCAGGCCCTCGCGCACCCGGCGCTCGATGGACAGTCCGTGGTCCATGAGCTCGAGGAAGAAGTTGTCCTTGCCGAAGATCTCCTGCCACTTGGCCGCGGCCTCCAGCGCCTCGCGGTCGTGGCCCAGTCGCAGCCGGGTCTGCACCTCGCCGGACGGGCAGCCGGTGGTCGCGATGATCCCTTCGGCGTACTGGGCGATGATCTCGGCGTCCATACGCGCCCACTTGCCGAGCTGTCCCTCGATGGAGGCCAGGCTCGACAGCTTGAACAGATTCCGCAGACCGGTCGCGTTCTCGGCGACCATCGTCATATGCGTGTAGGCGCCGGAACCGGAGACGTCGTCGCTCTTCTGGCTCGGGTCACCCCACTGCACGCGCTTGGTGTTGAACCGCGACTCGGGCGCGATGTACGCCTCGATGCCGATGATCGGCTTGATGCCTTGTTTCTTGGCCGAGTTGTAGAACTCCGAGGCGCCGTACATGTTGCCGTGGTCGGTCATCCCGACCGCGGTCATCCCGAGCCGCTCCGCCTCCTTGAACAGGGGCGTGATCTTGGCGGCGCCATCGAGCATCGAGTACTCGGTGTGGTTGTGCAGATGTACGAATCCCGAGTCGGCCACGCGAGGAATCCTAGTCGACCGGACCGACACCCTGCGCCAGGGAACTACATGCGTGCAATTCGCGGCTGGGCGAGTCCGCCGGAATCGCCGCGAACCTCCCGCATCACGGTGGCGAATCTCACCGCCGCGACCGCGGTCGCGGACGATCGCCGGGAGGGATCCGAGTGGCCCCGGTAACGCCGCGCGGGCCCGGCGGCGATAACCCGGCTGCGAGAGACGAACGGTCCACAAGGGCAGATCGGTGCGTCGCGGCGGTCGGCGGTCTTCGGGCCGCTCCCCGTCTCGCCGATGACGGTCGACCGAGACGAGGGCGGTCGGCCGTCATCATTCCACTACTCGCATCCCCGACATCCGATGCGCGCGAGCATTAACGTAATCACTCGCGCTGCGCGATGATTCGAGTAGTTCGCTACTCGCGAGCGACACGGTACGGGGCGGGAGGATTACCGGTATGAAGCGTTTGGTTGTGTGCTGTGACGGCACGTGGGGATCGGAGAGCAATCCGACGGTCTCCAATGTTGTGAAGATCGCCGAGTCGGTGCGGTCGAGTGCCGTAACCGACGCGGGCGACCATGTGGGACAACGGGTTTTCTATGTCGACGGCCCCGGCTCCCGCGGCTATCTGGCCGATAAACTGCTCGGCGGCGCGTTCGGGCTCGGACTCGACGCCAATCTGTCCACGATGTACTGGCAGCTCGCCCTGAACTGGGAGCCGGGGGACGAGATCTACGTCTTCGGCTTCAGTCGCGGGGCCTATACCGCCCGCAGCCTGGTCGGGATGGTCAACCGGCTCGGGCTGCTCACCGCCGACGCGATGATCGAGCGGACGTATCCGGAGGCGTTGGCGATCTACCGTCAGCGCAAAGTGGATCCCGACGGCCCGGATCGGCCGGAGTGGATCGAATTCCGCGAGCGGCATTGCGTCTATCCGGTGCCGATCCACTTCGTCGGCGTCTTCGACACCGTCGGCGCGCTCGGGGTGCCGCTGCTGACCTCGTGGCGCTACCGCTTCCACGATGTGCGGCTGTCGCGCAATGTGCGCTACGCGCGGCAAGCGCTGGCGATCGACGAGCGCCGCCGGATGTACGCACCCTGCCTGTGGGAGGTCACCGACGACCCCGAGGGCGGCCCGGCCGGTGCCGACCGGGTACAGCAGGTGTGGTTCGAGGGAGTGCACACCGATATCGGCGGCGGCTACGCCGACAGCCGGCTCTCCGACATCACGCTGCGCTGGATGGTCGACCAGGCTCGCCGGGCGGGATTGAGTTTCGACGACGAGCGCATCGAACAACTCCTGAGCCGCGGTACCCCGGCGCAGTCGGCCGCCGCGCCGGATTCGACTGTCGCCGCGCCGGATTCGACGCCGAATTCGCCTCCGCGGGCGCATGATTCGCTGACCGTCTTCTACCGCGTCCTCAATCGCGTGGGCTGGGCATTGCATCCGCGCAACCCCCGCTTCTACGCCGATTCCTGGCGTCGTCTGTCCGCACCCGGTGATCGGCGCATCTACCTCGCCGACTGCGCCGCGCCGTGCGCGACCTACCGCCCGCCGAACGTCGTCCGCTGGGCCGAGGAACTGGCCGGACCGCTGCCCACTCTGCCGGTCGGCGAGCACGACGAGGGCGTCGTCACTCATCACCCGGTAGCAGAACAGCATGTGCCGGGCGGAGAGCATCCGGCGGGCAGCGGCTCGGTAGCCGGCACCGCCGCCTGATCGTCACCGCGAGCCCCCGGCGTTCGCCCAGCGCGTTCGCCGGCGGCGCGGTGCCGCGGCTCAGGTGAGCCGGCCGCTGAAAGCTGTCACCGGGCGCTTCCGGTAGGCGCCCGGGTTCGCTTGTGTCTCAGTGGCTTAAGGGTGCGGAGCGATCTCGGCTCGGCCTGCGGCTGGGTGCGTGATCTGATCGAGATAAAACCGACGTGTGATCCGCTGCACACATCACCGCAGGTCCAGCGGATTTTTCTCAGCGTAATAACATCTGTTGTTCACTTGACGTTATGTTTACGTTAACTTGCCGCAATCATTCTGTGACTCGCCAGGAAGCAGACCAACGGTCTGTTTTCACCGCGGCGAGCGGGCTTTTGTTCTGCGGATCGTCGCGATGGTCCCACCACCGTTCGACGTACCCGGAGTTCGTATCGCCATGCAGATCAGAAGACTGTTACCTCTCGCCGTCCTCGCCGCCGTCGTCACCGTGCCCGTCGCGGCCCACGCCGATGCCCCCGCCGCGCCGCCACAACTGCAGCAGTTGGTGCAGGGGTTGCCGCAGCCGCAGCAGGATCAGGCTCAGCAATTCCTGCAGAACCTGCCGCAGCCGCTGCAACAGGTGGTCCCGCAGACCTATCCCGACAACCTCGACGGCTGGATCAAGCACGCGCTCTTCGTGATGGGGCAGCACGGCATTCCGGGCAGCTACGACGGCATCTACCGCAACGTCATGCGCGAGTCGGGTGGCAACCCGCGTGCCATCAACCTCTACGACTCCAACGCCGCGGCAGGCATCCCGTCCAAGGGCCTGATGCAGGTCATCGACCCCACCTTCGCCGCCTACCACGTCGACGGCACCTCGGGTGACATCTACGACCCGGTCGCCAACATCGCCGCCGCCTGCAACTACGCCGCGCACCGCTACGGCACGATCGACAGCGTGTTCTCGGCGTACTGATCCGGGCTCGCTCCGGTCTCAGCGCACCAGCAGCGCCACCGGCAGGCGGGCGAACAGCTTCTCCAGCCGGGTGCGGCCGGTGAACGTATGGCCGGTGAGGCGGTCGGTCCAGGTGCCCGAGGGCAGGTCGAGGACGGTATCGGCCCACCCGCCCTCGGCCAGGGCCACGCTGTAGCGGGTCGCGGCCACGATCACCTGCGGCGCCTCCCCGATGCGGCCGCGCGCGTACCCCACCAGGTGTTCGCTGCGGTCGCCGCTGCCGAACAGCGGTGTGTAGGAGCCGCCGACGAAGCAGTCCGGCCGCTCCCGCCGCAACCACAGGGCGTAGGCGACGATCCACATCTTCGCCGCCCCGGAGTTGTCCAATTCCGGTGTGCCCGTGAGTGATTGCAGCATCGCCAGGCGATGACCGAAGTCGACCGGCCGCCGGTTGTCCGGATCGACCAGCGAGTCCTCCCACAACTCACACCCCTGATACACGTCGGGGATGCCGGGGCCGCACAGCTGAAGCAGCTTCTGCCCCAGCGAATCCGACCATGCGTGCGGCGCGAGCCGGGTCGCCAGTTCACCCAGTTCGGCGCCGACCGGCCCGTCGATCACGGTGTCCAGCCAGCGATGCACGTCCGCCTCGAAGTCGACGTCGGGTTCCTCCCACGAGGACCGCAGTCCCGCCTCGCGCACCGCCTTCTCGGCGAACAGGTGCAGGCGTTCGCGAAACCGCGGCACCGTGGCGGGGCGGCGTCCGTCGACGGGCCACACGCCGAACATGTTCTGCAGCAGGAAGATCGCGGTCTGCCCGTCCGGTGCGGGCGCCAGTTCCAGCCACGCGCCCACCGCCTTCGCCCAGCTGTCGGCCACCTGCGAGAGCACCGTGATGCGGGCCCGCACATCCTCACCGCGCTTGGTGTCGTGCGTCGACAGCGTCGTCATCGTGGTCGGGCGGCGCACCGCGCGTTCGGCATTGGCCAGATGGAATTCCAGCACCGACCGGCCGAACCGGCTCGGATCACCGCCCATGTCCTGCAGCGACACCAGACGCGCCGCCTGATAGAACATGGTGTCGTCGACCGCCTTGGCCGCGACCGCGCCGCCGACCTGATGCATCCGCCGCGCCGCTTCTCCGCCGGCGGCCAGCGCCCGCACCAGAACCGACAGCGGCGCGGTCAGCTCCCGGTTGCGTTGCTGCACCTCGGCCACGACGGTGCTGAGCACACCGGACAGGGGTGCGTAGTCGGTGCGGTACACCGGCATATAGGACAGCACCTCGATGGTGGCATTGGTCAGCGCCATATCGCTGATCGCCGCCGAATCGAATCCGTTCACCGCGGCATCGCGCTTCACCGCGCCGACCAATCGCCGGACCTCGGGAACGAGCAGCCGTTCGGCGACCGCGCGTTTGATGCGGTGTTCGGTGTCGGCGATCCAGGCGGCATCGCTGCCGTGCCCCGATATCCGCCGCGACAGTTCGGTGAGCGCCTGCTCCCCGGCCGGATCGACGAAGAGGCCGCCGACCTCCGCGAGCGCTTCGTATCCGGTGGTGCCGTCCACGGGCAGCGTGGCGTCGAGCGGTTCGTTCCGGCCGAGCACCTTCTCCACGATCAGCAGCCGCTGCGGACCGATCAACCTCCGCAGTTTCGCCAGATAGGCGGCCGGATACGACAATCCGTCGGGATGATCGACACGCACCCCGTCGATCAGATCGTGTTCGCACCAGGCGGCCAGTTCGCGATGGGTCAGGTCGAACACCGCCGGCTCCTCCTGCCGGATGGCCGCCAGTTCGGAGACCGCCAGGAACCGGCGATAGCTGCAGATCCCGGCCTTCCAGCTGACGAGGCGATAGTGCTGGCGGTCGTGGATGCGCAGCGCGTTCTCCCCGTCGGTGCCCGGGGCGATCGGGAAGCGCAGATCACGCAGGGCCAGGACGGGTTCGGGGCCCGAGCGATCGACGGTCAGCGCCGCCGGATCGTTCTCACTGTGCAGGACCGGTAGCGCGAGCCGCCCGCCGGCGCCGTTGCCCGGACTCCAGTCGATGTCGAAGAAATGCGCGAACTTCGAATTCTTGCCGTTACGCAGCACATCCCACCACCACGGATTGCGCCGCGGATCACCGACGCCGACGTGATTGGGCACCAGATCGACGATCAGTCCCATGCCGCGGGCGCGGACCTCGTCGGCGAGAGCCTTCAGCCCGCCCGGCCCGCCCAGTGCCGCCGACACGGTGGTCGGATCGGTGACGTCGTAGCCGTGCGCGGAGCCCGGCATCGCGGTCATCACCGGAGACAGATACAAATGCGAAATGCCCAGCTGCTGCAGATATTCGGCGATCGCGCGGGCATCGGCGAAGGTCAGGGCGTCCGGGCGCAGTTGCAGTCGGTACGTACTGCGCACGGGGGTCCGGCGGGCGATCGGGCCGGTGCGGTGTTCAGGGGAAGGGGTGTCTGTCATCTCGATATCGGTGTGGATTCGGAACGGCGGAGAACGAGCAGGCAGCGAGCGGGTACGGCGACCGTGGTCGCTGCGGAATAGGTGGCATCTGCGCGCCCGGTGGGTGTCGAGCAATCCAGCGCCACGGTCCAGTGCGCGCCGAATTCCGGTCCGGGTACGGCGAATTCGAGGGGTGCGTCGTGGGCATTGAAACACAGCAGGAACGAATCATCGCGCACTCGTTCCCCGCGCGGGCCCGGTTCGGCGATCGCCTCGCCGTTGAGGAACACCGCCAGCGAGCGGGCGAAGCCGGTGTTCCAGTCGGTGGTGGTCATCTCCGTGCCGCCGGGGGTGAACCACGCGATATCGCCGGGGAGTTCGCCGGGGGTGCCGGGGCGTCCGTCGAAGAAGCGCCGTCGCCGGAACACCGGATGGGCGCGGCGCAGCGCGAAGGCGGCGCGCGTGAACGTCAGCAGATCGGCGTATTTCTGGGCGGCGCCCCAATCCATCCAGGACACCGGCGAATCCTGGCAGTAGGCATTGTTGTTGCCCTGCTGCGTGCGCCCGATCTCGTCGCCGTGCAGCAGCATGGGTGTGCCCTGCGACAGCGCCAGGGTGGCGATCATGTTGCGGCTCTGGCGATCTCGCAGCGCACACACCTCCGGATCGTCGGTGGGACCTTCTATCCCGCAGTTCCAGGACCGGTTGTAGTCCTCGCCGTCGCGATTGTCCTCGCCGTTGGCGTGATTGTGTTTATCGTTGTAGGACACCAGATCACGCAGCGTGAAGCCGTCGTGGGCGGTGACGAAGTTGATACTCGCACCCGGTCGGCGGCCGGTGGCCTCGTACAGGTCGGAACTGCCGGTGAACCTCGAGGCGAATTCGCCCAGGGTCGCCGGTCGGCCGCGCCAGTAGTCGCGCACGGTGTCGCGGTATTTGCCGTTCCACTCGGTCCACAGGCCGGGGAAGTTCCCGACCTGGTAGCCGCCCTCGCCGACATCCCACGGCTCGGCGATCAGTTTGACCTGACTGACCACCGGATCCTGCTGCACCAGGTCGAAGAAGGTGGAAAGCCGGTCCACATCGTGCAATTCGCGCGCCAGCGTGGCCGCCAGATCGAAGCGGAAGCCGTCGACGTGCATATCGAGAATCCAGTACCGCAGCGAATCCATGATCAGCTGCAACGTGTGCGGGTGGCGCACGTTGAGGCTGTTGCCGGTACCGGTGTAGTCCATATAGTGCGCCGGATCGTCTTCGGCCAGACGGTAGTACGCCGCGTTGTCGATCCCGCGCAGGCCGATCGTCGGCCCGAGGTGATTACCCTCGCCGGTGTGGTTGTAGACCACGTCGAGGATCACCTCGATGCCGGCGCTGTGCAGTGCCCGGACCATCGCCTTGAATTCGGTGACCGCGGCCCCGGCGCGTGGGTCGGCGGCGTACTCGTGGTGCGGCGCCAGATAGCCGAAACTGTTGTATCCCCAGTAGTTTCGCAGGCCGCGGTCGAGCAGGATTCGATCGTGCAGGAACTGGTGGACCGGCATGAGCTCGATGGCGGTGACCCCGAGCGCCAGCAGGTGGTCGATGATCGCCGGATGCGCGATACCCGAGTAGGTGCCGCGCAGTCGCTGCGGAATCGCCGGATGCGTCATCGTCAGCCCCTTCACGTGGGCTTCGTAGATGACGGTTTCGTGATAGGGCCGCCGCGGCGGGCGGTCGCCGCCCCAGTCGAAGTACGGGTTGACCACCACACCGGTCATGGTGTGCCCCAGCGTATCCGCGCCGTAGGTGTGCAGGGTGGCGTCGGTGGCGAACCGGCCCGCGAAGGCCTTGCCGTAGGGGTCGAGCAGTAATTTACTACTGTCGCAGCGCAATCCGCGGGCGGGATCGTAGGGGCCGTGCACGCGGAACCCGTAGCGCTGGCCGGGGGCGACGGTGGGCAGATAGGCGTGCCAGACGTACCCGTCGACCTCGTCGAGCGGGATGCGGTGCTCACCGCCCGCGCGATCGATCAGGCACAGCTCGACCTGTTCGGCAACTTCGGAGAACACCGAGAAGTTGGTACCGGCCCCGTCGTAGGTCGCGCCCAGCGGATAGGCGGCGCCCGGCCAGACACCGAGAGGCGTCATCTCACCGGATGTATCGGGCCGAACCATGTATCGACAGTAACCGTCGCGCCGGAGTCGCCGGTGCGGGTGGGCCGGGTCGTGCCCGGCCGGTAATCCGGTGGCTATCGATGGCGCCGTTGTTACCGCAGGCCGCGCCGCCACGTCCGGCCGACGAGGTCGGCGCCGAAACTGTGGTGCGGCCCGAAATCGACGAGTTCGAATCCGGCGCGCTGGTAGATCGGTCGCGCCGTAGTCGCGGTCCCCGTGCCGACGTGATTCGTCGCGGTGCTAACTTGAACAGCGTTCAAGACCGTCTCGTGAAGGGATCCGCGTGGCCCTGACAGCCGACCAGATCACCGCCCTCGACGCCGCCCATGTGTGGCATCCCTACGGGGGCTTCCCCGCGAGCACCGAACCGCTGGTCGTCGCCTCGGCCGCGGGCACCCGCCTGACCCTCGCCGACGGCCGCGAACTGGTCGACGGGATGAGTTCGTGGTGGGCGGCGGTCCACGGGTATCGGCATCCGGTGCTGGACGCCGCGCTGGTCGAGCAGTCGCGGCGGATGAGTCATGTCATGTTCGGCGGGCTCACCCACGAGCCGGCGGTGCGACTGTCGCAGCTGCTCGTAGAGCTGACTCCCGACGGTCTGGACAAGGTGTTCCTCTGCGATTCGGGCTCGGTGTCGGTCGAGGTCGCCGCCAAGATGTGCCTGCAGTACTGGCGGGCGCTCGGACAGCCCGGCAAGCGGCGGCTGTTCACCTGGCGCGGTGGGTATCACGGTGACACCTTCACTCCGATGAGCGTGTGCGATCCCGAGGGCGGCATGCACTCGCTGTGGACAGATGTGCTGGCCGAGCAGATCTTCGCGCCCGTACCGCCGGTCGACTTCGATCCCGCCTACGTCGCGGAACTGGATCGGCTGCTGGCCGCACACGCGCACGAGACCGCGGCGGTGATCGTCGAGCCCGTCGTGCAGGGCGCGGGCGGGATGCGTTTTCATCATCCGCGCTACCTGAACGAGCTGCGCCGGTTGTGCGACGAGCACGGCGTACTGCTGGTCTTCGACGAGATCGCCACCGGATTCGGCCGCACCGGAACGCTTTTCGCCGCCGACGCCGCCGGGGTGGTGCCCGACGTGATGTGCGTGGGCAAGGCCATCACCGGCGGATATATGACCCTGGCCGCAGCACTGTGCACCACCCGCATCGCCGAGACCGTCAGCGCGGCGCACGGTGGGCTCATGCACGGGCCCACCTTCATGGGCAATCCGCTGGCCTGTGCGGTCGCGGTGGCCTCCGTCGAACTGCTGCTCTCGCGGGACTGGGCGGGCGAGGTCGCCGCGATCGAGGCGGGTCTGAAATCGGGACTCGCTGCCGCGCAGGACAATCCGCGTGTGGTGGATGTGCGGGTGCTCGGCGCGATCGGGGTGGTCGAACTCGACCATTCGATCGATATGGTCGCCGCGACCCGCGCCGCCGTCGAGGCCGGCGTGTGGCTGCGGCCGTTCCGCAATCTGGTGTACACCATGCCGCCGTTCATCAGCAGCGCCGACGATATCGCGCGCATCGCCGCCGGCGTCGTCGCCACCGCCGCGGCGGGGTGAGCCGAATTCCCTTCCTACCCGCCCTTTGTCGTATATCGGATATTTATTTTCGTGTGATATGGTAACGGCGAGCGCGAAAATTCCTGTCTATCATCGGCATTCGCCCGGTCATATCCACCGGGTCCGCAGGACGGTGAAAGGGAATTCGATGATCGGCACCGAACCCAGTCGCACGGCGATGATGGCGGCCGCGGCCCGCGCGGCCCACCTGCTGATCGACAGCGAGCCCTATCTGTTCCGCGACACCATGGCCTCCGCCCTGCTCGGCCCACATGCCGAAGAGCTCATCGGCTACCACCTGCACCACGGCGACCATCCGCTGCTCGCCGCGGTCCGGGCGCAGGCGACGGTGCGCAGCCACTGGGTCGAACAGCGCCTCGCCGAATCGGCCGCGGCGCAATATGTCGTTCTCGGTGCGGGACTCGACAGTTTCGGATATCGCGGTCCGGCCGAAGGCATCCGGATATTCGAGGTCGACCATCCCGGCACCCAGCGGTGGAAAAGGGAAATCCTCGCCATCGGCGATATCCAGCCGGTCGGCGAGGTGAGTTTCGTACCCGTCGATTTCGAACACGACGAATTGCCACGGCAATTGACGGATGCCGGATTCGACCGTGAACGTCCCGCGGTGGTCAGCTGGCTCGGAGTCAGCATGTATCTCACCGCCGAGGCGATCGGCGCCGCGCTGGCCGCCCTGGCCGGTCTGGCCCCGGGGTCGGAACTGGTGATGGAGTACATGCTCGATCCGGCACTGCGCGACGGCAACGGGCACGCCTACGCCGAATCCGTCCAGCCCGTCACCAGCGCACAGGGTGAACCGTGGCTGAGCACCTTCACCCCGGAAGCTCTCGACGACGTCCTGCGCCGGTACGGGTTCACCACGGTCGAGCACATCAGCCACCGAGCGGCCGTGCCGGCGGGCTGGTGGGAACGCACCGATGCGCTGCAACCGGTGGATCTGTGCCGGCTGGCACATGCGCGCATCGGCGGCTGACCTGCGGCGGTGTGCGCGGTGTGTTTGGCTGGACTCCGACGCCTAGGAGCCGAGGAGTGGGGAATGCGGGCACTGCGAGTGATCGTCGTCGGCGGGGGAATCGGCGGTATGGCCGCCGCGATCGCGTTGCATCGGCGCGGACACGACGTCCAGGTCTGGGAGCGAGCCGCCGCCGTCGGCGAGGTCGGGTCGGGACTGACCTTGTGGCCCAACGGGTTACGCGCGCTGGATGCGATCGGCGTGGGCGCGCAGGTGCGCTCGCGCGCGATGGCCGAGACCGAGGGTGGAATCCGCGACCGCTCCGGCCGCTGGCTGACCCGCACCGACACCGAGAAAGTGGCCGACCGGTACGGCCCGGTGGTGGCGGTCCATCGCGCGGACCTGTTCGACATCCTGTGTACGGCGCTCGGCGAGGACCGTCTGCGCCTGGGAGTCACCGTCACCGGGGTCGACATCGAAGACCCGCCGGTGCGCGTCCTGCACGCCGGGGGAGCGGAGACGGCGGATCTCGTGATCGGTGCCGACGGCCTGCGCAGCGTCGTGCGGACCGCGGTCTGCCCCCACGCCCGCCCACCCCGCTACGCCGGATACACCGCGTGGCGAATGATCACCGAACCGCTGCCCGGCCTTCGCCAGGGCGGCCAGATCTGGGGCAGCGGTGAGATTTTCGGCATCGTCCCGCTCGCCGACCAGCGGGTGTACATGTTCGGCGCGGTGAACGCGGCCGAAGGCGAGCGCGCACCCGACGGCGAATTCGCCGAAGTGCGACGGCGTTTCGGCGCGTGGCCCGATCCGGTTCCGCGACTGCTGGGCGCGGTGTCGCCGGATTCGGTGATGCGCCACGACATCTACCATCTGCCCGATCTGCCGACGTTCGTCCGCGGACGCGTCGCGCTGCTCGGCGACGCCGCACACGCCATGACGCCGAACATGGGCCAGGGCGCGAACCTCGCCCTCGAGGATGCGGTCACCCTGGCCGCGTTGCTCGACAACGGCGAGATCGACGACGCGCTGCGCCGCTACGACGCGCGGCGTCGCCCGCGCACCCGGGCCCTCGCCCATCGTTCCCGGCGGATCGGCACGGTCGCGCAATGGTCGTGGACACCCGCGGTGCGTGCCCGCGACACCGCGTTGCGGCTGATGCCCGGCTGGGCGATGCCGCGCGCCTTCGCACGCGCCCTCGACTGGACGCCACCGGCCTGACGGTTCGCCACCTGCGGCGGGAACGGTGGAACGCACCCGGCGCAGGCGTCCTGAACGGCGTTCAAGTATGCTTCCGAGCTGTGAACGAGGATCCGTTGAGCTGGTTGGACGAGCGTGCGGGTGACCGGGTGCGCGCCGGGCTGCGGCGGCAGTTGCGGGCGCGACCGGCGCACAGCGATCTCATCGACCTCGCCTCCAACGACTACCTGGGCCTGTCGCGCCACCCCGAGGTGATCGCGGGCGCGGTCGAGGCGGTCCGGACCTGGGGCGCCGGCGCGACCGGATCGCGGCTGGTCACCGGCACCACCGTCGCGCACGAGGAATTCGAGTCCGACCTGGCCGACTTCGTGGGAGCGCAGGCGGGCCTGGTCTTCGCCTCCGGGTATGCCGCCAACCTCGGTGTCGTCACCGCACTGGCCGGTCGCGGCGCGCTGGTGGTCTCCGACGCCGGCAGTCATGCCTCGCTGGTCGACGCCTGCCGGCTCTCGCGGGCGCGGGTGGAGATCGCGCCGCATCGCGATGTCGAGGCCGTCGACCGGCTGCTGTCGCAGCGGACGGAGGAGCGGGCGCTGGTGCTCACCGATTCGGTGTTCAGCGCCGACGGCGACCTGGCGCCGCTGACCGACCTGCATCGGGTGGTGCGCGCGAACGGTGCGGTGCTGATCGTCGACGAGGCACACGGCATCGGCGTGCGCGGCGACGGTGGACGCGGCCTGGTGCAGGAACTCGGCCTGGCCGGGCAACCGGATCTGATCGTCACCGCCACTCTGTCGAAAGCGCTTGCGGCGCAAGGCGGAATCGTGCTCTGCGACGAGCGGGTACGCGCCCACCTCATCGATACCGCGCGCACCTTCATCTTCGACACCGGATTGGCGCCCGCCGCGGTGGGCGCCGCCCACGCGGCGTTGCGGTTGCTGCGCAAGGAACCGGAGCTGGGCGGGCGAGTGCTCACCCGGGCCGCCGATATCGCCCGCATCGCCGGTGTGCCGCAACCGGATTCGGCGGTCGTCTCGGTGGTGCTGGGGCAGGCGCAGGTCGCCTACGACGCCGCGCAGCAGTGTCGGGCACGCGGTCTGAGCGTGGGTTGTTTCCGGCCGCCGTCGGTGCCGGAAGGCACCTCGCGGCTGCGGCTGACCGCGCGTGCCGACCTCACCGATGCCGAGATGGAGACCATCGCCACGGTGCTGGACGAGGTGCTGACCGCGGCGCGGGATCCGCGGGCCGCCTGAGTGATACGAGGAATGGAGGAGCGAGGCGCTATGAGCAGGTTGATCGTGACGGGCACCTCGACCGATGTCGGGAAGACCGTCGTCACGGCCGCGCTGGCCGCGGCGGCGCGTTCGGCCGGGCGCACGGTCGCGGTGTGCAAACCGGCACAGACCGGCGTGGCTCCGGGCGAAGCGGGCGACCTCGCGGTGATCGAGCGGCTGGCGGGTGTGACCCGCACGCTCGAACTGGCCCGCTATCCCGAACCGCTGGCCCCCGACACCGCCGCCCGCCGCTGCGGGCAACCGCTGCTCACCCTCGGTGAGACGGTGGCAGGCATCGACTCGCTGGCCGATGCCGACCTCACCCTGATCGAGGGCGCGGGCGGCCTGCTGGTCCGGGTCGGGGAGTTCACGCTGCTCGAGCTGGCACAGAAATTGGCCGCACCGGTGCTGGTGGTGGCGGCCGCGGGACTGGGCACACTCAACCACAGCGAACTCACCACCCGCGCCCTCGCCGCCGCCGGTGTGCGGTGTGCGGGACTGGTCATCGGATCCTGGCCGAGCGCACCGGATCTCGCCTCCGAATGCAACCGCACCGACTTGCCGGAGGTCACCGGTGTCGAGGTGGTCGGGGTGATTCCCGAGGGCGCCGGGCAGTGGTCGCCCGAGCGATTCACCGACACCGCGTCCGGATGGTTCCACGCGGACTGGAGTCGGCGCTACCTCGGCTGAGCCCTACCTCGCCGCCGGATCGGGCGCCGGGCGGCCTCGCGAATTCGGACCGTCCACCGCCTGCCGGGCAGGCGAATCGAGGGCCGGCGCGATATCCGTGGCCACACCCCGATTCCTGTCGGTGGTGCCTGGCAGGATGCTGGGCATGAGCGCAACCGGGGAGGATGCCCGCGACTATGCCTTGTCGCTGCCGGAGACGTCGGAGCAATTCGCCTGGGGGATGCCCACTTTCCGGGTCGCGGGCAAGCTGTTTCTGACCCTGCCCGAGGCCGAGACCTCGATGGCGGTGCGCTGCCCGATCGTCGACCGCGACGAACTGGTCGTGGCCGAACCCGGGAAATTCTGGATCGCCGCGCACGAGGCCGGTAACGCATGGGTGCGCGCCCGGCTGGCCGCGCTGGACGACCGGGCCGAATTGGAGGCGATCATCCTGGATTCGTGGCGTCAGGCCGCACCCCGCCATCTCCTCGACGACCAGGGGTAATCGATATCGGATATGACCGGGCCGCGTCGCGGGACGGATGCGCCGGTCGCGAAGGCCCTTACAGTGGGTAGGGATGTCCATGCGAGATCGGCACCCTTCCACGGTCGCGGATTACGACGATGCGCGACGGCGGGCCCGGCTGACCGAAACCCGTGCAGGGCACCGCTGGCGGACGCTGGGGCGGACGCGGCGCGTGCTGCTGCGGGCGGCGCTGGTCCCGATCGTCGTCCTCGTCGTGTTCGCGCAGTACTGGCACTACGACGTTTCCCCCGAGCAGGCACGGCTGGCGCGCACCGATCCCGCGGTGCTGCCCATCTCGGGCCCGGCCGCCGCGAGCGAACGCGATACCGCGGTCTTCGACCTCGTCGGCCTGGGTTCGCTCGATGCCTCCGACACCGCGCGCTCCTTGCCCTCACTGCGGCAGCTGGGTTCGGTGTGGGCGGTGCGCTATGACAACACCGGTATCGACACCAAGGTCATCAGCGACCTGATCATCCGCGTCACCGAGGCCGCCCGCATCCACAAGGTGGTGCTGGTCGGCCACAGCATGGGCGGGGTGATCGCACTCGAGATCGCCAAGCACATCCACACCCACAGCACGCGCACTCTGTCCGGGGTGATCCTGGATTGCACGCCGGTCAACCTGGCCGCGGTGCGGCCGGAAAGCCGCGACCAGGGTGAGGATCTGCTGCGCTGGTTCGGTTGGTTCCCCGGCACGCGGGAGAGCCGGGGGCTGCGGCTGCTGGCGGAAACCTATTCCCGCCGTGACCAGTTCATCGACTACGGCTCCGATCCGCCGGGAATCCGGACGGGGGCGCTGGGCCGAACGGTCACCGATGTGCTGCGCCAGAAGATCTTCAACACCGATGCCGCCAGCAACGGCCTCATCGAGGATCAATTCAAGGCCATCGTCGCCAGCGGCGCGATCGACGACCTGCACGCGCTGGCGAAACCCGCGTCCGGCAAGGCCCGCCCGGCCGTCGTCTTCATTCGCCCGCACGATCCGTACCGGGATTCCGTCGTGGACGACGAATACACCCATCGCACGCTGATCGACACCGTCGGCGGTGTCGACGGCACACTCCTGGTGGTGCTGACCCGCAGCACCGGGCATGCCGATCCGCGCCAGCATCCGCGCGAATACAACACGGTGATCGCGCAGCAGATCGTGCCGTTCATCGGGCTGGTGCACTCCGAGCAGACCATGGGTATGCCGTGATCCGGCGCGCGGTTCAACGCACGGCGTCGTCGAATGCCGGGCGAATATCCGAGGGCGGCAGCATGTTCCACCGTTCGAGTTGTGCCCGCACCTGCTCGGCGGCGTCGATGTTGAGCGGGCTCGACGTCCAGAGCACATAGGGCAGGTTGAGGAAGCGTTGCTCGGTCACCGCGCGCAGCCGGTTGATGCCGGGTTTGGCGCGCAGGGCCTCCACCTTCTGGGCGAAGCTCTGCCCCGGGTAGTCGACGAAGACGAGGGCGTCCGGGTCGGCGGCGGCCAGGCGTTCCCACGACACCGCCGTCCAGGTGTCGGCCACGTCGTCGAGGGCGTTGCGGGCATCGGCGGCCTCGAGGACGGCCTGAGGCCCGCCGAATCTGCCGCTGGAGAAGATGGTTTCGCTCGCGGTGTCGAAGACGAACAGGGTTGGCGGTGTGGCGGCCCGCGGTGCGGCGCGCAAGCGCTGGAGGCGGGTATCGATGTCGGCGACGAGGGCGGTGGCCCGGTCGGAGTGTCCGGTGATCGCGCCCAGATTCGACAGATCCGCGCGCAGCGCCGCCCACGGTTCGACGGTGCCGCGTTGCCGCTGACCGGCGTGCGGTCGGCAGCTCTCGGTGAGGATGTAGGGCGCGATACCGTTGGCGCGCAGCGTATCCGGTGTGAGATCGGTGGCCTCGCTGTAGCCGTAGTTCCAGCCGGCCACCATCACATCGGGGCGCCGGGCCAGCACCGTCTCCCGGGACGGCGAGCTCGGCGCGACATTGTCCAACCGATCGACGACGTCACCGTAGTGCCGCCGCAGGGTCGCGACATCCTGTTGCAGACCGGCCACCGCGGCGACCGAATCCTGTGCGCCCAAGGCCAGCGTCATCGCGACCATATTGGTGTCGTTGACGAACATGCGCTGCGCCGGAGCCGGAAACCGCACCTGCTCACCGCAATTGGTGAGGGTCAGATTGCCGTCGGAGGTCTGCGCGGGGCCACACGCCACCAAGGACGCGACGGTCGAAGCGACGGCGAGCCATCGCAGAAGTCGCATAACGTCTATGCCTCCGTATTCGGTTCCAGCAGAAGATGTGTCGCGCCTGTCTCCGGATGTCGCACGCGCGCTGCCCGCACCCCGAAGACCGTGGCGAGAACCTCCGAACTCAACGCTTCTCGCGGAGCCCGCAGGTCCGAGGCGGATCCGTCGTGCACGACCAGCACCCGGTCGCAGTAGCGGTCGGCCAGGGTCAGGTCGTGCAGGGCGACCACGACGGTGCGGCCCAGTCCCCGAACCAGATCCAGCAGCGCGAGCCGGTGGGTGATGTCCAGGTGATTGGTCGGCTCGTCGAGCAGCAGCAGCGGGCTCGCCTGCGCCAGGGCCCGGGCCAGCAGCACCCGCTGCCGCTCACCCCCGGACATCCGCCACACCGGGCGATCGGCGAATCCGTCGAGATCGACAGCCGCCAAGGCCTCGCCGATCGCGCGGCGTTCGGCCGGACTGCCCGCGCCCCACGGCGGCAGATACGGCGTGCGGCCCAGCGCCACCACGTCGCCGGCGCACAGATCCGCCGGCGGCTGGTCGTCCTGCCCGACCATGGCGGCCGTTCGAGCGCGGCGTCGCGCCGGGAGGGCATGCAGCGCACTGCCATTCACCAGGACGCGGCCTCGGCGCGGGCGCAGAAGTCCGCCGATGGTGCGTAGCAGCGTGGACTTTCCGGCGCCGTTGGGTCCGACGACGCCGACCACCTCACCGGGACGGACGTCGAAGTCGGCATCTGCCAGTACCACTGCGCCGCGCGGCCCGCACGTCAGGTGCTCTACCCGTAGTGTGGCGGCGACCGTTTCCGGCGAGCGCTCAGCGGCGAGCGGGGGCGAGGGGACAGGTGCCGACGGGGCGGCCGGGACGCCTCCGTCCGCCGGGAACTGCGGCGCAGGCCCGTTCATGCCGCACCGAACCGGTAACGCCGCCGGCCCATCAGCAGCAGAAACACCGGCGCGCCGATCAGCCCGGTGAGCACACCCACCGGAATTTCGGTGGGCCGCACGAGAACTCGTGCCGCCGCGTCGGCCACGACCAGGAACAGCGCACCGCACAGCGCCGCGACCGGCAGTAACCGCCGATGGGTGGAGCCCACCAGCATCCGCGCCGCATGCGGTACCACCAACCCCACGAAGCCGATCCCGCCGGACACCGCCACCAGGACGCCGACCAGGATCGCCAGTCCGACGAACAACCCGTATCGCAGGGCCCGCACCGGCACTCCCACCGATGCGGCGGTCTCGGCGCCGACGCTCAACGCGTCGAGCCACCCGTGTACGGCCAGCAGAGTTGCCGCCGCGAGCGCAACGACGGTGGCGGGTACCGCGATTCGTGTCCAATCGGCTCCGGCCAGGCTGCCGAGCAGCCAGAACAGCACCGACTGCGCGGCCTTCGGGTCGGCGCTGCGGAAGATGAGGTAGCTGCTCAGCGCCGAAAACGCCGATCCCAGCACGGTTCCGGTCAGGACGAGGCGCAGTGGCGTCAACCCGCCCTGCGCCATCGCGATCGCGAACACCGTGGCCGCCGCCGTCAAGGCGCCGGCGAGCGCGCCGCCCGACAGCGCCCAGATTCCGGCGCCGGCGAACAACCCCGACGTGATCACGGCCGCCGCGCCCACTCCCGCGCCCGAGGACACACCGAGCAGATACGGATCGGCCAGGGGATTGCGCACCAATGTCTGCATGGCGGCCCCGGCGAGCGCCAGGCCCGCACCGACCACCGCGGCCAGGATCGTGCGCGGCACCCGCAACTGCCACACGATGGTGTCGAAGGCGGAATCGACCGCACCGGAGCCGCCCAGATGTCCGCCCAGCACCTCGAGCACCGCCGGGATCGGAAGCGGCTCGGCGCCACACGCGGTCGCCACCACCATGGCGACGAGCAGCGCCGCCAGTGTCACGGGGACGACGATCGTTGTCCGGACGCGATTCATCGCCGGAACTCCACAGGCATCACGCGACCTCTTCAGAGCAGTGCCCGGCGACCGAGGTCTGACTCCCGCAGCGGTCCGCACGTCGGCGCCCGCCCACGGTCACAGTGGCGCGACCGTTCCGGATTCTCACCGGATTCCCGCGCCGCCGGGGATGACGGTCCCGAATACTACCGTCCGAAATGTCCGGCTAGCGCACCCGGCTCCCGAGCAGATGCAGCACTCCGCCCACGAACAGTTGCAACCCGAAGTCGAATCGCTCGGTGGCCGAGGTGTTCTCGTAGAGCGGGGAATCCTCCTCCGCCAGCGCGCCCGCGGAGTCCATCTGCATCCGCGACTGCTCGTCCACCGTCTCGCCGAGGACGTAGTACAGCAGCGTGTAGGCCGCCAGATCGGCCTCCTCGTGGGTCATGCCGCCGCGAATCATCGCACTGGCCAAGCGTTCCCGGCCCTTGCTGGTGGTCAGGCGGGAGGCGTAGGTGGCCGAGACCACCTCCGCGCCGTCGCGATAGGCCAGCAGACACGACCGCAGCCGATGCGCCAGTTCGCTGATCTGGCCCGGCCAGTCCGCGGCGGCGACCGGTTCCTCCATCGGGGTGAGGATGCGGTCGGCGACCGCGCCGAGCAGCGCCTGCTTGTTCGGGAAATGCCAGTACAGCGCCCCCGGCTGCACGTGCAGAGCGGTGGCGAGGCGGCGCATGGTCAGATCGGCGAGCCCGTACTGATCGAGGATGGCGATGGCGCCGTCGATCACATCCGCCCGATGTAGCTGCACTTCTACCCCTCGCGTGTTTTGACTCACTGACCCCGCTACCCTAGCCTGAACACCGTTCAAGTTGCACGGCCGCATCGGCCGGAGGAAGGGATTCGTGCTGTGACGCAGGCACCCGTGAAGACCGACATTCTGGCCACCGCGCGCGAGCAGGTTCTCGAACGTGGCGTCGGACTGACTCAGGAGCAGACCCTCGAGGTGCTGCGCCTGGGCGACGACCAGCTCGAGGCGCTGCTGGAGCTCGCGCACGAGGTGCGGATGAAGTGGTGTGGCCCGGAGGTCGAGGTCGAGGGCATCATCTCGCTCAAGACCGGCGGCTGCCCCGAGGACTGCCACTTCTGCTCGCAGTCGGGCCTGTTCCAGTCGCCGGTGCGCGCCGCCTGGCTCGACATCCCGAGCCTGGTCGAGGCCGCGAAGCAGACCGCCAAGACCGGCGCCACCGAATTCTGCATCGTCGCCGCCGTGCGCGGTCCGGACGAGCGGCTGATGGCGCAGGTCGCCGCCGGCGTCGAGGCCATCCGCAACGAGGTCGACATCCAGGTCGCCTGCTCGCTGGGCATGCTGAACCAGGAACAGGTCGATCAGCTCGCCGCGATGGGCGTGCACCGCTACAACCACAACCTCGAGACCTCGCGCTCGCACTTCCCGAACGTGGTCACCACCCACACCTGGGAGGAGCGCTGGGACACCCTGCGCATGGTGCGCGAGGCCGGTATGGAGGTGTGCTGCGGCGGCATCCTCGGCATGGGCGAAACCCTGGAGCAGCGGGCCGAATTCGCTGCCAACCTGGCCGAATTGGAGCCCGACGAGGTTCCGCTGAACTTCCTCAACCCGCGCCCGGGCACCCCGTTCGGTGACCTCGAGGTGCTGCCCGCGGCCGATGCGCTGCGCGCCGTCGCCGCGTTCCGGCTCGCGCTGCCGCGCACCATCCTGCGTTTCGCGGGCGGCCGGGAGATCACCCTCGGCGACCTGGGCGCCAAGCAGGGCATTCTCGGTGGCATCAACGCCGTGATCGTCGGCAACTACCTGACCACGCTGGGCCGTCCCGCCGAAGCGGACCTGGACCTGCTCACCGATCTGAAGATGCCGATCAAGGCGCTCAACGAGACCCTCTGAGCGCTCGCGGCCGCGGCGGTTCGGGTATTGTCGAGCAGCTGGAGAGCTGCACTTCATGAGGGGTTTCGCGAATGGTGGTCCAGATGCCACAGCCTGATATGCAAGAGCGCTACAACCCGTACACCGGGAAGCGGATCGTCGTGGGCCTCGACGATCCGGTGCCGGCGGCCGCGGCCCTGGGCCTGGAACCGCCGCGCTTCTGCGAGCAGTGCGGTCGCCGGATGATCGTGCAGGTGAGTCCGGACGGCTGGTGGGCGAAATGCTCGCGGCACGGGGTGATCGATTCCCACAGCCTGGACCATCGCTGATGACCTCCCGCGGCGCCGCCGCAGCCTCTCCCGCACCGCGCGAGCTGCGCGCGGCGCTGTGGATCGTCGCGGCGGTGCTGGTGGTCAGCATCATCGGCGGCGGAGTGTGGGCCATGCTCGCACCGACCGAGAAGGTCTTCGTCGTCGAACCCGGTAGCGGTATGGCACTCACCGGGGAAAGTGCGCACCGCTTCGACGCGGTGGCGATCTTCGCCTGCGTCGGCCTGGTGACCGGACTGCTGAGCGCCGCCGCGGTGTGGCGCCGGCGCGCGATGCGCGGGCCGATCATGCTGGTGAGTCTGCTGATCGGTTCGCTGGCCGGAGCCTGGGTGATGTCGTGGTTCGGCGAACAGGTCGCGCGCTGGATCCACCCCCGCTCCCACAACCCGCCCGTGCACACCGTCGTGGAACTCGCGCCCACCGTCGAAGGCTGGACCGCGCTGCTGCTGCAGCCGCTGGTCGCCGGACTGGTCGTGCTCCTGCTCTCGGCGCTGAGCACCTCCGAGGACCTGGGAAGCGGACGCGGTGAACCGCTGGAACCCGCACCCCGCACCCCGCTGTCCGAGGTGACCTACGGGCCCTACCATCGACCCGGGTCGTATCAGAACGCCGACTCCCAGCGCTGAGTCGTTCGCGCCGCGGGTGTTGCGCTCGGGACGGCTCCGGAGACGCGCGCCCGGGTTCGGCCCGCGTCGGTGAGATCGATGCGGCGACAGCCGGTTCGGTCTGCGGACGGTTGCGGGGGATATGACTCCTGCCGTCGGTGGGTAGCCTGAATCCGGCACTGTGGGGAGGGGGCCGGCGGGTGGATCGGGGGTTTCGGGACCGTGCGAATATCCGGTCCGGAATTCGAATTATTGGCCCCTACCACGGCTTTCGTCATATCCTACGGCTCCCGGCCGGGTGGGCCCGCGAAGCTGCACAGTGTCCGAACGATCACCGACTGTGCAGGAGGTACCCGTGGAATCCGCACCGCCGCGGCGGGGACGGCCCCGATCCTCGCCGAGAACTCTTTTCTCCCAACGCTTCGCGGAACTGTTCGCCGCCGCCGGCAATCCCACGCTGCGACGGGTCGCGGCGGCAGCCGAGGCGCGGATGCGCGCCACCCGCGGCCCGGGACAGAAGTCTCCGGTGTCGGTGCAGCGCCTCAGCGATTGGAAGGCGGGCCGGAATGTGCCCGCGCGCTTCGAATCCCTGCTGCCGGTGCTGCTCACCCTGATCGACGAGGCCCGCAAATCCAGCCTTCCGGTGACCCCGTCGCTGCTGGATCTGCACCAGTGGCAACAACTGTGGACCGATTCGAACGACTGGGATCCGAATTCCGAAGCGGCCGATGTCGTCTGCCCGTATCTCGGTCTGGCGTCGTACCGATCCGAGGACGTCGACGTCTTCTTCGGTCGCGCCCGGCATACGGCGGACCTGGTCGGCCTGATCCGCACCACCGCTGCGGGCGACGGCGGACTTGTGGTTCTCGTCGGCGCCTCCGGGGCTGGTAAATCCTCCCTGCTGCATGCGGGAGTGCTTCCGGCCCTGACCGATTCGGATCCCGCATGGGCGATCGCCACCATGACACCCGGCCCGGATCCGATGCGGGCGTTGCTCGCGGCGGTGGATTCCCAGGGCGTCTCGTCGATTCCGCCCGATATCGCCGATCGCCGTGACACCGCCGCGGAGACAGGACGTCCGGACCTGACGGGCTCGTCACCGGGCGGAGAGTCCGACCGGTCCGAACCCGAACCGGGACAACCGGTGTCACCTGCGCACCCGCCGACGGGTGCGCGGCAGGTCGCGGTCGGCTCCGAGGTCGATCTGGTGGGTTCGGTACCCGATGCTGTCGCCCGATGGGCATCGGCCGGGCGGCGGATATTGGTGGTCGACCAGCTGGAGGAACTGTTCACGCTGTGCCGGGAGGAGCGCGCGCGTGCCGAATTCCTTGCGGTGCTGGAACATCTGGCCGTCGCGAACGAACATGCCCCGGTGGCGGTCGTCGCCGCGATCCGGGCGGACTTCTACGCGCGTTGCCTGGACGAGCCCGTTCTGGAAGACGCGCTGAAACATCGCAGCTATCTGCTGGGCCCGATGCGGCTGGACGAGTTGGCCGACGCCATCACCCGCCCCGCCGAAATGGCCGGATACAAACTGGAATCCGGCCTCGAGGAACTGGTGATCAGCGAGCTGTGTGGCCTCGGCGGCGGAGGGGACCGCCGAAGCTACGACCCGGGTGCGCTGCCGCTGGTGTCCCATGTGATGGAGGCGGTGTGGGAGCGCCGCGACGGCTCCCGGCTGACGATCGAGGGCTACCGAGCCGCCGGGGGAGTGCTCGGCTCGGTCGCGGCCACCGCCGAACAGGCATGGAACGACCTCACCGACCTCCAGCGCGCCGTGGGTAAACAGGTGCTGCTCGGCCTGGTCGCGGTCGGTGACGACTCCCGCGACACCCGCCGTAAGGTCTCGCGCGCCGAATTGCTCACCCGCACAGTCGAAGCCGCCGACGCGGCCCTCGACGCCCTGGCCCGCACCCGCCTGATCACCCTCGACGCCGACACCGCCTACCTCACCCACGAAATCGTCCTGGACGCCTGGCCCCGCCTGCGCTCTTGGATCGACGACGACCGCGTCGGCTACCTGGAACGCCAACGCCTGCACACCGATGCCGCCGACTGGGCGGAGCACGACCGAGACCCGTCGCTGCTGTATCGCGGAGCACGTCTGACCACGATGCGCGACCACGCCCGCAACGCCGCCCTCGGTCCGGTGGCGGCGGAATTCCTGGGCGCCTCGGAGTCGGCCCGCAAGCGCGCACAGCGCCGCGCGACGGCACGAAGGTCGGCGCTGGCCGTGCTGACCGTGGTCTCGCTCGCCCTCGCCGGTGTCGCATTCGTCCAGAGCCACAACGCCTCCCACGAACGGGACAACGCCGTGTTCCGTTCGGTGCTGGCCGAGGCGGATCGAGTGGAGGGCTCGGATCCGTCGCTGTCGGCGCAGTTGGATCTGGTGGCGTACCGGATGAATCGCGATGATCCGGGGGCTCGTGCCCGGATGGTGAACACGCAGACCATGCCCCTCGCGGCACGGCTGCCCGGCCACGACGGATGGGTCTATTCGGTGGCCATCAGCCCCGACGGCACGACAATGGCATCCTCCGGCGGCGACAACACGATTCGGCTATGGGACATTTCGGATCACAGCCATCCGCACTCGCTCGGCGCGCCGATTACCGGGCACACCGACTTCGTGTACGAACTCGCATTCGGTCGTGAGGGGTCTGTTCTGGCGTCCAAGAGCGCAGATCACACCGTCCGGTTGTGGGATGTTCGTCACCCTGGTCGTCCCGCGCAACTCGGACGCGAGATCCCCGCAGGATACGCGCGCGGGCTGACGATGAGCGCGGACGGCGCCACATTGCTCACGGCCGCTGACAGCGGCGGAATCGACGCGTTCGATATTTCTCATCCGGACAACCCGGTCACGGTCGGCACGATCATCCCACGTTCGGGAGCGCCGGGGGACTCGTACGAGATGGTGAGGTTCAGCGCCGACCTGCACCGGGCGCTCACGCTGACCCTCGACAAACACACACAGATCTGGCAACTGGACGATGTGCGGAAACCCGCAGTCCCGCAGGGAAATTTGGCCGAAAAGGTCAACTCTATCGCCTTGAGTCCTGACGGTGATACTGCCGCTGTTGCAGTGAACAGGACGGTGGAGTTGTGGAATGTCTCGGCGCCGTCGCACCCGCAGCGGGCGCCGTCGCCTCTCCAGGACGCACAGGTGACGATGCACGCGCCGCTGGCGTTCCGCGCCGACAGTCGAGTTCTCGCCGACGAGTCGAATGGAGTGGTGCGGCTGTGGGACGTGAGCGACATCGGCAATCCCTTGCCGGCCGGACGGCCGTTGGCGGGGGTGAAGGGAGCATTGAGCGGGTTGTCGTTCACCCCGGGCGGAGGGGAGGTTGCCACAGCTGGACAGGACGGGAGTGTGCGGCTGTGGTCGCTGCCGGGCCCGGTCGGGAGGGATAAGCCGCATGGCCGAGTGGTTGCGGTACGGAGCAATCGGGTGGCTATGCTCGACGGACCAGCTATCGAGATCTGGTCACTGGAAGGATCGGCAACCGCGCATCGGATCGGCCGGATCGCTCTGCACGGGGGCGGATCGCGAGGGCCGCTCCGTGTGACCATCAGTTCCGACGCTCGAAGGGTCATGGTGATCGATGCCTTCTCGAATCCCGAACTGTTCGATATCAGCGATGGGAAGACGATCGCCTCGCTCGGGCGAATACCGGTTGACCCGTCGACAGGCGGGCGCGATGACGGGATTGTTGATGCGGTTGCATTCGACGGCCGATCCGAACGAATAGTCGTCGCGGGACGTAGCGCCGACACAACGTGGTTCCAACTGTGGGATATTTCCGATCCGGCTCGGTTCGCGGCGGCGAGTGCACGGATGCCTATCACTGGCAGGAAGTACCCGTACATATTCAGCGTCGAATTCGTGGCGGGTGGAAGATATCTCGCCGTGAGCCAGCTCGGCGGGGCGGTCGGCCTGTGGAATATCGGCGAGCATGCCGAGCTCCGATACGTCAGCGAGGTGCGGGGCGGTTCCGCCGAATCTGGACTGCCGTCAGCCGTCACACCGGACGGTCGCATCTTGGTGACCGCCGCCGATGATCAAAAGATCCGCGTGTGGGACATTTCGGATCCGGGGGCGCCCAAGCTGGTCGGTGGCCCTCTCAGCGGGCATACATCCATGGTCGCGTCGTTGGTGTTCGCGCCGGACGGAAAGACACTCGCGTCCGCTGACAGAACCGAGGTCCGGCTGTGGGACTTCAGTGATCCACACCGTCCGCACGGTGTCGACCATGCTGTGGTCTCGGCGGGCAAGTCGATGTTGGGTCACATCGACTTCTTCCTCGACGGGAAACATTTGGTCGGTGGCGCCGGCGACAGAAGCGCACAGGTGTGGGATCTCGACCCGCAGCACGTTGTCGACCGAATCTGCTCCACTACGAAATCCGTACTCACCGAAGAGGTATGGCGCGAACACCTGCGGCAGAGGGCGTACCGGCCCCCATGCGGGTGACCGTTCTCGACCCCCGGATCGCCATTTATTCGATGGCGATCCGGGTTCACGGTAGTTACCGTTGCGTCCGGTCAGCCAGGAGGGGAGGTGTAGGAATGGCAGGAATGACGACGCGATCGGAAAGTGATTGCGCGGCAATCGAATCCAGTGAGCGGCCCGATCTCACCGCGTGGCGGCGGCGCCACGAACTTCGCAGATCCGCTGCGGCGCAGCCGGTGGCGAACAAGCGCACCTATCGGCGCACGGTCAAGCATCGGGACCGGCAGTGGTGAATCGGCGGGGGTAGGGATTCAGCGCCCGTCGTGGGTGGCGTGGTATTCGGATTCGATCTTCTTCTCTTGGCGTCGTTCGCGCAGCTTCCACACGATCAGCGCCACGACGACGATCACCACCACCGCGATCGCCATATCGCGGCCGACGGTCTTTGCCACCGTCTCGTAGGAATTGCCGGCGACGTAGCCGAGGACCACGAAGGTCGTTCCCCAGACGATGCCGCCGAAGGCGTTGAACGAAAGGAACTTCGGGTATGGCATGCGGGAGGCGCCCACCAGGGCGGGCATCACCGCGCGGAAGAAGGCGGTGAAGCGGCCGAGGAAGACCGCCCAGCCGCCGCGGCGGGCGAGGAAATCCTGCGCCTTGTCCAGGCGGCCGCGGTGTTTGTCGAGGAAGGAGGCGGCGAGCAGACGGCTGCCGAAATGTTTGCCCACCTCGTAGCCCACCGAGTCGCCGATGATCGCCGCGGCCACGACCAGCACGATCATCGCCCAGAGCACGACGTGACCCTGACTGGCGGCCACGCCGCCCAGGACGGCCGCGGTCTCCCCCGGAATCACGAATCCGACGAAGATCGCGTCCTCGGCGAACACCAGCAGCCCGACCGTGAGATAGACCCACACCGGCGCGATATCGAGAATCCGGTGCATCAGCGATTCCATTCCGCCGACGCTACCGTGCGCGGACCCAGGCGTCCGGCGGCGGTCGGCGCAGTGTTCCGGCGGCCCCCTGTCCGCGCGCCGACCACACGCAGCCCGCTCACGCGGCAGTCGATGCCCTCGGGCTCAGCGGCCGGCAACCCCCGATCCGATGCCGGACGATGTCGGATCCGGGCGCGCGACGGCGCGACCCGAGGTGGACCGCACTCCACGCATCGCCCGGAACACGCCGTGCAAGCCGTTCACCCCGGGGGTCGCAGCGCCGCGAATTCGTCGGTCACGCGGATCTCGTCGTCGGTGAACCGATAGACCGCCGCGGGCCGCCCACCCGATTTACCCGGCGCGGCGGTCTCTCCGGTCGGCGTGATCACCTTGCGGCGGCTCAACACTCGTTGCAGGTTGGTGGTGTCGACATCGTAACCCAGTGCGGTGCAATATATTTCGCGCAACGTCGACATGGTGAACGACGAAGGTGCCAGGGCGAAGGCGATATTGGTGTACGAGAGCTTCGCCGCCAGCCGGGTGCGGGCGTGATGCACGACGGTGCCGTGGTCGAACGACATGTTCGGCAGGGCCGACACCGGATGCCAGCGGGTGTCGGCGGGCAGTTGCGGGTCCGCGGTCAGCGGCACCAGTCCCAGATAGGCCGAGGCGATGCGGCGCACCCCGGGCACTCGATGCGGATCGCTGAAGACCGACAGCTGCTCGATATGCCACAGCTCACGTACATCGACCTTCTCGGCCAGCTGACGGCGGGCGGAGGTGTCGAGATCCTCGTCGTCGCGCAGCCGGCCGCCGGGTAGCGACCAGGTGCCGGTCTGGGGTTCCATCGCCCGCTGCCACAGCAACACCCCGAGTTCGGTGCGGAGGCCGTGATTGCCGCGCGGACTCTGCGGATCCACCGGTTCGCTCGCAATCACCGAGTGATCACCCCCCGGACCTGCGGTGACGGTGTCCATGAAGCGACGAACCTGGAACACCGCGGTGAGCGATTCGTGAATGGTGCTACTATGGGCCACGTTTTCGATTGTAAGTCGAAAACCGGGTTGAAGCGAATCGGCCCGGGGTGATGCGCGTGGCGCGAGTGCCGCGCGCATGAGGAAGGAGCCATGCCATGGCGTCAATGAGTCTGACGACAGCGACCACTGGTCCGACGACGCAGGCATTCGCAGCGCAGGTCATCGACGGTCCGGACGGGTTCGGCGGAGTCGAGGCCACGCCGGAGTGGGCGCAGGAGATCAAGCGGCTGGCGCGCGAGCGCAACGCCACCATCCTGGCGCACAACTACCAGCTACCCGAGATCCAGGATGTGGCCGATCACGTCGGCGATTCCCTGGCCCTGTCGCGGATCGCCGCCGAGGCGCCCGAGGACACCATCGTGTTCTGCGGCGTGCACTTCATGGCCGAGACCGCGAAGATTCTCAGCCCGGACAAGACCGTGCTGATTCCGGACCAGCGCGCGGGCTGCTCGCTGGCCGACTCCATCACCGCCGACGACCTGCGCGCGTGGAAGGCCGAACATCCGGGCGCCCTCGTGGTGTCGTATGTGAACACCACCGCCGCGGTGAAGGCGCTGACAGACATCTGCTGCACCTCGTCCAATGCCGTCGACGTGGTCGCCTCCATCGATCCCGACCGCGAGGTGCTGTTCCTGCCCGACCAGTTCCTCGGCGCCCACGTGAAGCGGGTGACCGGGCGGGAGAACATGCACATCTGGGCCGGTGAATGCCACGTGCACGCCGGCATCAACGGCGACGAACTGACCGAACAGGCCCGCACCCATCCCGATGCCGAGCTGTTCGTGCATCCCGAATGCGGTTGCGCCACCTCGGCTCTGTATCTCGCGGGGGAGGGCGCGTTCCCGGCCGACCGGGTCCACATCCTGTCCACCGGCGGCATGATCGACGCCGCGAAGGCGGCGCAGTCGAGCCAGGTCCTGGTCGCCACCGAGGTCGGCATGCTGCACCAGCTGCGCAAGGCCGCCCCGGGCATCGACTTCCAGGCCGTCAACGATCGCGCGTCCTGCAAGTACATGAAGATGATCACGCCGGCCGCGCTGCTGCGCTGCCTGACCGACGAACTCGACGAGGTGCACGTCGATCCGGAAACCGCAGCGCTGGCACGTAATTCGGTGCAGCGCATGATCGCCATCGGCAATCCCGGCGGCGGCGAATAGCACCGGCACCCGCCTCCGGGCGGGCCGGAAAGGTTCGATCGATGATGATGACGCCTTCGATCGGCTGGGAAGCCGAAGCTGATCTGGTGGTGATCGGTGGCGGTGTCGCGGGTTTGACCGCGGCCCGCACCGCCTCGCTGCGGGGGTTGCGGGTCCTGACCCTGAGCAAGGGTGGCCCGACGGATACGTCCACGCAATACGCACAGGGTGGGATCGCGGTGGTCGCGCCCGACGGCGACACCGTCGACTCGCATGTCGCCGACACCGTCGACGCCGGAGCGGGACTGTGCGACGCACAGGCGGTGCGCTCCATCGTGGCGGGCGGCCGGGATGCCGTCGCGGCCCTGACCGATCTGGGTGCGGTCTTCGACCTCGGGCGCGACGGCCAGGTCTCGCGCACCCGCGAGGGCGGGCACAGCACGCGCCGCATCATCCACGCCGGCGGTGACGCCACCGGCGCCGAGGTGCAGCGCGCGCTGAACGCCGCCGGACTGCCCGTGCTGTTCGGCACCGCCGCCCTCGACATCGTCACCGGGCCCGACGGGGTGCGTGGTGTGATCGTGGTGTCGGATCAGGGTTTCGGCATCGTCCACGCCCCGGCCGTCCTGCTGGCGACCGGCGGCCTCGGACAGCTCTACGCCTGCAGCACCAACCCGCCCGGGGCCACGGCCGACGGCATCGCGCTGGCGCTGCGGGCCGGTGCGCTGGTCGCCGATCTGGAATTCGTGCAGTTCCACCCCACCGTGCTGTTCAGCCCCGGGGGGCTGGGGCGTCGGCCGCTGATCAGCGAGGCGGTGCGCGGCGAGGGCGCGGTGCTGGTCGACTCGAACGGTGATTCGGTGACCGCCGGTGTCGATCCGCGGGGCGATCTGGCACCGCGCGATATCGTCTCCAAGGCCATCGCCGCCAGGATGCGACAGCTCGGCACCGATCACGTGTATCTCGACGCCCGCGCGATCGACGGGTTCGGGCAACGGTTTCCGACGATCACCACCTCGTGCCGCGCCGCGGGGCTGGATCCGCGCACCGATCTGATCCCGGTCGCGCCGGCCGCGCATTTCCAGTGCGGCGGCGTCGTCACCGATACGCACGGGCGCACCGCCGTCCCCGGCCTGTACGCGGCCGGCGAGGTGGCGCGCACCGGTCTGCACGGCGCGAACCGGCTGGCGTCGAACAGCCTGCTCGAGGGTTTGGTCGTCGGCGAGCGGGCGGGGGCCGCCGCGGCCGAGCGGGTCGCTTCCGCTCCGGAGGTGACGTCGGTGCCGGAGATGTCGCTGCCGCGCATCGATCGCACCGCGCTGCAGCAGTTGATGTCGGCACATGCCGCCGTCGTTCGCGACGGTGACGGGCTGCGCGGGGCGATGCTGCGCGTGCTGCATCTGCGGGGCAGCGGCACGGCGAAGTCCGGGACCACGGATGCGGCTGCCGATTCTTCGGAAGGTGATGCGGCACAAGGGGTTCCCGGTCCGGCGCAGGCCGGTTCCGCGGACGGCCGACGCGACCGCGAGGCTGCAGCGCCGGAAATGGCTGCACCGCAGTCAATTTCGCGGCTGCACGGTGAGCGGGCCGGAGTGCTGGCCGCCGTGGAGGACGCCGCTCTGACACTGGCCGCGCGGACCCTCCTCCTCGCGGCCACCGCCCGCGCCGAAAGCCGCGGCTGCCATACCCGATCCGATTACCCCGATCCGCGCGAGGAGTTGCGGCGCAGCGTCGCGATCCGGCTCGGCGACGACGGCCGCCCGCAGGTCGTCGCCGAGCCACTCACCACCGCCGACCCCCTGCCGGCGGTGAGCGCCCGATGACCGCCGCCGCCCACCACATGCCGAGGAGTAGATGATGGCACTGGATCCGCAACTCGACCCCGGGGAACTGCGCACCCTGATCCGCACCGCCCTCGACGAGGATCTGCGCTACGGGCCCGACATCACCTCGGCCGCAACCGTTCCCGCCGAGGCGACCGTCAAGGCCGCGATGGTCTCGCGGCAGCCGGGCACGGTCGCCGGCATCGATGTCGGGCTGCTGGTGCTCGACGAGGTGATCGGCGCCGGGAACTACGAGGTGACCGATCGCGTCGCCGACGGTACCCGGGTCGGCCCCGGCGACGCGGTGCTGACCGTCGTCGCACCGACGCGGCAGCTGCTCACCGCCGAACGCACCATGCTCAACCTGGTCACCCACATGTCCGGGATCGCCACCGCCACCGCCGCCTGGGTGGACGCGGTCGAGGGCACGAACTGCCGGATCCGCGACAGCCGCAAAACCCTGCCGGGTCTGCGTGCGCTGCAGAAGTATTCGGTGCGCGTCGGCGGTGGCGTGAACCATCGGATGGGCCTCGGTGATGCCGCCCTGATCAAGGACAACCACGTCGTGGCGGCCGGGTCGGTGGTCGCCGCGTTGCGCGCGGTGCGCGAACTGGATCCCGGCATCGAATGCGAGGTCGAGGTGGACAGTCTCGATCAGCTCGACGCCGTCCTCGCCGAAGATGTGCAACTGGTGCTGCTGGACAACTTCCCGCTGTGGGCCACCCAAGCCGCCGTCCAGCGCCGCAACAGCCGCTCGCCGCGCACGAAACTCGAATCCTCCGGCGGGCTCTCCCTCGAGGCCGCCGCCGACTACGCGCGCACCGGAGTCGACTACCTCGCGGTCGGCGCCCTCACCCATTCGGTGCGGGTGCTGGACCTGGGCCTCGATATGTAGGTCGGATCAGCTGGTGAGTTCGCGTTCCAGCGGAGTCCGGAAGCGGGGGATGGCGCGCACGTCGCCGTACCAGGCGGCGGTGCGCTCGACCTCGGCGTCGATCAGCGCCTTCGCGTCGGCGCCGACGTCTTCCAATAGCCGCCAGGCGATTTCACCGTCCGCTCGCTGCGCCCAGCCGCCGACGATGCGGCCGTCCACCCAGATACTCGGGCCGATATTGCCGTTGGTGTCGAACAGGGCCGGGGTGTGCGGGCCGAGGAACCAGTCGCGCGACTGCCAGCCCATCGGCGTCGGGTCCAGGGCGGGCAGCAGCGCCGCCCACGGTCCGGATTCGGGTTCGGGCTCCGTATCGTCGGACAGGATCACTCCGGTCCTGCCGTCGAGGTCGACCTCGGTGAGATCCAGACTCGACAGTGTCTTGCGCACATCCGTTTTCGTCCACCCGGTCCACCACACCAGATCGTCCACGGGAGCCGGGCCGAAGGCGCGCAGCCAGCGGCGGACGAGCTCGGCGCGCGCCGTGTCGAGTGCGATCGGCGCGGCCTCGGGCAGCCATGCCTCCCGGGGCGCCCAGGTGTACTGGCTGCTGGTCCAGCTGCCGTTGGGGCGTCCGCGCACGATGAGCCCGTCGCATCCGAGGATCAGCAGCACCCAGGTGGTGATGTTGGTCGGTTTCGAATACGGCTTGCCGGGTGCGGTATCGACCTGGGTGCGCAGCCGGGGCACGGCGGCCGACAGTTGCGCGCCGGTCGCGCTGCCCCGGGCCAGCAGTTCCCGATGGGTTTCGTCGGCCACTTCGGCCAGCCAGGCGTCGATATCGCCCTCGACGGCCTGGGCCAGGTACTTCCCGTAGTTGCGGCGCTGCTTGACCGCCAGCGCGTCGGCCACCGCGGCCTGCAGCACGGGAACCAGGCCGACCGGCGCGACGAACATGGTCCGGCGCATCGCCAGCAGTCGCAGCAGTGACCGATCGTCGTAGAGCGCGCGCTCCACATCGGCGGGCGCCAGGCCGTGGGTGCGGGCGCATACCGACAGGTACACCGTCGCGGGATCGGTGGCGTGCAGAGCGACCATCGACTCGGCGATATCGGCGGGATCGGTACCGCGGGTTTCGAACGCGAGCCGATGCCGCCGCGCCAGGCGCGCGCGTCGCTGAGCGACCGTAATCGAACGCATGGTCGAATCCTAGCGTGCTCGGTCCCCGTTCCGGATGCGCTGGCCGAGGAAATGCGCCGCCCGGTCCAGGGCCTCGTCCGCCTCGTCGAGAATGCCGGTGAAGGACTGGAAGACGTGAGGCACATCGGCGGTCACGTCGAGGATGACGTCCACGCCGGCTTCCCGCGCGCGTGCGGCCAGGCGAGTGGAATCGTCCAGTAGCATTTCGTTGGTCCCCACCTGGAGCAGGATCGGCGGAAAGCCGGTGAGATCGGCCGAGACCGCAGGGCTGAGCAGCGGCTGCCCGGCATCCTGCCCGTCGAGATACATGGCGCCGGTGTGGTCCAGGCTTGCGCGGGTGAACACCGGGTCGATGCCGGCTTTGGTTTCCATGCTCGCCCCCGTGCGGGTCATGTCGAGGCCGGGGGAGAAGGCCACGATCGCGGCCGGCAGGGGCAGGCCGGCGTCGCGGGCCGCGAGAGTCGTCGTGATGGTCAGGCCACCGCCCGCGGAGTCGCCCGCGAAGGCGATCGCCGACGGGTGCGCGCCGCTGTCGAGCAGCGCGCGGTAAGCGCCGAGGGTGTCCTCTATCGCGGCCGGGAAGGGATGTTCCGGCGCGAGCCGGTAATCGACCGACAGCGCCCGGAAACCCGTCTTGCGCACCAGGTTTCCGGTCAGCGTCATCGCCGTCTCGGGTGAACCGAAGACGAAGCCACCGCCGTGGAAGTACAGGATCGTTCCGGCTCCGGCCGGCTCCGGCGGTTCGACGAGCACCGCGGGCCGACTACCCAGTGCGATTGTCCGCGTGTGTATTTCGGACGGGACGGCCATCTGCGCCATCAGTGTCCGGAACTCGGCCCGTATGTCGGCCACGGATCGCGGCTGCGCGGGTTGTGGCCGACGCAGAATCGCGTCGACCTGCGCGCGTTGTTGTGCGCTCATATACACCTTCCTGGGAACTATATTCCTGTACAGTATATGCCATGGAATGTAGTTCGGGACCGGATACCGTGGATCTGCCGACGCTGTTCGCCGATCTCGTCCGCTGCGAGACGCGGCTGTACAACGCCGTCAACGACCGGCTCCGGGAACGGCACGGCATCGTCGCGTCCCAGTTCGAAGCGCTGCGTTTCCTGCGCGATCATCCGGAGGCTCGGGTGGCCGATCTCGCGGCGGAATTCGCGGCCGGCATCGGGGCGATCAGCAAGGGCGTCGACCGGCTGGTGGCCCGGGGATGGGTCGTGCGCAGACCGCATCCGTCGGATCGCCGCTCGTCGGTGCTGGCTCTGACCGAGGACGGTGCCCGGCTCGTGACCGCGGCCGAAGAGAGCTTCGCGGAGCGGCTCACCGAGCTGTTCGGCACCATCGCCCCCGATGCGTCCCTGCCGGTCGTGGCGCGCACGCTCGCGCGGCTGCGCGGTGAACTCGAACGGGGCCGGATCGGCATGCCGGCGGGGTGATTGCCGCGGGGCGAACGCGGCCGGTCGCAGTGGTGGGAAGGATGCGGGACACGCGGTCGTTGATCATGGGGGCGAACGACGGTGACAAGACAGGAGAAGTCATGACGGAAAATCCGGCCCCGGTCTCGAACTGGGACGGCGCGGCACTGGATCTGCCGGCGTATCTCGCCCGCATCGGCTTCACCGGAGAGCCGGCGCCGACCCTCGACACCCTGCGCGCGCTGCAGTACGCGCACACCACCACCATCCCGTTCGAGAACATCGAGCCGGTGCTGAAACGACCGGTGCTGCTGGACCTTCCGTCGTTGCAGGACAAGCTCGTCCGATCCCGGCGCGGCGGCTACTGCTACGAGAACGTGGGTTTGTTCGCCGCCGCACTGGAGCGGATCGGCTTCGGCGTCACCGGATTACACGGACGGGTGAGTATGGGCGCGCGCGGTGAGATCCGCCCGGCGACGCACGCGTTGCTGCGTGTGACCACCGCCGACGACGAGCGGGTGTGGCTGTGCGATGTCGGTTTCGGGTCCGGGCCGCTCGCCCCGCTCGAACTGAATCCCGATGCGGGGGAGGTGCGCGCCGGTGACTGGCGATTCCGGCTGGAACGCACACGCGGCGAACTCGATTCGGAGCTGTGGGTGCTGCACCACTTCGCCCGCGACGGCTGGATCGATCGCTACAGCTTCACCCTGAACCCGCAGTACCGCATCGACTACGCGGTCGGCAATCACTTCGTCTCCACATTTCCGCGTTCACCGTTCGTGACCCGGCCGTATGTGCAGCGGTTCCGGCCGGACCGGCACGACATCGTCGACAACACCACCTGGATCACCGAATATCCGGACGGCACCGCGCACAGCCGCGACCTGCCGCCGGCCGATCTGCCGAAGATCCTGGCGGCCGAATTCGATATCGAACTCGCCGACGCGGATGCGGCGAAACTGGCGGCAGGGGTCTGGCTGCCACGCTGACGAGCGGCGGTGCGGCTGACCGGCGGCCCGCGCGCGACGGCCGATTACCCCGCCGCGGCGGCTCGCGGCGGTAGTGTCGGCCGCGTGCGCACCGGATCGAAGTTGTTCGCCCTGCTCGCCGCCCCGATTCTCGCTGCTGCCGCGTGTTCCGGAGACAGTTCCGCCGATCGGCTCGACCGCAGTGTGCACACCTTCGCCGATGCGTTGAGTCACGGCGATCCCGCCGCCGCGGCCGCCGTCACCAGCGATCCGGCACAGGCGACGACCATCCTCGGCGCCCTCTTCGACAGCCTCGGCAAGAAGGTCCGCGTCGACGTGCGTTCCGTACACCGGTCCGACCAGCACGCGACATTCGACCTGGCCACCACGTGGACCTTCGGCGCGGCCGGGAATCAGTGGACCTACACCACCGCCGGGACGGCCGACGAATCCGGGGACGACTGGAAGGTCCGGTGGAATCCAGCCACCGTGGCGCCCGGCCTCGAGACCGGGCCGCTGTCCTACGACACCGTGGCCCCGCAGCCGGCCGCGCGCGTGCTCGACCGCGACGGCGCGGAATTGATGACGCAGCAGGTCGTCACCCTGGTCCAGCCGGCGCCCGGCGCCGACCCGAATGCCGTTGCGGCCGTGCTCGGTCCGATCGATCCGAGCATCTCCGCGGCGAGCCTGCGCCAGGACATGGACAAGGCCCAGGGCAAACCCGTCACCGCGATCGCGCTGCGAGCAGGCGATCTCGCCCCCGTGCAGGATCGGCTCGCCGCGCTGCCGAATGTGACGCTGGCGCCGCAGACCCGGCTGCTCACCGTCGACAAGGCGCTGACCTCCCCGGCCCTGTCCGGGGTGAGCGACCTGTGGCAGCACAGCACCGATGCCGCGGCCGGCTGGGCGGTGCGCGCGCAGGGCGCCGACGGCGCCCATACGGTGGGCGGACAGGATCCGAAACCCGTCGCCGACATCAGGACCACGCTCGACACCGGGATGTTGCGGCGTGCCGAGGCCGCGCTCGCGCCGATCCCCACTCCGGCCGCGATGGTGGTGCTGCGACCGTCCACCGGCGATGTCCTCGCCGTAGGGCAGAACGCGCCCGCCGACGCGCAGGGCCCGATCGCGCTCACCGGACTGTATCCACCGGGTTCGACCTTCAAGACCGTCACCGTGTCGGCCGCGTTGCAGGCCGGGCAGGTCACCGCCGACACCATGGTCGCCTGCCCCGGCACGGAGAACATCGAGGGCCGGCAGATTCCCAACGACAACCACTTCGATCTCGGCACCGTGCCACTGCACGCCGCGTTCGCGCGATCCTGCAACACCACGATGGGACGGCTCGCGGTGAACCTCCCGCCCGACGGGCTGACCCGTGCGGCCGCACAGCTCGGCCTCGGTGTGGATTTCACCGCCCCCGGCATGACCACGGTGACCGGAAAGGTGCCCACCGCAGACACTTCCGCGCTGCGGGTCGAGGAGGGGATCGGCCAGGGCCGGGTGACCGCGTCGCCGTTCGGCATGGCGTTGGTCGCGGCGACCGTCGCCCGCGGTTCGGTGCCGGCGCCCACCATCGTGGCGGGATCCCCCGGAAAGGCCGACCGAACCCCGGATCCCGTGCCCGCGTCGGTGCTGGATCAGGTGAAATCCATGATGCGCGAGACCATTACGAACGGCACGGCCACCAGTCTCGCCGACATTCCGGGCATGCTCGGCAAGACCGGCACGGCCGAATACATCGACGACACCCACGCGCACGGCTGGTTCGTCGGCATCGACGGTGACCTGGCACTGGCGGTCTTCGTCGGCGATGCCGGGAGCTCGACGCCGGCGGTCGAGGCGGCCGGACGTTTCCTGCGGAATCAGTAGTAGCGCACCGCGCAATCGAGTGAAGTTCGTCACATATACTCTCGCTGTATAGCGAACTGATCTCGACCGCATCGCATGGTGGTCACACATATTCCGCGCAGATCTCGCTCCGGCGTCAAAGCAGCCCGTCACGCCCGCTACACTCGTCCGGGAACACGCGCGGGACATGACCCCGCGCGCGGTAAGTCACGGATCGCGGAGAAACTCGGAGTAGTGCCATCGAAACCGGCCAAGTGATCGCAGGGCATTACCGCCTGGTCGAGCGGATTGGTAGCGGCGGCACAGGCGTCGTCTGGCGTGCCGTCGACGAACGACTCGAACGGTCGGTCGCGATCAAGCAGATCCTCACCCAGCCCAGTCTGCCGCCGGGTGAGAAAGAGATCGTGCGTCAGCGCGCGTCTCGGGAGGCCCGCAACGCGGCACGCTTCCAGCACCCCAACGCGATCGTGGTCTTCGACATCACCGACCACGAGGGCGATCCCTGCCTGATCATGGAGTATCTGCCGTCGCAGAGCCTGGCCGTGGTGCTGTCCTCGCAGGGGACGCTGCCGCTGCCGCAGGTGGCGCGCATCGGTGAGCAGATCGCCTCGGCGCTGGTGGCCGCCCATCGCGCCGGCATCGTGCACCGAGACATCAAGCCCGGCAACGTATTGCTCGGCGACAACGGCACCGTGAAGATCACCGACTTCGGTATCTCCAAGGCCAAGGGCGACGTCACCCTCACCGCCACCGGCCTGATCTCCGGCACCGCCGCCTATCTGGCCCCCGAGGTCGCCCGCGGGGCGGAACCCAGCCCGGCCGCCGACGTCTTCGCCCTGGGCGCAACGCTTTTCCATGCCCTCGAGGGTGAGCCGCCCTACGGCACCAACCCGAATCCCCTGGCGCTGCTGTACGCCGCGGCCAACGGTCAGCTGAGTCAGCCGCGCAACGCCGGCCCGCTCACCGATCTGCTGCTGGATCTGCTCAGCTTCGAGCCGGAGGACCGGCCGAACATGACCGACATACGTGATCAGCTGGCCGATTTCGCAGATCAGGCCGCCGATGCCGAATCGACCCGGATGCTGGCGACCCACCGCGGGGGCGCGCGCCGCCAGGCCACGCGCACCCTGGATCGCCGTGCAGCACAGGCGGATATCTCCACCGCGGAGATGATGGCCACCGCGGCGGTACTGTCCGAACCGGAGATGCAGCCGGTGCGGCCCGCCGCGGCCGCCGCGCATCCCACCCGCTCCAATCCGGTGCCCGCCGCCGCGCCGGCACCCGCCCGCAATGCGAAACCGTGGGTGTTCGCCGGTGGTTTCGCCGCCGGTCTGGTGATCGTCGCCGCGGCGCTGTATCTGATGTTCGGCGGCGCGAAGACGGAATCGCCCGGTTCGCAGGCGAATTCGCCGGCCGCGACCGCCACCGCGCAGGCGGGTACCTCGACGCAGAGCGTCGCGGCCGTGGGACAGACCAAGAGCGCCGGTAAGACGGACGTCGGTTCGGCGGCCGGTGTCATCCAGAACTTCTACGACGCCCTCGTCGACCAGAACACCGGCACCGCATGGAATCTGCTCACTCCAGCGGCCCAGCAGGTGTACGGCAGCCAGCAGGCGTTCGCGACCTACTGGAAGCAGAACCAGATCACCGCGTACAACACCATCGAGGGCGCACGCGGGGGCGGCAGTAGCGCCAATTCCGATGGCTCGGTGGATATGTCGGTCGCCAGCATCACCTACGGTGGCCAGAACAAGTCGATCGAACTGCGCGTCGTGGTGGGCAGCAGCGGACGTCTGCTCATCGACAGCGATACGCACTGATTCGCGCACGGTAGCGGCGCACGGTTTCCGCCCCGCGATGGATGTGACAATCCGTCCCGGGTATGTGTCGTGGCCGGGTGCCGCGCCGGTACTCTCGCCCTGTGCACACCGCGGAGCTGCTGGCCGACGAACGGGCGGAACTGATTGCGCTGCTGCGTGATCTGAGTGACGACGAGTGGGAGGCGCCGTCGCTGTGCGCGGGATGGCGGGTGCGGGATGTGGTGAGCCACCTGCTCTACGATGAGATCACCCCGCTCGGTTATGCCCGGTTCGCGCTGCGCCGCCGGATGAACACCGATCGCATCAACGGCGACCTCGTCGACCGCACCCGGGAGCTGACCACCGCCCGGCTGCTGGACCGCTTCGAGCAGTGTGGCCGGCGCATCACCCGCCTGCTGCCGAGAATCGGGCTTGCCGACATCCTGATCCATCAGCAGGACATTCGACGACCTCTCGGCCGGCCCCGCACCATTCCGGCGGCCCGGGTGATCGCGGTCCTCGAACACCCCGATCCCTTCGCCACACCCGGCAGGTACACGCGCGGACTGCGTTTCGTCGCCACCGATATGGAGTGGTCCTCGGGGATCGGACCGGAGGTACGCGGCCCGGGGGAGGCACTCGCGCTGGCCGTGGTGGGCCGCCCGGTCGTGCTGGACGAGCTCACCGGTGACGGGGTGGCGACCCTGCGGCAGCGTCACGGGTTTTGAAACGCCCTCAGTGCGAAGCGGATTCGGTGTCGGCGGCCCAGTCGGTGAGCAGTCGCAGGGCAGTCGCACTCGGCGAATCCGCGTCCACCGTATGGGCGACCAACGCCTGGTCCGGATCGTCGGGCAGGCGCAGCGTCTCGAAGCCGAGGTCGAGCCGTCCGACCACCGGATGCCGGTAGACGTAGCGGCCGTGGGTCTTGTCCTTCAGTGCGTGGCGCGCCCACAGCCGCTCGAAATCCGGATCACGCCGCCGCAATTCGTCGATCAGCGCCGCGATGCGGTCGTCGCCGGGATTGCGGGCCGCGTCCAGCCGGAGATAGGCGACGACGTCGGCGGCCTTGCCGGGCCAGTCCTCGTACAGCTCGCGCATCCCCTCGTCGAAGAACACCAGCCGCGCCAGATTGCGCTGCTCCGGCGGCAATGCGCCGAAATCGGTGATCAGCGCGGCGGCCGTGCGGTTCCAGGCCAGCACGTCGGTCCCGCGGCCGACGATGTAGGCGGGCACGTCGGCGGTGTCGAGCAGTCGGCGCAACCCGGGGCGGACCTCTTGCGCGGCAACGGGTTCGGTACCCGACCACGGTCGTGCCAGCCGGTACAGGTGGTCGCGTTCGAGCGGGTCGAGTCGTAACGCCCGCGCCACCGCGTCCAGCACCGATTCCGAAAAGTGCAGGGTGCGGCCCTGTTCCAGGCGCACGTAGTGATCCACGCTCACTCCGGCCAGCAGCGCCAGTTCCTCGCGGCGCAGTCCCGGCACCCGGCGGCGGGTGCCGTGCTCGACCAGACCCGCCTCCTCCGGACGCAGGCGGGCGCGGCGCGAGCGCAGGAATTCCCCGAGTTCGGCGCGTCGATCCAGGCTCATGCGGCCAGTATCGCGCGTCCGGCGCCGCCGAGCCTGGTCACGGCATGCCCAGGCTCGGCACGCACTGGTAGCCGGCGCCGCCGCCGACGACTCTCGGAAAGCGGCGCCGCCACCGGGGCGGCGCGAGCGAAGGAGACACATCGATGAGCACCACCCGCCGCTTCGGCAGCACCGGAATGGACATCACCCGCTTGGGCTTGGGCACCTGGGTGATCTCCGGCCCCGGCTGGCAGTACTCGTGGGGCAGCACCGACGACACCGATTCGGTCGCCGCGATCCGGCACGCCGTCGGAGCCGGACTCAACTGGATCGACACCGCGGCCGCCTACGGGCTCGGTCATGCCGAGGAACTCGTCGGCCGCGCCCTGGCCGGCATTCCGGATCGGGATCGGCCGTACATCTTCACGAAGGCCGGTCTGATCTGGGAAGACGGCGACGATCCGAACGGCCCGCCGCTGCGGGTGATGCGACCGGAGTCGGTCCGCCGCGAACTCGAGAATTCGCTGCGCCGCCTCGGCACCGACCACATCGACCTGTATCAGGTGCACTGGCCCGATACCGGCGCCCGCTTCGTCTACGGCGCCGAGGGTGAGCCGACCCCCGACGCGACACCGCTCGAGGAGTACTGGCAGGTGATGGCGGACCTGCGCAAGGAGGGCAAGGTGCGTGCCGTCGGCCTGTCCAATCACGATGTGCGGCAACTGGATATCGCCGAATCCATCGCACACGTCGATGCGATCCAGCCGCCGTTCTCGGCACTCAACCGCGCCGCGGCACCGGAGATCGCGTGGGCGGCCGCGCACGACACCGGTGTGATCGCCTATTCGCCGCTGCAGTCGGGCCTGCTCACCGGGGCGTTCACCGCCGATCGCGTGCTCGCCGCCGACGACTGGCGCCGCGGCTACGCCGAGTTCACCACCGACCTGCCGGTCAATCTCGCCTTCGTCGATGCCCTGCGCCCGATCGCCGCCCGGCACGGTGTCGGGGTGGCGGAGGTGGCGCTGGCCTGGGTGACGGGCTGGCCCGGCATCACCGGGGCGATCGTCGGCGCCCGCACCCCGGCGCAGATCGACGGATGGGCCGGCGCTCGCGAACTGGTGCTCACCGCCGCCGACCAGGCCGAGATCACCGCCGCACTGGTCGCCACCGGGGCCGGTACCGGTCCGGTCCGCCCGTGAATCCGTCCGAACCATCGAAGGAGAACACCGTGGTCCTGCACGTCGTCGCCGAACTGCACGCCCGCGCCGGCCGGGAGGATCGGCTGCGCACCGCCTTGGAGGCGATGATCGAACCGTCGCTCGCCGAACCAGGATGCCTGGACTACCGGCCCTACGCCGACCCCAACGATCCGGCCCGGATGGTGGTGGTGGAACGCTGGCACGGTCCCGACGCTCTCGAGACCCATTTCGCGACCCCGCACTTCCGCCATATCGCCGAGGTTCTGGACCGGATCCTGGCCGAGCCGATGACGCTGTATCGCCTGGTGCCGGAATGAGCCGTCGCGGCCCGAGCCGGACGCGGGAGCGTGGCGCCGCGTCCGGCTCGGGCGGCGGATATGGACTGGCGCCGACCCGATAGGCTGGTAGGCGGTCCGGAGCATTCGCTTCGATGTGATGACCAGCACAGACCGGCCGGACAGACAAGGATTTCACACCGCTATGACTAGCCGCATCGAGCTCGCCCGCGTGGATCTGCGCGGACGTACGCCCTCCGCTGCCGAACTGCGCGCGGCGCTGCCGCGCGGGGGAGTGGATGTGGACTCGGTGCTGCATCATGTGCGGCCGGTGGTGGAGGCGATCCGTGATCGCGGGGTCGAGGCCGCGCAGGAGTTCAGCGCGAAGTTCGACGGCGTCACCCCGGCGAGCGTGCGCGTCCCGGCCGCCGAACTCGACAAGGCCCTCGCCGAGCTGGCGCCCGCCGTGCGGGCGGCGCTCGAGGTGGCCATCGAACGCACCCGCAAGGTGCACGCCGATCAGCGCCGCACCGACACCACCACCGAGGTCGTGCCCGGCGGCACCGTCACCGAACGCTGGGTGCCGGTCGAGCGGGTCGGGCTCTACGTGCCCGGCGGCAATGCCGTCTACCCGTCCAGTGTCGTCATGAACGTCGTCCCCGCGCAGGCCGCGGGCGTGGAGTCGCTGGTGGTGGCCTCACCGCCGCAGGCCCGGTTCGGCGGACTGCCGCATCCGACGATCCTCGCCGCGGCGAGACTGCTCGGCGTCGAGGAGGTGTGGGCGGTGGGCGGCGCCCAGGCGGTCGCCCTGCTGTCCTACGGCGGCATCGACACCGACGGCGCGCAGCTCGCCCCCGTCGACATGATCACCGGTCCGGGCAACATCTACGTCACCGCCGCCAAGCGGCTGTGCCGCGGCCTGGTCGGCATCGACGCCGAGGCCGGTCCCACCGAGATCGCGATCCTCGCCGACGCCACCGCCGATCCGGCACATGTGGCCGCCGACCTGATCTCGCAGGCCGAACACGATGTGCTCGCCGCGAGTGTGCTGGTCACCGACAGTGTGGCGCTGGCCGACGCGGTCGACGCCGCGGTCACGACCCAGCTCGAGGTGGTCAAGCACCGGGAGCGGGTGTCGGAGGCGTTGTCCGGCAAGCAGTCCGGCGTCGTGCTCGTCGACGATATCGAGCAGGGGCTGCGGGTGGTCAACGCCTACGCCGCCGAACACCTCGAGATCCAGACCGCCGACGCGGCCGCGGTCGCCGGGCGGGTCCGCAGCGCGGGTGCGGTGTTCGTCGGCGCGTGGTCGCCGGTGAGCCTCGGCGACTACTGCGCCGGATCGAATCACGTCCTGCCCACCGCCGGGTGCGCCCGCCACTCCTCGGGGCTGAGCGTGCAGACGTTCCTGCGCGGCATCCACGTCGTCGAATACAGCGAAGCCGCGCTGAAAGACGTTGCCGGCCACGTCGTTTCCCTGGCCAACGCCGAGGATCTGCCGGCCCACGGCCAGGCCGTGCAGGTGCGGTTCGAGGCCCTGTCATGACCGCGACCGCCGATATCCCGGGCGCCGCGGCGACCCTCGACGACCTGCCGCTGCGCGAGAACCTGCGCGGTAAGAGCCCCTACGGCGCACCGCAATTGGCGGTGCCGGTGCAGCTGAACACCAACGAGAATCCGCATCCGCCGAGCCGGGCGCTGATCGACGACGTGGCCGAATCCATTCGCACCGCGGCCGCCGACCTGCACCGCTATCCCGACCGGGACGCGGTGGCGCTGCGCACCGACCTGGCCGCGTACCTGACTCGCCAGACCGGCGTCACCGTGCACACCGCGAACGTGTGGGCGGCCAACGGATCCAACGAGATCCTGCAGCAGCTGCTGCAGGCGTTCGGCGGGCCCGGCCGCAGCGCCCTCGGCTTCGTGCCCTCGTATTCGATGCACCCGATCATCTCCGAGGGCATCGACACCGAATGGATCGAGGCCAAGCGCAACAGCGACTTCTCCCTCGACATCGACTACGCGGCCGCGGTGATCGCCGACCGCCGCCCCGATGTGGTGTTCGTGACCAGCCCGAACAATCCGACCGGGCATTCGATCGCCCTCGCCGATCTGGAACGTCTGCTCGAGGCGGCGCCGGGCATCGTGGTGGTCGACGAGGCGTACGGCGAGTTCTCCGCCGCACCCAGCGCACTCGGGCTCATCGACCGGTATCCGGCGAAGCTGGTGGTCAGCCGCACCATGAGCAAGGCCTTCGCCTTCGCCGGCGGGCGGCTCGGCTATCTGGTCGCCGCGCCCGCGGTGATCGAGGCGATGCTGCTGGTGCGGCTGCCCTACCACCTGTCGGTGGTCACCCAGGCCGCCGCTCGCGCCGCGCTGCGTCACGCCGACGAAACCCTCGCCAGTGTCGCCGAACTCGCCGCACAGCGGGACCGAGTGGCGAAGGCGTTGCGAGAGATGGGGTTCGAGGTGGTCACCTCGGACGCGAACTTCCTGTTGTTCGGCTACTTCGCCGACGCCCCGCGCACCTGGCAGCGTTATCTGGACGAGGGCGTGCTGATCCGCGACGTCGGCATTCCCGGATATCTGCGCACCACCATCGGTTTGGCCGCGGAGAACGACGAATTCCTGCGGGTGAGCGAGAAATTGGTGGCCACCGAGGTGATCTCCCGATGAGCACGGAAGCGAGTATGAATCGAACCGCCCGGGTGGAACGCACCACCCGCGAATCCAGCATCGTGGTCGAGTTGAACCTCGACGGCGCCGGCCGGACCGACATCTCCACCGGCGTCCCGTTCTACGACCACATGCTCACCGCCTTCGGCCAGCACGGCAGCTTCGATCTGACCGTGCAGGCCAAGGGCGATATCGAGATCGAGGCGCATCACACCGTCGAGGACACCGCCATCGTGATCGGGCAGGCGCTCGGCGAGGCATTGGGTGACAAGAAGGGCATCCGCCGCTTCGGCGACTGCTACATCCCGATGGACGAAACCCTCGCCCACGCCGTCGTCGACGTGTCGGGGCGGCCGTACTGCGTCCACGACGGCGAGCCGGAGCGGCTGCTGCACACCGTGATCCCCAGCGCCGGTCCCGGTGCGTCGTATTCCACGGTGCTGAATCGGCACGTCTTCGAATCGATCGCCCTCAACGCCCGGATCGCACTGCATGTGCGGGTGCTGTACGGCCGCGACCAGCACCACATCACCGAGGCCGAATTCAAGGCCGTCGCACGGGCTCTGCGCGCCGCCGTCGAACCGGACCCCCGGGTCACCGGTGTGCCGTCCACGAAGGGAACGCTGTGAAATCGGTTGTGCTGCTGGACTACGGCTCCGGCAATCTGCATTCCGCGGCGCGCGCGCTGGCTCGCACCGGCGCGGAGGTGACCGTCACCGCCGATCCGAAAGCAGCGCTCGACGCCGATGGTCTGGTCGTACCCGGCGTCGGCGCGTTCGCCGCGTGTATGGCCGGTTTGACGCAGGTGCGCGGCGAGCGGATCATCGGCACCCGCCTCGCCGGGGGCCGGCCGGTGCTGGGCATCTGCGTGGGGATGCAGATCATGTTCGAGCGTGGGGTCGAATTCGGGGTCGAGTCCGAGGGCTGCGGCCAGTGGCCGGGCACGGTGGAACGGCTTCCGGCGCAGGTACTTCCACATATGGGCTGGAACACCGTGCAGGCTCCTGCCGACAGCGTGCTGTTCGCCGGGATGGATCCCGAGACGCGCTTCTACTTCGTGCATTCCTACGCGGCGCAGAAGTGGGAATGGGACGACAACGGCACCATCGCCCCGGCGAAGCTGATCTGGGCCGAACACGGCGGGCCGTTCCTCGCCGCGGTGGAGAACGGGCCGCTGTGCGCCACCCAGTTCCACCCGGAGAAGTCCGGCGACGCCGGTGCGCAGCTGCTGCGCAACTGGGTCGGCTCGCTGTAGGACTACGTCTGCGGGGCCAGCGTGTCGACCCGGCCCGCGAGCCAGCGACCGTCGACGTTGTCGAGGAACACCCGCAGCTGGGACCGTTCGGGCCGGGGCAGGCCGAGCGTGGCGTCGCTGCGTTCGGACCGGTCCACGGTCACCACGACCTGCGAATGTTCGGGATCGGCCACGTCGGTGCGGCATTCCACCGAGTTGGCCTCGGAGCGGACGTGCACCGAGGTCGCGTGGGCGCGCCGATCGGGCGCCGACGCGGCGAACTGGTCGTGGAACTCGCCGGTGGACAACTCCAGGACCCGTCGGTCGTAGTCGTCGTAACCGGCCCAGTCGTAGGTGGTGAACTGGCGCCCGAAATCACAGGCGGCCAATTGAATCGGGTCGGCGGGAGTTGCCGTCGCCGTGGCGGGTACGAGCATCGCGGCGCCGGCCGCCCCGCACGACAACGCGAACATGATGGGCCGCAACGTGATCCGCGACATGGGTGAAGGTCCTCTTCGTCGACAACGATGGCAGTACGTGCCCCCGACCCAGGGTACGTACGCGGAAGCCGCCGGTCTGGACCTCCTGCGCACAGTGACACACGCAGACTTCGGATTGCCCGGTGTTGTCCAGCTCAAACGTGTGATGCTCGTCCCCGCAGGCAGTGACCGGCGTCCCATATGCGCCATCCCGGCACCGCGACGCCAACCGGTAGCCAGTAGGCTGCACACGTGAGTCTTGTGCTGCTACCCGCCGTCGATGTCGCCAATGGTGAGGCCGTGCGCCTGGTTCAGGGGGAGGCCGGCAGCGAAACCAGCTACGGTGCCCCCCGCGATGCCGCGCTGGCCTGGCAGGAGGCGGGTGCCGAATGGGTGCATCTGGTCGACCTGGACGCGGCCTTCGGACGCGGCTCCAACCGCGAACTGCTCGCCGAGGTCGTCGGTGAGCTGGATGTGAAGGTCGAGCTGTCCGGCGGCATCCGCGACGACGACTCGCTGAAGGCCGCGATGGCCACCGGCTGCGCCCGGGTCAACCTGGGTACCGCGGCACTCGAGGATCCGCAGTGGTGCGCCCGCGCCATCGCCGAATACGGCGACCGGGTCGCCGTCGGCCTCGACGTGCGGATCATCGACGGCGACTACCGGTTGCGGGGCCGTGGCTGGGTGAGCGACGGCGGCGACCTGTGGGAGGTGCTCGAGCGCCTGGAACGCGACGGCTGCGCCCGCTACGTGGTCACCGACGTGAGCAAGGACGGCACCCTGCAGGGCCCCAACCTCGACATTCTGCGGCAGGTGTGCGCGGCCACCGAGGCGCCGGTGATCGCCTCCGGCGGCGTCTCCACCCTCGACGATCTGCGCGCCATCTCCGGGCTGGTGTCCGACGGGGTGGAAGGCGCGATCGTCGGAAAAGCCTTGTACGCCGGGCGTTTCACGCTGCCCGAGGCGCTGGACGCGGTTCGCTGACGTGACCGCCGCCGTCTCCGACCCGGCCGCGCTGCTCGCGACGGCGAGCGAGATATTGGACGGTGCGACACCGCGTTTCGTCGAAGGGCTGGGGGCGCCGAGCGCGGTCCAGAAGGGCCGCGGCGACTTCGCCACCGCACTGGACTTGGAACTCGAGCGCACGCTGTCGCAGCAGCTGGCCGAGCGCACCGGAATTCCGGTGCACGGCGAGGAATTCGGCGGTCCGGAACTGAGCTCGGGCACCGCGTGGGTGCTCGACCCCATCGACGGCACCTTCAACTACTCCGCGGGCCATCCGCTGTCGGCGATGCTGCTGGCACTGGTGGCCGACGGACAGCCCATTCTCGGCCTGACCTGGCTGCCGCTGCTGGACCGCCGCTACGCCGCGGCGGCCGGTGGCCCGCTGCTGCTCAACGGAAAACCGTTGCCGCCCTTGGAACACGGCCGACTCGCCGAGTCGATGATCGGCTTCGGCGCGTTCAACATCGACGCCCACGGCCGGATCCCGGGCCGGTTCCGCTTCGACCTGCTGGGTGCGCTGAGCCGGTTGTCGAGCCGGGTGCGCATGCACGGATCCACCGGTATCGATCTGGCCTACACCGCCTCCGGGGTGCTGGGCGGCGCGGTCGTCTTCGGCCACCATCCGTGGGACAACGCGGCCGGAGTGGCGCTGGTACGCGCCGCGGGCGGTGTGGTGACCGATCTGCGCGGGGAAGAATGGTCGATCACCTCGCGGTCGGTGCTGGCCGCCGCGCCCGGGGTGCACGAAGAACTCCTGGACATGATCGACAGCGCCGTCGACCGCGCCTCCGAGCGCAACGAGAATTCGGAAGGGACGCAATGACTCTGGCGGTACGCGTGATTCCGTGCCTGGACGTCGACGCCGGCCGGGTGGTCAAGGGCGTGAACTTCGAGAATCTGCGCGATGCGGGCGACCCGGTGGAACTGGCCGCCGCCTACGACGCCCAGGGTGCCGACGAGCTCACCTTCCTCGACGTCACGGCGTCGAGCGGCGATCGGGGCACCATGATCGACGTGGTGACCCGCACCGCCGAGCAGATCTTCATCCCGCTCACCGTGGGCGGCGGCGTGCGCACCGTCGAGGATGTGGACCGGCTGCTGCGCGCGGGCGCGGACAAGGTGTCGGTGAACACCGCGGCGATCGCGAATCCGGAGATCCTGCGCGAGATGTCGCAGCGTTTCGGCTCGCAGTGCATCGTGCTGTCGGTGGATGCGCGCCGCGTGCCCGACACCGGCTCGCCGACCCTGTCCGGGTGGGAGGTGACCACCCACGGCGGCAAACGCGGCACCGGCATCGACGCGGTCGAGTGGGCGGAGCGCGGCGCCGAACTGGGGGTCGGGGAGATCCTGCTCAACTCGATGGACGCCGACGGCACCAAGGGCGGTTTCGACCTGCCGATGATCAGCGCGGTGCGCGCCGCCGTCTCGGTGCCGATCATCGCCAGCGGCGGCGCCGGAGAGGTCGACCATTTCGCGCCCGCGGTGCGGACCGGTGCGGACGCGGTATTGGCCGCGAGCGTCTTCCACTTCGGTGACCTGACGATTCCGCAGGTCAAAGACGCGATGCGAACCGAGGGCATCACCGTCCGCTGAGGGCGAACGGCACCCTCGGCAGAGGGCGAACGGCACCGACAGGACAGGTATAACGATGGGTATGAGTTTGGATCCCGCCGTCGCCGCCCGGCTCAAGCGCAACGAGGCGGGCCTGGTCGCGGCGATCGCGCAGGAACGCGGCACCGGTGATGTGCTGATGATGGCGTGGATGGACGACGAGGCCCTGGCCCGCACCCTCGCCACCCGCAAGGCCACCTACTACTCGCGTTCGCGGCAGCAGTACTGGGTCAAGGGCGAGACGTCGGGGCATACGCAGTATGTGCACGAGGTGCGGTTGGACTGTGACGGCGATGCCGTGCTGCTGATCGTCGACCAGCAGGGCGCGGCCTGCCACACCGGCACCCACACCTGCTGGGACGGGGATCTGCTGCTCGCCGACGCGACCTGAACGGTCAGCCGGCGGCGCCGGCCGTGGCTTCGGCGGACGGGGGGTCGGGCAGTCCGTCGGCGCGGCCGATACCCCGGGACAGGCCCGCGTCGAGCTGCGCCACGAGTGCCTCTCCGAGGGCGAGCAGCTGGTCGACCTGCTCATCGTCCAATCCGTCGAAGACCAGCCCTCGCACGCCTTCCAGATAGGCGGGAGTGGCCTTCTGCACCCGTTCGAAACCCTCGTCGGTGAGCACCGCGTAGGCGCCGCGGCGGCCGCGCACCGCGTCGCGTCGCGCCCAGCCCAGCCGTTCCAGCTTCGTCACCACATGCGACAACCGTGATAGCGATGCGTTTGCCCTATTCGCCAGTTCGCTGAGTTGCAGGCGATGTCCGGGCTCTTCGGACAGCAGGGCCATCAGAAAATACTCGAAATGCGTCATACCGGCTTCGCGTTGCAGCTGGGTGTCCATCGCCGCGGGTAATCGCGTGGTCAGCGCGACCAGAGTCCGCCACGCTCGCCGTTCGGTGGGATTGAGCCATTCCGTCACTTCGCGCCCTCTCTTGCAGCCCAGTGACGTAAAACGCAGTTCACCGTCACTCGCGACCAACAAGTTTGCCACGACTTCGCTCGACGGTCAGCCCGGTTGCCGGTGACGTGACAGCTATCACGCCGCGGCGCGATCGCGACGCTGTCGGGTTCACTCCTTGATATCGCCTGGTGGCCGCGTGGCGTTAGCGGTATCGGGTGCGGTGACCACGCCGGCTTCGGAGCGGCGGGCCGACCGTGCCCGCCACTGTTTGCGTAGCAGTAGCACGAGCAGGATCACGGAGATCGCCGCTGCCACGATGGCGCCGACCAGCGAGGCGCCGCGGAATCCGGGCGCATCGACGTCGAGGACGCGTTCCCCGGCGTGTGCGGCGCTGTTGCCGCCCAGCACGATGGTCAGTGTCATCAGATTGGGCAGCGCCACGATCAACGCCAGCACCGCCGCGGCGCCGGCGGCGAACTTGCCGGCTCGGGTGCGCCACACCCGGACCGCGCCCAGCAGGAGCAGCAGGGGGATCAGCGTGCACAGGAACCCGACCGCCAGGCCCGACCAGATGCCCTGGGCGAAGCTGCCGTGCCCGGACATGCCGGCGATCCGCTGCGCCCACCAGCGCGGAATGAAGGCCGACAGCACGAAATAGGCGACGACCAGCACGATGATGACCGCGAGCAGGCCGAGGGCTCGATTCCGCCACACGGTGGCTCGGGGTTTGGTCCCGGAGTTCGTGAGGGAGCTCGTCGATGTCATGAATCCAGCGTATGCGCGGGGCCCGCGCATACGCCGGGAAAATCGGGACGTGTCACGTCGGCCATGCGCTCTCACCGGGGAAAGAGCGGGAGCGCATCCGGGGTGAACCGGGGTGTGTCCAGCGGTCGATTCAGGCCCGGTGCTCGCGCAGGGCGGCCAGCGCGGCGTCGGCGTGGACGTTGGCGCGCAGTTCGCCCGAGATCACCGCGAGGACGGTGCGGTCGGTGTCGATCACGAAGGTCTGCCGCTTCACCGGCAGGAAGTTGCCGAGCAGCCCGCCGATCGCCCCGGAACGTTTGACGCCGAACCGTTCCGCCACCGCGCCGTCGCGATCCGACAGCAGCGGATAGCCGAGGGTCTGCGACTGGGCGAAACCGGCCTGGGTGTCGACCGAATCGGTGCTGATTCCCGCGCAACTGGCGCCCAGGGCCGCGAATTCGCTTGTCAGATCACGAAAGTGGCAGGCCTCCGCAGTGCACACCGGGGTGTTGGCGGCGGGGAAGAAGAACAGCGTCAGCGGTCCGTCGGCCAGCAACGAATCGAGCGACCGGACGGTGCCGGTCTGATCGGGAAGTTCGAACCCGGGTGCGCGCTGGCCTTTTTTCACAATCGCGAGGGTACCGGTCGGCACCCTCACCCGGTACCCGGCGCGGATCGTGTGGGGGTCGCGGCGGGGCCAGGGAATCTCGGTTGCGGCCGACTGGAATGATGAGCGATATGCACGGCGCCGCATTCGACCGTCCGGAAACCGCAACCACCACCACCCGGGACCAGTTCCGCGTGCTGGCGGCCGCGCACCGCGTGGTGCCGGTGACGCGCAAGGTGCTGGCGGATTCGGAGACCCCGCTGTCCGCCTACCGGAAGCTGGCCGCGGACCGGCCGGGCACCTTCCTGCTGGAGTCGGCCGAGAACGGTCGTTCGTGGTCGCGCTGGTCGTTCATCGGCGCCGGCAGCCCCACCGCGCTGACGGTCGTCGACGGTCAGGCGGCGTGGCTGGGCGCCACACCCGCCGACGCTCCGGCCGGTGGTGATCCGCTGGAGGCGCTGCACGACACCCTGGAACTGCTGCGCACCGAGCGGCTGCCCGGCCTGCCACCACTGACCGGTGGCCTGGTCGGCTATCTGGGCTACGACATCGTGCGCCGCATCGAGCGGCTACCGGAGCTGACCACCGACGATCTGCGGGTGCCGGAGATGGTGCTGCTGCTCGCGGCGGATCTGGCCGCCTTCGACCATCACGAGGGCGCGATCACGCTGATCGCCAACGCGGTGAACTGGAACGGCACCGACGAACGCGTCGACGAGGCCTACGACGACGCCGTCGCCCGGCTCGACCGGATGACCGCGGCGCTGGCCGCGCCCGCCGAATCGACCGTCTCCGTCTTCGACCGTCCCGAGCCGGATTACATCCGCCGCCGCACCAGCGAGGATTTCGGTGCGGGCGTGCGGCGGCTGGTCGGCGAGATCGAGGCCGGCGAGGCGTTCCAGGTGGTGTTGTCGCAGCGGTTCGAAATGGACTTCGACGGCGAACCGCGCGATGTGTACCGGATGCTGCGCGCCTCGAATCCGAGCCCGTACATGTATCTGATGCACATTCCCGACGGCGCGGGCGGGACCGCCTTCTCCATCGTCGGCTCGAGTCCGGAATCGCTGGTGACGGTGAAAGACGGTGTGGCGACGACACATCCGATCGCCGGCACCCGGTGGCGCGGTGCGACCGAGGAGGACGACGTGCTGCTGGAGAAGGATCTGCTCTCCGACGAGAAGGAGAACGCCGAACACCTCATGCTCGTCGACCTGGGCCGCAACGACCTGGGGCGGGTGTGCGAACCGGGCACCGTGCGCGTCACCGAATACCGCCACATCGAGCGCTACAGCCACGTGATGCATCTGGTGTCCACGGTCACCGGGCGGCTGGCGGCCGGTCGCATCGCCCTCGACGCCGTGCGCGCCTGCTTCCCGGCAGGCACGCTCTCCGGTGCGCCGAAGGTGCGGGCGATGGAGTTGATCGAGGAGAACGAGCCCACCCGCCGCGGCGTCTACGCCGGGGTCGTCGGCTACCTCGACTTCGCCGGCGACGCCGATACCGCGATCGCGATCCGCACCGCGCTGCTCAAGGACGGCATCGCCTATGTTCAGGCCGGTGCCGGCATCGTCGCCGACTCCCAGCCCGACTACGAGGACGAGGAGTCGCGCAACAAGGCGATGGCCGTCCTCAAGGCCGTCGCCGCCGCGCGCACCGTGCGCACCTTCACCCCCGAACCCGACGGCACCCTGCTATGAGCAACCCGGAATCCGATCCAGCCCAACGACATTCGCCCGACCAGCCGGAAGGCGCGCCCGGCACGAACGGCACGTCGCCCACGGCGGCGCATCCGCGGCGGTCCGATGCCGACAGCTCCGCCGCCGATCGCGCGCCGGTCCCACCGGGCGCCGACAGCGATCCGATCCGTACCGGGCCCGGTGGCGAAGCTGTGGGCGGGGATGCCGACGCATTCGCGGCGGCTGTCCGGCGCGACGACCCGGCCGCCACGCGGGCCGGCGACGGTGACCCCGACCGCTACGTTCCCGAGACGGATACCGGCGAGTCCGAGGACGACACGACCGCGAAACGCGCCCGCCCGGTGCTGCCCGTCGCGCTGCTCGCGGTCGGCGCGGCCGCGCTGTGGGGCTCCTCGCGCATGACCTGGGTGACGCTGCGGTCCTCCGACGGTCTGACCGAACCGCGCACCCAGCATCTCGACGGCGGTCTCTGGTTCGGCGCGCTGACACCGCTGGCGCTGGTGCTGCTGGCCTCGATCGCGGCCGTGTTCGCCACCAAGGGCTGGCTGCGCCGGTTGATCGGTGTGGTGGTGGCGCTGGTCGCCGCGGTCGCCGCGGTGCCCGGCCTGGCCCTGCTGACCCAGCACGGCAAACTCGCCGAACGAGCCGCCCGGCTCGCCGAACTGCCCGCCCGCGCGCATGTCGACGCGGCCACGGCAGCCACCTTCCCGGCCGCACTCAGCGTCGTCGGTGCGCTCGCGGCCTTCGCCGCCGGAGTGCTGCTGGCCCGCATGCCGGAAACGACGGCCCGCATGTCGGGTAAGTACGACAATCCGGTGTTCCGCCGGGCCGCCGCCGCCGAACAGGTCGCCGAACTACGCCGCACGGGGGAGGCGGAGTCGTCCGCGAAGGGCGCCGACACACCGCGCCCGGCGACGCCGGCGTCACCTCCGCAGACCCCGGAGCCGGAGTCGGGCGAACTCTCCCAGCGCGTGCTGTGGGACGCGCTCGACGCGGGCGCCGACCCGACCGACGACGAGGCGGGCCGATGAGCGCTTTATCACGGCGAGCCGGGCGGCAGGCGTCACACCCCGCCGTCGGCTCGGTGAACACCTCCATTTACTCTTTATCAGCATCGGTGAGACAGCACCTGGGGGGATTCTCAGGTAGCAAGTCCGTCTCCCCAGAAAGGATTCGAGCCAGATGACGGTACTCGACTCGATTCTCGACGGGGTCCGCGCGGATGTGGCCGCTCGGGAAGCCCTCCTGGATTTCCAGGCCGTCAAGAAGGCCGCCGCCGCGGCCCCCTCGCCGCGCGATGCGCTCGCCGCACTGCACGCGGACGGGATCGGAGTCATCGCCGAGGTCAAGCGCGCCAGCCCCTCGAAGGGTGAGCTCGCCGACATCCCGGACCCGGCCAGCCTGGCGAAGTCCTACGAGGACGGGGGCGCGCGCATCATCAGCGTGCTCACCGAGGGCCGCCGCTTCCACGGCTCGCTCGACGATCTGGACGCGGTCCGCGCGGTCGTCGACGTGCCGATCCTGCGCAAGGACTTCGTCGTCGGCCCGTACCAGATCCACGAGGCCCGTGCCCACGGCGCGGACGTGATCCTGCTGATCGTGGCCGCCCTGGAACAGGACGTGCTGGCCTCGCTCATCGATCGCACAGAATCGCTGGGTATGACCGCGCTGGTCGAGGTGCACACCGAGGAGGAGGCCGACCGCGCATTGACCGCCGGCGCCTCGGTCATCGGCGTGAACGCCCGCAACCTGAAGACCCTCGAGGTCGATCGCGACGTCTTCGCCCGCATCGCGCCCGGACTACCCACCGAGGTCATCCGGGTCGCCGAATCCGGCGTGAGCGGTACCGCCGATCTGCTCGCCTACGCCGGCGCCGGCGCCGATGCGGTGCTGGTCGGCGAGAGCCTCGTGACCAGTGGCGATCCGCGTGCCGCCGTCTCCGAGCTGGTGACCGCCGGTACCCACCCGTCCTGCCCGCGGCCGCTGCGGCGGGGTGTCACCCGATGACCGGCGTGCACGAGCAGCTGCCCCAGGCCAGCGAGGGCGTCACCCATCGCAGCCACGAACCGGATATCGGCGGCCACTTCGGCGTCTACGGCGGCCGGCACGTGCCCGAGGCGCTGATGGCGGTGATCGAGGAGGTCTCCGCCGAATACGACAAGTCGCGCCTGGATCCCGATTTCCTGGCCGAACTCGACCGGCTGCAACGCGATTACGCGGGCCGGCCCTCGCCGGTCTTCGAATGCAAGCGGCTCTCCGAGCACGCCGGCGGCGCCCGCATCCTGCTCAAGCGCGAGGATCTGAACCACACCGGTTCACACAAGATCAACAATGTGCTGGGCCAGGCGCTGCTCGCCCAGCGGATGGGCAAGACCCGCGTCATCGCCGAGACCGGCGCCGGTCAGCACGGCGTCGCGACGGCCACCGCCTGTGCGCTGCTCGGTCTCGAATGCGTGATCTACATGGGTGCGGTCGACACCGCGCGCCAGGCGCTCAACGTCGCGCGGATGCGGCTGCTGGGTGCCCAGGTGGTGTCGGTGACCACCGGCTCGCAGACCTTGAAGGACGCGATCAACGAGGCGCTGCGCGATTGGGTCACCAACGCCTCGGAAACCTACTACTGCTTCGGCACCGCGGCCGGCCCGCATCCGTTCCCGCTGATGGTGCGCGATTTCCAGCGCATCGTCGGCCTGGAGGCCCGGGTGCAGGTACGGACGCAGACCGGGCGCCTTCCCGACGCCGTGGTGGCGTGCGTGGGTGGTGGCTCGAACGCGATCGGCATCTTCCACCCGTTCCTCGACGACGAGGGCGTGCGCCTGATCGGCTACGAGGCGGCCGGTGACGGTGTCGAAACCGGCAGGCACGCAGCCACTTTCGCCGGGGGCCGGCCGGGTGCGTTCCAGGGCGCCTACTCGTACCTGCTGCAGGACGAGGACGGCCAGACCATCGAATCGCATTCCATCTCGGCCGGTCTGGACTATCCCGGCGTCGGACCCGAACACGCCTATCTGAAGGACATCGGCCGCGCCGAGTACCGGCCGATCACCGATGTCGAGGCGATGGACGCGCTGCTGCTGCTCTCGCGCACCGAGGGCATCATCCCGGCCATCGAATCGGCGCACGCGGTGGCCGGCGCGCTGCAGCTGGGCCGGGAATTGGGTTCGGGCGCAATCATTCTGGTGAATCTGTCCGGACGCGGCGACAAGGACATGGATACCGCGGCGCGCTGGTTCGGCCTGTTCGACGACGCCGCCGCCCCGGAGGAGAATCGCTCGTGAGCCGTCTGGAATCGACCTTCGCGGCCAGCCGCGGCGAGGGCCGCGCCGCGCTGATCGGATATCTGCCCGCGGGCTACCCGGACCTGGCCGGATCCATCGACGTGTGCACCGCGATGGTCGAATCCGGTTGCGACATCATCGAAGTCGGTATCGCCTATTCCGATCCGGTGATGGACGGCCCCACCATCCAGGCCGCCACCGAGCAGGCCCTGCGCGGTGGCGTCCGCGTGCGTGACGTGTTCACCGTCGTCGAGGCGATCACCGCCGCCGGGGGCAACGCCGTGGTGATGACCTACTGGAATCCGGTGCTGCAGTACGGCGTCGACCGTTTCGCGCGCGACCTGGCCGCGGCCGGCGGGCTCGGGCTGATCACCCCCAACCTCATTCCCGAGGAGGCGGGGGAGTGGTTCGACGCCTCCCGCGCCCACGATCTGGACCGCATCTTCCTCGTCGCCCCGTCCTCCACCGAGGAGCGTCTGGTCAAGACCATCGAGGCCAGTAGCGGATTCCTCTACGCCGCCTCCACCATGGGCGTCACCGGCGCCCGCGACGCGGTGTCCTCGGCGGCCCCGGAACTGTGCGCGCGGGTGCGCGCCCACTCCGATATCCCGGTCGGTGTCGGCCTGGGTGTGCGCAGCGGTGCGCAGGCGGCCGAAATCGCCTCCTATGCCGACGGAGTCATCGTCGGCTCGGCCCTGGTGACGGCCGCGGGACAGGGTCTGGACCAGGTCCGGACGCTCACCACGGAACTCGCCGAGGGCGTGCGTTCGGCGACCGTCACCAGCTGATCGCCGACGCGAACTGGGCGGCGGGCGCACCCTCCGTTACGGTGGGGCCCGTGACTTTTCCAGTCCTGGCAGACGGCATCGATGTGCACGGTGGGGCGGTACTGGCCTATATTCCCAGTCCGCCGCGAGGCGTATGGGATGTGGGGCCGTTCCCGCTGCGTGCCTATGCGATCTGCATCATCATCGGCATCATCGTCGCGATCTGGTGGGGTGAGCGGCGCTGGCGCGAGCGCGGCGGCGAGCAGGGCAAGGTGCTCGACGTCGCGATGTTCGCGGTGCCGTTCGGACTCGTCGGCGGCCGGCTCTACCACGTGGCGACCGACTGGGAGAAGTACTTCGGCGCCGGCGGCCATCCGATCAACGCGCTGAAGATCTGGGAGGGTGGCCTCGGCATCTGGGGCGCGGTGCTGCTCGGCGGCATCGGCGCCTGGATCGGCTGCCGCGTGTACCGAATTCCGTTGCCCGCCTTCGGTGATGCCATCGCCCCGGCGATTCTGCTCGCCCAGGCGATCGGCCGCCTCGGCAACTACTTCAATCAGGAACTCTACGGCCGCAAGACCGACCTGCCGTGGGGTCTCGAGATCTATCTGCGGTTCGACTCCGACGGCCGGCTCGACATGATGAACGGCGTGTCCACCGGCGTGGTGGAGAAGGTCGTGCAGCCGACCTTCCTCTACGAGCTGATCTGGAATCTGCTCGGCGTCCTGGTGCTGGTGATGGTCGACAAACGCTGGCGGATCGGCCACGGCCGCCTGTTCGCGCTGTATGTGGCGATCTACACCTTCGGCCGCTTCTGGGTCGAACTGCTGCGCGACGACGAGGCCACCCACATCTTCGGCATCCGGGTCAACTCCTACACCTCGGCGATCGTATTCCTGTGTGCGCTGGCGTATTTCGCCCTCGCCACCAAGGGCCGCGAAACCGCCGCCCAGCTCGCCGCCGGCGGTGAACGCCCCTGGCCCTGGCAGATCGGCGCCCTGCGCCGGCACGGCGCCGCCGGACAGCAATCGGCCGCCACCGAGAGCGCGGCTGCGAGCACGGCCGATGAATCCGCCGACGGCGACGAGTCCGACCCCGCCGCCGGGAAGGCCGGCGACCCGTCCGCGGCCGGGAAAGCCGACGAGGGTGCCGCGGAGTCCGACCCCGCCACCGCCCCCGCATCCGGCGAATCGGACGAGTCCACCGCCGGCTCCTCCGATTCGGCGGCGACCGGCAACGAACTGGATCCGCCCGCCGATGACAAGGATGCGGCCGGTGTCACCAGCGCCGGGAACAGTGAGCGGCGGGCCGAAGGCAAGTCGGGTAAGCCGGGCCGGAAGAAGGCGGACAAGAGCTGAGCGGGGCGACCGCTCGAACCAGGAGGACTTCGTGACCGACCCCTATCAGCCGCAGCCCGGCTACGGCCCGCAGTACGGTGCGCCGGGTACCGGACCGGGGAATCCGGGCGGCTACGGCCCATCCGGCCCCTACGGCTACAGCCAGCCCTACGGCCAGCCCGCCGACCCGTATGCCCAGCCCTACGCTCCCGCCCCCGGCTACCCGCCCGCGCCCTACGGCATGGATCCGGAAGCGCCGTACGGGCGCAACATGTATGGCGAACCGTTCTCGGACAAATCGAAGCTCACCGCCGGGCTGCTGCAACTGTTCGTCGGCGGCCTCGGGATCGGCCGGTTCTACCTCGGCTACACCGGCATCGGCGTCGCCCAGCTGCTGGTCACGCTGTTCACCTGTGGTCTGGGCGGCATCTGGCCGTTCATCGACGCGATTCTGATCCTCACCGGCAAAGTCCGCGACCCGTACAACCGTCCGTTGCAGGAGTGACGACCATGCCGGGCAATAATGTGATGTGCGTCATATTTTCGTCGATTGACAGTGGCGGGTGTGCCGATCAGCGCCACTGCGGCGGCAGGACTAGGCTCGGTTCGTGATGCGACGGACAAAGATTGTGTGCACCCTCGGACCGGCCACCGCCACCGAGGACCGGATCCGTGAACTTGTCGACAGCGGCATGGACGTGGCCCGGTTGAATTTCAGTCACGGAGAACACGCCGATCACGCCGAGAACTATCACAAGGTGCGGCACGCCGCCGAGCAGATGGGCCGTGCGGTCGGCATTCTCGCCGACCTGCAGGGACCGAAGATCCGCTTGGGCCGATTCATCGACGGCCGCACCGTGTGGGCGACGGGCGAGGAGGTGCGGATCACGGTAGACGACGTGGAAGGCACCCACGATCGCGTCTCCACCACCTACAAACAACTATCCGAGGACGCCAAGGCCGGTGACCGGCTGCTCGTCGACGACGGCAAGGTCGGCCTGACCGTGATCCGCGTCGAGGGCAACGACGTGGTGTGCCGTGTGACCGAGGGCGGTCCGGTCTCCAACAACAAGGGCGTCTCGCTGCCGGGTATGGACGTTTCCGTTCCGGCGTTGTCCGACAAGGACATCGAGGATCTGGAATTCGCCCTGCGGCTGGGCGTCGACTTCATCGCCCTGTCGTTCGTGCGGTCGCCGGCGGACGTCGAGCTGGTCCACGACATCATGGATCGCGTAGGCCGCCGGGTGCCGGTGATCGGCAAGCTCGAAAAACCCGAAGCCATCGACAATCTCGAGGCGATCGTGCTCGCGTTCGACGCGATCATGGTGGCCCGTGGCGACCTCGGCGTCGAGCTGCCGCTCGAGCAGGTGCCGCTGGTGCAGAAGCGGTCGATCCAGATGGCAAGGGAGAACGCGAAACCCGTCATCGTCGCCACCCAGATGCTGGAGTCGATGATCGGCAACTCCCGCCCGACCCGCGCCGAGGCCTCCGATGTCGCCAACGCGGTGCTCGACGGCGCGGACGCGGTCATGCTCTCCGGTGAGACCTCGGTCGGCCAGTATCCGATCGAGACGGTGCGCACGATGGCGCGCATCGTGCACGCCGTGGAATCCGAATCCTCGACCCGGGTGCCACCGCTGACCCACGTCCCGCGCACCAAGCGCGGCGTGATCTCCTATGCGGCCCGCGACATCGGCGAGCGGCTCAACGCCAAGGCGCTGGTGGCGTTCACCCAGTCCGGTGACACGGTGCGCCGGCTGGCCCGCCTGCACACCACGCTGCCGCTGCTGGCGTTCACCCCGCTGCCGGATGTGCGCAGTCAGCTGGCGCTGACCTGGGGTGTGGAAACCTTCATCGTCCCGCCGGTCGGTACCACCGACGAGATGATCGGCCAGGTCGACAAGGAACTGCTGTCGCTGAATCGCTACGCCAAGGGCGACCTCGTGGTGATCGTGGCCGGTTCCCCGCCGGGAACCGTCGGCTCCACGAACCTGATCCACGTGCATCGCATCGGCGAGGAGGACCACTGAGGTGAGTGCATCACTGGGCGAATCGGTCGGCACCGGCCGCGAGAGCGGGGGCGATCTCGCCGTCCTGCTCGGCCTGCTCGAACTCGAGGAGATCGGCGAGGACGTTTTCCTCGGTCACCATCCGGAGAAGGTGTGGAGTCGCACCTTCGGCGGCCAGCTGGTGGCGCAGGCGATCATCGCGGCCGGTCGCACGGTCGGGCCGGGGCGCCCGGTGCATGCGGTCAACGCGCATTTCGTGCGCGGCGGGGATGTGCGCAAACCGATCGAATACCGGGTCGAACGCCATCGTGACGGGCGTGCCTTCGCCAACCGCACGGTGACGGCGTATCAGGGCGATCAGGAACTGTTCGTGATGCTGGCGGCGTTCCAGGACTGGGCCAAGGGCCTGGAACACGCCAGCCCGCAGCCGCAGGTGCCCGATCCGGACGGGCTGCCCCGGGTGGAGGAGTCCTTCTCCGGGCTCGAGGACAAACTGCAGATGTTCGTGCAGGCGCCGCATCCGATCGACATGCGCTACACCAACGATCCGGCGTGGATCCTCAAGGGCACCGGCGGCACCCTCAACCACAACCGGGTGTGGATGAAGGCCGACGGCGAACTGCCCGACGATCCGCTGATCCACGTTGCGACGCTGGGCTATTCGTCCGACACCACGGTGCTGGATTCGATCATCACCACGCATGGGTTGTCGTGGGGTCACGACCGGATCGTGGCCGCCACGGTGAACCACTCGATCTGGTTCCACCGTCCGTTCCGCTTCGACGACTGGGCCCTGTACGCGACGCAGTCACCGGTGGCCGCCGGTTCGCGCGGTCTGGCCACCGGTCACTTCTACTCCCGGGCCGGTGAGCTGCTGGCCACCGTCGTGCAGGAAGGCGTGATCAGGCACTTCCCGGCGCGCGGCAAGTAGCGCGGCGCCGGTCAGAGCCGTTCGCGGTTCTCGTCGAAGTCGTAGCTGTCGCGATGGAGCGCGGAAATCGTGTAGGGGATGGCGTCGGCGGTGGTGGCGATCCCGAGGACCAGTCGATGCTCGAGTGCGGCCAGGCCGGATTCGGTCAGCTGATCGGGATCGCCCACCAGGCTGAGCGCAATCTCGTAGGTGCGCCGCGAGCCGGGGTCGCGGTGGGGGTGTTCCAGGCGCCACTGGGTCTCCAGCACCGTGTGACCGGGCTGATCGGCGTCGACGGGCAGGGTGAAGCGCCAGGCGAAAACATCGTGCTCGGCGAGGTGGTCGTCGACCAGGCAGCGCACGGTGTGCACGACGCGGTCGAGCGTTTCCGGTGTGACGTAAACATGGAGTGAAACATCCGAAATTCGTTTCGGCATGCCTGTGTCCTGTTCCGGTGTCGAACCATCGGCGTCGGCAGTTTCCGCGGGGAGTCTAACCCCGGATCCCGATCTGCGGGAGAGCGGCATGCCCGGCGCCGGATTGTTCAGGCGTGACGGCCGATTCGCACGGGCTCGATACCCCACGGCGGGGTCTCGATGCGCCCGCCGGGCAGCAGGACCAGCCGGGGCCGGCCGGACTCCGTGCGACCTGGGTCACGATGAGCGTGCAGCGCGAGCAGCAGCGGGACCAGCGTCTCGGCGATCCGATCGCCGACGGCACAGTACTTTTCGCTCGACAGCCCGACCGGGTCGGCGATGTTCTCCCGCCCGACCAGTGCGAGATCGTTTCGGGCACTGTCGATGTGGGCGATCGTGCGAGCGCCGGAGACCTTCGCCACCCGGTAGGCCTCGAGCAGCGTGAAGGTCCGGGACCGGGCATTCGGCACCAGGTCGATGATGTGGTCGCGGATCTGCTCGGTCATCGCGAGCACGAGATCCGCACGCGCGACCATCTCCGGCTTCACCTTGCGTGCTGAAAAGTTGCCAGGATCGCCGCCGAGGCCCGTGATGATCTGTGCCGCAAGGGGATCGACGCCGAAGCCGACGAGTGCGCGGGTGCCGGCGCTCTCGGCGGTGAGGTCGTCGAGACCGTGTTCGGCGGCGACGGCGCGGGTCAGACGTTCGGCGATCACCGAGCGGCAGACGTTGCCGGAGCAGACGAACAGGACGTGCATGACTGTTACGGTATGTGGCCGCGCCGCGCGGCAGAAGCCGGGAACGGCCGAAAACCGCTTATTTTACGTGATGTTCAACTGCCGGTAGCGGGTCGCGTTCGACCGTTTGCCGAACTTTCGCTGACCGGGTGTGCGACGGGTGTGGCGCTACGCCGGCCGGTCCGTATCGGAACCGTCGGCGCCGGAGGCGTTTCCGTAGTAGGAGGCTTCCTCGACGACGGGCGCGACCGTCGGCTCCGCACCGAGGTGCGCGCTGTCCGCGCCGGCGCGGGCGGCGTTGTCGTGGGCCCGGCCGCGCGCACTGAACAGCGGTCCGCGCATCGCCCGGGTCGGGGCGAACGCGCCCAAGCCGGTGGGTGTGGTCATATCGTCGTACATGGTGTCGATGCCGCCGCGCAGGAAGTAGGCCTCGTGCCAGAATCCGGTGCCGCCGGAGTCGCGCAGGAACCGCTGCCACCAGTCGCGGTGCGGCTGAGAGCGGGTCCAGCGCTCCAGGCTGTCCAGATCACGCCAGTATTGGCGGGCGCCCCAGTGTGGTGGGAACAGCGACCAGATGATGTCCTCGTGCCGCAGCAGCCCGTCGGGCCGATCATGATGGGAGCGATACAGTTTCGGTCCGAGGCCGAGCAGACGCAGCATCCCGCGCGGGGTCCGCACCCGCATTCCCAGATAGATCACCACCAGATCGGGATATCCCGAAAGATCCGCGGTGAGCCGGTTCACCCGCATACGCGACCTCCTCCTGCCCGGGGTCGTGTGCCCCACCCTACGCGTATTCACGGGGCAACCTGCCGATTCGGTTCGAATACGACAAAGGCGGCCCGAATGGACCGCCGAAGATGGTGCCGAGTGTGGGACTCGAACCCACACGTCCGTGAGGACAACGGTTTTTGAGACCGTCGCGTCTGCCAGTTCCGCCAACTCGGCGCACCGGGAGGAAATGATAGCCGGTGGGTGCCCAGGTTACCGAATCGGTCCCGCGAGGGCGGGTTCCCGCTGGGTAGATGGGTTGTGAGCGAAGTTGAACGGTACGCTTTAGGACACTCGGCTGTGCGTGGCCGGTGACAGGGTGGCACCGGAGGCGCACATCGGGTATCGGCATCGGAATATCGAGGGGTCTGTCTATGGGAACGAATGCAGGGGGCGCGGGCGCGAAGCAGGACGCGCCGGCTGCCGCGAAGCGTGTCGTGGTGGCCGAGGACGAGGCGCTCATCCGGATGGACCTTGTGGAGATGCTCTCCGAGGAGGGCTACCAGGTGGTGGGCGAGGCCGGTGACGGCCAGCAGGCGGTCGATCTGGCTGTGGAACTGCGCCCCGATCTGGTCATCATGGACGTGAAGATGCCGCGGCGCGACGGTATCGATGCCGCCGGTGAAATCGCCTCCAAACGTGTTGCGCCCGTGGTGATTCTGACCGCGTTCAGCCAGCGTGACCTCGTGGAGCGGGCGCGTGACGCCGGTGCGATGGCCTATCTGGTGAAGCCGTTCACCAAATCGGATCTGGTGCCCGCGATCGAGTTGGCGGCCAGCCGTTTTCACGAGATCTCGGCGCTGGAACAGGAGGTCGCGAACCTCTCCGACCGCCTGGAGACCCGCAAACTGGTCGAGCGCGCGAAGGGCGTGCTGATGCAGACGCAGGGGCTGTCGGAACCGCAGGCGTTCAAGTGGATCCAGCGCACCGCGATGGATCGGCGCACCACCATGAAGGCGGTCGCGGAGGTCGTCCTGGACAATCTCGCGCCGAAGTCCTGATCGCCGCTCGTGGCCGGCCGCGCATCGTGTGCCGGCCGCGACGGCCGTGCGTGGGCACGACATAGCTGCCGGTCCGGTGGGGCGGGTGTGGCCCGCGTGACAGCGGGCGGCCGGATGCGCGCCGGCCGATTCGAACGCGACACAGGCCGGTCCGTGCCCGGTGGCCGGGGATGTCGGTGCTTGTCCCTAGACTCTGTGCCGTGACTCCAGCCTCCACCGATCAGCGTCCGGGCAGTGTGTCGTCCACCACCGCCGCAGCGGCAGCGCCGAAAGCCGGCAGTACGGCGGCGGGTGCCCCCGGCGAACGTCCCACGCTGTTGTTGCTGGACGGCCACTCACTGGCCTACCGCGCCTTCTACGCGCTACCGGCGGAGAACTTCAAGACCGTCACCGGGCAGACCACCAACGCCGTCTACGGCTTCACCGCCATGCTGATCAACCTGCTGCGCGACGAGCGGCCGACCCATGTGGCGGCCGCGTTCGACGTCAGCCGGAAGACCTTCCGGGTGGAGGCCTATCCGGAATACAAGGCCAACCGCATCACCACTCCGGACGAATTCCGCGGGCAGGTGGAGATTACTCAGGAGGTGCTGGGCGCGCTCGGCATCCCGACCATGGCCATCGAAGGCTACGAGGCCGACGACATCATCGCCACGCTCGCGACTCAGGCTGTGCCGCAAGGTTTCCGGGTGCTCATCGTCACCGGGGACCGGGATTCGCTGCAACTGGTCAATCCCGATGTCACCGTGCTGTACCCGAAGAAGGGCGTCTCCGAGCTCACCCGGTTCACGCCGGAGGCGGTCGAGGAGAAGTACGGCCTGACCCCGGCTCAGTACCCGGATTTCGCGGCCCTGCGTGGCGACCCGAGTGACAACCTGCCCGGCATTCCGGGCGTGGGGGAGAAGACGGCGACCAAGTGGATTCGCGAGTTCGGCGATCTGCCGTCCCTGGTCGAGCGGGTCGACGAGGTGCGCGGCAAGGTCGGCGACGCGCTGCGCGCGAACCTGTCCAGCGTGGTGCTCAACCGGCAGCTCACCGAGATGGTCAAGGATGTTCCGCTGCCGTACACCCCGGAGCAACTGGCCCAGCAGCCGTGGGATCGCGACAAGATCCACCGCCTGTTCGACGATCTCGAGTTCCGGGTGCTGCGGGACCGGCTGTTCGAGACGCTGGCGCCGCCGGAGCCGGAGGCCGAGAGCGGTTTCGAGATCAGCGGCGGCCCGGTCGCGCCCGGCGCCGCCGCGGACTGGCTGGCCGAACACGCGAAAGCCGGTGCACGCCACGGCGTTTCGATCGTGGGGACGACCACGCCCGTGCAGGGTGATGTGAAGGCGATCGCGATCGCCGCCGCCGACGGGGAGGGCGGCTACTTCGACGTGGTCGCGCTGACCCCCGAGGACGAACTCGCCCTCGGTCGCTGGCTCGCCGACGCCGAGACCCCGAAGGCCGTGCACGAGGCCAAGGCGGCCATTCACGCCCTGCGCGGGCGCAACTGGCGGCTGGCCGGGCTCACCAGCGACACCGCGCTCGCGGCCTATCTGGTCCGCCCCGGACAGCGCACCTTCAACCTCGACGATCTGTCGTTGCGGTACCTGTCGCGGGAGTTGCGGGTCGAGGCCGCCGAGGACGCCCAGCTGTCGCTGCTCGACGATGAGGACCAGGTCGACACCGAACTGGCTCAGGCCGAGATCCTGCGCGCCCGCGCGGTGGTGGATCTGGCCGAGGCGTTCGACACCGAACTCGACCGCATCGAATCCGTCCCGCTGCTCACCGAGATGGAACTGCCGCTGCTGGGTGTGCTGGCCGAACTCGAGCACGCCGGCATCGCCGTCGACTGCGACAAACTGGACGAGTTGCAGCGCGAATTCGCCGACCGGGTGGCCTCGGCCGCGGAAGCGGCCTACGAGGTGATCGGTAAGCAGATCAACCTGGGTTCGCCGAAACAGTTGCAGGTGGTGCTGTTCGACGAGCTGGACATGCCCAAGACGAAGCGGACCAAGACCGGTTACACCACCGACGCCGACGCACTCGAGTCGCTGTTCGAGAAGACCCAGCATCCCTTCCTCGAACATCTGCTGGCACACCGCGACGCCACCCGCCTCAAGGTCACCGTGGACGGGCTGCTGAAGTCGGTCGCCGACGACGGCCGCATCCACACCACGTTCAACCAGACCATCGCCGCCACCGGCCGGCTGTCCTCGACCGAGCCGAATCTGCAGAACATCCCGATCCGCACCGACACGGGCCGGCGCATTCGCGACACCTTCGTCGTCGGCCCCGGCTACGAATCGCTGATGACGGCGGACTACAGCCAGATCGAGATGCGGATCATGGCGCACCTGTCCAAGGACGCCGGGCTGATCGAGGCGTTCAACTCCGGCGAGGACCTGCACAGCTTCGTCGCGTCCAAGGCCTTCGACATCCCGATCGCCGATGTGCACCCGGAGATGCGCCGCCGGATCAAGGCGATGTCCTACGGCCTGGCCTACGGCTTGTCCGCCTACGGGCTCTCGCAGCAACTGCGGATCAGCGCCGAGGAGGCGAAGGCGCAGATGGAGGTCTATTTCTCCCGGTTCGGCGCGATTCGTGACTATCTGCGCGACGCGGTGGACCAGGCGCGCAAGGTCGGCTACACCGAGACGCTGTTCGGCCGTCGCCGCTATCTGCCGGACCTGGACTCCAGCAACCGCCAGCGTCGCGAGGCCGCCGAGCGGATGGCACTCAACGCGCCCATTCAGGGCACCGCCGCCGACATCATCAAGGTCGCGATGATCAACACCCAGGCCGCCATCGCGGAGGCGGGCCTGCGTTCGCGCATGCTGCTGCAGATCCACGACGAACTCGTCTTCGAGGTCGCCGCGGGTGAGCGGGAGGCACTGGAATCGCTTGCCCGCGAACAGATGTCGAGTGCCATCGACCTGTCGGTGCCGCTCGAGGTCTCCGTCGGCGTCGGCCGCAGCTGGGACTCGGCCGCGCACTGACGGGACCGCTGAAGGCGCCGATCGAGTCGGTCCCGCGATACGGACGAATTCTCCGGGCCGCTCCGCGGGGGCGGCATAGGAGTGTGCCGGCCGTTGCGCCCTCGTGCCAGTGATCGGATGAGCACCGCGGATCGCCCGGGGTCCGCAGCGGTCGGTGGGCGGTCGAGCGGCTGCATCGTAGGGTGGCGCGATGGGTGCATGGGACTGGGATCACAACGCCTTCTATCACCGGACGCTGCTGCGACAGCTGCCGCAGCACTGTGATCGGATCCTCGAAGTCGGTTGCGGGGCGGGCACTTTGGCGGCCGAGCTGGGGCGCCGTGCCGAGCGGGTGGACGCGCTGGACCGGTCGCCGGAGATGATCGAGGCCGCCCGTCGCGTCGTTCCGGACAACGTCGAATGTCTGCGGGCCGACATACTCGAGCACCCGCTGCCGGAGGCCGCCTACGACGCCGTCGTCTCGCTCACCACCCTCCATCACATGCGTCTCGACCAGGTGCTGCCGCGGCTCGCGCACACGCTGCGGCCGGGCGGGGTACTCGCGGTGATCGCGCTGCCGCGGGCCGATCCACTACGCGAACTGCCCGCCGAAGTCACGGCGGCACTCGCGCAACGCGTCTTCGGCCTGGCCTTCGCGACGCTGCGCGCGACGGGCCGCGGCACCTGGTACGCACACGAACCCACGCATGCGGCGATGCCGGTGGTGCTCGATCCGCCACTCACCACGCGCGAGGTCGCCCGCCGGTCGCGCCACATCCTGCCGGGCGCGCGAGTGCGCCGACTGGTGTTCTGGCGCTATCTGTTGCGGTGGGACAAACCCCCGCAACCCCGGTGACGACACGCCGAACCTGTCCGCGACGCATCCTGTGAACCCGCTGTGGCCTGCGCGAATGCGGCGCTCACCACGGCACTGTCCGTTGGCATACCGTTCACTCGAAAATGTGACGAAGTTACTCGTTGGTTCCGCCGCAATATTGTTGCCATCGTCGCGACGAGTCCATATTCTCGAAGCCGTGCCGAATCCCGCCGCAAGCCACAGCGCCGCGCGCAACGTCGCCGACCGCGACCGCGTGGTGCTCCTTCCGCTTACCGCGATGGTGGCTGCGGCGCGACTTCTCGTAGTACCTCGCCGTAGCGGGAGCTGATTCGGACCGGCCCCCTCGCTGCGGCCGTTGACAAGTGTTTGCGCTGGTCCCCTCTGTCATCCGACCAACGACAAAGCTTCGGGAAGACCTAGTCCAATGACGATCACCATCGATACACATGACTTCATCGCGGCCGCGCCCAAGGGGCTGCGCGCCGAATCCGCCGACCTGACGCCCGCGGAGTTCTACGACCGCTACTGTGCGCACACCGGCCCGGTCAAGCTCAGCGACTGGGCACGGGCCGAACAGCGGGCGACCTACACCGCCACCCTCGAACTGGCCGGACATGCGCGGACCGTGGTGTCCGCCGGTAGCCCGGTCGCCGCGCTGACCTCGGCGCTCTACGACGAGGGCTATCCGGTGGAGATTCTGCAGTTCCACCAGCGGCGCACCGGCAGCGGCACCGCCACCTTCGTGCAGTGCGAATGCAACGGCCGCCGAGGCTGGGGCGCCGCGCTCGCCGGAGACGGGCCGGAGTCGACCGTCCGGGCCATGATCGCCGGCATCAACAAACTCGGGAACTGAGCCGAGCTCGGCAACCGGGCCGACAGGCGAAAAGGCCGGTGCCGCATTCCGTTTCGTGAGAAATCGGGATGCGGCACCGGTTCCGGCGAGTCAGCTCTGCTGCTGTTCGGCGAGCTGCTTGCGCACCTCTTCCATATCGAGCGCCTTCACTTGGGAGACCAGATCCTCCAGCGCGGCCGGCGGCAGTGCGCCCGGCTGCGCGAAGACCAGGACACCCTCGCGGAAGGCCATGATCGTGGGGATGGAGCGGATGTTGGCGGCGGCGGCGAGGCTCTGCTCGGCCTCGGTGTCGACCTTGCCGTGGACGACATCGGGATGCTGTTCCGAGGACGCCTCGAAAGTGGGCGCGAACGCCTTGCAGGGCCCGCACCAATCGGCCCAGAAATCGACGAGTACGACGTCGTTTCCGGTCACAATCTCGTCGAAGTTCTGCGCGGTCAGGGTCTGGGTGGCCATGGGTTCCTCTCGTGTCGTTGTATGCGGTGCAACGCGGGACGCTGCGCGTATCTTCCGTGCGGCCGGCGTCCGCTGGCTCAACCGTGGTCCCCACCCCCTGGGGCGATCGGCCACTCGATCCGCCGATCACCGTCCCACCGCCGAATACCCACCACGGTAGCCGCCAAATCCCGCTCGGCGGTCACCGCGTCGATCGCCGCGGGCCAGTGCTCCGGTCTCGGCCGCCGTGCCAGCGTCACGTGCGGGGTCCACGCGTCCGGGCACATGTTCGCCGGAACGCCGGGGCACCCGTCGACGACCGCCGCGATGCGCCGTTGCATCGTCAGCAGCTCCTCGGTGGGCACCACCAGCCGTACCAGAATGGGATGGCGGGCGCCGAATATCAGCAGCCCGCCGAGCCGGATCGGGAGCGGGCGGAACGGGAGGGCGGCCAGCGTCCGGTCCAGCCGGGGCCAGATCTCGCGGGCGACCGCGACGGTGATGTGCGGCCGGTGTTGCGGTGTGGGACTGTGCATTCCGGCCTCGGACAGCATGCGCCACTGCCGGCGAATCTCGGTCTCCGCCGCCTCGTCGAGTACCAGTTCCACCGACTGCACCATGATTGAGCCAACTTACGCGCGAGGATCGCGTGCGGTGCGTCGATTACCCGACTTCGGCCGGTGGCCCGGGCCCGCGGTGGGCTGGATGAGGCGACACCCAATAGGGTGACCCGGTGTGCCGGGCCGCGGACCGGCCGGGACGGGGTGCGAGCAGAGGAGTGAGCGCGGTGGTTGCGCGGCGGGCGGTGCGGCTCGGGCTGATCGAGGGCGACGGCATCGGGCCGGAGGTGGTGCAGGCGACCCGGGCGGTGGTGGACGAGGCGCTCGCCGCGGCCGGCGCGCCGACGCCGGAATGGGTCGAACTGCCGATCGGGCATGCGGCCATCGCCGAATGCGGGGAACCCCTCCCGGAGACCACGCTGTCCGCTCTCGCCGACCTCGACGCCTGGATTCTCGGTCCGCACGACAACGTCTCCTACGCGCCGCACCACCGCATCGGTGCTCCGCCGGGCGGGGCGATCCGCAAACGCTTCGGCCTGTACGCGAATATCCGCCCGGCTCGGACCTTTCCGGGCGTGCGGGCGGCGGCGAAGGACATCGACCTGGTGATCGTGCGCGAGAACAGCGAGGGCTTCTACGCCGACCGCAACATGTTCGCCGGTTCGGGCGAATTCCGGCCCACCGCCGATGTGGCGATGGCCGTGGCCGTGATCACCCGAGCCGCCTGCGAACGCATCGCGCACCAGGCCTGCGCGCTCGCGGCAGCCCGGCGCGGCCGGTTGACGATCGTGCACAAGGCGAATGTGCTGCCGATGACGATGGGTCTGTTCCGCGACGTCTGCTCGGAGGTGGCCGCCGGATACTCGGGTGTCGAGGTCGACGACGAACATGTCGACGCCGCGGCGGCCCATCTGGTCCGGGCGCCCGGTGACTACGACGTCCTGGTGACCGAGAACCTGTTCGGCGACATACTTTCCGACCTCGCGGGGGAACTCGCCGGTTCGCTGGGTCTGGCGGCCTCGTTGAACTGCTCGGCCGACAAGGCGATGGCGCAGGCGGTGCACGGCGCGGCGCCCGCGCTGGCGGGACGCAACCGGGCGAATCCGGGGGCCCTGCAGCTGTCGGCGGCGATGCTGCTGCGCTGGCTGGGCACCCGGGACGGCGATCCGGCGCTGCTCGGCGCGGGCGACCGGATCGAGCGTGCGGTGGCGGCGACCCTGGCGGCCGGTATCGCCACCGCCGACCTCGGTGGACTGGCCTCGACCAGTGAATTCACCGAGCAGGTCCGGGCACGGGTGCACCGCCGGTGAATCGGCGTGTACCCCTGCCGCCGGTCGCGGCGCGCATTAACCTTCGGTAACCGACCGGCGCATCCCGTGCCGATCGCCTAGATTTTCGATTGGCTGCATTGCTGAATACGGAGGGCCGCGTGTCAGTTCGACTCGGCGCCCGCGGGTACATCCTGCGAGCCGCGTGCGTGATCGTCGGTGCGGCGGTGCTGGCAGCGGGATGTGCGGACAACACCGAGGACGAATCGCCGAAGGTGCCCAAGGTGCCGGTGACGAAGGTCGAGTCGATCGCCGCGCAGCTGCCGCCGAAGATCGCTCAGGCGGGACGGCTCGTGGTCGGTGTGAACGTTCCGTACCAGCCCAACGAGTACCGGGATCCGCACACCGGGCAGATCATCGGATTCGACGTCGACCTGATGGACGCGGTCGCCGCCGTACTCGGGGTGCGCGCCGACTATCAGGAAGCCGACTTCGAGAAGATCATCCCCGCGATCGAGGCCGGCACCGTCGACGTGGGCATGTCGTCGTTCACCGACAACCTGACGCGGGAGAAGACCGTCGACTTCGTCGACTATTTCTCCGCCGGCATCCAGTGGGCCCAACGCAAGGGCCGTCCCATCGATCCGAACAACGCCTGCGGCAAGAAGGTCGCGGTGCAGCGCACCACCACCGAGGACATCGACGAGATCCCGGCGAAATCGAAGGCCTGCACCGATGCCGGCAAGCCCGAGATCCACAAGATGTCCTACGACGAACAGAGTGCAGCGGCCACCGCGCTGGTCCTCGGCCAAGTCGACGCCATGTCCGCCGATTCCCCGGTCACCGCGTACGCGATCAAGCGCAATCCCGACACCATCGAGGCCGCGGGTCCGGTGTTCGAGGCCGAACCCTACGGCTGGCCGATGCCGAAGGGTTCGCCGCTGGCCCCGGTGCTGCAAGCGGCGCTGCAGCATCTGATCGATTCCGGCGTCTATCGCACCATCGCGCAGAACTGGGGCGTGGAGGCCGGTGCGATCACCACGTCGGTCATCAACGGCGCGAAAGGCTGAATGCACATGTCCGCGCAACCCCCCGCCGGCTCGCAGGCCGGCCAGTCCGAGGCATCGATGCCGGAGCCGATCGAGGCCGTACCGCTGCGGCGGCCGGGACGCTGGATCGCCGCGGCGGTGCTACTGATCCTGCTCGGGCTGTTCGTCTACGGCGCCGCCACCAATCCGGCCTATCGCTGGGACACCTACGGGAAGTATCTGTTCGATCGGCGGATATCCGAGGGTGCGGTGGTCACCCTCGAACTGACCGTGCTGGCGATGGCGATCGGCGTCGTGCTCGGTGTGATCCTCGCGGTGATGCGGCTGTCGCCCAATCCGGTGCTGCGGTCGGTGTCGTGGGTGTATCTGTGGATCTTCCGCGGCACCCCGGTGTACATCCAGCTCGTCTTCTGGGGCCTGTTCCCGGCGCTGTACAAATCGATTCAACTCGGAATCCCGTTCGGTGGGCCCAGTTTCGTGCAGTGGGATGTGCAGGACTGGTCGCAGCCGTTCATCTTCGCCATGATCGGCCTGGGACTGAACGAGGCCGCCTACATGGCCGAGATCGTGCGTGCCGGAGTCAATTCGGTGGGTGAGGGGCAGCGCGAGGCGTCGGTGGCGCTGGGCATGTCGTGGGGGCAGACCATGCGGCGCACGGTGTTGCCGCAGGCGATGCGGGTGATCATCCCGCCCACCGGCAACGAGCTGATCTCCATGTTGAAGACCACCTCACTGGTCACCGCGATCCCGCTGACCACCGATCTGTACGGCCGCGCCCGCGATATCTACGGCATCAACTTCCAGCCGATCCCGCTGCTGCTGGTCAGCGCGACCTGGTATCTGGCGATCACGAGTGTGCTGATGGTCGGCCAGTTCTATCTCGAGCGGTACTACTCGCGCGGGGTGACGCGGCAGTTGACCGGGCGCCAGCTGCGCGCCCTGGCCACCACCCAGCAGATCACGGAGGCCGGCAAATGAGCAGCGCCACGGCGGCTTCGGCCGATGTCCCGATGATCCGCGCCGAGCGGGTGTGCAAGAACTTCGGTGCGCTGCAGGTGTTGCAGGGTGTGTCGCTCGAGGTCGCGCGGGGGCAGGTGATGTGCCTGATCGGCCCGTCCGGCTCCGGCAAGTCGACCTTTCTGCGCTGTATCAACCATCTGGAACGGGTGAATGCCGGGCGGCTCTACGTCGACGGCGATCTGGTCGGCTATCGCGAGCGCGGCGGCAAACTCTACGAACTGCGTCCGCGGGAGTCGGCGCGCCAGCGTCGCGACGTCGGCATGGTGTTCCAGCATTTCAACCTGTTCCCGCATCGCACCGCGCTGGCGAATGTGGTCGAGGCGCCGATTCATGTGAAGAAGCTCTCCCGCTCCAAGGCGGTCGCTCGCGCTCGGGAACTGCTCGATCGAGTCGGCTTGGCGGACAAGGCCGATGCCTATCCCGCGCAGCTGTCGGGCGGCCAGCAGCAGCGCGTCGCCATCGCCCGCGCCTTGGCGATGGATCCGAAGCTGATGCTGTTCGACGAGCCCACCTCCGCCCTGGATCCCGAACTGGTCGGCGAAGTCCTCACGGTCATGCGCGAATTGGCGCAATCGGGCATGACGATGGTGGTCGTCACGCACGAAATGGGTTTCGCCCGCGAGGTCGCCGACCAGCTGGTGTTCATGGACGGGGGAGTGGTGGTGGAGGCCGGGAATCCGCGCGAGGTGCTGGCGAATCCGCAACACGAGCGAACCCAGGCCTTCCTGTCCCGAATCCTGTAGGAAACGAGGGTCAGTCCTCGTCGAAAGCCGTTGCGCGCGCGACCTTCTCCCACTCGCCGATTTCGGCGCGCACAGAGTCCAGGTGGCCGAGCAGGGTGTCGACCGAATCGCTGCCCAGCGGAAGCCGCAGCGGGGTGCGCTCGGACTCGAGGGCGGCGCGGATGGCGGCCGCGGCCTTGGCCGGGTCGCCGGGCTGGGTGCCGTCGCCGCCCTCGATCATGCGGCGGGTCTTGCCGGCGGTGTCGGCGTAGACGTCGGATTCGGCGCTGAAATAGGCTGCGCCGGAACCGAACAGGCCGGTGCGGAAGGCGCCCGGTTCGACGACGAGCACCCGGATGCCGAACGGCGCCACCTCGTCGGCCAGCGCCTCCGACAGTCCCTCCAGCGCGAATTTGGTGGCGCTGTAGGCGGAGAAACCGGCGAACGACATCTGACCGCCGACACTGCTCATCATCACGATCGCTCCGCTGCCCTGGGCGCGCATCTGCGGCAGGACGGCGCGGGTGAGGGCGGCGGGACCGAAGACGTGCAGGTCGAACAGGTCACGCAACTCCCGGTCGGTGGTTTCCTCCACCGCGCCGACCTGGGTGCGCCCGGCATTGTTGACCAGCACGTCGATGCGGCCGTACCGGGCGATCACATCGCTGACGACCGCATCGACGCGGTCGGTGTCGGTGACGTCGAGCGCGACGGCCTCGATGCGATCGGGGTGGGCGGCGACCAGATCGTCCAGCGCCGCGGTGCGGCGGGCGACCGCGACGACGATATCGCCGGCGTCGATCGCGTCCTGGGCGATCGCGCGGCCGAAACCGCTACTGGCGCCGGTGATCAGCCAGACCTTGCCTGTGCTCACGGAAACTCTCCTCGATAGTTCTGGGTACGAGAGAAATCCTTGCCTGTCCCCAGTGGTGGAGTCCAAGACCTTTCGCTATAACCATGGGTTATGGATGTGCACGGACGTGATCTGCGGTACTTCGTCGCTGTCGCCGACGAACTGAACTTCACCCGTGCGGCCGAGGCTCTGTTCATCTCCCAGCCCGCGCTGTCGAAGCAGATCCGCGCTCTGGAACGCCAGATCGGGGCGCCACTGTTCGATCGCGACGGCCGGTCGGTCCGCCTCACTCCGGTAGGTCGGACGCTGGTGCCGCATGCGCGAAAGCTGTTGGCGGACTGGGACAGCGCGCGTGCCGAGGTGGAGGCCGCGAAGGCCGGCCAGCATGCCACCGTCACCATCGGGATCAGTACCAGCCCGGGGCGCGGTTTACTGCCGGCCGTGAGGTCCCGGTTCGCCACCGCGTTCCCGCATGCGAAACCCGCGTTGCGTCAACTGGGCTGGTCCGATCCGACCGCCGGATTGGCCGATGCCGGCGCCGATGTCGCCTTCGTATGGCTGCCGCTGGCCCAGCCGGACCGCTACGACTGGATCGTGGTGGCGCGCGAACCGCGCATGGTGGCGCTACCCGAAAACCATCCTCTCGCAGCGCATTCGGTGGTGGATTTCGCGGATCTGCTCGATGAACCGTTCCTCGCGCTGCCGGAGTCGGCGGCCGAGTTGCGCGACTACTGGCTGGCCGTCGACGCGCGTGGCGGCCGCGCGCCGATCATCGGGGCAGTGATCTCCAGCACCGAGGAAACCTACGAGGCACTGCTGAACGGTGACGGTGTGGTGCTCCTCGCGGCGGGCAATGTTCCGCTCATCGCCCACGAGGGCGTGGTGGCCCGCGAGGTACGCGGCATCGGCCCGAGCGAACTGGCGCTGGCGTGGCGGCGCGGCGAGTCCCGCCCGCTCGTCCGCGGATATATCGACGCGTGCCGCTCGGCAATCGGCGCCGGCTGAGCCGTCGGCGGGTGCGAGCGGCTCGGCTCGCAGCGGTGCCCGCCGGATCGGGATGTCGTCGCGCCGGCCTCGGGTCGGCACACGCCTGGAGTTCCGAGGCCCGACCTGCGCGTGACCAGTCTCAGCGGTGCGCCGCCTTCCGGCGGCCCAGGGCGATGCGCAACTGCCCGAGCAGTACCTTCGCGGCCGGCGCCGCCGGTCGATCCGAACGCCAGACCAGGCCGAGCTGTCCATGCATCTGCGGGTCGGTGATCTCGATCATCCGGACGCCCGCGGCCTCGGCGTGGGCGGCGCCGAGGGCCGGAACCACGGCGATTCCCAGCCCACCGGCCGCCAGTTGAACGAGCAGTGGCGGCGCGGCGGCCTCGAACTCGATTCTCGGCGTGAATCCGGCAGCGGCACAGCAACGTTCGAGCACGCCGCGAATCCCGGTGCCGCGCGGCAGGCAGATCAGGGAGCGCTCGCGCAACTCGGCCAGCGCGATCCGCGATCCGAATTCGTGGTCGTCGCGCGCCACGGCCGCAGCCAGGCGCGTCTCGAAGACGACGTCGACGGCCAGGCGTTCGTCGAGTTCCGCGCCGGTCAGCCCGACCAGGGCGATATCGAGTTCGCCGTGGGCCAGCGCGGCGAGCATCCGGTCCGTGGTGTCCTCGGTGAGGGTGATGCCGACCTGCGGATGATCCCGGTGGAATGCCGACAGGACCGTCGCGACGTCGAACTCCTCGGTCGCCGCCCCGGAGATCAGGCCGATGCGGACCTGCCCCCGCAACAATCCGGTGAACTCGTCGACGGTGAACGAGATCTGTTGTGCCGCAGCCAATGCCGATCGTGCATACGGCAGTACGGCGGCACCGGCGGCGGTCAGTGTCACGGTGCGGCCCGACCGGTCCAGCAGCGGCTGACCCAATTCCCGTTCCAGCTGCCGGATCTGCGCCGAGAGACCGGGCTGCGCCAGATGTAGCCGCTGGGCCGCCCGGGTGAAATTCGCCTCCTCGGCGACGGTGACGAAGTAGCGCAACTGCCGCAGTTCCATAACTGATCATTCTAGTGTCGAGAAGAACTATCTGTTTTACTTCTCATTCGCACGGCGGCAGAGTTCAGGACATGACGAACTCGACCTTCCCCGCCGAACTGCCCACCGTCACCGGCCCGGTCTTCCGCCCGGGTGCGGACGGCTACGGCGCCGAGGTCTCCGGCTTCCAGACCGCCTACACGCATCGGCCGGATCTGGTCGTCGGCGCGGTCCACGCCGAGGATGTGCGCGCGGCCGTGGAATTCGCCGCCCGGCACGGGCTGCCCGTCGCGGTCCAGGCGACCGGCCACGGGCTCTCGGTGCCGGCCGCGGGCGGTGTGCTGATCAGCACGCGCCGGATGACCGACCTGCGCGTCGATCCGGAAGCCCGCACCGCCTGGGTGGCCGCGGGTGTGCAGGCCGAGGCGCTGATCGCGGCGGCGGTCGCGCACGGTCTGGCGCCGCTGAACGGCTCCTCGCCCTCGGTCGGCGTGGTCGGCTATCACCTGGGTGGGGGGCTCGGCATTCTGGCGCGCACCTTCGGCTACGCCGCCGACCGGGTCCGCGCCCTGGAACTGGTAACGGCCGACGGGCGGCTGCGCCGCCTCACGCCCGGTGACGAATTGTTCGGTGCCGCACTGGGATCCGGCGGTAACTTCGGTGTGGTCACCGGTATGGAGCTCGAACTGTTCCCGATCACCGAGGTCTACGGCGGACAGCTCACCTTCGACACCCCGCTGGTCGAACCCGCGCTCGAGGCGTGGCGGCAGTGGACCGCCGAGGTCCCCGAGGAGATGACCTCGGCGATCACCATGATGACGATGCCCGACGTCCCGGCGATTCCGGAACCGCTGCGCGGGCGCTACCTGGCCACCGTCAACATCGCGTTCACCGGGCCGGCCGCCGACGGTGAGCGGCTGGTCCGGCCGCTGCGTGAGGTGGGTGCCCGGATCGCCGACGATCTGCGAACCATGCCCTACCGCGACACGCACGGCATCTACCGCGACCCGAGTTTCCCGCACGCCTATACCGCCACCAATGCCCTGCTGTCGGATCTGACCGCGGATGCGGCGTCGGCCTTCCTCGACGCCACCGGCCCCGAGGCGCCGGTCGCGGCGGTGGCGGGCTTCCGCCATCTCGGCGGTGCGCTGCGCCGCCCGGGTCCGGCGGATATCGCGATGGATCACCGGCAGGCCGAATACAACGCGCGCATCATCACGATGCCGAACTCGGGCGGCCCCGATCAGCGGGGCTACCACGACCTGGTCGCGAAGACGTTGGCGCCGTGGACGATCGGCCACAATCTGAACTTCCTGTACGGCGCCGGGGAGTGGGCCGACGAGAACCAGACCCGCGCCGGATACGCCGCGCGGACCTACGACCGGCTGCAAGCGCTGAAGTCCGCATACGACCCGGCCAACCTGTTCCGTTTCAACCGCAACATCCCGCCCGCCTGAGCCGCTCCGGCGACCCGGGCCCTTGTCGCGGGGAGTATCGCTGCGCTATCGTCGTGATATCACTTCAATATTGGGAGGATGTCATGTCGCTGCGTCCGGCCTTCCGGCTGAACGGGTTCTTGATGCTGTTGGTGCTGCTGGTGGTCGGCACCGCCGGACTGATCGGCGGGGTCGCCGCCTCCAGCGCCGCCGGCTCGGGTGGGGGTGCCGGTGCGGCGATCGGCGCGGTCGCGGGCTATGTGATCCTCGCGGTCGCGGTGATCCTGCTGACCGGACTCACCACCGTCGGCCCGAACGAGGCCAAGGTGCTGCAGTTCTTCGGCCGCTACGTCGGCTCGGTCGCCGACGCCGGCTTCTTCTGGACCCTGCCGCTGACCACCAGACGGCGAATCTCGTTGCGGGTCCGCAACTTCGAGACGCAGAAGTTGAAGGTCAACGACTTCGACGGTAATCCGGTGGAGATCGCGGCGGTGGTCGTCTACCGGGTCGTGGACAGCTTCAAATCCGCCTTCGCCGTCGACGACTACGAGGAGTACGTGCAGACCCAGTCCGAGGCCGCGGTCCGGCACCTGGCCACCGTGCATCCCTACGACGCCGCCCCCGATGTGATGCCCGCGGCCGTGGCGGTGACGCCCGCTCTCGCGGGGGCCGACGACCCGGCTCCGACCAGCCTGCGCAACGGCGCCGAGGTCGCCGAGGAACTGACCACGGAACTGCGCGAGCGCACCGCGCTCGCCGGTATCGAGATTCTCGAAGCGCGCATCACGCACCTGGCGTACGCGCCGGAGATCGCCCAGTCGATGCTGGTCCGCCAGCAGGCCGCGCAGGTGGTGGCCGCGCGCAGCCGCATCGTGGAAGGCGCGGTCGGCATGGTGGGCATGGCGCTGCAGCGGCTCACCGAGGAGGGGATGGTCGACCTGGACGAGGAGCGGCGAGCCTCGATGGTGTCGAATCTGCTGGTGGTGCTGTGCGGCGATCGGTCCGCCCAGCCCGTCGTCAACACCGGAACGCTCTACTCCTGATGGCCAAGCGCGAGCCCAAGAAGGTGCTCGTCCGGCTCGATCCGGCCGTCCACGAGGCGATAGCCAAGTGGGCGGCCGACGACCTGCGCAGCATCAATGCTCAGATCGAGTACGCCCTGCGGATGGCGCTCGATCAGGTGGGGCGCTCCCCGCGGCGGGCCGGGGAGACCCCAGAATGAAAACAAACCTGACACCCGTTTCGTCCGGTATTTATTACCAGGTGGTCACGCCTTGAACACAAAACGCCCCAGGAAGTGCGAAAAGGTCACGAATGGGTAGCTTGGTTGCGTGCCAATCGTGTTCGAAACCGGGGGACTGCAGCAGCTTGACCAGACCACGTGGGGGAATCCGGCCACCCGTGACATCATCACGCTGAGCTATATCGATCTGGTACCGGACTTACCCGCCCCGCTGTCCGACATCGACACGTTGCGCCGCCGCCTCACCGAACTACAGGCCGAGTTCGGCTGCCTGATCGAGGCACATGCCATCAGTGTGGACTCCCAGCCGGCCCTGCTGCGGCTGGAGAAGTTCCCGCTGGCCGATCAGGCGACCGGATTGGGCTTCACCGCCGGAATCGTCGTGCCCAAGGCCGGGTGCAGCGCCATCGTGAAGATCATGTGCCCGGAAACCGGCCGCTCCGGCGTCCGCGAGGCCGCGGTCGTGCCGAAGGTCGGCTTCGCGAACATGTTCCCGCCGCATCCGTACGCGCCCGAGGTCAAGGGCAAGCTGCCCTACAACGTCGCCGACGACGCGCGCTGGGATTCGCAGTTCCCGGACCATCCGCTGACCCGCGCGCGGCGCTGGATCACCCACGTCAGCCGGACCGCGCGCATCGATCCGCGGTTCGCGGCGCTGCCGCCGTTCCTCGGTCCGGGCGGTGCGGAGGCGTCGACCGGTAAGTCGGCGCCCACGGGTAAGACACCCACGGGGAAGACGGAGCCCACCGCGGCGCCCGCCACACCGGTGGCCAAGCCGGATCCGGGTAAGACCACGCCCATTCCCGCGCAGACCTCGTTGTCCGACGGCGAGGCGACGGTGGCGCCGCCGCTCCCACGCGCCGCGCGGGCTAATGCCGCGGCGGCTTCTCGGTAACGAAAATGGCTGTGCCGGGGAAGATCTCACCGCGCAACGGGCTCCACTGACCCCATTCGCGCTCGAGCCATTCCGGCCATTCGGGTTCGACGATGTCGAGCAGGATCAGGCCCGCGCCGACGATGTCGCGGACCCGATCGCCGACCGTGCGGTGATGTTCGACGTAGATCGGTTCGTCGTCGGCGTCGACCTCGACATACGGCGTCCGGTCGAAATACGGGATCGTTGCGCGCAGTCCGTCCGGGCCCGGATCGTCGGGGAAGATCCATCGCATCGGGTGGTTCACCGAGAACACCCAGCGCCCGCCCGGTCGCAGCACCCGGGCCACCTCGCGCATCACCTGGGCGGCGTCGGCGACGAACGGGATCGCGCCGAACGCGGAGCAGGCCAGATCGAACGATTCGTCCGCGAACGGCAGCGCCTCGGCACCGGCCTGCACCAGCGGCACCCGCGGGCCGCCGCGCGCCATGGCCGCGAGTCCGCGGTCGAGCATCGCCCGCGACAGATCCAGTCCGACCGGATGCGCCCCCCGGCCGGCGAGCCAGCGCGAACACGGCGCCGATCCGCAGCCGATCTCGAGCACCCGCCGCCCGGCGACCTCGCCCAGCAGATGCCAGTCGCCCTCGTGCAAGCCCTCCGGGCACCAGACGAATTCTCCGGCCTCGGAGTCGACGCCCAGGAAGTCGGCGTGGGTCTCGTGGTACTGCGCGGCGTCGGCGTCCCACCAGCGCCGGTTGGCGCGCTCGCTGACGGCCGAGCCGACGCTCGTGCGGGTCACCCGAGCGGTGCCGAGCAGGGCGTTGGCCTGGGCATGGCGAGCGTCGTCGAGGTGGGCCGGATGCGGGTCGTCGGACATGGTTCGCAGCGTATGGCACGGGGCGGGCGCGGGCCCTCGCGGACGCCGTCGGGATGTGCCCGCCGGGATGCGCGCGAGCGGGGCGATTACCTCCGGGCCGTGACGGGTACCACACTGTGCGGGAACGGTGTTCGGTGCGGACGTATGATCATGATGCGGGCGGGGACCCGTGTTTGCTTGGCGTAACTCACGTCGCGTACGCTGTTTCCCGCGAGTGTCTTCGGCATTTGCGTAGCCGCTGTCGGTACTGTAGCGCTCGGTACCGGGCGCAGGGGTTACGAATTTCGGAAGTCGCCCGCGGGCTGTGATTTCGCAGCCGGTGCTGTGAGTTTCTGCAGTGAGTACAGCGTTGTGCTGTGTCGCAGCGATGTGCTGTACATGGCCGTCAACGTAGTTCCACCGCTGTGACTTCACAGCAAAACCGAGAGTTCCAATGTCCACTACCGACCACAATCCGTCCGGAGCAACCCAACATATGCCCACCACCGTCACCTCGCCGCAGGTAGCCGTCAACGACATCGGCTCCGCCGAGGACTTCCTCGCCGCCATCGACAAGACGATCAAGTACTTCAACGACGGAGATATCGTCGAAGGCACGATCGTCAAGGTCGACCGCGACGAGGTTCTGCTCGACATCGGTTACAAGACCGAAGGCGTCATCCCTTCCCGCGAACTGTCCATCAAACACGATGTCGACCCGGCCGAGGTCGTTTCCGTGGGCGATGAGGTCGAGGCCCTCGTTCTCACCAAGGAGGACAAGGAAGGCCGCCTGATCCTGTCGAAGAAGCGGGCTCAGTACGAGCGGGCGTGGGGCACCATCGAGGAGCTCAAGGAGAAGGACGAGGCCGTCAAGGGCACCGTCATCGAGGTCGTCAAGGGTGGTCTGATCCTGGACATCGGCCTGCGCGGCTTCCTCCCGGCGTCCCTGGTCGAGATGCGCCGCGTCCGCGATCTGCAGCCGTATGTCGGCAAGGAGATCGAGGCCAAGATCATCGAGCTGGACAAGAACCGCAACAACGTGGTTCTGTCCCGCCGCGCCTGGCTGGAGCAGACCCAGTCCGAGGTCCGCAGCGAATTCCTGCACCAGCTGCAGAAGGGCCAGGTCCGCAAGGGCGTCGTGTCCTCGATCGTCAACTTCGGTGCGTTCGTCGATCTCGGCGGCGTCGACGGTCTGGTGCACGTCTCCGAGCTGTCCTGGAAGCACATCGACCACCCGTCCGAGGTCGTCGAGGTCGGCATGGAGGTCACCGTCGAGGTTCTCGACGTCGACCTGGACCGCGAGCGGGTTTCGCTGTCGCTCAAGGCGACCCAGGAAGACCCGTGGCGTCAGTTCGCCCGCACCCACGCCATCGGCCAGATCGTGCCCGGCAAGGTCACCAAGCTGGTTCCGTTCGGTGCGTTCGTGCGCGTCGAAGAGGGCATCGAGGGCCTGGTGCACATCTCCGAGCTGGCCGAGCGCCACGTCGAGGTGCCGGACCAGGTTGTCGCCGTGGGCGACGACGCGATGGTCAAGGTCATCGACATCGACCTGGAGCGTCGCCGGATCTCGCTGTCGCTGAAGCAGGCGAACGAGGACTACCACGCCGAGTTCGACCCGTCGAAGTACGGCATGGCCGACAGCTACGACGAGCAGGGCAACTACATCTTCCCCGAGGGCTTCGACCCCGAGACCAACGAATGGCTCGAGGGCTTCGACAAGCAGCGGGAAGAGTGGGAAGGCCGCTACGCCGAGGCCGAGCGTCGTCACAAGATGCACACCGCTCAGATGGAGAAGATGGCGGCCGACGCCGCCGCCGAGGCCGCCAACGGCGGTGCCTCCGGTAACTACTCCTCCGAGAGCGGCGCGCAGAGCTCGTCCGCCAGCTCCTCGGAGCCGGCCGGCGGTTCGCTGGCCAGCGACGCGCAGCTCGCCGCGCTGCGTGAGAAGCTGTCCGGCAACGCGTAATTCGCCGAGCTGAAACGAAGGCCCCGGTCCATCGGACCGGGGCCTTCGCCCATCTCCGGGCTGCCCATTCAGACCGTCGTCACCGCGTCGCTACCGCCGGTCCATTATCCTCGGCGAGGATCTGCCACTGCGCTGGCTTGTCATCCGGCACTGTTGTGTTCACCGACGCGGAAGGTCTCGGCACCGGAATGGGTCTGTTCGACGGCATCAAGAGGCGTGATTTTCTGGCGAAGGCCATGGCGGCCGGTGGGGTCGGGGCGCTGGCCGCCTGGGCGAACCCGATCATCGAGCGTGCACACGCGGCCGACCCGGCGGGGATGGGCGGGCTCGGCGACATCGAGCATTTCGTCCTGCTGATGCAGGAGAACCGCTCGTTCGACCACTACTTCGGAACCCTCTCCGGCGTAAGGGGTTTCGACGACGCCTCGCCGGCGTGGAAGCAGTACGGCTACGCTCCCGGCGTCGGGCCCACCGCCGACGGGTTCATCGTCCCGTTCCGGCTCGACACCACCCGCGGCGCGACCCTCGACGGCGAATGTATCAACGATCCCGATCATTCCTGGGGCGGTATGCACGAGGCGTGGAACGGCGGCCGCAACGACCGCTGGATGCCGATGTCGGTCGCCGGCGTCGGCGCCGCCAACGGTCCGGCGGCCATGGGGTATTACACCCGCGCCGATATCCCGATTCACCACGAGCTGGCCGATGCGTTCACCCTCTGCGACCACTACCACTGCTCGGTCCTCGGCCCGACCGACCCGAACCGGCTGTACTGGGTCTCCGCCACCATCGACCCCGACGGTCTGGCCGGCGGTCCGCTGGTGGAGACGCCGACGCTGATCCCGCAGAACGCCTACAGCTGGCGCACCTACCCGGAGAACCTGTCCGAGGCCGGCGTCGACTGGAAGATCTACAACAATCGCGACGTCGGCCCCATCTCGTCGGTGATCCTCGACGGCATGATGGGCTGCTTCAAACAGGCCGCGGACCCGAATTCCGAACTGGCCAAGCGCGGCAAGGCTCCGGTCTATCCGCAGGATTTCGCGGCGGACGTGGCCGCCGACCGCCTGCCCTCGGTGTCGTGGGTGATTCCGCCGCTGTTGAACTGCGAACATCCGGCGCTGCCACCGGCATTGGGCGCGGTGGGCATCATGCAGGTGCTCGACATCCTCACCTCCAATCCGAAGGTGTGGGAGAAGACCGCGCTCATCGTGAGCTACGACGAGAACGGCGGATTCTTCGATCATGTGACCCCGCCGACCCCGCCGCCCGGCACACCGGGGGAGTACCTCACCGTGGATCTCGGCCGGGTACCCGCCGCCAAGGGGGTCGCGGGCCCGGTCGGATTGGGCTACCGCGTCCCGTGTTTGGTCATCTCGCCGTATTCCCGCGGCGGCCTGGTCGCCTCGCAGACGTTCGATCACACCTCGCAATTGCGTTTGCTGGAACGTCGTTTCGGCGTGGACGTTCCGAATTTGACCGCCTGGCGCCGCAGCGTCACCGGCGATATGACCTCGGCCTTCGATTTCGGTTCGGCACCCGATTCCGTGCCGCCGCGAATTACCGATCCGAGACCGAAATCGGATGCCGCTCTGGCGCAATGTGGTCCGAATATCGCGCTCGGCACCGAGGATAAGGGAATTCCCTATCCGGTGCCGCCGAATGCGATGCCGAGCCAGGAACCGGGCTCGCGCCGAAGTCCGAGCGGTCTGGTGTGAAATACCGGCGGCCCACCGAGTACGCGGTGGGCCGCCGAACGTTCGAGGTACTGGTCAGCTTGCCGTGGCGGGAATCCAGCGGGTGGCGCCGCTGCGGCTGCGCATGGCGGCGAAGCTGTGCCGAGCGGGGCTGAGTAGGGCGGTCAACCACGAACGGCGATGTTCGGCCAGTGCTGCCGCAACGGCGGGTATCCGAATGCAGTGCACGGTGCCTGCCAAACCCAGCCGGTGGCGACCCGACTGGATGTGTGTGGTGCCCAATGATCGTCCTTCGCTAGCTCGGATGGCCTGGATCGCCCGGGGCGAAACAGTAGCGGAACAAAAGTGCGGGGCTGCGGATTTTGCGTGACTTCGGACCCGGCGTGTCGGAAAGTTGCCGACTCCAGGTCGGTATCGGGCGGAAAAAGTTGCGAATTGATATCACCGGCGTCACGGAATGGGTAATACCGCGCGGATGAGGTGAAAAAGAAACACGCGGTGGGTAATCAGTTCGATCGGCCCGCGGCCGGGGTGCGGGCGCGGACGCCGGCAGTGGATGCGAGACTGGGGAAATGTTGCGTATCGGTCTCACCGGAGGCATGGGAGCGGGTAAGTCGACGGTGGCGCGGCTGCTGGTGGAACGCGGGGCGGTGCTGGTCGACAGCGACGCCATCGCCCGCGAGGTCGTCGAACCCGGCACCGAGGGCCTGGCCGCACTGGTCGCGGCATTCGGCCCGGACATTCTGGCCGAGGACGGCAGTTTGAACCGCCCGGCGCTCGCGGCGGTCGCCTTCGCGGACGAGCAGTCGCGAACGACGCTGAACTCGATCACCCATCCGCTGGTCGGCCGGCGCACCACCGAGCTGATCGCCGCCGCGCCCGCGGACGCCGTTGTGGTGCAGGATGTTCCGCTTCTGGTCGAGAACAATCTCGGCGCGATGATGAATCTCGTCGTGGTGGTGATGGCCGACGAGCAGACTCGCGTGCACCGGCTCGAGCAGTTCCGTGGCGTGAGCCGTGCGGACGCGCTGGCGCGGATCAAGGCGCAGGCGAGTGACGACCAACGGCGTGCGGCCGCGGATGTCCTGTTGGACAACAATTCCGATGCCGAGGCGCTGGCACCGCAGGTGCGAGCGCTGTGGGAGCAGCGCCTGCTGCCCTTCGAACACAATGTGCGCACCGGGACTGCGGCGCGCTCGACCGGGCCGGTGCGGTTGGTCGAGCCGGATCCGCAGTGGGCGGCGCAGGCGCAGCGGTTGATCGGTCGGCTGTGGCTGGCCTGCGGTGGCGACGCGCGCCGCATCGATCATATCGGTTCCACCGCCGTGCCGGGGCTGGCCGCCAAGGATGTCGTCGACATCCAGATCACGGTCGCCGACCTCGCGACGGCCGACGCGCTGCGAGATCGATTGGCCGCCGCCGGTTTTCCGCCGATCGACTCGGTCACCGGCGACAACCCGAAGCCGACGCCTCAGGACCCCGCGGGCACCGATGCCGAGCTGTGGGCGAAACGTCTGCACGGCAACGCCGATCCCGGGCGGCTCGCGAATGTCCATGTGCGCGTGGACGGTTCGCCGGGGCAGCGGTTCGCCCTGGACTTCCGCGACTGGTTGCGAGCCGACGCCGACGCCCGTGCCGAGTACCTGGAGATCAAGCGCCGCGGGGAGGCGGAGGCGACGGGCAAGGTGGGCGATGAGGCCGTCGAGGCGTACCTGTCGGTGAAGGAACCCTGGTTCGACAAGATCTACGAACGGGTTCCGCGCGCCTGACGCAGTATTCGTTCTGCGCGCTGATGAACCGCTCGAGATTGCCTGTGCGGGCGGTCCACTCGGCGTCGGCGGTCTGCCAGCCGGTGAAGTTGGAATGGCCCAGGTACCGGATCTTGCCCTCGTGGACGAGATCGTCCAGCGCGGACAGCGTCTCCTCGATCGGCGTAGCCGGATCCGGGCGATGCAGCTGGTAGAGATCGATCCAGTCCGTACGCAGCCGGCGCAGCGACTGCTCGACGGCCCGGCGGATGTAGCGGCGTGAGCCGCGCGCCCCCCAGTCCTCGCCGTTGTCCTCGCCGAGGCGGCGCACATCGTTGCCGAACTTGGTCGCGATGACGACATCGTCGCGTCTGCCTTGCAGGATCTCGCCGATTCGCCGTTCCGATTCCCCGTAGGAGTCGGCCGTATCGATCAGGTTGATGCCGTGGTCGAGCGCGGCGTGCAGCACGGCCCTGCTCTGCTCGAGATCGAGCTTCATCCCGAAATTGTTGGTGCCCAGCCCGACGACCGAGACCGCGAGCCCCGAACTCCCGACACGACGCAACGACGACGACTCACCCATGGCTCTCCCGGTTCTCGAGGGGCCGTGAACGACCAGGCTGGACCCTGGTGGCGTGGCCCCACGCGAAGAAGAGTTCGGCGCAGCCCGACTCGTTTCCGGCATCTGCCGCCCAGGGCTCGGCGCTGGGTCTCACCGCCAGCCGAGGGTGATACCTCGGGAGCGCAGCCAGGCTTCGAAATCGTGTCCGTGCGCGGCGATTCCGTCGATGGCGATGGTGGCGGCCTCGATCGCCTGCTGGGCCTCGGCCGCGCTCAGATATCCGGCGGCGTGGGCGGCCAGCAACTCGTCGACGTCGAGCAGAATCGCCTCCCGTCCGGTGCGGACGACGATGTCGAGGTAGTGGTCGACCGACTTCCACATCTGCGGGCCCGCCGGGGAGAAATCACCGATATCGAGGTAGAAGTCCTGATCGCGCGGGTGGGTGGGGCGGAAGTGGAACACGGTGGCGCGCAGCGACAGCTGCGGTAGCAGCCAGGACTCGAGGTAGTGGAATTCCGGATGATCCGCGGCGCGGGCCATGTAGAGGCCCCAGGGTTCGGTCCGGTACGTCTCGACCGGCCGCACGAAACCCTTGGGATCGGTATTGGTGGACCCGGCGAGGTCGAAGTACTCGATCTTCGGCCGATGCAGATCGACCACATGCCCCTGCGTCATGCTCCGAATCTACCGTCGCCGGCCCGCGAAACGCCCGCTCGCGCCGCGATTCGATGATCATCGGCGCGAGCGGGTGGTGACGGGGTTACAGCCAGTGCAGTGTGACGCCCTGGGTGGTGAGCCAGCGTTCGAAGTTGTGATCGTGCGAGGCGATACCGTCGACGACGGCGGTGGCCTGCTCGAACGCCCGCTGGGCCGTCTCGGCCGACACATGGCCGGCCGCGTGCGCGGCGAACAGTTCGTCGACCCCGTGTAGCTCGCAGACATGGCCGTTGCGGGCGACGATGTCGATGTAGTGGTACTCGGCCCGCCAGCGCTTCGGCTCGATCTTGGCGAAGTTGCCGATATAGATGTGATAGATCGGATCGCGATCGTGTGCCGCGTTGACGTGATGCATGGTGACGCGGACCGACTGCTTGGGCAGGAGCCAGGTCTCGGTGTAGCGGTAGGGCGGGGTGTCGGCCGCCCGGACCAGATACAGACCCCACGGCTCGACGTGATAACTGTCGACCGAATGGACGAATCCGCGGGAATCGGTTCTGGTGAGATCGGCGATGTCGAAATATTCGACGTGCGGTCTGTGTGCCGTGCCCGATGGTGGCACCGGAATCGGTGTTTTTCGGCCCGGAATGTTGCGATTCGACGGCATTGGGCTGACTCCATTGGGCGCGGCAGTGCGCAGAGTCCGGGTGACACGTTCAGCGAGGAAACCGGCCATAACACTTGCCCTTCTCGACTTCCGACCGGATCAGCGTACACCCGGGCAACCCCCTCCGGCGGGGTGAAAACGACACGGAATCCGGCTGATTCGGCCGTGTCGTTATCGTCGAGCCGCCCTGCTCTACCAGACATTTCGGGCATTTGGTCGCTTGATTCACTGCTGCGCGCGCGGTTGCCGGGGCAATGCTCCCGGGGCCCCGGCAAACCTCCGGCCGGACCTGTCGCAATGGTCGGCGGCGGCGCTTCGGTGGCGCCGCTGGGCGGGACTGTGTCGTCACTTCGGGCGAATTGTCGAATTATTCTGTGGAGCAGTGGGTCCGGCCTGTTGTGGCCGAAAGATGGTGGCATGAATCGAATTGTTCGAAATGTCCGAACGAGTCGGCCGGGAATTGTGGTGTCGGTGACGCGAGTCCGGTCGAAATGATTGGGATAGGGCGTGTTCCGGAGGGGTGAACGGGTTCCGTCGCCGGGCGATCGTATCGACGTCCGATATGGCGGCTTCGGTTCGCGGTGGACGATGCCGGCGGGTGTGGAAGCGGGAGCGGCGGCCGAGCCCGCTGTGACGGTCCTCGCGTCGGGGGTCGGCGGGCCGCTGGTATTGCCGTGTGGTTGCCCTGAGCAGTCGGTGCATCCAGCGCCGCGGCCGGGCGGCCCCTGGCCACGCCGCCGCAGCGCCTGTGCCCGCCGATACGGAGTCGTGGCCGAAAAATGATCACCGGGTGTGTCGCTGTGCCCGCGATCACGGCGCCGGAACTTGTCGGTGTCGCGGCTTACCCTGGTGACCATGGCTTTCGCAACGGAGATCCCCGCGGATTCGGACGCACCCGGCGAGCAGCCGCTGGCGCATTCGGAATTCCGGCCGATCGGGGCGATCGAACGCTCCGACGGGCGGTTCGAGGTCGTCAGCGAGCATCGGCCCGCCGGTGACCAGCCTGCCGCGATCGCGGAGCTGGAGCGGCGGTTGCGTGGCGGTGAGAAGGACGTGGTGCTGCTCGGCGCCACCGGGACCGGCAAGTCGGCCACCGCGGCCTGGCTGATCGAGCGGGTCCAGCGCCCGACCCTGGTCATGGCGCCGAACAAGACCCTGGCCGCCCAGCTGGCCAACGAACTGCGCGAGATGTTGCCGCACAACGCGGTGGAGTATTTCGTCTCCTACTACGACTACTACCAGCCCGAGGCCTACATCGCGCAGACCGATACCTACATCGAGAAGGACTCCTCGATCAACGACGACGTGGAGCGGCTGCGCCATTCGGCGACCTCGAGCCTGCTCTCGCGCCGCGATGTCGTGGTGGTCGCCTCGGTCTCGTGTATCTACGGCCTGGGTACGCCGCAATCCTATCTGGACCGCTCGGTGCAGCTCGAGGTCGGCGCCGAGGTCGAGCGCGACCGGCTGCTGCGCCTGCTGGTCGATGTCCAGTACACGCGCAACGACATGGCCTTCACCCGCGGTTCGTTCCGGGTGCGCGGCGACACCGTCGAGATCATCCCCTCCTACGAGGAACTCGCGGTCCGCATCGAATTCTTCGGCGACGAGATCGAGGCGCTGTACTACCTGCATCCGCTCACCGGCGATGTGGTGCGCCAGGTCGACACCCTGCGTATCTTCCCGGCCACCCACTATGTGGCCGGACCGGATCGGATGGAGCGCGCGGTCGCCGATATCGAGACCGAACTCGAACAGCGGCTCGCGGATCTGGAGCGGCAGGGCAAACTGCTCGAGGCGCAGCGGCTGCGCATGCGCACCCAATACGACCTGGAGATGATCCGGCAGGTCGGGTTCTGCTCCGGTATCGAGAACTATTCGCGGCATATCGACGGCCGTCCGGCCGGTTCGGCGCCGGCGACGCTGCTCGACTACTTCCCGGAGGACTTCCTGCTGATCATCGACGAGTCGCACGTGACCGTGCCGCAGATCGGCGGCATGTACGAAGGCGATATGTCGCGCAAGCGCAACCTCGTCGAATACGGTTTCCGGCTGCCCTCTGCGGTGGACAACCGCCCGCTCACCTGGGAGGAGTTCGCCGACCGGATCGGCCAGACCGTATACATGTCGGCGACGCCCGGCCCATACGAACTGGGCAGCACCGGCGGTGAATTCGTCGAGCAGGTGATCCGCCCGACCGGACTGGTCGACCCGCAGGTGGTGGTCAAGCCGACCAAGGGCCAGATCGACGATCTGGTGCACGAGATTCGTACCCGCACCGAACGCGATGAACGCGTCCTGGTCACCACCCTCACCAAGAAGATGGCCGAGGATCTCACCGACTATCTCCTGGGCATGGGTGTGCGCGTGCGCTACCTGCATTCGGAGATCGACACGCTGCGCCGCGTCGAACTGCTGCGGCAGTTGCGGCTGGGCGAATACGACGTGCTGGTCGGCATCAACCTGCTGCGTGAGGGCCTCGACCTGCCGGAGGTGTCGCTGGTCGCGATCCTGGACGCCGACAAGGAGGGGTTCCTGCGCAGCGCCACCAGCCTCATCCAGACGATCGGGCGTGCCGCGCGCAACGTCTCCGGCGAAGTACACATGTACGCCGACAAGGTGACCGATTCGATGCGCCAGGCCATCGACGAGACCGAACGGCGGCGGGCCAAGCAGGTCGCCTACAACGAAGCCAACGGCATCGATCCGAAACCGCTGCGCAAGAAGATCGCCGACATCCTCGATCAGGTCTATCGCGAGGCCGACGAGACCGAGGTGGAGGTCGGCGGATCCGGGCGCAACGCCAGCCGCGGCCGCCGAGCCCAGGGTGAACCCGGCCGCGCGGTGAGCGCCGGGGTGTACGAGGGCCGCGATCTCGCGAACATGCCGCGCGCGGAACTGGCGGATCTGGTGGCCCAGCTGACCGATCAGATGATGAACGCCGCCCGCGAATTGCAGTTCGAGCTGGCCGGGCGATTGCGCGATGAGATCGCCGACCTGAAGAAGGAGTTGCGTGGTATGGATGCCGCCGGGCTGAAATGAGTTCCCGCGCAGCGTCTTTCCCACCTACGCCGGGGTGCCCCGGCCGGACCGGGGCACCCGCGCGGGCCGCGTCAGCTCTGCGTGGCCATCCACTCGTCGACCCGGCGCTCGGCCTCCTCGCGCGAGACGTCCTCGACCCGGGTCATGACCACCCAGCGATGTCCGAACGGATCCATCACCAGCCCGTAGCGATCGCCGGTGACGAACGTCTGCGGCTCCTCGACACGGGCGGCGCCGTGTTCGGCGGCGCGGGCGACGACCGCGTCGGCATCGGGGCAGTAGTGCACGATGCTGGTGTGCACCCAGTCCGATTCGGGTGCGCGCACCCCGTGTTCGGGGATGGGCATCCCCATCTGGATGGTGGAGTCGCCGATCGCCAGTTCGGCGTGTGCCGGTTGCCCGTCGGGAAGGTCGTTGCGGCTGAGCACCTTCGCGCCGAAGACCGCGGAGTAGAACTCGATGGCCTTGTTGCCGTCGGGTACGGCCAGGAAACAGTTGATGGAGTGGTAACCCTCGGGAACGGGATTGACGTCGTTGCTCATAGGAACAACTCTCGGCCCTCGCGGGGAATGGATCTTGTAAGAAAGCGACAGCCTCGTCCGCGGCGGGAGACGGGCCGTGCCGGCCGGTGAGGAGCGCGCGAAAAGCGCTGCGCTGCATCCGGTTCCGGTGCCTCCGCCGGAGGTCACCAAGGGCATCCTGCATCCCCGCGAGCAGGAGCGTCACCGGCGGCTGATCCGGTTGCCGGCCGGCCCGCAGACGGCCGAATTCGTCGAATGGTATTGGTCGGTCTCCTGGGATCTGCGCGGCCGGCCGCCCTATCAGGCGCAGGTGCTGCCGTTCCCCTCGGTCAACGTCAGCTTCGAACGATCCGCCACCCGCACCGGCGGATTCGTCAACGGTGTGACCACCGGCAAATTCGTGCGCGAACTGACGGGGAAGGGGGAGACCTTCGCCGCCAAATTCCGTCCCGGCGGCTTCGGCGCCTTCACCGGCATCGACGTCGGCGCCCTGCGCGATACCGCGATCGAACTGACCGAGGTGCTGCCGGAGGCCGCGGGCCTGACCGAACGCGTGCTGGCGACCGACAGGGCCGAGGAGCGCCGTGACATCGTCGACGCCTATTTCGCCCGGGCCGCGGGCCGCCGCGCACCCGACGACAACTACCTGCTGGTGTTGCGGATCATCGCCGCGATGGAAGCCGAGCCCGAGCTGACCCGGGTCGATCAGGTCACCGCCCGTTTCGACATTCCGATCCGCACCCTGCAACGCCTGTTCCGCCGCTACGTCGGCGCTGGGCCGAAATGGGTGTTGCGCCGCTATCGCCTCCAGGACGGCGCACAACTGCTGGCACAGGGCCGCACCGACGATCTGGCGACGCTGGCGCTGGAACTCGGCTATTTCGATCAGGCCCATTTCGGTCGCGAATTCGCGACCGAGATCGGAATGGCGCCGCTGGAATACGCACGCGCATCGCTACTGTCACACCACGCCTCACCGGGCGATCCCGCGCCGGATCGCTGATTCGTTTCAGCCGCCCCGGTTCCGGGAATATCCGAACTCATAAGTAGTTGAATTCTGTACTACCAGCCCGGCGGCGGTGCTGCCGGCCGACAGAGGAGTTGGCGATGAGTGTTCTGGTGCTGATCGGGCGCATTCTGTTCGTCATATTGTTCGCGAGTTCGGCGATCGGGCATCTGACCCAGGCCGACGCGATGACCGGCTACGCCCGCAGCAAGGGTGTTCCGATGGCGAAGGGGGCGGTGCTGGGTTCTGGGGTGGTCCTGCTGCTCGGCGCCTTGAGCGTGCTGCTCGGAGTGTGGGCCGATCTGGGTGCGCTGCTGCTGTTCGTCTTCCTGCTGCCGACCGCATTCCTGATGCACCCCTTCTGGAAGGAATCCGATGCGCAGGCCAAGCAGGGCGAGATGATTCATTTCAACAAGGATCTCGCATTGGCCGGTGCGGCCCTGATGCTGTTCGCCTTCTTCGCCCGCGTCGACGATCTCGGCGCCACAATCACCGGACCGTTATTCCACCTCTGACGAACGCGGAAGGACCCGCATTCCACATTCGGCGGTTATTGCCTCGCGTATCCGGAAACCGCCGGAATCGGTTCTCGCCGTCGTGAATTGTGAGTTCTCACCATCACGCCCGGGTGCGCTCTGTGCATCCGGGCAATCGCGGTCCGGGCAATTGAGGAAAACCGTTCTGTGACGAAAATCCCAGGGCCACAAGCGGGTTCGCGACTGCGACGACGATCGCAGCGCGACACCGCCGGATTCGGGATCGGCGCTGGTGAGACGGGGTCGCGCGGCCGCCGGGCCGGCGAATGTGTCCTGTGGATCGCGGGGCGCATCGATGTGATGTATTGCGATTGTCGATGATTCCGCCGCGATAACGGTTATGGTCTAGCGCAGTTGCCCGCGCGGGTTTCTGCTCCGGAATTGCGCGCAGGCATCCGCCCACTTGTACGTTTGGAGGAAAGATGACCGCCTACCGGTCCATTGTCGTCGGTACCGATGGCTCGGATTCGTCGTATGTCGCTGTCGAGAAGGCTGCCGCGCTGGCCGGCGACGCGGGCGCCACCCTGTACGTCGCGTGCGCGTACTACCCGACCGACGACCGCGATGTGGCCGCCGCGGCCGACGTCCTCAAGGACGAGGCCTACCAGGTACGCGGCTCGGCCCCCACCAACGAGATCCTGCGGGTCGCGCGGGACAAGGCGGTCGCCGCCGGGGCGGCCAACATCGTGGAGCGGGCCGTCGTCGGCGAACCCGTCGAATCGCTGCTGAACCTGGTCAAGGAGGTGGAGGCCGATCTGCTGGTCGTCGGTAACCGCGGCCTCAACACCCTGGCCGGGCGCCTGCTCGGCTCGGTGCCCTCCGATGTCGCCCGCAAGTCGCGCAGCGATGTCCTGATCGTGCACACCGTCCGCTGACGTTCGCATGACCGGCCGCCCGGGGCCTCAGCGCAATGCGCCGAGGACCTCGGGCAGCGTCCCGGTGTGCACCACCGATAATCGCTGGGTGGCACGGGTGAGCGCCACGTACAGATCGTTGAGCCCGCGCGGCGATTCGTCCAGGATGGCCTGCGGTTCCACCAGCACGACCGAGTCGAACTCCAGGCCCTTGACCTCGGCCACCGTCAGCACCTGCACGGACTCGCCCGCCAGCGAGGCGAATTCGCTCACCGTCGCATGCGGGGCCAGGACCGCCGTGATGCCCGGCTTGCCGGCCTCGGCGGCGACGAGTTCGGTGACCGCGGCCAGCGAACCGCCGGCCGCGACCTGCACGGCCCGCGGCGGAAAGCCGGATTCCCGGACCGACCGCGGGATGGTCGCCTCCGGATCGATCGCCGCCAGCACGTCGGCGGCCACCGCCATGATCTCGGCGGGCGTGCGGTAGTTGACCGTCAGTTCCGTGAGCTTCCAGCGCTGTGCGACATAGGGTTCGAGCATCCGCTGCCACGACGACGCGCCCGCCGGATCGCCGGTCTGCGCCACATCGCCGACCACCGTCACCCAGCGATTCGGAATGCGCCGCATCACCATTCGCCACGCCATCTCCGACAGTTCCTGCGCCTCGTCGATGATCACGTGTCCGTAGGTCCAGCTGCGGTCGCCGGCGGCCCGCTCGGCGGTCGTCTGACGATTGCGCACATGCTGGCGTTCGGCGAGCTGACCGGCGTCGATCAGGTCGTAGGCCATCAGGATTTCCGGATCCAGGTCGTCCTCGAGGTCCTGCGGCGCCGAACCGGTCAGGATGTCGAGCGCCTCCTGCGCCTCGGCCAGCTGCGCACGCCACCGCCGGCGGGAGCGCTCCCGCTCCTCGGCGTCGTCGATGCCCAGCAATTCGGCCAGCTCGTCGAGCAGCGGCGCGTCCGCGGCCGCGAAGGCGGGCCCGCTCGCCGGGTCGAGGGCGCGGAACAGCTCCTTGCGGTCCTCGGCGCTGAGTCGGTCCGCGGCACGCGCCAGCCGCTCAGGTTCGGCCCACAGGTCGGCGAGCACCTGCTGGGGGGTCAGGATCGGCCACAACTGCGCGATCGCGCGCTGAATGCCGGCGTCGGCACGCATCTCGTCGCGGATCTCGGTGAGGTCGGCCTGGCTCAGCAGATTGCGCCCGGAATTCGACGGGCGGCGGCCGGCGGCGGCATCGGCCTCGTCGACGGTGTCGGCGAACTGGTCCTTACCGATGATCTGCGCCAGCTGGTCGGTCAGCGCGTCGACCACCGAGGCGGCGAAGATCGGGCGGGCGAGGTTGTGTGGGCGGCGCGAGGAGCGGGCCCGGCCGCGAGCGCGGGTGGCGATCTTGCGATCCAGCGTCAGCTCGTACCCGTCGAAGTCGAGGCGGACCGGGTCGCGCGGCACCTCCTGCCGGTCGCGCACCGCCTTCTTCAGCACATCGAGCATGTCGAGCGAACCCTTGAGTTCGCCCGCGCGCAGCGAATCCTCCAGTGTCGCTTCGACTCCCGGATACAGATTGCCGATCGTGGACAGCAGCACACCGGTCTCGCCCAGTGACGGAAGCACCTGGCCGATGTAGTCGAGGAAGGTGGAATTGGGGCCGATGATCAGCACACCGGCCTTGTCGAGCTGCTGACGGTAGGTGTAGAGCAGATACGCCGCACGATGCAGCGCGACCGCGGTCTTGCCGGTACCCGGACCGCCCTGGACCACCAGGACGCTGCGGTGTTCGGAGCGGATGATGGCGTCCTGCTCGCTCTGGATCGTCTCGACGATATCGGTCATATGGCCGGTGCGCGCCGCGTTCAGGGCGGTGAGCAGGGCGCTCTCACTGCCGACGCCGCCATCGTCGGACTCGATCGCGCCGGCGCGGCGCGCCATCTCCAGATCGAGGTATTCGTCGCTGATTCCGGTCACGTTGCGATTGCGCGAGCGGATGTGCCGGCGCCGAGTCACGCCGTCGGGGGCAGCGGTGGTCGCGAGGTAGAACGGCCGGGCCAGCGGGGCCCGCCAGTCGAGCAGCAGGGTGTTGTAGTCGTCGTCCTCGTCGAGGATGCCGAGGCGGCCGATGTAGCGGTACTCGCCCTCGGCGCCCGTCTCGCCGGGGTCCTCGGTGTTCTCCGCGGCCAGATCGATCCGGCCGAAGCACAGCCCGTTCTCGGCGGCGTCGTATTTGGCCAGATCCTCGGAGTAGAGCTGGGTGAACGATTCGCGTTCGCTGCGGGCCTGCGGGGTGCCGCCGGTTTCCAGCAACACCGTCCGCAGCCGGCGCTGTGCGTATTCGCGCATACCGTCCAGCCGCTGATACAGCAGGGTGAGATAGCTCTGCTCCCGCTCCAGTTCGGCGGCGCGATCGGTGGCGGGGCGATCCTCGGTGAGGCGGTCGGGCAAAACGGAACTCCTTGTCACCACAGGGGCCGAGCGGGCCGCGCGCGAAGAGAACGGAATCGTCGAGTCTAGTTGGGGTTCGCCGGACTCGCCGTAGTCGCAGGTGAACGCGCCGCGAATACGGTAGTGAAATGTTGCACCACCAGGCCCGTGCGATCGGGCGCGGCGGACAGCAGGGCGTGTTCGAGGATCATCCGCGGATCTTTCAGGAGGCGTGGGTGTTGTTCGGCCGCCGTCCCAGCGCGTTGCTCTCGGAGGTCGCCGGCTTGGCACGGTACATCGCCAGATCCGCGTCGTGCAGCACCGCTTCGGGAGTGCGCGGATCACCCGGGCGCAAAGCGGTGACGCCGATCGAGGCCTCGATGTGGATGCGGTGGCCGCGGGCGATGATCGGCTCGGCCATGGTCTGGCGCAGCCTGGTGATCAGTCCGTCCAGATCGTCCGGCTGTGTGCGGCCGGACAGCAGCACCAGGAATTCGTCGCCGCCGATACGGCCCACCACGTCGTCGGTGCGCAGGCCGCGCTGCAGCCGCTGGGCCACGATCTGCAGCACCGTATCGCCGATCGCGTGGCCGAGGGTGTCGTTGATCGCCTTGAATCCGTCGAGGTCGATGAACAGCACGTTCGACACCGGCGACTGTTCGTCGACGCCCAGCGCGGTCGCCAGCCGCGAGAGCACCAGCGACCGATTGGCCAGCCCGGTGAGCGGATCGTGGGTCGCCTGATACTCCAATTGCCTTCGGCTGGCACGGAATTCGGTGACATCGTTGAACGAGGAGACGGCCGGCGAGTCGGGTGCGCCGGGGTTGAGCAACCGGCTCGAACCCGACAGCCAGCGCCGCTGCCCGTCCGGGCGGTCCACGCCGAACACGTAGCGGGAGATGGTTTCCCCGGTGGCCAGCGTCCGCGCCACCGGGTGATGGCTCGGGGCCAGCGGCTGGGCGTTCGCGTCCAGCAGCGCCAGCGGCAGCGAATCGATGCGGCGGCCGATCAGATTGTCGCCCTCCTGACCGAAGATGCGCAGCGCCGCCGGGTTGATCGATTCGATCCGGCCCTCGCGGTCGATGACGACCACACCCTCCTCGAGTTGCGACACCACGGCCGTGAAGTGGTGTTCGGCCCGGCGTTGCGCGGCCTCGGCCCGGCGTTGCGCGGTGAGGTCGTGGATCACCACCTGATAGGCGAGCCGGTTCTGCCAGACGGTGAGCACCGAGACCGTCTCGACGTCGACGGCCTGGCCGTCGCAGCGGATCAGGGTCATTTCCGCTGTTTCGGACGCGTCGCCGGTCTGATGCAGCCGGTCGATGCGCTCGAGCATCGCCGGCACGTCACGTTGCGCCACGAACTGGGCGACCGGATGCCCGACCACCTCGTCCACTCCCGGGGCGGCCAGCAGCCGCACGATCGCCGGATTGGCGAAGACGACGACGCCGTCCTCGTGCACGACGACACCGTCGGGACTGTGCTCGACCAGTGTGCGGTACCGCTGGGCGAGTTGCTCGGCGTCCATCACGCCGTCGGACCGGTTCTCACCTGCCTCAACCACATGTAACCCCCTGATCATGGTCTGTTCAGGTCAATTGGCGCACGGGATCATTCTGATGGTGACGTACCGCGGATCACAGTGTGGACGGTATTGGTTCGGTCACAGTTCAGGTGCTGATCGGGCGGGTGGGTGATCATGACGGGTGCCGGTTCCCGTGTTGTCGGCGGAGGGTACGCTGTCGGGTTCGGGTACGGTCCGGTCGGGGGGCCGGACCGGGTGTGACGCCGGAGGCAGTAGCCCAGGCCGGGTGTAGGAGCGCGAATGCCGAGCACAACCCCGATATCAACTCGAGAATATCAAGATCGTATGCCGATCGCAGGTATCGGCGTGGTCAGCGGTTACGGCTGGGGCCGGGAAACGCTGTGGCGCGGTCTGCACACCGGTAAGGCGGCCGCCGGGCTCTACCCCGGCTACGGTCCCGACCGCGACGAATACGCGTGGGTTGCGCTGGTACCCGACGGCGGCGACGAGTCGCTGAGCCCGAGCCGATACGCCCGCGCGGTGCAGGAGGCCGCGCGCGAGGCGATCGCCGATGCCGCCGAACGAGGCTGGCGTCCGGGCGGCACGGTCGGGGTGATCCACGCGATCGTGCTCGGCGATGTCCGGGACTGGGAGGATTTCTACCTCACCGACGACAGCCGCCGTCGTTCCCGCGACTATCTGCGGCTGCTGCCGTCGACCCCGATTTCGCTGCTGATGCAGGAGTTCGGCTTCCACGGACCGTCGATGAACGTCTCGGCGGCCTGCAGTTCGGCCAATGTCGCGCTGATCACCGCGCAGATGTGGCTGGATCAGGGTTTCGCCGACGACGTCGTGTGCGTGACCACCGACCTGTCGTCGAGCCCCGATATGGTTCACCACTTCGTGCAGATGGGCGCGGCGGTGATCGACGCCGATCCGCTGGAGGCGTGCCGGCCGTTTCAGGAGGGCAGCCGGGGATTCAGCTTCGGCGAGGCGTCGGTGGCGTTCGTGGTCTCCCGGCAGGTGGAGCGGCCGTACTGCGCGATGCTCGGCGGGGCGATGACCAATGACGCTTATCACGTCGTGTCCGTGGACCCCGGTCTGGAGCGGATACTGGACTGTACGCACCGGGCCCTGGACCGGGCCGGGGTGCGCCCCGGGGACGTGAGCTACTACAACGCCCACGGTCCGGGGACCCGGCAGTGCGATGTGGCCGAACGGGCCGTGCTGGCGCGGATCTTCGACGACCGCCCGCAGGTCTATTCGATCAAACCGCTGACCGGACATTGCATGGGTGCGGCGGCCGGCGTCGAGATCGCGGCGACGGCCCTGGGTTACGAGCGCGGCGTCGTGGTGGCGCCGCCGATCGTGGCCGAGGCGCATCCTCGCCTGCTGGACGGACCCACCCCGTTCGACGGCGGATTCACGGTGAAGACCTCGCTCGGTATGGGCGGGCACAACTCCGTGGTGGTGCTCGGTCCGGCGTGACGACCGGGCCCGCTCGCGGCGGTGCCGAGGCGTCCGCTCGCGGTCGTGTCGCCGAACTTGTCGGTGGGTGTGCCTAGCATGGCGTCCGGGGAGATTCTGGACGCCGAATTTCGATCGAGAAGGGACAGCCGGTGGCGGATCTGTTGACCGTGCGCGGAGCTCGGGAGCACAACCTGAAGGGAGTGGACCTCGACCTGCCACGCGACAGCCTCATCGTGTTCACCGGACTCTCCGGATCCGGTAAATCGAGCCTCGCCTTCGACACCATCTTCGCCGAGGGTCAGCGCCGCTACGTCGAGTCGCTGTCGGCGTACGCGCGCCAGTTCCTGGGGCAGATGGACAAGCCCGATGTGGATTTCATCGAGGGACTCTCCCCGGCGGTGTCGATCGACCAGAAGTCGACCAACCGCAATCCGCGCTCGACCGTCGGCACCATCACCGAGGTCTACGACTATCTGCGCCTGCTGTACGCCCGCGCCGGAACGCCGCACTGCCCGGTCTGCGGTGAGCTGATCGCCAAGCAGACCCCGCAGCAGATCGTGGATCAGGTGCTGGAGATGGAGCCCGGCACCCGCTTCCAGGTGCTGGCTCCGGTGGTGCGGACCCGCAAGGGCGAATTCGTGGACCTGTTCGACCAGCTCAACACCCAGGGGTACTCCCGGGTGCGCGTCGACGGTGTGGTGTATCCGCTCACCGAGCCGCCGAAGCTGAAGAAGCAGGAGAAGCACGACATCGAGGTCGTGATCGACCGGCTGGCGGTGAAGCCGACTTCCAAACAGCGACTGACGGATTCGATCGAGACGGCGCTGCGGCTGGCCGACGGCATCGTGGTCCTGGACTTCGTCGACCGCGACGAGCACGCCCACGACCGCGAGCGGCGGTTCTCCGAGAAACTGGCCTGCCCGAACGGTCACCCCCTCGATATCGAGGATCTGGAACCGCGGTCGTTCTCCTTCAACTCGCCCTACGGCGCCTGCCCGGACTGCACCGGTCTCGGCATTCGCAAGGAGGTCGATCCGGATCTGGTGGTACCCGATCCGGAACTGAGCCTCAACGACGGCGCGATCGCCCCGTGGTCGCGCGGGCAGACCGCCGAATACTTCAACCGGTTGCTGTCCGGGCTGTCCGAGGCGATCGGCTTCTCGATGGACGCGCCGTGGAACACGTTGCCGCTCAAGGCCCGTAAGGCGGTACTCGAGGGCAGCTCCGACCAGGTGCACGTGTCCTACACCAACCGCTACGGCCGCAAGCGGTCGTATTACGCCGATTTCGAGGGCGTGATGCCGTTCCTGCAGCGGCGGCTGGAGAGCACCGAATCCGAGCAGATGAAGGAGCACTACGACGGGTACATGCGCGATGTGCCGTGCCCGGTCTGTAGCGGTGCGCGACTGCGCCCGGAGATTTTGGCCGTCACGCTCAACGCCGAGGGCGGGCGCCGCTCCATCGCCGAGGTGTGTGATCTCTCGATCCGCGACTGCTCACGCTTCCTGAACTCGCTCGAGCTGGGGGAGCGGGAGGCCGCGATCGCCGGTCAGGTACTCAAGGAGATTCAGGCCCGGCTGGGCTTCCTGCTCGACGTCGGCCTGGAATATCTGACGCTGTCGCGGGCGGCGGCGACGCTGTCCGGCGGTGAGGCGCAGCGCATCCGGCTGGCCACCCAGATCGGCTCGGGGCTGGTCGGCGTGCTGTACGTGCTGGACGAGCCGTCCATCGGCCTGCACCAGCGCGACAACCGGCGTCTGATCGAAACCCTCACGCGGCTGCGCAATCTCGGCAATACGCTGATCGTGGTCGAACATGACGAGGACACCATCCACTCCTCGGACTGGGTCGTCGACATCGGCCCGCTGGCCGGCGAGCACGGCGGCCAGGTCGTCTACAGCGGCCCGTACCCGGGACTGCTCGAGGATCCGAACTCGCTGACCGGCGCCTACCTGTCCGGTCGCGAGGTGATCGAGGTGCCGCTGGTGCGCCGGCCGGTGTCGAAGAAGAAGCAGCTCACCGTGGTCGGGGCGAACGAGCACAATCTGCGCGGTATCGACGTGGCCTTCCCGCTCGGCGTGCTGACGTCGGTGACGGGCGTCTCCGGCTCCGGGAAGTCGACGCTGGTCAACGACATTCTGGCGACCGTCCTGGCGAACAAGCTCAACGGTGCGCGACAGGTGCCCGGCCGGCACACCCGGATCAACGGGCTCGACCATCTCGACAAGCTGGTGCAGGTCGACCAGTCGCCGATCGGACGCACCCCGCGTTCGAACCCGGCCACCTACACCGGCGTCTTCGACAAGATCCGGACCCTGTTCGCGGCCACCACCGAGGCCAAGGTGCGCGGCTATCAGCCGGGCCGGTTCTCCTTCAACGTCAAGGGCGGGCGGTGTGAGGCCTGTTCCGGCGACGGCACGTTGAAGATCGAGATGAACTTCCTGCCGGATGTGTACGTGCCCTGCGAGGTGTGCCACGGCGCCCGCTACAACCGGGAAACCCTCGAGGTGCACTACAAGGGCAAGACCATCGCCGAGGTACTCGACATGTCGATCGAGGAGGCGGCCGAATTCTTCGAGCCGGTCACCTCGATCCACCGTTACCTCAAGACGCTGGTCGATGTCGGCCTGGGATATGTGCGGCTGGGCCAGAGCGCCCCGACGCTGTCCGGTGGTGAGGCGCAGCGCGTGAAACTGGCCGCCGAGCTGCAGAAGCGCTCGACCGGGCGCACGGTCTACATCCTCGACGAGCCGACCACCGGCCTGCACTTCGAGGACATCCGCAAACTGCTCGCGGTGATCAACGGATTGGTCGACAAGGGCAATACGGTGATCGTCATCGAACACAACCTGGACGTCATCAAGACCTCCGACTGGGTGATCGATATGGGTCCCGAGGGCGGCTCCGGTGGTGGCACCGTGATCGCAGAGGGCACCCCGGAAGACGTTGCGGCCGTTGCCGACAGCTACACCGGTCAGTTCCTGCGCGAGGTCCTCGACAAGCCGGCCGCACCGAAGAAGACGACCAGGGCCAAGAAGGCGACGGCTGCCAAGTCGGCGGCTGCGAAGCCGGCCGGGCGCCGCAAGACCGCCGCCGTCGGCTGAGCCCCGAGCATCGCGCGACGGACTCGCCAGGTTTCCGGTGGGTCCGTCGCGTCTGGACGTTCAGACGGCGTCCCAGCTGTCGGCGCCACGGCGCCGGCCGAGCTGCCGACGCCGGAAGAAGACCTCTTCCACCGAGACCGAACTGGCGGCCACCGCGCCGGCCACCGTGGTCAGCCGCGGGTCGTCGCCGCGTTCGTCCAGATGCCATTGCACACCCGCGCGGCGCTCCGGCGGCAGCATCGCCCAGCGGCTGCCGATCCGCGTCTGGACCGAATGATCACCGGTGGCAACGATATCCAGCAGGACGGGCCATAGATCGGCCTCGGTGGCGTGCGAGGGCAGGGCCGCGATGGTGGCATCGGACTGCTGCGCGAGCATATCGGCCAGCGCCGGCCGCATCGTGGGATCGAGCTGTGCCAGCAGGGCGAACAATCCGCGCCAGGGTGCCGGATCGGAGCAGCCCTCCAAGCCCTGCAGCAGGGCGGCGGTGACCGCGGTATCGGTGAAGATCGGCAGTGCCGCCATCGAAGCCAGGGCGGCCGGACGCAAGGTGTCGAAGAAGACGGCCATATCGCGCACTGCTCGCCCGTGGATCGCGGTCGTCACCAGATTGCCCAGCACGGCGGGCGTCCCGAGGCCCAGCACGATATCGCCGACATCGGCGACGACGTCGGTGTCGCAGCGCGCGAAGATCGACAACGCCGCCAGCCGCAGTTCCGGCGACCCGTGCAGGACGGTCTGGATCATGCGCGGCATCCGGCGCGCCGGGCCGTTCAGCAACTGGCGCAGCACCGCAGTCAGGGCGCTGGTCGAGAACGCGAACGATGCCGAGAAGATCAGGCCTTCGTCGTCGGGCACGCCGCGCTCCACGGCCTCGATCAACCGTGGCGAGGCATAACCGAGAAACGGTCCGGCGGTGATGTAGTCGCGCCGGCGCAGCACCTCGTTGACGATCTGCACGATCGGTTCCGGCGGCGCGATATCGGCCAGTTCGCCGACCGTGCGCGGATCCAGATACGGCGCGCAGTCGGCGGCGTAGCCGACGCCCAGCAGCGCGACGGTTTCGGCGGCCTTCTTCGGATGGTCGACGCCCACCGCGCCGGCCGCGCGCCCGGTCAGCGCCGGCGGCACCAGCTTCTGCACCAGCGGCATCGAGATGCCGAGCGGGATGATCGGCACCAATCTGCTTATGCGCTTGAAGGTTTCGGCATGCTGATCGAAGACGATCGCCGCCATTCGCTGCTGTAATTCGTGCAGATTCCCGGCGCCGAGCCGTTCCAGATGCGCGAGCCGTTCCGGCGGTACGTGCAGGGTGCGGGCGAGCAGGATGAGCTGGGCGCGTGTTACCGGATCCGTCATCAGTCCAGCAGGTTCCCGAACATGATCTTCTTCGCCGGCGTGCGCAGCGGTCGCGGCAGGGCGCTGATCATCGCGTCCACCGACTGCGACAGCGCCGTCGACTCCTCCTGACGTGCCTGCGTGAACAGCAGCAACAGGTCGGCGCACTCGTGATCGGTCAGTAGATCCGTGGCGGCGGTCGGGCCGCCGAGTTCGTGGTCCAGATCTCTTCTGGCGGTCATGCTGCACCCCGATATCGTCACGTCTTCCGCTGGAACGTACCCAGGAAGACATTCGGCGAATCATAGAGGGTGGCTACCGTGTGGCGACGGCGAAAATGCCCGGATTGGGGCAAGTCACCGCGCGAAGTGGGTGGTGCTCGAGCGCGATAACGACCAACCGGTCCGCGCGCCGCCGCACACACCTGCGACGATCGGGGTATGCCGATCCCGACCGCGTTCACCGAAATCCTCTCCGTCCGCCACCCGATCGTGTCCGCGCCGATGGGTGGGGAAGCGGGCGGTGCGCTGGCCGCCGCGGTGTCCGAGGGTGGCGGCCTGGGGCTCATCGGTGGCGGTCGCGGCGATCGGGAATGGGTCGAGCGCGAACTGCGACTGGTACGCGAGAACACCACCGCGCCATGGGGAGTCGGCTTTTTGAGCTGGGCGATCGACCGGACCGTCCTGGACCACGCGCTGTCGTTCGACCCCGCGGCGGTCCTGTTGTCCTTCGGCGATCCGCTGCCCCTGGCCGCGACCGTCCGGGACGCCGGTGCGGTGTTGATCGTCCAGGTCACCGATGCCGACGAGGCGCGCCGGGCGCTGGACGCGGGCGCGGATGTGCTGGTGGCGCAGGGCAGCGACGCCGGCGGGCACTGCGCCGCCCAGGGCATCGGGACCCTCTCGTTCGTGCCGACGGTCGTCGATCTGGCGGGTGCGGTGCCGGTGCTCGCCGCCGGTGGCATCGCCGACGGTCGCGCGATCGCGGCCGCCTTGGCGCTCGGCGCGGCGGGAGCGATGGTGGGCACCCGCTTCCAGGCGACCCACGAGGCCCTGGTGCCCGCCGAACTGGGCAAGGCCCTGGTGGATGCCACCGGCGGCGATACCGAGGTGAACTGGACCCTCGACATCGCGCGCGGCGCACCGTGGCCCGAGAAGTATCCCGCCCGCACGCTGCGCAACCCCTTCATCGACCGGTGGCGCGGGCGCGACGACGAACTGCGCACCGACGAGGCCGCCCTGCGCGAGTACCGTGACGCCGCCGCCCGCAACGACCTCACCGCGGTTCCGGTGTGGGCGGGCCAAGCCGTCGACCGGATCACCTCGATCGCTTCGGCCACCGAATTGGTGGGCGTTCTCGCCGCCGAGACCGAAGCGGCTCTGCGCCGAATCGCTGTGCGCGACAACTGATCCGCGACGGACTCGTAAGCCGCGTTGCCCCGGTGGCCCGCCGGTTCGGCCGGGACGCGTGATTCGCCCAGGGTGCTCGGGTGTCCGATCCGCCGACACGGCTGAGGAATGCAGGGGCTCGATGGTGGCCGGAATTCCGTGGCCGCTGATGCGCTGCGGCCGTTGACGACCGTACGTCCCGTCGGTCACTATGAACACTCGTTCATGAACGCGTGTTCATAATAATCGCGAGGAGACCGTGATGACCCACATCGTCAACACCGCACAGTCCGAGGCGTGGAACGGATACGAGGGCGAACACTGGGCAGACCATGCCGGCCGCTACGACGCGGTGAACTCCGGAATCAACGAGCCGTTGCTGGCCGCGGCTCAGGTCGGGCCGGGAGATCGCGTCCTCGATATCGGTTGCGGGAACGGGCAATTGACGCGAGCGGCGGCGCGCAGGGCGGCCTCGGCGACCGGGGTCGACCTCTCCGGGCCGATGCTCGCGCGGGCGCGCCTGCTCGCCGAAGCCGAAGGCGTGCGCAATATTTCGTTCGAGCAGGGCGATGCCCAGGTGTTCGGCTTCGCACCCGGCTCCTACGAGGTGGCGATCAGCCGGTTCGGCATCATGTTCTTCGCCGACCCGGTGGCGGCGTTCACCAATATCGCCCGCGCGCTGGGCCCCGGCGGGCGGCTCGCGGTGGCGGTCCCGGCCATGGCGGACTCGGAGATCGCCGGCGTCTTCGCCGCCGCCGCGGCGCATCTGCCCGGCTTCGAGGTGGGACACGGCTTCGACGTCTTCGCCGATCCCGAGGCCGCCGCCGACCTGCTCGGCGCGGCCGGATTCGCCGGTATCGGGAACGAACTCGTCGTCACCGACAGCGTCTGGGGCGCGGACGTCGACGATGCCACCGAATTCGTCGTGGGCTGGGGGCCCGTCCGATATCACCGGCTGCGCAACGATTTCCGCACCGATGCCGAGGTCCGGGCAGCCGTCGCCGCCGCGCTCGCGCCGTACGCCGGTGACGGCCCGGTCCGGTTGCGCGCGGCCTCCCGGCTCGTCACCGCCACCGTCGCACTACCGTAATCCGCATGTCACCCCGACGGGCGGCGGCGCTGCACGACCGCGACGACCGCGATCTGCGTGCCCATCTGATCGCCACGGCCGAGAAATTGTTCGCCGAACAGGGCAGCGCCGGGCTCACCGTGCGCGCCATCGCGCGGGCGGCCGGGGTGTCCGACGGGGTGCTCTACAACCATTTCGCCGACAAGGAGGAACTGCTCGCCGCGGCGCTGCGGGCCCACGTGGAATCGGTGGATCGGAGCTTCCCGCCGCTGCCCGCCGCCGGGAGCGGCGATCTCGCGGAGAACCTGGCGGTGTGCCTGCGTCAGGGGCTGGCGCTGCATCAGGCGGTATTGCCGGTGTTCGCGGGCCTGATCACCCAGCCCGCGGTCCTGGCCAGATTCGCCGAAATGCAAGGCCGGCAACGGATTTGGCGCGAGGAACTGGTCGTCTATCTGCGTGCCGAACGCGATCTGGGACGGCTGGCGGCCGATGCGGACGTCGATGCGGCCGCCGCCGTCCTGGTGGGCATCTGCCACGACGCGGTGCTGTCGTCGTTGCTGTCGGGAGCGTCGCGCCCGTTCGCGCCACCACCGGTCGATGCCGTCGTCGCCACCCTGCTGTCGGGGATCGCCGTGCGGTGAATCCCCGGCGCAGAACCTCAGCTCAGTAGACCGGCCCGGTGTACTTCTCGCCCGGTCCGGCGCCCGGCGCGTCCGGATGTGCCGACGACTCCCGGAACGCGCGCTGCAGCGACTGCAGACCCTCGCGGATGGGGCCGGCGTGCGGGCCCAGATATTCGACCGAGGCCGTCACCAGGCCGGCGAGGGCCGTGATCACGCGGCGGGCCTCGTCCAGATCGCGGCGAGGGCTGGAATCGGGATCCTCGTCGGCGAGGCCGAGCTTCTCGGCGGCCGAGCTCATCAGCATCACCGCGGCCCGGCTGATCACCTCGACGGCGGGGATGTCGGCCAGCTCCCGCACCGTTTCCTGATCGGCGGACTCACTCAGGGCCGACGGGTCGCCGGCATGCTCGCTCATATCCGTAGCATGTCATCGAGTTCGCGCCGACGAGTTGCGGGGGCGGCCGATTGGGAGTAGGGGCGCCTGCGGTGTTAAAGTGGTCGGCGACGACCGCCCCGGTCTCGTGTTGGAACCGATCCAGCGCATCGGCTCGGGGCTGTAAGTGGAGCCCGACTCCCACCATCGGCCGGCCTGCGTGCCAGGTTCGATGGTCCGGTCACCCGCCGTATGCGGCGGGTTCTCGCTCGGATCCGTCCGTGGCGAGGTCGAGGTGGCAGTCCTGTTGGTGGACGCCCGCGGCGACCGGTCGACATTCGGGCCCCGTGGCGGTGAAATACCGCAACGGGGCTTTCGTGTTGGGTATGGGGTTGCAGTTGTTGCTCGCGGTCGTTGGATGACACCGCTTGACCTAGGAGGCCCCATCAGCACTGAGACCCGCATCAACGATCGCATTCGCGTGCCCGAGGTCCGACTCATCGGACCGGGGGGTGAGCAGGTGGGGATCGTGCGTGTTGAAGATGCACTACGCGTCGCCCAAGAGGCTGACCTCGACCTCGTCGAGGTCGCACCGGACGCGCGTCCACCGGTCTGCAAGATCATGGACTACGGCAAGTTCAAGTACGAGACCGCGCAGAAGGCGCGCGAGTCCCGCAAGAACCAGCAGCAGACCGTGATCAAGGAGCAGAAGCTCCGTCCGAAGATCGATGACCACGACTACGCGACCAAGCGGGGACACGTGATGCGGTTCCTCGAGGCCGGGTCGAAGGTCAAGGTCACCATCATGTTCCGTGGTCGCGAGCAGTCGCGTCCCGAACTCGGGTTCCGGCTGCTGCAGCGGCTGGCCTCCGATGTCGCCGACCTCGGCTTCGTGGAGACCTCCGCCAAGCAGGACGGCCGGAACATGACGATGGTCCTCGCACCTCACAAGGGTGCGAAGACCCGGGTGAAGGCGCAGACCGCCGCGCAGCAGACCGCGCAGCGTGGTTCGTCGCCGGGCAGTTCCGCGCCCGCTGGGGGCGACGCTGCGGCGGGTTCGGCGCCCGCGCCGGAAGCCGAAGCGGCCAGCCCGCAGTAAACCGATACAGCACCGGCGGTATCGCACGACGCGATGCCGCCGGAACGAGACAAGATTGAGGAATCCATGCCGAAGATGAAGAGCCACAGCGGCACCTCGAAGCGATTCAAGGTGTCCGGTCGCGGCAAGCTGCTGCGCCAGCAGGCGAACCGTCGCCACCTGCTCGAGCACAAGTCCAGCCGCCGGACTCGTCGTCTGGACGGCACGGAGGTCGTCGCGCCCGCTGACGTCCGTCGCGTGAAGAAGCTGCTCGGTATCTGAGCGCGCTCGCGCACCGTTCCCTCTCCCAACCTGTGGGCGCCGCCGCGCCCCTCGATCGAACAAGGACTGACCAGTGGCACGCGTCAAAAGGGCCGTCAACGCTCAGAAGAAGCGCCGTTCCGTGCTCGAGGCCTCCAAGGGCTACCGCGGGCAGCGCTCGCGGCTGTACCGCAAGGCCAAGGAACAGCAGCTGCACTCGCTCACCTACGCCTACCGGGACCGCCGGGCGCGCAAGGGTGACTTCCGCAAGCTGTGGATCGCGCGCATCAACGCCGCGGCTCGGCTCAACGACATCACCTACAACCGCTTCATCCAGGGCCTGAAGGCCGCGGGTGTCGAGGTCGACCGCAAGATCCTCGCCGAGCTCGCCGTCTCCGACGCCGAGGCGTTCGCCGGCCTGGTGGCGGTGGCCAAGGCCGCCCTGCCGGAGGATGTCAACGCGCCGGCCGCCTGAGCTGCGACCAGTTGACCAACACGTCGAAACGACCCGCGGAGCGCGGCTCCGACGACCGGACGAATCCGGAACTGTCGGAACGCAATCCGCGGGTCGTTTCCGCTGTCAAACTGCACCGCTCCGTGTCGCGCCGCAAAACCGGCCTGTTCCTGGCCGAGGGCGCCAATTCCGTGGCCGCGGCCCTGGATACCGAGCGGGTCGAGGAGCTGTTCTACTCGACTCGCGCGGCCGAACGCGAACACGAACTGGTGGCCACGGCCGCCGCGCTGGGCGTGCGCACCACGCTGGTGAGCGAGCGCGCCGCCGAACACTTGGGTGAGACGGTCACCCCGCCCGGATTGGTCGCGGTCTGCCGCCTCGTCGATCGGCCACTGGCACAGGTTGTTTCGCCGCGCGGAGACGTACGGGGTGCGCCGCCGGCCGCGGAGCCCGGGCCTGTTTCCGGAAAGGTAGCCTCGGGTTCCCGCTTGCTCGCCGTTCCGGTCGAGATCGCCGATCCCGGAAATGCCGGAACCCTGATTCGTGTGGCAGACGCGGTCGGTGCCGATGGTGTGGTGCTGGCGGGTGATTCGGTGGATCCGCACAACGGCAAATGTGTGCGCGCCTGCGCGGGCAGCCTGTTCCACGTCCCGATCGCCCGCGACCGCGATATCGACGCGGTGCTGACGACCCTGCGCGACAACGACATCACCGTTCTGGCCACCACCGCGCGCGGCGAGGTCGACCTCGACGACGCCGACGATCTGCTCCGTGCCGCGGGCGAATCCGGCGGCACCGCATGGCTTTTCGGCAACGAGGCGCACGGCCTGGACCCCGCCGTCGCCGCCCGCGCCGACCACCGCATCCGCATCCCCATCCACGGCCGCGCGGAAAGCCTGAATCTGGCCGCTGCCGCCGCGATCTGTCTCTACGCCGACGCCCGGGTGCGCCACCGCCCATAGCGGCCCCGAATACGACTGTGGGCGCCGGATATTCGTATCCGGCGCCCACACTGTCGCTGATCAGTCGCGCGGGTGCGCCAACTCGATCACGTGGTCGTCACCGGTGCCCGCGGCCAGGGTCAGCGTGGAGGTGGTCGCCGGGTAACCGGCCGCCACCACCGTGTAGTCGCCGACCGCCAGATTGGCGAACAGGTAGCTGCCGTCCGCGTCGGTGGTGGTGCTGTCGATCACCGCACCTCCCGCATCGACGAGGGTCACCCGGGCATCGCGCAGCGGACCGTGGGCGCCGTGCACGACACCCCGCAGTTGCGCGCCGCGCGAGAGCACCACGTCGAGCTGGGTGATGCCCTGGCCCGCGACCTCCGCCGGCAACGCCACCGGCTGGAACGTGGCGGCGTTGACCGCGACGGTGACCGGTCCGGGAACCAGTTCGGTCAGCGCGTAGTCGCCCTCGGGGCCGGAAGCGCCCGCCGCCAGGACGTCACCGCGGCTGTCGGTGACGATCACCAGCGCATCGGCCACCGGTGTGCCGTCGTCGGCCGCTCGCACGGTGCCGGCCAATCCGCTCATGCCGCTCAGGCGCACATCGTGTTCCAGCGGTCGCGCGCCCACGGTGATCGGCGTGGCCTGCGGCTGGAAGCCGTCGGCGGAGGCGATCAGCACATAGGAACCGGGTTCCGGTGCGTCGAGCGCGTAGTGCCCGTCGCCACGGGCGATGGCACGGCCGATCTGGCGGCCGGTGGGGGAGATCAGGGTGAGCGCGGTGCGCGTCACCGGTGAGCCGTCACCGGCCTGGACACGGCCGTGGATCGTGATTCCGGTGCTCACGAACTCCTCCGGCACCAGGCCCGAGGCGTCCTCGGCCATGATCTGTGCCGGGAGCACCGGCTCCGGGCCCGATTCGGCGGCCTGGGCCAGCGCACCGGTGGTCCGCAGTGCGACCTCCTTGATGAACAGGGTCAGCAGGAAGGCGACGAGCGCGATGGGCGCCGCGATGAAGAACACATCGGCGATGCCGTGACCGTAGCCGTCCTCGACGACCGTGCGGACCGGGCCGGGCAGGGCGGAGATGTCCGGGATCTGGTTGCCACCGCCCATGGCTTCGGCCGCGGCCGGGTTCAGGTGGCTCAGCCCGTCGCTGATGTAGTCCTTCACCCGCTCGGCCATCACCGCGCCGAGCGCCGAGACGCCGATCGCACCGCCGAGGCTGCGGAAGAAGGTGACCAGCGAGCTGGCCGCGCCCAGTTCGTGCGGCGCCACCTGGTTCTGGGTGCACAGCACCAGGTTCTGCATCGTCATACCGATGCCCAGGCCCATCAACGCCATGTAGATCGCGACCAGCCAGTAGTTGGTGTCGTAGCGGATGGTGCCGAGCAGGCCCAGTCCGGCGGTCACCAGGAAGCCGCCGGTGACCAGCCACGCCTTCCACCGGCCGGTGCGGGTGATGATCTGGCCCGACACCGTGGAGGAGATGAACAGGCCGCCGATCATCGGGATGGTCATGATGCCCGACATCGTGGGCGATTCGCCGCGCGCCAGTTGGAAGTACTGGCTGAAGAACACGGTGCCCGCGAACATCGCGACACCGATGAACAGCGAGGCGGCCGAGGCGAGGGTGATGGTGCGATTGGCGAACAGGTGCATCGGCACGATCGGCTCGGCGGCCCGCAGTTCGGCGAAGACGAACAGTACGGCCAGGGCGACGGCGCCGAGCACCATCACCAGGGTCTGCCAGGAGGCCCACGCGTACTTGTCGCCGGCGAAGGTGACCCACACCAGCAGCAGGCACACCGCCGCGGTGACCAGGAAGGCGCCCAGCCAGTCGACCTTCACCTCGCGCCGGGTGACGGGCAGCCGCAGCGTGCGCTGCAGCACGATCAGGGCGACCACCGCGAACGGCACACCGACGTAGAAGCACCAGCGCCAGCCCAGCCAGCTGGTGTCGGTGATGACACCGCCGAGCAGCGGGCCGCCGACGGTCGCCACCGCGAACACCGCGCCCAGGTAGCCGCTGTAGCGGCCGCGTTCGCGCGGCGAGATCATCGCGGCCATCACGATCTGGGCCAGTGCGGACAGACCGCCCGCGCCGATGCCCTGCACCGCGCGGCAGGCGATCAGCATGCCCGGATTCTGCGACAGGCCCGCGACCACCGAGCCGGCCACATAGATCAGCAGGGCGATCTGGACGAGGGCCTTCTTGCTGAACAGGTCGGCGAGTTTGCCCCACAGCGGGGTGGTGGCCGTCATCGCGAGCAGGGAGGCGGTGACGACCCAGGTGTAGGCGGACTGTCCGCCGCCCAGCGTGCCGATGATCTTCGGCAGCGCATTGGTCACGATCGTGGAGGAGATGATCGCGACGAACATGCCCAGCAGCAGGCCGGACAGGGCCTCCATGATCTGCCGGTGCGTCATCGCCGCCGCTTCACCCGTATCCGGGGATCTGCGCGCGGCGTCGTTCGCAGAGGTGATTGCCATCGTTCTCTTTCCGGAAGCGGTCGATGCGGCGGTCGGCCGGTGGGGGCCGATGTCGCCGCAGCAAGAGGTGTTCGGGGGATATCAAACAAGTTGATTAACGAAAGTAACTATAATCCTGTGAGAACGCTGCGCAAAGGCCGAAGGGGCGGTGTGCTCGATCACATCGGCGCAAAAGAGACGAAACGCCTGGTCAGTCGTCCTGGAGGCAGGCGTTGATTTCCTCGGCCCAGCGGGTCGGCACCGCATCGGGACCGATCACCTGCATGGCCGTCATCACGGTGATGAGCATGCCGGTGGCGATGAATTGACGGGCGTCGTCGGCATCGGCGCCGGTGAGTTCGCGGACCAGATCGTAGATGCGGCCGAAGCGGTCACGGACGTGGTCGCCGATCGCCGGATCGGCGCTGGCGGAGAAGCCGTGCAACAAGAGGAGCGGCAATTCCCGTTCGGCGAGGAAGGTCTCGTATCCCTTGCCGAGTGCCTGCAATGCTTCCTGGGCGGTCGCGTTCGCCGGCGCATCGGCGCGCGCCGCGCGGAAGACCTCTTCGATCCGCCCGCAGGCCTTGTTGACCGCGGCGACGAACAATCGTTCCTTGGTGCCGAACAGCCGGATCACGTAGGGCTGCGACACTCCGGCGAGCCGGGCGATCTCGTCGGTTTTAGTTGCGGCGTAACCGGTTTCGGCGAACGCGGTGACCGCGGCGGCCAGCACCTGCTCGCTGCGCTCGGCCGCGGTCAGGCGCGTGCGGGTCGAGTCCGCCATGGTCCTCCTTACGTCGTTCGACGGTCACGGTAGCGCGGTGCGGGCGGGCGTAAGGCCCGGCACCGTCACCTGTTGACATGTTATCAGCGAATGCATACTCTTTCGGCATCAAGTTATCAGTCGATAACAACAAAGGATCTGCGATGACCACCACCCTCGAAACCCCCCCCGCGCCGGTTCATCCGGCGCCACCGCCAGGCCGCTCGGCGCGATCCTCGCCGCCGTCGGCATTCCGATGTTCATGGTCACCCTGGACAATCTGGTCGTCACGAACGCGCTCCCGGTGATCCGCACGGAACTGGGCGCATCCCTGGCCGACCTGCAATGGTTCGTCAACGCCTACACACTGTCTTTCGCGTCGCTGCTGCTCACCGCCTCGGCGCTGGGCGACCGCTTCGGCCGCCGCCGGATGTACCTGGCGGGTATCGCCCTGTTCACCCTCGCCTCGGCGGCATGCGCGCTGGCGACCGAGCCGTGGATGCTCATCCTCGCCCGGGCGATACAGGGCTTCGGTGGCGCCGCGGTCATGCCGCTGTCGCTGACGCTGCTGGCGAATGCGGTGCCGGTCGCGAAGCGCAGCGCGGCGATCGGGATCTGGGGTGGTATCTCCGGACTCGGAATCGCCGTCGGCCCGGTGGTCGGCGGCCTGGTCGTCGACGGGCTGAGCTGGCAGTGGATCTTCTGGCTCAATGTGCCGATCGGGTTGCTGGCCCTGCCGTTCGTGGCCCGAGTGCTCGGCGAATCCTTCGGCGGCGGTAAGCGTTTGGACCCGGTGGGGCTGGTGCTCTCGGCCGGCGGCGTGCTCTCGGTCGTGTGGGGCGTGGTGCACGGTGCCGACGACGGCTGGACCTCGGCGCCGGTGCTGGCCACACTGTTCGCCGGCGCCCTGGCCCTGATCGCGTTCGTCGGATGGGAACTGCGCTCGCCGGCGCCGATGTTGCCGATGCGGCTGTTCCGCTCCCGGGCTTTCGCGGTGATGAACGTGTCGGCGTTCGCGTTCGCGGTCGGCGTCTTCGGTTCGATCTTCCTGCTCGCCCAGTTCTTCCAGGTGGTTCAGGGATACTCACCGCTGGCGGCCGGGGTGCGGACGCTGCCGTGGACGATGGCGCCGATGGTCGTCGCGCCGCTGGCGGGCCTGGTGGTCGACCGGATCGGCGCGCGAACCCTCATCGTGGCTGGGCAGGTGTTGCAGGCGGCCGCGCTGGCCTGGATCGGAGCGATCGTCACCGCCGACCTGTCCTACGCGTCGCTCATCGGCCCGTTCCTGCTCGCCGGTATCGGCATGGGCCTGACCTTCGCGCCCGGTTCGACCGTCGTGATGGCCAGTGCCCCGCCTGCCGATCAGGGGGTCGCGTCGGGGACCAACAACACCATCCGCGAGGTCGGTGTGGCGATGGGCGTCGCGATCCTGGCGTCGATCTTCGCCTCCTACGGTTCGTACCTCAGCCCGGCCGATTTCGTCGCCGGCATGGCGCCGGCGGTCCGGGTGGGTGCCGTGGTCGTGGCGCTGGGCGCGTGCGCGACGGCATTGCTGCCGCGCCGGATCACCCCGGTCGGGTAACCAGGGGCAGTAGAGACACGCGCACCGCCCGGATGTCCGGGCGGTGCGCCTGTCGTATCTCGGATTGCCGGAATATCCGGGCGAGGCGGGCTGCCTGCATCGCTTACGATTCGACCGGCCGCACTTGCTTTCGGGCTGGGTCGTTAGCCTATAAGCAATAGCGTCCAGGCAAATCGCACGGACCCGACCAGCCCAGGGGAGAGACGAACCATCGTGGCCGACGAGAAGGATGCAGCCGAGCAGTCAGCGACGCCGGCGGAGGCGCTCAGCGAAGAGGCTCTCTCCGCTGCGGCCGCCGCCGCGGAGAAGGCGTTCGCGGCCGCGGCCGACCTGGATGCGCTCGCCACCGCCAAGACCGAGCATATGGGCGGCAAATCGCCGATCGCGCTGGCTCAGCGGGCGATGGGCGGGCTGCCCAAACAGGACAAGGCCGATGCCGGTAAGCGCGTGAACGTGGCCCGTGGCCGCGTGTCGGACGCCTTCGAGGCCCGCCGCGCCCAGCTGCTCGCCGAACGTGACGCCGCCGTCCTGGTCGCCGAGGCGATCGATGTGACGCTGCCGGCCCGGCGGGGTCCGATCGGCGCTCGCCATCCCATCACGGTGATCTCCGAGCAGATCGAGGACGTCTTCGTCGGCATGGGCTGGGAGGTCGCCGAGGGTCCCGAGGTGGAGACCGAGCACTTCAACTTCGACGCGCTGAACTTCCTGCCCGACCACCCGGCCCGCACCATGCAGGACACCTTCCACGTGGCGCGGTATATATCGGCGTCCGAGGCTGGGCCTGCGGGGTCACGCTCCGCTACCGCCTCCGGCCCTGACGCCTCGGACGCGGAAGGCTCCCGCCAGGTCCTGCGCACCCACACCTCCCCGGTCCAGGTGCGCTCGATGCTGTCGCGCGAGCTGCCGATCTACGTGGTCTGTCCGGGCCGGACCTTCCGCACCGACGAACTCGACGCCACCCACACCCCGGTCTTCTCCCAGGTCGAGGGTCTGGCCGTGGACAAGGGCCTGACCATGGCGCATCTGCGCGGCACGCTGGACGCCTTCGCGCGAGCGCTGTTCGGACCGGATACGCGAACCCGCATGCGCCCCAACTACTTCCCGTTCACCGAGCCCTCCGCCGAGGTCGACGTGTGGTTCCCGGACAAGAAGGGCGGCGCCGGCTGGGTCGAATGGGGCGGCTGCGGCATGGTCAACCCGAAGGTGCTGATCGCCAGCGGGATCGATCCCGAGGTCTACAGCGGATTCGCCTTCGGCATGGGACTCGAGCGCACCCTGCAGTTCCGCAACGGCATTCCGGATATGCGCGACATCGTCGAGGGCGATGTGCGCTTCACGCTGCCGTTCGGCATCCGCGCCTGAGTCCGGCCTCCCACACCCACCACCCGAGAACCTTCATACGAGGAAGCGAAACGTCACGTGCGAGTAGCGCAGTCCTGGCTGACGGAAACCCTGCAGCGGACCACCCCCGGCTGGTCGCTGACCCCCGAGCAGCTCGACGCCGGTTTCGTCCGCGTGGGCCTCGAGGTCGAGGAACTCGACACCCTGCGGCCGGTCACCGGCGATATCGAGCATCCGCTGGTGGTCGGCCGGGTCGCCGAGATCACAGAGCTGACCGAGTTCAAGAAGCCGATCCGGTTCTGCAAGGTCGATATCGGCAAGCCGGAACTGCAGGAGATCGTTTGCGGCGCACGCAATTTCGCGGTCGGTGACCTCGTGGTCGTGGTGCTGCCGGGTGGTGTGCTGCCGGGGGGATTCGCCATCAGCTCGCGCAAGACCTACGGCCACGTCTCCAACGGCATGATCTGCTCGGTCGCCGAACTCGGTATCGGCAAGGATCATTCGGGCATTCTGGTGCTGGAGCCGGGCACCGCCGAACCGGGCGCCGACGCCAACGAACTGCTGGGCCTCGACGACACGGTGATCGAACTCAACATCACCCCGGACCGCGGTTACTGCTTCTCGGTGCGCGGCCTGGCGCGCGAACTCGCCTGCGGTTTCGACCTCGACTACGCCGATCCCGCGGTGCGCACGCTGCCCGACGACGAGGCCGACGCGTATGCGGTGACGGTCGAACCGGAATCCGGCTGCACCCGGTTCGCGGTGCGCAGGGTCACCGGGGTCGACCCGAACGCGGTGAGCCCGTGGTGGTTGCAGCGCCGGCTGCTGCTGGCCGGTGTGCGCCCGATCTCGCCCGCGGTCGATGTCACCAACTACGTGATGCTCGAACTGGGCCAGCCGCTGCACGCCTTCGACGCCGCGAAAGTGACCGGGCCGCTGGTGATCCGGCGCGCACACACCGGTGAGACGCTGCGCACCCTCGACGAGGCCGAGCGCACGCTCGACGCCGAAGACGTTGTGATCACCGATGATTCGGGTGTGATCTCGCTGGCCGGCATCATGGGTGGCGCGAGCACCGAGGTCGGCGACGACACCACCGACATCCTGCTGGAGGCCGCGACCTGGAATCCGCTGGCGGTCTACCGCACCGCGCGCCGGCACAAGCTGGTCTCGGAAGCGGGTAAACGCTACGAGCGCGTGGTCGATCCGGAGATCAATGTCGCTGCCCTGGATCGTGCCGCCTCGCTGCTGGCCGAAATCGCCGGTGGCACAGTCGAATCCGCGCTGACCGATGTGCGGCTCCCGGTGCCCGCCACCGAACCGATCCGGATGGATATCGATCTGGCCGACCGCACCGCGGGCGTCGTCTATCCCACCGGCACCTCGGCGCGCCGGCTCGCGCAGATCGGCTGCTCGGTCGAGGTGAGCGTCAGCGAGACCGGCCACGGTCAGCTGGTCGTGACCCCGCCGAGCTGGCGGCCCGACCTCACCCAGCCCGCCGATCTCGTGGAGGAGGTGCTGCGGCTCGAGGGTCTGGAGCAGATTCCCTCGGTGCTGCCGACGGCTCCGGCCGGGCGCGGCCTCACCGCCGTGCAGCGCCGTCGCCGGGCCGTCAGCCGTGTGCTCGCCTTCTCCGGATGTGTGGAGGTGCCGGCGCCGATCTTCATAACCGCGGGGGTCTTCGACACCTGGGGCCTGGACGCCGACGATCCGCGCCGCAACACCATGCGCGTGCTGAACCCGCTCGACGTGGAGAAGGCGGAACTGGCGACCACGCTGCTGCCCGCCCTGCTCGAGGTGGCCGCCCGCAACATCTCCCGGGGTGAGCGCGATCTGTCGATCTACGGCATCGCCCAGGTCGTCCTGCCCGGTTCCGACACCCACGCGGTGGCCGAACTGCCGGTCGACCGCCGTCCCACCGACGAGCAGATCCGCGAGCTCATCGAGTCTCTGCCCGCCCAGCCGGTGCACGTCGCCGCGGTCCTGACCGGCCGGCGGGAACCGCGTGGCCCGTGGGGACCGGGCCGGGTCGCCGAGGCGGCCGACGCGTTCGCCCTCGCCGACGCCGTCGCCGATGCTGCCGGGGTCACCATCGAGCGCCGTGCCGCCGCCTACCTGCCGTTCCACCCGGGCCGCTGCGCGGAACTGCTGGTCGACGGCACGGTGGTGGGCCATGCCGGTGAACTGCATCCGGCTGTCCTCGAGCGCAGCGGGCTGCCGCCGCGCACCTGTGCGCTGGAACTGGATCTGGACGCGCTGCCGCTGCGCGAATCCCGGCCCGCGCCAGTGGTTTCCGCCTTCCCGGCGGTGCTGCAGGACGTGTCGGTGAGTGTCGAGAAGACCGTCGGCGCCGCGCAGGTCGAAACGGCGCTGCGCACCGGTGCGGGCGAGCTGCTCGAGGACATCGCCCTGTTCGACGTCTACGAGGGCGCCCAGGCGGGCGAGGGCCGCAAATCCCTCACCTACGCGCTGCGCTTCCGTGCGAGCGACCGCACCCTCACCGAGGACGAGGCCAGCGCGGCCCGCGATTCCGCGGTCGCGGCGGCGGCCGACGCCGTCGGCGCGGTTCTGCGCGGGTAGTGTGAACCTTATTCCTACCCTGGTAGCATTACGGGTATGAAGCTGAGTGTGAGTCTGTCGGAGGACGACCTGGCGACGATCGACGAGGAAGTGTGTCGGTCGGGTTTGCCTGGTCGGTCCGCCGCTGTGCACAAGGCCATCGAGCTGCTGCGTGCCCGCGCCCTGGAAGATGCCTATGAACAGGCGTGGGAAGAGTGGGAAGAAGCGGGCGAGGAAGCTGCCTGGTCGGTCGCGACCGGTGACCTGTAGTGCGGCGCGGGGACGTCGTGCTGGTCGACCTCGACCCGGTTCGAGGAAACGAGGTGGCGAAGACTCGTCCCGCCGTCGTCGTCAGCAACGACGGCGCCAACCGGCGTGCCGTACAGCTCGGCCGCGGTGTTGTCACCGTGGTGCCGGTGACAAGCAACACGGAGAGAATCTTTCCGTTCCAGGTGCTGTTGGAGGATGTCCCAGGGTTGCGAGTGGCGTCGAAAGCGCAGGCCGAACAGGTTCGTTCGGTATCTGTGGAACGGGTAGGGCGGGTGCTCGGCACCTTGCCACCCACGCTGGTCAAGGAACTGGACCGGGCGCTACGCCTGCATCTGAACCTGTGAATTCGGTGGCCGGGTGGAGACTCGGCGGTGGTTCGCGTTAAGAAGGGACTATGCGACATCCGGCCGAGGGCGTGCTCAACGCGCTGACGTTCCATCCCGAACGTCGGATCACCATGACCCCCGAGCAGTTCGGGTTCGACCACGACGATCTGTGGCTGACCGCGGCCGACGGTGCCCGGATCAACGCGTGGTTCGTGCGCGCCGAGAAGCCGATCGCCCACGTGCTCTACGCCCACGGCAACGGCGGCAATATCGGCGACCGCTCGCCGATCCTGGCCTTGCTGGCCGCCGCGGGCCTGAACGTGCTGACCTTCGACTATCGCGGTTACGGTCGCAGTCCGGGCCGGCCGAGCGAACGCGGACTGTATCTGGATGCCCGGGCCGCCCGCCGGGCGCTGCTGGAGCAGTCCGGCGTGGATCCGAAACGCGTTGTCTACCTGGGCAAGTCGCTCGGCGGCGCGGTCGTCACGGAGTTGGCGACCGAGTATCCGCCCGCGGCGATGATTCTGATGTCCACCTTCACCGGACTGCGCGAGGCGGCCCGCGCGGTCTACCCGTTCATCCCGAAACCGTTGGTGCCGAACGCCTTTCCGACGTTGCAGCGGCTCCGCGCGCTGCGGGTGCCCACGTTCGTCATGCATGGCGAGGCCGACGAACTACTCCCCGTCGAGATGGGCCGCACCTTGTACGCGGCGCTCGCCGAGCCGAAGCGGTTGCTGATCTACCCGAACGCCGGACACAACACCCTGGTCTCGATTCCGGGGTGGTCGGGAACCGTATCGGCGTGGGTTCGCGACGTTCTCGCGAACGTGGAATCGGTGACCGGCGAGTGAAATCGGCCGGACCGCGGTCGCGATGCGTAGCCTGGGAGCATGTCCGACACCGGTGATATGGCGGCCCTGCTCGCCGCGCTGCAGGATGAGGATCTGCTCGAGGTCGTGGTCACCGCGACCACGGGCCGGCCGGGTCTGGAGAAGTTGCATCTTACCGCGGTCGAACTGGCGGCCCGTCCCACTCGTGCCGAGCCCGAGGCGGATGTGACTTCGGACACTCCCGGTGCTGCCGCGGCCGTGCCGCCGCCGATCTCCGGCGGATTCGGGCAGGTCGCGGTGGGCTCGGGCGTGCCGCTGCCGCCGGAGGGCTTCGGTGTGCCCGGTGGGTACTCCGAATCCGGAGTCCCTACTTTCGAGTCAGTTCGCGATAAGGTCGAGCAGCGCTACGGCACCGCCCAGGGATTGGGCGAACTCGACCGGCAGACACCGGCGGGCCGCAGCGCCGACGAACAATGGCAGGCGCGGGAGAAAGCCGCGCGGGAACGCCTGGACGAGATTCGGAAGTCGATGCGCGACGACGTGTGATTCCGGCTGGTCCGGCGGTCCGGACAGCTGAAGGGGAACCGATGACCGCAGCACAGGACGTCGCCGCGAAACTGCTCGACGCGCAGGTGGACTACCTGCTGGCGGAGGTGACGGGAGATCGGTTCGCCGAGGTCGTCGCCCGCGATGTCGACGATGTGCTGGCGGTCGCGGACACGATCGTCTTTCGCGATGTGGTGTCCGTCGAAGACGCTCGCCAGACCGTGCGCACCGTCGTGAACCGCATCGGCGGCAGCCCGGTGCTCCAGGATTCGGTGGCGGTGTTCGCCGACGCGATCTACGACAATATCGCCGAGAACAACGACTACACCCTCGGCGACGTCGTGGACCGCGAACCCGTGGAAGCGTTGCTGGAGAAGATCTTCGGCATGCATCAGGCCCAGGAGCGCCTGCTGGAGCGGCTGACCGAAAGCCCGCTGGTGGCGACGGCGGCGTCCAAATTCGTCGACAAGCTGATCGATGACTTCATGGAGTCGAACCGGCAGATGGCCAGCAAGGTGCCGGGCGTCGGATCGCTGGTGTCGTTCGGCACCAACGCGGCCAAGTCCGCGCGCAAGGCCGCCGAGAAGGCCAGCAGCGGCACCTTCATCGGTGATATGGCCGGTAAGGGTGCGATGTTCGCCCTCAAGCGCACCAACAACGCGATCCGGGAAATGCTGCGCGACGCCCCGGTGCACGGCGCGGCGATGGAGTTCTGGGATCTGCACGCCGGTGAGCCGGTCAGCGGCCTGCGCGACTACCTGACCCAGGCCGACCTGCGCGAACTCGCGCTGCTGGTGCACCGCATCGTCGTCACCACCCGCGACAAGGAGTACGTGGGTGTGCTCCTCGACGAATGCGTCGACGTGTTCTTCACCAAGTACGGCGACCACACCCTCGGCGCGCTGCTGCCCGAACTCGGCCTGTCCGCCGACGACATCCGCACGGAGATCCTGCGATACGGCCCCGCGGTGGTCGAGGCGGCGAAACGAAACGGCGTGCTGGCCAAGCTGATTCGCGAACGCCTCGAACCGTTCTACACCTCCGAGCCGGTGCTGGCGATCCTGGCCGAGGCCACGAAGTAGCGGTCCGGCCCAGGTCGACTACCCGGGCCGGGTCGCGTTTCGCTCGCCGATCAGCCGTCGATATCGGCGAACATGCCGGGCTCGTACGAGCCGCCCTGCTGGCGCACGATCACGCCGAGCCGGTTGGCCGCGTTGATCTGCGCGACCAGGCCGACCAGCGCCGCGATCTGATCGTCGTCGTAATGCTTGCGCACCTGCGCCCACGTCTCGTCCGAGACTCCCTGGTGGGCGTCGGCGAGACGGGTGCCCTCCTCGGCCAGCGCCAGCGCGGCCCGCTCCGCCTCGCTGAACACCGACGCCTCGCGCCACGCGGCGACCAGGTTGATGCGCACCGCGGGTTCGCCGGCCACAGCGAGGTCCTTGCTGTGCACGTCGGTGCACCAGCCGCAGCCGTTGATCTGGCTGACGCGCAGCATCATCAGGTCCTGGGTCGCCTTGGGCAGGGACGACTGGAGGATGACCATGCTGGTGTTGCCGAATCGCTTGGCGAACGTGGCGCCGAGTGCATTGTCGGTGAGGGTGAAACGGGGTTCCATGACGTGGTCCTTGCTGTCGTGATCGGTGAACGAACACAAGATGCCGCTCGCACGATCGGTGTGACAGTGCGGGAAAGTGAGGTGCGGCATAGGTATTCGGTGTCACAAACAGCGGTCGCCCGCCGTCGGGTTCGCCGCGATCCCGATGGACCGCGGCGCGCGTCGACCCGGCTCACCCGAAGCCAGCGCGGGATCACGTGTCAGTGCGAAATCGTCACGGGCCGCAGCAGGGATTCGATCAGGGCCAATTGCCCGGTGAAATCGGCCGGGTCCAGGGCGGCGATGCGCAGGAGGATGTGTTCGGCACCCGCCTCGATGTACCGATGCAGTTGCGCCGCAACGTGTTCGGCGGTGCCGGTCAGCAGGACCTGAATCGTTTCGACCGTGTCCACCGGCATCCGGTAGGTCGCCTGCGCGTAGCGGTCCAGCGCCGCCCGGCCGGCGTGCGGGTCGTCGCTGAGGTAGACCGTGGCGAACAGTGCTGGTGTGATCGATGTTTCGGTGCGTCCGGCGGCGGTTGCGGCGGACCGGACGGTGGCCAGGCCCTCGGCATAGGTGGTCACATCCGGCGGGTAGGGCAGCCAGCCGTCGTAGCGCCGTCCGGTCCGGGCGAGCGCGGCGGGCGTGATGCCGGTGGCCCAGATGGGCGGCCCGCCCGGCCGATGCGGCTGCGGCACGTCCGGCAACCAGTCGTAGTGGAGGACCTTGCCGTGGAACGGGTCGGTGTTGCCGGACCACAGCCGCCGCCACAGGTCGACGGTGTCGTCGAGCTGGGAGAAGCGGGTTCGGTAGTCGACACCGACCAGGTCGAATTCGGCTCGGCTGAGTTCCGGGAATCCGGCGCCGACGCCGAGGATCAGCCGCCCCGAGGCCAGCTGATCCAGCGATGCGAGGGTGGCGGCGGCCTGCACCGGGTGCCGGTACGCCGGCATCAGCGCCGCCGTCCCGAGAGTGATCCGCTCGGTCCGCGCCGCCGCGGCCGCCAGGACGGTCAGTGGTTCGATCCGGGCCCGGCTCAGCGAATCGCCCAGCCATACCGAATCGAATCCCATACGTTCGGCTGTCACCGCCAACTCGGCCAGGCCGCGGGCCGCGCCGTCGCGCTGCAGCTGCGCGACGCCGCCGGGAAGGAGTAGGCCGTATCGAATGTCGTTCACGAGCTCAGCGTCGGCGTCCGGGTGCCGCGCGACAACTCCTTCGAGGGTATCGCCGGGTGCCGGCGCCGGGCGCATCGGCGATCGCCGGACCCGGAACGGCAGGACGGTTCCGCGACAACGAATTTCGCGTCGTCGAATTCGCCTCCATTGGTTTGAATTCTCGGCCCAGCGGGTAATGGGACTCACTCGGTGAGAACCAACCGCACGGTATTTCGATATTCCCACTCCTGAACGTAACGCTGTGCGGCAGTACGTTGTTTGAAGATTCAATGTTGTCCACCGGAAGGTCCGGTCATGAGCACAGACCACCGACCCGTCGAATTGTCGGCTCTGGCCGCGGCGTTGCATACCGAGCAGGACGGCTACCGAAAGTCGTTGCGCAACCGTCAATTGCAGATGATCGCGATCGGCGGAGTGATCGGCACCGGACTGTTCCTCGGTGCGGGTGGACGTCTCGCCGATGCAGGTCCAGGGCTTTTTCTGGTCTACGCGGTCTGCGGTGTCTTCGTCTTCTTCGTGCTGCGGGCGCTGGGGGAGTTGGTGCTGTACCGGCCGTCATCCGGATCGTTCGTATCCTACGCGCGCGAATTTTATGGCGAGAAACTCGCTTTCGCCGTCGGCTGGATGTATTTCTTTCACTGGTGTATGACCGGCATCGTCGACATTACCGCGATCGCGACATATGTCCGATATTGGGGTGCGTTCACGGTGGTGCCGCAGTGGCTGATCGCACTGGTGGCGCTGATCGCGGTGGTCGGCACGAATTTGATCTCGGTGCGGTGGTTCGGGGAACTCGAATTCTGGGTGGCGCTGGTGAAAGTCGTCGCCCTCATCGGATTTCTGATCGTGGGCACGGTCTTCCTCGCCGGCCGATTCGCCCTCCGGGGCGAGTCCACGGGGGTGAGCGTGATCACCCATCACGGCGGACTGTTCCCGACCGGTGTGCTGCCGCTCGTCACGGTGACCACGGGCGTCGTCTTCGCCTATGCGGCAGTGGAATTGGTGGGAATCGCCGCGGGGGAGACCGAGAATCCCCACGAGGTGATGCCGCGGGCCATCAACTCGGTCATCACCCGCATCGGGGTGTTCTACGTCGGCTCCCTCGTCCTGCTGGGACTGTTGCTGCCCTACACGGCCTTTCGTGACGGCGAGAGCCCGTTCGTCACGTTCTTCGCCCGCATCGGCGTCCCCGCCGCCGGGTCGATGATGAATCTGATCGTGCTCACCGCCGCGTTCTCCAGCCTCAACGCGGGCCTCTATTCCACCGGCCGCATCCTGCGGTCGATGTCGGCGAACGGCAGCGCCCCCGCCGTCGCCACCCGGATGTCGCGCACCGGCGTGCCCTACGTCGGCATCCTGGCCACCGGCGCCATCGCGCTGATCGGCGTCGGACTCGATGCGGTGGTGCCGGACAAGGCATTCGAGATCGTCCTGAACGTCTCCGCCCTCGGCACCATCGTGTCGTGGATGGTGGTGCTGCTCTGCCAGCTGCGCCTGTGGCGCCGCTGGTGGGACGGCATCTCCCACCGCCCCGCCTACCGCATGATCGGCGCCCCCTACACCGGTTACGCCACCCTCGCCTTCCTGGTGGCCGTGATCGCCCTGATGGCGTGCAGCAGCGACCCGATCCAACGCTGGGCGGTCGTGGCGACGGTCTGCGTCATGGGACCGGTGCTGGTCGGAGGATGGTTCCTGACGCGGCGAAAAGTGTTGCGAATAGCCGCCATTCGCCACGACCATACGGGGCAGTTCCCGGTGGTCGCCGAGCGCCCGTGGCCAGGGCGGCCGGCGGAACCCCAAGTGATCGTGGAAGATCCGGGCCCGCGCGGTGGATGAGCGGCCGCAGGGCGAGCGGCTCCTCGACGGCATGGTCAGCGAGCGATTCCGTCCAGCTCGGCGACGTCCTCATCCGACAGCGAGAGCCCGGCCCCGGCGATGTTCTCGCGCAGGTGAGCCGCGGACGACGTACCGGGAATGAGCAGAATGTTCGGTGCGCGCCGCAACAGCCAGGCCAGCGCCACCGGCAGCGGCGCGGCACCCACCCGGGTCGCGACCCGGGCGAGGGTCTCCGACTGCAGCGGTGTGAAGCCACCGAGCGGGAAGTACGGTACGTAGGCGATGTCGTCGTCGGCGAGCCGGTCGATGAGGTCGTCGTCGTGGCGATGGCCGAGGTTGTACATGTTCTGCACGCACACGATCGCCACGATGCTCCGCGCCTCGGCGACTTGATCCGCGGTGACGTTGCTGACTCCGAGATGGCGTATCAGCCCGTCTTGCTGAAGGTCGGCGAGCGTCTCCAATGCCGCTGCGAGCGAGCCGGGCCGGGGGCCTGCGGCATCGCCCATGCGCAGGTTGACCAGGTCGAGCGTCTCGACCCCGAGCGACCGAAGATTCTGGTGCACCTGTTCGCGTAAGTCTTCGGGACGCCGGGCCGTAGGCCAGCCGCCCTGCGCGTCGCGGCGCGCTCCGACCTTCGTGGCGATGTACACCGTGTCCGGGTAGGGGTGCAGCGCCTCGCGGATCAACTCGTTCGTCACATCAGGCCCGTATGCGGCACTGGTGTCGATGTGGGTGATACCGGCATCGACTGCCTCGCGCAGCACGGCCAGCGCGCCGTCGCGGTCGGTGGGCGGCCCCATGACCCCGGGGCCGGCAAGCTGCATGGCGCCGTAGCCGAATCGGGTGACAGTCGCGTCGCCGAGCATCCGGGTACCGCCGGGAAGGAGGGGTGCGTTCACGTGGTGCCTTTCGTCTCCGATCGGGAGGAGGTGTCTGCGACCTCCTGGCACCATTGTTGGAGAGCTACTTCCTTTCGGGAAGTAGGCACTCGAAAGTGCGTAACTCTCCGATGAAAGGCGAGACCGGTGACAGCGAAGGTATTCGAGGGGGCTCGAAGCAGTTCGGAGTACAACGCATTCCTGGCGGCGTGCCCCAGTCGTCAACTCCTCGATCGAATCTCCGACAAATGGGTCGTGCTGATTCTGTGCGCGTTGAGCGGGGATGCGGGCGACGCGTCCGATCGGCCCGGTGCCCCGAGAGCGATGCGTTACTCCGAACTGTCTCGCCTGCTGGTCGGAGTCAGCCAGAAGATGCTGACCCAAACCCTGCGGGCTCTCGAGCGTGACGGTCTGCTCACCCGCACAGTGACGCCGACGGTCCCGGTCACGGTCACCTACGAGCTCACCCAACTCGGCCTCTCACTCCATCACTTGACGCGCGGCCTCCGATCCTGGGCACAGGACCACATGGGCGAGGTGATGGCCCACCGTGAGAGCCACGACGCTCGCAGCTCATGAGCGGACCGGACGGCGGTGGTGCGTGAGCGGTGAACCACCGTGCAGCACAGATCGATTCAGGACAGCAAAGTCCCGAAGCTTCGTGAAGACGGCCACACGACAAGGGCGTTCGGGTTCAATGGCCCGAACGCCCTTGTGGTGCAGAAGGTCAGGTGAGGTCGAAGCCGCCGCTCTCGAGGCGGGCGGTGAACGCGTCCCATTCGGTGGGGGCGAACACGAGGGCGGGGCCGGTGGGGTTCTTGGAGTCTCGGACGCCGACGTGGCCTTCGCTCAAGTGCGCGACCTCGACGCACTCCTTCTGAGACGTGCTGCGGCTGGACTTGAACCATTGGGCGCCGGATAGATCAATGTTCACTCGCGAACTCCTTCGCTACCGCCAGGATCAGATCTCTGGACATGTCCTGATCCAACGCTACACGGCTGATCTCCTGCAGCGCAGCACGATAACGGTTCACTTCGGGTTCGCGTTCGAGGTACAAGTCCCCGGCGAATTCTTCGACATAGACGATAGGTGGCTCGGTGATCCTGGAGTGCGGAAGCACGGGGAACTCCATCAGGATCGCCGAGCCGACGCACGAACCGAGGTGGTTCGACGCTCCGAAGGGGACGACGCGGACCGAAACATTGGGCCTCTGAGCGACTTCCGTGAGGTGCAGTAGCTGGTCGCACATGACAGCCGGCCCGCCGATGTGGTCACGCAGAACCGCTTCCCACAGCAGGACGTCCATCGTAAAGGCGGGGTCGTCGAGACGTGCTTGTCGATGCGTTGCCATCTCCACTCGCTTCTCGATCTGTTCGGAGGGGGCGGCAGGTGACTCGGTCCAGGCTATGGCTCGGCGATAACTGGCTGTCTGGAGGAGTCCGGGAACGATCGCGACCTTCCAGGCGACCATCTTGCTGGCGGCCTCCTCCAGAGAGAGGTAGTGGTCGAAGTCGGTGCCGAGTTCATCGGCATAACTCCTCCACCAACCTCCGCCGCGCTCTCGCGAAGCTCGCACCTCGGACACCAGCCTCAACAATGTCCGCCGGTCTTCATCCGACGCTCCATAGAAATCACACAGCGCATTCACCTGCAGCCCAGTGGTTCTCGTGGACAGCCCCTCTTCGATGCGGCCGATGGATTGGGGTGAGGTTTCGGCGGCGCGGGCGGCGGCGGCCTGTTTCAGCCCCTTGGCCTCGCGGAGGCGGCGCAGTTCGCGCCCCAAAGCGCGGCGGGCGAGGGTGCTGCCGGTGACGGACATATTGTTAGCCTCCCTAGTGATCGAGCCTGTTTCTGGAAGCCACCCTGTGGTGGCGTTCGAAGTTCTGTCCCCGTAGTGAATGTCCGGGATCCGTGAAAGACATTCGGGCGCTTGCCCATTCCGGATGCGGGACGTTTCGAGTGTACTGGCATCGGCCTCGGTAGCCGGGAAGAACCAACCGCCGAATTCCTCTCGCTTTTCACAGGACGGTGGTCTCGTGCCCCGGCTATCGGGCATACCATCACCGAAAACGGCAGGAGCGCACCGATGTACGTCCGATCACCGATCACGTCGAGATCACGGCGGTGATCGCTCGACGTCGCCCGCGCGTTGTCGGTTGTATTCGCAATCCGGTGCCACGGTCGGACTGCATATCGAGACCCGTTGTCCACCAGCATCTTTGCGTGTGCGAGATCGAGGCGGAAGACGGCTCGGCTCACCGGCAGGTTTGCGCTGTGAATATTCAAGGAGCAATTTCTCTGACGGTCGCCGAGCCTGTCCGTGAATCGCCTCCGGCATCGAATGTGGGGCCGAGTCCCGGCGTTCTTCCCGAAAATCGCCCATCCTTCGGCGAACATCCAAGCGTGACGTCCGACGCCATTTCCATGTCGCCCTGCCCGGTAGTATTCGTGGCGATCGCGAATCTGTTCATCCGGGAAGGGAGCTTCGGCTCCGGGCGAAGGCGAATACGCCGGCGCCGATCACAGCGGTGGAGGAGAGCGCATGGCGAAAACGAATGTGGCCGATCAATTCGTGCACGTTCTCGTACAGGCCGGAGTGCGCCGGATCTACGGCGTGGTGGGGGACAGCCTCAATCCGATCGTCGACGCGGTGCGCCGCACCCCGGACATCGAATGGGTGCATGTGCGCAACGAGGAGGCCGCCGCCTTCGCCGCGGCGGCACAGGCGCAATTGACCGGCCGCCTGGCCGTCTGCGCGGGTAGCTGCGGTCCGGGCAACACGCACCTGCTCCAGGGCCTCTACGACGCGCACCGCACCGGAGCGCCGGTGCTGGCGCTGGCCTCCCACATCCCCTCCGACCAGATCGGCACCCAGTTCTTCCAGGAAACGCATCCCGAACGGCTCTTCGTCGAATGCAGCGGGTACTGCGAAATGATCAGCCGGCCCGAGCAGATGCCGCGCATGCTGCGGATCGCGATCCAGCATGCGCTGGCTCGCCACGAGGTGTCGGTGGTGGTCCTGCCGGGCGATGTCGCGCAGTTGGATACCGCGCATCCGACCGGCGAGACGAGTCTCGTCTCCGAACTCGGCCACGTCATGCCCGCCGCCGAACAGGTGCAGGCGCTCGCCGACGCGCTGAACGCGGCGCGCACCGTCACGCTGTTCTGCGGTGCCGGCGTGCGCGACGCGCACGAGGAGGTGATGCGGCTCGCGGAACTGCTGCACGCGCCGATCGGACACAGCCTGCGCGGTAAGGAATGGATCCAGTTCGACAATCCCTACGACGTGGGAATGAGCGGTCTGCTCGGCTACGGCGCCTGCTACAACGCGATGCACGAGGCCGACCTGGTCGTGCTGGTCGGCACCGATTTCCCCTACGACGAATTCCTGCCGGGAACCAATACGGTGCAGATCGACCACGACGCCGCCCGCCTCGGCCGGCGCACGCCGCTGCAACTGGCCGTGCACGGCGACGTCCGGGAAACCCTGCGCGCGGTTCTACCCCTCCTGAAGCAGAAATCCGACCGCGAATTCCTGGATCGCATGCTCGGCGAGCACTACCGGCTGCTCGAGCAGGTCGTCGACGCCTACACCCGAAATGTGGCCGACCACAAACCGATTCACCCCGAATACGCCGCCGACATCCTCGACGAACTCGCCTCCGACGACGCGATCTTCACCGTGGACACCGGTATGTGCAATGTGTGGGCGGCGCGCTATCTCACGCCGAACGGCCGTCGCCGGGTGATCGGGTCGTTTCTGCACGGCACGATGGCCAACGCCCTGCCGCATGCCATCGGCGCGCAATTCGCCTATCCGGACCGGCAGGTGATCTCGATGTCCGGCGACGGCGGATTGGGCATGCTGATGGGTGAGGTACTCACCGTGGCGCTGCACCGGCTGCCGGTCAAGATCATCGTCTTCAACAATTCGTCGCTGGGTATGGTGCGGCTGGAGATGCTGGTGGACGGCCTGCCGAATTTCGAAACCGACCATGCCCCAGTCGATTTCGCCGCGGTGGCCCGCGCCGCGGGCATCCATGCGGTGCGAGTGACCGAACCGTCCGCCATCCGCGCCGCCCTCGCCGAGGCGCTGGCACATCCGGGTCCCGCGCTGGTCGACCTGGTCACCGATCCGAACGCCCTGTCCCTCCCACCGCACATCACCGCGGCGCAGGTACGTGGCTTCGCGCTCGCGGCCAGCAAGATCGTGCTCACCGGCGGGGTGGGCCGCATGATCGACATGGCTCGATCGAACCTGCGCAACGTGCCGCGCTGAAAAGCGCTGCTTGCCAAGGAGACTCGTGGTTGCCGGGCGAGGCGAATCCGCCCGGCCGACTCTCACACGTACTGCTCGCGCAGCTTGCCCTTGACCAGCTTTCCCGTCGGTGTACGGGGCAGTTCGTCGGCGAAATCGACGCTGCGCGGCACCTTGTAATGGGCGATGCGCTCGCGCAGGAATTCGCGAAGTCGTTGCGCCAGTTCGGGTCCCGGCTCCGCGCCGGGGGCGGGCTGGACGACCGCCTTCACCGATTCGCCCATCTCCTCGTCGGGGACGCCGATCACCGCCACATCGAGGACGTCGGGATGCAGGGCCAGGGCGTCCTCGATCTCCTGCGGGTAGATGTTCACCCCGCCGGAGATGATCATGAACGCCTTGCGGTCGGTCAGGAACAGGAACCCATCGGCGTCGATGTAGCCGATATCGCCGGTGGTGGTCCAGGTCGGGTGATCCGGGTGAATCGCCTTCGCGGTCTTCTCCGGATCGTTGTGGTAGTCGAACGGGACTTCCTCGCGTTCGAAGTAGATGGTGCCGATCTCGCCCGCGGGCAACTCGCGCCCGTCGTCGTCGCAGATGCGCACCGCGCCCAGGCCCGCCGGCCCGACCGAGCCGGGTTTGCGCAACCACTGCTCGCTGTCGATGAAGGTGGCGCCGTTGCCTTCGGTCGAGGCGTAGTACTCGTACAGCACCGGGCCCCACCAGTCGATCATCGCCTGCTTCACCTCCACCGGACACGGCGCGGCGGCGTGGACGGCGACCCGCATACTCGAGACGTCGTAACGGGCACGCACGCTCTCGTCGAGTTTCAGCATGCGCACGAACATCGTCGGCACCCACTGGCTGTGGGTGACGCGATAACGTTCGATCGCGGCGAGGGCCTGTTCGGCGTCGAAGCGCTCCAGCACCACCACGGTTCCGCCGAGGGCGTGCACCACACCGCCGAACCGCAACGGCGCGGCGTGATACAGCGGAGCCGGCGACAGGTACACGGTGTCGGTGTCGAATCCGTAGAGCGGGCCGAACACCGCGGTGTAGGTGTCGCCCGGCGGATCGCCGACCTGACGATCGGGCAACGGGTGTTTGATGCCCTTCGGGCGGCCGGTGGTGCCCGACGAATAGAGCATGTCGGCGCCGCGCGGCTGATCCGGCAGCGGCTCCGCCGAGGATGCGGCCAGCGCCTTGTCGTACGAGTCGTATCCGGGAACAGGGCCGCCGAAGGCGAGCCGGATCGCGACCTCGGGTGTCTGCTCGACGACCCGCTGGGCCACATCCGCCAGCTCCGCCGACACGATGAGCGCCCGCGCACCGCAGTCGTTGACGATATAGCTGATCTCGTCCGCGGACAGGTGCCGGTTGACGGCCGTGATGTAAAGGCCGGATCGCAACGCCGCCCAGTAGACCTCGTACACCTCGAGCGTATTGCCCGACAGCAGCGCGACGTGATCGCCCTTGCGCAGGCCCGCGTCGTAGAGGTGACGCGCGAGGCGAACCGAGTTGTCCTCGAGTTCGCGGTAGGTCAGCGCCGCACCGCTCTCGGCCAGCACGACCGCCGGTTTATCAGGGAAACGATCGACATGCGCACCGGGGTACATCCTGCTCCTCCACAACACCGCCGACGGCCCGCACACGACCGCCGGTCGAGAGGGACCTGCCTCGCCGCCGCGACACCGGCCCCGCCGAGACACCGTCCCGACGAGCGCGACGATAGCGGAAAGTGAACGACGATTCGTGAGTTATCGCCAAACTTCCGTCCAGGTTCGCGGAGTGTGGACGGGTGGCCGGTAGCCCGTCGGGAGGGTGGGTCGGAGTAGCTGACAGCTGGTCCGGCGGGTGTGCGTTGATCGGCAGCCGGGCGTCCCTTCCGCGGCGGAACGACGGTGGCCCCGAGAAACCGGCGCGTTCATCGTCGAACCCGCGCGGACCTCGGTACTCGCTTAGGCTGAGCCACAAGCGATGTCGACAAGGAGTCCCGACCGATGGCGAACCCGTACCAGCCCGGATATCCCGCACCGCAACCACCGGGCTGGGGTATTCCGCCGAATTACCCTGGCGCTGCGTCGTTCTCGCGTCGTGAAGCTGCGGGTAACCGCGCTGTCGCCGATGTCGTGGCGGGCATCGCGTCGGCGGTCGCGGCCATTCTCGGTGCGGCGCAGTCGATATGGGGATTGATATCCGCGCACGGTTACGGCTTCTGGGAATACGGAAACGGTGTGCACGTCATCGTGTTCTGGGTGTGCTCGCTGACCGCCCTGGTCGGCGGCATTCTGCTGGCCTCCACCGGCTCGCGTCACCGACGAGTCCGCGTCATCGCGTCGCTGGGTTCGGGTGCCGTGTTCATCGCGACCGCGCAGGAGGTCCTCACCGTCTGCTTCGTCCATTACATGCGCCTGTCCGACAGCGGAAACTGGTTGGTCATCCCCACAGCCGTCGCGATCCTCACGGCTGTGGGAGCTCTGATCGTCGGGACGCCGGACACCCCGCCGGCACGTGTCCCCGGTTACCCCGGCGTGGAGCTCCATCCGGGCGCGACGGCTCATCCCGGCACGCATATGTCACCGCCGACTCCCGCGCCGCAGCCCTGGTCAGCGCATCCCGGCGCAGCAACACCTGGCTATCCTGTCGCGTCCACTCCCACGCCTCATGGCTGGCCGTCGTATCCGGGCGCGGCTGCTCCCGGCTATCCGGGTGCCCTCACGCCGGCCTATCCGGGAGCGCCGGACTACCCGCTCGCTCCGTCGGGCGCCCAGGGAGATCCGAACGTCGCTGCCGGTCCGCACCCGAGCGCCGGTCCGTACGCAGCCGGTACGCCGTGGCCCCAAGCCGGGACGCCATCGGCCCAAGCTCACCAGGCCGCCGCACCGGCCGCGGGCGCGGGGGCGGGTCCGCAACCGGGTTACGCATCCGCACCGGAGCAGCCCGGCGGCACCGAATCATCCTCCGACCCCACGGTCCATGCCGGCCCGAGTGGCGCGCCGCCTTCGGAACCGCGTCTGCCTCAACAGTGAGCGGGGCCGCGCATGTGGCGGAGACGACGGCCGTCCCGTGCGAAGCACCGAACGGCCGGCGGATGTTCGGTGCGGACCGAACGGCTGGTGGGTGTCCGGGCCGAGTCGCACTCCACGCACATGGCTCGAGGGGTCGGAATGCCCCGCGGGTCTCGACCCGGCGTAACCGCGCGCGATAGTCGGCGGTGACGGTGAACTAATCGTGCAAACCTCATGGATTTCTGCGGTTTTCCGCCATTGCCGCGGAGGTTTGCACGAAAAGTTCAGCCCTGGACGGCCGACCTTTGCGCAACGGCGCGTGGGCTCGTTGCGCAGAGCGCCGAGTTGAACTTCGCCGCTCTACGCGGCACTAACTCCGATAGCGGAACAGGATTCGCCCCCTGGTCAGGTCGTAGGGGCTCAACTCCACCAGAACCCGGTCGTCCGGGAGGATCTTGATGTAGTTCATCCGGACCTTTCCGGACAGGTGGGCCAGGACCTGGTGGCCGTTGGGCAGTTCCACCGTGAATGTCGCATTGCGCAGGCATTCCACGACGTGCCCCTGAACTTCGATCGCTCCCTTCTTCATCGCCACACCAACTCCAGCGTGCTGTTCGACCGCTCGGCGCCGATGCCTTCGAACAGGGCGGTGGCCGCCGTGTTGGATTCGTCGATTTCGGCCGCCGCCCACGTCTTCCCGGCACGGTGCAGCGTGCTCAGCGCCCGGCCCAGCAGGGCGCGGGCGATGCCGCGCCGGCGTGCGTCGGCACGGACCGCGACCAGTCCGATACGCGGCAGCCGAGTCGGTTGTGCCACCCGGCACAACCCGACGTACCGGCCTGCCTGCGCCGCCACCACGTAGTTCGCCGGATCGATCGGTGGGGATATCACCTCGGCCGGCATGGTGTGCCAACCGGCGGTGGACTCGACTTCGGCGCGTACGGTGCGGTCCAGTTCGCGCAGCGAATGGGCTTCGGCCGCACCGAAATTCAGGATCTCGATGTCCGGCGGCGGTGCCGAATCGAGTCCTGTGATCACCGGATCGGTGGGTACCCGGTATTCCCATTCGCGCCGCCGGGTCGCGAGACCCGCCCGGCGCCATCGCGTGGTCAGTTCGAGATCGGCCTCGTCGACCAGCGTGTACAGCGGTTTCGGCAGTTCGGCCAGCATGGCGCCGGCGAGGCGATCGAAGGCCTCGTCCTGCCAGGAGTCGATGCTGAGAAACAGTCGCCCATCGGGCCGCGGTGACGCCTCACCACTACCGACCATCCGGTCGCCGGTCAGCGCATGCCACTGCCGGTCCGCGATGCGCGTCACCATGAGTTCGGAGGAATGCATTGTCGTCCCCTCTCGGGATCGCTCGGACGAGCACTCCCGATGACGACGTGCGTCACACGTCCGATCGTGAGAACGGGGAGCGCCCAAGGAATGCCGTGAAAATGGGACTCACCCCCTCGCGTGATCAGGTCGGACCGCAAGAGGCTATCAACTCGGCTATCCGCCGCCAACCCATTTTCCGAGCACCCCGCCCGGGTTCCGGAACGGCGCCTCCCGGCCCGTCCCCTACGGCCGCACGAGCTCGTAAGACGTACTGCGGCCGCCGGATTCCGATCTGCGCAATACACCGAGCTCCACCAGTTCGGTGATATCCCGCAACGCGGTATCCGGTGAGGTCTTGGTGATGATTGCCCACTTGCGAGTGTTGAGTTTCCCGTCGAAGCCGTCGAGCAGCCGGTTCAGCATGGCGATCTGACGGACGTTCATCGTCGTCTGACCCCAGTTCCTCCAGAACTGTGCCTTCGCCAGGACGGAGTCGACAGTCTCGGCGGCGCCGGTGATCGCGCGATCCAAGGCGCCGAGGAACCACAGCAGCCACTCGGTCACGTCGAGCGAACCCTTCTGAGTTCTTTCCAGCATCGCGTAATAGTCCTTGCGGTCTCGCTGGATCTGGGCCGACAAGCTGTAGAAACGCCGGGAACTGTGGTCGGCTCGCGCCAGCCAGAGATCGCCGATCGCCCTCGCTATCCGTCCGTTGCCGTCGTCGAAGGGATGGATCGTCACGAACCACAGATGCGCGAGCCCTGCCTTGATCAGTGCCGGCTCGGTCGCATCGCGGTTGACCCACGCCAGGAACCGCTCCATCTCGACGGGAAGACGGTCGGCCGGTGGCGCTTCGAAATGCACACGCCGCCTCCCGAAAGGGCCGGAGATCACCTGCATAGGCCCGGCATCGTCGGTGCGCCACCCTCCGATCCTCACCTTGGAGATGCCGGAATATCCGGTGGGGAAAAGCCCGGCATGCCAGCCGAACAATCGTTCGGCTGTGACCGGGTTCGTATTGTGGACCGTGGCGTCGAGAACCATTTCGACCACACCGTCCACATGCCGGTCTGCCGGAACGACTGCGCCGATATCGACGCCCAGATGACGGGCGATCGACGACCGGACGGAGGCCGCGTCGAGCAGTTCACCTTCGATTTCGCTGGTCTTGACCACGTCGGAGGTGAGGGCGGCCAGGTTGGCCTGATCCTGGACCGCTTCGTCGCTGTCGGCGAGCCGTCCGAGAAGATAGCCCTGCTGGTGCGCAACCTGGGCGAGGGGCCCCGCGAGGCGTGCGACATCGTAGGTCAGCATCGGCCAGTCGCCTCGCTGCCAGATGTATCGCCGCTGCGGAGAGGTCATGCGGCGATCCTATACGTTATTCGCCGCAAAATCTGCGGTGAATAGAGGTACATGCGGTTCCCGCACCCCGCTCGTGAATGAGCTTGCATGATCGTGCATAATCATCACATGGCGGATACCTCGAGTGGGCCCGTGGTGCGGGTCGCGGTAGCTGGTGCGAGCGGATACGCGGGCGGTGAGGTCCTGCGTGTGCTGCTGGGGCATCCGGAGTACCGAGCCGGGCGCCTCGAGATCGGGGCGCTGACCGCGGGATCCAATGCCGGGACCAAGCTGGCGCAGTCGCAGCCGCATCTGCTGCCGCTGGCCGATCGGGTGCTCGAGGCGACCACCCCGGAGGTGCTGGCCGGGCACGACGTGGTGTTCCTCGGGCTGCCGCACGGGCAGTCCGCGGCCATCGCGCAGCAGCTGCCGGAGTCCACGGTGATCATCGACTGCGGCGCCGACTTCCGGCTCACCGATCCGGAGGACTGGGAGACCTACTACGGATCGCCGCATGCCGGCAGCTGGCCCTACGGTCTGCCCGAGCTGCCCGGCGCCCGCGAACAGCTGCGCGGGGCTACCCGGATCGCGGTGCCGGGCTGCTATCCGACGGTGTCGAGTCTGGCCCTGGCACCGGCGGTCGGGGCAGGCATCGTCGAACCGGATGTGACCGTGGTCGCGGTCAGTGGCACCTCGGGCGCGGGCCGCAAACTCGACGTGGGTTTGCTGGGTTCGGAGGTGATGGGCTCGGTCCGCGCCTACAACATCGCCGGCGCGCACCGGCACACCCCGGAGATCGCGCAGAACCTGAAGGCAGCGGCCGCGGCGACGGGCGCCGAGATCGGCGATGTCACAGTCTCTTTCACGCCGGTGCTGGCCCCGATGCCGCGTGGCATCCTGGCCACCTGCACCGCGCGCCTGCGCCCCGACGCCGCGGGTGCGGTGGCCGACCTGGCCGCCGCCCGCGCGGTCTACGACAAGGCCTACGGCGACGAACCGTTCATTCACCTGTTGCCCGAAGGTGTTCTGCCGCAGACCGGTTCGGTGGTCGGCTCCAACGCCATCACCCTGCAGGTCGCCGTCGACACCGCCGCACGCACGCTGGTGGTGATCGGCGCGATCGACAATCTGACCAAGGGCACCGCGGGCGCCGCGGTGCAATCGATGAATCTCGCTCTCGGTCTCGACGAGACCGCCGGACTTTCCACCGTAGGAGTGGCACCGTGACCGACACCGATATCGCCGGCGGCAAACTGGTCCGCACCCAAGGTGTGACCGCACCGCTCGGATACCGGGCCGCCGGCATCGCAGCCGGCATCAAGGCCAACGGAAAGCTCGATCTGGCACTGGTTTTCAACGAGGGGCCCGACTATGCCGCGGCGGGCGTCTTCACCCGCAACAAGGTGAAGGCCGCGCCGGTGCTGTGGTCGCAGCAGGTGCTCACCAGCGGGCGTCTGCGCGCGGTGATCCTGAACTCCGGCGGCGCCAACGCCTGCACCGGGCCGGGCGGATTCCAGGACACCCATGCCACCGCCGAGGAACTGGCGAAAGCGTTGAGCAACTGGGGAACCGAAACCGGGGCGGGCGAAATCGCGGTCTGCTCGACCGGTTTGATCGGTGACCGGCTGCCGATGGACAAACTGCTGCCCGGGGTGACCGAGATCGTGCACGAGATGGCGGGCGGCCTGTCCGGCGGCACCGATGCCGCGCACGCCATCATGACCACCGACACCGTGCCCAAACAGGCCGCGTTCCACCACGCCGACAAATGGAACGTCGGGGCGATGGCCAAGGGGGCGGGCATGCTCGCCCCGTCCCTGGCCACCATGCTCGTGGTGGTCACCACCGACGCCGCCGCCACCCCGCAGCAGCTGGATACCGCGCTGCGCAATGCGACCCGATTGACTTTCGACCGGCTCGACGTCGACGGCTCCTGCTCGACCAACGACACCGTGCTGCTGCTGGCCAACGGCGCCAGCGGCGTCACCCCGAGCCAGGAGGAACTCGACGCCGCGGTGCTGGCGGTCTGCGACGACCTCGCCGCACAGCTGATGGCCGATGCCGAAGGCGTCACCAAACGCGTCGAGATCACCGTCACCGGGGCGATGAGCGAGGACGAGGCGCTGATCGCGGCCCGCGCGGTCGCCCGCGACTCGCTGGTCAAGACCGCGTTCTTCGGCTCCGACCCGAACTGGGGCCGGGTGCTGGCCGCCGTCGGCATCGCCCCGATCGAATTGGATCCCGATCGGGTCACCGTGTCGTTCAACGGAAATCCGGTGTGCGTCAACGGAACCGGCGCTCCCGGCGCGCGCGAGGTGGATCTGTCCGGCCCCGATATCGCGGTGCTGGTGGAACTGGGCCTCGGCGAGGGCACCGCCACCGTGCGCACCACCGACCTCTCGCACGGCTATGTCGAAGAGAATTCGGCCTACAGCTCATGACCACCGAAGCGACACCGGAGATTCCGGTGACCACTCAGGATCTGTCGGCGCTGGACAAGGCCCATGTGCTGGCCGGCGCGCTGCCGTGGCTGCAGAAGTTCCGCGACAAGATCGTGGTCGTCAAATACGGCGGCAACGCCATGATCGACGACACCCTCAAACACGCCTTCGCCGCCGATATGGCGTTCCTGCGCACCGTCGGTGTGCACCCGGTCGTGGTGCACGGGGGTGGCCCGCAGATCAGCGCCATGCTGAAGAAACTGGGGTTGCAGGGCGAATTCCGCGGCGGCTTCCGCGTCACCACCCCCGAGGTGATGGATGTGGTGCGGATGGTGCTGTTCGGTCAGGTCGGCCGCGAACTGGTCGGGCTGATCAACGCGCACGGCCCGTATGCGGTCGGCATCTCCGGTGAGGACGCGCGGCTGTTCACCGCCACCCGCCGCACCGTCACCGTCGACGGCGAGCAGACCGATATCGGCCTGGTCGGCGACGTCACCGCCGTCAATCCGGACGCGGTGCTGGATCTCGTTCGCGCCGGGCGCATTCCGGTGGTGTCGACCATCGCGCCCGATGCCGACGGCGTGGTGCACAACATCAACGCCGACACCGCCGCCGCGGCGCTGGCCCAGGGCATCGGTGCGGAAAAACTCGTGGTGCTCACCGATGTCGAAGGCCTGTACACGAATTGGCCCGACCGCTCGTCGCTGACCACCCATATCGACACCGCCGCCTTGGCCGCACTGCTGCCGAGCCTGGACGCGGGCATGGTGCCGAAGATGGAGGCCTGCCTGCGCGCCGTCGAGGCCGGTGTCCCGACCGCACACGTCATCGACGGCCGGGTGCCGCATGCGGTACTGCTGGAACTGTTCACCGGGGAAGGTATCGGAACGATGGTGACCCCACCCGAGACGGCAGGAACGACGAACTCATGAGCGACAACGTCACGAGCACGGAGCAATTGCAGCAGCGGTGGTCGTCCGCGCTGATGAACAACTACGGCACCCCGAAGGTGGCGCTGGTGCGCGGCTCGGGCGCGGTCGTGTACGACGCCGAGGGCAATCGGTACGTCGACTTCCTCGGCGGTATCGCGGTCAACAGCCTGGGCCACGCCCATCCGGCGATTCTGGAGGCCGTCACCCAGCAGCTCGGCACCCTGGGCCACGTCTCGAATCTGTATGTCAGCGAACCGGTTCTGGAACTGGCCGAGACGTTGCTCGCACATTTCGGTGACGGACACGGCCGGGCGTTCTTCTGCAATTCGGGTACCGAGGCCAACGAGGCGGCGTTCAAGATCGCGCGCCTCACCGGACGGCACAAGATCGTCGCCTGCGACGAGGCCTTCCACGGCCGCACCATGGGCGCGCTCGCGCTGACCGGGCAGCCATCGAAGCGGGCGCCGTTCGAGCCGATGCCCCCCGGTGTCGTGCACGTGCCCTACGGCGACGCCGCGGCGCTGGCCGCCGCGGTGGATTCCGATACCGCCGCGGTCTTCCTCGAGCCGATCATGGGGGAGAGCGGCGTGGTCGTGCCGCCGCTGGACTATCTGGCCGAGGCGCGGCGGATCACCTCCGAGCACGGCGCGCTGCTGATCCTCGACGAGGTGCAGACCGGAATCTGCCGCACCGGACCGTTTTTCGCGCATCACGCCGCGGGCATCGTGCCCGATGTGATGACGCTGGCCAAGGGGCTCGGCGGCGGCCTGCCCATCGGCGCGGTGCTGGCGCAGGGCCCGGCGGCGGAGCTGCTCACTCCCGGCCTGCACGGCACCACCTTCGGCGGGAATCCGGTCAGCGCCGCGGCGGCGCTGGCGGTGCTGCGGACCATCGACGAGCAGGGACTGGCCGCCCATGTCGAATCGGTCGGCAAGACGCTGATCGACGGTATCGAGGACCTCGGCCACCCGCTGATCGACCATGTGCGCGGCGCGGGGCTGCTCATCGGAATTCAACTGACCCAGGATGTTTCGGCGAAAGTCGAGGCGGCCGCGCGCGCCGCCGGCTATCTGATCAATCCGCCGAAGCCGAATGTGATCCGGTTGGCCCCGCCGCTGATCCTGGCCGAGGCACAGGCGCAGGGTTTCCTCGCCGATCTGCCCGGCATCCTCGACGCGGCTTCCCAGGAGAGTGAGTGACCATGGTGCGGCATTTCCTGCGTGACGACGACGTCACGCCCGCCGAACAGGCCGAAATCCTCGCGCTGGCAGCGGAATTGAAGGCGGCGCCGATCTCCCGGCGGCCGCTGGAGGGCCCGCGCGGCGTGGGTGTGATCTTCGAGAAGAACTCCACCCGCACCCGATTCTCCTTCGAGATGGGTATCGCGCAACTGGGCGGGCACGCGGTGGTCGTCGACGGCCGCGACACCCAGCTGGGCCGTGAGGAGACCCTCGCCGATACGGGCCGGGTGCTCTCGCGTTATGTCGACGCCGTCGTCTGGCGGACCTTCGAACAGCACCGGCTCGACGAGATGGCCTCGGCGGCAACGGTTCCGGTGGTGAACGCGCTGTCGAACGAATTCCATCCGTGTCAGGTGCTGGCGGATCTGCTGACGTTGCGGGAGCACAAGGGCGAGCTGGCCGGTCGCAAACTCACCTACTTCGGCGACGGTGCGAACAATATGGCGCATTCGCTGCTGCTGGGTGGCGTCACCGCCGGGCTGGACGTCACCATCGCCGCGCCCGAGGGTTTCCGGCCCTACGACTGGGTGCTCGAGGCCGCCCGCAAGCGGGCCGCCGACACCGGCGCCACGATCACCCTGACCGACGATCCCGTCGCGGCGGCCACCGGCGCCGATGCCCTGGTCACCGACACCTGGACCTCGATGGGGCAGGAGAACGACGGCCTCGACCGGGTCGGCCCGTTCCGCCCGTTCCAGCTGAACGCCGAACTGCTCACCCATGCCGCATCGGATGTGGTTGTGCTGCATTGTCTTCCGGCGCATCGCGGCGAGGAGATCACCGACGAGGTGCTCGACGGACCGCACAGTGTGGTGTGGGACGAGGCCGAGAATCGCTTGCACGCGCAGAAGGCGCTGCTGGTGTGGTTGCTGGAGCGACGATCGGGCGGTGCGGCGTGAGCACGGCGAGAGCGAACGGGTCGGCCGCCGGATCGGAGGGTCCGCGCACCGGCCCGGCCATCGCGCGCACCCGCGCCGGGCGGCAGCAGCGCATCGTGGAACTGTTGTCCGCCAACGCGGTTCGCAGCCAGACCGAGTTGGCGGCCCTGCTCGCCGACGAGGGTATCGAAACGACCCAGGCCACGCTGTCGCGCGATCTGGACGAGCTCGGCGCGGTGAAGCTGCGCGCGGCCGACGGTGGCGCCGGCATCTACGTCGTCCCCGAGGACGGCAGCCCGGTGCGCGGCGTCACCGGTGGTACGTCCCGGCTCTCGAAACTGCTCGGCGACCTGCTGGTCTCCACCGATCACAGCGGTAATCTCGCGGTCCTGCGCACGCCGCCGGGCGCGGCGCACTTCCTGGCGAGCGCGCTCGACCGCGCGGCGCTGCCCGAAGTGGTCGGCACCATCGCGGGCGACGACACCATCGCCGTGATCGCCCGCGAACCCATGACGGGTGCGGAGCTGGCCGCGAAGATCGAACACCTGGCGTAGAGGCCCGATTCCGCGCCGGATCGTTTCCGACGCGAAGGGGTTGGGCCTGCAACGGACTCGCCGGCCGGTCGTTTACCCGCGCGTGGCGAAGGACGCCGACGGGCCGGCAGTCCGGCCGCGACCGGCGCCGGGGCTCGACAGCCGTGATCGCGGGTCATGGGGTTCGCGTCCCGCAGACCGCTCGAGGTCGACCCCGCGCGTGTGATCGTCGTATTCGACGGCGCCGTCGGTCATTGGGGCGGAGCCCGCTCCCGGTCGGGTACGTCCCAGCTTCCCGGTCGGATATGTCCAGCTGAGGGGTGCGGATTACGTTCCGGGCCGACGTTGCGTCCGGCCGGCAGATCGGCCCGGCGAGGACGCCTCCGTCGGCTCGGTCAGTCCGAGGGCCGCTCGAAGTGCCGCCCTCCCGCGTTCGGCGGCGCGGGGATCCTCCAGCAGTTGTATTTCCTGGTTGACCGCCATCGTGATTCCGATGACGGTGGTGACCAGCTCGTCGGCCGGACGATGAGGCCCATCCGATTCCGCCTGGTACGCAAGGATTTCGGATTCCAGCGCTGCGCGGGCGCTTGTCACGTACGCGCGCAGACGCTCGCGCAGTGCTCCGGGGCGGCCGTCGAGTTCGGCGGAGGCCGCGGTGACGAAACAGCCTCCCGGAAACGGGCATTCGGCCAGATAGCCGATCCAGTTGTCGACCAGACGCGTCAGCCGTTCGGTGCCCGGCGGTAACCCGTCCAACGGGGCTGTCACCGCCGCTCGAAAGATCTTCCCGGCCTGCTCCACGGCGCTCAGCTGCAACTGCTCACGCGATCCGAAGGGCCCCACGACCCCGGCCTTGCTCATCTCCAGACTCTCGGCGAGCGATCCGATGGTCACCCCCTCCACGCCGATCAGCGAGGCCTGTTCGACCGCGGCCGAGATGATGCGCTCCCGGGTGTGCGCGGCGTCCGCGGCGGAACGGCGAGGTGACATGAGCCCAGCATAGCGTCCGATCGTTCGCTATAGTAATTTGGCGAACGCTCGTACGCTAAATGATGAAAGGTGTTGTCATGAGCGAACTTCTGCGGATGGACGCGATGGCTCTGGCTCTGATCGGCCACGACGTGGTCACACTCGACGATGCGGATCTCACCGCGCCGACGCCGTGCGCGGGGTGGAATGTCGCCGACCTGATCGCCCATATGAACGAGCGGCACGAGGCGGTCAATGTCTCCGTGCTCGGGACCTCGATCGACGGCGTGGACGATCCGCGTGAGGTGTTCGCGCAGATCACCGCCCGGTGGATCGCCGCGATGGAACGTTGCGGCGAGGTGGTCGTGTTGCCGCGGTCCGGCCCGCTGCCCATCGAACACGTGCTCGGCGTCCATCTGGTGGACATGCTCACCCACCGCTGGGATCTCACCCGGGCCCTGCACCGTCCCTGCCCGGTGCCGGCGCGACTGCTGACCGTGGCCCTGCCCATCGCGCGCTCGATCACCGCGCCCGGCAGTCCGCTCAACGGCCCGGGCGGCGCCTATCGCCCCCGGCTGGCCGAGGACGAATCCCGCCCGCCGCTGGACAATATCGTCGCCCTCCTGGGCCGTGATCCGGACTGGCGCGGATGAGCGTGCGGCACTACGGCTTTCGGGCGACCGCGCCCCAGCAGTTGACCTGCTTGTCGAGCCAGGACGGGGGTTCGATGCCGGGGCGCCAGCGGTTGACGGCGACCACGCCCGGATCGAGCAGTTCGAGACCGTCGAAGAAGGCGGCGAATTCGTCGCGGGTGCGGGCCTGCGCGTAGACGGCGCTGCGGCGATACATCTCGAGCGCCCGGTCCATCCCCTCCGGATCCAGATCGGCGGTGATGTGTGACGCGATGACGAACGAGCCGGGCGCGAGATTGTCGAGCAGGGTCTTCAGCACGCCGGCCGGATTCTGTTCGGCGGACAGGAAATGCAGCACCGCGACCAGACTCAACGCCACCGGACTGGCCAGATCGAGGGTCTCGTGCAATTCCGGGGCGGACAGGATCGCCTCGGGATCGGTGAGGTCGGCCTGAATGAAGGTGGTGCGGCCCTCGGGCGATCCCGCGAGCAGGGCGCGCGCGTGAGCCAGCACCACCGGGTCGTGGTCGACGTACACCACGCGGGCCTCCGGCGCCCGCTCCTGTGCCACTTGATGCAGATTGGGTTCGGTCGGAATTCCCGTGCCGATGTCGAGGAACTGTTTCACTCCGGCGTCGGCGAGGACGCCGACCGCGCGATGCATGAACTGCCGGTTGTGCCGGGCCGCGATCCGTACCGTCGGAAAGCCCTCCATGACCTGCTCGAGGGCGCGGCGGTCGACTTCGTAGTTGTCCTTGCCGCCCAATGCGTAGTCGTAGATGCGGGCACTGCTGGGCGCCTCGGCATCGGAGGTCGCACTGGTGTCGGATGCGGTCATCACAGTCCTGTCGGCGCGGGATCGTCTCGATCGGATGGTATTCGAAACCAAGCGCTCGTGCACGGATTCCGTGCCGACCGGAACGTGTTGGCGATCAATGGGTTTGGCGGATCCGGAGACGCCGGCAGTTCGCCGATTCCGCCGGCATTCCCGACCTGCGGCCCGAATCGGACGAATCAGCCGGCGACCGCCGGGGCGAGCACCTCCTCGCACCACTGCCGGAAACCGGTGGGGGAGTAGGACTCCGATGTGCGCGGCGTGTCGTAGAGCCCGTCCTCGACCGCGGCCGACATATCCACCAGGCCCTGCGCCCAGGCCGGGCTCATCCCGTGTGCCGTCAGCGATGCCGCGTAGTCGGCCGCCGGGACCTGCTGGTAGCCGATCGTGCGGCCGAGCACCTCGGACATGATGCGCGCCATCTCGTTGTGCGACAGATCTTCCGGGCCGCGGATCTCCACGCTGTCCTGTCCGGTCCAGGACTCGTCGAGCAGCAGTCGCGCCGCGACGGCCGCGATATCCCGGGTGGCGCACGTGGGTGCGCGCAGATCGCCGGAGATGGTGCCGAAGAAGGTGCCGAGGTTCCGGATCGGATCGATCTGCCGGAGCATATTGTCCATGAATCCGGGCGGGCACAGCGACCGATAATGCACCCCGCTGCTCTCGATCAGCGCGTCCATGGCGAAGATCGCCGAAATCTGGCCCGCCTTACGGCCGTTGGCCCGGCCGAGGCTCGATACGGCGACGATCCGGCCGACGCTGTCGAGCGCCTCGCACAGCGGCGTCACGAATTCCAGGACGTGCCCGGGCACGCTGGGCGCGGCCGGATTCGGCGGAACCAGCCAGAAGACGGTATCGGCGCCCTTCAGCGCGGCGGCGACGACCTCGCGATCGGAGGTCGAACCCTGCACCACCTCGACCCGCTCGCGGATGTGCGGGGCCAGGCGCGCCGGGTCGCGGGCGATCACCCGGATGGGCTGGTCGCTGCCGGCGACGAGATCGAGGACCTGGTGGCCGATACTGCCTGTGGGTGTGGTGACGACGATCATGAGCTACTCCTGAACGAGTGCGGCGTAAGTAAACTACACCGTACCGTTTACTTTGACGGAAGGGAAGACCGCATGGCGAGGCGTGGCGATCGACTGCACGAACACATCCTGTGGACGGCCAAGAACGTCTTCCTCGAGGTCGGGTTCGAGCGGACGTCGATGGATGTACTGGCCGCGCGCGCCGAAACGTCGAAGCGAACCCTGTACGCGCACTTCGAGAACAAGGACGCGCTGTTCCTCGCCGTCGTCGACTTCGTGCGGGGTCTGCATCTGAACCGGCTGGGGACTCCCGAGGACTACGGTGACGACCGTCTGGACGCGGTGACCCGATATTGCGTCGGATTCCTGTGGTCGGTGGTGTGGGTCCAGTCGGTGCGGACCTGCCGGCTGGTGATCGCCGAGGCGGAGCGGGTGCCGGCTGCCGCCGCCGACTTCTACGACGCCATCTTCGCGACCACGCGGCGCAACCTCACCGCATTCGTCGCGGCGCAGTGGCAGTGGCCCGAATCCGACGCGCTGGCCGCGGTGGACGACATCTTTTCTCGCGCAATCCATCCGCGTTTCACCGCCGTCCTGTTCGGCATCGAGGAAGCATCGGGCGAGTGGCCCGAACGGCGGCCGGGTCCCGCCGATCCCGATTACGAGCGGATTCGCCGGATCGTCACCGGCGTTCTCGGCGAGGCCTGACGCGTCGAGAACGCGAACCTGTCGGTGCCCGTTCCTAGGGTGTGCGCATGGCGCTGACCTTCGAGCGATATTGCGATGAGATCGTGGCCCAGACCGAGTTGCTGCGTGCCGCGCTCGCGGACGCCGACACCGCGGTTCCCGTACCGAGTTGCCCGGGCTGGACCGTGGGGCAGCTGGGGCGTCACCTCGGCGGTGCGCAGCGGTGGGCGCGGGCGGCGGTCGCCGCGCGGGTGCGAGAACCGTTGCCGGAGGACGACTTCGCGTTCCGGGATCTGTCCGGATATCTGGACGAGGACCCCGAGGAACTTCGCGGCTGGCTCGCCGAGGGCGCCGCGGATCTGTCCGCCGAACTTCGCCGGGCCGGGCCCGGCCTCGAGCTCTGGACTCCGGTGCCGGTCGTGCCGACCACCGACTTCTACGCTCGCCGTTTCACCCACGAAACGCTGATCCATCGGGCGGACGCCACGCTCGCCCTCGGTGGGGACTATCACGCCGCGCTGGATGTGGCCGCGGACGCCATCGACGAATGGCTGGAACTGGCCTCGCTGCCGGTGATGTTCGACTACAAACCCGAATCCCGGGAACTGCTCGGCCCCGGCCGCACCCTGCACTTCCATGCCACCGACACGCCCGAGGACCTCCATGCCGAATGGATCGTCGATCTCACCGGTGACGCCATCGGCTGGCGGCGGGCTCACGAGCGCGCCGCGGTCGCGGTTCGAGGACCCCTCACCGAACTCCTGCTGGTGATCTACCGTCGCCGGGCGGTCGAGAACGCCGAGATCGAGATTCTGGGCGATCGGGGACTGTTCGACTTCTGGCTCGAGCGGGTCAGCTTCGGATGAGTGCCGGGCTCGCACCACTCGGAACGCGAGCGCGGCACCACGTCCTCCGGCTCAGGCCAGTGGGTACTGTCCGGGCGGGTAGCTCCCGCCGAGGCCGCCGCCCGGCGTGCCCGCGCCGATCAGGTCGGTGATGAGGGTGATCACCGATTGGCCGATTGCCAGCACATCGGATCCGATCGTGCCGAAATAACCCGCAAACGTGGAGAGCATGGGTCCGCCTTTCCCGGGGCATCCGAGGCCGTTCGCTATCAGGGTGACATATCGGTGATACCCGGTTTCGGCAATGCCCACCCCCGGTTATGAATGGGATTGCATCATCATGCATAATCATTTGCAGTTGATGTGAGCCGTCCGAGGGCGGGTAGCGGCGGCACATCGCACCGGTGACATCGCGCACCCACCTACGCATACGCACGAACCTGAGGAGCATCAGATATGGCCGATCGCGTCGTACTCGCCTATTCCGGCGGGTTGGACACCTCCGTTGCCATCAGCTGGATCGGCAAGGAGACCGGGGCCGAGGTGGTCGCCGTCGCGATCGATCTGGGCCAGGGCGGCGAGGATATGAACGTGGTGCGCCAGCGCGCACTGGACTGCGGCGCGGTCGAGGCCATCGTGGTCGACGCCCGCGACGAATTCGCCGACGAGTACTGCCTGCCGACCGTGCAGGCCAATGCCCTCTACATGGGCCGCTACCCGCTGGTGTCCGCGATCAGCCGCCCGCTGATCGTCAAGCACCTGGTCGAGGCCGCCGAATATCACGGCGCCACCACCGTCGCCCACGGCTGCACCGGTAAGGGCAACGACCAGGTCCGCTTCGAGGTCGGCATCGGCGCGCTCGCGCCCGATCTGAACGTCATCGCCCCGGTGCGCGACTACGCGTGGACCCGCGAGAAGGCCATCGCCTTCGCTGAGGAGAACGCGCTGCCGATCACGGTGAGCAAGAAGTCGCCGTTCTCGATCGACCAGAACCTGTGGGGCCGCGCGGTCGAGACCGGCTTCCTCGAGGATCTGTGGAACGCGCCGACCAAGGATGTCTACGACTACACCGTCGACCCGACCGTCAACTTCGAGGCGCCCGACGAACTGATCGTCACCTTCGACAAGGGTGTGCCGATCGCGATCGACGGCCGCCCGGTCAGCGTGCTCGAGGCCATCACCGAACTCAACAAGCGCGCCGGTCGCCAGGGCGTGGGCCGCCTCGACATGGTCGAGGACCGCCTCGTCGGCATCAAGAGCCGCGAGATCTACGAGGCGCCGGGCGCGATCGCGCTGATCACCGCGCACCAGGAACTCGAGGCCGTCACCGTCGAGCGCGAACTCGGCCGCTACAAGCGCCAGGTCGAGCAGCGCTGGGGCGAGCTGGTCTACGACGGCCTGTGGTTCTCCCCGCTCAAGCGGGCCCTGGACGCCTTCGTGCGCGACACCCAGCAGCACGTCTCCGGTGAGGTGCGGATGGTGCTGCACGGCGGCAACGTCGTCGTCAACGGCCGCCGCAGCGAGGAGTCGCTCTACGACTTCAACCTGGCCACCTACGACGAGGGCGACAGCTTCGACCAGTCGCTGGCCAAGGGCTTCGTCCAGATCCACGGCCTGTCCTCCAAGGTCGCCGCGCGCCGGGACCTGTCCAAGAAGTAGGCAGCGGAGAGCCCGGCCGGACATGCCGACCGGGCTCGCCTCCCGATGCCCGGCGGGATCGCGCAGCCGAGCCGAACATGACCGGTCAGGGCGCGAATGGGTTCCCAGGGACGCGGAGTAACCTGCGACCGGGCCGGTCGCGGAACCTCGTGCCGGTCTCGATGCGGATTCCGAGCGAAGCAGGCCGAACCGGAGGAGATATCCGTGCGCAGTGACGACGACAGCTGGGATATCACCGAGAGCGTCGGCGCGACCGCGATCGGCGTGGCCGCGATGCGCGCCGCCGAGACCCGGCGCCCGGATGCGCTGTTCCGCGACCCCTACGCCGCGCGTCTGGTCGAGGCCGCCGGTTCGGGCTGGAGCCACATCATGCGCGCTCAGATCGCGGCGGCATCGGGTGGTGCCGTTACCGCGGAAAGCGAGGGCACGGCAGACCCCGGCGATAATCGTTCCGGTGCGGACGGCCCCGGCGCAACCGAGGACAGACCCGTCTACAGTTCGCTGGCGGCGATGCTCATCGCTCGCACGGTCTATTTCGACGAGTACTTCGCTGCCGCCTCCGCTGCCGGTATCCGGCAGGTCGTGATTCTCGCCAGCGGACTCGACGCCCGCGCGTACCGGCTCGAATGGCCTTCCGGCACCGTGGTTTTCGAACTCGACCAGCCGAAGGTGCTGGAGTTCAAGAACTCCGTGCTCGCCGACGTGCGACCCGCCGCCGATCGGCGCGCGATCGGCGTGGATCTGCGTCAGGATTGGCCGAAGGAGTTGTGGGACAACGGTTTCGATCCCACCGCGCCGACCGCCTGGCTGGCGGAGGGACTGCTGCGCTACCTGCCCGGCGAGGCGCAGGACCGGCTGTTCGGCGATATCGCGGCGCTCAGCGCGCCCGGTAGCCGGATCGCCCTGAACATCGGGCGCGGCCGGCGCGAGGATTCGCCCGCGCTGCACGCGCTGCGCGAGCGCCGCAAGCGACTGCTCGCCGAGGCCGGGATCACGCTGAACCTCGAAGAACTCTGGTACCCCTGGGAGGGTCGCACCGACCCGCGCGAATGGTTCACCGCGCACGGCTGGGCCGTCACGGCCGGCGATCCGGTCACCCTCCTGACCGGCCACGGCCGTGCGCAGCCCGAGGCCGCACGCACCGAACTGAACCGCCACATCCTGATGACCGCCACACGAGGAGACGAGAACCGATGAGCCAAGCCACCAACGAGGGCGCGCTGTGGGGTGGGCGTTTCGCCTCCGGCCCCGCCGCCGCCATGGCGGCGCTGAGCAAATCGACCCATTTCGACTGGGCGCTGGCGCCCTACGATATTCGCGCGTCCAAGGCCCACGCCCGGGTGCTGCACAAGGCCGGACTGCTGTCGGAGGCCGATCTGGCGGGCATGCTGGACGGGCTCGACCGGCTCGCGGCCGATGTCGCCTCCGGCGCCTTCACCCCGGCCGAATCCGATGAAGACGTGCACGGCGCGCTCGAACGCGGTCTGATCGATCGGGTCGGCCCCGAACTCGGCGGCCGGTTGCGCGCGGGACGTTCGCGCAACGATCAGGTGGCCACCCTGTTCCGCATGTGGTTGCGAGATGCGGTGCGCCGCATCGCCTTCGGCGTGCTCGAGGTCGTCGACGCCCTGGTCGAGCAGGCCGCGGCACATCCGGATGCGGTGATGCCCGGCAAGACCCATCTGCAGGCGGCCCAGCCGGTGCTGCTGGCCCATCAGCTGCTCGCCCACGCGCACCCGCTGCTGCGCGATGTGGACCGGCTGCGCGATTTCGACAAGCGCGCGGCGATCTCGCCCTACGGTTCGGGCGCGCTCGCGGGCTCCTCGCTGGGCCTCGATCCCGAAGCGATCGCCGCCGATCTGGATTTCGATGCCGCCGCGGCCAATTCGATCGATGCGACCTCCGCGCGCGACTTCGCCGCCGAGGCCGCCTTCGTCCTGGCGATGATCGCGGTCGATCTGTCGCGCATGGCGGAGGAGATCATCATCTGGAGCACACCGGAATTCGGTTACATCACCCTCGCCGATGCCTGGTCCACCGGATCGTCGATCATGCCGCAGAAGAAGAACCCGGACGTGTCGGAGCTGACCCGCGGTAAGGCCGGTCGCCTGATCGGCAACCTCACCGGTCTGCTCGCGACGCTCAAGGCGCAACCGCTGGCCTACAACCGGGATCTGCAGGAGGACAAGGAGCCGCTGTTCGATTCGGTGGCACAGCTGGAACTGCTGCTGCCCGCCATCGCCGGTCTGGTCTCCACCCTGACCTTCCACACCGAGCGGATGGCCGAATTGGCGCCCGCTGGATACACCCTGGCCACCGATATCGCGGAATGGCTGGTGCGCCAAGGCGTTCCGTTCCGCGTGGCGCACGAGGCGGCCGGTGCGTGCGTGCGCGCCGCCGAAGCGCGGGGCGTCGGCCTGGACGAGTTGACCGATGCCGAGTTCGCCGCCGTGGATCCGGCCTTGACGCCGCAGGTGCGCGAGGTGCTGACGGTGCAGGGGTCCATCGCCTCCCGTAATTCCCGCGGTGGTACCGCCGGTGTGCGGGTCGCCGAACAGCTGGGCGAGGTCCGCACCACCGCGGCCGAAGCCCGCACCTGGTTGAGCTGATCCAGCGGCCCGTGCGTCCGGACCGTGCGGGCCGTTCAACCTGCGCGCCCGATATCGTGCGCGCATGATGTTCCTCTTTCTCGGATTGGCCATCGTGACCGAGGTGTCGGCGACGGTGTCGCTGAAGCTGTCCGAGGGATTCACCAAGCTGGTGCCCTCGATCGTCGTGGTGGTCGGCTATGTGGCGGCGTTCCTGTTCCTGTCGCAGGCCCTGAAGCGGGGGATGTCGGTGGGCGTCGCCTACGGCGTGTGGTCGGCGATCGGGGTGGCGCTGGTCGCCACGATCGGCGCGCTGTTTCTCGACGAGCCGCTCTCGGCCGTGCAGATCGGCGGCATCGGGCTCCTGATCGCCGGGGTGCTGGCGCTGGAGCTGGGCGGCGCGCACTGACGCGGGTGGCTCAATCCTGGACGCGCACAGCGTATTCCGCGTGCTCGAGCGCGTCGAGAACATCGTCGCGATGTGCCAGACGGTCGCCGCGAATCCGGGAAGCCGGGCGCGGCGGCGGGTGTGAGCCGGCCCGCAAAATCGGCACGAGGCGGGGTAATTGACCCCACACCGCTGAATGCGCTTTCGGAAGGCGGAATTAAGTAGCCTGGGAGAATGCAGTTGTCGCGCTTCACCGATCTGGGGCTGCGGGCGATGATGCGGCTCGCGGTGAGCAGCGGCGCCGAGGAGCGCGTGACCGCGAAGCTGATCGCCCGGCAGGTCAACGCCTCCGAACACTATGTCGCCAAGGCCGTCACCAAACTCTCCGAACTGGGGCTGGTGGCATCGCAGCGGGGCCGCGCCGGCGGCATCTTCCTCACCGACGCCGGCCGCACCGCCACCGTCGGGCAGATCGTGCGCGGCCTCGAAGGCGCGGCGGAGGTGGTCGACTGCGTGGGCGACCATCCCTGTCCGATCGCGGGGGCGTGCCGCCTGCGGCGAATCCTGGCCGAGGCGCAGGAGTCGTTCTATCGCGAACTCGACCGCTATACCCTCAGCGATCTGGTCGATCGGCGGACGCAGCAATTACTGCATCTGTCGGCGTCGCCGGCATTGCCGTTCGGCGGTTTCGCGGCCGATATCCCCGCCGTCTCCTGAGTCTCGTACCTCTTCGTACTACGCTGTGCGCCAACGCCTTCGGTGTCACAGCGCATGTCGGTGTATCGGGACAAAAATGTGGCGCGGACAACATAATCCGCAACCGGAGCCGTAATTGAACACACGGCCTCGGAATTGGATTCGAAACACCGGAAATGGCTACCGTGGAATTCGTCCGGTGATTCACCGGAATTGTTGCTCGAAGAGGAGTTTCACCATGACGACCGCGTCGACATCGGCCCTGGACACCATCGCCGAACTGGAACCACACCACGCCGAGATCGTGCGGGCGACCCTGCCGGTCATCGGGGCGCGGATCGACGACATCACCGCCGAGTTCTATCGCCGCCTCTTCGCCGCACACCCCGATCTGCTGCGCAACATGTTCAATCGCGGCAATCAGGCCCAGGGGGAGCAGCAGCGCGCGCTGGCCGCCTCGATCGCCACATTCGCCACCCACCTCGTCGATCCGGCCCTGCCGCATCCGCGCCAACTGCTGGCCCGCATCGGCCACAAGCACGCCTCGCTCGGGGTGGTGCCCGAGCAGTATCCGGTCGTGCACGAGCATCTGTTCGCGGCGATCGTGCACGTGCTGGGCGAGGCCGTCACTCCCGAGGTGGCCGCCGCCTGGGACCGGGTCTACTGGCTGATGGCCGACACCCTGATGGGATTCGAGAACGAGTTGTACTCCGGCGCGGGAGTCGAACCGGGCGCGGTCTTCCGCGAGGTCCGGGTGGTGCAGCGCATCGAGGATCCCGCCGACACGGTCACCTTCGTCGTGGAATCCGCCGACGCGGACGCGCCGCTGCCCGAATTCGTTCCGGGACAATATGTGTCGGTCGGCGCCGACCTGCCCGACGGCGCTCGCCAGCTGCGTCAGTACAGCCTCGTCAACGCGCCCGGTGCCGGCAGGCTGGCCTTCGCGGTGCGTCGTGTCACCGCCGTCGGTGACCGGCCCGAGGGGGAGGTGTCGTCGTGGTTGCACACCGACGTCGAGGTGGGCGACCGGTTGCAGATCACCCTGCCGTTCGGCGATCTGACCATCGACACCGCCGCGCGGACACCGCTGGTGCTCATCTCGGCCGGCATCGGGGTCACCCCGATGGTCGGAATCCTGGAATATCTCGCGGCCACCGGATCGCCACGCCGGGTGCTGGCGTTGCACGCCGACCGGGCCGAGTCCACACACCCGCTGCGCGGCCGCCAGGCCGATCTGGTCGCGGGTCTGACCGATGCCGAGCTGCACGTCTGGTACGAGGAGCCCAGCGCCGGCGCGCATGCGGGCCTGCTGTCGCTGACCGGCATCGAGCTGCCCGCGGACGCCGAGATCTACCTGTGCGGCGGCACCGGCTTCCTGCAGGCGGCACGGGCCCAGCTGAAGGCCGCCGGTGTGGCCGACGAGCAGGTCCACTTCGAGCTGTTCGCCCCCAACGACTGGTTGCTGGATCTGTGAGCCGGCTCAGCGTCCCGCGCGCGCGGTGGCCAGCACGCCGTGCAGCCACGGCGTGAAATCCGCTGGGGCGGAAGCGATATCGGCGTCGATCCGATCGGGATCCGCCCAGCGCAGTGCGGCTACTTCCGCCGGGTCGGGATGGTCGGGAACGCCGGTGAACTCACCGATCAGGACGTGATCCCATTCGTCCTCGACCCGCCCGGTCGCCGGATCGTCGGCCCGGTAGCGATAGACCCCGACCTCACGCAGATCCGCGCCGATCCGCAGTTCCTCGCCCAGCCGGACAGCGGCGGCCTCGGCGAGGGACTGGCCCGGCCCCGGGTGTCCGCAACAGGTGTTGGACCAGCGCAGCGGGAACCGGGTCTTGACCGCGGCCCGCTGCTGCAACAGCACCCGCCCGTCCGGCCCGAACAGCAGCACCGAGAATGCGCGGTGCAGCCGTCCGGGCGCGGTGTGGGCGTCGGACACCGGGCAGATTCCGGTCGCGCGGCCCTGCTCGTCGACCAGTTCGACGGGCAGGGACTCGCGGTCGACCGTGCTGTCGGTGGAGGTGGTGTGGGTGCCGGTCACCGCCCTACCTTATCGGCGGCTATGACCAGGTACTGGAAACTGCCCTCGCGATAGGACGTGAGGAACGGTTCCTCCACCCCCGTCGCCAGCTCGCACCGGGTACGAAGTTCCCAGTACGGGATGGTCGCGGAGGTCAGATCGGTGACCGCGATCGGGACGAGGCCGTTGGCCGTCATCGCCCGGAAGTACTCGCCGCGCGGATGGATCATGCACCCGTAGTGGGCGTCGATCCAGCTCACCGCGGCCGACCGGCCACCGGTGACGTCGTTGGAGCAGCCGGTGACGCAGACGTAGCGCCCGCCCGGTTCCAGCAACCGGGCGACCTCCGCGAACAGATCCGGCAGGTCGACGTACATATCGGTTTCGTTGGTCCACATGCCGCGCATCGAACCGGCCTCGAATCCGGTGTCGAGCATATTTCGGTAGTGGAACCGGACCCGATCGTCGACGCCCCGCTCGCGGGCCTGATCGTTGGCGAAGCCGACCTGATATTCGGAGATGGTCACCCCGTCGACCCGGCAGCCGAAACGCTCGTGGGCCATGAAGCTGGTGCCGCCGCGGCCGGAGCCGGCATCCAGCAGCCGGTCGCCGGGCCCGATATCGCCGAGGTAGTCGAGCAGCAGATCGGCCTGGGCGGTCTCGAGCCGGTGCAATTCGGCGACGATGCGTTCGCCGCGCGTCTCCTCCGGTCCCTCCAGCACCGACCAGTCGGGCTCACCGATGCCGTAGTGATGGTGGTACAGCCCGTCCACCGCGCCGAGCTCGGTATTGACGCGATCGTCGTTGGGATTGTCGTTCCAGTAGGCGGCGACGGCCCGCTGGTAACTCGTGTGCAGAACACCGTCGGTTGCGGGCTGGAGCACGGTCATCGCAGATCATCCTCTCGATCGGTGGGTACTGCCGGTGGAACCGGAATCGGACTCAGGCGTCGCGGTAGCGGCGGCTGTCGGCGTGCCAGGCGCGATTGCCGCCCAGCCATGCCCACAGTCCGGCGAGGAAGCGGCGTTGCTGCGGTGAACCGGTCGCCGCCAGTGCCGTCGCCTCGGCTTCGAAACGATGGACCAGTTCGTCGTGGATCGCGGCGGTGCGCTGCACGGCCTCGCGGCGGGTGCAGCCCTCCTCGGCGGCCAGTACCGTCGGCAGGTTGAATTCCCTTCCGCCGGAAAGGTCTTCGCGAGCCATCGAGTAGAGGTCGTTGACCATCTGGGCGGCGAGCGCGGCGGTGGTGACCGCGCGCCGCATGCGGGGATCGCAGTAGCCGGCCGCGTCGAGTTCGTAGCCGCCGAGCGCATCGATCGGCGCCATACACGGCAGGAAACTGTGCGGTTGCCGGTTGGTGAGGTATTCCCACACCGGTGGCATCCGGCCCGCCGCGCGCCACCCCGCCTCGGCGCCCAGCGCGATGAACCAGCCGCCGATCTCGGTGCGCAACCGGGTGAGCTGAGCGTCGCTGGAGTACCGCGCCAGATGGTCGAACGAGGTGCGGAAGGCCCGCAGGATGGGGTCGGCCCGCAGCGCTCGCTCCAGCCGTGCCTGGTATGCCACCGGAAGCTGGACGGGATCTATTGCGGCCATGGCCAATTCGAGCCGCGGTCCCAGTTCGGCGGCGGCATCGGACGGGGTGCCGTCGGGGGCGTGGTCGTCGGCGTCCTCCTCGCAGTAGTAGTCGTCCACCGACCACTCCGAGACGGCGGCCTTGGCCGCCGCGAGCAGTCGATCGGCGTCGTCGCAGTCGGGGTGGGCGAGCATGATGAGGCGGCCGAATCCGGCCTTCGCGAGCTCGTCCAGCCGGCCCTCGTAGAGCCCGATATCGGTGGCCCACTGCAGGATTCCCGCATCGACGGCCGACGCGAGCGCGGGATCGTCACGAAGGGGTGGCGGACAGTACAGCGGCGGGATATCCGTTCGAGCGGGCAGCTCCTCGCCCGATCCGCCGGATGCGGTCGGCCCGGCGCTCGATGGCCGTGCACCGGGCGCTGCGGCATCCGTGCTCGGGCGAGGTAACCGAAGCCCCGAGGTGCCCAGGCCCGTGGGACCGAGCAGGCCGGCCGGAACCGCGCCGGTGATCATCGTATGCACCGTCGCGCCGCCCGGCGGAGACATCGGCGCGGAGCCCGGAATCGCCATGCGGGCCGGGGGAGCGTGATCGAAACTGCCGAGCAGGGCCGCGATCATTCCGGCCAGATCGTCACCGGCCGGTGGCGCCGCGGCACGGGAGAGTACCGACATCTGCGCTCACCCCGTCAATCGCTCTGCCGGGCGACGGCCACATTGTCGAGAATGCCCAGCGCGTCCGGAACGAGCACCGCCGCCGAGTAATAGCAGCTGACCAGATACGAGATGATCGATTGATCGTCGATTCCCTTGAATCGCACGTTCAGGCTGGGTTCGTATTCGTCCGGAATTCCGGTCTGATGTAGTCCGATCACCCCCTGATCCTTTTCCCCCACGCGCATCGCCAGAATGGACGTGGTCTGCTTCTCGCTGACCGGTATCTTTCCGCACGGCAGTATCGGTACTCCCCGCCACGCGGGGACCCGGCGGCCCTGGATGTCGACCGGGTCCGGGTACAGGCCGAGTTTGTTGCATTCCCGGCCGAAGGCCGCGATCGCCTTCGGATGGGCGAGAAAGAACTTGGTACCGCGGCGCATGCTCAGCAGTTCGTCGAGATCGTCCGGCGTCGGCGGGCCCGATTCGGTGTAGATGCGCTGTTTCAGATCGCAATTGTTCAGCAGTCCGAAATCGGGGCTGTTGACCAGATCGTATTCGCGGCGCTCGTACAATGCCTCGATGGTCAACCGCAATTGCTGTTCGATCTGATTGTGTGGATCGTTGAACAGGTCGGCCACCCGGGTGTGCACGCGCAGCACGCTCTGCGCGGCGCTGAGTTCGTATTCGCGCGGCGAACTGTCGTAATCGACGAAGGTGCCGTCGAGCAGCGGTTCGCCGATATGCCCGGAAGTGATCTCGATATTCGCCTCACCGTATTTGTTCTGCGGTCGCACCGGTGACTGCGCCACCCGGGACAGGTGTTCGCCGAGGAGCGGCGCCTGGTCCACCAGGCGGTCGAATGCCGTGCGCGGCAACGTGAGCAGCGTGACCGGCGTGACCGTCTTCACCGTCACGGGCCAGATGGCATCACGGTCGGTGAGCAGGGAGTCGCCGAAGTAGTCACCGTCGCCGAGCATGCCGAGTTTGGTGGATTCGCCGTATTCGCCGGTGCCGATCTTGCTGAGTTTGCCGTGCACGATCAGCATCAGCTGATCGACCGGATTGCCGAATTCGGCGAGCACCGTCCCGGGCTCGAGGTCGCGCTGAATGAATTGCCCGGCCATCGCCGCGAGGATCTCCTCGTCGTCGAGGTCGCGCAACGCCGGCAATTCCTGTAGTTCCAGCGGGATGACATGGGCGTGCGAGCCGTCGATGACGAATTCCACCTCGCCGTTGCCCACGGTGTGGGTGAGGCGGCGGTTGACCCGGTAGATACCGCCCTCGACCTGGGTCCACGGCAGCATGCGGGTCAGCCAGCGCGAGGATATGCCCTGCATCTGGGGTTCGGATTTGGTGGTGTGGGCCAGTTGATGGGCGGCGGCGGTGGACAGGGATTTGCGGTCGTGGTTGTCGGTCTGGGCGGGAAGTTCGAGAGTCATCTGCGGTCCTCACCTGGGGATTGGCGATGGATGCGGACAGCGCCGAACACTGACTTCGGCACGCGAACACGCGGACACGAAACCGATCGGCACCGGTTTCCGCCACCGGAGGAGAAGGGGAGTCGGGACTGGCCTGGCGAACTAGACATCTGATCGAATAGTCATGCGCTACAACGGCGTTCCGTGAACCATGGTAGGGCACGGCCGGTGCTGCGCGACCATATTCGCGAAAACTCTGTGCCGGCCGCCGCACACGCACCCCGTCCGTGCGCAACCTGTGATCGCGGATGGGACCGATCACAACGGGGCCGCAGTAGGCTGTCGATGTGGCAGGCTCGACCCGCACGCAGGGGGCGTGAAGGCGTGAGCGCAGGGCACAAGGGCTGGGAGTGGTTGTGAAATTCGATACGAGAACCCTGACGGGGCCGGCGCGGCGGTTGATGGCGACCGCGCAGAACGGTCTCGAGGTCATCCGTTTCGGCGGCCTCGCCCACGATGTGGAGTCCTCGCCTTTCGAGGTCACCGAGCGTAAGCGGATGTACCGGCTGCGCCACTACTTCCCCGACGATCCGGCCGCGGACCGGCCCGTCGCGCTGCTGGTGCCGCCGCTGATGGTCAATGCCGACATCTACGACGTCAACGCCGAGGGCGGCGCCGTCGGCATCCTGCATCGCGCCGGAATCGATTGCTGGGTGCTGGATTTCGGCTCACCGGCCACCGAGGAGGGCGGCTGGCAGCGCGATCTGGCCGACCATGTCCTCGCCCTGTCGAGCGCGATCGACACCGTCAACGAACTGACCGGCCGTGGCGTGCACCTGATGGGGTACTCGCAGGGTGGCATGTTCGCCTATCAGGCCACAGCGTTCCGCTACGGCAAGGGCGTGCAGAGCATCGTCACCTTCGGCAGCCCGGTCGACATCGTGGCGGGCCTGCCGTTCGGGCTGCCCTACGGGCTGGTGTCGGAGGTCGCCGATTTCGTCGCCGACCACGTCCTGACCCGGCTGCCGATCACCGATGCCATGGTGCGCGTCGGCTTCCAGTTGCTCGATCCGGTGAAGACGGCGAAGGCCCGGATCGACTTCCTGCGCCAGCTGCACGACCGAGAGGCGTTGCTGCCCAAGGAACGTCAGCGCCGCTTCCTCGAACACGACGGCTGGGTGGGCTATTCCGGACCGGCGGCCGCCGATCTGCTCAAGCAGTTCGTCGCACACAACCGGATGATGTCCGGCGGCTTCGTCATTCGTGATCAGCCGATCTCGCTGGCCGAGGTGAAATGCCCCATCCTCGCCTTCGTCGGTGAGGTCGACGACATCGGCCAGCCGGCGGCGGTGCGCGGTATCGTGCGCGCGGCGCCCAATGCCGAGGTCTACGAGGCCACCCTGGTCGCCGGGCATTTCGGCCTCGTGGCGGGCAGTACCGCCACCAACCAGACCTGGCCGCTGGTGCGCGACTGGGTGAACTGGCTGGGCGGGCACGCCGAACTGCCCGAACAGATCGCGCCCATGCACGAGCACATCGCCGCCGACCGCCAGTCCACCGCCGCCACCCGCGTCGTGCACACCGCGGCCACCCTGGCCGAAGCCGGCGCCGGAATCGGCGCGGCGTTCGGCAGTCTGGCCGGAAACGCCCTGCGCGGATCGAAGGAGCTGACGGGTGAGGCTGCCCGGGCGCTGCCCCGGCTGACCCGGCTCGGCATGATTCAGCCGCACACCCGGATCTCGCTGGGCCGCCTGCTCGCCGAACAACAGCGCAGCGCGCCGATGCGTGAGCTGTTCCTCTTCGACGACCGGGTGCACACCCACGCCGCGGTCGGCGCCCGCATCGACAATGTGGTGCGCGGGCTGATCTCGGCGGGCGTACGCCCCGGCACCCGCGTCGGGGTGCTGATGGAAACCCGGCCGAGTGCGCTGGCCTCGGTCGCGGCGCTCTCGCGGATCGGGGCGGTGGCGGTGCTGCTGGCCCCCGGCGGCGATACCGCGCGGGCGGTCGAATCGACCGGAACCACGGTGATCGTGGCCGATCCCGAGAATCTGCGGGCTGCGGCCGCCGCCGGAACCCGGGTCCTGGTGCTCGGTGGCGGCAATGCCCGCACGCTCGACATCCCGGACGGCGCCGATGTGGTCGACCTGGAGCAGGTCGACCCGGCGGCGGTGGCGTTGCCGGGCTGGTTCCGCCCCGATCCCGGGGTGGCGCGCGAGCTGGCGTTCATCCTGGTCACCGGTACGGGCGACAAACTCGACCTGAAATACATCACCAACCATCGGTGGGCGCTGTCGGCCTTCGGCACCGCCACGGCGGCCGACCTCGACCGCCGCGATACGGTGTATTGCCTTGCGCCGCTGCACCATTCGTCGGGACTGCTGGTGAGTCTGGGCGGCGCGGTGGCCGGCGGCAGCCGGATCGCGCTGGCCCGGTCGCTGGATCCGCCCAGCTTCGCCGCGGAGGTGCACCGCTACGGGGTCACCGTCGTCACCTACACCTGGACCATGCTGCGCGACATCCTCGACGCCGACACCTTCCCCGCCGGCCATTCGCATCCGATCCGGCTGTTCATCGGCTCCGGTATGCCGGCCGGTCTGTGGCGGCGCACCACGGAACGGTTCGCCCCCGCGCGGGTGCTGGAGTTCTACGCCTCCATCGAGGGCGATGTGGTGCTCGCGAATGTGGCGGGGGTGAAGATCGGCTGCAAGGGCCGCCCGGTGCCGGGCACGGCGAAGGTGGAACTGATCTCCTACGATCCGATCGCCGAGCAGATCGTCACCGACACAAGGGGTTTCGCGCGCCGCGCCGCCGACAACGAGGTGGGCCTGCTGATCGGGCGGGCGGCCGACACCGTCGACATCTCCCGCGGCGGCCTGCGCGGGGTCTTCAGCGCCGGTGACGCCTGGATGCCGACGGAGAATCTGTTCCGCCGCGACAGCGACGGCGACTACTGGCTGATGGACCGCCGCGACACCGTCATCGCGACCGCGCGCGGGCCGGTCTACACCCAGCCGATCGTGGACGCGCTCAACGACATCGCGGCCGTCGACATGGAGGTCGCGTTCGGCCGCCGTACCCCGAGCACCACGCTCGCGGTCGCGGTGGTGAGCGTGCGCGCGGGCCACCGCCTGGAACCCGCCGACGTCACCGAGGGCCTGCGCGCCCTCGACCCCGCCCAGCGACCCGATGTCGTGCAGGTGGTGGACGAGATTCCGCGCAGCTCCAGCTTCCGTCCCGCCACCCACGCGGCGCGGTCGGCACTTCGCCTCGAACCGAACGAGAACACCTGGTACTACAACCGGGATTCGGAAGCCTACGAGGTGCTCACCCCCGAGGTAGCGGCCGCTCTGCTGGGTTAGGGGCTAGGAGGTTGCGGCGGAACCGGGCGTATGCGGCGCCCGTTTCGGCCCGTCTACAGCCGGTCCGGCACGTTCTTCGCGGGTGTGGTCTCCGCGAGCTCACACGGTGAAAGCCGTGACCGTTTCGATCACCCGCGCGACCTGCTGATCGCTCAGATCCGGCCACAGCGGCAGGCGCAGCAGGGTCGCCGAGAAGTCGTCGGTGCGCGGGCAGGGCACCGTGGTGCGGCCGAGTTTCTGCCCGGCCGGGCTGGAGTGCAGCGGCACGTAGTGGAACGGGGCCGAAATGCCTTGTTCGCGAAGGTATCCGATCAATGCGTCGCGGGCGTCCTCGGTCGGGGTGCGCAGGTAGTACAGATGCGCGGTGTGCTCGCGATCCTCGGGGACCTGCATCAGCCGCACGTCGTTGCGCGCGGCCCACTCCGGCAGAGCGGCGGCGTAGGCGTTCCACACCCGCACGCGCCCGGCCTGGATCCGGTCGAATTCGGCCAGCTGCGCATCGAGCACCGCGGCATTCAACTCACTGGGAAGATAACTCGATCCGATGTCCTGCCAGGAGTACTTGTCGACCGCCCCGCGCAGGAACCGGGCCCGGTCGGTGCCCTTCTCGCGGATGATCTCGGCGCGCCCCATGAGGATCTCGTCGGTGAGCAGGATGGCCCCGCCCTCACCGCAGTGCACGTTCTTGGTGTCGTGGAAGCTGAGCGCGCCCACGGTGCCGATCGTGCCCAGCGACCGTCCGCGCCACCGGCCGCCGAGGCCGTGCGCGGTGTCCTCGACGACGGCCAGGCCGTGCGCCTCGGAGATCTCGAGCAGCCGGTCCATATCGGCGCCGACGCCGCCGTAGTGGATGACCACGATCGCCTTGGTGCGTTCGGTGACCGCGGCGGCCACCGACTCCGGATCGAGGTTGCCGCGCTCGTCGATATCGGCGAAGACACAGGTGGCCCCACGCATCGCGACCGCGGTGGCGGTGGAGGTGAAGGCGAAACTGGGGACGATCACCTCGTCGTCGGGACCCAGTTCGAGCAGCAGCCCGGCCATCTCCAGCGCGTGGGTGCACGAGGTGGTCAGCAGGGCATGCGCAGCGCCGGTGATGGCGCGCAATTTCGCCGTCGCGGCCGCGGTGAACGGCCCGTCACCGTGACTGTGGTCCGACGCCAGGACGGCGGCCAGATTCGTCAGCTCGGCCTGGGCGCGGTAGGGACGGCTGAAGAGGATGCGGTCAGTGCTCACCCGGATTGTGTCCCCCGATTGCTGCGGCCGTGGTCGGAACCCGCGCCTCGACGTGCGGACGCGGTGTCGGGGAATCTACCGTCAGATACAGCGGTTTGCCCACCAGCACGTGCAACGCCACACCCAGATACTCCGCGATCAGGCCGAGTGAGAACAGGATCGCACCGGAGACCAGCAGCAGCACCACGATGATCGAGGCCCAGCCCTCGGGGTCGTGACCGTTGCCGAACAGGGCGTTCCAGATCACCACCGCGGCCATCACGGCACCACCGGCGGCCAGGGTCACGCCCAGCATGCTCACCAGGCGCAGGCCGCGAGTTCCGCTGCACAGCACCATCTTCCAGAACAGTGAGAACAACCGGCGGTAGTTGTATCCGGACTCTTCGCGGCCCTCCGCGCGCAGCACCACCGGCGCCTGCGCGGTGTTGTCCACCACCCAGGTCAGCGCCACGTCCAGATACACCCCGTTGGAGGCGACCTCGGCCAGCTGACGGCCGATATCGCCGCGGATCAGCCGGTAACTTTCGAAGCGGGTGGAATCGGGGAAGGCGAAGACCGTCGCCAGCACCACCTTGGCGCCGCGCGAGGTGAGGTTGCGCAGCAGCCCGTGCGGGCGGGTGTTGGTCGGCTTCGAATAGACCAGATCCGCGCGCTGGGCGAGCGCGGTGTCGAGGAAGGCGCCGACGAATCCCGGATCGTGTTGTCCGTCTTCGTCCATCGTGACGATCCACTCGCCACGGGCGGCGGCCATCCCGGCGATGGTGGCCGCGTCCTGACCGAAGTTGCGGCTCAGCCAGATGACCCGCACCTGCGGGTATTCGGCGGCCAGCCGCTGCAGCACGACGTCGGAACGGTCGGGGCCGTGGTCGTGGACCAGCACGATCTCCTCGACCGCGAAACGGTTGCCCTCCGGCGTCGCCGAGGACTGCGACAAATCGTGCAGTTCGGCGACCAATCCAGCGATGGTCTGCTCCCCGCGATACACCGGGATCACCACCGAGACCGCATGCACCCGCTCGCCGCCGCCGGTGACCGGGAGGTGAACATCCGGTGTCGGAGCCTGCCCGGCGGCAGGGGAATGTGCGGTTGCGGACGGAATCGGCATCAGCTGGTTCGACTTTCGATGACGGTGCGCACCGGAACTCCTCACCTGTATCCAGAGCCCGAATCGGGGTGAACTCTAACACGCTGCTGGTCACCGGCTTCGGCTCCGCGAGCGGGCGGCGGTTGCGGGTGCGGTGCCCGCGAGCGCGCGGGCGGGTAGGGTCTGTCAATCGTGGTGGAAAGTGCAGTGTCGACGACGGCGCTCGCGGAGCCCGGGGAGGATCGGCGCGATGTCGCCGTCGATGATGGGCGGCCCGCCGCTCCCCGGCCCGAGCAGAGTGCCGCGGGGCATCCGCGGCGGATCGTGTTCCGATGGGGAGCGATCACCGCACTCGGGGTTGTTGCCGGCTATATCGCGGTGCTGCTGGCCAACGCGCGGCACTTCTACACCGACGACACCGAATCCCAGTACACCCCGCTGTGGGTGATGCTCGGCCGGCATCTGCGCGAGGGCCATCTGCCGCTGATGGTGCCCGAACAGTGGATGACCGGGAACTACACCATGGAAGAGGCGGGCCTGTTCAATCCGCCGCAGCTGCTGATCGATCTGATCGCGCCCTCGGTGGACAATCTCGCGCTGCTGGCGACGGTCGTCAAACTGATCTTCTCGATCATCGCCGCACTCGGCGTGTACCGGGTCTGCCTGGTCTACGGCAGCCGCGCGTCGTGGGCCGCCGTGGCGGGCATCGCCTTTCCGCTCTCGGGCTGGTTCCTGTTCTTCGACGAGGCCAGCTGGGTCACCTCGCTGACCGGCACCGCCTGGATGCTGCACGCCTGGGCCAGTGCCGTGCGGTATGCCCGCGGCCCGGCCGGTGACCGGTCGCGCTACGGCGGCACCCGCGGTTACGGGCCGATTCCGTTGTTCGTCTTCCTGTATCTGGCGATTTCGGTCGAATACGTCTTTCCGGCCGTCGAGGCGGCGCTGATGCTGGTGGCCGTCGCGGTGGGAGAGCTTGTCGTGCAGCGCGCCTGGCGGCCGGTGCTGCGGGTGGCGGTGGTCGCGGCCGCGGCCGGTATGGCCGGTTTGATGACGTATCTGCCGAGCATGCTGTCCGCGACGGTGAGCTGGCGGGGCAACTCCCAGATCAACAACGACCGGTTCCTGACGGTGCCGTGGTCGGAATCGCTGAACGCCAGCCTGCCGTCGGCGATGCCGGCGTTCACCTCGTGGTGGGGATATGTGCAGCCGCTGCCGGTCACCTATATCGCGTGGTTCCTGATTCCGGCGCTGGCCTTCGTCGACTGGAATCGCGCGCGCCGGGTCTGGCGGGAACTGATCTCGGTGGCGCTGTTCGCGATCATGTTCCTGATGTGGACGGCCGGGCCGGGGACGGTCGGCCCGCTGCGCTGGCCGGCGCGGGTGCTGCCGATGGTGGCGGTCGGCCTGCTGATCCTGGTCTGCGTACTGCTGGGCCGGTTCGGCACGGTGCGCGACTGGCGCCCGCGCGCGGTGGCGGCGGCGGTGCTGATCGGATTGCTCTGGGTGCGAACGTTTTCCGCCGACCCGCACCACATCTGGTGGCATGTGCTCTCCGCGCTCGCGGTCGCGGCGGTGGGCGCCGGCGTGGTGTGGTTGTGGGCGCAGCGCGGAAGCGGGGCGGCCGCGCTGGCGACTGCCATCGCCATGCTCCCCATCGCCTACCTGCAGGTGTCTCTGGTGCAGCCGACGCCGATGGGCTGGAATCTGCCCGTGCACCGCTCCGAGGCGGAGGCGGCGTTCCCGGCCTTCGACGGCGTCACCATCCAGCTCGGCGACCGCGGGCTGCTGCAGCCGCAGGACAAGAGCCTGCGGGGTGCCTACGGATCGCTGGCGTTCGGCAACTTCGCCAAGGACGTGCATCGCAACTACGTCAACGGCTACACACCCAACGGGCACTACTGGTTCGGCGAGATGCTGTGCATGCGCTGGGATTCCAGCGTCTGTCCGGACTCGTTCCGGCGGCTGTTCACCCCCGAGCCGTCCACCGGGGTCGCCCCGGTCGACCTGATGAAACTCGACCGGGTGGTCCTGCAGCGCGCCATGTACCCGGAGCTGGGCAATCAGCCCGCCCCGCCGGGCTGGAAGTGGGTCGACCATCCGGGCCACGAACGCTACATCTGGGTGCTCGAGCGTGAGCAGGGCCTGGTTTCCACCCAGAACGGCCGCATCTCCGACGCACACGACGTGCAGGCGAGTTCGCTGTCGGAGACGGACCGCACCAGCCGGATACGTGTGAGCTCACCCGACGGCGGGCGTGTGGTCCTCGCGCGGCTGAACTGGCCCGGCTATCGCGCCACCCTCGACGGACATGAGCTGCCGATTCGTGAGGTCGCGAAATCGATTGTCGCCGTAGATATTCCGGCGGGAACCCGCGATGTCACGCTGGAGGTCTCCTGGGAACCGCCGGGCTGGCGTATCGGTGTCGCCGCCGCGGCCGGCGGCCTGGTGCTGTTGGCGGTGATGCAGTGGCTCTACCTGCGTTCCCGGCGGCGTCCTGGCGAATCCGGCGAACCGGTGAAGCAGGAAGCCGCGGACGTGGTGTCGTGAGCGTCGGTGCGGACGGAGCGGCGGCGCGGGTGGCGGGGGAGCCGGACGCCCCGCCGCCGGGTCTGCTGCTGCGACTGATCCGCCGCCAGGAGATCGCCTTCGCCGCGGTCGGCGCGGCCAACACGCTGCTGGGCATGGTGCTGACGGTGATGTGGCTGAAGCTGCTGCCCGGCGGCTGGCCGCCCGCGGTGGCGGTGGCGCTGGCCTACGCGATCAGCATCGTGTTCGCCTTCTTCGCCCATCGCACCCTGGTCTTCCGGGTGCGCGGTCACCTGCTCGCCGACTTCCTGCGATTCGTCGCCGTGAACTCCGGCGGGCTGATACTGAACATGGCCGGCGTGCAGCTGGCGGTCGGGGTGTTCGACCTGCCGGAGACTCCCGCGACGGTCGTGGTGATGGGTCTGGTGGCGGTGCTCAGCTTCTTCGGGCATCGGCACATCTCGTTCCGGCGGGCGGCGCGGCCCGCGGATCAGACGGGCGGGTAGGTTGTCGGATATGGCGGAGCAAACCCTGGACCCGACGTTGTTGAGCCTGCTGGCATGTCCGGAGGACAAGGGGCCGTTGTCGCTGGTCCGCGACGCGGACGGCAACAGCGTGCTCTACAACCCGCGCCTGCGCCGTGCCTACCCGGTCGACAACGGTATCCCGGTGCTGCTGGTCGACGAGGCCCGTGCGGTCGGCGACGCCGAGCACGAGGCCTTCACCGCCCAGGACTGAGTCCCGCCGCCCGGCGGTGCGCAGGCTAGCCGCCGGTGACGGGCAATTCGCCCGTCAGATAACGCTGGATCGTCGGCCCGACCGTCGCGGCCAGCTCGTCCAGCGGCATCGATGCCACGGGTTCGACCTGCAGAATCATGCGCGCGACGAGCAGTCCGACCATCTGCGACACGGCGAGGACCACTCGCGTGGTGCCGGTGCCCGGCGGCGAATCCACTTTCTCCCGAACGTCTTTCAGCGCGACCTCGAGCAGGAAGCTGCGCGCCAGTGCGGCGTCCCCGCCCGCGAGGATGCCCCGGAAGGCCGCGACCGCGTGCTCTCCCACCGAGGAATCCCACGCGCCGACCACGGTCCGGACCACGGTCTCGCCCAGCCGGTCGAGTTCGGCGGCCCGGATCGGCGCGCGGATCATCTCCGGATCGATCGGCAGATTCAATGTGGCGGAGAACAATTGCTGTTTGGTGCCGAAGTAGTGATGCACCAGCGCGGGATCGACTCCCGCCGCGCCCGCGATCGAGCGGATCGACGCCTTGTCGAATCCGACCTCGGCGAAGCGGGTGCGCGCCGCGTCCAGAATCGCCTCCCGCGTACCCGATTCGCCGGCTCGCCGCCCGCTGCGCCCGCTCACCCGATCGGTCACGTCGCTCACGTCGTGCGCCCGACCGCTCATGCCGTGCGACGGCGGAGGGTGGCGGCGCCCAAAGTCAGTGCGACAGCGGCGAATGCGGCGACGATGCCCAGGTCTCGCCACATCGCGGCGGTCGCGCCCGGGTTCCGGGAGACCTCCTGCAGCGCGTCGACCGCATAGCTGAGCGGCAGCACGTCGCTGATGATCTCCAGCCAGCGCGGCAGTTGATCGCGCGGGACCAGCAGGCCGCAGAGGAAGAACTGCGGGCCCACCACCAGCGGCATGAACTGCACGGCCTGGAATTCGGTGCGCGCGAAGGCACTGGCCAGCAGCCCCAGCGCCACGCCCAGCACCGCGTCGACCACGGCGATCAGCAGCACCAGCCAGGCGCTGCCCGCGGCCTGTAATCCCAGCAACCAGAAGGAGACCAGACACGCCAGGCCCGCCTGCGCCGCCGCGGCGACGGAGAACGCGGTGCCGTATCCGCCCAGCAGATCCAGCTTCGACAGCGGTGTCGTCATCAGCCGCTCCAGCGTGCCCGAGGTCCGCTCGCGCTGCATGGCGATCGCGGTGATCAGGAACATCACGATGAAGGGCAGGATGCCCAGCATGCTGATCCCGACGCGGTCGAACAGCGACGGCACGCCGGGCATCGTCGGCGTCTCGTGATAGACGAAATACAGCAGTGCCATGAGCAAAGTCGGCACCAGCAGCAGCATGGCGACGGTGCGCCGGTCGGCGCGCAACTGACGCAGGATGCGCGCCGAGGTCGCGGTGTAGCAGCGCAGCGGCCGGCGTGACGGCGGGGCGAATGTCGTTGTCATCGCGGCTGTCCCATCGTGATGAGGGCGAGAAATGCGTTCTCCAAACTGGTTTCGCCGGTGTCGGCGCGCAGTTTGTCGGGGGTGAGCTGGGCCAGGAGGTGGCCGTCGCGCATGAGCAGTAGCTGGTCGCAGTGCTCGGCCTCGTCCATGACATGACTCGACACCACGAGTGTGCGGCCCTGCCCGGCGAGTTCGTGGAACTGCTTCCACAGTTCGGCCCGCAGCACCGGATCCAGCCCCACGGTCGGCTCGTCGAGGACCAGCAGTTCCGGATCGGCGACCAGCGCACACGCCAGCGACACCCGGGTCCGCTGCCCGCCGGAGAGCTGATTGCCCCGATGCCGGCCGTGCGGGGTCATGCCGACCTGGTCGATCGCCGCGTGCACCGCCTTCGTGTCGCGGCCGTAGAGCGCCGCGAAATAGGAGACGTTCTCCACCACGCTGAGGTCGTCGTAGATACTCGGCGCCTGCGTGACGTACCCGATGCGGGACCGCAAACCGCGGCTGCCGGCCTCCTCGCCGAGTACCCGCACGCTGCCGGCCTGGATCAGCTGGGTGCCGACGATGCTGCGCATCAGTGTGGTCTTCCCGCAGCCGGAGGGGCCGAGCAGACCGGTGATGCTGCCCGCCGGGACGGTCAGCGAAATATCGTGCAGCACTTCATGTCCCCCGCGCCGCACCCGCAGGTGCTCGACGGTGATCGCCGGGGACGAATCGGAGTTCGCCACGGTCCACCTCTCAGCTCGCACGACCGGCGAGATTATTCACCGAGCGTTGAATTCATTGTGTGTTGAATTCTGCCCCCGGTGTGGGCGCGGCGCAAGCCTCGCGGCGGACCGGATACGTCGATCACGGTCCGGGCAGATGATCGTGACCGGTTCGATACCGCTCGTGAGCGGGCTCGGGTTGGTATCGTTATCCGGGATCACGGCGTATTCGTCGACATTCGGGGAGTTGGATTCGCGCGACGAATGGTGCAGCGCGGCACGGCCTGATCGGTTCTCTCGGTCGCCATCGGGGCGCAGTGTGAAAGTGATTGGCGCATGAGGCACGAACACCCGCTTTCTCCTCCCGGCTCTGCCGCACCGTCCGGCCCCGCCTTCGTCGGGCGTGGCGACGACGTCGACACCCTGCGCAGGCTCCTCGGTGAACAGTCGGCCCGATTGCTGACCCTGATCGGCCGCGCCGGCGTCGGGAAGTCTCGATTGGCGCGAGAAGTGCTGTGGTACAGCGAATTTCGCGACCGGCTGATCGGATTCCTGGATGCCGCGCCCGGTACCGCGACGGTCGAGCCGCGGCAGGTGGCGTCCGCGTTCTCCGAGCTCGCGGGGGTGATCGGGGCCGAGGCGCGAATCGTCCTGCTGGACAATTGCGATCCCGTCGCGCGGGAACTGGCGCCCCACGTAGGACAGTTGCTCGATCGGTGTCCGCAGGTGCGGATCGTGGTGACCAGCCGTGAGGCGCTGCGCCTGCCGCAGGAGTACGTGGTCCTGGTGCGGCCGCTGGCGGTCGATACCGGTCTGCTGAACTACGACCCGGGATCCTCGCCGGCCTCGCGATTGCTGCTGGCGAGTATCGACAGCCACTACCGGCGGATGCATTCCCTGGCCGATCGCCTGGTGCTCGACGAGATCGTGCGGGAACTCGACGGTGTCCCATTGGCGCTGGAGCTGGCCGCCGCCGAGATCGCGCGGGTCGGCCCGGCGCGTGCGCTGCGGCGGATCAAGGCGGGGGTGGACCTGCAGTCCCCGGCGCTGGGGTCGGCTCCGACCCGGCACCGCACCATGCACGATGCGGTCGAGTGGACGATCGGGGACCTCGACGCGCACGTGGTCGACCTGCTGCTGCGGCTGTCACTGTTCGAAACGCCCTTCGACATCGAACTCGCCTACCGGGTGAGTGTGCTGGATCGCGGTCGCACCACGGCGGCACTCGATGTGCTGTTCGAGCGCGGGCTGATCCATCGCGTCGAATCCGGAACCGATGTCGGCAGTTGCCGGGTGGGCGCCACGGTGCGCAGCTACTGCCGCCGGGTCGATGCGGCCGATCCGGCGCGCGCGGCCCGGTTGCGCGCGGAGTTCGCCGAGCGCGTGCTCGACGCCGGGGCGCGCACGAACCGGCGGGCGGCTCCGGACAGTCTGCTCACGACGATCAACCAGTTGATCGCGGTGGGGCAGGCCGAACGCGCGATCGAAACGATCGCGCTCCTGGATCCGGTGTGGTCGCAGCACGGGCGGGTGCGTGAGCTGGAGACGGTGCTGTCCGGACTTCTGGCGCCGGGCGCCGAGCCGCTCGCCGGAGTGTCGGCCGCGCTGTGCCGGGAATTGCTGGGGCTGTGGGCATTACGCACCGACCGGTTGCATCGCGCGATGCGAATGCTGACCGCGGCGGGGCACGGCTACCGCGAGGCCGGCGACGAATTCCGGGCCGCCCGGACGGGAGTGCCGCTCGCCGCCGCGCTGTGCGCACTGGGTGACGCGGAATCGGCACGGGACTGCCTGCGGCTGTCGTCGCGATTCGCGGGCAGACTGAGCGAACGGTTCGCCGACTGGATGTGGATCACCGAAGCCCTGGCCGGCCTTCCGGCCGGCGCCGAGGGCTGGGACGAGGTGGCAGCCCGGATCCGGCGCTGCGCCGGATCGATTCGCCTGCCGGCGCTGAATTCGCTGGCGCGCAGTCAGATCGCGGGGCCGGCACCGGACCGATCGCTGGCGGTCTACCGGGAGGTGCTCGCGGACGAGGGGATCGCCGACGAAGTGGTGACGGCCGTGATCGCGATCGAAGGCTGTGCCCGGGTCTACGACCGGGCCGGGGCCGCCCACCACGAGCATTCGGCACGACTGTGGCTGGCGGCGCGGCGATTGCGCGCCCGGCACAGCATTCCGCAGCTCGATCCGGAAGATGTGCCCGGATCGGTTCATCGCCTTCGAACGATGCTGGGGCCGGAGCGGTTTCGGGAGATCGCCGCGCAGGTGAACCACTGGACGGTGGCCGATGCCGCCGCCTGTTCGCTGTCGGCTCCGGCCACCCTCGAACCGGCGGACTCCCGGCTGGATGTGCTGACCGCGCGCCAGCGCGAGATCGCCGAGTTGGTGGCGACCGGAATGACCAACCGCATGATCGCCAAGCGGCTGAACCTCTCGGAATGGACCGTGGTCAACCACATCCGCCAGATCATGCAGAAGCTGGATTGCCGCTCCCGCCTGCACGTCGCGCTGGTCGTGCAGGGCGACGATCACGCGGTGGCCGCCGACTCGCCGCAGTAGCCGGCACGGCTACCGGCAGTCGGCCACCAGTCGCAGATCACGATGGAGCAGATGCCACACCGTGTGGTAGCTGTCCCGCAACGGCGAGGCGACACTGTCGAGATCGCCGGACTCGATGAGCGCCACCACGGTCGCGAACCGTGCCGGGTAGTCGTCCCACAGCGGCAGGGCGTCGCCGATCGCGGTGAGTAGATCGGCGACCTCGCCGTGCAGGTCGAGCACACCGCGCGCGGTCACCGGACCGCGATCGCGCTGAAATGCCGTCACCGCGTTCTTGATTCGCGGATCGGCCTGTTCGAACCGATCGAGCAGGGCGGCGATGTGGTCCCGCCCGGCAGGCGACAGGTGACGGCAGACGGCGTTCAGCTCCACCTCGGCCGCGTGTTCGCCCGCCGGGGTGAGCGTGATCATGTCGCCGCGCGGGGTCGGGACCTGCTTGAACAGCGTCGAATCGGTCAGCGGTGCGTCCGCACCGAAATGGTCGGCGGCCAGCCACCCGGCGACGCGCAGGGTGTGCAGGACTCGGGTGCGCCGGGGTATCACCACGAGCGCATCGTCGGCGGTGGTCATCGTTGCGTCTCCGATCTGGGGGACAAGGTTTCTCGGATCGCCAGCAGGGTGCAGACGAAGCGCCGCTGCGCGGGTGATGTCACCACCACGTAGCGCAACGGGATGTCGGGCAGCTCGGCGAGCCACGGCCGGTCGGCGGGTCCGGCGCCGCAGACGAAGGCGATCGGCGAGCGAGCCCCCGCGCGGCAGGCGAGGTCGGGATCGGCGGTGACAACGAGACCGTCGCCCGCGCTGTCCGCCGCCGCGTTCGGCAACTCGTCCAGCGAGTCGACCACGGTCGTGCGCAGCGGTTCCCCGATCAGATCCGACGGCCACGGCGGCGCGTGCCCCTCGACCGCCGGAACCAGCCCGTGCCAGATCCGGCCCGTGGTCCCGCAGACCGTGACCAGTTCGCCGCCGGCCCGCGCCGGCCACTCCGGATCGACGAACCGGGCACCGACCACGGCCGGTTTTCCGAGTTCGCGCGCCACGACCGCCGCGTGCGAACCGGACCCGCCTTCCTGGGTCACCACGGCGGTCGCGTGCAGCATGCCCGCGAAGTCCTCGGGCTCGGTGGACGGCCGCAGCAGCACCGTCGGCGCACCGGCCGCGGCGAGCACGGCCGCGGTGTCGC
>NZ_BDBL01000008.1 GCF_001612965.1 Nocardia kruczakiae NBRC 101016
GCCGAGCCGGCCGGCGACCGCGACGATATCGCCGTCGCGCGCCCCCGAGCGCAGCACGGCCCGGCGGCGAGGGTCACCGAATGCGGTCACCGAGATCACCAGCTGCGGACTGCGGACCACATCGCCGCCGGCGATCGGGGCCCCGGCCCGCCGGGCCTCCGCCCACATGCCGTCGGCCAATCCGTCGACGAACGTCACCGGCGTCTCGGCGGGGCAGCCCAGCGACACCACGAAAGCGCTGGGCGTGGCACCCATCGCGACCACGTCGGCGGCATTCTGCGCGATCGCCTTGGCCCCGATGTCCTCCGGCCGCGACCAGTCCAGCCGGAAATGCCGATCCTGCACGAGCATGTCGGTGCTGACCACGTAACGCCCGGCCGGCGCCGCGACCACCGCCGCATCGTCCCCGGGTCCCAGCTCGACGCCACCACCGAACGACCGCCCGGCGTTCATCCGTTCGATCAATGCGAATTCGCCCAGGTCGCGCACGGTGCGCGGGCCGCTCTCGGTGATGTCGCTCTCCTTCTCCACACCCGGTTCAGGTCACCGGGGACACCACAGTCCGACGCTACCCTGTGCCTCGGCGGCGGCACCGGCCCGCTGTGGCCTCCGCTCGGGCGCGGCGCCCGGATGCCGCGGCAGCGCGCCGACGGCCGTTCGATACCCTCGAACACGCATTTCCAGACAATCAGCCGGGCGCGACGCCCGCCCGGCACGAGTGGAGACGAATCCCGGATGAGTAGCGAGACGGACCGGCCGACAGCGGACACCCCGCAGCCCGACCGACCGGAGTCCGAGCCCGGCCTTCCGGCCGCGGCCGACCCGGAACCCGCTACCGAACGGCACGAGAACTCCGCGCCGGCCGTGGCCGAAACCCCCGAAACCGACGACTCCGGCCCCCAGCTGCATCCGGCGCTGATCGCGACCGCTGTCGCCCTTCCGGTCGCGCTGATCGTCGTCGTCCTCGTCATCGCGGCCATGTCGCGCCAGTCCGCCGGCCGCGAGCCGTTGGCGCTGGGCTCGGTACCGGCGCCCGCCGCGTCGAGCCAGGATTGCACCACCCTGCTGACCGCGCTGCCGGAGTCACTCGGCGACGACTACACCAAATCCGAACTGGCCCAACCTGCTCCGCCCGCGACCGCGGCCTGGCAGCTGTCGGGCGGCGGCGATCCGATCGTGCTGCGCTGCGGATTGGACCGGCCGCTGGAATTCACCAAGGCCTCCGCGCTGCAGGTGGTCAACGGCGTGAACTGGTTCGAGGTGCGCGATCAGACCAGCGGCGTGACCTCCGGCACCTGGTACGCGGTGGACCGCGGCACCTATATCGCTGTGACGATGCCCACCAAGGCGGGACCGTCTCCCCTGCAGGAGATCTCGAACACGATCGGCAAGTCCTTGCCCGCGAAGCCGCTCGACCCGGGCCCCGTGCCGAACTGAGCCGGTCAGGAACGCGGTAACCGCGCCCGTCCGGCGCTCAGGTCGATCTCCGTGTCGCCGGGGGTTCCGTCGCCCGGGTTCTCCCGGTGCATGAGAACCGTCTGCCGCTCCTCGAATTCGTGCCGCTTACCCGCGTCGAACAACGCGTCGAACTGCTCGAATCCGATCCCCGCCGCGCTCGGCCCGGCGGATTCGCGCATCCAGGGCAGCGCAGTGCGCCCGGTCATCTTCCGGTAGCCCACCTCGGCGAACGCGACCGCGATGATCAGCAGCGCGAGACCGGGCAGCGTCATCGCGAGAATCACCCCACCCAGATTACGCGCGCCGCACCGCCACTCAGCGCAGTCCGGTGCCCCGGGTCAGCGCCGTCTCGATCAGGGTGGTGATCAGGGTGCGATTGTCGATTCCGGTGGCATCCCACATGCGCGGATACATGGAGATGGAGGTGAAGCCGGGCAAGGTGTTGATCTCGTTGATCACCGGTCCGGAGTCGGTGACGAAGAAGTCGACTCGCGCCAGCCCCTGGCAGTCCAGCGCCCGGAACGCCCGCACCGAGAGTTCCCGGATCTGTTGCGAGATATCGTCGTTCAGCTTGGCCGGGATATCGAACTCGCACACGTCGTCGAGGTATTTGGTGTCGAAATCGTAGAATTGCGGGGCGCCGGAGGCGGTTTCGCTCTCGGCGATGTCGCCGTCGGGCATGCGGATCTCGGCGATCACGCTGGCCTCGACCCGGCCGTCCGGGAATTCCAGTACGCCGCACTCGACTTCGCGGCCGACGATGGCGGCTTCCACGATCACCTTCGGATCGTGCAGACGGGCCGCGGCGATCGCCGAATCGAGATCGATCCAGTCCTCGACCTTGGTGATGCCGATCGAGGAACCCCCGCGCGCGGGTTTGACGAACACCGGCAGGCCGAGCCGGTCGCGGTCGGCCTCGCTCACCGAATCGGTGCCGGGGCGCAGCACCACCTGCGTGCCGACCGGAAGTCCTTCCGCGGCAAGAAGTTTCTTGGTGAACTCCTTGTCCATGCCGGTGGCGCTGGCCAGCACGCCGGGGCCGACGTAGGGCACCCCCGCCAGCTCCAGCAGCCCCTGCAGGGTGCCGTCCTCACCCCACGGCCCGTGCAGCACCGGAAACACCACGTCGACCACGCCGAGCACCGCTTCGGCGCCGTCGAGCGCGACCAGGGCGCCCGAGCGGCTCGGATCGGCGGCCAGGGTCAGCACGGTGCCGGCCGAGTCGACCGTGGGCAGCGCGCGCTCGCGAATGGCGAGTGCGCGCGCGTCGGCGCCGCTGAGCACCCAGGCGCCCTCGCGGGTGATGCCGATGGGCACCGCCTCGTAGCGTTCGGGATCCAGGTTGGTCAGCACCATGCCGGCCGAAACGCACGACACCGCGTGCTCGTTGCTGCGGCCACCGAACACCACCGCAACCCTGATCCGGTTTGTCATAGTCCGAACCGTACCCCGGCCGGACCGAAATCATTCATTCCGGTTTGATCCGCCGACCGAGTAATTGCCCGACGGCATCGGACACCGAGAGCCCCTCGTGACAGACCCGGTGCACCGCGGTGGTCAGTGGCATCTCCACATGGTGGGTCTCGGCCAGCGCCCGGATCGAGGTACACGACTTCACACCCTCCGCGACCTGCCCGTGTGTCGCGTCCTGAGCGGCGCGCATCGAACCGCCGGCGCCCAGCACATGACCGAAGGACCGGTTGCGCGACAGCGGCGAGGTACAGGTTGCCACCAGATCGCCCACCCCGGCCAGACCGGCCAGCGTGACCGGATTCGCACCCAGCGCCACCCCGAGCCGGATGATCTCGGCGAGCCCGCGGGTGATCAGACTGGCGACGGAGTTGTCACCCAGTCCCATACCCGCGGCGATCCCGCACGCCAGCGCGATCACGTTCTTGCACGCGCCGCCGATCTCGCAGCCGATCACATCGGTATTGGTGTAGGGCCGGAAATAGCCGGTGGCGCAGGAATGCTGTACGGCCTCCGCACGCGCGGCGTCGGAGCAGGCGACCACCGAGGCGGCCGGCTGTTCGGCGGCGATCTCGCGGGCCAGGTTCGGGCCCGACAGCACCGCGATGCGCCCGGAATCCGCGCCGGTCACCTCAGCGATGACCTCGCTCATCCGCATGAGTGTCCCGGTCTCGATGCCCTTGGCCAGACTCAGCAGCGTCGCATCGGAGCGGACGGCCGCGCGCCAGTGCGCCAGATTGGGACGCAAGGACTGCGACGGAACCGCCAGCACGACGATGTCGGCGTCGTCGAGGGCCACCCGGTAGTCATCGGTCGCCGCGATCCCGTCGAGCCACACATCGGGCAGATAGGCGGGATTGCGATGTTCGGTCGCCACGGCCTTCGCGATCTCGGGCCGCCGCGCCCACATCGTGACCTCGGTACCCGCGTCGTTGAGCACTTTCGCGAATGCGGTACCCCAGGATCCCGCACCCATCACTGCCGCCCTCGTCATCGTTTCAATATGCCACTCGCCGCGACGCGAGTACCCGGTACTCGGGGGTTCGCGTGTTCGATCGGTCACCGCCGCCGGGCTGTGGGCCCGACAATGCTTCGCGGCGGCGGGCACCCGGAACGTGCGACCATGAACGCATGCGTCCGGATGCCGTCCACGCCGTGATCGCGGTCAAGCACCTCGACCGAGCCAAGAGCCGACTCGCCGACCGATTGCCGGCGGGTGAACGCTCGCGGCTGGTGCTGGCCATGCTGTCGGATACGGTCGCCGCGACCCTGGCCGCGGGGCTCGGCTCGGTCACGGTGGTGACACCCGATCAGCGCGTCGCGACCGTCGTGCGCGAACTCGGTGCGGCGGTGCATCCGGACCCGTCCACGGCCGCTCTGGCCGCTCCGGCCGATACCGCCCAGCCCGACTCGGACAGCGACGGCCTGAACACCGCGCTGGCATCGGCCGCCGAGGCTGTGCGCGAGCGTCACGGCGCCGTCGATCTGCTTGCGTTGCAAGCAGATCTGCCGGCCGTGCATGCCGACGAGCTGCGGACGATGCTCGCCGCCGCCCCCGCCACCGGCCGCTCCGTGATCGTCGACCACACCGGCCGGGGCACCGCGGCGCTGCTGGTCCGCGCGGCCGGCCACACCCACGCGGCGGATTCGCTCGCCCCGTCGGCGGCGGGCGATGCCGCCGCCCTGCTGCCCCGCTTCGGGGCGGATTCCGCGCGCCGCCACCGGGAATCCGGTGCGGTGGAACTGGGCGGGCACTGGCCCGGTCTGCGACTCGACGTCGACACCGCCGAGGATCTCGACCGTGCGCTGTCGCTCGGGGTCGGCACGGCCACCGCCGCGCTGTTGCGCGACATCGGCTGGCCGGTAGGTGTTCACGAGAACCTCATTCGGAGGTGTGCCGCACCGTCACATGTGTGCTAGATGATCGCCAGGCCTCTATGCGAGGCCGCACCACGGTGGTGTCGAGCGCGACACCACCCGAGCCGTAAGGAATGATCGTGAGCGTGAGCGAAACGGAGACCGTCCCGCAACAGCCCCGGCTACCGGCGGCCCCGCCGGCGGCCACGCCACCGCCCACCACCGCCGCCGCGGCGCAGTTGCCCGCCGATCGCTACCTCAATCGAGAACTGAGCTGGCTGGATTTCAACGCCCGCGTGCTGGCCCTGGCCGAGGACCCTTCGGAACCGCTGCTGGAACGTGCCAAATTCCTCGCCATCTTCTCCTCGAATCTCGACGAGTTCTACATGGTGCGGGTGGCCGGCCTCAAACGCCGCGCCGAGGCCGGGCTCTCGGTCCGCTCCGCCGACGGCCTGTCGCCCAGCGAACAGCTCACCCTCATCGCCGAGCGCACCCAGGAACTGGCCGGGCGGCATGCCCGGGTTTTTCTCGACCAGGTACGCCCGGCTCTGACCGCCGACGGTATCGACATCATCGGCTGGGCCGATCTGGACGACGACGAGCGCCGACGGCTGTCGGGGTATTTCCTCGACCAGGTCTTCCCGGTGCTGACCCCGCTCGCGGTCGATCCCGCCCACCCTTTCCCCTATATTAGCGGCCTGAGCCTGAATCTGGCTGTCACGGTGAAGGATTCCGAGACCGGCGGTGAGCATTTCGCGCGGGTCAAGGTGCCCGACAATGTCGATCGCTTCGTCCGGGTGCGCCGCACCCGGGCCGAAACTTCCGGCGGGCGGCGCGATTCCGACATCGCGGCGCCGCCCCGGCTGGCCGCCTTCCTGCCGATGGAAGATCTGATCGCCGCCCACCTCGATCAGCTCTTCCCGGGAATGGAAGTGGTGGAACACCATTCGTTCCGCATCACCCGCAACGCCGACTTCGAGGTCGACGAGGACCGCGACGAGGATCTGCTGCAGGCGCTCGAACGCGAACTGGCCCGCCGCCGCTTCGGATCGCCGGTGCGCCTGGAAGTTTCCGACGATATGACCGAGCACATGCTCGAGCTGCTGCTGCGCGAACTCGACGTCGATCCGGGCGACGTCATCCAGGTGCCGGGCCTGCTCGACCTGTCGTGCCTGTGGCAGGTCTACGGCATCGACCGGCCGCTGCTCAAGGATGCGCCCTACGTTCCGGCCACCCCGCCCGCATTCGGTGAAAGAGAAACGCCGCGAAATGTTTTCGCCGCCCTGCGGGAGGGCGATGTGCTGGTGCACCACCCCTACGATTCGTTCTCCACCAGCGTGCAACGGTTCATCGAGCAGGCCGCGGCCGATCCGCAGGTGCTGGCCATCAAACAGACCCTCTACCGCACCTCGGGCGACTCTCCCATCGTCAACGCGCTCATCGATGCCGCCGAGGCCGGTAAGCAGGTCGTCGCGCTGGTCGAGATCAAAGCCCGCTTCGACGAACAGGCCAACATCAAATGGGCACGCGCACTGGAACAGGCGGGCGTGCACGTGGTCTACGGCCTCATCGGCCTCAAGACGCACTGCAAGACCTGTCTGGTGGTGCGCCGCGAAGGGGCCACCATCCGCCGCTACTGCCATATCGGGACCGGGAACTACAACCCGAAGACCGCGCGGCTCTACGAGGACGTCGGACTGCTCACCGCCGCACCGGAAATCGGCGCCGACCTCACCGACCTGTTCAACTCGCTGACCGGCTATTCGCGAAAGGCCAACTACCGCAATCTCCTGGTCGCGCCGAGCAGTGTGCGTTCGGGCATCGTGGAGCGGATCCGGCGCGAGACCGAACTGGCCGGCCAGGGCGTGCCGGCTCGTATTCGCCTCAAGGCCAACGCGATCGTCGACGAGCAGATCATCGACGCGCTCTACCGCGCGTCCCAGGCCGGGGTTCCGGTGCAGATCGTCGTGCGCGGCATCTGCGGGCTACGGCCGGGTGTGCCCGGGATGAGCGACAACATCGAGGTGCGCTCGATTCTCGGCCGGTTCCTGGAACATTCGCGCATCATGCATTTCCAGGCCCAGGACGAATACTGGATCGGCAGCGCCGACATGATGCACCGCAATCTCGACCGGCGCGTGGAGGTCATGGCACAGGTGAAGGACCCGAAGCTGCGCGAGCGGTTGGCGGTGGTGTTCGATTCCGCACTCGATCCCGCGACCCGATGCTGGGTGCTGCAGCCCGACGGCAGCTGGGCGGCCCAGCCGAGCCCCGACGCCGAAGGCCGCGGCGTGCAGGTGCGTGACCATCAGGATTTCCTCATGCGACTGCGGAGGCCGGACCAGCAGTGAAATCCTCGGCGACACGAGATTTCGATCGGTCCCCGGACGACGGCGACACCGCCCTCGATCGCCTCGGCGACACCGGCGGGTCGATGAGCGACGGCAAGGTGGATGCGGATGAGAGCAGCACAGGCGACACCATCTCGGATCCGCGGGTGACCGCCAACATCATCGCCGCCGGCGCGGTGGTGTGGCGGCGGCCCCGCGACGGCGGCCCGGTCGAGGTGGCCCTCGTACACCGGCCCAAATACGACGATTGGTCGCTGCCCAAAGGAAAGCTCGACCCCGGCGAAACCGCAATGGTCGCGGCCGTGCGCGAAGTGGCCGAAGAAACCGGCCTGAACTGCCGTCTGGGACGCTATCTCGGTCGGGTCACATATCCGGTACCCGGGCATCGCAAACTCAAACGAGTGGACTATTGGGCAGCCACTCCCGTCGACGGCGAGTTCGTCACCAATTCCGAAGTCGACCAGCTGCGCTGGCATCGGGTGGACCGGGTGATGGATCAACTGTCCTACCCGATGGATCGCCGAATCATCCGCAATTTCCTGCGCCTGCCGCCGGATACCGCGACCCTGGTGCTGGTGCGGCATGCGAAAGCGGGCCGCCGCGACCGATTCAGCGGTCCCGACGACGAGCGGCCGCTGGAAAAGGCCGGTCGCGCACAGGTTCAGGTGCTGACGCCGAATCTGCTCGCCTTCGGTCCGGGAGCGATCTATTCGGCGCCTCCGCTGCGGTGTGTGCAGACCGTCGCGCCGGTCGCCGACGCCCTCGGCCTCGACATCGCCCGCGAGCCGCTGCTGTCGGAAAGCGGTTATGCCGCAGCACCGCAGGCCGGTGTGGACCGGCTGCGGGAACTGGTCTCCCCCGGCGTCGTTCCGCTCGTCTGCAGTCAGGGCAAGGTCATTCCGGATCTGCTGCAACGCTGGGCCGACGACGACGGTCTCACCCTGCCGCCGGCGCGGAACCGCAAGGGCAGCGTGTGGGTGCTGTCGGTCGCCGACGGACGGCTGGTCGCCGCCGATCACCTCGATCGGTCCCTGCGTACCCACTGAAATCTGCGTACCCACTGAAACGCAATGACCCCGGACCGAAAGGACCGGGGTCATTGTCGTCGCGTCACTCGCCTATCGCCGCGTGGTGCGCTTGGTCGCCGTGCGCTTGGCAGCGGTCTTCTTGGCCGGAGCCTTCTTGGCCGCGGTCTTGGCCGCGGTCGTCTTCTTGGCCGCGGTCTTCTTGGCTGTCGCCTTGGTGGCCGTGGTCTTCTTGGCCGCGGTCGTCTTCTTGGCCGCGGTCGTCTTCTTCGCCGCGGTCACCTTCTTCGCGGGCGCCTTCGTGGCTGCCTTCTTGGCGGTCGTCTTCTTCGCCGGAGCCGCCTTCTTGGCCGTGGTCTTCTTCGCGGCGGTCTTCTTGGCCGTGGTCTTCTTGGCGGCGGCCTTCTTCGCCGCACCCGACACCGGCGCTGCCACACCGCGTTTCACGGCCGGACCGGCCGCCGCGATCTTCTGCTTGCCCGAGATGATCGCCTTGAACTGCGCACCCGGGCGGAACGCGGGCACCGAAGTGGGCTTCACCTTCACCGTCTCGCCGGTGCGGGGATTACGCGCCACCCGTGCCGCCCGCTTGCGCTGTTCGAATACACCGAATCCGGTGATTGTGACGCTCTGACCCTTGTTCACCGCACGCACGATCGTGTCGACAATGTGCTCGACTGCCGCAGTGGCCGTGCGCCTGTCAGTACCCAACTTCTCGGTCAGAACATCGATCAGTTCCGCCTTGTTCATTGAATCCTCCGCAGACTAATGGCCCGTCGTCGGACCGACTAGGTACCACGGTAAACCCTGAATGGGCAAGAGTCTATGTGCCACGCCAAATTTCATGTGGCGTGGCACACGCGCAGCAACCTCGATTGGTTGCTCTCAGCTAACACTCGAGACTGTTCAGTCCCCGGAAATAGCCGCTGGAATGGTGGTCGGTTTCCAAGACGGCCTTGCCTTTTCGAACTGCTCGATGGCCTCTTCCTGCCGAAGTGTGAGTCCGATGTCGTCCAGACCTTCCAGCAGCCGCCACCGGGTGTAGTCGTCAATATCGAAGGGCAACACGATGGTTCCAGCGGCCACAGTGCGCGCCTCGAGATCGACGATCAATTCCAGGCCCGGATGTTCTTCGATCAACTTCCAGAGCAATTCGACATCATGTTGTGACATCTGCGCGGCCACCAAGCCGCCCTTACCCGCGTTGCCCCGGAAGATGTCGGCGAAGCGGGAAGAGATCACCACCCGGAAGCCATAGTCCATCAATGCCCAAACCGCATGCTCTCGCGACGATCCCGTACCGAAATCCGGACCCGCGACCAACACACTTCCCCGGTCGAACGGGCTGGTGTTGAGAATGAAGCCCGGATCCGAACGCCAGGCGGCGAACAGACCGTCCTCGAATCCCGTTCGAGTCACCCGTTTCAGATAGACCGCCGGGATGATCTGGTCGGTATCGACATTCGACCGGCGCAACGGCACGCCGATCCCCTTGTGCACCTTGAACGGTTCCATAGTTGCTCCTGTAGTCCTGAGGTGAATTCCGGCCGATCAGTTCAGATCCGCAGGCGCCGACAACCGGCCCCGCACCGCCGTCGCGGCCGCGACCTGCGGCGAAACCAGATGCGTACGGCCGCCTTTACCCTGACGACCCTCGAAGTTGCGGTTCGATGTCGAAGCACACCGCTGACCGGGAGAAAGCTGATCCGGATTCATTCCCAGGCACATCGAGCAGCCGGCCTGCCGCCATTCCGCGCCGGCGGCGGTGAAAATCTCGCCCAAACCCTCGGATTCGGCCTGGGCGCGCACCCGCATCGAGCCCGGAACGATCAACATCCGCACGCTCTCGGCCACCTTGCGGCCCTTCAGAACGTCCGCCACGGCCCGCAAATCCTCGATCCGGCCGTTGGTGCACGACCCCACGAAAACCGTATCCACGGACACCTCACGAAGCGGAGTACCCGGCTCCAAATCCATATAAGTCAGCGCCTTCTCAGCGGACGCTCGCTCGTTTTCGTCGGCGAAATCCTCCGGATTCGGCACCACATCGCCCAGCGGGGCGCCCTGACCGGGGTTGGTGCCCCAGGTGACGAACGGCGTCAGGGACGAGGCGTCCAGGTGCACCTCGGCGTCGAAAGTGGCGTCCGGATCGGTCTTCAGCGCCTCCCAGGCGGCCACCGCCGCATCCCAGTCCGCGCCGGTGGGGGCGTGTTCGCGGCCCTTCAGGAATTCGTAGGTGACCTCGTCGGGGGCCACCATGCCCGCCCGGGCGCCGGCCTCGATCGACATGTTGCACATCGTCATCCGCGCCTCCATGGACATGGCGCGCACGGCCTCGCCGCGGTATTCGAGCACATAGCCCTGCCCGCCGCCGGTGCCGATCTTCGCGATGACCGCCAGAATCACGTCCTTGCTCGTGACGCCGGGCGGCAACTCGCCGTCGATATTGATCGCCATGGTCTTGAACGGCCGCAGCGACAACGTCTGCGTCGCCATCACATGTTCGACCTCGCTGGTGCCGATACCCATCGCCAGCGCGCCGAATGCGCCGTGGGTGGAGGTGTGCGAATCACCACACACCACGGTCATGCCCGGCTGCGTCAAACCCAGCTGCGGACCGACCACGTGCACGATGCCCTGTTCGATATCACCCATCGGATACAGCCGGACGCCGAATTCCTCGCAATTGCGCCGCAGGGTTTCCACCTGTGTGCGCGAGATCGGATCCGCGATCGGCTTATCGATATCGACCGTCGGCACATTGTGGTCCTCGGTCGCGATGGTCAGATCCGGCCGGCGCACCGGACGACCCGCCGCCCGCAACCCGTCGAAGGCCTGCGGGCTCGTGACCTCGTGCACCAGGTGCAGATCGATGTAGATGAGATCGGGTTCGCGCTGCGCGCCCTCCCCCGCACCCCGTGCGACGACATGCTGGTCCCAGACCTTCTCCGCCAGCGTGCGTGGCCGTTCGGCCATGACAACCTCCTGTGCCTATTGCGACGGCTTCGCCGCCGCGGTTTGCGGCCCCCAGGGCCTCGGTTCTTCCCTCCTCCACTCAGTCGCTGCGCTCCCTCGCTCCGTCAGTCCAGAACCGAGGCGGGCCACAAACTTGGAGGTGGGCGTCCTGTCGAGGTCCACCGGCCGGTGTGCGTCTTTGGTGTTCGACGAACTTGCCAATCTCACTATGCGAGACGCTAATATCGTTCTATGAGACAGCATAGCGGTATCGGGGTGCTCGACAAAGCCATGGCCGTGCTTCACGCCGTGGCCGAGCAGCCGTGTGGACTCAACGAGCTGTGCACCCGCACCGGACTGCCCCGGGCCACCGCGCATCGGCTGGCCGTGGGGCTGGAGACCCATCGCATGCTGGCCCGCAACGCCGCCGGATCGTGGCGGCCCGGACCGGCGCTGTCGGAGCTGGCCACCACCGCCGAGGACCCGCTGCTCGACGCCGCCGCCGTCATCCTCCCCCGGTTACGTGAGATCACCGGCGAGAGCGTGCAGCTCTACCGGCTCGACGGGCACTCCCGCATCTGTGTGGCCGCTCTCGAACCCACCTCCGGCCTGCGCGACACCGTCCCGGTCGGCGCCCGCCTGCCGCTGACCGCCGGATCGGCCGCGAAGGTCCTGCTGGCCTGGGCCGACCCGGACCTGCAGCGCGGTGTCCTGGCCGACGCGGTCTTCGGCGAGCGCGCCCTGGCCGAGGTCCGCCGTCGCGGCTGGGCGCAGAGCGCGGCCGAACGGTCCGCGGGTGTGGCCAGCGTCTCCGCGCCGGTCCGCGACGGGTCGTCCCAGGTGATCGCCGCGGTCTCGGTATCGGGCCCCATCGATCGCATGGGCCGGCGCCCGGGTGCGCGCTGGGCCGCCGACCTCGTGGCCGCCGCCGACGCCCTGCACAAGCGACTCTGACCACCCCGGTCCGCGCGCTGTGATCCCGGCCATACGCCGTAAAGTATCGTGACCGCATGGGAGTGAACCAACGCGCACAGATCGTGATGTCCGAGACGGAGATCACCGAATTTCTGGAACGCAGCCGCATCATCACGCTGGCGACCCTGGGCAAGAACGGAACGCCGCATCTCACGGCGATGTGGTACGGCCTGGTCGACGGTGAGATCTGGTTCGAGACGAAGGGCAAGTCGCAGAAGGCGGTGAATGTGCGGCGCGATCCGCGCGTCACCGTCCTGGTCGAGTCGGGCGATACCTACGACCAGTTGCGCGGGGTCTCGATCGAGGGCCGCGCGGAGATCGTCGAGGATTCGGAGGCGCTGTTCAAGGTCGGCGTCAGCGTCTGGGAACGCTACACCGGCCCCTACACCGAGGAACTGCGCCCGATGGTGGAGGCGATGCTGAACAAGCGCGTCGCGATCCGTGTCGTGCCGGAACGGGTGCGCAGCTGGGATCACCGGAAGCTCGGTATGCCCGCGATGCCGCCGGGTGGATCCACCTGGCCGGTGCAGGACTGACCGCACGCCGGCAAGAGACCTCGGAAACGAGAAAAGCCCTCCAGCTCGCGCTGGAGGGCTTTCGAATGTAGCCCCGACGGGATTTGAACCCGCGCTACCGCCTTGAGAGGGCGGCGTCCTAGGCCGCTAGACGACGGGGCCAGAGGACTTCCCCGAGGGGAGATCTCCGTGGATCTTTCGATCGAGGAGGCTCGGCAAGCTTAACCGGCCGAGACCCGGCGACCAAATCGCCGGGGATGCTGTTCCGACTCGACCGAACGAAGCGAATCAACATTCTCCGCTGGGGTACCAGGACTCGAACCTAGAATGGCTGAACCAGAATCAGCTGTGTTGCCAATTACACCATACCCCAATGACCTGGGCTTTCAGCCTCTCCCCTGCCGGTTCGAGGCCCTCGTTCCGGGCCGAGAAGAAGAGTACCAAACCCCTCCCCGATATATACAAATCGTCTGGTCAGAGCCACTTTTCAGCGCCGGTACGGCCCGACGGGCGCCCCCGGGCGGTCACGAACCCGCGACCGCCCGGCGCAGCGACCGATTCGGGTAGCACCCGGGCGCGGCTCCTACGCCAGCGCGGCCCGCAGCCGCCGCATGGTCACCTCGCGGCCGAGCAGCTCCAGCGATTCGTACAGCGGCGGGCTGATGTGCGATCCGGTGACCGCCACTCGTACCGGACCGAAGGCCTTACGCGGTTTGAGCCCCAGATCGTCCACCAGAGCCTTTTTCAGCGCCTCCTCGAGCGCGGGTGGCGTCCATTCGGAAACACCGTCCAGCGCCGCGACGGCGGCCTGCACCACCGGCACCGCGTCGGGGCCCAGATTCTTTTGCGCCGCGGCCTCGTCGACAGCAAACTCCTCGGCGGGCACGAACAGAAACTTCAATAGATCCCACGCATCACCGAGAACCACGATCCGGGTCTGCACCAACTCGGCCGCCGCTGCGAAAACTCCGTCGTCCACTTCGGCGCCGATGTGGCCCTGCGCGGTGAGGAACTCCCGCAACCTGCGGGCGAAATCCCCGGTATCCAGCAAACGAATGTGTTCGGCGTTGATCGCATCCGCCTTCTTCTGGTCGAAGCGCGCCGGATTCGAATTTACTTTCGATATCTCGAACGCATCGACCATCTCCGCCATCGAGAAGACATCGCGGTCCTCGGTGAGGCTCCATCCGAGCAAAGCCAGGTAATTCAGCAAACCTTCAGGAATGAATCCGCGATCCCGATGCGCGAAGAGATTCGACTCCGGATCACGTTTGGACAACTTCTTGTTGCCCTGGCCCATCACGAAGGGCAGATGGCCGAACTCCGGCGTGAACTCCGCCACCCCGATCCGCTGCAATGCGGCATACAACGCGAGCTGACGCGGGGTGGAGGAAAGCAGATCCTCCCCGCGCAACACGTGTGTGATTTTCATCAGTGCGTCGTCGACCGGATTCACCAGCGTATAGAGCGGATCTCCGGTGCCGCGGGTGAGCGCGAAATCGGGCACCGTCCCGGCCTTGGCAGTGATCTCCCCGCGAACCAGATCGTTCCACACCAGATCGGTGGCGGGCATCCGCAGCCGCACCACCGCCGGGCGGCCCTCGGCCTTGTAGGCGGCGATCTGCTCGGGTGTCAGATCGCGGTCGAAGTTGTCGTAGCCGAGCTTCGGATCGCGTCCGGCGGCGCGGTGACGGGCCTCGACTTCCTCTGGGGTGGAGAAGGATTCATAGGCTTCACCGGCCGCCAGCAACCTCTGGACGACATCGAGATGAAGCTCACGCCGCTGTGACTGACGGTAGGGACCGTAGGGCCCGCCGACCTCCGGCCCCTCGTCCCAGGTCAGTCCGAGCCACCGCAACGCGTCCAGAATCGCGTGGTACGACTCCTCGGAATCGCGTGCGGCATCGGTATCTTCGATGCGGAAGACGAAGGTGCCGCCGTGGTGGCGAGCGAACGCCCAGTTGAACAGCGCGGTGCGGATCAGGCCGACATGCGGTGTTCCGGTGGGTGACGGGCAGAATCGGACCCGTACGTCAGTCATATTCCTTCTCTCGATCAACGTTTGGCGGCAACAGGATTGGTGAGAGTACCGATGCCCTGAACCGTCACGGATACGGTTTGCCCATCCGTCATCGGTCCTACACCTTCCGGCGTCCCGGTGAGAATGACATCACCGGGCAGCAATGTCATCACCCTGGTGACCCATTCGATCACTTTCGGAATGTCGTGCAGCAGAAGTGAAGTCCGGCTGCGCTGGCGCACCTCACCGTCGAGTTCGGTGGTGATCTCGAGATCGCCCGGATCGAGTTCGGTTTCGATCCAGGGTCCCAGCGGGCAGAAGGTGTCGTATCCCTTGGCGCGCGTCCACTGCCCATCGTGGCGCTGCTGGTCACGCGCGGTGACATCGTTGGCGACGGTGTAGCCGAGGATGACGTCGGCGGCCCGGGCGGCCGGCACGTCCTTGCACGGGCGGCCGATCACCACCGCCAGCTCGCCCTCGTATTCGACCTGAGAGGAATTGGGCGGCAAGAGGATCGGCAGGTTCGGTCCAACGATGGCGGTGTTGGGCTTGAGGAAGATCACGGGATCCTCCGGCGCCGGCCCGCCCATCTCCGCGGCGTGCGCGGCGTAGTTCTTTCCGACGCACACCACTTTGCTGGCCAGAATGGGAGCCAGCAGTCGCACATCGGCCAGCGGCCAGGTACGGCCGGTGAATGTCGGGGTACCGAACGGATGCTCGGCGATTTCACGAGCGATCTCGTCGGAACCGTCGGTTTCGATACTCACGAACGCGACCCCATCGGGGCTGGCAACACGACCTAGACGCATGGCGAAGAGTCTATCCACCTGCCCGAACACGGCCGACCACCCGGTCTGCGACGGGCGGATGTGACGAATTTCGAGTTGCCTACCGGGCACATCCTGGGTGTACGGTGAGAGCCGGTTCACAGAGTAAGATGCCGATCCCAAAATATGAGATTCGAGGTGAGGGTGATGACCACCGTGACAGATGTGCGCGCGACCCGGCGGTGGACCATGCTCGCCCTCGGAGTCTTCGCCCAGAGCTCGAGCGCGGTCATCGTGCACGGCACCCCGTTTCTGCTGCCGGCGCTGACCGATCGCGGAATGCCCTTGGCCACAGCGGGTCTGCTGGTCGCGATGCCGACGGTCGGCCTGGTGTGCACGCTGATCGCCTGGGGGTACATCGTCGACCGAGTCGGCGAGCGCTCGGTTCTGGTCGCCGGTCCGGTCGTGATGTGTGTGGCTGGTGTGGCTGCTGCGACGTTGACCAATTACGGCGCGCTGGGTGTGCTGCTGTTTCTGGCCGGTATGGGCGCCGCCAGCACCAACGGCGCGAGCGGGCGGGTGATCGTCGGCTGGTTCCCGGTCGATCAGCGCGGACTGGCGATGGGGATCCGGCAGACCGCACAGCCGCTGGGTGTCGCGATCGCGGCGATGTCGATACCGGCTGTCGCTGCCGCACACGGGTTTTCCACGGCGATTCTGGTTCCGGCGGCGATGGCGGGCGTCGCGGCGATCGGCTGTCTGATCGGAATCGTCGACCCACCCCGCCCGGCGAGCAACGGCGAGCATCCCGACAACCCGTATCGGGGCGATTCCACACTGTGGCGCATCCACGCGGTGTCGGTGCTGCTGGTGATTCCGCAGGCCACTCTGTGGACGTTCGCGCTGCTGTGGCTGCATCGCGACGCCGGTTTGTCGCTGCCGGTGGCCGGGGCGATCGTCACCGCGACCCAGATCCTGGGCGCCGCCGGGCGCATCGGCGCCGGTGTCTGGTCCGACCGCGTCGGCAGCCGCCTGCGTCCGTTGCACACCGTGGCGATCGCGGCCGTGGTCTCGATGGCGGCCCTGGCCGGCGCGGCCTGGTTGCACTGGTGGTGGGCGGCGATCCCGATCCTGTTCGCCGCGTCGGTGATCACCGTGGCGGACAACGGCCTGGCGTTCACCGCCGTCGCCGAGATCGCCGGTCCGTACTGGAGCGGCCGCGGCCTGGGCATTCAGAACACCGGCCAGAACCTGGCATCCGCCGCTGTAGCACCGATTTTCGGCGCCCTCATCACCGCCGCCGGTTTCCCGGCCACCTATCTGGTCGCCGCGATCATCGCCGCGGCCGCCGTCCCCATGGTGCCGATCGCCCGCAACCGCTGACCCCCGGGTTCCCCACGGCCGCACCCCTTTTCGTCACAGTACGGAGCGAGCCCGTGGGGAAACCCAACGCCGCCAACGTTTTTCGAGGTTGTACCTACAACCCGAGAGGCACTGGACACTGCTTGCGGCGAAGCCGGAACGCCGAGGTCGAGCCGTTCCTGATCGACGCCCGCCCTCTGATGCGGGCTGCAGGATCAAATCTCGATCAGCGCGGCTGGGTCGAACTCGATGCGAAAAACCTTGCCCGCCTCGATATCCGCACTGAACCGGCTTCCCTCGGGGACTGCCGGCTCCCATCGGTAGCCGTCATCGCCGAGCGCGGAGCGATGAATTCGAATATGCGGCTGATGCTCGATGATCCAATATTGCGGAATCCCGAGAGCCGCGTATGCGCGGACCTTGCGCTGGACCGACGTCATGTCCGGCCACGCCGCGGCACGGAGGAATCCGCACCCTTCCTGTCCGTCGCTTCCCAGCATCCGGCCGGTCGCAACGTGGTGGAGCCGCACCCACGACAATCCCCCTGTCGCGCAATCCATTGCGCGGCAGGGGGATCGGCTGCAGAACTCAGATGGATGCCGCGATGCGGTCGCCGATTTCGACCGTGGACGCGGTGCCGGTGCGGGCGGCGAGGTCCTTGGCTACCGCGGCTTCGATGCGGGCGGCTTCCTCGGAGCGGCCGAGGTGGTTCAGCAGCAGCGAAACCGACAGGATGGCGGCGGTCGGGTCGGCCTTGGACTGGCCGGCGATATCGGGGGCGCTGCCGTGGACCGGTTCGAACATGCTCGGGTTGGTGCCGGAGGCGTCGATGTTGCCCGAGGCGGCCAGGCCGATGCCACCGGACACCGCCGCGGCGAGGTCGGTGATGATGTCGCCGAACAGGTTGTCGGTGACGATCACGTCGAAGCGGCCCGGATCGTTGACCATGTGGATGGTCGCGGCGTCGATGTGCTGGTAGGCGACCTCGACCTCGGGGTATTCCGCGCCGACCTCGGTGACGGTGCGCTGCCACAGCGCACCGGCGAAGCTCAGCACATTGGTCTTGTGGACCAGCGTGAGGTGCTTGCGGCGCTGCTGGGCCTTGTCGAAGGCGTAGCGCACCACGCGCTCGATGCCGAATCGGGTGTTGGTGGAGACCTCGGTGGCCACCTCGTGCGGGGTGTTCACGCGGATCGCGCCACCGGTACCGGTGTAGGGGCCCTCGGTGCCCTCGCGCACGACGACGAAGTCGATTTCCGGGTCACCGGACAGCGGGCTGGTGACGCCCGGGTACAGCTTCGACGGACGCAGGTTCACGTGATGGTCGAGCGCGAAGCGGGTGTGCAGCAGCAGACCGCGTTCGAGCAGGCCGCTGGGGACCGACGGATCGCCGATCGCGCCCAGCAGGATGGCGTCGTGCTGCTTCAGCTCCGGCAGCACCGACTCCGGCAGCACCTCACCGGTCGCGTGGTAGCGCTTGGCGCCCAGGTCGTACTCGGTCTTCTCGACCCCGGGCACGACCACGTCGAGTACCTTGAGCGCCTCGGCGATGACCTCGGGCCCGATACCGTCACCGGCGATGACAGCCAGCTTCATATGACAACGCTCCGTTCGTTCCTGCTCGCGGCTCGCAACACGTATGCGGCCGAATCAGCCAAGGGCGGTCGATCGGCGGCGTAACGCCCGGCCGGATCGCCGACACCGCCACACTATCGGTCCCCTCGATCACCCCGATAACCAGGGCAAGCCGCTCCCAATGAGTGAGATCGGACGGCACGGGCTCCCGCGAATCACGGTGCAGGCCGACCGCGACCACCACCCGAAGTCGGCGCGCGTCCTCGCGAAGCCACTCCCGCACTGAGGGTCGCACAGCTACACAGCGCGACAAGGCCCAACACGGTCGAAACGCACAATGCGCGCGAATCCTGCTCCGCACCATAGCGGTTGGATTCGCGCGCACTGTCACGTACTGCGGCCGAGCCGATGTCGGCCCGACGACTCAGCTCAGGTCGACCTGGGCCACCTTCGCGGCGCCGACGGCCTCGGCGATCGCGGACTGCACATCGGCCGGGACGGACTCGTTGACGCGCAGGATGACGGTCGCGCCTTCCTTGTCGATGTCCTGGCTCAGCTGCGCGGCCTGGATGTCGATGGACGCCTCGCCCAGCTTGGTGCCGATCTTGCCCAGGGCGCCGGGGCGGTCGTCGTAGTTGAGGATCGCCAGGTTGAGACCCTCGGCACGCATGTCGTAGTTGCGGCCGTTGATGTTGACGATCTTCTCGACCTGAGCGGGCTCGGTCAGAGCGCCGGCGACGTTCAGGGTGCGGCCGTCGCCGAAGACGGCGCGCAGGTCGACCAGGCTGCGGTGGGTCGGGCTCTCGCTGTGGGTGGTGACGGAGGCCTCGAGACCCCGCTCGGCGGCCAGCGACGGGGCGTTGACGAAGGTGACCGCGTCCTCGATGTGCGCGGAGAACACTCCACGCAGCGCCGAGAGTTCCAGCACCGCAACCTCTTCCGAGGACAGCTCGCCGCGCACCTGGATCTCGAGCGAGACCGGCAGCTCGTCGGCGAGGGCGCCCAGCAGCACACCCTGCTTGCGGACGATGTCCAGCCAGGGCGCGACGATCTCGCTGACCGCGCCACCGGCGACGTTCACCGCACCGGGCACGAACTCGCCGGCGAGGGCGAGCTGCACCGACTTGGCGACATCGGTGCCGGCGCGGTCCTGCGCCTCGGCGGTGGAGGCGCCCAGGTGCGGGGTGACGACGACCTGCGGCAGCTCGAACAGCGGGCTGTCGGTGGACGGCTCGGTCTCGAATACGTCGATACCGGCGGCGCGCACGTGGCCGGAGGTGATGGCATCGGCCAGGGCCTGCTCGTCGATCAGACCGCCGCGGGCGGCGTTGACGATGATGACGCCCTTCTTGGTCTTGGCCAGGGTCTCCTTGTTCAGCATGCCCTTGGTCTCAGGAGTCTTGGGCAGGTGGATGGAGATGAAGTCGGCGCGTTCGAGCACCTCGTCCAGGCTCAGCAGCTCGATGCCCAGCTGGGCGGCGCGGGCCGGGGAGGTGTAAGGGTCGTAGGCGATGACCTTGGTCTCGAAGGCGGCGAGGCGCTGCGCGAACAGCTGGCCGATGCGGCCCAGGCCGATGACGCCGACGGTCTTGCCGAAGATCTCGACGCCGTTGAACTTGCTGCGCTGCCAGGTGTGCTCGCGCAGGGTGGCGTCGGCGGCCGGGATCTGGCGGGCTGCCGAGAGCAGCAGGGTGACGGCGTGCTCGGCGGCGGTGTGGATGTTGGAGGTCGGCGCGTTGACGACCATGACACCGCGCTCGGTGGCCGCGGGCACGTCGACGTTGTCGAGGCCGACGCCGGCGCGGGCGACGATCTTGAGGTTCTTGCCGGCCTCGAGCACCTCGGCGTCGACGGTGGTGGCCGAACGGACCAGCAGCGCGTCGGCCTCGGGCACGGCGGCCAGCAGCTCGGGTCGATTGGGGCCGTCGACCCAGCGAACCTCGACACCGTCACCGAGCGCATCGACGGTCGACTGGGCGAGCTTGTCGGCGATCAGAACAACAGGACGGCCATTTTGGCTCACTGTGGGGCACTCCTGGGGAAAGAGGTCGGCATTTACCGCGGACCAGCTTAATGGTCGCGCTTCGGCGCCGGTGTACCGCCCGGTAGGCAGGCGCCCTCAGACCGCGGCCGAGCGTCGGTAACCCCGCACCCGGCCCCGGATACGAAAGAACCCCGCACCTCGAAAGATGCGGGGCTCCACTGTAAGTCGCGGACAGTTCACGCTACGTAAAGTGGCGCGCAGTCAGCGGACTCGATCAGAGAACGCTGACGTTCTGAGCCTGCGGGCCCTTCTGGCCCTGCCCGATCTCGAACTCCACGCGCTGCCCCTCGTCGAGGGACCGGAATCCACTACCGCTCACAGCCGAGTAGTGCACGAACACATCGGGACCACCGTCGTCCTGAGCGATGAACCCGAAGCCCTTCTCGCTGTTGAACCACTTCACTACGCCTTGCGCCATTTCATACCTTCTGTAGACGAGCCGAGCCGACCAACTTCACGGTCGGCCCGTTCTCGATGTTCAAGCCTGCCATGGACCGCGCCCTCGCGCCACCACAGCGGTCCTCCCGCGGGCTGGAAACCGCGCACGAGCCGAAAATCCTGCTTTTCGAGCGGTGCCGCCGTGATTGTCCCGTGATAGCTCGGGCCACGCCGCTCGTCGCGCCGCCACGGACGCTCGGAATCATGCGAGCGGACCGTTCGACCATAGAAATGGGTCGACCCCGGACACCACGGTCCGGGGTCGACCCGAGGTCGCGTCGAGCGACCGAAATCAGTGATCAGCCACCGAAAGAGCCGGTCCACAGGGTGTTGACCAGGCCGTGGAAGGCCGCACCCAGGGTGTCGAACAGGCCGTTCACAGCAGCACTACCGGTGTCGATGATAACGGGGATCATAAATACCTCTTCGTTGTTTCAATTCAGTCGTACAAACTGACGATCAACATATCGAGGGCCTTTGAAGGTGCGTTAACCCGATTTCCGGAAAAGTGATCTGCCCGACAGGTCACAGTTCATGTGGGTCGGGCCACAGTCGGCGCATCTGCTCGATTCGGACGCCCTTGGCTTCCGGGCCCGCCTTGGTATGGCGTACGTCGAACTCGACCCGCTGGCCCTGGACCAATCGCCGGAAACCGTCGCCGTGAACCTCGGTGTATTCGACGAAAACGTCGTCTCCGCCACCATCCGGGATTATGAAACCGAAGCCTTTCTCACTGTCGAACCACTTCACCGTGCCGTTCAACTACGCTTCTCACTCACTTCTCGACGTCGGGGCAGGCAGAGGGTAACCGGAGCACCACCATCAGTCCAGCGCCGGCGGCCGTCCGTGCGACAGCGTTCACCCGGGCGGCGGGCGACGTAATTCATGTTGCAGCGCTTCCAGTTCCGCGCCGCCGGCCATCTGCCGGGTGAGCTCGGGAAGATCGATCTGCGACTTGTCGTAGCCGCCGAGTGCGCGGCCCCGCCGCAGCAGCAGGAATCGGTCGCCGACGGGGTAGGCGTGATGCGGATTGTGCGTGATCAACACGACTCCGAGGCCACGATCCCGGGCCTGCGCGACGTAACGCAGCACCACGCCGGACTGTTTGACACCGAGCGCGGCGGTCGGTTCGTCGAGAATGAGGACCTTCGCGCCGTAGTGGACCGCGCGGGCGATCGCGACACATTGGCGCTGCCCACCCGACAGTGTGCCGACGGGCTGTTCCAGATCGCTAATCTCGATTCCCATGTCCGACAACGCCGTCCGCGCGATGTCACGCGCGGTCGCACGGTCCAGCAGGCGCAAGGGGCCGGCGCCCCTGGTCGGTTCCGAGCCGAGCACGAAATTGCGCCACACACTCATCAGCGGTACGACCGCCAGATCCTGGTAGACGGTGGCGATACCGCGGTCCAATGCCTCGCGTGGCGAGGAGAACCGGGTCGGTTCACCGTCGATGCGCAGTTCACCGGCGTCGTGGCGGTGAACTCCGGCGAGGATCTTGATCAGCGTCGACTTCCCGGCGCCGTTGTCGCCGAGCACGCAGGTGACCTCCCCCGCCCGGACGACCATCGAGATGTCGGCGAGGGCGACGACGCCGCCGTAGCTCTTTCCGATGCCGACCGTCTCGATCAGCGGCGCGGAGGCCGGCTGTTCGATGTCGCTGTGTCGAGTGGTCATCGGCGCAACCTTTCCGCGCGCTTGGCGAAGGCGTTGTTGACCAGTACCGCGGCGAGCAACAGCACACCGAGGAACAGCATGAACCAGTCGCTGTCCCAGCGCGCGAACACGATCCCCTGCCTGGCCATGCCGAAGATCAGCGCGCCGATGGCAGCACCCAGCACCGATCCGAATCCGCCGGTGAGCAGGCAACCGCCGACGACCGCGGCGATGATGTACTGGAATTCCAGCCCCACGCCCTGATTCGCCTGCACGCTCGCGAACCGCAGCAGATTGCAGGAGCCGACGATCCAGCCGGCGAAGGCGGTGCCCATGAACAGCAGGATCTTGGTCCGTGCCGCCGGTACGCCGACGGCACGAGCGCTGGGCAGCGAACCGCCGACCGCGTAGATCCAGTTGCCGAAGCGGGTGCGCACCAGCACGAGCGTCGCCACCGCGGTGACCGCGATCCACCACAGCACCGAGGCCTGGATGCGGGCGTCACCGAGATTCGTCGTCGCCGCGAAAACCCAACCGGCCGAGGCGTATCCAGGCGCCGACCGGAGACCCGACACCTGCACGGTCCCCGTCACCAGCCGTGTGACGCCGAGGTTGAGACCTTGCAGAGCCAGGAATGTGCCCAGCGTGACGATGAAGCTGGGCAGGCCCGTCCGCATCACCAGCCAGCCGTTCAGCGCGCCGACCGAGAGGGCGAACAGCAGCGAGACGCCCAGCGCGAACCACACGTTCCATCCGGCGTGCACCGCGAGCATGGCGGTCACCAACGCCGTCGACGCGGTCATCACCCCCGCGGACAGGTCGAATTCGCCGCCGATCATCAGCAGTGCCACCGCGACGGCCATGATGCCGAGTGTCGAGGCGTCGTCGAGCCAGGTGGCCACCCCGAGTGGGCTGATGAACTGGTCGGTGATCACGGCGAAGAAGACGAAAACCACCAGCGCGCCCAGACCGGCGCCGATCTCGGGCCGGACGATCAGCCGGTTGAGCAGTGACGGCCCGATCGGCGCGGCGGGTTCGGAAACCGTTGCGGTCTCGGTCATGACAGCTCCCTGCTCAGCGCGTGCCCTGCGCCACCAGGGCGGCGATGGCGTCGACGTTGTTCTTGTCCACGAAGGCCGGCCCGGTCTGCACCGGCATCCCGCCACCGACCGTATTGAGATTGCGCCGATACAGCCGCAGCATCACCACCGGTAGATATCCCTGTTCGTACTGCTGCTGGTCGACCGCGAACAGCAGGGTGCCGGCCCGAATCGCCTCCACCACATCGGGATTGAGGTCGAAGGTGGCGACGGCGGCGCGAGAGTGGGATTCGCGAACCCCGTCGACCGCGCGGGCGGCGATCTGCGAATTGAGGGTCAGCACGGCGTCGATCGAGCGATCGGCCTGCAGGGCTCCCTTGATCCGCGACTGCGCATCGGCCGGGTTGTTGATGTCGACCTGCAGCGTGGTGGCGTTGCCGCCGAATCCGCCGATCGCGCCGGCGCAGCGGTCGTTGGCGCCGATATTGCCCGCCTCGTGAATGACGCAAAGCATCCTGGTCTTGCCGGCATCGCGCAGGCGCTTGCCGGCGGCCGTCCCGGCCTGACGCTCACTCTGCCCGACGTGCCCGATCGCGCCGGCGGCCGCGCTGTCGGCTTCGCCGGAATTGATCGTGACGACCGGGATCCCCGCCGCGACGGCGTGCTCGATGGACGGGCGCAGCGCCTGCGGATTGGCCATCGACACCACGAGTCCGTCCACATGCTGCGCGACCGCGTTGTCCACCAGCTTGGCCTGCTCCCCCGGGTCGCCCGAGGAGTTGTAGTCGACCCGGATTCCCAGATCCTTCCCGGCCGCCTCGGCACCGTTCTTCACCACATTCCAGAACGCGTCGCCCGGGCTGCCGTGTGTGACCACGGCGACCGAGTTCAGCGGAGCGGTCGAAATCGTTGCGGGAGCGTGTGATTCGGTGACATCGGCGCCGGGGCCACTGCACGCCGCAAGCATCGCGGTGAGAGCCAGCCACGGCGCGAGCCGATGCACGAGACCGCGACGACGGCGCGGCGCGCGAGGTTGGTCGGGAATCCGGTGTGGCCGTGTGGTCATCGCGCCTCCGGGCATTCGACAGAACAAGGGGCTCGTTTTCCGAGCGCTCCAGGTGTATTGAACACCACCGGACCGGCCGCGACCGGTGACACGCGCCCACCGGCGGCGTCGGTGTATCGGTCTCCGCCGCTGGACTACTCTCGTCAACATGGTTGTCGGAAAGCGCGGGAGGGCCCCGATCGACAGCCCCGGATTCGAGCTGCCGTTACTGCTGTTCGCGGGGTTTCGCTCGCTCATCGACGAATTGCACGCCGAACTGGCGCAGCAGGGGCACCCCGACATGCGTCCGGCCCACGGATTCGCGATGCAGGCGATCGGCGTGCAGGGTGCGACGGCCAGCGATATCGGCCGCAAGCTGGGCGTATCCAAACAGGCGGCGGGTAAGACGGTCGAGCGGCTGACCGCGCTGGGCTATGCCGAACGCGTCGAGGATCCCGAGGACGCCCGACGCAAGATCGTCTGCCTGACCCCGCGCGGGATCGACGCACTCCGGCAGTCGGCCGAGATTTTCGAGCGGCTGCGACGCCGCTGGGTGAAAGAGCTCGGCGCCCAGCGCGTGCGGGATATGGAAAGCGCGTTGCGCACGATGGTTCCGCCGGAATCGTTCCGGCTCGATGTCGCGGGGTGGTTCGGGGGCTGACCGGCGTCACCCGACCGGTCCGAGGCTTGCCCTATTCGACAACCAGGTTTACTGTTTAGACAACTTGGTTGTCTACCTCGAACGGATCGCACCATGCATTTCCCCACTCACACCCTCGACTCCGCACCCGCCGAGGCCCGTCGCACGATGACCGCGAGCGCCGCACACCTCGGCTACCTCCCGGCCGCGGTGGCGAAGATGGCGACCTCACCCCGACTGCTCGACGGCTTCATGAAACTCAACGCCCTGTTCGAAGGCGGCACACTCGACGAACTGTCGCGCGAAGTACTGGTCATGACGATGGCCACGCGCAACGAATGCCATCTGTGCGTCGCCATGCACACTGCGAGGCTGACCTCGATCGGCGCCGACCCGGAATTGATCGCCGCGCTGCGCGACCAGCGCCCCCTCCCCGACCCCCGCTTGGCCGCACTTCAGGAGTTCACCCTCACCGTGGTCGACACCGCCGGCAACGTCCCCGACGAGCGTGCGAGCGACTTCCTGTCCCACGGATACACCCCCGAACAAGCCCTCGAGGTGGTGCTGGGTATCGGCACCTACACGCTGTCCACGCTGGGCAACCGACTCACCGCGGCCCCGTTGGATCCCACCCTGACCGCATTCGCCTGGTCGGCGGGCCAGCACACGGCGGGTACGTCGCGGGTCCCGGCCAAAGTCCCGATCATCCGCTCGGCGTCGGCGGTGAGCGCCTGCACGAATGGGTTTTCGCCACCCGACTCGGCCGGCGGATGATCGGCCGGGAGGGCGGCAGCACCGGAATCGACGACGAACACCTCGCCGCCGGTGCGGCGAATATCGGCGCGACCATCATGGGCCGCAACATGTTCGGGCCCGTGCGCGGGGAATGGCCCCGACCAGTCCTGGACCGGCTGGTGGGGATCCAACCCGCCCTACCACCACCCGGTCTTCGTGCTCACCCATCACCCGCGCCCGGCGCTCGAGATGGAGGGCGGCACCACCTTCCACTTCGTCGACGACACGTCCGAAAACGTTCTCGAACAAGCCTTCTCCGCCGCCGAAGGCAAGGACGTCCGCCTCGGCGGCGGAGCCACGACCGTCCGCAGCTTCCTCCGCGCCGGCCTCGTCGACGACCTCCACTTGGCCCTCGTCCCTACCCTCCTCGGCACGGGCGAGCGCCTCTACGACGACCTCGGCGACCTCCCCGAGTACGCCGTCTCCCCCGCCAGGCCGGGCGACGACGTCACCCACATTCATCTCACGAAAGTGGCCGACTGACCGGACGGCGCGGCACCCTTGACCTCAACCGCACTCGAGCTCTTAGCGTAGCGGCATGACTTTCACCGCGGCCGAACACGCGTATCTGACTTCCCAATCGCTGGGCCGGCTGGCCACTGTGACGGCGGACGGGCGGCCCCAGTTGGTGCCGGTCGGGTTCCGGGTGAACGAGGACGGCACGATCGATATCGGCGGGCCGAGCCCGAGCGCCCAGCGGTACCGCAATGTGCGAGGTAATCCGAATGTGAGCCTGGTTGTGGACGATATGACGCCGGACGATCCGGCCGAGGTGAAGCCCGGCTGGGGGCGCGGGGTCGAAATCCGCGGCGTCGGCGAGATTCTCGATGTCGATGCGCCTCCGGTGGCGCCGGACTGGTTCGCGCACACCGTCATTCGCATCCATCCGCGGCGGATCCGCAGCTGGCACATCGATCCGGCGAATCCGGACGGCGAGGCGCGGGATGTGAGCTGAGCCTCTTCTCAGCCCTGGGCGTATCGCGGCCGTGACGTCCGCGCCGAAATCGGCGAGGGTTGCGGGACAGGCGAGTTGAAAGGGGCTGGTCGTGTTCGCGACTGCCGCATCCGTCCGGGTACGCCGAATCCTGGCGAGGACGGCGATAGCGGGACTGATCCTGATCGGGATGGTCACCGCGACCGCCGGGCAGAGTTCGGCGCAGGTGCCGGCGAGCGAGCCGAGCTCGGTCGGCTGGTACTACCCGGGAATCACACCGTTCGATCCGATGCCGATGGAGCTCTGGTACGGCTGGAATCCGTGGTATCGGCCGTACTACTCCTGGTATAGGCCGGTTTACCCGCCGGGGTGGTTCGGCAGCAGCTGAATCGCAGGACTCGGGGGCAACCCCGAGTTCCCGTCATCCCCGCGGCCGATTCGGCCCTGAATCTCGTGCCACCACCCGTGACGCGGTGTCCGATTTAGGAGAGACTGCGTTCGGTGTAACTGATTGGAAGGATTCACCGTGATTGCCAGAACCGAACATCGCACCAAGCGCACGGCGGCGCGCCTCGCCGTCGCCGGCGCCATCGTCACGGCGCCACTTGCCGCGCTTGCCATTCCGGCCCAGGCCGACGTGGTAGGCGCCCCGGCGGCCACCGACATCGCACACCCGGGTCACGGGCACGGCCCGTTCGGCGGCCTCGGCGACTGGGACCGGCCCGACCACCGAGGCGACTGGGACCGTCGTGGCGACTGGGACCGTCACCGCCACGGCAACGACTGCAACCCGTGGGACCGGCACGGCAACGGCTGGAACGGTTTCCGCCAGGTCGTTCCTCCGGGCTGGTTCGGCAGCAGCTGATCCGACGCTGTTCGCGGCCCGGCGCCTCCACGGCGCCGGGCCGCTTGTCATTACCGGCCGCTTCCGGCAATCGTCGCCGCCACGCCGTCGAGGATCAGGTCGAGGCCGAAGGCGAAGTCCGAGTCCGGCTCTGCCTCGGCGGGTCCGATGGCGTCGAACAGTCCCGAGGCCAGCAATGCGGCCATATCCGGCAGCCGCTCTCGATCCACCAGCGCACGCAGCTGACGGCTGTAGTCGTGCAGGGCACTGGCAGGGTCGAGATCGGCTGCCGCCATGGCGTGTTCGAGTTGGCGGGCGGTGACGAACGCCTCGCGGACGTATCCGCTGACCACCATGATGGCCCCGACCTTCGCCGGCCAGTCCAGGGGGGTTTCCCGCACTGCGCGCAGCCCCGCGTCCATCCAGGCCACGGTGTTCGGTCCATTCGGCGGCCCGGTGATCGGCAGCTGGGTCAGCCAGGGGCGGGCTCGATGCACATCGAGTTGTGCGAGTGCCCAGGCGCGCAGCATCGAACGCCATGAGCCGCTGGGCAATTCGGGCGGGGCACCCATTCCGGCATCGGCCATCAGTACGAGTAGTTCGTCCTTCGATCCGATGTGGCGGTAGAGCGACATCGGTGTAACCCGCAGAGCAGCAGCGATTTTCGGCAGTGTGGCGGCGGCGAGACCGTCCCGGTCGGCCAGCTCCACCGCCGTCGCGACCACCCGATCGACATCGAGTGCGGCCGGACGGCCCAGTTTGGCGTCCACCGGCAGCCGCCAGAGCCGGGCCAGATGGTCGGGCACCTCCCGATCGGTCATCAGCACGCATCCCGTCGTCGACAATTCTTCCTTCGGGAGTTTAGTATGGTCGATATAGTATAAGGCATATATTTACTATCGCCGCCGATCGGAAGGACGATCCGTGCACACCGAAACCCTCCGCCGCACCGCGGGTATCGCCGCGGTCTGTGGCGCCGCGCTCATGCTCGTCGAACTGCCGCTCTACTTCGTCTACGAGGGCCCGCCCCCGGACTGGAACATCCTGACGCGCGGCCTGATCGGTCTCGTCGGGCTGATCGGGGCGGTGGTGTTCATGTCGGCCTTCGGGCACCTGGTGAAGGCCGCCGACCGACGCTACGAATGGCTCGGTTCACTGGCCTCGACCGCCGGTTTGATGTGGGTGACAGTCGCTTTCGTCTCCATGGGCCTCGAGATCGGCGCCACGATCCAGGCGCCGGAGCCGATCGATCCCACTGTCACCGTGTCCGGCACCTATGTGCTGTACGGAACGGTCACCCGGCTCCTGACCGCCCTGTTCATGACCACGGCCGCTGTCACGATCCTGCGCACACGGATTCTGCCCGCGTGGGCGGGGCGTTCGGCCGCGGCCCTGGCGGTGGTGAACGTCGCGTTCGCACCGTCGATGTTCTTCGGGAACACTCCGGCGAACTTCTACGCGGCGAACGGATGGGGCACTACCGCAACGGTTTCCGGGTTCACGATCATCTGGTTGCTCGCGGCGGGAACCGCGCTGCTCACCTCCGCATCGCCGCGAGCGGTTCCCGGCAGTTCCCGGGCGGTGGCACCACAGTTGATCGACTGACGAAACCAGCGGCACATCAGAGACACTTTTTCACTGCCGGAGATAGTCGGCCGCCGCAACACCGATCGTCTGCGCGACGAGCGCGAGGGCCGGTACATCCAACTTCCACTGTTGCCAGTAGAGCGGCACATCGACCCACTGCCCCGGCGCGAAATTCCGCAACGCGCCCGTCCGCAGCAATGGGTCGGCGTGCGTTTCGGGCACGAGCCCCCACCCGAGCCCGGCGACGATGGTGTCGCGGAACCCTTCCGAGGTGGGTACGTAATGGCGGAGCCGGCTCGCCACCGCCCTGCCGGAGGTGACGGTGCGGACGTAGCGATCCTGCAATTCGTCCCGGCGATCGAAAACGATGACCGGAGCGTCGGGAAGCGACTGCTCCAGAGGTCCGGCCTCGAAATGACGCTCGACGAATTCCGGACTCGCCACCGGCAGGTACCGCGCCAGGCCCAGCAACCGTGCGGTACATCCGGTCACCGGCTCGGCCAGCGATGTCACCGCCGCCATCACCGTGCCCTCCCGGAGCAGCGTGGCGGTGTGGGATTCGTCCTCGCGATGCAGATCGAAACAGACCGGCGGATCCTGCGGCACCCGCGACAGCGCGGGCAGAAACCAGGTCGCCAGCGAATCGGCGTTGACCGCGATGGACAGCGTGGTGGACTCGGGATCTCCGGCGATCCCCAGCTCTCGTTGCGCCGCCTCCTGCAATGCGGCAAGTTGACGCGCGAAACGCACGACCGCCTGGCCGGATTCGGTGGGCCGGACGGGTTTCGTGCGCATCAGCAGAACGCGGCCGGTGCGTTGTTCGAGTGCCTTGATGCGCTGACTCACCGCCGAGGGCGTCAGATGCATCACGGCCGCGGCGGCGTCGAATGTGCCTTCGTCGACGACCGCGAGCAGCGTGCGGACCTGATCGACCGGAAGCTCGGACATCACGGTCGCTAATGATAGTTAAGAAACTTTAGCTGTACTGATCATGTCAGGACCCATACCGTCGGCGGCGTGAACAGCGGTATCTTCTCGGCAGCCCTGGCCGGATTCGGTGCCGGCTTATCCCTGATCGTCGCCATCGGCGCGCAGAACGCCTTCGTCCTGCGCCAAGGCGCACGCGGGCAAGCCGTTGCCGCGGTGGTCGCCATCTGCATCGCCAGCGACGCCATTCTGATCATGTGCGGGGTCGGCGGTCTCGGCGCACTGGTCGGCGCCTATCCCGCCGCCCTGACCGTCGTCGGACTCGCCGGCGGCTGCTTCCTGATCGCCTGCGGCGCCGTCGCAGCCCGCCGCGCACTGCGCCCCGCGACTGCTGCCCTCGCGACCACCGGCGATTCCACCGCGTCCATCCGCACCGCGATCCTGGTCTGCCTGGCGATGACCTGGCTCAACCCGCACGTCTACCTCGACACCGTGCTGCTGCTCGGCTCGGTCGCCGCCGGACACGGATCGCTGCGCTGGGCCTTCGGCGTCGGCGCGATGGCGGCCAGCGGAGTGTGGTTCGCCGGGCTGGGATACGGGGCTCGGCTGCTCGCGCCGGTCCTGTCGCTGCCCGCGGCGTGGCGAGTGCTCGACGTCTTCGTCGCGGCGACGATGTTCGTCCTGGGGGTGGTGTTGTTGACGCAGATTGCCTGAGTGTCGGCTCCGCAGCGCGGTGCGCCGTGTGCGCCAGTGAAACTCGCTGCAACACAGGACTTTTCGGTCACTTGTTCAGAATGGACTTCGAAATCCACACAGGCCGAGGGGGTGCACACCTCCGCCCTTCTTGGTAGAATTCGAACATGCATTCGAACACGGGGGACGTCGACGAGCAGGTCGCGAGACCGCTGCTCGCCGCGGTTTCCGATCTGTTCGAACGATCGCTGATGCCGCTGTCGGATGAACAACTGATCCAGGCGATGCGAGATGTGGAGAGCTGCGCGCGCCGGCTGACAGCGCTGCAGCATCGCCTGCTGATCGAAGCCGAGGAGCGATCCCTGCCGTCACGGACCGGCGCGAAGACGGTGAAGCGGTTCCTGATGGAGACGCTGCGGGTATCGAGCGCGGACGCGGGCAGCCGCGTGAACTCGGCCCGCTGGGTAGGAACCTTCCACGATCTCGACGGCGAACTGCGAGACCCGCAATTGCCCTGCACCGCAGCCGCTTTGACACACGGCGACATCTCCGCCGATCATGTGCGCGGGATCGCGCAGGTCATGAACCGCGTACCCCGAGGCGTATCCGACCCGGATCGCGAAGCCGCGGAACATCTGCTGGCCGAATTCGCACGATCCGGCTCGCCGGACGACATCGGCAAGGTCGGCGACCGAATCCTGGCCTACCTTGACCCCGACGGCCGCCTCACCACCGACCTGGACCGCGCCCGAATGCGAGGCATCGTCGTAGGCCGGCAACGCCCGGACGGCATGTCCCCCATACGCGGCGACATCGATCCCGTGCTGCGCGCCCTCCTGGATCCACTGCTGGCCAAGTATGCCCGCCCCGGTGTCTGCAACCCGGAGGACCCGAACAGCCCCGCCGTCGATATCGACACCGCCGACCCTGCGGCGCTGGCCGAGGCAGCGCGAGCCGATCACCGCACTGCCGCCCAGCGCAACCACGACGCCCTCGCAGCGGTCCTGCGCTCCGGCTTGGTTGCCGAAGACCTCGGCCGCCACCGCGGCATGCCCGTGACCACCGTGCTGACGATGAAACTCGAAGACCTGGAGAAGGATTCGGGCGCCGCGACCACCGCCACCGGCGGCGTCGTCCCGATCCGCGAAGCACTGCGACTGGCCGAACGATCCCGCCCGTACCTGGCGATCTTCGACCACGCCGGACTCCCCCTGCATCTGGGCCGCATGAAACGACTCGCCTCCCGCACCCAGCGCCTTGCACTGATCGCCGCCCTGCGCGGCTGCTCCCGCCCCGGATGCGACGCCCCCGCCGGCCTCTGCGCCGCCCACCACATCCGCGACTACGCCAAGGGCGGCCCCACCGACATCACCAACCTCGTCCTGGCCTGCGACGCCTGCCACTCGTTGATCCACGACGGCCCCGGCGGCTGGAAAACCATTGCACAGGACGAGCTTTCCCCGTTCCCGGGCCGCACCGCATGGATCGCCCCCGAACACATCGACCCCAGCCGAACGCCCCGCATCAACCATCGCCACCACCCCGACGAACTCCTGGCCGCGATACTCACGCGCATCCACCTGCGCGACGAACGCGCACGGGAGCAACGCCGCCAACGCGAACGCGAACAGCACCAGCGTTGGTTGCAATCGCGCTCGCGACCACCCGACACCAGCGCGGCCTGACACCCGACCACCGGCCGGGCAATCCGCCGTGCGCGAAGCAAGGCGCTGACGCTCACAGCCGCCGCGATCGGTCCGGCCGCACTCGCCCAGCAGCCACCAGAGTCCTCATCGCCACCGCCTTCGCGGCGCACAAGGCAGGATCACATTCCACGTGCAGTTGCATATCCTCGTGCGCCTCCACCACCGTCGGCACCGGCGACCGAGCGGCGTGCGTCAACGAGAACCACAGGATGTCAGGGCGCACAACGACTTTCACCGCGAGACGGGTGGCTTCGCCGAACCTCCGATCGCCCCCGACATCCGGCCAAGCACAGGAAACCCCGGCAGCCACCAACGCCGCCACACCGACAACCGTCACAACCGAAGCGATCAACCCCGACATCTCAATCGCCCACCTCGGGCTGCGAATCACGCTGAGCCGAGGCCGGCGCCGAAGAGATCGTCGGCCGCACCCGTGCATAGGTAACCTCCGGTTCAACCGCCTCCACATCGCATGCCGCGCAGACAATTCGAAGCCGCACCCCGAGATGCTCCACACTCGGAACCACGACCGCCGCAACGTTGTACCCACCGATCCGATCGAGCAGCCGCATGATCGGATCATCGATATCCCCCGCGGTCCGAAACACCACCCGCACCAACGAGTACCCCAACTTCACCGCATGCCCGAGCACCCGCTGCTCATTCGCCGGCCACCCCGGCAACGTCCGATCGATATAACCGAGCGCCCGAGGCGGCCCCTTCGGCAGTTCAGCTGCCGCAACATAAGCGGTAGGAAGCGTCATACCGGCCTCCCGGCAATCACGATGAGATACATTCGGCTCCTTCGGTTTTCGTTGGTAAGCACCCGCCGCCGAGGATCACCGCCGGTTGTGGATGGCGTCACAGATCTCCGGACATCGACCCGGCGGCGGGGCCGATTCGAGCTTCACGGAGCAACGCCAGAAACCGAAGGCACGGAACCGCTACGGCGCCGCTACGCTGCAAGTACGGACCGTCGAGCCAAAGCGAGGGGGATCGCAATGAGCGTGACGAAGTGGACCGGACGGGAGGTACGCGCGCTGCGTACCGAGGCGCTGCGTATAACTCAGCGCGAATTCGCCGAGCGGCTGGGATTCAGTGAGGCCGTCGTCCGGAAGTGGGAAAGCCGCGGAGAGACAATCACTCTCGTCCGGCAGTTCGCAGACGCCATGGACACCAGCTATCGGCGTCTCGATGCCAACCAAGTCGCACGCTTCCACGAAGCGCTGCAACCACATTCGACCGTTGTCGGAACGACAGACACTGCGGCAACAGCGGTACAAATCCGCCTTCCTGATCTACGGAAGGCGCTCGACACTCACGACGCCCCGCCCGATGGACCGATCCGTTCGCTCGATCTGCTGCACGCGGCTGTGGCGTCGGCTGTCCGCGACCGCCTCGATTCGAACTATCTCCGCCTAGCCATCGAGCTCCCGTCCCTGCTGGACGAGCTGCACCGAGCCCGCCTCTCCCCAGAACTACTCCGAAACTATGTGAATAATCTTCTCATCCAGGCTTATCGAGCGGCCGACGCGATCGCGGACAAGTATGGATTCGCTGATCTGTCCGCCCGCATCATCGGCATGATGGAGACCACCGCGCGGGACAGCGACGACCCACTACTCGCTGCGACGACCGCCTACGTCCGCACCGAACTGTTCTTCAACAACATGGACCTCGCGACCGGCCGGAAGCTACTCGAACGGGCAGCAGATCGAATCGACCCGTCCCAATCGTTCCGCGCCGCCGCAACCTACGGCTCACTACACATGCGCGCCGCTGTCGTCGCCGGCTGCGAGTTCCGCGCAGACACGGCTCACGACCACATCGCGGAAGCAACCCGCGCTGCGCGAATGGTCCCGGAATCGACCTATCTGGGCACAGCGTTCGGCCGCTCGTCCGTCCGTATTCACCAGGTCTCCTTGGGCGTGGAACTCGGGGACATCGGTGGAGCGCTCACAGCCGCTCAGAACTGGACGCCGCCCGACGACATCCCCGCCGAGCGTCGCTCGCACTTCCACATCGACCTAGCACGGGCGCGCATCCAAGCTGGAGATCGGGACGGCGCCATGCAGTCCATCCACACAGCCCGCTCCATCGCACCCCAACACACCAACTGGCATCCCCGCGTGAAGGAAATGCTTGCGCGCCTGAGTGTTTAGCTGATCGCTTCCACCAACTCGGTGAGGGAGCCGACAACCCAGTCGGCCTCCCCCGCCGCGATGACATCATCCGCCCACAGATATCCCCATGGCCCGCGCCGTATCAGGGCACACCGCATGCCGGCCCGACGTGCCGGGATCAGGTCGTTGTCCCGATGATCACCGACGTACAGGATCTCGTCCCGGCAGCCGGGCGCGAACTCGGCAACGCGGTCGAAGAAACTCGAGTCAGGCTTAGCGACTCCCCACTCCCCTGACGTGGCGATCTCGTCGCACGGAAGATTCAGCGAGCGCAGCAGCTGCGCCGCTCGAGCAGTCTGATTGCCGGCGATACCGACCCAAATCCCACGCTTCTGCAAGGCAGACAACGCAGATCGCACGTCCGGATACAGATCGCCTTCCTCGATATCCTCTCCACGGCCCGCGGCCTCACGCAGCCAGCGTTCATGTTCGAGATCGAACCCCGGCCGAAAGTACTGGAACGTCTCGGCGTTGTTCCGCCCAGCTGCAGTCACCGCTCCCAGCACCGCAGAGAAGGTGTGCCGGGGGACCTCAATCCAGTCAGCCCACCGACCGAACTCGCGAGTGTCGTCGAGGAGGGTCTCACCTACGTCGAAGACAACTGAGCGAATCACCTCAACTCCCGGAGTTCCGGTCTTGTTCTCGGGCCCAACGCAGCCAACGACTCATGTCAGACGACATTATCGGATGTTGCCACCACTGCAGGAGCGCTCGAGGCCGCAGTAGTTTCGTGCGCACCCCCGACTAGGCCATAACGGATCTTCCACGGCATCGCCGGAGTGGAGGCCCCAGAGACCTCGGACGCCGCGTCGATCGTTGTGCAGACGACTAGAGCGGTAGGATGAGCGCACCAAACATCTAGAACCCCAACAGTTTACGAGATAATGTCGACTTGGTTTGTCTCATGAAGTCCTTCCCAGGAGGAGATTGTGCAGTCGCCTGCCCCGACACAAACAACCACGTCTGCAGGCGCCGTCACACCATTGACTTTCGTTGATGTATGCGCCGGTGCGGGGGGACTCGCATCGGGTCTCGAAAGAGCCGGGTTCTCGCCAACCCTACTTCTCGATAACCTGCCCGTGGCATGCGAGTCGCTCCGGTTGAATCGGCCCACCTGGGACGTATGGCAGATGGACCTTCTCCACTTCGATCCGTCCGAGCACGAGCAGACCTATGACGTCGACCTGCTCTCGGCCGGACTGCCACGCGTCCAGGCGGCAGCAACTGTCGGCCGCAGCCGTGGCTCTCACCATGAATTGGAACTACTCAAGGCGACCGTTTGGCTGGTACACGGTATCCAGCCGAAATCGATTGTCATCGAGAATGTTTCAGAGATGGTCACCGCTCCCCAGTATGAGCCGATCCGAAATTTCATCGGCGAAGAGCTTCAACATCTGGGCTATGGCTTGCGTTGGATAGTGCTGAATGCCGCCGATTTCGGCGTTCCCCAAGACCGGAAGCAAGGGGTTCTCCTTGCCGTCAAAGGCGTTCCCGTCGAGCGGATCAAAGTTCCCGCGCCAACGACCTCGCTGCGCCGTGTCTCGGTGGGCGAAGCTCTACGGGACTCGATGTCGGCCGGCGGCTGGCTTGGAGCCGATGAATGGGCGGACCAGGCGACTGCTATCGCACCCACCGTTGTTGGCGGGTCGATGAATCGGGGTGGCGCAGACCTCGGGCCGAGCGGCACCAAGAAGGCTTGGGAGCGTATGGGCGTCTACGCAGGCAGTCTCGCGAACGAGGTACCGACACCGGACTTTCGATGGGTCCCGTCCCAGGGACGGACAGGTATGCTTCAGCTCACAGTTGAACAGACCGCAATTCTGCAGGGCTTCTCCCCTACCAGCTGGCAGTTCGCGGGCAAAAAGACCGCCCGATATCGGCAGATCGGACACGCCACCCCACCGCCGGTCGGTCGCGCGCTCGGTCAAGCGATCAGAGCCACGCTGGAGTCGAACCGATCTTTGTCCTCGCCCGCACATCGCCGATAGGATTCCCTCATGTCCTCCGAACGGCCGACCACTAGTTCTCAGTTCCACATGGTCGATCTTTTCGCAGGCCCGGGAGGGCTGGACGTAGCAGCGCGGTGGCTTGGGATCGACGCTATAGGCATCGAGTGGGACGACAACGCCTGCGCCACGCGGGCGGCAGCGGGGCTGAAAACCGAACAAGGTGATGTGGCCAAGCATTCGGACAAGGACTTTGCGCCGAAAGACGCTGCGGTAACGCGGATTTTGACCGGCGGCCCTCCGTGTCAGACGTACACCGTCGCCGGAAGCGGAGTCGGCCGACAATGGATCGGTCCAATCATCGACATGATCGACGACATGATCGCGATGCGGGACATAGATGAGGCTTTATGGCAGCTCAACACGGATACCGGCGACGAGCGGACCGGACTTGTGCTGCAACCGCTGCGGTGGGCGTTGGAGGCGTACGCTGCCGACCGACCCTATGACGCCATCGTTCTGGAGCAAGTCCCACAGGTCCTACCGATCTGGGAACAGGTCGGACGCGCCCTGACGAGTCTTGGATACTCAGTGGCACATGGGATCCTCAGGACCGAGGAGTACGGAGTACCCCAGACCCGCCGACGGGCGATCCTGATCGCTCGCCTCTCCGGTGCAGCCGAACTGCCGAAAGCGACCCACCGCCGCTACACGAAGGGCGTCGCCAAGGAGGACGGTGACCCGGCTCTGCTGGAATGGCGGTCGATGCGCGATGTACTTCCTGAAGACCTGGGGGACTTTGACGTGGTCTCGAATTATGGCACTGGTGGCGACCCGAAACTTCGTGGACGGCGCAACTGCAACCTTCCGTCTGCGACCGTCACCGGCAAAATCTCACGAAACCGCCTGGTAAGGGCGAATACCGACTCAGACCTCAAACGGCGCTTCAAACTTGAAGAAGCCGGGATGCTGCAGACATTCCCGAAGCGCTACCCCTGGGCCGGAAAAGACAGGTCGCAGCAGATCGGCAACGCAATCCCTCCACGGTTGGCAGTTCATGTCCTTGCTGCCGCTCTGGGCAAAAGAATCGACACAGCTGAACTGGACGCGGCCGTCGATGAGCCGTGGGACGTCGATAACCCGAGTTCGACAAACGGGATCGTGCGCTTGATCGATTCCGACGTACCAGCTGAAAATCCTCTGCCGCTGTGGGCGGACGCCTAGTCTGTCGTCAGCTCTTCACCTAATATCGCAGCGATCTGGTTGCGCGCACGGCCCGCTGGTGTCGACCGCCCGTTGAGCCACGCGGAGACCGCCGCGGAGGTAACCCCGATTTTCGCTGCCAGGTCGGCGCCCGTTATGCCGGCACGCTCGAGTGCCTCGTTCAGCCAGCGTTCGTACCCGACAGCCTCCGCGTCACCTAGCTCCTGCAGCTGATCCTCGTCCAGTACACAGCTCGCAACGACAGCGCTAGCACGGTCCGCGGCCTCTTCTTCGGACAGACCAGCGATTATTTGCATCCCTAGCACCGTCTCGTAGGCGACAACGCGGAGCTCGCCATCCAGTGCGTCGTCGGTCAAGCCATCGAAGAGCACGAACGGCGCGAGCCGCAGGAGCCGTTTCAGAAACTCGCGCAGGACATTTCGCTCACTCAGCGCCGCAAGATCGAGATTGTTCCAAACCCGAAGAATCGACTTGATCAGGTGCGGACTTCCACCCAGTGCTGAACGTCGGGCGTAGATCTGATCGAACGCAGACTCCCCCAATACCTTCAGTGCCCCATATGGATTCGGGTCGCCCGGGCTGTGTACGAGTTGGGCTCGCCACCACAGGCGTCCGAAAACATGCCGCGTGAGGTCTGAACCGCGCACACGGTCGGCCGGCGGCTTCGGATAGCGCCAGTGGGCAATGTCGGGCATCAAGATCAGCGCGAGGAATGCCCAGATGTCTCCGGACGCGGCTTCAGCAGGCGCCAAACGCATGCCTCGGTGTAGCGCCTCGGCCAACGCCAGGTCGAAGGTGGTCTTCTGCTCCGGCGAAGGCGGATTGGGAAACCCGGAACTCTCAGCCAGCTCCAGCACAGTTCGACGAAGCTCCACCAATTGGTCCGGCTGAGCTCGTGCTCCTCCGGTTGCGACATACACCGCGGAATCGTCCGAAGGGGACCATCTGGCAGCAAGCGACTTGAGATCCAGATCTCGGTACTCCTGCGTCAACTCTATCGCTCGCGCCCGCAGCAACCGTGGATACAACAGGCTCATGCGACCCCCTCGAACAAGTTGAGCGAAGCTTGTACCTCGGTCGACAACCAACTGGGGGCTCGCTCGATCTGCGCTCGTACGTCACGAACCGAACGTTCAGGGAACAGGCGACCGAACAGTGATTGGATTGTGGCACCCAAGGTTTCGTCGGGAAATGTAGAGTCGTCGGTGAAGTCCGGGTTCCGGAGTGCGTGCTCGATCATCATTCGCGCGACGTCGGCATAGAGCACCGCGAGGACAATTTTGTCCTGCTGGCGTGGCTTCGCTGCGTTCTTGAGCGCATCGGCGACGACAGTCTTCTTTTCGTTGACCAGCAGGAGCAACGAACCCATCGTCGCGGAGTCGAGCGCATAGAGTTCCAGATGCCAGGCAGCATCGACAGGGTAGATCGTTTTCTCGAAATCGATTATGGCCATCGGGAATTGAGGCGCATCGCCTTGTAACCGGAGCGCTGCCCTGTCGCTCCACAGCACGGACCCGGCTCGCCGAGCTGCTGTCGGACGACTTTCTCCGTCCCTGCGCCGCCCCAGAATCAGGGCGGTATCCAGCAGCAGAACTCCGCCCAGGTCCGCACCGGCGAGTTGCACCCGCAACTCGACTGCTCCTGACGCTGTCAGCAGGCGTCGGTCTGCCGTACCCCGCAGTTTGGAACCCGTCGAGGTCCACACAACAGCCAGCGCCAACGGCGTGCCGGGCGCCAATCCTGATTCGCTCCAAGTACTTTCGAGATCGACCGACACTGTGCGGCGCAGCTCTACCGCGGTCTGATAGTCCCAGTGGGGAAAGGCCTCGGGCATCGGGACCTCAGCACCATCGAGCACCAACTGCCACGCTTCAGGTCGAACAACGTGATCAGCCGGAATTCGGTACGGCAATACCCGCATCAGCTGCTCACCGCCGCCACTCGAATCTTGATATCGGTCATGGTGTCCGGCGCAGGCTTGATTATCGCCTTCCACACTCGGATGTCGCCACCACCGGCCATGAAGCTCTCTGCCCGACGAAGCGTTCCGTCTTCGTCCTCCCAGCCGATCAGTTCGGGCTGTGGTGCGCCTTCGGGCGGTTCGGTTTCCCGACCTCCGTCGGCAGTCAGCGCCACCGCTAGCTCAGCCGATACACGCTGAAGCGTTGGGGTCGGCAGCCGAAAGTCCTGAACTACTACGGCCATTCCCGCGAACTCGTCCAGATACGGTGACCCGACGTAGTCGACTCTCGGCCGCCGAGTCGGCCCGCGCGGTGCACCGCCATCAGATCCGTTACCTGTTCCGGTCACCTCGCCGCTCGGATGCGAAGAGTGTCGGCCTTCGGCCGCACTGTCCTCATCAGCCCGGTTGTCTGGGTTTTCTCGTTCGTCGCGATTGCCGCGGCTTCCGCGTTCCTTCGGGCCGGCAGGTGCACGGGTCTCTCCCGGTCGACCATAATCAGTCGCCCCACCAACTCCCCAGACACCTCCGATAAGCGGTGAGAACCGGTCGCTGGCAGCTCCGAGCGACACGTCTGCCACATCAGCACGATTTCCGACCGCGGCATTGACGATCGCGTCGGTAGCTTCCTTCAACCGTGTGAAGGTCGTACGCACGAAGGACCGATGATCTCGATCCTCGAGCGACTGAAAATTCCACCCATCGTGGGTTGGTGGTTCCGCCTCCGCGTAAACATGGTCCATCGACGAATCTGCACGAAAAACTCCTGCATAGGAGCTCAGTTCACTCGACGGTTTCGGGCCCGCCCAGTAGGTCACGACCAGCTCGGCCGGACGCATCAAACACACATGATGGATATGCCCTTCGATACCGGCTGCTTCCGCTGCCGCGGTTGGCTGAAACGGAGGGACAGTTCGCTGTTCGAGCCCAAGTCTCCCGAGTAGTCGCTTCGGTCGCAGGCTCCGTATTTCGCGACCGCTCGAACCGATCATCTGCTCATACGCTGCGACGAACAGCCGTAACGGATGACGACCAGCCGGGTCGGGAACCGGATACTCGATCCCGTCGCAGGTCACCGTGAACCGCATCGGCGGACGACCATTCCTGACCTCGCGCGAAAGTAGTTTCGGCCATAGCTGCCACGCGATGGTTTCCGCCAAGTATTCCGCCACAAGACTGGGCTCCCGATCGTCAAGCTCCGGGTCGACGATCGTTATCGTTGTTCCGGTCTCAGTCTCACCGAATGGGAGCAGACCTAGCTGTCGGGCGACGCTATCTGCCTCCGCACCGACCAGTGGCTCGATCACTTCCCCGGAACCGTCTCCCCACCAATGCCTTCCGGTGAACCGTTTGTGCCCGTCCACGGTGGACGCTTGATAACTCTTCCAGAGCGAAGCGCCCATGAGCCGGGTTTCGAAACGGCCTTCGTAATTGCATCGCGTATGGATCAAAATGGTCCCCGGCCTCGAGACCAGATACAGAATCCCTTTCCCGAACCCATACGTCCCTCCGCCGAGCACCTTGTCTCGCGGTTCGCCGATGTTGCGCAAGAAGGATACGAAGTCTCGATCCTGATCGTCGACGACATCGTCGGCACGGGTTGGTCCGCCCAGGCCCTCCGTGCCCCTGTCCGAAATGGACAGCACTCGGATTACCGGAGCCTGCAATGACTTACGGAGGGGAAGGTACGAATCCGCGGGGGCCCCGCGAAGCAGGTTCTGACGCCATGCCTCGGCGTTGGCGGCACTGATGGTCTGCAGATCCATACGGAACTCGACCGTCGTTCCATCATCGATACGAGCGTCCCAACTGTTCTGCGCCGCCTCTCGAACCAGGATGGTGAGGTAGTCCAATTCTGGCTTTCCGAGCTGGTTGCGAATCCCCTCGGCCGCACTCGCACCTTCGGGCGGGAACGGCTGGGAATACCACTCCGGCAGACTCACTCTGGCTCCTCAGCCATCCGCTGCACGTACCGCAAAACCGCACCCTCCTCCGACGGAAAAGGCGGCTCTCCACCCAGGTCGATCGTGTACTCGACGTCTTTAACGGTGATGGGGACCGCCGCTGCTACCAGCATGTCGGCCGTCAGCCTCGGAAAGTTACCGTCAACTCTGTACCAGCGCTGCTCGGCAATCCGAAAGCGCCTGTCTCGGTAGTGATCAGCATCGGCACGCTGGTACCCCGCAAGCGACAACAGGCCGAAGAGGGCGCCTTCGTCGTCGGCCAAGTCGATTGCTTGCTCTACCAGATCCTGCAGCGAAGCTGCCTCGGGAGCCGGTTCCAACTTGAAATACGCAAGCAGCAACTCGCCTCCGGCAGGCGGATCCAGCTGATCCAATCCATGGATTCGGACATTACGTCCGCCCGGCCGCAACGAGGCCTTGACCTCTACCGCCGTAGCGCCCGCGACAAAATCGTGCCGATGGCCGGCCGGGCCTGCCCACCAGCGGTACGCGCTCGGGTCCAGTTCCAGTAGGCGGCACAGCACCACGAGCTCACCGAACAGTCCGGCGATCTGCTCAGGTCCGAGTAGTGTCCCCGAGCGCTGGAACAGCATCCGCCACTTATCCAGCGCACGGTACAGCCCTTTGGTCGGATACCGCGGCACCGCTGCGATCTCATCAAGCGAGACCGCGCAGAAGGTCGCGAACACGTCGTCGAACTCCGTGTCCAAACATGCGAGATCGGCATAGACCTGATAGGAACTGTCGGTCTCCAGCGGCTTCCTTGACAAGCGCAATACCGGGCCATCCAGGCCTTTCCGCACCGACTGACGGGAGTCGATCGGCACGAGGAGATGGCGGTGGCCGTCAGGATCGACTCCTGCGGCGACATGACCTCGGCTGGTCTCCACTGGCAGGTCTGACACTCGCATTGCTGTCGGAGAACTCAACCGAGCAACAGCAAGCATCGCCCAGTGATCTTCAAGGGTCTGGCGGAGATCTCCGCTCACGCCTGCGCCTCGGCGACGACCAGACTGAAGTCCTCGTCCTCGACCTCTGCACCACCAGGGACCGCAGACAGATCAGCCGAGATGTAGTCGACCTCCCAGGGCACTGTCGAATCCGCGTTTCGAGGTTCCGGAAACATGAACCCGACACCGATAACGTGCTCAGGTGCGTCCAATGACGTACGCCGACTTTGATTTCGGTCAGGATGCGAGATCTTGTCGATCGGATACAGAACGATAAGGCCGGTATCGGGAAGCTGCTTGAGGCGCTCCGCACGGATTTCCTTCTCCGACCATTTATGAATATCGCCCTCCAGATCGAGGGCGGCGTCCTTACGGCTCATCAATGTCTTGATATCACAGAGGTCTGGCTCGCTCTTGAAGGCTGAACGGACTACTCGGCCAACCTCCACACCGTCGGCAAAGACAAACGCAGCATCGGAGCCGGTGAGCGGGGTACCCATGATCGCAACGTTCCAGCGGCCCAAAGAGTGACCGTTCCGGATGCGCGCCTTGATGTAGCGGGACATCATCGCCGCATTGCACTCCTGAGACTTCTCGTGAAACTTGTAGCTGGCTAAGAACTCGAGAACGTAATCACTGGATACTCCTCGGTAGAGGAATCGGCCGGTTTCCGACGAACCTTCGACCGACCTGCGGGCCGCCACGGCCGCGGAAACGAGATTTCGGGCAGCTTTCTGGTTGCCCAACAACCAATCGCGGTCCTTCCGGAAGTACCGGGTTTGGACACGCTGACCGCCATAGCCTGCGGCAGCGGTCACCGCATCCTGCATCTTCGCTGCTGCTGTCACCCGTAGCGCCGGATGTGTCCGCAGCCGCACAGCGAACGTCAATGGCGTCTTGTCCTCGGTCATATAGATGTCGATGTCCCGCCGCATCTCTGCCTCTACCGTCGCCAGATGCCGGAACCAGTCCTCGAGTTCCTCGGTCATCCAGATACGAGGCAAATCTTCATATCCATGGCGGTAGCCGAACCAGCGCCCCATCTGCAGCAGCGTGTCGTACACCGATACAGCCCGAACGAAGTAGCTGACCAGTAGACCCTCCAGTGTGAGGCCGCGGGACAACGTATTTCCCCCGACCGCGATCGCCACCACTGGCCCGTTCTCATAGTCAAGCCGGTCGGTGCTGCCGGAGTTGTCCATGATGATTCGACAGTCCTCGAGCACTCCAGGCAACTGCTGAATCAGCTCATCGAATTCGACTTTGGTTTCGCCGAACTCCTTCGCGGGTACCAGCGCTGTTTCGGAGTCCCATAACGCCCTCAACTCAGAACGCAACGCTGAATCGTCGAGATTGCAAGCAACCTTCTCCCGGAACGCTTCCAACGGACCGCGAAAACTGTCATGAACCGAAGTCCGCACACTGGTGTGAATGAGCATGGTGGAGTGAGGATTTCCTGTTCCTCGTACTCGGCGCGCGGCCGTTGCCAGCCAGAAGTACCGCACCGCATTCCGCAGCGAGTCGGTCAGTACCGGCACAAAACCCTCGGTCTCCGCTCTGGTCTTCGGCCGGACCAAAGGGACATCTTCGTCCGGCACCGTACGGACCATGTCGTACCCGTCGAAGACCTCGTTCGGGTCTTCGCCGTCGAGTGCATATCGACCGAAGAGCACCTCGGTACCGAAGTGCCCGTCAGGTTTGGGCAGGTTGACGACGAAGTCTCGCGGGTAGAGATCGTTCTCGTCGACGGGATTGATCAGAAGATTCGCGAAAGGCGACGCCGTGTATCCCACGTACGCGGCCTTCGGCAGCGTACTGATCATGTCCATGATCAACGGATTGATGGCATCCGTAGCGACTGTGGCCTGGTCCGCTTCATCGTCGATGATCAGAGCGGGCGTATCACCAAGGTAGTCCTGCGCATCCCGCAACCATCGCACCAACTTCCGTAGGACGGGCGCGTTCTTCTTCACCACGCACAGCACGTGTGTTCTGTTCGCAGCGCCGAAGAAGCTCGCTGGATTCGCCGGGGGCACGAAATCGTGTTCGGGGGAGGTGATTTGAGTCCAGGAGGCCGGATTAGGCTGAATGAGCTGCTGGACAAGCCGTACCTGCGTCTGCCGGCGCAACCCGTTGTGAATCCCGGCCAGCACAATGAACAATTTGTAGCCCCGATCAGCGGCCTTCGCCATCACTGCAGTAAAGCTCGTCGTCTTCCCTGACTGGACGTAGCCGACGACCAGTCCGCGAGCCGAGAACCGCGGCTCCAGGGGATGATTGAGCAACGACACGATCCGATTCGAAGACTTGTCCAGACTGTCGATCGAGCCGTCACTCCACCCTTGTCGCTGAAGTATGCGCTGCAAGGCCGGCCAGAACTTGTCTCCTGCCTGCGGACCGGTGTACCAGGTGTACCGATTGCCCAGAACAACCGAGCGCGGCTCCTCCATCTCACGAATAGCAAGGAGACGCTGCTCATGCCGCTCCCGAACCTGCTTGACTATCTCCGCAGGTGTCCCGAGCCTCACCAGCCGTTTGACCGCCTCCTCAGGAGTGTTCCGATCGAGAAGCATCTCGAACGTCTCATACGCGTCGTCGACAGCGTCGACCATCTGCCCCTCCTGAGCGCGGCTAATCGATTCCTCTGAATTCTGACCTACCTCGCCGCTTGAATCCAAACACTACACAGCGCGACTGAGGCTGAACCTCATTTGAAAACTTCGGTCATCCGTGCGAGGCCCCTTCCCGTGCGCCGGGCACCACCAGTCAGCGCTACTGCGTGCCCGTTAACTCAAGCCACGTTCAACTACTTCTGTGCCGGCCGAAGCATCAATACATCATCCATGCCCGGGAGACAAGACCGCCTCGACTGCTCTGAACGCTGACGCCAACAATAGACTCTCTTTGCCTCGCGACTTGACCAATTCAGCCAGTCTGCGCTGCTGAGTTGCTAAGATGTCGGCAGACGTAGGTGCTTCATAATCAGATTCCTTTCCTAGCTCTTTCACAGTAAGGTCCACAAAATGACCCTTTGCTTCCTTCGTCGGCGTATGCGGATCGTACGCACTGTCTAGCTCATGCAAGAGCGCAGCCTCTGGAACCTTTCCTGCAAGAAATTTCATGTGCTTCGCGCACCACTTTAGATTTCGATGTATCTCCTCTATCTCGTTGAGATCCGAGCGATATTTGTCGTCCGTACGGCCATGAATATCGAAATGCACTTTGGGACCCAATAGCTCAGTTACCAGTGCACGCCATTTTTCGACCAGAATCGCTGCTTCATCCGCCGAGTCGGCCTTGGTTGCCATCGAATCGATCCGGTTCCAATCCGGCAGCCGTACGGAATACGCCGGAGTCGACTCGTCGTCGTTGCACTCGTCCGGAAACTGATCACCATCAAGCAACACGCAGACGCCCGTAGCGCCTGCCGCCGCAAAGCTCGGAATGGTAGTCTGAATAATCCGACTTGCGCCGCCTGGTAGCGCCACGGGATCGACATAGGGAAGCGAACTCGCGTCGAATGCGCGCATCGCTGATTTGACTACCTCAACAACGAACGCATCTTCGACAAGGACTTTTCCAGACGGACGGTTTGTCACATAACCCAAATTAAAGAAGGCATGATGTGACGGCGTACTCTGACTGAGGAGCCTGACTGTACTGTCTCTCCCGTTCGTTCCCAGGAGTTTCACTGCCTCGGGCGGCAACCCGTCCACAATTGTCGGCGAATGCGTAGACAAGACAACCTGATGTCCCCGGGTTCGACAAACATGGCGCAAATACTCCATCAATGCCACCTGAGCGCCGGGATGAAGCGATACTTCCGGCTCATCAAGAAGGATTAAGGTTTTGTTCGGCGCCTGGGAGATCTCGTCAACCAATCTAATTATTGCGAATTCTCCACTCCCGGCGTGCGCCTCGGAGTAGCTGCGGTCTCCAAATTTCATCTGCGCCGAATGCCCTATCACACCGTAGCAGCGATGTTTAACGACCCGAATCTCCGAAAACTTCTTGCCGAGAATTTGGGAAATGACCGCAACGCAGGCGGCATCTATCAACCTCGGCGGAGAGATAATTTTATCGCTTGTCAGCTTCAACTCTTTGAACGCTAAAGCCAATTCAGCAGATCGGGTTATAACGCGATATCGCCGACCGGTCGGGTTCTGCGTCCATTTGTCAGGCGCGGCATGGTGCACGAACTTATCATATGCCGACAGCTCACCGCGAAAATCGATGTAGACTACATTCTTCTTGATTGCATTCCAACGATCTCTCGTTAGATATGGCTGCAATCTTTTATCCGCCGGAAGCTCACGCATACCGTCCACATCTACACGCTTCGTCGGCTCCCAATAATCAGGATCGCGCTGTCCCAGCAATAACTTCGGCACCCATTCATTCCGGAAGGGTTTTGTCACTCGCGACTTTCGCACTTCAGCGATGTGCTCCTCGGAGCCGATTCGAATATCGTACGTATAAACGAATCGGTGTTGCGACTTACTATCGAGGCGTCCGATTGGATCCAGCTTCGTCGAGAACCAATGATTGGCGAGACTTCGCCCTTCCGGCGCTGAATCCAACGCATGCAGTATCGAAGACTTGTTTGATCCATTCTGACCAACCAATGCCGTTATGGGAAAAGTGAAGTCGATCTGCAGGTTGGGTTCAAGGGCCTTGAAATGCGGGAACCGGATCGAGGTGATCCGTGGGCTCGACGCGCCTGACTTGAAGCGCCTACGCAGTTCATCGTCACTCACCATAGCAGGCGCTTTCGGACCTTCGGACGGCGAGAATGGGCTTTGAGAAGCCTCCGAACGCCGACCTTGTCAACGCTTTAGACCGGCTCAGCTTGGGAGCGAATTTCGCTGATGCGCAACGCAATTGCATGGCCGAATCTTATCCGGGCCACCCCCACGTCGACACAGAAAGGGCCCAGCTAGTGCCCTTCATCGCAAGCGTGCCGATGCCGGGTGTCTCGCCAACGGCCACGTCATCGCGCCAGACCGGTGCCCCGATATGCAACTCGGCTGCGTACTCGCGTTCGGACCACGGGATGCTGACCGGGAAGCGAATTCGATTGACTCCCCTCCTCGTCTTCTGCTGTCCACTCTCCTGCGAGGAGGTAGTTGACCGAGCGGAGCGGACGCACGCCTGCGGGAGCTTTCCATGTCCGTTTCGAGGCGTCGGCACGAACCGTGGCGGCAGAGAGGAATACGTTGGTTTGCGATTCGACGCACCAGCAGGTATCGGACTGGTTCGACATCTCTTTTCGGGCGCAACGTTCGAAAGCACTCGTCACGCGTCGGGTGAAAGCCTGGTGCTCGACAAGCCCGCGCCGCACTCACAACACTCGTCCATCCTACAGCTCGATTTGATCCGCAATCTCCTCGCGCAATTGCTCCAATTCCTACCACGTCATGTGCCTCAGGAGGTCTGGGGGTTCGATCCGCGGCGTGGACATAGGGCCAAGGTATGCCGGTCGCCGGTCCGAGCCGAGTTCTACGCTGGCCGCGGTCGCAGTACGACGATGCCGGGAACGGTCTGCAGGTAATCGCCCAGCGGGGTGTCCACCACCTTGTTGTTGGCGGCAAGTGACGACGCGTTTCGGAAGACGGGGCCGCTCGGTGTGCTGATGAGGATTCCGACGTGGGTGACGTCGAGTCCGGGCTGGTCGGCGTACGCGCCGATGTAGTCGCCGGTTCGGAGCCCGTTGATGACGCCCCGGTCTACTGCCCCACTTGGGATGTAGGTGATGTCGCGGTCTACCACCGGGATGCCTGGTAGGTAGACACTGTCGTCTCCCGTGGCATTGAGGTGTTTGGGAACCGTGACTGCGGCGGGTGACAGACTCGCGGTGATGTCGGTGGCGGCGACGTCAACAACCTGCGCCCAGTCGGTGAAGAAATGTTTGCGGTGGGTGTAGTCGACTTGGGCTCCCGCGTAGCGGGTGTCGATCAGGTTGGCTTCGAAGCGGTTTCGGTCGGTGGTTCGGCTCAGGGCTTCTACGTAGTCGAGGAAGGTGAAGCAGTCCACCTGGCGGAAGTCGGCTACCAGCTGTTCGGGCTGGGTTGGCGAGCCGATGAGGGTGTTCGCGGCGTAGGGGGTGCCCAGGAATTGTTGGGACAGTAGGTCGAGTAGTTCGCCTTTGCTCACTCCGGTCGCGCCGGAGCGCAACGCGACGAGTTCGTCGATGCGGTGGGAGGTGGTGTCGTCGATGGCAGCGTCGGCGCCTGCGCGTACCGGCAGCAGGAGGGCGGCCGCGAAGAGGACGAGCAGGATCGGCAGTGTGCGGGCGGTGGAGCGCAAGGCGCCTCCCGGTGACGGGGCGTTCGGTCGGACTCCACCGTAGTTCAGCGGACGGCCGTCGCGCAGAGCCGGATGGGGATCGCCTGTGTGACGGCGCAGATCAGCTTCTGTTTCGATGCGGAATTCGGATAACGGCGACGTCGGCGTGAGGTGCGCTGGTAGAACTGACAGCGTCCGTCGTCAGTTCAGCGTCGGGCACACCGTGTTACCCGCGAGAGAGGCCGGCTCAGTGGACCGCAGCGCATTCCAGGAACTTTTCGATCTCAGCGGGCGGACCGCGATCGTCACCGGCGGTACGCGGGGTATCGGGCTGGCGCTGGCCGAGGGGATGGCGTGTGCGGGGGCCAATGTGGTTGTGGCAAGTCGGAAGCCGGAGGCCTGCGAGAAAGCCACCGAGCGGCTACGGGAACTCGGGGCCGAGGCGATCGGGGTGCCCACACATCTCGGTGAGATCGACCAGTTGCAAGCATTGGTCGCGAAGACGGTGGAGACGTTCGGCGGGATCGACATCGTGATCAACAATGCCGCCAATGCGCTGGCTCAGCCGTTGGAGGTCATGCAGAAGGCGGCGGTGGACAAGTCGTTCGCGGTGAATGTGCAGGGGCCGTTGTTTCTGGTGCAGGCGGCGTTGCCGTATCTGCGGGCGAGCAAGCATGCGGCGGTGTTGAACTTCGCGTCGATCGGGGCGTTCGGGTTCTCGGGCGGGCTGGCGATGTATTCGGCGGGGAAGGCGGCGTTGCTGTCGTTCACTCGCTCGATGGCCGCCGAATTCGCCGGCGACGGGATTCGGGTGAATGCCATCGCTCCGGGTGCGGTGGATACCGATATGGTGCGCAACAATCCGCAGGAAGTGGTGGACGCGATGGCGGCGGCACCGTTGCTGCGGCGGCTCGGTGAGCCGGACGAACTGGTCGGGCCCGCGCTGCTGTTGTGTTCGGACGCAGGCAGTTTCATCACCGGGCAGACGTTCGTCATCGACGGCGGCACGGTTCCGCGCTGACTCGCGAAGGAGGCAGGCATGTCCGCGCTGAATATCGACTATCGGTCCTCGGGTGTGGTGGTGTTGACCATCGACCGGCCGCACCGGCGCAATGCGCTGGACAATCAGACCGTCGCCGAATTGCATCGGGTGCTCGACGAGATCAACGGGAAACCGGAGGTGCGGGCGCTGGTCATCACCGGCGCGGGAGCCGGGTTCTCCTCCGGTGCCGATCTGAAGTCGAAACCGGAGGACTTCACGGCCACCGATGCGAGTCCGACCGCGGCGCTGCTGGGTGCGGTGCAGTCGCCGGTCGCGCAGATCTACGCGAGCCAGGAGTTGATGGCCTCGGCGTTCGAGAAGATCCATCGGCTGCGGCAGCCGGTGATCGCGGCGGTGAACGGGGCCGCGGTCGGTGGCGGGTTCGCGCTCGCGCTGGCCTGCGATATCCGGTACGCGAGTCGTAGTGCCCGCTTCGGGGCGGTGTTCATCCGGCACGGGATCTCGGCCTGCGATATGGGTACCAGCTATCACCTGCCACGATTGGTGGGCGCGTCTCGGTCGGCCGAATTGCTGCTCACCGGAAGGGTTTTCGATGCCGACGAGGCCGAGCGGATCGGATTGGTCCTCGAGGTCGTCGGCGAGGACGAGCTGCTGAACCGGGCGATCGCCAAGGCGGAGGAGATCGCCACCAACTCTCCGCTCGCGGTGTGGATGACCAAGGAGACGATGTGGCAGACGGTGGATGCGCCGAGCCTGCGCCATGCCCTCGACATCGAGAACCGGACGCAGGTGATGTGCAGCGCCACCGGGGAGCTCGCGGAATCGTTCGGCGCGTTCCGCGACGGGGACGAGTTCCGTTGGCGCCCATTGTGAACCGGCGAAAGCCCCATTCTTGACGTGCGCCTGAGAACGGGGCGCTCACCGGCTGTTGAGGCCACGTCCGAGATCGAACCAGACGGCGTCCGGAAAGACTGATGTTGTAACCCAGCTATGCGTTGTCCTGGACGGTGCTGCCCCGCACTAATCGTGCAAACCTCGGAACTATTGCGAGTTTTCCGCCATTTTCGCCGAGGTTTGCACGAAAAGTTCACCGATGTGCAACGGCGACACGGGGCTACCGCATCGGCGTTCCCGGACTCAGCGCTGGTTCGCCGTGATCCGGAAGTGGTTCGGCTCGGCGTCTTCCGGAACAGCATCCGCCGGCGTGAAATCCTCGACCAGCGAACGTAATCCGATCAGGTGACGGGCGTGGGCGTCCAGGGCGATGTCCTCGTCGGAAGCCGGGATCCACTGCCGGATCGAGCGCGCTTTGGCGTCCGGGTCCAAGGCGACGACCACGGCCAGGCCGTGGGCGGCCAGTTCCGGTCCGCCGGAGTGCGGGTCCGTGGAGGTGACGTGCACGCTGATATGCATGCTGCGGGGTCCGGTGTGGATCAGCCGGGCCGTCGCCTCCACGGCGTGGCCGATGACGATCGGCCGGTAGAAGCGGATACCGCCGAAGTACGACGTCAGGACGTGCTGGCCGGCCCACTTCGCGCCGCAGACGTAGGCCGCTTCGTCGATCCATTGCATGGTGCGGCCGCCGTGGACCTTGCCGCCCCAGTTGATGTCGGAGGGAGCGGCGAGGAAGCGCAGGGTCGCGCTGGGCGCGGTCCCTTCCGCGGTGTAGCGCTGGGCGGCCATCGCGGCTTCGATTTCCTTGCGGACGGCGATTCTGACCTTCGCCTGGCGGTGCCGCCGCAATTCCAGGGGCGTGGCCGGATTCCATTGCGGCACTTCGACAGTGCGGCGATCGCCATCGACGGCGACGAAGATGGTCAGGCATTGGGCGCTCTGGACCGGCTTCACGCGGGTCGGGTCGGTCGAGTAGACGGTGACCAGGATGTGCATGCTGGTGCGGCCGGTGTGGACCAGGTTGGCGTGCAGTTCGACCAGTTCGCCGACCTCGATGGGGCGGTCGAGATGGATATTGCCGACGTAGGCGGTGACGCAGTAGTGACCGCTCCACTGGGCAGCGCCCGCGTAGGCGACCTTGTCGATCCATTCGAGCAGCTTGCCGCCGTCCACCGTGCCGACGATGCCGGCGTCGGCGGGTTTGACCAGGAAGCGGTGGATGACCTCGGCGCGAGATCCGAGCGAGTGGGCGGCGGGAGCGGGAGCGGTGAGTGTGTCGGGCACAGCGACAATTCCGTTCGGGGATATGCGGTCGATTCGCTGACACCGTTGTCCTGGAGCACAGTAGAGGCCACATGCCATACGGGCGAGTAACCGGCTTCCCAGGCGAAACACACCCCGACGGCCCACGTCGGCCGCGCCGGGACCCCGAACAACCCCCGATCAACGCAGCCGGGCGAGCCGTCTCAATACGGGTTCGCCGCCGCTCGCACCCGTCCGGAGTCTATGGCGCGCAACAGTTCTCGATGATCGGCGGCGGTTTGATCGGCGTAGGTCAGGGCGAACCGCGTCATCGCCTTGTCGAAGGCCCCTCCCCCGCCGAGGTAGTCGGCGATGGCGATGCGGTCGCCGGAACGGGCGTGTGCCCGCGCGAGGGTGTGGCCGCAGATTCCGGCGTAGTCGCGCAGGGCGGTCTTCGCCATCTGCGTGATGTCGGCGCCGCCCTTCATATCGCGCAACTGCCGGAAGTAGTAGTTGCGGTCGTTCGGGCCGGAGACCCAGCCGAGGAAGATGTCGCCGGAGGTCTGCAGCAGACGCTGACCGTGCACGACGCGGTGGCCCTGGTGCTGGAAGCGGCTCGGCGCGAGATACGGCTCGAGAACCGACTTTCCGGCCTCCTTCATCTGCAGGAACAGCGGGCCGCCGGTGTCACGATCGACGGTCAGGATCACGTAGCAGCGGGTGCCGACGCTGCCCACCCCGACCACCTTGTGCGCGTAGTCGACGATGCGGTAGCGATCGGCCAGCACCCGCCGTTCCTCCGGTAGTGATCGCCGGTAGGCGGTGAACACCTCTTCGACGGTCTGCGCGTCGACGTAGTCGACCGGTGTCAGCAGCGGCGGCCGATGGCGGATGCGCAGCGCTCCCTGCGCGTCGGTGTAGGTGAGTTTGCTCAGCGCCCCGAGGCTGGTGCGTTTGCGGGCCGCTTCGAAGGCCCGGTCCACACCCTCGCGAAACTTGGCTCGGCTCACCATATTCGCCACCGTGTCCTCGTCGACCTGCTCGTACCAGACATCGAGGGAGTCCATGCCGGCCAGGCGCCGCATACATTCCCGGTAGGCCGTCGCGGCTATCCGGGCCGCGGCGGTGGCCTCTTCGTCGGTCGAGCCCTTTTCCCTGGCCGCCACGACAACACTCGCCACCAGCCGTTTGACGTCCCACTCGAAGGGGCCGGACAGGGTTTCGTCGAAATCGTTGAGGTCGAACACCAGTGACCGTTCCGCTGAGGCGAAGATCCCGAAATTCGACAGGTGCGCGTCCCCGCACAGCTGAACGGTCAACCCGGTGTGCGGGATCGTGGCGAGGTCGGCCGCCATGATCGCGGGAGCGCCGCGCAGGAACGAGAACTGCCCCGCGGCCATTCGGGCATAGCGAATCGGGACCAGGTCGGGAATCCGGGTCGCGGCCTGCCGCTCCAGGATCGCGATGGGATCGCGATCGGGGGCGGGACGGAATTCACCGAGCGACGAGCGGGGAACGGTGGCACGCACCGCACGCCCGGTGGAGACGGGTTCGCCAGGGACGGGGTCGGCCACTGTTTTCGTCATGCACCAAGTTTTGCCCCGGCGCGCGTCGGCGGCAACGATTTGGCGAACAACGCGATCCGCCTGCCGCCGGCAAGACTGTGCCGCCCTTCGCAGCGACGGTTCGGCGAAGGGCGGCAACTCCGTGTGGTTCATGCGTTGAGCGGGATCGCGATGACCACCTCCTGCTCGTTCTCCGGAAGGTAATGCACCTGCACGATTCGCCCGACCTGCACGTTCGAGACGCTCGCTGGTGGGAGGAACTTCTCCGCGTGGGTGCTGAAGGTACTGCCGTCGGGCCGGGTGATCGCGAGCCCGAGGTCGATCTTCGCGTAGCCGTTGCGAATTTCGCCGGGCACCGACAGCGACTGCACCACCGCCTGCGCGGCCACGCCGCGGCCGGCGATATCGAGCTTGGCCCGGGTGGTCACTCCCTTGCGGATCAGCGATTCGTTCATCGCCTGCTGCGCCGACGCGCTGTCGCCGGATCGGTCGACTTCCACCTTGTCGGTCCGTCCTGGGAGATAGCGCACCGGAAGTACGACGCCGGGGCGCAGCAGGGCCAGTTCGGCGAGGGGCACGATCATCTTGGCGGTCGAATCGAAGACCTCGCCGTGAGCACCCTCGACACTGAACTCGATGCGCAGCTGCGGCTGATCGTTGACGGTGAGCCCGGTTTCGCGAGCCGACTTGACGGTCCCGAGGCCGAGCAGGCCGTTGCGGAACTCGGCGCTGTTGCGGCCGGTGAGGGCAGACAGCACGCCCTCGCCGGTGAACGCGAAGACCATCACCACCGTGGTGAGCGCGATGATCGGCAGTGCGAGAAAACCGTTGAGCCAGGCCACGAAACCGGGCTCCCAAGGGCCGGCCGTCCGGTAGGTGAAGCCGTGCCAGAGATAGAAGCCGACCGCGAAGGCGGCGAAGGCGAGGGCACCGGCCCGTACTGTGCTGCGCACGATGATTCCTCCTTGCTCAGCCGTTGACGATGGTGGGGCAGGCGAAGGTGATCTCGAACTTCGCGGTGGCGGGGCCGGCCATCGGGTTCGTCATATCCGGGGCGGCGACACCCTCACCGGTGACCTTGTAGGTCTTGCCGTCCTTGGACACGGTGGCCGAGCCGCCGGGCTGGCCGTTGCCGAAGCCGACGGCATACGGCATACCGGAGGCGCCGCCCTTGCTGCCGCCGATGGCGACCGCCTGCACGGTGCCTCCCTGGGCGGTGAGGGTGGCACTGACGCTCAGCTGGCCGTAGGTGGGGTTGGCGGTGTCGGTCAAGGCCAGCGCGAGGGTTCCGGCGTGTTCGGCGCAGGTGGTGTCGAAGTTCGCGCTCAGCGCCTTGCCATCGACGAGGGCCGCCGACTTGCCGCCCGGGGTCTGGGTCGCCGGTGCCGCGGTGGTCGATGCCGGGGCGGCGGTACCGGAGTCGTCGCCGCAGGCGCCGAGGGCCAGGGTCAGGCCGGCGGCGGCGAGGGTGGCGGCGGCGATCCGGATCTGCTTGGTGCGCATGGTGTTCGTTCCTTCGTTCTCGGTGAGTCCGGCCCTGGGATCGGGCCGTTGTTCACAAGGTAGGAACGGTTCGCCGCCTACCGATCCCAGGTTTACGGGCGCCGACGCGGCGGCATTCGGGCCCAGGCCGCGGGGTGGCGTCCGGGCCCAGGCCGCCGGGGTGGCATCGAGCCCGGCCATGGTGGTGGTATTCGAGCCCTGGCCATGGTGGTGGTATTCGAGCCCGGCCACGGGGGCGGCAGTCGGTTAATCTGACCGAATGCGACGACCGCGCGCCATGGTGCTCGACGAGGTGTGGCGCGGTATCGAGGGCGTCGAGGCGCTCAGCGGCGCCCAAGGCGGACCGCTGCGCCGCACCGTGAAACTGATCCTCGACCCGCTGGTGATCCGGCCTGTCCAGCATCCCGCCTGCGCGGGGCCGATACTCACCGCGGACGGCGCCACGCTGCTCGCGGCCCGCGTCCATGCCGCCGCCGACGTCCTGCGGGCGACCGCGGCGTGGTTCACCCTCCTCAAACAGGTCCGACGGGCACTGCGCATCACCGACGGCAATCCGCAGGACCTGTATTTCCAGCGCTGTTTCGAACTCGCGACGGTGTCCGGAGCACCGGACCCGGTACGCGACCGGCCCACTGCCACAGCCACATTGCACGACATCCATCACCTCGCGGCCGGGCGCACCACGCAGGCGTTGAAGGACCATCTCACCGATCGCTCCACGGCCGGCGAACTCGCGGCGCTGATCGATACCGCGTGGCTCCGGCGACCCCAATCCGCGCGCGCGGCCGCCGACCACACCACCGCCATCGCCGCACTACTCGATTCGTGCGCCACCGCCCGAGCCGATGACGCCGCCCGCGAACTGCGCACCTTGATCACGGAGCGAGCGGGCACCCATTCAGGAATTACGCTGTGGCACAACGCTTCGGGAGACTCGGCACAGGAACTGGGCCTGACCGTGCACCGCCTGCCGGTCGCCCCCGCGCTCGGAACCGGGGCGTCGACCGCGACACTCGCACTGCCGTTCGACCGCACTGTCTACGAACGTGTTTTCACGGTGTTGCAGGCCTCCACCGAGCGCTCGGACCTGCCCACGATCCCGGAACTGGTGACCGAGGAGATCGCCCGGAGTTGCGCACCGTGGGCGCTGCTCGACGAATCACTTCGGGTGACAGCGGCGGCGGGAGTGCACCTGGCACGGGGTCTCGCACCTGTCACCGGATCCGATCGGTCGCCCGCGAGCGAACCGGTAACCTCGAGCCACGACGACTGCGTTCGTGAGCTGAAAAATTCTGCACGCCAGGGTAGTTCCGTTCCGCACCGCGGCACCGCCGCCCATCGGGCGATCAACGGGAGGTGGCGGCGCGAGGCCTATGTACTGCAGGCACGCCGCCTCGCCGTGCACGACATCGGGCAGTCGTCCGATCCGCTCGCCGTGATCGCGGCCGAGCTTCGCCGTCCCTGGCGTTCGTATCTGCGGCGGCTGTGGGTTCGCCTGCACGGCCGCGATGTCCGCGGCGCGTCCCTATCGCCGACCGGGCCGGAAACCACCGAGCTGTGGGATCTGCTCGACGGGGTCGCACGTTCGGTCATACTCGATCACCGAACGCGGGTGCGGAAGGCGCTGACCGCCAATTCCTCTGCGACCATGGCTGATTCGCTGGAATCGAGGGCCGGATGATGCCCGAGGCCGTAATCCTGCACCACGACGACGAGGTCGTCATCGTCTCCCCCGCCGGTGCGCCCACCGTCCACGACGCGACGCCCGGACTCGACACGCTGGTTCTCGAGGTGATCGGCGGTCATCTCTCGTGGAGTCTGTTGTCCGGGCACACCGTTCCGGCGGCAGTGCTGCACGATCCGGACGCCGCACAGGACTGGCTCTGGGCCGTATACGGCGAACCGGTGGCGCTCGCCGTCGCCGACGGCCACACCGGTGAGCTGGCCGCGACACCGGCGCGTCCCGAATTGGCCGACGCCGCACGGCAACTCGGCTATGCGCAGTGGGCTGCGCAGTGGTGGCCCGCATCCACCATCGACGGCATTCCGGCCCTCGATCCCGATGTGCTCGGCCGCGACATCGCGGCTCTCACCGAATCCTGCGATCTGATCGTCGACGGGTCCGACGCACAGCCCGCGCCGGTGCCGCCTGCCGATGCGGTTGCCCCGCGTCGGCAGGACTACGCCTTGGCGGCCGGTCCCGCCGACGCCGGGCGCACCGGGTTGGTGCTGGCCACGGGCACGTCGGGCTGGGATTGGCGCCGATGTCCCGCGGGCGTGGTGGATGCCTCGGAATTCGCCGTCTCGTGGCGGCTCGCCAGAGAGTCCGGCAGCACATCGGTCGAGGTGCGCGCGGCGGCGGCTCCGCACCTCGATGCCGGTCTTCCTGGGCATCTGTGGCCTCACGCTCGCGTCGTGACCGACTCTGCGCCAACGGTTCTCGCGTTGCGGCTCAACGGCGATACCTGGGTGGGCGGGGCGCTGGTCGACGCCGAAAATGTTGTGCGCGTGGATATCTACGTTCCCGGGGCCGGGCCTGCCCCCGCCGGGACATCGACAGCGGCATCGGCATCGGCATCGGCATCGGCATCGGCATCGGAGAACTTGTACGGGCCGAGGCAACGGCAGCGGATCAGGGAATTCGTGATCGACCGATTGCGGTCGCCCCAGTCGGACCTGCCACTGCTCGAGGCCGAGCGCGCCGCCGCGGCATCGGATACGGACTACTGATGGCCGACGCTGCTTCTCCCGGCCTCGAACTGCTCCATGAGGGCGCCGCGGCCTACGCCCGCGGCGAGGTCACCGAGGCCCTGCGGATATTCGACCACGCCGCCCACACCACCACCGGCGGCGTCCGGATCAGCGCTCTGGTCAATGCGGCCAGTATGCGCGACGAACTCGGCGACCACGCCGGCGCGATCACCGGATTCCGCGCTGCGCTCACCGAAATCCCCGACGACGCAACGGAAAAGCGCGCATCCACACTCGTCAACTACTCGCAGGCGCTGCAGCACGTGGGCGATCTCGTCGCCGCGCAGACGGCGCTGGAGCAGGCGCGCGATCTCCTCACCGGCCACAGTGAACTGTCGACGTTGCAGGTGTCGTGCATGGTCTCGCTCACCGCCGTCGCGATGCATCGCAGTCAGTGGGCGCGGGCGATCGAGCTGGCCACCGAATCACTCGAGTTCGCCACGCGCTTCGCGCCGCAGCTGCGCGGCTACCCGCTCGGCAATCTCGCGGCCGCCCACTTCGAATCCGGTCGCGGCGAGCTCGGGCTCGACTTCGCCCACCAGGCCCTCGCCGCATTCGAGGCAGCGGGCGACGGGAACCCGGCGGCCGAATCCCGGCAGACGCTCGCGATGATGTACGCCCGGCTGGGCCGCCCCGACGACGCCGAGCCGCATCTTCGTGTCGCCCAGCAGTACGTCGAACGGGCCGGCCTCGGCTACCGCGCCGGACTGGGGCTGCAGCTGATGGGCTATCTCGCCGAGCGGCACGGCGACCTCGATTACGTCGAACAGCTGTACCGCCGGGCGCTGACATCGTTCGAGCAATCAGGGGCCACGCTCGAATCGGCGGGCGTTCGAATCCGGTTGGCTACATTGGATTTCGCGCACGGTCGAATCGATGACGGGCAAGCACAGCTCGCGGCCGCGTACGAGATCTACGCCGTGCGCGGCCTCGGCCTGCAGTGTGCCCGGGTCGACTACTGGCATGCCGCGCTGTGGGAATCGCTCATCGGCGACATGGTCACGCCGCCGCCCCCGGAGGTACTCGCCCTGGCTCGGGATCTGGCCGTCACCTCCGCCCTCGCCATCGACGCGGTGCGCTACAGCTTCGCCAACGGGACCCAGCGTGAACAGTGGAACCGTGAGATCGCCGCACCGGCCGTGCGGCTGGCGTTCCGCTTCGCCCAGCTGTGCGGTAACGGCGGTCTGATCGCCGATCTCATCGAGACCGTCTGTGCTGGAACATCTTTCGACACCGGTGCGGCAACCGTAAGCGGACCGCCGAGGCTTCCGTTCGACCAGATGCCGACGCCCGACGACGCCCTCGATGCTCCCGACGCCGGTTCCCTGCAACTCGGCTCGGCGCTGGCCCAGGTCGCCGCGGCAGCCGGACTGCCCGTCTCCCCACCACCACGGCTCTCGGTGTCCCCGGACGGCCACATCGCCTTGGACACCTACATCACCGCCGCCGAACAACGCTACGGCCGGGTGGTCCGGGAGGATCGGGTACTGGCGATATGAGCGGGGAGACACCAGGCGGACAACCGACGGTGATCGTGCGCATGGCCGACGCGGGCGATCTGTACATGTCGTGGCGCTGGCTCGGGGATACCGCGAGCCCGGGCGTGGCTGCGCTGCCCGGCGCCGATATCGACGCCGTGGTGCGCCGGCTCGCGGCGGCGTTACCCGATCCTTCTCGTCCGGGCGGTCTCGAAAAGTCCCTCACCACAGACGCTTTCGCCGCGCGCGATTCCGAATACGCACTGGCGCAGGCACTCAGCCGCGCACTTCTCCCCCAAGCGCTGGCGGTCCAGCTGCACGACCTGCTCGTGCGCGGCGTCCGCCCGCATATCCGGTTGCAGCCGTCACCGCGAGTCGCGCAGGTGCCGTGGGAGATCATCGCCCCCGACCCGAACCTGCGGCTGATCGATATCGCGGATGTAAGCCTGCTCGCACCGGCGAGTATCGTCCACGCTCCCGGCCGCACCGCGCGCAGCTGGGTCGTCGACCGTGAGCTACCGGTGGTCGCGGTACTCGATCCGCGTGTGCCCGGCTTCCGGGCCGATTCCGAACTCGGTTCGGTGCTCGGACGGATGGGCTCCAGCTCACCACTCACCCGGAGAGTGTCCGAATACGTTGCACAGCGGCGACTTCGGCCGATAGTCGACGACCCGCTGCACGCATTCCGGCGCACCGACCTCGACCGCTCCCGACTGGGCGCGCTACTGCGGGACGGGGCCGCCCGGCTCGTCTACGTCGGCCATGTCACCGCCGAACGTCCGGAATCCGGTCTGAGCGAGAACGCCGAACTGCACCTCGCCTGCACCACCGATACCACCGGTTTCGCCCGGCCGCAGCGCACGCATCGCCCGCTGTCGGCCAAGGATCTGCTGCTCGGCACCCATACATTGGAGCCCGAACCCGTTGCCGGACCGCAACTCTGGCCGATCCCGAGCCGCGTCGCGCTCATCGCCTGCGAAAGCGGCGGCGATCTGCGCTTCACCGAAGCGCTGGGCTTGGTAGCCGCGATGATCCACGGCGGCGCCGAACTCGTCACCGCCACCCGCTGGCCACTACCCACCGATTTGGCATTCCAGCGCTTCGCCGGCGCTACCGACGCGGCGCCGCTGCAAGAGGTCATCTGCGCGGTCGACAGGGCGCATGAGCAGGTGGAACCTATTGCCGCCCTGATCAATTGGCAGCGTGAGCGGCTTATCGCTTGGCGTGAGAGGGGTGCGGTGGAGGATTCACCGCTCCTGTGGGCGGCCTTCGCAACCGTCGACGCGGGGAGCTGAGCAGGCAGTACGAATAAACCGCGTTGAAACTGCCGATGCAGCATCGCCACAGGCAGATGGGTCGGCTGGCCGAACGCCCACCGCATACGCAACGACCCGCCGGACGAGGCCGTCCGGCGGGTCGTTCTGCGGTGCGAAACCTTACGCGGTTTCGGTGATCGGCCGGTCGACCCAGCTCATCAGGTCGCGCAGCTTCTTGCCGGTGACCTCGATCGGGTGCTCGGCGTTCTGCTTGCGCAGGCTCTCGAGCTCCTTGTTGCCGCCCTCGACGTTGGCGACCAGGCGCTTGACGAAGGTGCCGTCCTGGATGTCCTTCAGGATCGCCTTCATGCGCTCCTTGGTGTCGGCGTCGATGACCCGCGGGCCCGACAGGTAGCCACCGAACTCGGCGGTGTCGGAGACCGAGTAGTTCATGCGAGCGATGCCGCCCTCGTACATCAGGTCGACGATCAGCTTCAGCTCGTGCAGCACCTCGAAGTAGGCCATCTCCGGCGCGTAGCCGGCCTCGACCATGACCTCGAAACCGGTCTTGACCAGCTCTTCGGTACCACCGCAGAGGACGGCCTGCTCACCGAACAGGTCGGTCTCGGTCTCTTCCTTGAAGGTGGTCTTGATGACGCCGGCGCGGGTGCCGCCGATGCCCTTGGCGTAGGACAGCGCCAGGGCCTGGCCCTCACCCTTCGGGTCCTGGTCGATGGCGATCAGGGCCGGGACGCCCTTGCCGTCGACGAACTGGCGGCGCACCAGGTGGCCGGGGCCCTTGGGGGCGACCATGCCGATGGTGACGTTCGCCGGAGCCGTGATGAGACCGAAGTGGATGTTCAGGCCGTGGCCGAAGAACAGGGCGTCGCCGTCCTTCAGGTTCGGCTCGATGTCCTCGGTGAAGATCTTGGCCTGCGCGGTGTCGGGGGCGAGCAGCATGATGACGTCCGCCCACTCCGAGACCTCGGCGGGAGTGCCGACGGTCAGGCCGGCCTCTTCGGCCTTGGCCCGCGACTTGGAGCCTTCCTTGAGGCCGATGCGCACCTCGACGCCGGAGTCACGCAGGCTCAGCGAGTGTGCGTGGCCCTGGGAGCCGTAGCCGATCACGGCGACCTTGCGGCCCTGGATGATCGACAGATCGGCGTCGTCGTCGTAGAACATCTCGACTGCCACTGTGGTTGTGTCCCTTCGTTGATTCTTCTGAATAAGTGTTAGCGGGTCGCGGTGATGGACTTCGGCCCGCGACCGACGGCCACCACGCCGGACTGCACGATCTCACGGATGCCGTACGGTTCCAGCATCCGCAGCAGCGCCTCGAGCTTGGACCGGGTGCCGGTCGCCTCGATGGTCAGCGCGTCGGGCGACACGTCGATGACCTTAGCCCGGAACAGGTTGGCCGATTCGATCACCTGGGTGCGCACACTGGCGTCGGCGCGCACCTTCACCAGGATCAGTTCGCGGGCCACCGAGGCGTCGGCGTCCTGCTCCACGATCTTGATGACGTTCACCAGTTTGTTGAGCTGCTTGGTCACCTGCTCCAGCGGCAGATCCTCCACGGTGACCACGATGGTCATCCGCGAGATCTCCGGAACTTCGGTGCCACCCACGGCCAGGGATTCGATATTGAATCCACGCCGGGAGAACAGACTCGCCACCCGCGCCAGCACGCCGGGTTTGTCCTCCACCAGCACGCTGAGGGTATGGGTCGTGCTCACAGGTTGGTCTCCTTCTGCGAGGCCCGTTCGTGCGCCGACAGGGTCGCCTTGTCGTGGGACATGGCCTCATGGATGACGGCGGGCTCGGAGGCCTGCTCGTCCTCGTCGAACAGGGGGCGGATGCCGCGGGCGGCCATGATCTCGTCGTTGGAGGTGCCGGCGGCGACCATCGGCCACACCTGCGCGTCCTTGCCGACGATGAAGTCGATCACCACGGGACGGTCGTTGATCGACTGCGCCTCGCGGATGGCGGCCTCGACGTCCTCTTCCTTCTCCACCCGGATGCCATGGCAGCCCAGCGCTTCGGCGAGCTTCACGAAATCGGGGATGCGCAGGGTGTGGGTGCCCAGGTCGGTGTTGGAGTAGCGCTTCTCGTAGAACAGGGTCTGCCACTGCCGGACCATGCCGAGGTTGCCGTTGTTGATCAGCGCGACCTTGATCGGCACGCCCTCGACGGCACAGGTGGCCAGCTCCTGGTTGGTCATCTGGAAGCAGCCGTCACCGTCGACCGCCCACACCTCTTTGTCCGGCGCGCCCATCTTGGCGCCCATCGCCGCGGGCACGGCGTAGCCCATGGTGCCCAGGCCACCGGAGTTGAGCCAGGTGCGCGGCTTCTCGTACTTGACGAACTGCGCGGCCCACATCTGGTGCTGACCGACACCGGCCACGTAGATGGCATCGGGTCCGGCGAGGCGGCCGAGAGTCTCGATGACGTACTCCGGCGACAGCGAGCCGTCGGAGGTGGGGCCGTAGCCGAGCGGGTACTGCTTGCGCACACCGTCGAGGTAGGTCCACCAGGACGCCAGATCCAGCAGCGGAGCCTCGGCGTTGGTGAAGGCCGGATCGGACTTGAGGGTCTCGATCAGTTCGGTGATGACCTCACGGCAGTCACCCACGATCGGCACATCGGCGTGGCGGTTCTTGCCGATCTCGGCGGGGTCGATATCGGCGTGGATCACCTTCGCGTGCGGGGCGAAGGAATCGAGCTGGCCGGTGACGCGGTCGTCGAAGCGGGCGCCGAGGGTGATCAGCAGGTCCGACTTCTGCAGGGCCGCAACGGCTCCCACGGTGCCGTGCATACCGGGCATACCCATGTTGAGGGTGTGGCTGTCGGGGAACGCGCCGCGCGCCATCAGTGTGGTGACCACCGGGATGCCGGTCAGCTCGGCCAGTTCCAGCAGCTCCGGTGAGGCGTCGGCCTTGATCACACCGCCGCCGACATACAGCACCGGCGCCTTGGCCTCGGCGATCATCCGCGCGGCCTCGCGCACCTGCTTGCCGTGCGGCTTGGTCACCGGGCGGTAGCCGGGCAGCCGCATCTCCGGCGGCCAGCTGAAGGTGGTCTGCGCCTGCAGCACATCCTTCGGGATGTCGACCAGCACCGCGCCCGGACGGCCGGACGAGGCCAGATGGAACGCCTCGGCGATGATGCGCGGGATGTCGATGGCGTCGTTGACCAGGAAGTTGTGCTTGGTGCACGCCATGGTGATGCCGGAGATGTCGGCTTCCTGGAAGGCGTCGGTACCGATCAGGCCGCGGCCGACCTGTCCGGTGATCGCCACCAGCGGCACCGAGTCCATCTGCGCGTCCGCGATCGGGGTCACCAGGTTGGTCGCGCCGGGACCGGATGTGGCCATACACACACCGACCTTGCCGGTGGCCTGGGCGTAACCGGTCGCCGCATGTCCGGCGCCCTGCTCGTGGCGGACCAGGACGTGGCGCACGCGGGTGGAGTCGAAGAGCGGGTCGTAGACGGGGAGAATCGCACCACCCGGAATGCCGAATACCGTGTCGACGCCGAGCTCCTCGAGGGAGCGGACGACGGACTGGGCGCCGGTCACCTTCTCGGGCGGGACCTGGCGGCGGTTTCCGGTCGCGGCGGCAGCCGCGGGGGTCGGCTGCGAGGCCGAGGGCGCTGGCCTGCGGGCCGAGGGCCCGGGCCGTGCAGTTGGTGCGCTCACCGTCTTTTTCCTTACTGCTTGTCGTTCACCACTTCGCTCTCACGCGGCGCCTGCGCGGCGCTCGAGCGAACATCGAAGCCGTGAACACAACTTGTCCGAACACAAAAAAGCCCCCGTCAGCCGATGGCTGAGCGAGGGTGGCGCGTCGCAGTTGCGAGCTGACGTAGTCGACCTCGAGTCGTCAGGCTCAGCGCTGGACGCGCCGGCCGATTACGAGAAGCTCGTTTCGATTCACGCGCTCGACGGTATGCGCGCGAGAGTCGATGAGTCAAATTACTTGACGTGCGGTGTCTCATTATGTGAGACGGGGCGGTTCGAGTGTCGCTTCACCATGATGCGAGGATGGGGGTGTGTCATCGCCGCAGCAGTCCGTGCCACCAGCTCAATCGTCCCACACCGCCGAGGGCGGGACCGATACGGGGCGTGTGATCCGTATCCCCAGGCTGGCGCATCTCGGGGTGTTCATCCTGCTGTTCTGCGCGGCGTTCCCGTTCTTCGGCTGGCCGGCGGTGCTGTGGATCCTGTTCCTCATCCCGATCGCGGCCGCGTGGTGGGTGGAACGCTCCCGCACCACGGTGTCGGCCGGCGGGCTCGACCTGCGCACGATCTTCGGTTCCCGGCACGTCGACTGGTCGCGGATTCAGGGGCTGCGGATTCCCAAGCGCGGCTGGGTCCGCGCGCATCTGAGCGACGACTCCGAGGTGGCGCTGCCGGCGGTGAGCTACGACCGGTTGAAGGATCTGGTCGCGGCCTCGGACGGGCGGATTCCGGATCCGTTCGCGCGGCCGGAGAAGAGCGCGGCGAGCGCGGACGAGAAGAGCGGCGGTCAGAACGGCGTCGAGGCCGAGAGCGCGGAATCCGGCGCGGCGGACAGCCCGGTGGCCGACCCAGCCGACAAGCCGGAAACCTCCACGGACGACTGAGCGGGAGCTGCTTCAGCTCCGCCGCTGCGGCAGATTGTCGCAACTCGTCCCACGACGAAGCAGTGGGATGTTTCACACTCTCGCGCCGACCCCGAACGCCGGGAACAAATCCGCGCCGTCACTGCGCTGCCCCGACTACGTCCCCACTCGGGGCGCAGTCGCCGCGATGATCGCGGCGCGGGTCCGTGGTCGAGACCCCACCCGGTGACGGCCGCTCGGACCGGCTCGACGTGCGTCGTGCTGCCGCGCCACCCCGCGGCCGCACGACCACCCGCCTCCGGTGAGCACGCTCCGGTGGCGGGAGTAACGTTGAAGCGCCGAACAGACACTCTGCTCTTGCGAACAGACACCTCTGCCGACGACACCACTCGCCGAAGAGACGCTCCGCACGGCGGCCGACCAGCCCTCGGCCCCTGCCCCGGCGACCCACCGGACGATGAGCACCGACGAGCAGAGCCCTGCCCGAGTAGAGCCGCTCCGGCCACCGCGCCGACCACCGAGGACCGAATTCATGCCACCGCTTCGCTCACGCACCACCACCGCCGGACGCAATGCCGCAGGCGCACGCGCACTCTGGCGGGCCACCGGCCTGACCGACTCCGATTTCGGTAAGCCGATCGTCGCGATCGCGAACTCCTACACCCAATTCGTGCCCGGCCACGTGCATCTCAAGGATGTCGGCGAGATCGTCGCCGACGCGGTGCGCGCCGCCGGTGGCGTGCCGCGCGAATTCCACACCATCGCCGTCGACGACGGCATCGCGATGGGTCACGGCGGCATGCTCTACTCGCTGCCCAGCCGCGAAATCATCGCGGACTCGGTCGAATACATGGTCAACGCGCACACCGCCGACGCGCTGGTGTGTATCTCCAACTGCGACAAGATCACTCCCGGCATGCTGAACGCCGCCATGCGGCTGAACATCCCGACCGTGTTCGTCTCCGGCGGTCCGATGGAGGCCGGTAAGGCCGTGGTCGTCGGCGGTGTGGCCCAGGCGCCCACCGATCTGATCACCGCGATCGCCGCCAGCGCCTCCACCGAGGTCAGCGACGAAGGGCTGAGCGAAGTCGAGCGCAGCGCCTGCCCGACCTGCGGTTCCTGTTCCGGCATGTTCACCGCGAACTCGATGAACTGCCTCACCGAGGCGCTGGGCCTGGCGCTGCCCGGCAACGGCTCCACCCTCGCCACCCACGCGGCGCGGCGAGCCCTGTTCGAGCGGGCCGGCAGCACCGTCGTCGACATCGCCAACCGCTGGTACCGCGACGACGACGATTCCGTCCTGCCACGAAACGTCGCCAACGCCAAGGCCTTCCGCAACGCGATGGCCCTCGACGTCGCGATGGGCGGTTCCACCAACACGGTGCTGCACACCCTGGCCGCCGCGCAGGAAGGCGAGATCGACTTCGACCTCGCCACCATCGACGAGATCTCGCGCCGGGTGCCCTGCCTGTCGAAGGTCTCCCCCAACTCCGACTACCACATGGAAGATGTGCACCGCGCCGGTGGCATCCCCGCCATCCTGGGCGAACTGCGCCGCGGCGGACTGCTGGAAACCGATGTGACCACCGTGCACACCGCCTCCTTCGACGAGTGGCTCGACACCTGGGACATCCGCTCCGGCAAGGCTTCCGACGAAGCGATCGAACTGTTCCACGCCGCGCCCGGTGGCGTGCGGACCACCGTGCCGTTCTCCACCGAGAACCGCTGGTCCTCGCTCGACACCGATGCCGAGGGCGGCTGCATTCGCGATATCGCGCACGCCTACACCGTCGAGGGCGGGCTGTGCGTGCTGCGCGGCAATATCGCCCTCGACGGCGCCATCCTGAAAACCGCCGGTATCGACGAGGATCTGTTCACCTTCGAGGGACCGGCCGTGGTGCTGGAATCCCAGGAAGACGCGGTCTCGGCGATCCTCGGCAAGAAGATCACCCCCGGCGACGTCGTCGTGATCCGGTACGAAGGCCCCGCCGGCGGCCCCGGTATGCAGGAGATGCTGCACCCCACCTCGTTCCTCAAGGGCCTCGGCCTGGGCAAGGTGTGCGCGCTGATCACCGACGGCCGCTTCTCCGGCGGCACCTCCGGGCTGTCCATCGGCCACATCTCCCCCGAGGCGGCCAGCGGCGGCGCCATCGGCCTGATCGAGAACGGCGACCGCATCCGCATCGACGTGCACACCCGTGCGCTGGAGCTGCTGGTCGACGACGAGGTGCTCGCCGAGCGCCGCGCCAAGATGGAAGCGCGGGAGCGTCCGTGGCAGCCGGTTCAGCGCGACCGGCAGGTCACCACCGCGCTGCGGGCCTACGCCGCACTGGCGACCAGCGCCGACAAGGGTGCCGTCCGCCGCGTGCCGTAACCGCCTCTCCGGGCCTCTGCGTGTTGTGCGAAATCAGCTGTGCCGGTGGTGATAGATCGGGGCCGCTCCCAAGCGGGAGCGGCCGCTTTCACCAGTTGTGATCCGAGGTCTACCTGCGCAGGTGGTGACCGACGTCGCCGATGAGGTCCATGGTGACCGCGCGTTGCGCGAAGGCCCACTGGCCGGCGGGGCGGTGGAAGCGGTCGGCGTAGCGGCCGCTGACGATGGGTTGCAGCGGGAGGTCGGGGGTGGCTTGCAGGACGGTGAAATACGATCGCGCGGTGGCGGTGCCCTGGTCCTCGTCGATGTCGATCACCAGGTTGGTGACCAGGTGTTTCGTGCGGGGAGTGCCGTCGTCGTAGCGGATCACGGTGGCGGACAGCATCTTTTCCACGGCGGCACTGCCCTCGATCATTCCGGCGCTGCCGCCGAACGCGCCCGTGGCGAACAGGGCGCCGACACCCGCGAAATCGCCCTGGTCGACCAGGAGGGCGTAGTCGGCGATCAGGCGCTCGATCGCTCGGTAACTCGGTATTGCGGAATCAGGCACGGTTCAGAAGATCCCCACGAACGGGTTGCCGCCGTGGAGGAAGATCCAGCCAGCGGCCGCTGCCCCCAGCGCCAGGACCAGGCAGACGAACGAACCCCAGGACGGGCGGACGGCCCAGCCGCGGTTGCGGTCGAACGACAGGCGGCCGGGGCCCGTGAGGATCAGCGACGCCGCCGCGCCGGCGAGGATCGACTCCAATTCGACCGGGCGGTACTGGAAGTCGGGAGCCATGCCCTGCTTCCACAGCCATGCGGTCGAGATCGAGGCCAGGACCGCGCCGGCCGCCAGCGGGGTGGCCAGGCCGAGGATGATCAGCGCGCCGCCGCCGACCTCGGAGACGGTGAGCATCGCGGTGGACAGTTCGATGTGCTTCCAGCCGCCCTGCTCGAGCATGTGACGGGTGCCGTCCAGACCCGGCCCGTGGAACCAGCCCGCCAGCTTCTGCAGGCCGTGGTACAGGAAGGTGAGGCCGACGGTCAGGCGCAAACCCAGCAGGCCCAGATCCAGTGTGCCGCGGCGATATTCGCGTGGGCGACGGAGACGCTCGGTGTCGCCGTTGGCCCGGGCGGGCGGGATCGTGGCGAAGGCGTAGGTGGGCGCTTCCGCCTCGGCGGGCGCGGCGCCGGCCGGTCCAGCTCCAGGATGTTCGGCGTCGATGTGCTCGGAACCGGGGTGCTCGGTGCCGGTGGGCTCGGCGCCAGGGTGTCCGGCAGCGCCGGGGTGCGCTGCGCTCGCGGCGGTAGCGCCGCCGGCCGCGGTGCCGGTGGATCCCTTCGTCGCCTTCGTGGCGCCGGTGTGCTCGGCGCCCGCGGCCGGTACATCCGGGTCCAGGCCCAAATCGTCCTCGGTCCGCGGAACGTCCTTGCCCACCGCGGGTTTCACCGAGGGGAATTCGCCGGTCGGATTGTCGTAGGGGCTGCCCGCCGTCGGTCCGGAGCCCGACTGCCGCCCCGACGGCTGATTCGATTCCGGTGTTTGATTCGGCTTGTCCGTCACGGGCACAGAGTATGACGTCGAACGAGCGGGCGCGTGGTCTGGTCCCGGCGTGTCAGCCGCGCCCGGCAGGTCCTGCGGCGCGTCCCGCCGGCGCGAACCGTACGTGCCGGGACGGCTCGCGCGGTGTGGCCCGGACCCCTGCGAGCGCGCGCGGCGGTATTTCCGTAACGTTTGGGCAATGAGTGTGGTTGTCGTCGGCCGTGTCGCGTCGATCCTCGCCGTCACCGCCGGCCTGGCGGTCGGTTGTGCCCGCTTCGACGATTCCGCGTCCAAACCGTTCACTCCCGCGCCCACCATCGAACCCGAGGGGCAGGGCCCGACCAGCGAACCGAAAACTCCACCGCCGACCGGGCAGCGCCCCACCGGGCCGTGTATCGATCCCGATCCGGCGGTCGTGGTGTCCTGCCTGGACACCACCGGCGGGCTGACGGTCCTGCCGGACGGGCAGCAGGCGTTGGTCACCGAGCGCACCACGGGGCGCATTCTGAAGGTCACCGCCGTCGATCCGAGCCAGGCGCCGCCACAGCCGCTCGAGGTCGCCCGGGTCGACGTCGACGCGGCCGGCGACGGCGGGCTCAGCGATGTCGCGCTCTCACCGAGTTACGGCGAGGACGGACTGGTCTACGCCTACATCACCACCGCCTCGGACAATCGCGTCGTGCGCATCGGCGCGGGCGGTGATCCGAAACCGATTCTCACCGGAATTCCCAAGGGTGCCAACGGAAATCACGGTTCACTCGCCTTCGTCTCACCGACCAAGCTGGCGGTGCTGACCGGTGACGCCGGCGATCCGGGCTCGGCGAACAACCCCGGCTCCCTGGCGGGCAAGCTGCTCGAGATCGACGATCCGGCGCCGGGCAACGCCAATCCGAAGGTGGTGGCGTCGGGCATCGGCACCGCGGGCGGGGTGTGCCCCGACCACAAGGACACCATCTGGTTCACCGACCGCACCGCCACCGAGGACCGGCTGCAGCGCCTCGGACCCGACGGCGCCGTCGCCACTGCCTGGACGTGGCCGGACAAACCGGGCGCCGGGGGCTGCGCGGCCGCGGTGGACGGCGTCGCGGTCTCGATGTCGGGCGCCAAGGCGCTTGCCTTCGCCGACGCCGACCCCACCACCCACGCGGTGACCACCGCCCCGACGATGGTGGCTCAGGACAAGTACGGCTCCCTCGGCGGCGCCGCGCTGGGCGCCGACGGCAACGTCTGGGTGGGGACGGTCAACAAGCCCGCCGCCGCGGGCCCGCTGGACGACCGGATCGTGCGCATCCCACCGCCCAAGGGCGGCGCGGGCGGGGGACCGGACTAGTCAGCAGGGCCTTCCCGGCCCGGCCGTGCACATCCGACGAGTACGTGGGGGCTCGGCGTGTGCGAGCTACACGAACCCCGAGACCGGCCGCAGTGGACCGGTCTCGGGGTTCGAGAACTCAGGCGGCGCCGCAGGCGGCGAGCACCAGTTCGCGAACGCGGGCGGCGTCGGCCTGGCCTCGGGTTGCCTTCATGACGTCGCCGACGATCTTGCCGGCGGCCTGGACCTTGCCGGAGCGGATCTTGTCGGCGATGTCCGGGTTGGCGGCGAGGGCCTTGTCGACCTCGGACTGCAGGGCCGAGTCGTCGGACACCATGCCCAGCCCCTTGGCCTCGACGATCTGCCCCGGATCGCCCTCACCGGCCAGCACGAAATCGACGACCTGACGGGCGACCTTGGAGTTGACGGTCTTGGCGTCGACCAGCGCGACCACCTCGGCGACCTGCTTCGGCGTGATCGGCAGATCCTCGAGGGCGACCTCGCGCTCCTTGGCCTGCTCGGTGAGGTAGTTGACCCACCAGGCGCGGGCGGCGTCGACCGTGGTGCCGGCGTCGACGGTGGCGATGATCAGGTCGAGCGCGCCGGCGTTGATCAGATCGCGGAACACCTCGTCGGACAGACCCCATTCGGCCTGGATGCGGGCACGGCGCAGCCACGGGTATTCGGGGATGGTGCCGCGCAGTTTCTCGACCCAGTCGGCATCGGGGGCGATCGGCTCGAGGTCCGGCTCCGGGAAGTAGCGGTAGTCCTCGGCGGTTTCCTTGACCCGGCCCGGGGAGGTGGAACCGTCGCCCTCGTGGAAGTGCCGGGTCTCCTGGATCACGGTGCCGCCGGAGCTGAGCACCGCGCCCTGGCGGCGCATCTCGTAGCGCACCGCGACCTCGACGCTGCGCAGCGAGTTCACGTTCTTGGTCTCGGTGCGGGTGCCGAATTCCTTGGCGCCCTTGGCCATCAGCGATACGTTGGCGTCGCAGCGCAGCGAACCCTGCTCCATCTTCACGTCGGAGACGTCGAGCGCCTTCAGCAGATCGCGCAGCGCGGTGACGTAGGCGCGGGCCACCTCGGGGGCGCGTTCACCGGCGCCGGTGATCGGCTTGGTGACGATCTCGATCAGCGGCACGCCGGCCCGGTTGTAGTCCAGCAGCGAATGGCTCGCGCCGTGGATGCGGCCGGTGGCGCCGCCCACGTGCAGGGACTTACCGGTGTCCTCCTCCATGTGGGCACGTTCGATGTCGACGCGGAAGACCGAGCCGTCGTCGAGCACCACATCGAGGTAGCCGTCGGTGGCGATCGGCTCGTCGTACTGGCTGATCTGGTAGTTCTTCGGCTGATCCGGGTAGAAGTAGTTCTTGCGCGCGAACCGGCCCCACGGGGTGATCGAGCAGTTCAGCGCGAGACCGATGCGGATCGCCGACTCCACGGCCTGCTGGTTGACCACCGGCAACGAACCCGGCAGGCCCAGACATACCGGGCAGACCTGCGTGTTCGGCTCGGCGCCGAAGGCCGTCGGGCACCCGCAGAACATCTTGGTTTCGGTGCCCAGTTCGACGTGCACCTCCATGCCCAGCACCGGCTCGTACCGGTCGATGACGTCGGCATAGTCCATCAAGTCCACCGTGGGTGCAGTCATGCTGAACAGTTTATGTAAGGGCACCGACGACGCTGCGCCGACCCGAGTCACGTCCGCCAGACCGCGGTGAACTCGTACCACGGTCCGGCGAGGTGCGTCGCCGAGAAATCGTCGAATCCGGCCGGCCTGCCGTTCGGTGAGTAGGCCCACCCGCTGCTCGTGTCCAGCCCGAGCCCGCCCGCCTCGACGAAGTAGACCGCGCCATCCGAATCCGCGCGCGCATAGGCGATGTCGAACCGCCCGATCTCGAAATTGCTCCGGACGGTGTCGGGCCCCGCCAGCAGTTCGCGGGCGACGCGTTCGAAATCGGGGCGCATCTCGTCGAATGTCGTTCGCGGCGCGAGGAACACCATCAGACCGGCGGCCAGCACGGCGAGTGGCACGGGCAGCACCCACCACGACCATCGGCGGTCTCGTCCGAGCACGTACAGGGTGCGGATCATCCACAGCACTCCCGCGGCGGCGAAGAGGACCAGCGCTCCCGCGGCGGCGAGCAAGGGATCGGCCCACCGCATACTGCCGAATCGGGACGGCCACCAGCCGTAGTACAGGCAGACCAGCACGGCGACGGCGAACACGGCCGTGGCGGCGGCGATCGGACCGGGCGGCTTCGCACCCGTATCCGGCGCGGGCACGGGCGGGCCCACGGCATCCGATTCGTCCATTCCGCCAACCTAACGGCCACCGGCCGCCACACCGAGCAACTTTCGATCCGGAAGGGAGTAGTCCCACGCGCCCGGCCGCGTGGGACTTCCCCTCCTGATTCGATCAGTCGACGGCGATGGCCTCGACGATCGGCATGCGGGCCGCGCGTAGTGACGGCGGAATCGAGCCGAGCAGGGCCAGGACCAGCGCGGCGACGGCGTAGACCAGCAGCATGGGGCTCGGGCGGTACACCACGTCGATGGTCATCGCATGGCCCATCGCCAGGGTGGCCAGGTATTGCACGGCCGCGCCGGTGACCAAACCCAGTGCGGCACCGGCCAATCCGATGCCGGCGGCCTCGGTGAGCACCGTGCGCAACAGGAAGCGGCGGCTGGTGCCCATGGCGCGCAGCACGCCGAGTTCGCGGCGGCGTTCCAGGACCGACAGCATCAGCGTGTTCAGCAGCGCCGCGGTGGAGACCAGCACCACGATCCACAGGATCGAACCGGACAGCGACGTACCCTGCTGCACCCCTTGCGATACCGCCGCGAGCGCCTGCGCTCCGGTGTCCACGTGCAGACCGGGCGGCACCACCGCGCGGATCGCGTCGATCACCTGCGCCTTGTCGGCATCGGGTGCGAAGTTGACGCCGAGGATCGTCTCTCCCGGGCGGTCGTACCACAGCCGCAGGACGTCCAGATCCATCAGCACGATGCCCGACAGCGCCGAGAAGTACGGGATCACCCGCAGGACCCGCACGGAATGGATGCCGGTCGGCGTGGGCAGTTCGAGTTGTGCGCCCGCGCCGACGCCGAGCGAGCGTGCCACGTCGCGCGACAGCACCACGCCCTCGCCGGTCGACATCTGCTGCAACACATCGGGTCCCAGATCCGCGAGGACCGACGACCGGATATTGGACTGATAGGCCTGCAACATCACCCGATCGCTGCCCACGGTGGCGAAGGCCATCTGCGCCGATCCCACATCGGCGACCCCGGGAACCCGCCGCACGATCTCCTTCAGATCGGCCGGAAGCAAAGGCCCCGTGGGGAATTCGGCCAGCGAGGTGGGGCTGATGTAGGCGTCGCGGCGGCCGAGATCGGAGAACGAGCCCGTCGCCGAATCGACCAGATTGCTCGACGCACCGCCCATCGCGACGGTCGCGGTGACGCCGATCATCACCGTCATCGCCGTCGCCCAGACGCGACGCGGAGCCCGCTCGATGGTGGTGGCCCCCAGCGCGCCGGGCGCTCCGAAGATGCGGGCGACCGCCGCCGCAAGGCGCACGATCGGGCCCATCGCGGCGAAGCACAGCCCGACCGCGCCCGCGATGGACAGCGAGATCGCGGCCAGCGAAGCCCGCCCCAGATCGGCGCGGGCGATGAAAATCGCGCCGCCGACCATGGCCAGGCCGCCCACCAGCGCACCCCAGCGCAACCACGGCCCCACCGCATCGGCCTTCGACACTCCGACCGGCGCCAGAGCTTCGATGGGTTGCACCTTGTAGACCTGGCGAGCCGCGATCGCCGCGGCGGCGACGCTGGCGAGCACGCAGGCCGCGATCGCGAACGGAATCGCGTATCCGGGCACCATGTATTCGGTGCGGGTGTCCACCGCCGCCACCATGGCCGAGGGAATCGTGTCGATCGACATGCGGCCGGCGAAAATGCCGACCACCGAACCGATCGCGCCGCCGATCAACCCGATGACGGCCGCCTCCACGATGAGATCACGCACCATCGGCCGCCGCCGGCCGCCGATCGCCCGCAGCAGCGACAGCGTCGGGCGGCGTTGTGCCACCGCCATACTCATCGCGTTGTAGATCAGGAAGCCCGAAACGATCAGCGCCGCAGCCGAAGCCATCGTCGTGGAGAAGCGGACGAGCTGGATCGCCCCGCTCGCCTGGGCGGTGCGCAGACTGGGATCGGCGACCACGGCACGGCCGTTCACCAGTGTGGTCAGCGCCGAACGCAGCTGTCCGACATCGGTTCCCGGCTTCGGCACGATCTGGATGGAGTCGAGCATGCCGGCCCGTCCGGCGAGTTGCTGGGCGACGGGCAGCGTGGCGATGACGATATGCCCGCTGTTGAGTTTGTGCGAGGTGGCGTCGTCGAGCACCCCGGCCACGGTCACCTGCCGGTTGCCCAGTGTGAAGGTGTCACCCTCGTGCCGGCCCAGCCCCGCGCCGACGAGAACCCCACCGGGCACCGACAGCAGTTTCGCCGCCTGCGCGCTCATCGCCCCGTTGAGATCGCTGCCGAGTGCGGAGACCGACGCATCGGCCCCGATGAGCAGCGTGCGGTCGGCCGGATTGCCGACCCCGGTGCGAATCATCGGCACCGCGGCCTCGACGCCGGGCACAGCGCGCACCTGCGGTACCAGGTCCTGTCCGAATCCGCTCTCGGTGACGCCGGAGATCTCGAGTTGCGCCTTACCGCCCAGCGCCGAGGTCAGCCGGTCCACCGAACCGGTCACCGAACCGGAAATGCTGAGCACCGCCACCAGCAGTCCCGCCGAAACCCCCATGACCGCCATCGACATGGCGGTGCGGCCCTTGTGAGTGAACAGCTCTCCGATATTGAACAGCCGCAACCGATCCCAGCCGGCTGTGATCACGCGCGCACCACCTCGTCACCGTCGTGAACCTCGCGGCCGCGCGCCGAAACCAGTTCGTCGGAGCCGATGCGCCCGTCCCGGAGGGTGATCACGCGATCGCAGTATTCGACTGCCCCCATGTCGTGGGTGACCATCACCACCGAATTGCCGGCGCCGGAGATGTCGCCGAGCAGCTCCAGAATCGAAGCGCCGGTCTTGGAATCCAGATTGCCGGTGGGTTCGTCGGCCAGGATCAGCGGTGGGTCCATGATCAACGCGCGGGCGACGGCCACCCGCTGCATCTGGCCGCCGGACAGTTCGGCGGGACGATGTTCGGCGCGATCGGCCAGACCCACACGGTCGAGCAGTTCCAGCGCCCGCGGCTTGGCCTTGCGTAATCCGGTGCCGTCCAGCAGTTTCGGGACCGCGACGTTCTCCCACGCCGAGAGGGTGGGCAGCAGGTTGAAGAACTGGAAGACGAAACCCACACGGTGGCGGCGGAATTCGGATTGCCGGTTGTCGTCGAGGGAGCCGATCTCCTCACCCCGGAAGGTGATGGATCCCGAATCCGGCGAATCCAACGCGCCGAGCAGATGCAACAGCGTGCTCTTACCGGATCCCGACGGGCCGATGATGGAGGTGAATTCACCCGCCTCGATGCGCAGGCTGATGGTGTCGAGGGCGCGAACCCGCTGTTCCCCCACCCGGTATTCCTTGACTACGTCGGTCAATTCCAACATGGCGGTCGCCCCACCTTCTTTCTGCTGTCGGTCGCGGTCACGGCGCGGGTTCGACTGCGCCGCAACCGGTCGGATCGTCGCTCAGCGTGCCAGGACCGGCTCACGATGCCAATGCCGGACCTCATGTGCGTCGAGGACGGCACGCAACACGGGTTGTTCGGCGGCCAATTCCAGATAGGCCTCGGCCGGGGACTGTCCCTGCAGCTGGGCCTGATCGAGTTTGGCGTGCAGGTGGTTGTCCCACCGATACCGCAGGGCGGCAAGCACTCCGGTGGGCCCGCCGAAGAGCCGATCGCATTCGGGCAGGTCGTAGAACAGGCCCGGCGTGGCCGGATCGACGGCCGCGCGGGCGAGCACCTCGTGCAGGATTTCGGTACGAGCGTGCTGGTCTTGCCAAGTCATCGCACCCATCTCCTCGGGCCGGGTGTCCGAACCTCTCCGCCGGACACTGTGCGACTCACGCTACGGAGGCGCCCACGCGGATACGTCGTGCCGCAGACGAGACTTCGCGTCCTACCACGGTAGGAGCGTGGGCCCTTTCCGGGAACGATGCAGCGCCCACCCGTCGGCGACTAGCCTGACTGTTATGGACCTGACCAGCGCCGACGACCGTGCGGAGGTATCGCCGCACGCACCGCGGCGACCGGGCCGGGCACGCCTGGCGCTGGGGCGGGTCGCGCGGCGACTCCTGGATCTCGTGCACGATCCGGCCGGCACGCTGCGGCGACGGGTGGAGGAGATGTCCTACGGCTATCCCGTCTCGGTGGTCGTCACCGCGGATATCGCGGTCGTGGTGTCGGCGGTCGCGGCCGCGGCGCTGCGCAGCCAGTACTTCTCGACGGGGGTGCCCTTCCTCGCGGTGGCACTGCTGTTCGCCTGCTACCCGCTGCTGTTCTTCTTCGATCTGCCCCCGAAGCCGGCGGTGTTCGGACTGTCCGCCCTCACCGCCCAGGCGCTGTTCCTGCTGCAGCCGGTCTCGCCCGACTGCTCGCCACTGGTGCTGACCGTGATGGTCGGCATGATCGGGGCGATCGCACCGAAACGGGTCAGCCTGTTCTGGATGATCGCCGCGGTCGCGGAGATGCTGATCTTCTACGCCCTGGGTTACGGCGAACTGGTGCAGGTGTACGTCGTCGCGATCGTGCTGGGCTGGATGGTCGGTCTGATGCTGCAGTTCCAGCGGCAGTCGCTGGATCAGGAACGCGAGAATCAGGCCATCCGCTCCGCGCAGGCGGCCGACGACGAACGCCGCCGGATCGCCCGCGAGGTCCACGACGTGATCGCCCATTCCCTCAGCGTCACTCTGCTGCACCTGACCGCGGCCCGGCACGCGCTCGAAACCGATCGCGATGTCGACGAGGCCATCGACGCACTCGGCGATGCCGAACGCCTCGGCCGCCAGGCCATGGCCGATATCCGGCACACCGTCGGCCTGCTCGATCAGCGCCCGTCCGCGCTGACGCCCGAACCGGGGCTCGAGGACATCGCCGACCTGGTCTCCGATTTCGTCGGCGCCGGGCTGCCGGTGACCTACCACCTCACCGGCGACACCGCGGCGGTGTCCGCGTCGACGGGGCTGGCGCTGTATCGGATCAGCCAGGAATCGCTGTCGAATATCGCCAAACACGCTCCCGGCGCACAGGCGTCCCTCGACATCGCCGTGATGCCCGGCGAAGTGACCGTGCGCGTGCGCAATACACTGCCGCAGGGCCCGGCCCCGCGCACCGGCCGCGGGATGGGGATCAACGGCATGCGCCAGCGCACCGCCACCCTGAACGGCAACCTCTCGGCCGGCCGATCGGGCGAGTACTGGCAGGTGCGCGCCCGCATCCCCCTCGCTCCCGACGAGGTCTGCCCGGTGACCGGACTCGACGATCCGTTGACGATGGTGCGCGACGCGATCACCTCGCTCACCCGCAAACGCCAGGAGGACCGGTGAGGAGTGTCCCGCAGAACACAGGAGGGCATGTGAACCCCGGTCAGACCCCGCTCACCGAGACCGATACCGCCGTCACCACCGTGCTCGTCGTCGACGATCAGGAACTCGTGCGGGGCGGGCTGCGCCGGATCCTGCGCCGCCGCGACGGCTTCGTGGTCACCGAATGCGGCGACGGCGACGAGGTGCCGGCCGCCTTGACCGAACACCGTCCGGACGTGGTGCTGATGGATCTGCGGATGAAGCGGGTCGGCGGCATCGATGCGACGCGGCGGCTGCGGACCCGCCCGGACGCGCCGCCGGTGCTGGTCCTCACCACCTTCGACGACGACCATCTGCTCTCGGGTGCGCTGCGGGCCGGTGCGGCGGGTTTCATTCTCAAGGACTCCCCCGCCGAGGATCTGATCCGCGCGGTGCGCACCGTGGCCGAGGGCGGCTCCTGGCTCGATCCGTCCGTCACCGGCCGGGTGCTCTCGGCGTATCGGACGGCGCGTCCGGTCCCCGCGGACACTCGCTCGCGCATGGCGGAACTGACGGCGCGCGAGCTCGAGGTGCTGAAACTGATCGGCCGCGGACGGGTCAACTCCGAGATCGCCGGCGAACTCGGCATCTCCGAAGTAACGGTAAAGAGCCACGTCGGACACATTTTCGGCAAGCTCGGGTTACGGGACAGGGCGGCCGCGATCGTGTTCGCGTTTGACCACGGCGTGGTCGCACCCGGAGAATCGGCGTTCTGAGGGGCAGGCAACCCGGTGCGGCGCCGGGCAGGTTGGCCACCTTGCCCAGGAGTTGGAGGTTCACCGGTGGATGTGCCGAGGTCACGGGTCGGCACCAGATTCGGCCCGTACGAGGTGCGCTCGCTGCTCGGTCGCGGTGGTATGGGCGAGGTGTACGAGGCGTTCGATACCGGTAGGGATCGCGTCGTCGCGCTGAAGATCCTGCCCGAACAGCTCGCGCAGGACGCGACGTATCAGGACCGCTTCCGCCGCGAATCGCAGGCGGCGGCGCGGCTGGCCGAACCACACATCATCCCGATCCACGACTGGGGTGAGACCGGCGGCTCGCTGTTCCTGGATATGCGGCTGGTGCGCGGTGAGAACCTGCGCACCCTGCTGCGCCGGCAGGGCAAGCTCGATACCGACCGCGCGGTGGCGATCGTCGAGCAGGTGGCCGCCGCGCTGGACGCGGCCCACGCCGCCGGGCTGGTCCATCGGGATGTGAAGCCGGCCAATATCCTCGTCACCCCGGCCGACTTCGCGTATCTCACCGACTTCGGCATCGCCCGCGACGAGGGCGACAATCCGCACACCACCGGCAGCCACGCCGCCGGTTCCTACACCTACATGGCGCCGGAACGATTCGACTCCGGGCCCGTGACCGCCCGCGCCGACATCTATTCGCTGGCCTGTGTCCTGCACGAATGCCTGACCGGTGCGACGCCGTTCCCCGCCGAGAGCGTGAGCGTGCTGATCCGGTCGCATCTGTCGGAACCACCGCCGCGGGCCAGCGCCGCCCGCGCCGGCGTGCCCGAGGCGATCGACGACGTGATCGCGCGCGCGATGGCGAAGGCGCCCGCCGACCGGTACCAGACCGCCGGACAGTTCGCGGCCGCCGCACGCGCGGCACTGGGTCTGGGCGGCCGGATGCCCGCCGAGTCGAGTACCGCGGGGACGCCGTTCGATTCCGGGACACCGAAGGTGTTCGGCGCGGAACTGCTCGCGAACACTCCGCGCGGCGCGAACCCGTCCGGCGGTCCCGACCCGGTGTCCGTGGCGGCGGCACGGGACAACGACTACCGCCGCACGCCGGAGCCGACGACGTTCCAGCCGTTCGGACCGGACGGACCGACGATCGCGGCAAACTTCCAGCCACGAAGCTCCGCTACCGCGGGTGCCACCGCCACGGACGGGGCCGCCGCGCCCACGGACAGCGCGAATACCGATGCGGCACAGCCCGTTTCAGCCGCATCGGGAGCTGCCCCGGTCCAGGACGGCCCGGCCGACGCGAACCGCCCGGCCGGCACCGACGCCCCCGCGGCCACGTCCCGCGCGTACGAGACCACGGGCACGCTGCGCATCATCCCGCCACCGAGCAAGGACGAGCGCGATACGTCCGGCGATCTGCCGATCATCCGGCCCGCCGACCCGACGCTGGTCAAACCGGGCGAATTCCATTTCACGCTGCCCGCCGAATCCGCTGCGGCGCAGTCCAAACCGGCAACGCTGCCGAGCCTGCCGATGCGCAAGCCGCCCGCGGCCGGGGCGGCACGGCAGGCGGCGGAACCGGTGGTGCCCCGCGCGGCCGAACCGCCCCGCCGGCCCGCGGCCGAATCGACCCGCGCGTACGGCGTGATCGGGAGTGAGGAAACCCGCGACCACACCGAACAGCCTGTGGCCGAGCAGGATTCGACACCCGGTTCCGAATATCGCACCCAACTGCTCGACCCGGCGCAGTTCAGCAACGATCCCGAGGTGACGGCGCGATCCGGTGCCGACACCGCCCTCGGATCGGACGCGGATCTGCAGCCCGGTGAGAAGACCGAGCTGATCGACGTCTCCCAGTTCCGATCCGGCGGCGCCGATCGCACGCCCGGCGCCGAGGACAACACCCGTTTCCTCGACGTCTCGCAGTTCGGCACCGTCGCGCAGGCAGCGGGCGATACCCAGTTCCTCGACGTCGGCCGGCCGGGCGACGAGGACTACGGCGACGACACCCGCTACGACGACGATCTGCGCTACCGCGACGACGCTCAGTACGACGAGGACGACCGATACGACGAAGCCCGGTACGACGAAGCCCGATACGAGGACGACGACCGCTACGCCGACGACGACTACTCGGATGACGAATACGCCTTCGCGGCAACGGGTTCGGAAGACGCACGCCCCGCGAAGCGCTCGCGATCGGTCGCGGTTCCGGTCGTTCTCGGCGTCCTCGCCGCGGCGGTCCTGGCCGGCCTCGGCGTCGTCGGCTGGCAGGTCTTCGGCTCGTCGGGCAGCAGCGATCACCCGGCCACGGCGGCGGCCCCGGCCGCCCCGGCGGTGACCGCCCAGCAACCGGTGACCAGCTCGGCACCGCGCACGAGCGCGGCGCCGACCACGACCGGCACGTCGGCCAACCTTCCGGTCGGCGCGACCCCGTGCTCGCAGACATCGACGTCGCAGGGCTCGTTCGGCAAGACCGCGACCGGATCCGAGGTGACCTCCTGCGGTTTCGCGGAAGCGGTGCGCAAGGCGTACGCGCAGGCGGCCGAATCACACGGCGCGACCAGCGCGGCCACCGCCGAGGCCAGCACCTCGATCATCGCGGTGAGTCCGGTGACGGGCCGGTCCTATCCGATGACCTGCACCAGCTCGGGAAAGGTCGTCACCTGCACGGGCGGTGACAACGCGGTGGTCTATGTCTACTGACCCGACGCCCACCGGGCGCCAGGGTCGGCGGCGGTTGTTCTTGGCAGTTGTCACACTTCTCGTTTCGGCGTGCGCGGCACACGGTGCCGCGGTCAGCACCGACCCGGGCCTGGCCCGGCCGGCCACCGACATGGTGCGTCCGGCGCCCGTTCCCCGCTCGACGCTCACCCTGCCCAGCGGTCTGGTGGCCGGTTTCGCCAACCTGCGCGCGCAACTACCGGGCCGCATGGGCCTGGCGGTGATGGCCGTGGGCGGCGACCACGTGATCACGCTCGGCGACTGGACCACGGGAGTGGCCTGGTCGACGATCAAGGTGCCCCTCGCCCTCGCGGCGCTGCGCCGGGATCCGGTCGGGCTGGCCGATGTCGCCCAGGCCGCCATCACCGCCTCGGACAACGATGCGGCGCAAGCGCTCTGGATCGCGCTGGGCGGCGGCGAACCCGCGGCCGAAGCGGTCGAGGCGGTGCTGCGCGAGGCCGGTGACACCACCACCGATGTCGCCGACCGGCACAATCCGGATGCGCGCCAATCCATCGACGACCCGATGGTTTTCGGCGCCACCCAGTGGAGCCTGGTCGATCAGTTGCGCTTCGCCGCCCGGCTGCCGTGCCTGCACAACGCCTCACGGGTGGTCGATCTGATGCAGCAGATCACCGACAGCCAGAGCTGGGGCCTGGGTTCGTTCGTCGGCGCCGAGTACAAGGGCGGCTGGGGACCCGACGACGACACCGGAGCCTATCTGGTCCGCCAGTTCGGCCTGGTCCCCACCTGGTCCGGCCAGCTCGCGGTAGCCCTTGCGGCACAACCGGATTCGGGATCCTATGATGACGCGGTCGAAATGATGGACCGGATGTCGGCGCTGCTGTCCGAGCACGTGCACGAACTGCACGGCGGCGAATGCGAGCGGTGATTGCGCAGTCGTCTCATATGCGCCGCCGACGGTCTGCGCATTTGACCCGCGGGCCGCGACCGCACACAATTCCTCGTCTGACGGATGGTGCCGTGCGGGGCCGTCCGCACGATGTGGAGGTGAACGGGTGCACGCACCACTCCGGCCGAGCACGAAGCGGGCCATGGCTTTTCGAGTGTGCCGCGGCGCGGCAACGCTGCTCGGGGCGAGCCTGTTACTGAGCCCGGCGGCCTGCTCGAACGCCACCGACACCCCCGCGGCGACCACGACGACCCGGGCGAGCACCTCGTCCGCCCCCGTCACGATGTTCGCGCTGCCGGGTTCGCTGGCAGCCGATTTCACCGCGCTGCGACCGAGTCTGGACGGACGCGCCGGTATGGCGATCATGCCGGTCGGCGGCCAGCGCACCGCGCAGATGGGCGATTGGACCACCGGGCCGTCCTGGTCGACGATGAAAGTTCCACTGACCCTTGCCGTTCTGCGCACCAACGGCAACACCAGCACGTATCAGATGTCGGCGGCCATCACCGAATCCGACAACTCCGCGGCCGACGGGCTGTGGCAGGCGCTGGGCACGCCCGACGCCGCGGCCAAGGCGGTGCAGTCGGTGCTGCGCGAAGGCGGCGACACCACCACGACCGTCCCCGCGACCCGCTCGCGTGCCGAATACTCCGCGTTCGGGCAGGCCGACTGGTCACTGGCCGACCAGGTGCGCTGGGCGTCGCGACTGCCCTGCCTGCCCGATGCCGACACCGTGACCACGCTGATGGGCAAGGTGGTGTGGGGCCAGCAGTGGGGCCTCGGACATCTGGACAACACCCGTTTCAAAGGTGGCTGGGGGCCGGATCCGAGCGGCAACTACCTGGTCCGTCAGTTCGGCCTGCTGACCACACCCAACGGCGACGTCGCCATTTCCCTTGCCGCCCAGGCGACCTCGGGCACCTTCGACGACGGCACCCAGATTCTCAACAAGATGGCGGGCCTGATCACCAAACATCTCGACGACCTTCCGGCCGGTCACTGCGCGCCCGCGCAATAGCATCAGCGCAGTGACTCCTGTCTGTGGTAGCCGGTTGCTGTAACCGCCGGTTAACGGGGGCGGGGCTGCGCCGCGCGGCCGGGCGCGGCAAGATAGCGGCATGCGCATCGGAGTCTTGACCGGAGGCGGGGACTGCCCAGGCTTGAACGCGGTCATCCGAGCTGTCGTTCGCACTGCGAACGGCCGCTACGGTGACGCGATCGTCGGCTTCCAGGACGGTTGGCGCGGGTTACTGGAGGATCGCAAGATCCACATCCACAACGACGACCGCACCGACCGGCTGCTCACCAAGGGCGGCACCATACTCGGCACCGCCCGCACCAATCCCGACGTGCTGCTCGAGGGTTTGGGCCGCATCAAACGCACTCTCGACGACAACGGCATCGACGCCCTTATCCCGATCGGCGGGGAGGGCACCCTCACCGCCGCGCACTGGCTCTCCGACGAAGGTGTGCCGGTGGTCGGCGTGCCGAAGACCATCGACAACGACATCGACTGCACCGACACCACTTTCGGCCACGACACCGCCGTCAGCATCGCCACCGACGCCATCGACCGCCTGCACACCACCGCGGAATCGCATCAGCGCGTCATGCTGGTGGAGGTGATGGGCCGCCACGCCGGCTGGATCGCGATGAATTGCGGCATCGCCTCCGGCGCCCACCTCACCCTCGTTCCCGAGGTGCCCTTCGACGTCGACGAGGTGTGCACGATGATCAAACGCCGCTTCCAGCGTGGTGATTCGCATTTCATCTGCGTGGTCGCCGAGGGCGCCAAACCCGCCGAGGGGTCGTTCCACCTGCGCGAGGGCGGGGTCGACGAATACGGCCACGAACGGTTCACCGGTGTGGCCCACCAACTGGGTGTGGAGATCGAACGCCGTATCGGCAAGGAGGTCCGTACCACGGTGCTGGGCCACGTCCAGCGCGGCGGCACGCCCACCGCCTACGACCGGGTGCTCGCGACCCGCTTCGGCCTGCACGCCGCCGAAGCGGTCCACGACGGCCGGTTCGGCCAGATGGTGGCGCTGCACGGCACCGAGATCGGCCTGGTGTCGCTGGCGGAGGCGACGAAGCAACTCAAGCTGGTGCCGAACGATCGGCACGGGGAGGCGGCCGCGTTCTTCGGGTGAGCGAGGTCCGCCGGGCGGACCCGGCGGCCCAGCTTGCCTAGGCCATGGGCATCTCGTTGCACCAGGTGTCGAACTCCTGGTACGTCTTGCCCTCCTGCAAGCTGGGCCAGTACTGGTTGTGGGCGACGATCAGATACCGCGACCGCGTCGAATCCCGGAAGGCGATGACCTTCCAGAATTCGTTCGGTATCGCGGAGTCGGCCGTCTTCCACATGTAGCTGTCGTATTCGACGTCGCTACCTGTGACGCCCGCTCCCTTCCGGTTGGCGGGCAACCCCGCGATCACGCGTTGCGCATCCGATGACGAGTCGTAGGACAGGACGGCGTATTCGGGCTTGTCCACCGCTCCCCAGCAGTCCCAGGCCGCGGTCCACGAACCCAGACGGAGATCGGCGGCGTCGCCCGGCGTGCGCAGAGTCTTACCGTCCGTCTCACGGAAACAGGACTGGCCGTCGTATCCGTCGCCGCTGCTGCCCGTCCCCGAGGGCTTCACCAACTGCGGGAAGGTCGACTTCATGGCTGCGAAATCGTCGCCCTTCGAATTCTTCTGCAACACCACCACGACGACCGCGACGACGACGGCCACCACCACGAGCACGGCGACGATGATCGCCGCCACCATCGCGCCCGAGCGCTTCGGCGGCTGCGGCCGGTAGCCCGCGGCGGGCGGGTAACCGGGTGGCGGGGCGGAATACCCTGCGGGAGAGGGAATCCCTGGAGGGGGCGCGGCGGGAGAGTGTGTCGCGTCCGGCATCGGCCCCCGGGCGGACGCGGCATTCACCGGGCCGCCGACGCTCGCGGCCGACGAATACCGCTGTCCCCCAACGGGAACCACGGTAGGGACGCGAGCATCGTTCGCCGGCGGGTACCCCTGCGTATGGGTGCCGGGATGCGGTCCGGCGGGCACGCGAGCACCGTTCGCCGGCGGGTAGCCCTGCGTGTGGGTGCCGGGATGTGGTCCGGCGGGCACGCTTGCACCGTTCGCGGGCGGGTAGCCCTGTGTGTGGGTACCGGGATGCGGTCCGGCGGGTAGTCGCGCCGAGTTCTGAACGGGCGACGGTCCGCCCGGCCGGATGAGTGTCGGGGCCGCACCGCTCATCGTCGGCATCCCGGCCGGCGCGTTCAGCGCCGCCCGCGCCGCGGCCGCGAATTCCATACAGCTGCCGAATCTTTCGGATGCCCGCTTGGCCATGGCGCGGGCGATCACCATGTCCATCGCCGGAGACAGTCCGGCGCGCCGCGCACTGGCGGGCGGGACCGGCAGTTGCAGATGGCCGCGAATCACCTCGGTGGGATGTTCGGAGTCGAACGGCCCGGTTCCGGTGAGCAGCCAGTACAGGGCGCACGCCAGCGAATACTGATCGGAGCGGTGGTCGAGTTCGACACCGGTCATCTGTTCCGGTGAGGCGTAGGCCAGGGTGGCGGTGAACATGCCGGCCTGGGTGAGGTGCGTGGAATCCTCACGCAGCCGGGCGATTCCGAAATCGGTGAGGAAGACCCGCTCCCCCTTGCCGCTCACCGCCCGGGCCAGCAGGATGTTGGCGGGCTTCACATCTCGGTGCAGCACACCGTTGCCGTGCGCGTAATCCAGTGCGTCGGCGACACCTTCGACGATCTGCACCGCGCGCTCGGGCGGCAACGTCAGCGGATCGACCGTGGCGGCGTCGACACCGTCGACGTATTGCATGCAGATCCACAGCTGATCGTCCTCGACGCCGCGGTCGTACACGGCGACGATGCCGGGATGGTCGAGTTGTGCGCACAGATCGGCCTCGCGTTCGAAGCGGGCGCGGATCTCGGCATCGGTGTACAGCTCACGATTCAGCAGTTTCAGCGCGGTCAACCGGGGCAGACGCGGATGCCGCGCCAGATAGACCGATCCCATCCCTCCCTGACCGAGCAGTCGCTCCACGGTGAAGCCGGCGAACACGTCACCGTTGTTCAACACCTACGTTCCCCCTTCCGGCGACGTACCAGGTGGGGATCCTACCCGGATCGCTCAACCCGGCGTGACCAGGCCGGATTCGTAGGCGATCACCACGGCTTGCGCGCGGTCACGCAGATCGAGTTTGGAAAACACCTTGGACACATGGGTTTTCACGGTCTGCTCGGCGACGAACAGCGCCTCGGCGATCTCGGTGTTGGACATGCCCTTGGCGATCAGCTCGAGGACCTCGCGTTCGCGCGGGGTCAGCGCGTTCAGGGCGGGGGCAGGTTTGGGGCGGGCGCGACGGCGAGTGACATCGGCGATCAACCGGCGGGTGACCGTCGGCGCGAGCAGCGCCTGCCCCTCGGCCACGACGCGCACCGCGCGCACCAGTTCGTCGGCGGGTGCGTCCTTGAGCAGGAATCCGCTGGCGCCCAGGCCCAATGCCTCGTACACGTAGTCGTCGATATCGAAGGTGGTCAGCATCAACACCCGCACCGGCGGATCGAATCCGGCGGCCAGGATGGCGCGCGCCGCCTCGAGCCCGTTCATCTCCGGCATGCGCACATCCATCAGCACCACATCGGGTCGCAGCCGCTTGGCCTCGGCCACCGCGATCGCGCCGTTGGCCGCGTCGCCGATGACGCTGATATCGGGCTGTGCGGCCAGCAGCGCGCCGAATCCCTGCCGGACCATCGCCTGATCGTCTGCGATCAATACGGTGATGGGCATACCCGCCTCAGAGGAATCTGACGATCGACAGCAGGCCCGCCACCAAGCAGTAGACCGCGAACGGCAGCAGCGTGCGGGACTTGAAGAACCGCTCCAGGAATCGCACCGCGAACCATGCCGCGAGGCCGGCGACGATCGCGCCGACCAGCGCCTGTCCGTGGATTCCGGCGGCCTCCGGACCGGCCAGTTCCGGCAGCTTCAGCACACCCGCGGCCAGGATCACCGGGGTGGCGAGCAGGAAGGCGAATTTCGCGGTGTCCTCGTGGTCGAGTCCGCGCAGCAGACCACCGACCATCGTGAGACCGGAGCGGCTGAATCCGGCCAGCAGCGCACCGGATTGGGCCAAGCCGATGCCGAGGGCATCCTTGACCGACAGCGCCGCCAGCCGCTCGTCGGAGGGGACCTCGAGATCCTCTTGGAGCGCCACCCCTCGCGCCTGCGCGTCGGCGCGGGCCTCGTCGGCGGCGAAGCGGCGACCGTATTCGGCCAGCGACGGTGCGTTGCGCCGTCGCAGTCCCTCGCCGACGATCAGCACCACACCGTTGAGGGTGAGGAAGATACTCGCGTAGATCGGCGTCGCGAACATCGTGCGCAGCGGATGTTCCAGCAGCAGGCCGAGCACGCCCACGGGAATGGTCGCCAGCACGATCAGCCAGGCCAGCCGCTGCGAGGAGGTCTCGATGCGCCGGGTGCGCAGCGTGGTCACGAAGCCGACGATGATGTCGCGCCAATCCCGCCAGTAATAGCCCAGCAGCGCGATCGCGGTCGCCACGTGCAAGGCGACCACGAAGGCCAGGTACGGGGTGCCGTTGTCGGAGTCGCCCTCGGTGACCAATTTCTCCCAGCTGCCGCCCAGCCAGGCCGGCACCAGCACGGAATGGCCCAGGCTGGAGATGGGGAACAATTCGGTGACGCCCTGCAGCGCGCCGATCACGATGGCTTGGAAATAGGTGAGCATCGCCGCTAAGTCTTACACGACGGCCGGCTCAGTTCCGCGCGCCCGGCAGGGCGGTCGCGGCGGCTGCCTCGAGGGTTCCTTCCTCGACGTGGATCGGTAACCGCGCATACACCTGGAAGCCACCTTCGGAGCGCGGGCCGGCGGCCAGCATGCCGCCGATGGATTCCGCCCGGGCCCGCATACCGGAGATGCCGCTGCCGTCCGAACTCCCCACCGGCGCCCCGCCCGTCCCGGCGTTGTTGGCCACCAGCACCTCCACCGCCTGTGCGGTCACCGTCACGGTCACGGTGACCGCCGCACCCGGCGCGTGCCGGGACACGTTCGACAGCGACTCCTGCACGATCCGGTACAGCGCGAGGCCGACGGTATCGGGCACCGCGGCCAGCGAACCGTCGATGGTCCAGTCGATGTGCACACCCGCGCGACGCACCCCGTCCAACATCGCCATCACGTCGGCGGCGACCGGTTGCGGGGCGTGTTCGGGCAGCTGACCGTCGCTGCGCAGGACGCCGAGCATGCTGCGGATCTCGTTGAGCGCTTCCCGGGCGGAGGCCCCGATGGAATCGAATTCCGCGCGGGCCGCCTCGGAGACGTCCGGCACCCGGTAGGGCGCGGTCTGCGCCTGCACCACGACCATCGACATGTGGTGGGCGACCACATCGTGCAGATCGCGCGCGATGCGGGCCTTCTCCTCGAGGATCGCGCGGCGAGCCCGTTCCAGTTCGTTCTGCTCCTCCTGCCGCACCAGCGCCTGCCGCGACAGCACCAACCAGCGCACCAGCAGACCGAATCCGACCAGTCCGGTCATCGCCAGCGGCCAGCCGAACCCCGCCTCGGCGAACGAGCTGGTTCCGGCCATGGTGGTCGCGAACAGCAGTGACGACGCGATCCAGGCGATCAGCACGATCTGCATCGGCGCTCGCACCGCCACCGCGAACAGCAGCGTGAACAGCACCAGGATGTGGACGACCTGGAACGGCAGGTCGTTACCCGGCTGATGGGGGATGGCCAGCGCCATCAGCAAGGCCGCGCCGGCGGAGATGGCCCAGCCCAGAGCCGGATTGACGCGGATCAGTGCCAGCGGGAATACGGCCAGCGCGGCGATGAACGGCTGTGCGCCGGCCGGCACCTGGTGGGTGAGGTGCAGGGTGGGCCAGCCGACCGCGAACAGCGTTCCCACGACCACCACCGTCGCCATGTCGAACCACAGCCGCGCGCGGCCCGGAGTTCGCGCCGCCGCCCGCGCCTGCCGCGCCACTCGTATCGCCCGTGTCATGGTGACGAGCCTAGGAAGTCGCCGGCGATCCGTCCTCACCCCCGGGTTCGACATCCCACCCCCTACCCCGGTATGACACCGCTGCACGCGCGCACCCCGGTAGCGGTACCGAAATCGATCCGCAGCGGGAGGTGTGCGCCGGTCCCCGATTCCTACCTTCGACCGCTATGAGCGATATTGCGGATGCGGGTGGGACGCCGCGCGGGGACAGCGGGACCACGGTGGTCGACGCCGGGCCGGGCCGCGACGGCCATCGGGCGGGGCACGGGCACGGGCACGACGGCAAGTCGTCACCCGCCATGCCGGGTCGGACCGGAAGGCGCGGGAACAGCGAAAAGCATTGGCGGCGTGGGAAGTTGCGCGCGCTCCTCGCATTCGTTGCCGTTGTCGCGGCGCTGATCGCGGGACTCGTCTCGTTGTCTCCGGGGGCGGGGGCGGCCGAGGTCGGGCCCGCGCCGGAGAATACGGGCGCGCGGGACGCGGTGCGGGCGCTGACCGGTGACCGGCCGGAGTTGGCGGTGATTCCCGCGGATTTCGCTGCGACACAGGGGTATCGGCCGGTGCAGCTGGCCGGTATGCCGGTCGACCCCTCCGGTGAGTGCTCCTCACCGATTCCGCTACCCGCCGAATTCGACACCGCCTGCAAGGCCCACGACCTCGGCTACGACCTGCTGCGCTACGCCGAAGTCCGCGGCCATCCCCTCGGCCCGTGGGCGCGCCGGGCCATCGACAACGCCCTCGAAACCCGCATGTTCGCCGCCTGCGATACCCGCGGCGATCTGCTCGCCCACACCCGCTGCGCCACGATGGCGTCCATCGCCACCGCGGCGGTGGATCTGAACTCCCGCCGGCAGAACTACGCCGCGCCGATGCCCGAATACCTGTTCGGCCGACAGCTGTCCGGAACGGATCTCGGCCCGCAGGTGGTTCACGTCCTCGCCCGGCTCGCCATGGTGCTGCTGATGGTGGCGGCGTTGTTCGCCATCGTCCGCCGCACCATCCGGCCGCGTCGGGAAGGACAATGCACAGCGCCACCGGCGACTCGGTGGTCGCCGTGGTCGGATTCTCGTGGCGCATCGGCCGGGCGCATGTGGAACCGGCGCTCGGGTGGGAGTACCGGCAATCGCGACGGTCGCGTTCTCCCCGCACGCATCGGTGCAGCGGCATCACGGACCGCACGAGGGGCGCGCGAATGGTTGTCGCGCAACGCTGTTCAGCTACGCAGCGTTACCGTGCGAGGTGTCGACGGGATAGGCCTGTGGCTCGGCGCTCCGGCGACAGTGGCAGCGGGAGGCGGCGCATGGGCGCCGGAACAGGCGCGGCCGGCCGTTACGGCGCTGGAACTTTCACCGTTGCGGCGTCCGGGTGCACGACGAGAGATTTCGCGAACACAACCGGCGAGCGGCCGACGAAAGACAACGACGCCGGGCACATGTTTCGCACCACCGTCGCCCGGCGGGACGACCGGCACAACACCGTCTTCCCACTCTTTCGAGCGGGCGCGTAATGCACTCCGCGCGGTTGTCCGCCGCCTCGCCACCATCGGCAAGCCCCGGACCGGCACCCTGGTGGCCTCGGCGGCGGGTATTTCCGCGTCGCTGGCGCCGGGACTGCTTCCTCGCACCTCGGTCGCGCAGGCGTTGCTGACCGCCCTGCTGGTGCTCATCGCGCTGGGTGTGGCCGGTCTCGGCCGGAAGGTGTTGGGACACTGGGCGATCGACACGGAGGCGCGAACGAGGCGGTTCCGGACTGCGATCGTGATCGCATGCTGTGCCGTGGCCGGTGCCGCGCTCACCCACGCCTGGTATTGGCAGAATCGGCTGCGGGCGGCGATGGATTTTCCGCCGGTCGGTGTGCGGTACTGGCTGCACTGGGCGATCGGCGTCGTCGCGGTGGTCGTTCCGATCGTGCTCATCCTGCGCGGATTGCGCTGGGCGGCACGGTATGTGGGGCGCCTGCGAGCGGCGGCACTGGTCACTGCCACCGTCCTGGCCTGCCAGTTCGCCCTGCTTCCGGCCGTCGTGGATTGGCAGCGGTCGGCATTCGCCTCGGCCGACGCCGCCATGGACCCGACGGTGGTGCGGCCGGTTTCCTACACCCGCTCGGGCAGTCCGGAATCGGCGGTGAGCTGGGCCTCGCTCGGAGCGGAGGGGCGCAAATTCGTCGCCGAACGCGGCCGATCGGTCCGCGTGTACATCGGCATGGATTCCGCACCGGATCTCGATTCCCGTGTCGCCCTGGCCGTTCGGGAGATCGAGCGGTCCGGCGGATTCGATCGCGGGCACCTCGTGGTGATGGTGCCGACCGGATCGGGGTGGCTCGACGCCGGCGCCGCCCGCGGCCTGGACGAGCGGTTCGACGGCGACGCGACGCTGGTCGGCATGCAGTATTCGCAGGCGCCCAGCTGGGCGACCTTCCTGTTCGCCCGGGCCGACGCCGAGCGCTCGGCACGGGCCCTGTTCACCGGCATCGAGCGACACCTGGCCGGCCTGGCCCATCCACCGAAGCTCTATGTGTACGGGCAGAGCCTGGGCGCGACCGCCGGCAGCGCGATCTTCGCCGACGATCGCGACGAAAGCGCCCGGGTCTGCGCCGCGCTGTGGGCGGGCCCACCGGCGTCGGCGGTGCACCGCGGCGGCGCGACCGTCCTCGCCAACTCCTCCGATCCGGTGGTGCAGTGGTCGCCGCGATTGCTGTGGCGCGCACCCGATCTCACCGGGACCCGCCACGACGCACCACACCCGATGTGGCTCCCGGGGCTGAGCTGGGTGCAGACCACCGCCGATATGCTCTCCGCCCTCGCCCCGGGCCCCGGCCACGGCCACCGCTACGGATCGGATCAGGGCACCGCGCTCGGGAGTTGCTGATGTCGATGACGGCGGCCGGGGCGGTCACGGCATCGGCTCCCCCCAGCCGACCACCGTGCCCACCCGGCCCCCACCGTGTGCTATACCGGTTCTCGCAGGTCAGAACTGTAAATCGGCGGAAGGACGGCATGGACAAGCCCACGAATCTGGTGGAATTCGAGACCATGCTGCTCGGCCGCTACACCATTCACCCGCGCTATCGCCGCGACGGCACCCGCCTCGATCGCAGCGCCTACCTGCTGCTCAGCCGGCTCGCCATCGAGGGCCCGATGTCGATCGGTCAGCTCAGCGACGCGTTCGGCCTCGACGCCTCCACGCTGAACCGCCAGACCGCGGCGCTGCTGCGCGCCGGACATGTCGAGCGGATCCCCGATCCTGAGGGCGGGATGGCCCGCAAGTTCCGCATCACACCGGCCGGCGAGGAGAGCCTCGACGCCGAACGCGACGCCAATATCGAAGGGCTGGGCCGCGTTCTGGAGGGCTGGTCACCCGACGACGTCGCGCGTTTCGCCGACTATCTGCAGCGCTTCAACACCGATATCGAGCGGCTCGACGGCCGCCCGTGGCCGCGGCCGTAACCGGCCGATCGGCGCGGCGGCGTGACCTCCTCGGTCCGCCGCCGCACCGCCGCTTCCGGGCGGGAACGAGCCCGCCGATCGGCTGCGCTCAGGCGATCGGACCGCGCGCGGCCTCGTAGGCGGCGCCCACGCGGTAGAGCCGGTCGTCGGCCAGCGCCGGCGCCATGATCTGCAGGCCCACCGGCAGGCCGTCGTCGGCGGACAGTCCCGAAGGCACCGACATCGCGCAGTGCCCGGCCAGGTTGGTCGGGAGCGTGCACAGGTCCGACAGGTACATCGCCAGCGGATCGTTCACCTTCTCCCCCAGCTTCCACGGCGTGAACGGGCTGGTCGGCGAGACCAGCACATCGACGCTCTCGTAGGCCTTGTCGAAGTCCTGCGCGATCAGGGTCCGCACCTTCAGCGCCTGACCGTAGTAGGCGTCGTAGTAGCCGGCCGAGAGCGCGTAGGTGCCGATCATGATGCGGCGCTTGACTTCCGGGCCGAAGCCCGCCTCGCGGGTCAGCGACATGACCTGCTCCGCGGAGTGGCTGCCGTCGTCGCCGACGCGCAGGCCGTACCGCATGGCGTCGAACCGAGCCAGGTTGGACGACACCTCACTCGGCAGGATCAGGTAGTAGGACGCCAGCGCGTATTCGAAGTGCGGGCACGACACCTCGACCACCTCGGCGCCCAGATCCTTCAGCTGCGCCACCGCCGCGTCGAAGGAGGCGAGCACACCCGGCTGGTAGCTGTCGGAATGCAGCTCCTTGACCACGCCGACCCGTACCCCGGCCAGATCGCCGCGCGCACCGGCGCGAGCGGCCTCCACGAGCGCCGGAACCGGCACGTCACGCGAGGTCGAGTCCTTCGGGTCGTAACCGGCGATCACCTCGTGCAACAACGCGGTGTCGAGCACGGTGCGACCGCACGGGCCGCCCTGGTCCAGCGACGACGCGCAGGCGACCAGGCCGTAGCGGGACACGGTGCCATAGGTCGGCTTGGTACCGACGGTCGCGGTGACCGCGGCGGGCTGACGGATGGAACCGCCGGTGTCGGTGCCGATCGCCAGCGGCGCCTGATACGAGGCCAGGGCCGCCGCCGAACCGCCGCCGGATCCGCCGGGGATGCGGCTGGTGTCCCACGGGTTGCGGGTCGGGCCGTAGGCGGAGTTCTCGGTGGACGAACCCATCGCGAACTCGTCCATGTTCGTCTTGCCCAGGATCGGGATGCCGGCGGCGCGCAGCTTGGCCGTCACGGTCGCGTCGTAGGGCGACACCCAGCCCTCGAGAATTTTCGACGCGCAGGTGGTCGGCATGTCCGTGGTGGTGAAAACGTCCTTGAGCGCCAACGGAACTCCCGCCAGCGGCGAGGCCACGGTGCCCGCGGCGATCGCGGCGTCGACCTCGGCGGCGGTCGCCAGCGCCTGCTCGCCGGCCACGTGCAGGAAGGCGTTCAGCTCACCGTCGACCTCGGCGATGCGCTGCAGATGCGCCTCGGTGACCTGCACCGAGGACACCTCGCGGCCGTGGATCTTCTCCGCCAGCTCGGCCGCGGACAGTTTCGTCAGATCGCCGCTCATCACTCGCCTTCTCCCAGGATCTGCGGAACCATGAACCGCTGCTCGTCGACCGCGGGAGCGCCGGACAGCGCCTCGTCCGGGCTGAGCCCGGGGACGACCACATCCGGGCGGGTGACGTTGGCGGTCGGGTTCGGCGACGCGGTGGCCGGTACGTCGGCGGCGACCTCGGTGATGACCTGCACGTGACTCAGGATCGAATCCAGCTGACCGGCATACAGATCGAGCTCTTCGTCGGTGAGGGCGAGCCGGGACAACCGGGCGAGGTGTGCGACCTCGTCGCGGGAGATGGCGGACACCGCGAATCCCCTTTCGGCAGGTTGGTGCGTGTCGATGGCGCAGGGCGCTGCGCATGGGACAGCCTAATGGGGTCAAGGCCCGGAGGCGGCAGCGGATGCGTAACCACGCAGGGCCTCCCCATTAGGCTCGGACAACACAGCCTAATGGGTGCGCTTTGTAGCCATCCGGTCACGGTCGGGCTGCGCTGATCGTTGCGGTGCGCGCCGGAAACAAGGTTGACATCACAACGTCATCGGAACAGCACTGGCACGGCACCGGGGGTTCGGCCGACAATGGATGTGGCGTACCTCACTGCCCCGGCTTCGAATCGTTTGCTGGAAGCAGTGGGTGTAAGTATTGCGAGACTCGGGTATACGTCCGAAAGTCTCGGTCGCACAGGAAAGGAAGGCAAGCACGTGTCATATCTGCTTCGCGTGCAGCTTCCGGATCGCCCAGGAAGTCTCGGTTCACTCGCAGTAGCGCTGGGCTCCGTCGGCGCCGACATCCTCTCGCTGGATGTCGTCGAACGCGGCGCAGGATATGCGATCGACGATCTGGTGGTGGAAGTTCCGTCGGGCGCATTGCCCGACACCCTGATCACCGCGGCCGAATCGCTCGCCGATGTGCGGGTCGATTCGCTGCGTCCCTATTCCGGCATTCTCGACACCCATCGCGAACTGGAGCTGATCGACCAGGTCGCCACCGCGCGCGACGACCGGCTGCAGGTGCTGGTCGACGGCGTCCCGCGCGTCCTGCAGGTCGGATGGAGCACCGTGATGGACCTGGGGCCGCACGGCGGCGGCCAGCGTCTGGTCGGCAGCGCCAGCGCACCCGAGACGCAGGCCGGCAGTGTGCCGTGGATGCCGCTCGAGAAGCCGACGGCCCTCGATCCCGAGGCCGACTGGGTCCCGCAGATCTGGCGGGACATGGACACCAAACTGGCGGCCGCCCCACTCGGCAACACCGGTAAGGCGCTGCTGCTCGGCCGCCCCGGCGGACCGGATTTCCGTCCGTCCGAGGTCGCGCGGCTGGGTTATCTGGCGGGCATCGTCGCCACCGTACTGAGCTGAACCGGTTGCGGCGCAGCGCCTTCGGCGAACAGGAGCTGGGGTAGCGGCTCCTGCTCGCGTCGCGCCGTCCGGTCCTACGCGCCGGGCGTGAGTGCCAGCCGCATGACGGTGAGCGGCAGCCCGGCGTCGGTGTGCCAATCCCGTTCCGGCACATGACCGAAACCCATCCGCTGGTAGATGCGCCGGGCGTCGGCCATCCCGGGCATCGTTGTCAACACGACGGCGGCGAAGTTCTCCGCCCGGGCCGTCTCGACGACGGTGCGGACCAGGGCGGTGCCGACGCCGGCGCCGCGGGCGCGCTTGGCGACCGCGAGCATGCGGAACTCCAGTTCACCCGCCCGCGCGATATCCGCGTACAGGGTGCCGGGCCGCGCGATGGTCAATGAACCCAGCAGGTCTCCGTCGCGCTCGGCGACGAGGACCTCGGCTTCGCGCGCTCTGGTCTCGGTGTCGGAAAGTTCGGCCACATAGGGACTTTCGGGATGCACGTGCCCCTCGCCGACGTAGGTGTCGACCGTCAGCTGTGCGATCGCCGCGAAATCGTCCGTGCGGGCGCGGCGAATCCGCACCCGCGTATCCCACTGATCCATGCTCAGTCCGATTCGTCCTCGGTATCGGACTCCGGCCGCACCGCATCGGGCCCCTCCGCCAAGAGCGTGCGGAACCCGTCCTCGTCGAGAATGGGCACACCGAGTTCCTCCGCCTTGGCCGCCTTGGTCCCCGGGGCGTCACCGATCACCACGAAAGCCGTTTTCTTCGAGACGGATCCGGCCGCCTTGCCGCCGCGCATCAGGATCGCTTCCTTGGCCTCGTCGCGGGAGAACCCTTGCAGGGAGCCGGTGACCACGATCGACAGCCCCTCGAGGTTGCGTTCGATGGATGTGTCGCGCTCGTCCTCCATCCGCACCCCGGCCGCACGCCACTTCTCGACGATGGCGCGGTGCCAGTCGACGGTGAACCATTCCTTCACCGCGGCCGCGATGGTCGGGCCGACGCCGTCGACGGCCGCCAGCGCCTCGGCCGACGCCTCCTCGATCGCAGCCATACTGCCCAGCTCGGCCGCCAGGGCGCGCGCCGCGGTCGGGCCGACGTGGCGGATGGACAAGGCCACCAGCACCCGCCACAGCGGACGGTCCTTCGCGGTGTCCAGATTCTGCAGCAGGCGTTTGCCGTTGGCCGAGAGCGTGCCGCTCTTGTTGACGAAAAGCGTTGTGCCGAGCAGTTTCTCCTCGTTCAGGTCGAACAGGTCGCCCTCGTCCGAGATCGCGCCCGACTTCAGCAGGTCGATCGCCGCCTCGTAACCCAACGCCTCGATATCGAAGGCGCCGCGCCCGGCCATGTGGAACACCCGCTCCCGCAGCTGCGCGGGGCAGTGCCGCTGGTTCGGGCACCGGATATCGGCATCGCCCTCCTTCGCGGGAGCGAGTTCGGTGCCGCATTCCGGGCAGTGGGTGGGCATGACGAAGCGCCGTTCGCTGCCGTCGCGCACGTCGACCACCGGGCCGAGCACCTCGGGAATGACATCGCCGGCCTTGCGGATGGTGACGGTATCGCCGATCAGCACACCCTTGCGCTCGACCTCCGAGGCGTTGTGCAGCGTCGCCATCGCGACCGTGGAACCGGCGACGGTCACCGGTTCCATCACCGCGAACGGCGTGACCCGGCCGGTGCGGCCGACGTTGACCTGGATGTCGAGCAGGCGGGTGGTGGCCTCCTCGGGCGGGTACTTGTAGGCGATGGCCCAGCGCGGGGCGCGCGAGGTGCTGCCGAGGCGGCGTTGCAGGGTGAACTCGTCGACCTTGATCACCTGGCCGTCGATTTCGTGCTCGATGTCGTGGCGGTGCTCGCCCCAGTAGCGAATGCGCTCGACCACCGCCTCGGCCCCCTGCACGCGCACGGTGTGCGCCGAGACGGGCAGCCCCCAGGCCGCCAGCGCCTGATACGCCTCGTACTGCGAGGACGGGCTGAATCCGACCATCCGGCCGAAGCCGTGACAGATCATGCGCAGCCGGCGCCGGGAGGTGACCGCCGGATCCTTCTGCCGCAGCGATCCGGCGGCGGTGTTGCGCGGATTCGCGTACGGCGGCTTGCCCTCGGCGACGATTGCCGCGTTCAGATTCTCGAAGTCCTCGAGCCGGAAGTACACCTCACCACGAACCTCGAGCAGTTCCGGAATCGGGAATTCCGTTGTGGGCGTGAGCTGTTCGGGGATGTCTTCGATCGTGCGCGCGTTGAGGGTGACGTCCTCACCGGTGCGGCCGTCACCACGGGTGGCGCCGCGCACCAGGCGGCCGTTCTCGTAGACGAGGTTCAGCGCCACACCGTCGATCTTCACCTCGCACACGAAGTGCGTATCGGCGCCGGTTTCGGCGACCACCCGGCTGATCCAGGTGCGCATCTCGTCCTCGTCGAACACGTTGTCCAGCGAGAGCATGCGCTCGAGATGGTCGACCGCGGTGAATTCGGTGGCGAAGCCGCCGCCGACCAGCTGCGTCGGCGAATCGGGCGTACGCAGGTCCGGATGCGCCTCCTCCAACGCCAGCAGCCGCTGGAACAGCGCGTCGAACTCGCCGTCGGAGATGATCGGCGCATCGCGCACGTAGTACCGGAACTGGTGTTCGCGGACCTGCTCGGCCAGCTGCTGCCATTCGGTGCGCTCATCGGCCGTCGCCGCCTGGGCGGCGTCGGCCGCCTCGGCGGCACGTGCGTCCTCGATCCCGGTTTCGCTCACCTCTGGCACATTAGCCCAGCCCACCGACATGCTCGTGGACCGATCGGGCACGTCGGAATCAGGCGTTCACGGCGGCCCGGACGTCGTCCGGCCAGGACGGGGGCGCCGATTCGAAGGTGCGATCCGCGTTCGCGAGCACCGCCCGGCCCATCGCGTAGTTACCGGTGCCGCCGATGATCGCACCGAGACCGGCGGGCAGCACCCGGCCGAACAGCAACGCTCCGCGCTTGGCGATGAAGCCGACGATGAATTTGCGCGCCATCGGGTTGTCGATCGAGCGAACCACCGGAAGTTTGTCCGCCACCGCCGAGGCCCAATCCTTGGCCGACTGCCCGGCACCCTTCCCGAGTAGTTGCGCCCCGCCCTCACCCAGGACCACCGCCGCCACGAGCGCCCGGCGCTGCTGCTGCGGCATCGCGCGCATCCCGTGCAATTCCCCCACCGAGACCGCGTAGAACGCCGAGGCCTCCATGAAGAAGACCGATTCCACGCCGCTGGCCGCCAGCCCGATGATCGTGCCCACGCCGGGCACCGCGGCCGACAGACCCGCGAGTGTGCCGCTGACGGTCACCGCGCCCAGATAGCGCCACCGCAGACCGGTCTCGATGTCCTCCGGCGTGCGCTCCGGATGCTTGCGTCGTAGCCGGTGGACGTACTTGGCCGCCAGCGGCTCCTGCACCCCCGTCCCCGCCCGCACGAAGGTCTCCACCGACTTCTGCACTACCCGCTCGAACATCCCGGAGGGCCCCTTTCGTCGACACCGGCGACCTTACGGAGATCGCGCCGATTCGCGTCCCACCGACACGAACCGGGCGAACTTCGCCGTCGGCCGCCGCACTTTTCGCACCGAAGCCCTCGCGACCGCCGGGCCCTAGGGGCGCGGCATCGCGACAACTCCGCTCGGCAGAGCGATTACCCGCGCGCCGGTCGTTCACTCGCCGATGTGCCGAGGCCCATGTACCCCGGCGGCCCCGAATTCAGAGGAGTTGACTGTCCCGGCAGAGGCTCGAACCGCGCGCCGACGGCGGCGCCCGGTGGGTGCCGGGGTCGAAGGCCCACGAATCCGCGGCCGTGACCGGCCGCCAGAACAGCAGACCGTCTCCGCTCGCGGCGACCTCGTAGACGTTGTCGCGTCCTTCGATCAGCTGGTCGCCCACGCAGTAGTCGGTGTATTCGGTTCCGGGTTGCCGGGCTCCCGCACTGAAATTCCCGGCGGGCGCAGTCGCCGCACCCGGATTGGGCACCGTACTCGGACCGGGGGCCGCCGCCCCGCGGATCCACCGCGCCGCGCCGGCGGCGTCGGTACCGCAGCGGTAACTCCACCCACCCGCGGTGACGACGTCTCCGCGCGGATGCGCGGTGTCGGCCCAGAGGCATTGCGCGGCAACCGGTTCGACGACCTCGCGGGCGAACGGCCCGGCAGCGTCACCAGGGGCCGCCGCCGCGATCGCACCGGCGAGAGCGACGCCGGCCGCCGCGACTCGTGCGCACTGCACACCGAATGCCACGTTCATGTTCTTCACTCCTCGCAGTCGTGGTACCTGCAGATAGGGGTGGTGGTTACGCGCCGCCGCACTCGATCCGACGCGTGGCGCGTAACCGGTGGTGTGTGTAACCGCCCTGCTATCTAATTGATGGCGGCACAGTTCTCGGCAGGCACGGTCTCCGCAGACCCGATCGGCCCCGGATCGGGCCGCATCGAGCGCGGCGACATCGGAGAGGAGGGCGGCGGCAGATGAGCGGGCAGCCCGAGCCGGCGCCCACACCGGCGCCGCCGTCCCGCGACGACCACGCCGACTGGGAGGAGATCTTCCACGGCAATGTCGACTGGGTGTACGCGCTGATGCTCGCGAAGGTGGGCGCCGCGCCCGACGCCGAGGAGCTGACGACGGAGGTGTTCATGACAGCGCTGGAAGCATCGCCCATCGGGGCCTCCCCCCTCGATGCGGAACCGTCGCGGATTCCCGCGCTGCTGCGCGATACCGCGCGCTCGGTGCTGGCCCGCTACTGGCTCTCACGGGTGGGCCGGGAAATCACCGCGATCGACGCCGAGTCGCCCGCCACCACCTCGGCCACACCGGCCGCGGCGGTCGGTGATCTGCTCGCCGAACTGCCGGAGCCCTATCGGCGCATCCTCGAATTGCGCTTCCTGCAAGGACTTTCGATACAGGACACCGCGGCGCGGCTCGGTGTCAGCGTTCCCGAGGCCGAGGCACGCCAGCGTCTGGCGTTGCGATCGGCCGCCCGTCCCGGATCAGGAGGCTCGCTGTGAGCAGCAAAGACGTGGAGCGCTACGTCGACGACATCCTGGCCGGCCGCAGCCCGCGCGGTTTCCGGCCCGACGATGACGACGCCGCCCAGATCCGCGCCGCGATCGCGCTGCGGTCGGCCCGGACCGGTGCGGGCAGCCCGGACGAGGAGTTCATCGCCCGGCTGCACCATCGCCTGGCCGAGGACCTCGACGAGCCCGCCGCCGATACGGGTGCGCGCACCCGGCGTCCCACCCGGCGCACCGTGCTGATCGGCACCTCGGTGGCCGCCGCGGCCGCGGCGGGCGGGGTGATCGACCACACGCTGCTGAGCGGATCCGGCGAGCCGAAAGTTCCCGCCGCACAGCAGACGCTCGTACCGTCGCACGGCACCTGGCAACCGGTCCTCGCCAGCACCGAACTTCCGGACGGGGCAACCGCGCCGTTCGAGCTCGGCGCGGTCAACGGCTTCCTCCGCCGCCGCGGCGGGGTCGTCTACGCGCTGTCGGGAATCTGCACCCACCAGGGGTGCAAGTTGTGGCTGGACGCCGCCGCGGCGCGCCTGCGCTGCCCGTGCCACTCGACCTCCTTCGGTTTCGAGGGCGAGGTCGTGACCCACGAACTGCCCCGCACGCCGGCTCCCCTGCCGCGGCTGCAGGTTCGTGAATCGAACGGCTCGATCGAGGTGTTCGCACCGGAGAAACCGGCGTGACGGCGTGCGCGCCGAACCGCGTGTAACCACACCCCGTATCTATCCCTGACAGGCGCGTGCGTCACCGGGCTGCAGGAGGGTGGTTGGGATGGCAGGGCGATCCACGGCCGGGTCGCGGTCGCCGGAGGAGCCCGGACGCCGCGAGCTGCGGCTGGTACCGCAGGATCGCTATCCCAGCTGGGAAGAGGTGTACCGGGACAATGTCGGCTGGGTCTACGGGCTGATCTTCTCGAAGGTCGGCAACACACCGGATGCGGAGGATCTCACCGCGGAGGTGTTCGTGGCCGCGTTGAAGCCGCTGCGGATCACCGCGAGCGTCGCCGAGGTGCGCGCCTATCTGCGGAGCACCGCCCGTACCGTGCTCGCCGGGCACTGGCGAGTGCGGATGGGCCGGGAGATCACGATCATCGACGATGATATTCCGGACGAGACCGGTTCGGCGCCAATCGATTCCGCCGAGTCCCGCGCGCCGGAGCACGTGCGCGCGGTATTGAGCGAACTGCCCGAACGCTACCGCCGGATTCTCGAACTTCGTTTCCTGCAGGGGTTGTCGGTGCGCGAATCGGCCGCCGCACTCGCGATCAGCGTGGCCAATGCGAAGGTGCTGCAGCATCGGGCGCTGCGGGCGGCCTCGGAACTGAATATCGACCTCGGTCTGTAACCCGGTCACCTATCTATCGGTGAAGCCCCGCACTCCGCGGGAACCGGATGGAGGCCGGATCCGATGCACCGACACCTCGTTCTGAATCGCACCGCCGCCGCGATGGCCGCCCTGGGCGTCATGACGCTGACGGCCTGCGCGACAACTGCCGACAAGGGCACGAGCCCACCCGCTCCCACCGTCCGCTCCGACGACCCCGGCCTGGGCATGACCCCGGGCGCACCCGCACCGATGCCGGACATGCCGGGAATGTCGAGCACACCCCGGACGCCGGCCGTCGCCGCCGGCCCGAACGCCGTCACCATCGATAATTTCGCCTTCGGCCCGCAGACCGTGAGCGTGAAGGCGGGCACCACCGTGACCTGGACCAATCGCGACGAGGAACCGCATACGGTGGTGGCGCGCGACGGCTCGTTCCACTCCCCCGGAATGGGCACGGGGGCCACGTTCAGCTTCACCTTCGCCCAGCCGGGCACCTTCGCCTACTTCTGCTCGATCCATCCCTTCATGCACGCGACCGTGGTGGTGACCCCGTGACCGAACAACATCCGCAGCACACCGATCCGCGTGACCCGCACACCATGACCCGGCGGCAACTGCTCCGCCACAGCGCCTGGTTCGGCGCGGCGGTCGGACTGACCGTGGTCGGGGGCGAGGTCATCTCCCATGTGGCGGGCGCGGCCCCGGCCACATCCGAACGTCCCACCCTGCGCTTCGCGCAGATCAGCGACAGCCACATCGGATTCCAGGGCACCGCCAACGCGAATGTCACCGACACCTTCACCGAGGCGATCGCTCAGGTCGATGCGCTCGGGTACACACCGGATTTCGTCATCCACACCGGGGACCTGACACATCTGGCCACGCCCGCGCAATTCGATCAGGTCCGCCAGATGATGTCCGGGTTGTCCACGCCGCACATCTTCACCGTGCCCGGTGAACACGATTCGACCGACGACGGCGGACAGCGATACCGCGACGTGTTCGGACAGGGCACCCGCGGTGACGGCTGGTACAGCTTCGATATCGCGGGCGTGCACGTCATCGGCCTGGTCAATACGCTCCACGCGCAGAACCTGGGTCATCTCGGGCAGGACCAGATCGACTTCGTCCGCAACGATGTGGCGGGATTGTCCGCAGACACACCGATCATCGTCTTCAGCCACATTCCGCTGTTCGCCATGTATCCCCAATGGGGTTGGGGCACAGACGATGCCGCGCAGGTCCTGAACCTGCTGCGGCGCTTCTCCTCGGTCACCTGCCTCAACGGCCATGTGCATCAACTCTTCACCAAGACCGAGGGAAACATCACCTTCTTCAGCGGGACGACCACCGCCTATCCCCTGCCACATCCCGGCGACGGGCCCGCGCCCAAACCGGTGACGTTGCCGGCCGGAAAACTGCACGACGCACTGGGAATCCGGGAAGTGAGCTACCAGCAGGGCCGGCAGCTGCTCGCGATCAAGGAGCAGACACTGCGATGACCACGATCTCTCCCGCCCGGTCGCGGTTTCTCTCGCGCGTGGCGATCAGCGCCGGACTCGTCACCACCGGTGTCGTGCACACCCAACTCTATGGACGCGGCTACCGCTACATCGAATACGTGGGCCCGTCGTTCGCCATCCAGGCCGCCGCCGCCTTCGCGCTGGCCGCACTGGTTCTCATCGGCCCCTGGACCCTGCGCGCGGCGGCTGCGGTGCTCAGCGCCGCCGCCCTGGGCGGCTTCGTGCTGTCGCGGACGATCGGGCTGTTCGGATTCACCGAAATCGGCTGGCAGCCGGCACCGCAGGCGATGATCGCCGTCGTCGCCGAGATCTGCACCCTCGCGGTCTGTCTGGCCTCGCTGTACCGGAGGCAACATCGCACCTGATGTCGCGGCGCCGCACGGCGGACGGCAGGATGGCTCGGGTGCTGCGTAGTTTTCAGGTGACCAATCACCGATCCCTGGCCGAACCACAGGAGCTCCGCCTGGTCTCGAGCCGGGCCGGAGCGCTGCCCGCGCCCGTCACCGCCGTGCACGGCGCGGCCGCCAGTGGCAAATCCGGTCTCGTCGACGCACTGGCCCATATGCGCGACGCGGTCCTGCATTCGGTGACCGGCTGGGATCCCTACGCCGGACCGGTGCGCACACCGCATCTCGGATTCGCCGATCGGCCTTCGGAATTCGCCGCCACCTTCGTCGCGGAGGGCACGCCCTACACCTACGGGTTCCGCCTCGACAATGCCGATGTCACCGCCGAATGGCTGCATACGCATCCGCACAACCGCAAACGCATCATCTTCGAGCGCGAGGGCGAACAGATCCGGATCGGGCCGATGTTCGAACCGGTTCGCTTCGGCATCAGCGCTCTCGTGCCGCTGGTGCGGCCGAATGCGCTGCTGCTCAGCCTGACCGGGCAGATGTATGCCGAGGCGCTGGTACCCGCCTATCGCTGGTTCTCCGCCCAGCTCGACGTCCAGCGCGGGCCCGCCGACCCGCACCGCATCGCCGAGCGCCTCGGCGGCCACATCTCCCGCTCCGCGGACAACGCCGCACGGCTGCTGATGCTGCTGCGCTCGGCCGAACTGGGCATCGAAGATCTGCTGCTGGCCGAGAACGATCCGATGTACGCGGACTACCTGCGCGACATCGACGGTGAAATCGCCGGTATGGCAAAGGAATTGGATGCCTGCGCCGCATCGCCGGCACATGCGCTGCAGGTGCGCGAAACCCTCGGTGTGGAACCCGTCGCCCTCGAGCGCGAACTGAGCAATCTACGCGCGGCCCGCGACACCCTCTACGCGCGGATGGTCGCCCGCCGCGGGGTCGGGCTCGGGGTGGTCCACGAGGGCATCGACGCCGCCTTCGACATCGCCGACGAATCCACCGCCACCCTGGCCCTGCTGCGGCTGCTGCCGACCGTCCTCGACGCGCTCGACACCGGCCGGGTCCTGGCGGTCGACGATATCGACAGCCATCTCACCGGCGACACCGCCGACCGTGTGATTCAGCTGTTCCAGAATCCGGAGACCAACTCCCGGGGCGCGCAGTTGATCTTCACCACTCGTAACCGCACCCTGATCGACCGCGGCAACGGGCGATCGCAGTCCCGGCGCACCAAGGTGTGGCAGGTGCGCCGCACCTCGACCGGCACCAGCGAGATCACCTCGAACTGAGCCATGCGACCGGCGGCACTCGAGGCTGTCCCGTTTGTCCGCCTAGCATGGAGGCATGCTGCTGCAGATCGTGTTCATCGTGTTGATCGCCGGCGCGCTGGTCGCGCTGTTGATGAACTTCCGCGGCCGAGGCCGTTTCGGTGGATTCCAGCGCGCCCAGCTGGAGGCCGGGACGCTGCGCATCACCGGCGTGAGCCCGCGTCCGGCCGGCCAGGGCGAGCAGTTCGTGACGATCACCGGCACGCTGTCCGGCCCGAGCGTGCCCGCCGAGACCGTGTACGGGCGCTTCGCGTGGGATGTCAACCAGTGGCCGTTCCCCGGCGAAGATCTGCCGGTCGCCTATCCACCGGGTAAGCCGCAGCACTGGCAGATCGGCCATCCGAACCCGGGGCCATCGGCAGGATTGTGATCGAAGAGGCCCCACCGCGCCCTATTCGAAGGTGAGGGACTCCGGGTCGTCGGCGTAGGCGCGGGCCACCTCGCGGGACAGGTCGAGGGCGCGGCGGGCCCAGGTCAGTGGCGCGGCGCCCAGGCCGCAAGTGGGTGTGACCAGGATGCGGTCGGTGAGCGTGCGGCGCGGGAAGCCGAGGCGGTCGACCAGACGCACGCCGGGCTCGGCGAGCCCTCGCCAGCTCGGCGGGGTCGGCGGAGCACTCGTCGGTACCAGGCCCACGGCGAGGTATTTGCCGGCGTCGAGGAGTTCACCGATGGCGTCGAGATTGCCGGTGGCGACGGTGGTCATATCGAAACCGATTGCGGCAGCGGCACTTCCGCGCAGGAACGGTAGCGGCGGTGGCGCGGCGCAGCAGTGGATCAGCACCGGACCGGTTTGGGCGGTCACGACCGTGTCGAGGATGGACAGCGCCTCCGGTTCGGGAACCGCGCGCACGGTATTCAGGACGCTGGCCCCGCGCAGACTGCCCTCCAAAACGGCACCCAGCGACGGTTCGTCCAGTTGCACGACGATATCCGCGCCGAGCCGCTTGCCGACCTCGGCGCCATGATTGCGCAGTCCCTCGGCCAGGGACTCCGTCAGATCGCGTACCGCACCGGAATCGGTGAGAACGCGATGACCGTTCGCCAGTTCGAGGTGCGCCGCCAGCGTCAGCGGGCCGACCGACTGCACCTTGACGGTACGGCCGGTTCCCGTCAGACCCGCTGTCTCCCAGATCTCTTCGAGAGCGTCCAGATCGGTACGGAGCAGATCGTGTGCGCGGCGCGCGGTCGACCCCGGGCGGGCGGACAGGCGATATCCCCGAGTGGTGGTGTCGAATTGCATGTCGACCAGCAGCGCCGAGGCGCGCCCGACCATATCCGAACCCACACCGCGAGCGGGCAATTCGGGCAGGTGGGCAAGCGCGGGCAACTCACCGACAATGGTGGCGGCGGCTTCGCGCGGATCAGTCCCCGGCCAGGAGCCGACACCGGTAGCCACGCCTGTGGGTATTCCCCGCCGGTCGCCGGATTCGTTGTCACTCACGTGTGTCACCCGTTCTCGATGGTTTGCGCCGGTGACGACGGATCGACCGACCCGGCTGACGCATCTTCCCAAACCGGCTCGACGCCCGTGGTCGCAGGCCGATCGGCGTGCTGCGCGTCCGCGGACCACACCGGCCCGGATCGGTCGACCGTCCGGCTACCGCGATCGGGGCACGACCGGCGTCACAGCACCGAGTCCGCGACCAGCTTCCCGGCTTCGTCGGCGCGCTCACGGCCGGTGCCGCTGATGGTGCCGCTGCCGATCACCCTGTCCCCCAGTGGATCCGGTAGGTACGCCACCACGGCCTGTCCGCGCGCCACACCGGTCAGCGGCCGGCGCAACCGGGCGATCAACCCGCCGTCGACCGCCTCCACGATCGCGGGCGCGATCCCGCCGTGCGCCCGCACCTGCACGATGCAGTCGAACGGTGCGGCCGGTACTTCGCCGGAGGTCCAGACGGCTCGATCCGCATGCACGGTCCACACATTCAGATCCTCGGCGGGTCCCACCTGCACCGTGCCGGAATCGGGATCGATCTCGGTGACGTAGCGGGGCCGGCCGTCCGCGGCGGGGCCGGGCAGCCCGAGCCCCTTGCGCTGGCCGATCGTGAATCCGTGCACGCCTTCGTGATCGGCCAGTTTGCGGCCGTCGCTGTCGACGATGGCGCCGGGGCGCACGCCGATCGAGGCGCCGAGGAATGCGCGGGTGTCGCCGGAGGGGATGAAGCAGATGTCGTGCGAGTCGGGCTTGTTCGCGACAGCGAGACCACGCTCGGCGGCCTCCTCGCGGATACGCGGCTTCGGGGTGTCACCGACCGGGAACATCGCCCGCGACAGCTGGTCGGCGGTGAGCACGGCCAGCACATAGGACTGATCCTTGTCGGCGTCGACGGCGCGGCGCAGCACACCGTCGGACAGCTGCGCGTAGTGGCCGGTCACCACGGCATCGAAACCCAGCGCGGCGGCACGGTCGGCCAGCGCCGAGAACTTGATCTTCTCGTTGCAGCGCAGGCACGGATTCGGCGTCTCACCGGCCGCGTACGCGGCGACGAAGTCGTCGATCACGTCCTCTTTGAAGCGGTCGGCGAAATCCCAGACGTAGAACGGGATTCCGAGTACGTCGGCGGCGCGGCGCGCATCGCCGGCGTCTTCTTTGGAACAGCAGCCGCGCGATCCGGTGCGCAGCGTTCCGGGGGTGGCCGACAGGGCCAGGTGCACCCCGACCACCTCGTGGCCGGCGTCGACCGCACGCGCGGCGGCCACGGCGGAATCGACGCCGCCACTCATCGCTGCCAGCACTCTCATCGCGAACCTCCCTTCGCACCGGCCAGTCCGGCCGCTTCGGCCCGTTCCACCACGGACGGCAGAACTTCCAACACTCTGTCGATCTCGGCCACGGTCGTCGTGTGGCCGAGTGAGAACCGCAGGGAACCGCGCGCCTGCCGCGGCTCCACACCCATCGCGAGCAGTACATGGCTCGGCGCGGCCACCCCGGCGTTGCACGCCGACCCGGTCGAGCACTCGATTCCGGCGGCGTCGAGCAGCATCAGCAGGGAATCGCCCTCGCAGCCGGGGAAGGTGAAGTGGACGTTCCCGGGCAGGCGCCGATCGCCGGTGGCGCCGTTGAGGACGGCACCGGGAATCGCGTCGCGCACACCGGCGATCAGACGGTCGCGCAGGTCGACCAATTCCACTGTGCGCGCGGGCATTTCCCGTACGGTCTCCCGCAGCGCCGCAGCGATTCCGGCCGCGGCCGGCACATCCGAGGTGCCCGATCGCAGATCCCGCTCGTGGCCGCCGCCGTGCAGCAGCGGGACGCAGCCCACCTGCCGGCCCAGCAGCAGGACACCGCATCCGTGCGGACCGCCGACCTTGTGTCCGGCGAAACTGGCCGCGGCCAAGCCGCTCGTCGCGAAATCGATGGGCAGCTGGGCCGCCGCCTGCACCGCGTCGCTGTGCATCGGGATGTCGAATTCCTGTGCGACGGAAGCCAATTCGAGAATCGGCTCGATCGTGCCGACCTCGTTGTTGGCCCACATCACGCTGACCAGGGCGGTGTCGTCGGCGTGCGCGGACAGCGCTGCGCGTAGCGCCCCCGGCGAGACGACGCCCTCCGCGTCGACGTCGAGCAAGGTGACCTGCGCGCCCTCGTGCTGCTGCAACCAGTCCACCGCGTCGAGCACGGCATGGTGTTCGACCGAACTCACCAGGATGCGGGTGCGGCGCGGATCGGCGTCGCGACGGGCCCAGAAGATGCCCTTGACCGCGAGGTTGTCGCTTTCCGTACCGCCGGAGGTGAAGATCACCTCGGAGGGACGCGCCCCGAGATCGGCGGCGACCGACTCACGCGCCTCCTCCAGCAGTCGGCGTGCGGTGCGGCCGGACCCGTGCAGGGACGAGGCGTTACCGACCGTGCCGAGCACAGCCGTCATCGCCTCGACGGCGGCCGGGAACATGGGTGTCGTGGCCGCGTGATCGAGGTAGACCGTCTTGGGCGCCGCTGCGACCGGACCCGGGAAAGCCGACATCATGACCGATCCAGCCTATCCCACCGTTGACCTGCACACCTTGGGGGTATCCTTCCGCTTTCCGCGCACCACCTACGCTTCACCCCCATCGGCAACCCGGCGGCCCTCCCCCGATATTCCCGAGGATCGCCGAAGAATTCCGGCGCCCGATTCCCCGCAGCGACACCCGGGCGGTCGACGACCAAGCATGTGCTCAATATTTGCTGAGGCTTGCTCACGACCCGCCCCCGATGCCCGAACACACCAACACTACCATTCGAAAACGACTGGACTCCAGGTATTTTCGGGCCACCGACCAGCGCGCGGGAAGTTTGCGGATATCGGCGTTTCTGACTAGGCTCCGGTGCGGAACGATCACCACGGTGGGGTCCGGTCAGCTCGAGCGAGAGCGATTCCGATATCCCCGGCTCGCCGTGGATGTGTTGGGGGTTATTCGCAGACATTGACGGTTCGGCCCGGTATGCGGCAGATCGTGTCCGGGCTGTGAGGTGAGGAGAACGGTGAGCGGCAAACTGATCACGGCAACTCCGTCGGCGGCCCTGCTGGTCGAGGAGATCGTCGATCGCTACGGCTCGGTCGAGCAGTTCTGCAATCAACTCCGCCGGGATCTGGACGATCCGACCGTGCAATTGCCGCGCCTCACCCATCTGATGCCACCGGACGGCGGTCATTCCCAAGCCCATCTCGCCTGGTCACGGGTTGCGTGCCCGGAACCCGTGCCGGTGGGCGAACCCGGGCCGATCACACCCTCCCGAGCCCAGCCCCTGCCCGGCGAAGCGCACGTGCGCCGCCGCCTGTGGCACCGCTTGCTGCGCTGGTTGTGATTCACCTCACCGAGCGGTGGGAGCGGCGCGGCGCACGGTCGAAACCAACTCTCGAGTCCGCTGCTGCGCCGCCGCATCCCCGCGCACACTGACGATCAGATCGGTGACACCGGCGCGGACGTATGCGCTGATACCTTCTGCCACAACATCTTCGGACCCCAGCAGTGCGGTCTCGTGCACACCGGTCAGATGCTGGCGATCCAGCAGAGCCCGGTAGCTCGGCAGCCGGGAAGCCGGGGCCAACGTCTGCGCCAACTCCTGCCTGAGGTCGTCCGGATCGTGGGTCACGGCCGCCGACACCACGACGACTGTTCGCGGTGCCGGCCGGCCCGCCGCGGCAGCCGCCGCCCCCAGTCGCGGGCCGATGTGCTCGGCGATGATGTCGGGTGTGGTCCACGTGGTCACCGAACCGTCGGCCAGTTCGATCGCCGCGACGGCGCATCCGGTCGCCCGGATCTCCTCGGTCCCGGTCACGCTTCGCCGACCCCGGACGTGGTCGCCGGCCCCCGGCGGTCGATGATCGTGGTTGCCCGGCCGTGGTCGGCCGGTGAGGAAGGAGTTCGGCCACATGAACAGTGCGTTCTTCCGCGTCAAGCACGAGGACACCGAGGAACTGCATCCCGAACCTCGCGCGGGCAGCGGCTGGGGTGCGGATCAGATGCGCGGGCCGGCCGTCAGCGCCGCGCTGGCGCGCGAGGCCGAGCGGACGGTCGAGACCCTGGGCCGTCCTGATCTGCAGCCGGTCCGGTGGACGCTCGATCTGTTCCGCGCGGTGCGGATGCGCCCCTCGGTGACCTCCGCGACGATCGTCCGCGAAGGCCCCCGTCTCTGCCTGGTCGATGCGGTGCTGACCCAGGACGGCCAACCGGCGGCCCGCGCGAGCGCACTGTTTCTGCGACCGAGCGAGGCCCCGCCCGGGCAGGTCTGGTCCGGCGGCACCATACCCGCCGCCCCCGCCGCGGGCCGGCGGCCCACCCTAGACACGGAACGGCTGTACCACACCGAATCCGAGGGCTGGGGCGAGTGGACCGACGCCTTCCGCGACAGCCCCCGAAAACGTATCTGGCACTTCGCCATTCCGGTGGTCGACGGCGAGGAGCCGACCCCGTTCCAGTTCGCGGCCTCGGTCGCCGACGTCACCAATATGGTGTCCAATCTCGGCAGCGCGGGCCTGGAATACATCAATCCCGATGTGACGATGGCGATTACGCGCCTGCCGGCCGAGAGGGAAGTCGGCCTCGCACTGACCGAACGCGTCGAACACCACGGCCTCGCCGTCGGCACCGCGGTGATGTTCGACCGCGACGGCGTCCTCGGCACCACCACCGTCTCCGCCATCGCCAACGCCCGCCGCGCCGTCCGCATCGACCGCGGACGCGACTGAGGGCGCGGCGAGACGCCGGTGCGGACCAGGTGGCGCTGCCGGCACCGATCGGCACCGAATTCGCCTCCGGCATCGAACAGCTGGTGTCGATCGCGCCCGCGCTGAACGAGATCGGCTGAACGCGCCGCCTCCGCCCTCCCCCGCCGCAGCCGGTCCCGGGCGTATGGTCGCCGCATGCGCCTGAGCACCCGGAATCAGCTCGACGGCACCGTCGTCTCGGTCACTCGCGGTGCGGCCATGGCGGTCGTGCGGGTCCGCCTCACCGGCGGAGACGAGATCACATCCTCCATCACCCGCGATGCCGTGGACGATCTCGGGCTCGCCGAGGGATCGGCGGTCAAGGTGCTGATCAAATCGACCGAGGTCACCCTCGGGATCGAATAGATCCACCGGCGACGCCCTCCGGCCGCACACGTAGCCTGGTCTGGTTCGTTCCGGACGCGGCCGATGCCGGCCGGGTCGTGCCGATGGAGGATGTGCCGTTGTGACCGTCACGCTGCGTCCGGACGCCCGATTGCGGTCCTCGCCCGACGGACGAGTGCTGCTCGGCGGCAGTCCGCTGCGGATGCTGCGCCTCTCCCCCGCCGGTGCCCGCCGGGTGCGGGCGTGGTTCGCGGGCGAACCGGTGGGCAGTGACCCGGGCGCGCAGGCGCTGGCGCAGCGGATGCTGGCGGCGGGCGTCGCGCATCCGACGATCGACCGGGGCGGTCACACCATCGCCGATGTCACTGTCGTCGTCCCGGTCAAGGACAACGTCGCCGGGCTCACCCGGCTGCTCGCCGCGACCTGCGATGTGGGTTCCCGCATCGTGGTCGACGACGGTTCCGCCGAACCGATCACCGGTCATATCGCCGCGGACGGGGAGCTACCGCCGAGCGTGACGATCATCCGGCACGGGTCCGCGCGTGGCCCGGCGGCGGCACGCAACAGCGGATACCGGGCGGTGCGCACCGAGCTGATCGCCTTTCTCGATTCCGATATCGTGCCCGATCCGGGCTGGCTGGAACCGCTCCTGCCGCTGTTCGACGATCCGGCGGTGGCGGCCGTGGCCCCGCGGGTGCGGGCTTTCGAGCACGGCGTGCTCGGCAGATACGAGGCCCACCGGTCGAGCCTGGATATGGGTGGCGAACCGGCGGTGGTGCGGCCGGGCGGGCGCATCTCCTACGTCCCGACCGCGGCGCTGGTCGTGCGCCGCTCGGCCGTGGACCGGGCCGGCGGATTCGACGAAAGCCTGCGCTACGGCGAGGACGTCGATCTGATCTGGCGGCTCGTGGGCGACGGGAAACTTGTTCGCTACCAACCCGATTCGGTGGTCCGGCACGAGCCGCGCACCACGCTGCGGGCGTGGTTGCGGCAGCGCTACGACTACGGCACCTCCGCTGCCGTGCTGGCGCGGCGGCATCCGGGGCATCTGCACTGCGCGCGCCTGCCCCGCAGCACCGCCTTCCGCTGGGCCACGGTCGCGCTGGGCCGCCCGTGGCTCGGCATCGCGACGGCCGTCGGACCGGTGCGGCAACTGCGGCGGCTGCGCGCCGCCGGGCTACCGGCGTCGCTGGCCGCGACGGTGGTCGGCGAGGCCGAACTGGCCGCCGGACGTCAGCTCGCCGATGCGCTGCGCCGAATCTGGTGGCCCGCAGCGTTGTTCGGTCGCCGGGGACGCCGGTTGCTGCTCGCGGCCTACCTACCGGTGGTGGTCCGCGCGGTGACGGCCGGGCGGGATCCGCGGGCCGGACTGCTGCGCATCGCCGACGATCTCGCCTACGGGCTGGGAGTGTGGGCGGGATGTCTGCGCATACGAACCGCGGAGCCGGTGGTGCCGCTGCTGTATCGCACCGACGGAGACGGCGATGCGCCTCGCTGATCTGACCTCGGCCGACCTCGCCGCGGCCGATCGGGCACCGCTGCTGGCGATTCCGCTCGGCGCGACCGAACAGCACGGACCGCATCTACCGCTGGGCACCGACACCGCCGTGGCCGTGGAACTGTGCCGCCGTTTGGTCGCCACACGTCCGGATGTCGTTGCGGCGCCGGCGATCCCGTACGGGTCCAGTGGTGAACACGCCGGATTCCCGGGAACACTGTCGATCGGGCACCGCGCCCTCGAACTGCTGATCGTCGAATTGGTGCGCTCGGCAGACGAATTCGCGGGCGTGATCCTGGTGAACGGACACGGCGGGAATCTCGAACCGCTGCGGGCCGCCCAACGCCTCCTCACCACGGAAGCCCGACCGACCCTGGTGTGGTCGCCTACCGGCCCCGCCGACGACACCCACGCCGGACACGCGGAAACCTCGGTCATGCTCCGTCTGGCCCCGGAGCTGGTCGCGATGCACCGCGCCGAACCCGGCACGACCCGGCCGCTGCGCGAGCTGATGCCGCGCCTGCGCTCGGGCGGTGTGAAAGCGGTGAGCGCCAACGGAATACTCGGCGATCCGACCACCGCCGACGCCGCCGAGGGCGCGCGGATACTCGAACGCTGGACAAGCGCCTTGATCGCCGCGGTCGCCGAAAAGTTCCCCGAACCGCGCTGAGGCGGCCGCATCACGGCGGAAAATCGGCCTAGCCTTGGCGAACCCACTGCATCGCGATCGATGGAGGTAACGACATGGCCTGGACCACCGCTCAGCTCGATCGGATCGGATCGTCCGAGGAACTGGAGATCACCAGCTACTACGAGAACGGCGCACTGCGGGACTGGACCACCATCTGGGTCGTGCGCGTCGACAACGATCTCTACATCCGCTCCGCGTACGGACAATCCGGCGGGTGGTACCGCCACGCCATGCACACCCGCGGCGCGCGCGTGCGCGCTCACGCCGTGGAAACCGACGTGACCCTGCACCCGGTGACGGAGTCCTACATCAACGACCGCGTCCGCAAGGCCTACGAGTCGAAGTACCGCGACCAGCCCAGCGCCCTCGAACCGATGCTGGCCCCCGCCGCCGAGAACACCACCCTGCGCGTGGACCCGGTTGGGTAGTCCGGGGATCGGCTGTGTTCGCAGGGCAACCCCGAGGAGTACGAGCGGCGGATCCGGTGCACGCCGACGCCACGTGAGCCGCCGGTCCGCCGCTGTTCCGGGTCACCGCCCGGTGAAGTAGTGGCCCTCCTCCAAATCCTCGATGAGGTTGGGGTGCAAGGGTTTCCATCCGAGCAGAGCGGTTGTCGCCTCGGCCGTGGTGGGGTTGTCGAGCTGGACCATCGGGGCGAGGAAGCCGAAGTGGCCGGGGGCGTCCTCGGCGGCGATGCTCACGACCGGCACGTCCAGGTGACGGCCGATCACCTCGGCGATGCGGCGCAGCGGTATGCCTTCGTCGCCGACGGCGTGCAGGCGGGTGCCGGCGGGGGCGGATTCCAGAGCCAACCGGTACAGAGTCGCCGCGTCGAGGGTGTGGCCCGCCGGCCAGCGGTTGCCGCCCTCGCCGACGTAGGCGGAGACGCCCTTCTCACGCGCGATGGCGATCAGGGTGGGCACGAAACCGTGGCGGTCGAGGGTGCTGTGCACGGTCGGTGGCAGCCGGACCACACTGGATCGGATTCCACGCTCGGCGAAGCCGATCACCTCGTTCTCGGAGTCGATGCGCGGACCGCCCGGTAGCGAGTCGGCTTCCGTGCCGGTTCGCCCCAGGGCCGCGAGCAGACCCGTTCCGGATGTGCTGACCAGCGGCTTACCCGATCCGGCCAGGGCATCGCCGAACGCCAGGACCACCCGCAGATCGGTATCGGCCGCACCGAGGAAGTCTCCGGCGATCATGTTCTCGTGTTTGAACGCCAGATGGATGACGCCGTCGGCCGCGGCCGCCGCCTCAGCCAGCGCCTCCGGATCGTCGAGATTTCCGCGACGCACCTGCGCTCCCGCGGCCTCCAACGCCGCGGCCGAGGCATCCGATCGGGCCAGTCCGACCACCTCGTGCCCCGCCGACAGCAGTTCCGGAACGACCGCGGACCCCACATGTCCCGACGCCCCGGTGATGAATACGCGCATGGAAAGACCTTCCCGCGAGGAATACGCCGCGTTGTGCGCGGCGGCCGCCGATGTCAGCGACTGCCATCACGCTACACCTGTACGTCAGTCGCTGTCATCACCTGAATTCAGGCGTACCCGAAATCGTTCGACGTCCGGGTACTTCTCACCCAGCGACGTCACGCCGAATCCCAGCGCCACATAGAAGCCGAGCGCCGAGCGGTCCGTTTCGGCGACGATCGGCACGGTGGGATCGTCGGCGCGGATTCGCGCCACCAACCGGCGCCCGACCCCTCGCCCGCGAGACGATGTCGCGATGTGCAGCAGCACGATCCGATCCGCACATCGTTCGTACCCGGCCACGCCGATGGGTTCGGACTCGCGAAATGCCACCAGCAGAGCTGTCGCCGGATCATCGCGGTAGCGGCGCATCACCGCGTCGAGGCGGGCCTCACCGCCACCGACGGCCGCCGACAACAGCGAACGCACCCGGATGTCCGCCGCGAGATCGCGGCCGGTTCGAAGCGTCGTCATCCGGGCACCGTATCCCTGCGCAACATTGCGCGAGCGGCCCCTGCCGCGCGGTAGCTCTCAGGCCGAATTCGCTTCGCGGCGTTCGATTTCCGCGGTGCTCCAGGCGCCGATCATACGGGCGGTCATGACGATGGCTTCGCGGCGTTCCTCGGGGTCGACCTCGAGCGCGGAGGCCCGCAGGACCGCGGAGAATCCGGTGTTCACCAGAACGAAGGCCATGACGTCGAGTTCGTGGTCGTCGCTGGGGCCGAGGATCTGGATCAGCAGCACCTTCACCAGCAGCCGCAGGCGCGGTTCGAATTCGGGGATGCCGCTGTTGTAGAACTGCACCCCGGCGGCCAGGGCGCGGACGAGTTTCGCGTTGTCGACCAGTTCTTCGCAGATGGCGGCGAGGATGTCGGCGGTCATCTCCTCCACCGATCGGTCGGCGCGATCGAGGCGTTCGGTGAAGCGGCGTTCGATGCTCTCCAGCAGTCGTTCCAGCAATTCCTCGACGATGACCGTGCGATCGGCGAAGTAGCGGTAGACGGTGCCGATGCTGAGGCCGGCCTCGGCGGCGATCCGGTTGGTCGAGGTGTTCTCGATCCCGCGCTCACCGAACAACCGCGCCGCGGTGTCCAGGATGTGCTGGCGGGTTTCCTTCGCACGCTCCTGCGTCGGGCGTCGACGCTGACCGACCGCCTTGGACGGCATCACGCACTCCTACCTGATCTCGCGCCTGTTGGTCGGTTGCTCATCCTAGGATGGCCGCGAACGATATCCACCCTGTTCGGCGGCTCGCCACGACGAATTGGCCGAGTCCACAAAGGACCGGCATTTCCGCTATTACATTGGCGCGACAGCGCATTTCCCGATTCGAGAGGCCGACCATGCCGGACCGAGTAGTCGGAGTCGTACTCGCCGCCGGGGCGGGACGGCGATTCGGCCGCCCCAAGGCCACGGTCGGAAACTGGCTGACCATCGCGGTGGACGCCCTGCGCGACGGCGGATGCGCGGAGGTCGTGGTCGTGCTCGGCGCCGCCCGGGTTCCGCCGATTCCCGCGACCACCACCGTGGTGGCACAGGACTGGGCCCAGGGAATGAGTGCGTCGGTGCGCACGGGCGTCGGTGCGGCGCAGCGGCTCGACGCCGCGTACGTCGCGTTGCACGTGGTGGATACGCCCGATGTCGGCGCCGATGTGGTCGCCCGCGTGATCGAGGGCGCGATGTCCGACCCGTCCGGTATCGCGCGGGCGAGTTTCGCCGGACGTCCCGGCCATCCCGTGGTGATCGCACGCCGGCACTGGGCCGATCTGCTGCCGACCCTGTCCGGTGATCGTGGCGCCGCCGCTTATCTGCGTCGTGTTTCCGCGTCCACCGTGGAATGCGGTGACTTGGCCACCGGCCGCGATATCGACGATCCCGGCGACCTCGAACGCTGACGCGGCCCGCTCAGCCTCGCCGCGCTCGCCGCCGGACGACGGCCACCAGCACCACGAGCATCAGTGCCGCCGCGAACCCGCCGTAGCGCATCACCCGGGCGGATCCGGCTGCGGCGAGCAGATCCAGTGGCTCGGCCGGGGGGCGCGAGGCGGTCGTGCGCTGCCGTTGGGCGGTGACGGTGGTCGCGCCCGTGTCGGGCATTTCCGTCACGGCGCGCAGCGGTTCGGCCGGCTGCGCGGAGGCGGTGATCTCGTCGGCGAGGTTGGTGGCGAACTGCCCGATGAGGGTTCCCGCGACATCGGCCAGCGCGCCCCGGCCGAACTGTGCGGGCTTGCCGGTGATCGCCAGATCGGTGTCGACGAAAACTTCTGTGCTGCCGTTGTTCTCGACCAACCGGCAGGTGATGGTCGCGGTCGCGGTGCCGTTGCCGCGCGCCTCCCGGCCACGTCCCTCGAGCACCGCGACCCCGGCCTGTTCGTCCTGCGAGACGACCTTGATGATCCCGTTGTAGCTCAACCCCACCGGACCGAGTTTGACCTTGATCTTGCCGTGGAAATCGTCGCCCTCGCGCGAGGTGATGGTCGCGCCGGGCACACACGGCGCGATGCGCTCGAGGTCGAGCAGCACCGGCCAGGCCTGCGCCGCCGGAACGGGAATGGTGAACGTGTTGTCGAGTTTCATGACGGTCCTCGGTCGGATCAGGCCCGCCGCGCGGCGGGTGCGGCGATATCGGCCTCGTCGCCGGTGGACGATTCGGCACCGGACTCGCGCGCCTCGGCGGCGGCACGGACCGCGCGCACGATGCCCTGATATCCGGTGCAGCGGCACAGATTTCCCGAGATCGCCTCGCGGATCTCGGTATCGGTGGGATCGGGATTCTCACGCAGGAACGCCGTCGCGGAGACGATGAAGCCGGGCGTGCAGAAGCCGCACTGCAATCCGTGTTCGGCGCGGAAGGCCTCCTGCACCGCCGACAGTGTCCCGTCGGATTCCGCGATGCCCTCGACGGTCGTGATCTCGGCGCCGTCGGCCTGGACCGCGAAGATCAGGCAGGAGCGGACCGCGGCACCGTCGAGCAGAACCGTGCAGGCGCCGCACACGCCGTGTTCACATCCGAGGTGGGTGCCGGTGAGCCCGCAGCGGTCGCGCAGATAATCGGCCAGCGTCAGCCGGGCCGGGATGGTGTCGCGACGGCGAAAGCCGTTGACCCGCACCGTGATATCGACCTCAGTCATTGCTCGCCTCCTCTATCGCGCGGCGCCACGCCCGCGCCACCATCGCCGCACCGAGCCGGCGGCGGTATTCGGCCGAACCGTGCACATCCGACGAGATCGCCGTCAGCTTCGCGGTCGCCGCGGCGCCGACCTCCTCGGCCGCCACCGCATCGGCGGACCGGCCCAGCAACTCGGCCTCGGCCTCGCGTGCCCGCACCGGGGTCGGCGCGAGCCCGAACAGTCCGATCGCGCAGCGGTCGATACGGGAGTCCCCGTCCAGCCGGACCGCGATCGCCGCCCCGGCCATCGCGAAATCGCCGCTGCGCCTGGTGAATTCCTCGATCGCGAAGCCGCTGCGCCCGGACCGGACCGGGACGGTGATCGCGGTGACCAGTTCGTCGGGCTCCAGCGCGGTCGTCCACATACCGGTGAAGAAGTCCGCGGCCGCGACGGTGCGCCGCCCACGCGGCGACAACGCCTCGATCTCGGCGTCCAGAGTCAACGCCACCACCGGATATTCGGCCGCGGCGTCGGCATGGGCGATCGAACCGCCGATGGTGCCGCGGTTGCGGATCTGGAAATGCCCGATCAGCGGTGTCGCCCGGTGCAGCAGCGGAACCGCCCGGCGGATCTTTTCGGAGGCGCCGACCGCCGCGTGGGTGGTCCCCGCGCCGATCCGCACACTCGACGCACCGGCCTCGATTCCGCGCAGGTCGTCGACTCGCCGCAGATCGACGAGGTGGTCGAAGACCGCCAGCCGCAAGGCCAGCATCGGCACCAGGCTCTGGCCGCCGGCGATGATCTTGGCCTCGTCGCCGAGTTCGGCGAGCAGCGTCACCGCCTCCTCGGCCGAGGCGGGGGCGTGATAGTCGAAGGCGGCCGGTTTCACACCGACTCCTTCCCGGCGGCGCGTGCCCGCTCCACCATGTCCACGATCCGTGCGGGTGAGAGCGGCAACTCCCGGAGCTCGATCCCGAACGGCGACAACGCATCCGCGACGGCGTTGAGCACCGCCGGCGCCGCGCCGATCGCCCCGCCCTCGCCGACGCCCTTGAAACCGCCCGGCCCCGGACTGGGCGTCTCGACGTGACCGACCTCGATGACCGGCACCTCCATGGCGGTCGGCAGCAGATAGTCCAGGAAGGTCGTCGCGACCGGATTGCCGCTGTCGTCGTAGGCGAGATGTTCGTAGAGCGCGCCGCCGATGCCCTGCACGGTGCCGCCGTAGATCTGGCCCTCCACCACATCGGGGTTGATCATCGGGCCGACGTCCTCGCTGACGATATAGCGCAGCAGCGTCACCGCCCCGGTCTCGATGTCGACCTCACAGGTGCAGACGTGGGTGGCGTTGGCCCAGATCGCCATCTGCGAGGTCTTGTGCCGGCCGCTGGCTTCGAGTCCGGGTGGGACTCCGGGCGGCAGACTGTCGGCCTGGAAGTAGGCGATATCGGCGATCTCGGCCAGCGTGAGCCCCTTGTCGGGAGCGCTGCGCACGCTCGCGCGGCTGTCGGCGATATCGATCTCCTCCGGCGCGACGCCCAATCGGTGGGCCGCGATCGCGGCGATCCGCTCGCGCAGGACGGCCGCGGTCTGCCCGATCGCCCCCGCGGTCATCGATCCGGAACGGCTGCCTCCGGTGCCGCCGCCGAACGGCGTCACCGCGGTATCGCCCTGAATGGTCGCCACATCCGGCAGCGTGACCCCCAGCGCGTCGGCCGCGAGCTGAACGACCGTGGTCTCCAAGCTGTTTCCGGCCGAACCGCCCGCCACGTAGACGTTGACCTTGCCGCTGGGTTCGATGCGGATGGTGGCGCCCTCGGTGCTGAGGAACGGGCTCGCGCCGGTGGTCGGTTCCACATAGGTGCAGGTGCCGACGCCGAGGTAGCGGCCCTGCGCGCGGGCGGCGCGCTGTTCGGCGCGGAAGGCGTCGTAGTCCAGTGTCGCGACCGCCTGCTCGAGCGTCTCCAGCGGCGAGATGTTGTCGTAGGACATGCCGTTGGGATTGGCCCACGGCAATTCGTCGCGGCGCAACATGTTCCGGCGGCGCAGCTCGATCGGGTCGATACCGATCCGCCGGGCCGCGTGGTCGAGCAGCACCTCGCGTGCCACCGATTCGAACTGCCACGGCCCCCGATAGGCGACGCGCCCGACGGTGTTGGAGTAGAGGAACTTCGCACTGAACGAGGCGTCGGTGATGCGGTAGGGGCCGGGGAACAGGATGCCGACGACCACACCACCGGTGATCGGCGAGGGCGTGGGATAGGCGCCGACGTTCTGCACGTGATCGATGGAGGCCGCGACGATCCTGCCTTCGGCATCGAATGCCATTGCCACATCGGCGTTCTCGTGCCGGGCCAGGCCCGAGGCCATCAGATTCTCCTGGCGGTCCTCGATCCATTTCACCGGGGTGCCGAGCGCGCGGGAGGCGAGCATGACACAGGTCTCCTCGCGCAGTGGCAGCTGTTTGAGCCCGAAACCGCCGCCGGTGTCGCGCGCGATCACCCGGACCTGGTGTTCGTCGATGCCGAGCAGGCGGGCGCAGAAGGCCCGGACCTCGTGCGGCGACTGGGTGGCGATCCAGATCGTCATCTCCGCCGTCGCGGCCGTCCATTCGGCGAGGATGCCGCGGGTTTCCATCGGCACCGGCAGATAGGCCTGCTGAAAGATCTGCTGCCGCACCACATGGGCGGCCGAGTCGAACAGCGGTGCCAGGTCGGACGCCGGGCGCCCGCCCATCGCCCCGGCCGAATTGCCGGCGAATCCGGCGTGCACCAGATTCGGCGACTGTTCGGCGGTGGTGTAGTCGACCACCGGATCCAGCGGTTCGTAGTCGATGACGACCAGTTCGGCGGCGTCTTCGGCGATATAGCGGTCCGCGGCGATCACCAGCGCGACCGGATCGCCGACGAATCGGACCTCCTCCTCGGCCAGCGGCGGACGCGGCACCGGCGGCATGCCGACCATGTCCAGGTCGTAGGAGATCTCGTGCGCACCGGGATTGAGGTCCGCGGCGGTGTAGACGGCGAGCACCCCGTCGAGTTCCAGTGCCGCCGAGACGTCGATCGTGCCGATGGTCGCGCGGGGCAGTGGGCTGCGCACGAAGCAGGCGTGCACCGCGCCCGGGCGGGTCACGTCGTCGACGAAGGTTCCGGCGCCGGTGACCAGGCGCGCGTCCTCGATGCGCGGGACGCGAGCGCCGACGACGGAGGCGCTCGCGGTGGTTGTCGTCGAGGTCATCGGGCGGCTCGCATCGCGGTCATCGGACTGATCCCCTCTTGTTCGCCGTCGGACAAGGACCGGCACCTCGCGGTCGGTTAACAATATATGCCCAAAGTGAGTACGTCGCTACAGTATATGGAGAATGCAATTCTCATCGGAGGTCAGCGTGCGCGAACTCGGCGAGCACCTGCGGCGCTGGCATGCCGCCGCCACGACCTACGCCCTGGCCACCGTGATCGGCGTGCGCGGCAGTGCGCCACGGGCAGTGGGCACCACCATGGCCGTCTCGGCGGCGGGGCAGGTGCGAGGCAGCCTCTCCGGCGGCTGTGTGGAGGGCACGGTCTACGAGGAATGCCTGCGAGTCCTCGAATCCGGGGAGCCGGTCCGCCACACCTTCGGCTACAGCGCCGACAACGCCTTCGCCGTCGGGCTCACCTGCGGTGGTGAACTCGACGTGTTCATCCACCGGGTCACCGCGGCCGAGTACGACACGATCGATGCGGCGCTGGATCCGGATCGGCCGGTCGCGCTGGTGCGGGATCTGGAATCCGGTGCGATGGTCGCGGTGCGAGCGGATCGCACGGTCGGCGGGCCCGCGGATCCGGCGGTGATCGCGCATGCTCGTGCCATGCTCGAGACCGCTACCAGCGCGGTCCGCACCCTCGGTTGCGCGGATCGGGAACGCACGGTGTTCGTGGCGTCCTTCGCGCCACCGCCGCGCATGATCGTCTTCGGCGCCACCGATTTCACCACCGCGCTGTGCCGGGTCGGGCGGCTGCTCGGCTATCGGGTCACCGTCTGCGAACCACGTCCGGTCTTCGCCGACCGGGCGCGGCTGCCCGAGGCCGACGAGGTGGTGCGCGATCGGCCCGACCGCTATCTGGCGGGGACGCAGGTGGATTCGCGCACGGTCATCTGCGTGCTGACCCACGATCCGAAATTCGATGTGCCGGTACTCGCGGCGGCGTTGCGGCTACCGGTGGCGTATGTGGGGGCGATGGGTTCGCGGCGCTCGGATCGAGAGCGCCGCGAACACCTGCGCGACAACGGAATCACCGATCGACAGCTGCGTCGGCTGCATTCACCGATCGGCCTGGAACTCGGCGGCCGCACGCCGGAGGAGACCGCGGTGTCGATCGGCGCCGAGATCGTGGCGGTGCGCCGCGGCGGTTCCGCACAACCGCTCTCGGCGACCGACCGGCCGATCCACGCCGATCCCGGAGTCGCCTCGTAGTCGGCGGCCGGTGTGCGAATCATCGGCGGTTAACATCCACGCGTGGCGAAACTGACAGTATCGGTGGATGTTCCGATCACTCCCGATCGGGCCTGGTCGCATGCGGCGAATCTGAGCGAACTCGATCAGTGGCTGATCATGCACGAGGCGTGGCGCGGCCGGGTGCCCGATGAGCTCACCCCCGGTACCGAACTGGTGGGGATCGCCTCGGTGAAGGGGCTGCGCAATCGCGTGCGCTGGACCGTGCGCGCCGCGGAACCGCCGCGCCGGCTCGTGTTGAGCGGCGCCGGCAAAGGCGGTACCAAATTGGGATTGGAACTGCTGGTCGCGCCGAACGCCTCGGGTTCGGCGGTCACGGTCGACATCGATCTGGGCGGGCGGCCGCTGTTCGGCCCGATCGGGGCGACGGTGGCACGAGCGCTGCGGGGCGATATCGAACGCTCACTCGACCGGTTCGTCGACCTGTACTGCTGAGCACGCCCGTCATCGCGGCTCGAGGACGACCAGCGGTATCGTGCGCCCGCCTGCCTGACGCCGATAGAACTCGTAATCCGGTGTCATCGTGACGAATTCGCGCCAGAGGTCCGGATATTCGGCTGCGGTCGCGACCCGCGCTCGCACCGGGCGCACCTCGGTTCCGATCCGGATCGTGGTGTCGGGGTGGGCGAGGAGGTTGTGATACCAGGCGGGATGGTGCGGCTGCCCCGCCTTCGACGCCGCGATCGCCACCGCGGCCCCCGCGTCGACATACAGCAGCGGTGAGGTCCGCGGGATGCCGGATTTCGCACCCACGTGGTCGAGCAGCAGGATGCGCGCATGCCGACGGCCCGGCATGTGCCCGCCGATCCGCCCACCCGACCAACGGTAGAGCGCCACATGGACTTTCGTCGACCGCCTACCGGCATAGACACCGCGACGGTTGGCGAATCGCGTCGTGGCGGAGACGATTCCGGCGAGCCAGGGCATACCGCCGAGCATCCCTCATCGCGCATGTTCCCGCCAGGAACCGATCCGCACGAACGCCCTCCCGTCCCGGTGAGAATCGGGTAACCGGCCCGCAACCACGGCGGGCTTGCGAACCGCATTCACGGCAATATGCTTGTGATTGTGACGAATCTGCGAATCAGTGAGGCGGCGGCGCTGCTGGGGGTCAGCGACGACACCGTGCGGCGCTGGATCGATCAGGGGCGGTTGCCGGAGATCCGGCTCGACAGCGGCCGCAAGGGGGTGCGCGGCGCGGACCTGGCCGAGGTGTTGCGTGGTCAGCACGCCGAGGCGCACGAACCCGGTGTCACCGTCGCCGCCTCGGCCCGTAACCGGATGCGCGGCATCGTCACCCGCATCGTCAAGGACACGGTGATGGCGCAGGTCGAGATGCAGGCCGGACCGTTCCGGCTGGTCTCGCTGATCAGCCGGGAATCGGTGGACGAACTCGGTCTCGAGGTCGGCAGTATCGCCGTCGCCTCGGTCAAATCGACCCATGTCGTGGTCGAAATCCCAGAAAGTTGACGAACATGCAGATCCTCCGGACCGCCGGCGCCGCAGCGGCCGTCGTCGCCGTCACCGCGGCCCTGGCCGGATGCGGGTCCGACGACGCGACAACCACGTCCGCGACGGGCCGACTCGCGGGCACGGTCACGGTATTCGCGGCGGCCTCGCTCACCGAGACGTTCACGAAACTCGGCCACGACTTCGAGGCCGCCCACCCCGGCGTGAAGGTCGTCTACAGCTTCGGCGGCAGTTCGGCACTGGCCGAGCAGATCGAGCAGGGGGCACCGGCCGACGTCTTCGCCTCCGCCGCCCCGGCCGATATGCAGCGGGTGGTCGACGCCGGTGAGGTCACCGCGAAACCGGACACCTTCGTGAGCAATCGGCTGGAAATCGCTGTGCCCAAGGGTAATCCGGGCACGATCACCGGATTGGCCGATTTCGGCAGGACCGAACCGCGGATCGCGTTGTGCGCGGTGCAGGTGCCGTGCGGTGCGGCCGCGGAGAAGGTCTTCCAGATCTCCGGCATCACCCCGCAGCCGGATACCCGGGAGCAGGATGTCAAGGCCGTGCTCACCAAGGTGACCCTGGACGAGGTCGACGCCGCCCTGGTCTACCGCACCGATGTGCAGGCGGCCGGCGACAAGGTGCGGGGCATCGACTTCCCGGAATCGGGGAAGGTGATCAACACCTATCCGATCGCGCCGCTCGCGAAGGCGCCCAACGCCGCCGCGGCCGCCGCCTTCGTCGACTACATCCACTCCGATCCGGCGAAGCAGGTATTCGCCGCCGCGGGATTCGGCACCCCGTGAGCAGTCCGGGAACGCGGCGGCGGGCGGCATCGGGACGGCGGCCGGTCGTGCTGGTGCTGCCCGCGCTCTGCGCGCTGGCGTTCCTGGTGATCCCGCTGATCGGCCTGCTGGTGCGCACCCCGTGGGCGAGTCTGTCCGATCGGCTGTTCAGCGCGGAAGTCGGCACCGCCCTGCGACTTTCGCTGATCTGCGCCACCTGCGCGACCGCGATCTGCCTGGTGCTGGGCATCCCGCTGGCCTGGCTGCTGGCGCGGGCGCAACTGCCCGGCCGGGGACTGATCCGCGCGCTGGTGACGGTGCCGCTGGTCCTGCCGCCGGTGGTCGGAGGGGTGGCGCTGCTGCTGGTGTTCGGCCGGCGCGGTCTGCTCGGGCAGTATCTGTACGACTGGTTCGGCGTCTCGCTGCCGTTCACGACGCCGGGGGTGGTGGTGGCCGAGGCGTTCGTCGCCATGCCGTTTCTGGTCATCTCGGTGGAGGGCGCGCTGCGCAGTACCGACACCCGCTACGAGGAAGCCGCCGCCACCCTCGGCGCGAGCCCCTGGTACACCTTCCGCCGCGTCACCCTGCCCGCGATCGCGCCGGGTGTGCTCGCCGGCGGGGTGCTGTGCTGGGCGCGGGCGCTGGGCGAATTCGGCGCGACCATCACCTTCGCCGGGAATTTCCCCGGCCGCACCACCACCATGCCGCTCGCGGTGTATCTCGCGCTGGAAACCGATCCCGATGCCGCGATCGTACTCAGCCTGGTGCTGCTGCTGGTCTCCGTAGCGGTGCTGGTGTCGTTGCGCGAGCGCTGGATTCGAGGAGCGGTATGACACTGCGGGCCGAACTCGAGGTGCGGCGCGAGCGCTTCCGCCTCGACCTCTCGCTGTCCGTCGCACCCGGTGAGGTGGTGGCGCTGCTGGGCCCCAACGGCGCCGGGAAGACCACGGCACTGCGCGCGCTGGCCGGACTCGTCCCGCTCACCGGCGGGCGCCTCACCGTCGCCGACGCGATCTGGGACGAGCCGCCGGGCGTCTTCGTCCCGCCGGAACGGCGACAGGTCGGCGTCGTGTTCCAGGATTACCTTCTGTTCCAGCATCTTTCGGCGCTGGAGAACGTCGCGTTCGGCTTGCGGGCGCGCGGTATGCGGCGCGCCCGAGCACGGGCCCGCGCCGCCGACCGGCTCGCGCGGGTCGGGCTCGCCGAACACGCGCACGCCGCGCCCCGCACCCTTTCCGGCGGGCAGGCGCAGCGGGTGGCACTCGCGCGCGCCCTGGCCACGGACCCGCAGCTGCTGCTGCTCGACGAACCACTGGCCGCCCTCGACGCCGGGACCCGGATGCAGGTGCGCGCCGACCTCGCCCGGCATCTGCGGGACTATCGCGGACATACCGTGGTGGTCACCCACGATCCGCTCGATGCGATGGTGCTGGCGGACCGGCTCGTCATCCTCGAACAGGGCACGGTCGTCCAGCAGGGCGCACCCGCCGAGATCGCGCGGCGGCCACGCTCGGACTATGTCGCGGATCTGATGGGGCTCAACCTGTTTCGCGGCACGGCCGACGGCACCGGTGTCGAGATCGACAACGGCGGGCACCTCACCGTCGCCACGCCGGCCACCGGCCGGGTCTTCCTCGCCTTCCCGCCCACCGCGGTGAGCCTGCATCCACAGCAACCCACTGGCAGCCCGCGCAACTCCTGGCCGGTGACCGTCGGCGGCCTGGAACACCACGCCAACCTCACCCGCGTCCGACTCGACGGAGCTCCGCCGGTGCTCGCGGACATCACCTCTGCAGCGGTGGCCGACCTGCGCATTCAACCGGATATGCGGGTATGGGCCGCAGTCAAGGCCACCGAGATCCACGTCTACCCCGCTTGATATCCCGAGGGCGACGGCGTGGCGCGCACCGATTTCCCGGTCCGCGCGGGTTCGAGCATTATGCTTGCCGGTCGATAGCTGTTCGCGATCTGCTGCCGTGACATCGAGGAACAGGATCCAGCTATGCGACGTCCCTTCATCGCCGCCGCGACAGGCATCGCCGCGGTGACCGCCGTCGCGTCGATCTTATGGACCGGCGGGAGCGAAACGAGTCACGCCCAGCCACCCGGCACGGACGTGACCGGTTCGGGAGTCCATCTCACCGCGTCGGTGGACAACATCGGCGTGAACCAACCCGGTGACCGGACACCGAACTACCTCATGACGTTCTCGCATGCCGCGCAGATGACCGGGAATTTCTCGGTCAACATCGAAGGCGACCCGATCACCTCTGGGCAGGCGATCGCGGGATTCCTGCTCGGGTGCGGGATCAGCGTGGCCGGCGGTTTCGACGTGGGCATCTCGCCCGAACAAGGGCTCGAATTGAGCATCTCCCCGACCTTCACGCCACCGTCGCTGACGACCGCCGCCGCTCCCATAGCCACCAGCGGCAGCGCCACTCCGACGACAACCACCGGCGCCAAGCCCTCCCCCACGACCACTCGCACCACGTCCACGTCCACGCCCACCAGGGCTGTCCGTACGAGCGTTCCGTCCACCACGAGCACCACCCCCACGACTACTGTCACGCCCCCGACGACTGTCGTCCCCACCACGGAGACACCCACATTCACCACCCCGAGCCTGCCGACCACGTCCGGCAGTGCGGGGCTGCCCGGAGTGTCGCCGCCCGGATTCGACCTCGGGCCCAGCGTCGGCGGCTCCCTCGGCCTGGCCGAGAACCTGGACGCGAACATCGGTCCCGGTCAGGTCACCACCGCCACCACCGCGACAGCCAACCTGGACAACACGACCGCTTTCCCGTACCACATCGCATTCAACAACGCCGCGTTGAACGTCTCCCAATGCGCGTCCCCGGTCGCGGCGGTCCCGTTCGTCTCGGCCACGGTGTCGACGCCCACGGGCCTGGTGCAGACCACCGCGTACGGCGATCAGTTCACCTTCTGACGCACACTCCCCCATCACGCAGCCTGGGCCGCCCGCATCGCGGGCGGCCCAGGTGCATTCAGGTCACGACATCCGGGTCAGGACATCGCCTCGCTCACCGCGTTCGGCCCGTCGAACATCCGATCGGGCATGCTCTCGAGCGCGTCGACGATCTCCGCGCCGGCGCCGTTGCTCCGCGCCGCGCGCACGATATCGCGGCGGTCACACGGATAGTCCACGCCGGAGAGATACTTCTGCACCTGAATGGGATTCACCTTCTGGCTCATCGTTTCTCCTCTCTCGGTACTGTCCGTACGGGATTGGAACGACGGGGCGATACCACCGGAATCGGAGCCGAAACATCGCAGTTGCCGAAGCGCTGCCGCGATCACGTCGACGGGCTGGATCCGCAACAATCCGGGGTCCGGTTCGGCACCGTGCGGATCGCCGATATGCCCCGCCCACAGGGCGATATGGGCCGGATCGGGCGGCGGTCCCCACCACGCCGGCGGGGTAGGTCCGAAGATCACCACCGACGGTGTGCCGAAGGCACTGGCGAGATGTCCGACGCCGGTGTCCCCGCTGATCACCAGGGCGGCGTTCGCGACGACGGCGGCCAGCTCGGTCAGCGTCAGCGCACCGGCCAGCACGGATTTCCGCGGCAGGCCCGCCGTGTCGGCGACCTGCGCGGCCAGCGCGGCCTCGTCGGCATTTCCCGTGACGACGATGCGGTAGCCCAGACGCCGCAGATGCGCGGCGACGGCGGCGAAACGGTCCGCCGGCCACCGCCGCGCCCGCGAACTGCCGCCGGGGTGCACCACGACCCGGCCCACCGGCGCTTCGACGCTCGGCCGCCGGATCTCGAGCCGCGTGGGGTCGGCCGCAATGCCGGCCGAGCCGAGCAACCGGCACCAGCGCTGGACCTCGTGCACGCCGTCGGGCCAGGCGGGGCCGGTCACCTCGGGAAAGTCCGGATGGCGGTGGGTGATCAGGCGTCCGGTGCGGACTTTCATCAGATCGGCGATGCTCTGCGGACCGCTGCCGTGCAGATTCACCGCGAGCTCGGGTGACGGGCGGTCCCAGCGCAGCTCGCCCAGTCCGGCGGTCGGAAGGACCTCGTCGACACAGTCGGCGAGCTCGGCCATCGGCGCCAGCCATCGAGGAGCCGCCAGCACCAGATGGTCGTCGCCGCGGGCGGCCCGCAACGCCCGCAGGGCCGGCACCGCGGTCAGCAGATCACCCAGCCCCAGCGCCCGCAGGACCAGCGTCACGCCCATGACGGGGGAACCACTGAGCAGCTCGGCGCCGCGGTCACCACCGCACGATCCGATCGCATCTCGCCCATCGCCGGCGACGACACCGCACCGTCGCGAACGAACCGCGCCGCGACATCGACGGCCCGGCGGACCGCATTGGTCACCGAATCACCGGATGCCAGCGCCGCGGTCGCCGCCGCGGCGAATCGGTCCCCGGCACCGCACACGTCGTATCCGGGACCGCATCGAAGGTCCGGCGATATCCCCACGGCCACAGTCCCTTTCGTACCGTGCCGGTAGAGCACCGCCCCCTCGGCGCCGAGGGTGACCGCCACCGCCCGCGCCGACCACCGCCGGCTAAGCTCGCGGGCCCGGTCCCCGAAGTCACCGTCTCCGGCCACCAGACTCGCGGCCTCGTCGCGATTCGGTGTCACCAGGGTCGCGCCGGCCACCGGCGCCGGGCCGCGCGGATGCGGATCCCACACCACGGGAATATCGCGCAGGCGCCGGGCCAGCAGGGCGCGAATTCCGGGGTGGGCGGCGACGCCGTGACCGTAGTCGGCGACGAGAATTCCACGCGCGCAATCGAATACGGCCTCGATATCGGCCGGTAGCGGGCCCGGCGCGATCCGGCCGTCGCCGGAGTCGACCCGGACCACGGACACCGGGCGATCGGCCGCGCCGTCCGCGGCGGCCGGAGCGCACGGGCCGACGGCGCGGATCCGCTGTTTGCACACCGTCGTTCCCGGCATCGGCAGCGGTGCCATTCGCACGCGCCCGGCAAGCAGCCGGCGCAGCCGGTGACCGGCCTCGTCGTCGCCGAATCCGCCGACCAGCACCACGTCGCCGGCGTCCGCGGTGGCCAGCAGCGCCGCCAGTCCCGCCCCGCCCGGACGCCAGATTCCGGTGCGGACGTCGACCACCGGAACGCCCGCGTCGGGACTGCGGCGGTCGGCGCGGCCCTCGATATCGCTGTCCAGCAGCACATCTCCGACGACGACCAGCGGTGCGGTCACGACAGGTCCCGCAGCGCGGAATCCAGTGCCGTGCACAGCGCGTGGACCAGCACCAGATGCACTTCCTGCACCGTCGCCGTCGACTCCGCCTCCACCGCCACCGCGTCGTCGCACAGCGACGCCAGCGAATTCGGCGCCGGCCCGGTCAACGCCCAGCTGGTCAGGCCGATGTCGGCGGCAGCCTTCGCCGCGGCGACGACATTGCCGCTGGAACCGCTGGTGGACAACGCGACCAGCACATCCCCGGGCCGGCCGTGCGCCCGCAGCTGGCGGGCGAACATCTCGTCGAATCCGTAGTCGTTGGCGATCGCCGTCACGCTCGAGGTGTCGGCGTGCAGGGCGACCGCCGAGAGCGGCCGGCGTTCCTCCCGGAATCGCCCGGTCAGTTCGGCGGTCAGATGTTGTGCCTCCGCCGCGCTGCCGCCGTTGCCGCAGGCGAACAATCTGCCGCCGTCGCGGTAGACGCGCGCCAATCGCTCCCCCCAGTCGCAGATGTGGTCGACCGAGGGACGCACATTGCGGCGCAGCGCCGCACCGAGGAGTTCGAAGTGCTCCTCGAGGTCGGTGCCGATTCCGGCGACGTCGTGGCGCCGGTACTCGTCTCGTGGGCTGGTCATGGCAGGGTGTCCTTCCCGTCGAGTTCGGCCAGTGCCAGCGACACCGCGGTCCGCAGGTCGGGTGCGACATGGGCGACCACCGCGGCGAAGGCGATCTCCGAGGGCCGCGTCTTGGCCGTGGGCACGAGCACCGCCCGCGCTCCGGCCGCGGCGGCGGCCTCGACATCGCTGCCGATATCGCCGATCACGACACATCGGTCGGGTGTCGTGCCGAGTGCCTCGGCGGCCGAAACGACAAGTCCCGGTTGGGGTTTGCGGCATTCGCAGCCTTCGTCGCGGCGATGCGGGCAGATCTGCCAGGTGTCGACGGGTCCGAGCAGATCCTCCACCTTCGCGGTCACCGCCGCCAACTGCTCCGGGGTGATGGTGCCCGCACCCACCCCCGACTGATTACTCACCACTCCGATCCGCACGCCGGCCCGGCGCAGCCGATCCAGCTCCGCGGCCGCACCGGGTACGGGCTCCACCAGCTGCGGATCGGACAGATACGGCACATCGATGATCAGGGTGTCGTCGCGGTCGAACAGCACCGCGGGCGGGCCGCCGTGCCGTTCCGCGGTGGTCGAGCGCCGCGGCTTCTCGCCGCGCAGATGTGCCACCGCGTCGACGATCTGTTCGTCGGAGATCCGGTTCAGACACGGATGGCCCGGTATCGGGCATTCCCGCGCCCGGGTTCCGGCGCAGGCCGCCGCCCGGTCGCCGAGCACCACGCACGGAACACCGTGCGGCGCCCAGCGGATCTGGGGAACGACCGGGGCGAACAGCGAGACCACGGGGGTCGCGACGGCCGCCGCCAGATGCGCGGCGCCGGTATTGGGCGCGACGACCACATCGGCCCCGCGCAGGACGGCCGCCAACTGCGGCAGGTCGGTCGCCCCGCCGAGATCACGGGCGTGCGCCCCGGCGACGGTGGCGGTCAGCTCACGCTCCTCGGGGCCGCCGGTCACCACCACGCGGTATCCCTCCTCGGCCAGGGCGTGGGCCACCGCCCGCGACCGCTGCGCCGACATCCGCCGGGCGGGCACGGCCGCGCCTGGATGCAGCACGATATAGCCCGGCCCACCGGTCAGCGCGGACACATCCGGCAGATCGGTGCGCACCCGCAGGCGGTGCCCCACCGACGGATAGCCGGCCGCCTCGGCCAGCGACAGCGCCCGAATCGCTTCGGGCACATCGTCGTCCAGCTGATGGCGGACATCGAGCAGCGATCCCGGATAGTCGGGACTGATCGCCGAGATCCGCCCGACTCCCGCCATGCGCAGCACGAGCGCCAGCGGCAGCGGCGACTGATGGAAGGAGGTGAAGATGATCGCCTCGTCCGGCTGCTGGGTGTCGACGAGTTTCACCAGTTCGGCGATGGATTCGGCATCCACCGGCGGAGCATCGAAATCGACCCAGCCGGCGTGGAATTCGAGCACCTGGCTCACACCGGGCAGCAGCTGCGCCGCGGCCCGGCCGCGCGGGCCCGCCAGAAAACTCACCCGCTGCGCACGGGCGGCGATCGCCCGCACGGCCGGGCCCGTCAGCAGCACGTCGCCCGCGCTGTCCAGGCGGGCTACCAGGACGTGGCCGTTCATCTGCGCCTCCCGCTGTGAAATTCGGCAACGGTGTCGGTGAGCAGCCGGTCCCAGCGCTGCGCGAACTCCGTGATGCCGAAGCTCTTCGCGGCCCAGGCCCGGGCGGCCTGTCCGGTGCGCCGGGCGAGTTCCGGATCGGCGATGTAGCGGCCGATCGCGCGGGCCAGCTCGTCGAGCTCGGTGGAGACGACGCCCGCCTCCGGCGGCACCGCCCAGGGCGCCTCGGTGGCGCCGACCGCGACCACGGGCATGCCCACGAACATCGCCTCGAGCAGCGAGAGCCCGAGCGAGGTCCAGCGGGCGGTGTGCACGAACACCCGGCGCCGGGCGATCTCGGTGTGCAGCCGTTCCTGGCCGACGTCACCCGCGCCGTGAACTTGCGTCGCGGGGCAGTGCTCCCACTTGTGCAATTCGCCGGTGTCGATGCCGAAGACATCGATCGGCGCGGTCCGCGACAGGTCACCGAGCAGATCGGTTCCGGTGATCCGCCACCGCCGCACCGGCTCGTTGATGATCGAGGCCGCGCGCTCGAGCTCCCCGGTGTACCGGTAGCCCGGATCGACCACACCGTGCGGGACCGTCTCGGCCCGGCAGCGCCCGTTGTCCCACATCAGCCGGTTGAATCCGGTGACGTGCACCAACGTCACATCGCCGCGGTCGGCCATCGGATGACGGCTGGTGGCCGCGTGTTCGCGGGGGGTGTTGTGCTCGACGTAGATCACCGGCACCTCCCGGCCGGGCACCCGGCCGAGCCAGTCGCGCACCAGGTCGAATTCCTCCGGACGCTGCAGGACCACCACGTCGACCGGCTCGTCGGCCAGATCCGCCGGCGCGACCTCGACCGCGGATTCGGGCCACGGTCGCCCGCACCGGCCCAGTGCCCACTGCCGCCGCCGGGGGTCGGACGGCACCAGATAGCGATGACGCCCCTGGACGAAAGAGGTCATCCAGGACCCGTGCACATGCCATACGAGCACGCGCAGGGGATCCGAAACCGGTACGGCGGCAACGGTCATGGCCACGACGATTCGGTGGAGGAGCAGACCAGCATTTCCCGCACCTCGGATCCGGCGGGCCGGGTGAGGGCGAAAACGACTGCGTCGGCGACGTTTTCGGGTCGTTCGAGGCGCACGTCGGGTCCGGGGACGTACTGCTCCGAGCGGTCGTCGAAGAAATGCGTGTCCATGCCGCCCGGAATCAGCAGCGTCACGCCGATCTCACCGGCCGTCTCGGCAGCCAGCGCCCGGGTGAATCCGACCACCCCGAATTTCGACGCACAGTATGCCGTGGCGTCGGGCAGCGCCCGCATCCCCAGGGTCGACGCACAGGTGACGACGTGTCCGCGAGACGCCCGCAGGGCGGGCAGCGCGGCGCGGATCACGGCGGCCGTGCCTAGCAGATTCACCCGCACCACCCGTTCCCAGGCGCCCGCGTCGACCTTCTCCAGCGGGCCGCAGGCGTCGATGCCGGCGGCGGTGAACACGCCGTCGATGCGGCCACCGGCCCGGTCGGCCAGGGCTCGCGTCGCCTCCTCGGCCGCCGCCGAATCCGCGAGATCGGCCTGCTCCCAGTCGACGTCGGTATCGGGCCGGTTCCGATCGATGACGAGCGGAACGCCACCGGCGGCGCGCACCGCGTGTACGGTCGCCGCGCCCAGGCCGGACGCACCACCGGTGATGACGACATTGCCCAGGGGTCGAGTCGGTTGATTCATCCGCGAGTTCCTCCTGATGTCAGCGAGCGGACGACGCGATGTCGCCCGCGGCGGCCGTGGCGGCGGTCCGTCGATAGGCCGCCGAGGTATCTCTGGAGATCCGATCCCACGAATAGCGTCCGCGGGCACGTTGCAGACCGGCCTCCCCCATCGCCTGCCGCGCCTGCCGGGTGTCGAGCAGGCCGCACAGGACCTCGGCCAGCACCGCGGGGTCACCCGAGGGCACCAGGCGCCCGGTCACCCCGTCGAGGACGGTGTCGAGCATTCCGCCGACCGCGGTGGCGACCACGGGTTTCGCACACGACATCGCCTCGAGCGGAACGATGCCGAACGGCTCGTACCACGGCGTGCACACCACGGCGTCGGCCGAGCGCAACAGCATCGGCATCTCCGCTCGCGGCACCGGCCCCCGCAATCTGACCCGTTGCGACACACCGTATTCCGCGGCCACCGCACGCAATCGCGCCTGCTCGGCCTCGTCCTCGGCGCTCTGCGAACCGCCCGCGATCACCAGTTCGGTATCGGGCACCTCCGACAGTGCCGCGATCGCGGAGTCGAACCCCTTGCGCCGCACCATGCGGCCCACCGAGACGAGCCGCCGCGGCAGCTCCGGTTCCTCTGCGGGGCCGTCGGGAGTGAACAGCGACAGGTCGACACCGCACGGCACCACCGACGTGCGCTCGCGCGGCACACCCATCCGGCCGAGCTCCCGGACCTCGTCGGAACAGGTCGCCACGATATGCGTCGCGCCGGCCGCCACCCTGCGCTCGGACTGGATGCGCGAGCGTGGGCTCGTGTCGGCCAGCCCCTGATAGCGCCGCTTCACCGTGCCGAGGGCATGGAAGGTCAGCACGACCGGGATGGCGAGATCGCGCGCGGCGCGTTCGGCGGCGATACCCGACATCCAGAAATGGGCGTGCACGACATCGGGGGTATCGGCACTCCACTGCCGGCGCAGGAAGGTGGCGAACTCGGTGAGGAACGCGACGATGTCGTCCTTCGGAATGTGGCGCGGCGGGCCGGCCGGCACGTGGACCACGCGATATCCCGCCCCCACCAGTACCTCGGTAGGGATATCGGGGTCGTCGCGGCGGGTGTAGACCCGCACGTCGTGCCCCAGTCGGGCCAGTCCCGCGGCGAGTTCGGCCACATGCACGTTCTGCCCGCCCGCGTCGACGCCGCCCAAGGGGGCCAAGGGGCTCGCGTGCTCGGACACCATCGCAATCTTCACGCTTCCTCCGATCCGCGTCGCCGCTGGTGGACCTCGCGCTCTCGAACTGCGCCATAGCTGGCGGAAACCGTGCCATGGATGTTGTGCGACTCGCGACCGGCCCCGATCGTTCGACTTCTGAACCGGTTCGTGGTCGACATGCCCGCGCCGCCGCGATGCAAACTGTCCGGAGCAGAACTGTCCGGCGACCGGGCGAGCCGCGGATCCGCCAGGACTGAGTCGCGCGCGCCCGGGTAGGGCTGCGGTATGTCCGAGACGACGACGGTCCCGACCCCGACGGCCGCACCACACCGGCCCGAGCCCGCTCCCGTCCTCGAGCGTCCGAGCATCGGCCCGATCGGCGACACGGTGCCGGACGTGCGGCGCATCGTGGTCCTGCGCGGCGGCGCACTCGGCGACCTGCTGTACGCGGTCCCGGCGCTGTACGCGTTGGCCGCGGCATATCCCGGCGCCGAGATCACGCTGCTCGGCTCGGCGCTGCATGCCGAGCTGCTGCGGGATCGTCCCGGGCCGGTCGACGAGGTCGCGGTACTCCCGGTCACCCGCACCGACTGGAACGAACCCGCGCAACCGGCCGAGACCGAATTCGTCGACCGCCTGCGCGAACGCCCGGTGGATCTGGCCGTGCAACTGCACGGCGGCGGCGCATGGTCGAATCCTTTTCTGCGCCAATTGAATCCGCGGCTGAGCGTCGGTTCCCGCGCCGAGGGCGCAGCGGCGCTGGACCGCAACCTCGCCTATCGCTTCTATCAGAACGAGGTGTTGCGGGCACTGGAGGTGGTCGGGCTGGCCGGCGCGCCGCCGGTGGTGATCGAGCCGCGCGTCGAGCTCACACCGCGGGATCGGGCCGCGGCGGACGCGGTCCTGGGCACCGTGACCGGACCGCTGGTGATCGTGCATCCCGGCGCGAACGATTCCCGGCGGCGCTGGCCGGCGGACGCCTTCGCCGAGATCGTCACCCACTGCCTGGAGCGCGGCGCGACAGTGATGATCATCGGCGCCCCGTCGGATCTCGCGCTAATCGCGGATCTGTGTTCTCGCATCCCGGTCACGGCCGACGGCGATGCCCGCACGGACAGGCTGCGCACCCTGGTGGGCTCCGATATGCCGACACTGTGTGGAGCGCTCGCCCGCGCCGCGGTCCTGGTCGGTAACGACAGCGGGCCGCGACATCTCGCACGAGCCGTCGGCACCCCGACCGTGGGGGTGTTCTGGATCGGCAACGTCATCAGCGCCGGACCGCTGAGCCGCGGCCGCGACCGCGTGCTCATCTCCTGGCAGACCCACTGCCCCGCGTGTGGCCGCGACGCCACCGACGAGCGCCTGCCCCGCTGCCCGCACGGTGATTCGCTGGTGTCCACGGTGCCCGTCGCGGCGGTGCGCGCGGACGTGGACGAGCTGCTCGGCTGGCAGTGAGCTCGGCCGCCCCGCCCGCTAGGGCGCGGTGCCGGAGCGGATGCGTGCGATCACCTGCGATGTCGAGTGATCGGCCAGATAACTCAGCACCCGCACCTCACCGCCGTAGCCGTTCACGATCGGCGCCTCCGGCAACATCTCCGGGCGGTAGTCGCCACCCTTGACGTAGAGGTCGGGTGTGGTCGCGCGCAGCAGGGCGGCGGGGGTGTCCTCGTCGAAGACGGTCACGTGATCCACGCAGCTCAGCGCGGCCAGTACGGCCGCGCGCTCGTGGTCGGGGTTCACCGGCCGGTCCGGCCCCTTCAGCGCGCGCACGCTGCGGTCGGAATTCACCGCGACCACCAGCACGTCGCCGAGCCGTTTCGCCTCGTTGAGATAGGCGATGTGCCCGGCGTGCAGCACGTCGAAGCATCCGTTGGTGAACACGATCCGTTTGCCCGCCGACCGCTGATGCGCCAGCACCGTGGCGAGATCGCGTGCCGACAACACCGCCCCCGCGTTGCGCGCGAGCCGATCACGCAGTTCGGAGGTCGAACACATCGAGGTCCCGGTGCGGTGCACCACCACATCCGCGGCCGCCTGCGCCACCTCCACCGCGGCGGTCGAGGGCAACCGGCCGAGCAGCGCCAGCGTCAACGCGGCGACGAAAGTGTCTCCGGCACCGGGAGATTGGCTCTCCGGCACCGGCTCGGCCCAGGTCCGGTGCAGCGGCCGGTCACCCTGCAGCAGCACCGCGCCGTCGCGGTCGAGGGTCACCACCACCGCGCCCGCACCGGTGAGTTCGAAGAGCCGGTCGCGGTGCCGGTCGAACCATTCCACCCGGGACCGCCCCGGCATCGCCGACGGCATCCCCAGCTCCCGTGCGGCCTCCTCGGCATTCGGGGTGACCAGATCGGGACGCAGCTCCGCCCACCGGGCGGGATGGTGGGTGTCGACGATCAACAGCGGCAGCTCGGCCCGGCGGGCGGCCAGAACCTCCCGGACCCGCTCCCCGAGCACGCCGTCGTAATCGCAGACCACGAGAGCATCGGCCCCGTCGAGCGCCGCGGGCAGCGTGTCGATCACCCGGTCGATGTCGGCGCCGGTCGCCGGTACGGTGGTGCTCCGGTCGAAGCGGACCACGATCTGATCCCCTGCGACCACCCGGCATTTCGCCACGGTCTCGGCATCGGCCGCACTCACGTAGGTCGTGTCCACACCGCAGCGCCGCAGCGAGTCGCGCAGGTGGGTGCCGTGCTCGTCGGTTCCCGCCAGCGCCACCAACCGCACCTCGGCGCCCAGCGCCGCGATATTGGCCGCGGTATTGGCCGCACCGCCCGGCAGGTAGCTCGTGGTGTGCACATCGACGACGGGTACCGGCGCCTCCCGGCACAACCGCTCCGAGCGGCCCCACATCCAGACGTCGAGCACCGCGTCCCCGAGGACGACCACCGTGGCATGCTGCTGAGCGAGGCGGTCGGCGATCTCCGGAACCAGACTCCGCGAAACCGGTGATCCCGCTTCACGATTCATGTGTCCTCCTCGAGGCGGCGGGCCTTCGGGTGTGAGCCGACGAATCAGTTCTTCCGGCGGGCGCGCTCGTTGGACCGCTGGATGGATTCGATCAGTTCCTTCTTCGTCATCCGGGAGCGGCCGCTGATGTCGAGGCGCTTGGCGATATCCAGCAGATGCTGTTTCGACGCGTTGGCATCCACACCACCGGCGGTCTTGCCCGCCGGCTCGGGGCCGCCGTGCCGGGCGCGCTCGTCGGAGGGACCCTTCTGCTTCTTGGGCTCCCAGTGGTCGCCGACCTTCTCGTAACTGTGTTTGAGCGCGGCGTAGGCGACGCGGTGCGCGCGTTGTTCGCTCTGGTACTCCTCCATCGCGGAATCGTGTACCTCGGCGAATATTCGCTGCGCGTGCTCATCGGATTTCCGTATGGTGCTGGGCAATTCGGAGAGTTTCGGGTCACCGCGCCGAGTGGTCTTGGGCATCGTCTGTTCCCTTCGTCGACGGACAACTGCTCGGGACGCCGAACCGGCGGCCCCTGTCGACGCACTACCCGCACTGCTCCCGCATATTCACCGCAACAGCGCGATCTGTGCTTCGACGTGCTCGGGCAGGCGACGGCGTTCACGCAGGGCGTGCGTCACAGAACGCGACGAACTCTGCCGCGCTCCCCGCTCACCGGCCGTTGCCGATCACGGTGAAACCGTCGCGCCGCAAGGCATCGGCATCCAGCAGATTCCGGGTGTCGACGATCACTCGGCGCCGCGTCAGGGCGCCCAGCCGCGGCCAGTCGAGTTTCGCGAATTCGGGCCATTCGGTCGCCACGACCACCGCGTCCGCATCCCGCGCGGCATCGTAGGGATCGTCGACGATGTGTACTCGGGCGGGCAGGCCCAGATCCCGTCCGCGCACCGGCGCCACGGTCGGGTCGTAGACGCACAGTTGCGCGCCGTGTCCGGCCAGGGCGGCGGCCAATCGACGGGCCGGTGAGTCGCGCAGGTCGCCGGTTCCGGCCTTGAACGTCAGTCCGAACAGCGCGGCCCGCACCCCGGCCAGGTCTGCGCCGGTCCGGCCCAGCACCCGTGCGACGGTGGCGACGGTGCGATCGGTCTGCGCGCGATTGGCCACCACCGCGGCCTCCAGCACACCCAGGTTCACCTGCTTGTCGTGGGCGATGTGCAGCAGCGCCTCGGTGTCCTTCGGCAGACACGACCCGCCCCAGCCCGGTCCCGGCCGCAGGAACGCGGCGCCGATACGCGGATCCGAACCCAGACATTCACCGACGAGTTCGATATCGGCACAGACCTTTTCGCACAGCTCGGCGAGCTCGTTCACGAACGACACCTTGGTCGCGAGGAAGGCATTGCTCGCGTACTTGGCCACTTCCGCACTTTCGAAGTCGACGATCTGCACCACCGGTGACTCCACGCCGTGATACAGCCGCGCGATCCGTTCACCGGCCCCGGCATCGGCGGCACCGATGACGATGCGATCGGCGTGCAGGAAGTCGTAGACCGCATGACTTTCGCGCAGGAATTCGGGATTGCTCACCACATGCAGCCCATGCCGGCCCGCCGCCTCGGCGGCCACGCGCGCGGTGCCGATCGGGACGGTGGACTTCAGCACGATGATCGCGCCGGGCGAGAGCAGTTCGAACAGGGCGGCGAGCACCTCCTGGACGGCACTGGCGTCCGCCGCGCCCGAGGGGGTGGCCGGCGTCGGCACGCAGACGAAGACCACCTCCGCCTGCGCCAGACGTTCGATATCGGTGTCGAACTCCAGCAGGCCGGCGCGAATACCTTGGCGCAGAAGCGGTTCCAAGTCCGGCTCTTGGAGCTCGGTGCGTCCCTGCCGCAATCGTTCGATACAGCCGGCGTCGACGTCGACCGCGGTCACCGGCAACCCGAGATGCGCGAGTCCCGCCGCCGTGGTGGTGCCGACGTACCCGGCTCCCACCACACCGATGCGTTCACTCATCGCCGGCCCCCGATCCGCCGGTCGCCGGCCGGGGCAGCCGAGTTCCGCGCGCCACCTGCCATTCCCCCCGCAATCGATGCCAGCACGCCGCCGGTGGAATCAGCACACTGGTCAGCGTCATGGCACCGACCTCGCGAACGGTGGCGGGCCCCTGACCGATCCGCCGCGCGGCGAATTCGGCCGTACCCGCGAGCCACAAACCCGCACACGCCAAGGCGGGTACGCGGCGACGGCGCACCGCGAAGAACACGGCCGCGGCCCCCGCCGCGGAGACCGCCGCATGCGTGCCGAGCCGGCCGCCGCTCTCGCCGATGTCCTCGCGCCAGCCGCGGCCGAATTTGCTGCGCATCAACGCGTTGTCCGCGTTACCAGCCTGGGCACGCAGCGACGACAGCAGCGAACCGGTCGCGGGCGGGTGGGTGGTCACCCGGCTGCCCGAGGTGATGTCGCGGCCCGTCCGCACCACGCGCAGGGCGAAGTCGGAGTCTTCCCGGTAGGCGCGCCGGAAACGTTCGTCGAAGCCGCCCAATTCGGCGAGGACGGCACGGCGATAGGCCATATCCGCGGTGATCCAGCGCGCACCGGCCAAGGCGGCGGTCCCGCGTTCGGCGTCGGTGGGCCGGCGTCCGGACGGCAGCGGCACCCACAACCGTGCCTGCGATCCGGCGACGTGCCCCGGCAGATCGCGCAGATCCTCGGCCAGGCGCGTCCGCCATTCCGGTGAGGGCACCACATCGTCGTCGAGAAACGCGATCCATTCCGACTCGGCCGCGCGCCATCCGGCGTTGCGTGCCGCCGCCGGTCCGCGACCACCCGAGCGCACCACGCGCACCGGAATGTCGCTGGGCGGCAACGACAGCGGCTCGGCGGCATCCGATCGACCGGCCTGCGGCCGATCGTCGACGACGACGATTTCGGCCGGGGCGACACCGCCGGGCCGATTCACCGCCGCCAGCACGTTCGTCAATCCGGCACGCCCGATGGTGGGAATCACGACGGTGTAGTCGATACTCTCCGCGGCGGTGCCGCCCGGAGTCACAGCGCCGCGCACGCCGCTCACCGCCGCACGACGAACGGGCCGATCGCCAGCAGGTCCACCGGCGCGGAACCGAAACACTCGAGCGCGTCGCGGGGGGAATCGACCATCGGCCGGCCGGCGGTGTTGAGGCTCGTATTCACCACCACCGGCAGCCCGGTCAACTCCTCGAACCGGCTGATCATCCCGGCCAGCAACGGCTGGTCGGCCCTGTCGACGGTCTGGATGCGGGCGGTGCCGTCCACATGGGTCACCGCCGGCAGGCGCTCCCGCCACGGTGCGGCGACATCGTGGACGAAAAGCATGTAGGGACTCGGCAGCGGCCCGCGCGTGAAGATGTCCGCCGCCCGCTCGGCGAGCACCATCGGCGCCACCGGGCGGAACTGCTCGCGGCCCTTGACGGCGTTGAGCCGCTCCAGATTTCCGTCGTACCCGGGATGCGCCAGTAGGGACCGATATCCGAGGGCGCGGGGGCCGAATTCCGCCCGGCCCTGGAACCAGGCGACGATCTCGTTGCCGGCCAGCGCCTGTGCGACGGTGCCGGCCAGGTCGGCCGGGCGCTCGTAGCGAATGTGGGCCGCGCGCAACGTCTGTTCGATATCGGCATCGGAGAATCCGCGGCCCAGAGCGGCGGTGGTCATCGGATCGGGAGGCGGTCCGGCTTCGGCAGCGATCGCCAGGGCCGCGCCGAGCGCGGTGCCCGAATCGCCCGCCGCCGGCTGAACCCAGATGTCGTCGAACGGACCCTGGTCGAACAGCGCGGTATTCGCCACACAGTTCAGCGCGATACCTCCGGCCATCGTGAGCTTGTCCGCCGAGGTGGCCGCATGCAACCATCGGCACAGGTCCAGCATCACCTCCTGCAGAACCTGCTGTACCGAGGCGGCGAGGTCGGCGTGTTCGGGCCACATCGGCTCGCGGGGGGCGCGTTTCGGGGCGTAGGCGTCCCAGTTGATCGGGTGGGTTCGAAAACCTCCGTCGCCGGTACTGAACACCTTGTCGCGCAACCAGTCCACGAAGCGCGGCTGTCCGTACGAGGCCAACGCCATCACCTTGTACTCGTCGCTGGAACGCGTGAAACCGAGGTGGGCGGTCAGTTCCTCGTACATCAAGCCCAGTGAATGCGGAAGCTGTTGCGTGGCAAGGATATCCAGTTTTCCGTTCCGGTATTCGCCGGCGAGCATCGACGTCGACTCGCCACGCCCGTCCAGCGTCAGCACCGCGGCGTCTCCGAACGGCGCGGCGAGTCCGCAGGACGCCGCGTGTGCGACGTGGTGCCGCACGAAACGAACCTTGTCCGGGTCGAGCCCGGGCAGCTCGGACGCCAGCAGGTACGGAGCTCGCTCCGCGTATCGGGTGCGCAACGGTTCCCAGCTCGGGTCGAGGCCGCCGAGGCTCTCGTCCACCTGGGAGGGATCGTAGGAGTAGCCCACGGCATCGAGATCCGCCGCGGTGAGGCCCGCCCGCGCGAGACACCAGGCCGCGGCCTGTGCGGGTTGTTCCCAGGCCGAGAACGGCACCGGGCGCTTGCCGTGCTTACGTCTGCTGAACCGTTCCTCTTCGGCGGCCGCAACTATTTTGCCGTCCACCACCAGTGCCGCCGCCGAATCGTGAAATATCGCATTGATTCCGAGAACGCGCATCGAACACCTCCCACAGGTGTCGCAAGGCATGTGCCGGCGAACTACCCGGCGGGTAATCGCATAAACCGCGCCCGCGCCCGCCGCTGCGCGAACCACGCCAGTGTCCGGCGCAAACCCTCCTCCGGCGAGACGGTGGGTTCCCAGCCGAGTAACGCACGCGCCGAACCGATATCGGGACACCGCCGCCGCGGATCGTCGACCGGCATGTCGAGCGACCGGATCGGCGAGTGACCGCCACCGAGTCGCTGAATCAGCGCGGCGATCTCGTTGACGGTCATCTCCTGCGGGTTCCCGATGTTCATCGGGCCGCGATGGCCGGACTCCGCCAGCGCGAGCAGCCCGCGCACGGTGTCGTCGACATAGCAGATCGAGCGCGTCTGTTCGCCGTCGCCGGTGATGGTGAGCGGTTCCCCGGCCAGCACCTGCTCGATGAAGGCGGGCACCATCCGGCCGTCGTCGGCACGCATGCCGGGCCCGTAGGTGTTGAAGATGCGGGCGATCGCCACATCGGTGCCGCGGTCGCGGTGATAAGCGGTCACCAGGGCCTCGGCGTACCGCTTCGCCTCGTCGTACACACTGCGCGGGCCGACGGGATTGACGTTGCCCCAATAGGTTTCGCGCTGCGGATGTTCGGCCGGATCACCGTAGACCTCACTCGTCGAGGCCAGCAGCAGCCGCGCGCCGTGGCGATCCGCCAGGTCGAGCGCCGCCGCGGTGCCGTCGGCCCCGGCCCGCAGTGTCTGCACTCCGAGCCGGGCGTAGTGGATCGGCGACGCCGGTGACGCGAGATGCGCCACCAGGTCCACCGGCCCGATATCCGGCAGCCCCTGGGTCACGTCGCAGGCGAGAAACCGGAAATCCGGATACTTCTCCAGTTCCGCGATGTTGTCCGGATCTCCGGTGGCGAAGTTGTCCACGCCCACGACCGCCGCACCTCGCTCGAGCAGGGCCGTGCACAAGTGGGTGCCGATGAATCCGGCACACCCGGTCACGGCCGCCCGGCGAAACCGCGACGCGCTCGTCATCGTCAGCTCTCGAACCGCGCCCAGTACCGGACTTCCCGGCACCGGCCGAGGAAGTCGGCCACCGATGCGCCCGCCGCGAGATCCATGACACCGGCATCGAGTTCACCGGTCAGTCCCGCGGCCGCGAACAGCGCGCCGGCGTTGCGGTGGGCGATGAACTTACCGTGCGCGTAGGCGTCGCTGACGAAGTCGCGCGCCGGCGGCACCGTGGCGAGTTCGGCGGCGCCGGCCTCGGTCGCGAGGATCACGACCGCGTCGTAGAGCACCGACGGTCCACCGTCGATCTTCTGGTCCGCTTCGATACGTCCGCCGTCGCCGGTGGTGACACCGCCGACCTTCGGCGCGACGACCTCGAGAATCGCCTGCTCCGCCTGTACCGCGTCGCGCACCTCGGCGAATGCCTTCGCGTCGACGCCGTCGGTGACGAGCACGCCGATCTTGCGTCCCGCGACGCTGTCCGGGCCGTTGCGCACGATGCTCAGGGCCGGCGAGGGCGGCAGATCGGTGATCGGCTCGCGCGCACAGCGCGCCGGTTCGGGCAGCTCCGCGAGGCCGAGGCCGTCGGCGACCGCCGTGGCCAGATCCTCGTGGACGTTGCGCAGCGCGCCGACGACCCGGGCACGAATCTCGACTCGATCGCATTTACTCAGCTCGAAGACGAACGCCTCGATGATGTGCTGCTGCTCGATACTCGTCTGGCTCACGAAGAACTGGCGGGCCTGGCTGTAATGGTCGGCGAAACTCTCCGGCCGCAGCCGGCGTTTGGGACCCGAAATCGTCTCCGGATAGGTCGTGAAGCCGCGTTCGGGATCCTCGCGCGGGCCCTTGATGTCGTCGGGCCAGGAATTGGGTTCGTAATTGACGCGGCCCTTCGGATTGACCATGGCCATATGGCCGTCCTGCTGGAACGTCGCGAACGGGCATTTGGGCGCGTTCACGGGCAGGTGCGTGAAGTTGGGGCCGCCGAGCCGCTTCAATTGTGTGTCGAGATACGAGAAGTTCCGGCCCTGCAGCAGTGGATCGTTCGTGAAATCGATGCCCGGGACGATGTTCTGGGTGCAGAAGGCCACCTGCTCGGTTTCGGCGAAGAAATTGTCGACGACCCGGTTCAGCACCAGCTTGCCGACCGGGCGCACCGGCACTTCCTCTTCCGGAATGATCTTCGTCGGATCCAGGATGTCGAAGGCGAAGCGATCGGCGAAGTCGTCGTCGAACAGCTGCATGCCCAGTTCCCATTCCGGATAGTCCCCGGACTGGATGGCATCCCACAGATCGCGGCGGTGGAAATCGGGGTCGGCGCCGTTGATCTTCAGTGCCTCGTTCCACACCACCGACTGCATGCCCTGCTTCGGCTTCCAATGGAATTTCACGAACGTCGAGCGGCCCTCGGCATTCACCAGCCGGAAGGTGTGGACACCGAATCCCTCCATGAACCGGAACGAGCGCGGGATGGCCCGGTCGGACATGATCCACAGCAGCATGTGGGTCGATTCGGGGGTGAGGGAGACGAAATCCCAGAAATTGTCGTGCGCCGTCTGCGCCTGCGGAAAACCGCGGTCGGGCTCCTGTTTGGCGGCGTGGACCATATCCGGGAACTTGATGGGGTCCTGGATGAAGAAGACCGGAATATTGTTTCCGACCAGATCCCAGTTACCTTCTCGCGTATACAATTTCACCGCGAAACCGCGAACGTCGCGGGCGAGATCGAACGATCCCTTGTTCCCGGCCACCGTGGAGAACCGGACGAATGCCTCGGTCCGGCGACCGGCCTCCTGGAAGGGGTCGGCCCGGGTCAGATCGGACAGCGAATCGTAGTTCTCGAAGTAGCCGTGCACGCCGAAACCGCGGGCATGGACCACGCGCTCCGGAATCCGCTCGTGGTCGAAGTGGAAGATCTTCTCGCGAAAGTGGAAGTCCTCCAGCAGCGCGGGCCCGCGCTCCCCCGCCCGCAAGGTGTTCTGATCGTCTCCGACCACCACACCCTGCTGGGTGGTCAGCCGCACGTCGTCTCCGGATGCCTCTTGGTGGGTTTCGCCGCCGTTGCCCGGCCGACCTGCCACGTTGTCCGTCATCTCCCGACCTCCTGCCGCTGTACGCCGAACCGTTCGGTCACCGAGCCGATACCCGCCCGCCACGGCGGCAAACGTTCGTACCGCTACAGAAGGGGTCGCGAGCCGGACATCGGCGATCGAACGGTCCGACTCGCGAGATCGAGCGAAACCTGTTGCGGCTCTTCCTATTCTGGGATATCGTCGTCGGCCGGTCCCCCGGCCCCACTACCGGCACGACGCCGTCGGCACCTCAGTGCGCGCCCGCTCCGGCAAGCCGCTGCGCCAGGAGTTCCTTCCCCATATCCGCGCCCTTACGGCTGTCGGCCTGCGCCCGCCGGAAGAAGTCGGCGAGTTCGGCGTCGCCGGCTCGTTCGGCATCGCGGCTGTAGACCTCCATCCGCAGCGCGTTGCTCATACACTGTTCGGTGAACCAGACCAGGTTGTAATCTTTGTCCAAGGTGCCCGTGAACTGCCCGGTTTCCTGTTCCTTACCCATCGCGATCCTCCTCGTCGGACGCATTTCCCTCCCCATCACGCGCACTACCCGAGCCGATCGCGACTATTCCTCGGCAGGTGACCGAAGTCCCTACCGACGGCGGACACCGGCCGGTAGACAAGGCTGCAGCGACATCGCAGGCTGCACGGAGGAGTGAGGCCGAGCCCCATGACCGAGCAGACGAAGAGATCGATCATCGCCACCGCGCTGCTGACCGGGGCCGCCGTCCTGGTGGCGCCGGCGGTGGCTCCCGCCGATTCCCCCGCCCGGGTGGTGCGGCCCGGCACCTCGCTCGGCCTCTGCACGATCACCGCGGCCGGACACGACGCGGCGGGCAACGCGGTCGCCCTCACCGCCGGCCACTGCATGTTCAGCCCCGGACAGAGCGTGGTCGCACCCGGCATCGGCAGAATCGGCCACTACGCCAGCTGGACCTCCAAATGGGCACTGCTGCAGTCCGATTCGACCAGCGACTGGGCCGTCATCGCGCTCCGCCCCGGCCTCGGCATCTCGACGGTGGCCCCGAACGGCGCCGTGCTCGACCACTTCGGCGCGGCCCCCGCCCCCGGCAGCCGCATCGACAAATACGGCAGCACCACGCGGTCGACCAGCGGCCAGGTCGATTCGGTCGTCGACAATGTGATCCACACCTCCGTCCCCGGACTGAACGGCGACAGTGGCTCCCCCGCATACCAGGGCACTGGCCTGGTGGGCATCGACTCCCAGATCAACCCCACGACACCGGCCGGCCCGTTCTGGTTCTCCGGCATCGAGGGCGTGCTCGCCGAGATCAACTCCCGGCCCGGGATCGTCGGCTACGGCTTCCGTCTCGGCTGACCCGATGCGCCGCTCAGACAGCTCAGCCCCTGGCCTGTGATACGTTCTCACAGGCCAGGGGCTGTTTTACTGCTCCCCCATCTGGACTCGAACCAGAAACCTGCCGATTAACAGTCGGCTGCTCTGCCAATTGAGCTATAGGGGATTGCTCCGGCCGTCCCGTGCGGGCCGGCCGAGCACAAACTTTAGCTTATGTCCGGTCCGCTCCCCAAATCGGCCCGGGAGCTGGGAAAATACGGAACGTAGTGGTGTGTCGGAGGCGCGCGGCGCGGCCACCAACCGGGCTGTGCGGGTGAGGAATTCGAGGGGCCGGCGCCGGGGGATCGGAAATTGTCGGTGGGGTCTGGCAAGGTGGTGCCGGATCGACAGTCCGGCTCGGTGTCGGGCAGGATGTACGGCGCGGACAGCTACTGGGAGGAGCCCGAAAGAATGCTGCGGTTGATCATCGGCGTCGCAGCCGGTTATGTGCTGGGGGCCAAGGCGGGGCGGGCTCGCTACGAGCAGATCAGCAAGACCACCCGTGCTGTCGCCGCCAGCCCGGTCACCCGCAAGCTGGTCCAGACCGGCCGCCAGAAGCTGTCGGATCGACTCAATACCCAGCCGCGGCTCGAACCCATGGAGCCGATCGACGAGCGCACCACCGTCCTCGTCCCCCAGGACCAACTCCGGCGCTGACGCGCGCACCCGGTGGCTCGCGGCCGCCGCCGGTCCGCGTGCCACCGAACGCGCCCTACCTACCGGTCGAGCCGATCTCCTCAGGCTCTTCCTCGGTCCGCGCCACCGCGGCGGCGATGTGCCGGGCGAGCAGGTGCGGTGCCTGTGCGTGGGCCAGATGTCCCTGCCCCGGCAGAAGGTCGATGTGGGCCTGCGGCAGTGCATCGGCGATGCGGTCGAAGGCGGTGCCGTAGGGCTCGGCGTTCGCGTTGAGTTCGCCCAGCAGCAGGGTGACCGGAACGGTCAGGGCGCGATACCGCTGTAGATCCGCCGGATATGCGTTGATGGCCTCCAGTTCCGTCGGCAGCGGCGCGGCCAGCGGCCGCAGCACCGCCCATGCCGGCGATTCCCGCAGCGCGGCAACATATTCCGCGGAGAAGCCCGACACATCGGTATTGACCAACCGGACGGCGGCATCCAGATCGCCGCGGTCGACGGCGGCGCGCAGCGCGGGGATCGCGGCGGGGGCGAAGGGCGCCGATACCGGTTCGTACGCGATCAGCGAGCGCAGATCCGACCGCTCACACGCCGCCTCCAGCGCGATCAGCCCGCCGTAGCTCCACCCGCACAGCTCCACCGCACCGCCGAGAGTGTCGAGGATGTGGTGCAGATCATCGACTTCGGTGCGCACCGAGTAGTCCGGTCCCAGCGGACCGCTCGGCACCCGCCCGCGGCGATTGATCGTCACCACCGGATTGGGCAGTCCGAGCCGCTCCACCACGGGCCGCCAGGCGACGGCATCGGACATGACCCCCGGAACGATCACCAGCGGCGGGCCGTCACCGTCGACGATTTCGGCGGTCAGTTCGGTCCCGGAACGATGGAAAGACGTCGATCTCATTCCGATTGGAACGATCAGGCGACGTTGAAATCATCCGAGTTGCCCATGGCCTGGGTGAGCAGGCTCTTGCGGTACTGCTCGAGGGCGACCAGATCGCCGAACAGGGCCATGTAGTCGTCCGGCTGTTCGGTCGACGAAACCCGCTGCAGTTTCGACTTGAGCGCGGCGACCTGACGCCCGACCCATGCCTCCTGCACCCGCGCCAGCACGCCGGAGATGAATCGGGGGAGGTCGTCCATCGATTTCACCGGGAGCGGCTCGGCGGCCAGTTCGGAGACCAGCGCCCGCAGCATCAGATCCTCGGTGTGATCGGCGACGCGCGAAACCCACTCGGCGCCACCGAGTCCCGCTGCGGTGCCACCGGCGGCTGCGAGGGCGGCGCGCACGGCGGCATACGCGGCGTGGGTGAACGCCTCGGGCTCGAGGCTGTCGAAGATCGGGCCCGCGGTCGCCGGATACTGCAGGGCGGCGGCCAGCACCTGCCGCTGCGGCAGTAGTACCGGGTCACCCGGATTCGGCCGGGCGGCGGCCGACTCCGCGACCGCTGACTCGGTGGCCGCTTCCCGGCCGGGCACACCCTTCACCGGCTTGCCGCGACGGGCGTGATCGCCGACCCGGCGCACCACCAGCTGGATGTCGTCCCAGCCCACCCATCCGGCGAGCTTCGTGGCATACGCCTTGCGCAGCGCGTTGTCCTTGATCTGCGCCACCACGGGCACCGCACGCCGCAGCGCCTCCACCTGCCCCTCGGGTGTGTCGAGGTTGTGGTCGGCGAGCAGACCGCGAATCACGAACTCGTACAACGGGACTCGCCGGGCCACCAGATCGCGAACCGCTCCGTCGCCGGAACGCTGCCGCAATTCACACGGATCCTGCCCATCGGGCGCGACCGCGATATACGTCTGCCCGGCCAGTTTCTGGTCACCGGAGAAGGCCTTCAGCGCCGCGGCCTGACCGGCGGCATCACCGTCGAAGGTGTAGATGATCTCGCCGCGCCAGAAATTGTCGTCCATCAGCAACCGGCGCAACATCGACAGATGCTCGTCACCGAAGGCGGTGCCACACGAGGCGACCGCGGTCGTCACACCCGCCAGGTGCATGGCCATCACATCGGTGTAACCCTCGACCACCACCGCCTGATGGCTCTTGGCGATCTCCCGCTTGGCGTGGTCGAGCCCGAACAGCACCTGAGACTTCTTGTACAGCACCGTTTCCGGCGTATTGATGTACTTGGCGGTCATCTGGTCGTCGTCGAACAGGCGACGCGCGCCGAAACCGATGACATCGCCGCTCAGATTCCGGATCGGCCACAGCAGCCGCCGGTGGAACCGGTCGATGGGACCGTGCCGGCCGGGCTTGGACAGCCCCGCGGCCTCCAACTCCTTGATGTCGAAACCCTTGCGCAGCAGGTATTTCGTCAGCGTGTCCCAACCTGCCGGGGCATACCCGCAGCCGAACTGCCGCGCCGCGTTGGCGTCGAAGTTGCGGTCGGTGAGGTAGGTGCGCGCCACCTCCGCACCCGGTTCGCTCAGTTGCGCCTGATAGAACTCGTGCGCGGCCGCATTGGCGGCGACCAGCCGGGAACGGGTGCCGCGGTCGCGCTGCACCGAGGTCCCGCCGCCCTCGTAGTTGATCGTGTAGCCGATCCGGTCGGCCAGCTGCTCGACCGCCTCGACGAATCCGACGTGGTCGATCTTCTGCAGAAACGCGAACACGTCGCCGCTCTCACCGCAGCCGAAGCAGTGGAAATGGCTGTGATTCGGCCGCACATGGAACGACGGCGACTTCTCGTCGTGGAACGGGCACAGCCCCTTCAGCGAATCGGCACCGGCACGCTTGAGCGACACATATTCACCGACGACATCCTCGATGCGTACGCGTTCACGTATTGCCGCGATATCGCGATCCGGAAGTCGACCTGCCACGAAATCCGAGTCTAGCCGCGTGCCGGTCGGCCCACGCCGACGACCGGGGTCATCGGGCCGCGATGCGCTCCAGCCTGCTCTCGGTGTAGGAAGCGATCTGATCGACGATCACGCGTACCCGGGCGGTGTCGTCGGTGGCCGCCTCCCACCACGGCAGCAGGATCGGGTCGAGGCCCTGGGGGGCGCCGGCCAGCAGGCGGTCGGCTACGTATCGGATGCGCTCGCGCTGTTCGGCCTGGCGTTCGTGATGTTGCGGGTCGGACATCACGTATCGCAGCGCGACCGTTTTCAACAGCGCGACCTCCGCGGCCACCACGGCCGGCACCTCCAGATCGGCCGCGTAGCGGCACAGCGACTGCCCGGTCCACGCGGCGCGGGTCGCCTCGACCGCCGCGGTCGCGAACCGGCCGACCAGATCGCTGGTCAGCCGCTTGAGGGCGACCGAGGCGCGCAGGGTGCCGTCATAGGCGGCGGCCTCGGCGATCACCTGCAATTGCGACAGCCGCTGACCGGCGGCGATCAGATCGTCGGCGGACAGGTCGCGGTGCTGGCGCTGGCCCAGTTCGGCGAGGGCGGCCTGTTCGGCCGGATCGGCGAGCGCCCGCAGATCGATCCGGCCCGCGATCACTCCGTCCTCCACGTCGTGCACCGAGTACGCCACGTCATCGGACCAATCCATGACCTGCGACTCCAGCGACTGCCGACGCTCGGGCGCTCCCTTGCGGACCCAGTCCAGCCGGTCCAGGTCGGCGTCGTAGGCGCCGAACTTCGTACCGGAAGCCGTTCTGCCCCAGGGGTATTTGACCGTGGCGTCGAGAGCGGCGCGGGTCAGGTTGAGACCGTAGCTCTCCCCTACCGGATCGAAGACCTTGGGCTCCAATCGGGTCAGAATCCGCAGGTTCTGGGCGTTGCCCTCGAACCCGCCGTAGGCGTCGGCGAATTCGTCGAGGGCGCGTTCGCCGTTGTGACCGTACGGCGGATGGCCGATGTCGTGGGCCAGCCCGGCCAGATCGACCAGATCCGCGTCACAGCCCAGCCCCTCGGCGATGCTGCGCCCGATCTGGGCGACCTCCAGCGAATGGGTGAGCCGGGTGCGCGGCGTGTCACCGTCGCGCGGCCCCATCACCTGGGTCTTGTCGGCAAGTCGCCGCAGTGCCGCCGAATGCAGCACCCGGGCCCGGTCCCGCGCGAAGTCACTGCGGCGGGCGGGTGCCGGCGACCACCGCAACCCCGCCGTGGGCGAGGTCTCGGACACCATGCGCTCGTGATCGCTGTCGACATACGGGCATTCGGGCATCGCGTCGAAACTCATGAGGGATACCGCCTGGCACTTTCTCACTGCTCCGCGGTGTATTTGAAATCCGCGGAGAAGTGGGTGAGCTGATACCACAGCAGGGCGCCGGTTTCGCGGGCGATGCCGTGGAGTTGGGACTCCCGGGTGTAGACCGCCGGGCCGGTGCGGGTCGGCGCGGTCCACGCGTCCAGACCGGCGTCGCGGGCCATGGTGCGGGTGCGCAGCGAATGCCACGGGTCGCTGACCAGCACCGCCGACGACAGATCGCGGGCCCGCATCGCGGAGGCGACCGCCTCGATACTCTGCAGCGTGTCCGATCCGGTCTCCACGGCCAGCACCCGGTCGGCGGGCACGCCTCGATTCTTCAGATAGTTCTTCCCGGAGGCGGCCTCGGTGTAGTTGTCGCCGACCTGTTTGCCGCCGACCGTGATCACCAGCGGCGCAACGCCTTTGGTGTACAGGTGATAGGCCTGCCCGAGCCGGGCCTCGAATACCGAGGACGGCGTGCCGTCGTATTGCGCGGCGCCCAGCACCACGATCGCGTCGGCATGGCTGTAGTCGTCGATCCGCGCCACCTGCCAGACCCGGAAGGCGGTGCCGCCGACGAGGACGACCCCGATGAGGACGGTGCCGGCGATCACCCGGCGCACCCACCGCGCGACCGCCGATCCGCGCGGACGGCGCGGCGCGACGGACGGGCGGGTCGGTGCGGGATGGGTGAGGGCCGAGGGCATTCCCCGAGTGTGCCAGTGCTCGGTCACGCCACGATTGCGGAGCGCCGGAACGTCACGGTCGCCGGGCACCGGAACCGCTCACCAACCGCGTTGCCGCCACTGCTCGAGCTGCGGCCGCTCGGCACCCAGGGTGGTGTCGTCGCCGTGGCCCGGGTAGACGACCGTATCGTCGCCGAAGCGGTCGAACACCTTGCTGGTGACGTCGCTGTAGAGGGAATCGAAATCCTCCGGGGAGGTGGTGCGGCCGATACCACCCGGAAACAGGCAGTCGCCGGTGAACAGATGGGTGCGGCCGGAGCCGTCGGTGAGCGCCAGCGCGACGGATCCCGGGGTATGTCCGCGCAGGTGGATGACGTCGAACCGCAGGTCGCCGATCGAGACGGTGTCACCGTCGGCGAGCAGCCGATCCGGCCGTACCGGAAGCGGTTCGGCGTCCAGGGCGTGCGCGGCGGTCGGTACGCCGGTGTCGGCGACCACGGCACTCAGGGCCTGCCAGTGGTCGAAATGCTGATGGGTGGTGACGATCAGCCGCAGCCGCCCCGGCACCTCCTGGTCCAGCAGGGCCTGGATGCGTTCGGATTCGTTGGCGGCGTCGATCAGCACCGCGTCGCCGGTGGCGGCGTCCTGCACCAGATAGACGTTGTTGTCCATACCGCCGACCGACATCTTGACGATCCGGGCGCCCGGCACGTCGCGCTGCTGCGGATTCGTGCCCGGCGCGACGTGGCCCGTATAGGGGATATCCAGCGTGATCACCCTGCCGATCGTAATCATCGGTTCCGACACGGGTCGGCCGGATCAACGCCCCTCGCGCCATGTCGGCGGATACATTCGTGCTATGCCGCCGCACTCGCGTCCTCGCCGATCACAGCCGCCGACGCTGCTCGCGTTGCTGCTGTCGATCGTGTTCGGGTTCGTGCTCGGCTGCTGCGGCCCGGCCGTCGCCGACGAACCGATGCGGCTCAACGAATACGTCACCGATTCCGCCCAGGTTCTCGACGGTCCGCAGCGCGACACCGTGCGCGCCTCGGTGGACGCGCTCTACACCGCGCATCGGGAGCGGCTGTGGGTGGTCTACGTCCGCGATTTCGGCGGCGTGGACCCACAGACCTGGGGTCAGCGCACCGCGACCGCGTCCGGATTCGGCGACCGCGATGTGCTGCTGTCGATCGCGACCAGCGACCGCTCCTATTCCTTCACCGGCGCGCTCCCGCCCTCGGTGAGCGAGGCGGAACTGAATTCGCTGCTCACCGATCAGGTCGAGCCGAGACTGCACAACGGTCAGTGGGCCGAGGCCGCGGTGGCAGCGGCCGACGGATTGTCCACGGCCATGGGCGATTCCGGCGGTGTCGGGATCTGGCCGCTGATCGTGATCACCCTGATCGTGCTGGGTGTGATCGGTGTGGTGCTGGGTTATTCGCAGTTGCGCCGGCGGGCACGGGGGCGCGCCGAGACCGACGCCGCCCGCGCGGTCGACCCGACCGACACCGCCGCGCTGGCCCGGCTCCGCCCGGATCTGCTCGAGTCCCGCTCGGCGCAGGTGCTGGTCGACACCGACAACGCGATCCGGGCCAGTGCCGAGGAACTGCGCCTGGCAACCGACGAATTCGGCGCCACCGCGACCGCCCCGTTCGCCGCCGCGCTCGAGTCGGCGAAACGGGCGATGGCACATGCCTTTTCGATCCGTCAGCGGCTCGACGACGACATCCCCGAAACCCCTGATCAGCGCCGTGATCTGCTGGTCGAGCTGATCGCCACCTGCGGGCGGGCCGATGCCGAACTCGACGACAAGGTGGCCGAATTCGACGCGATGCGCAATCTGCTGATCGACGCGCCACAACGGCTGGACACGCTGACTCGCGATGTGGTCGATCTCACCGTGCGGCTGCCGCGCTCGGAGGAGACCCTGCGGCAGCTGCTGGCCGCACAACCGGAATCGGTCACCGCGCCGGTGCGCGACAACGTGGCGATGGCACGGGAGCGAATCGGGTTCGCCGAGAACACGATCGAGCAGGGCCGCCGCGCCGCGGCCGAGCCGGTCGGTCGTCAGGGCGGGGTCGTCGCGGCGATTCGCGGCGCGGAGGCCGCGGTGACCGCCGCCCGCACCCTGCTCGACGCCGTGGACACCGCCGAAACCGATATCACCCAGGCGCGGGCCGGCCTGCCGGCGGCGATCGACGAATTGGGCCGCGACCTCGAGACCGCGCAGGGCCTGACCGAACACGGCGGCTCGGAACTGGCGGCGGCGATGTCGGGCGCCCGCACCGCATGGGAGGCGGCCCGGACCACCGGCGACCGCGATCCGCTCGGCACGTTCCACCGCGCGGTAGCGGCCGATACCGCACTGGATCGCGCGGTCGCCGCGGCCGGTGAACGCAAACTCGCCGCCGAGCAGCTGCGGCGCCGCCTGGACCAGGCCGTGACCGCCGCGCAGAGCCAGGTCCGCGCGGCCGCCGATTTCATCGACACCCGCCGCGGCGGTATCGACGCCACGCCCCGCACGCGCCTGGCCGAAGCGCAGCGCAATCTCGATCGGGCGCAGGAGCTTTCGCCCACCGACCCGCAGGCGGCACTGAGCAGTGCGCAACAGGCCGCCGATCTGGCCACCCGCGCACTGCACGCCGCCGAGGCCGATGTGCGGGAGTGGCAGACTCGTCGCCCGGCTTCCGGGACGTCACAGGCCGGCGCGGTACTGGGCGGAATTCTGATCGACAGCCTGCTGCGCGGCGCGGGAAGCGGCTACCGCGGCCGTTCGATGGGCGGATCCGGATGGGGTCCGGCCTCTTTCGGCGGCTCCGACAGTTCCCGCCGGATCAGCCGCGGCGGGCGATTCTGATCTGCTCGTCTCACCGTGCCGGTGGCACGGCCTCACCAGTGCGCGTCGCGAGCCACTGCTGCAGTTCGATCAGGTTGCCCTCGGGATCGCGCAGATAGGCGCAGCGCAGGCGTCCGTCGTATTCGACGGGCTCGCCCGAGATTTCGGCGCCGCGGGCGGTGATCGCGGCGAGATAGTCGTCCAGATCGTCGACCCGCAACGACACCATCGCCGCATCGGCGGGCAGGACCGGCGCCACGTCGCCATCCGACGACGAGCGCGAGTCGCTTCCGGACCGCAAGGTATCCCCCAGCGCCGCCGCCAGATTCGCGCGCTCGTGCAGCGCGAGCGTGCTGCCCAGTTCGGGTTTGAACGCCGCGTAGGGCGGGCGCGGGTCGTCGGTTTGCGGTGTGAGTCCGAGAACGTCGCGATAGAACGCCACGCAGCGGTCGAATTCGGACACGATCAGGCGGATCTGGGTCAGATGCACATCGGCGAATCTACGCCCGCCGCGGTGGGGGCCGCTCACAACCAGCCGAGACGTTCGGCCGCGCGGACGGCCTCGGCACGAGTGCGGGTGCCGGTCTTGCCGATCGCTGCCGAGAGATGGTTGCGGACGGTTCCCTCGGACAGATGCAGCCGCTTCGCGATGACCCCCGCCGTCGACCCGTCCGCCGCGGCGGCGAGCACTTCGCGCTCGCGTGCGGTGAGCGGAGAGGTTCCGGCGGTGAGGGTCTCGGTGGCCAACGCGGGATCCACCACTCGCAGGCCCATGTGCACGCGCCGCACGGCATCCGCCAATTCCCGTGCGGGCGTGTCCTTCACGACGAATCCGCCGGCTCCGGCGTCGATGGCGCGGCGCAGGTAGCCGGGGCGGCCGAATGTGGTCACCATCAGAATGCGGATACGCGGGAATTCCGCATGCAGCTGCGCCGCCACCGAAATTCCGTCCATTCCGGGCATTTCCACATCGAGCAGCACCACATCCGGCGTGGTGCGCCGCACCGCGTCCAGCACCTCGTCGCCCCGGCCCACCTCGGCCACCACCTCGAGGTCCGCCTCCAGCCCGAGCAGCGCCGCCAGCGCGCCCCGCACGAGCGCCTGATCGTCGGCGAGCAACAACCGGATCACCGGCGTCGCCCCCGTCGCGGTTCACCGATCGACATCATCCATCGCACGCCTGCGACCCTAATCCGGAAGGCGGGTTCGCCGCCGCCGACCGGTCGAACCTCGGCGCCGAACCCGGCCGAAGGCGTCGCCGCTCGCAGCGTGGCGACCCGGCACGACTCCGGCTCTCCGTCCGCTGCCCGCGCCTCGACCGAGAGCCACAGACTGTGCCCGGCGATGGGGCCGGTGTCGTTCGCGGCCGCCTGCCCGGCGTTCTCAGCGTTGCTCGTCCGCCGTGGTGAAGTCCACGGCGATCAAGGTCCCCCCGCCGGGAGGTGTGTCGACCGTCAACACACCGCCCTCGGCGCGCACCCGGTCGCGTAAGCCGGTCAGTCCGGAGCCGAAGACGCTGCCGGACAGCCCTTTTCCGTCGTCGAAGATGTCGATCCGCGATTCGCTGGCCCGGACCCGGCAGTGGCGGGCGCCGCTGTGGCGCACCACGTTCGTCACCGCCTCGCGCAGGACCCAGCCGAAGATCACCGCATCACGCGTGGCGAGCTCAGCGGGATCCGGGAGCTCCGCCTCGATACCGGCGGCGCGCAGGGCCGTCCGGGCGTTGACGAGTTCGGTCGCGAGCGACACCTCGCGCAGGCCGCCGACGGTATCGCGCACCCCGGCCAGCGCCTCGCGGGCCAGGCGCTCCACATCGGCCAGCTCCTGGCGGGCGCGGGTGGGATCGGTGTCGAGCAGCCGTTGCGCCAGTTCGGTTTTGACGGTGATGACGGTCAGCGAGTGGCCCAGAATGTCGTGCACGTCGCGGGCTACCCGGTTGCGTTCCTCCACGATCGCGAGCTCGCCCTGCTGGCGGCGAGTCAGTTCCCGTAGCTGCCCGCGCCGCCGGCCGATTTCGCGACCGGTCCACATCACCACCGGAATGAAGGCGAAATACAGTGGGGCGCTGCCGTAATGCAGCGACAGGCCGATCAGCAGCACGGCTGTCCCGGCCACCACCGCGCCGGATTTGGCCGGTGGCAGTACGAACACGGCGCCGGCCGCGACGTAGATGGCGGTGCCCAGACCGCTGACCCCCAGCAGCACCGTCAAACTCGCGGCCAGGGCCGCCAGGGCGCCCACCACCAGCCATCGCGGCCATTCGTAGGAGACCGGCAGCGCCGCATGCGCGTGCTTCTCCTCCCAGTCCGGTTGCCGGAACGGACCGAAGCACGAGGCCGTCAGCACCCAGAAGACCGCCAGGCAGACGGCCGCCGCGACGGCCCGCATCCGGTGCCCGTCCTGCCATTGGGAGACGATCGGCGCGATCAGATAGAGCAGCCAGATCAAAGCCAGCACCGCGCCGAAGAACAGTCGTCGATGCTGGATGGCGGTCTGCGGGGCGGGGTCGCGGTCCATAGTGCGGGCGATCCGATCCAGCGCTCCAGATATCGGCCGATCGACCGGAGGTATCCGCATCGTCACCCTCCGTCTCCTGCCCTGGCCGCCGCCGGATTCCGACGCTACCGCACCGTCCACCGGGGCGGACGGTGCGGCGCGTCGGTCAGCGAGCGGTGTCACGCCGGAACAGCACCGCGGCGCCGAGGGCGAATACCGAGGCCCAGACCACGATGTTCAGCACCGCCAGTGCGGCGGAACCGGCAGTGGTGTCGCCGAGCGGCACCCGGGCCAGGGTGGCGACGCCGTTGGTCGGGAAGACCTTCGACACCGTGTCGAACCAGCCGTGCAGCGGCATGAACAATCCACCGGCGAACGACAGCAGCGCCAGCACCGGGCCGAGGATCTGCATCACGTTCTCCGAGGGCAGCAGATATCCCATGAACAGTCCGAATGCCGCGAAGACCACGGAGGTCAGCCACGCGATCAGGAAGCAGCCCACCCACGCGGCGGTGGTCAGATGCGCGCCGGTCACCGCGCCGGCGGCGAAAACGACGACGACCGAACTCAATCCGAGCACCATCGCGCCGGCCACTTTGGTGGCGACGTAGGCGGCCGGGCTCAGCGGCGTGAGACGCAGTTGACGTACCCAACCGGCGGCGCGTTCCACCGCCACCATGGCGCCGCCGCTGGTGGTGGCGAGCATCGCCCCGTAGACGGCCATCGACACCATCACATAGGCGGTGACATTCGCCGACCCGTAGGTCTCGGTGCGGGACGCGTTCTGGGCGCCGAAGATCACGAAGAACACCACCGGCATCACCAGCGCGAAGATGACGGTGCGCCGGTTGCGCAGCATGCGGCGCAATTCGAGCAGCAGGAATCCCCGGCTGAATCCGCCGGCGCTCGGACGGATGGCGCGGGGCGCGGTCGATGTGGTCATCTCAGTTGTCTCCGGTCAGTGCGAGGAAGGCGTCTTCGAGATTGCGGCCGGTGATTTCGATGTCGACGGCCGGTGTCCTGGTCAGCAGATAGCGGGCGACCACGTCGGAGTCGTTGCCGTGCACCAGCACTCGATCACCGCGCTGCTCGACCCGGTCCACGCCGGCGAGGGCGAGCAGGCTCGCCGGGTCGGCATCGGGCAGCGTCGCCGAGACCGTGCGGCCGGAGGCCAGATTCTTCACCGCCGCGGCACTGCCGTCGGCCACGACCCGCCCGCCCCGCACCAGCACGATGCGGTCGGCGTAGGCGTCGGCCTCGTCGAGATAGTGGGTGGCGAAGACGACGGTTCGTCCGAGCCCGGCGTCGGCGCGGATGGCGTTCCAGAAATCGCGGCGGCCCTCCACGTCCATGCCGGTGGTCGGCTCGTCGAGGATCAGCAGGTCCGGATCGGGCAGCAGCGCGAGGGCGAAGCGCAGGCGCTGCTGCTGACCACCGGAGCATTTGCCCACCATGCGGTCGGCGATGCCGTCGATTCCGGCGCGGACGAGCACCTCCCCGGCGGGGCGCGGATGGCGATGCAGGGACGCGACGACCCGCACCGTTTCGCCGACGGTGAGATCCGGAAGCAGGCCGCCCGATTGCAGGACCGCCGAAACTCGGCCCGCCGCAACCGCTTCCGCCGGTTTTCCGCCGAGAATGCGGGCGGTGCCGGCGTCGGGGCGCAGCAGGCCGAGCATCATGTCGATGCTGGTGGACTTCCCGGCACCGTTGGGTCCCAGGAAGGCGACCACCTCACCCGCGGTGACGGTCAGATCGAGTCCGTCGACCGCGCGGACGGGCCCGGCGGAGCTGCGGAAGGTTTTGGTCAGTCCGCGAAGCTCGATCACCGGTGCGGCGGCGACCCGTTCCGCCGAACCGGATGTCATTGCTGATGTCATGGTTCCACTGTCGCGTGGAGCCGGGTGACGTACCTGGCCCGAGCGTCACGACTGTGCCATGACAGATGTCATGGCAGCAGGACGATCTTGCCCCGGGTGTGGCCGCGCTCGAGTTCGGTGAACGCCGCGCGCACGTCGGCGAGCGGATAGGTGGCGGCGATCGGAATCCGGACGGACCCCGCGGCGGCCAGTTCGGCCAGCTGGGCGAGTACGTCGATGGTGTCGGCGGCCGCATTGCCCTCCGCCTTGACGCCGTATTTCTCCACCGCGGCGAAGTCGATGATCGTATCGATGCGTTCGGGCTTCACGCCGAGATCGAGGGCGAGTTCGACGTAGCCGTTGCCATGCGTATCGATGAAGGCATCGATACCGCCGGGCGCCGCCTCCCGGAGGCGCTCGGCGAGACCGTCACCGTACTCCACCGCGACCGCCCCCAGCTCGCGCAGATAGTCCTGGTTGTCCGGCCCCGCGATGCCGATCACCGTCACCTCACGGGCCCGAAGCAGTTGCACCACAATGGATCCCACGCCACCGGCCGCGCCGGACACCGCGATGGTGTCACCGGCTTCCGGGCTCACGGCCCGCACAGCGGCGAAGGCGGTGGTGCCCGCGACGTACAGCGATCCGGCGACCTCCCAGGACAGGCCCACCGGCTTGGGGGTGACCTGCTCGGCCGGCACCACCACCCGGGTGGCGTGGCTGGAGCGCTTGTCGCTGAATCCGAGCACCTCGTCGCCGACGGCGATCCCGCTCACTCCCTCACCGAGGGCGACGATGCGCCCGGCGAAGTCGGTGCCCTCGCCCTCGGGGAAGGTGGCGGGCCACCGCTCGTGCAGCGAGCCGTTGCGGATCTTGGCCTCACCCGGATTGATTCCCGCGGCCACCACCTCGACCGCGACCTGTCCGGGCCCGGGCTGCGGATCCGGTATCTCGCGAACCTCGAGCACATCGATATCGCCGTAACGATCGAACTTGACCGCCTGCGCCATGATCAGGACCTTTCGTCGCACCTGTGGGCCGGGGCCCGGCAGCACCCCGGGGGCGCGCCGGATCTCGGATTGCTCAGTGCTCGGAACGACCCGGGCCACGGCGATATTTCCGCCGATCCCACTTCGGCGCGCGATTCGCCCCGATAACGCCCGGGTCTTCGGTTATGCCCGATTCCGAATGCGGTATACCCGTCCGCGCCGCGGTGAACTCAGGCGCCCAGCAGGCGCTGCGCCAGGTAGCCCTCCACCTGGTCGAGCGCGATCCGTTCCTGCGCCATCGAGTCCCGCTCGCGCACGGTGACGGCCTGGTCCTCGAGGGTGTCGAAGTCGACGGTGATGCAGAACGGGGTGCCGATCTCGTCCTGGCGGCGGTACCGGCGGCCGATCGCGCCGGCGTCGTCGAAGTCGACGTTCCAGTTCCTGCGCAGTTGCGCGGCAAGGTCTTTCGCCTTCGGCGACAGATCGGCGTTGCGCGACAACGGAAGGACGGCGGCCTTCACCGGCGCGAGGCGGCGATCCAGGCGCAGCACGGTCCGCTTCTCCATGACGCCCTTGGCGTTCGGCGCCTCGTCCTCGGTGTAGGCGTCGATCAGGAAGGCCATCAGCGAGCGGGTCAGGCCGGCCGCGGGTTCGATCACGTACGGCGTGTAGCGCTCGTTGGTGTTCTGGTCGAAGAAGCTCAGATCGGTGCCGGAATGCTTGGAGTGGGTCGACAGGTCGAAATCGGTGCGGTTGGCGACACCCTCGAGCTCACCCCATTCGCTGCCCTGGAAGTGGAAGCGGTACTCGATATCGACCGTACGGGTCGAATAGTGCGAGAGCTTCTCCTTCGGGTGCTCGTAGAGCCGCAGATTCTCCGGATCGATGCCGAGGTCGGTGTACCAGGCCAGGCGGGTGTCGATCCAGTACTGGTGCCACCGCTCGTCCTCACCGGGCTTGACGAAGAACTCCATCTCCATCTGCTCGAATTCGCGGGTGCGGAAGATGAAGTTGCCCGGGGTGATCTCGTTGCGGAAGCTCTTGCCGATCTGCGCGATGCCGAACGGCGGCTTCTTGCGCGCGGTGGTCATCACGTTCGCGAAGTTCACGAAGATGCCCTGCGCGGTCTCCGGACGCAGATAGTGCAGGCCCTCCTCGGACTCGATCGGCCCGAGGTAGGTCTTGAGCATCATGTTGAAATCGCGCGGTTCGGTCCACTTACCGACGGTGCCGCAGTCCGGGCAGCCGATCAGCTCCATGGACACGCTGTCCGGGTCGTCGATCTTGTGCTTCTCGGCGTAGGCCTCCTGCAGGTGGTCCTGCCGGTGCCGCTTGTGGCAGTTCAGGCATTCGACCAGCGGGTCGTTGAAGACGCTGACGTGCCCCGAGGCCACCCACACCGGGCGCGGCAGGATGATCGCGGAGTCCAGGCCGACCACATCGTCGCGGCTGGTGACCATGGCCCGCCACCACTGCTTCTTGATGTTTTCCTTGAGCTCCACACCCAGCGGACCGTAATCCCACGCCGACCGGGTCCCTCCGTAGATCTCGCCGCTGGGGTATACCAAGCCACGACGCTTGGCAAGATTCGCGACGGTGTCGATCTTCGACTTGGGTGCCACGGTGGAAGCTCTCCCTCTGGATGATGGGTCCGAACGATTCGCCCCAGCCTATCGACACCGGATAGAACACCGCGAGGCAGTATCGACGGCGCGGCTCCTTGACATGCGCACTTATGCATATCAATAATGGCATCGGTTTCCAATAAGGAGTTGGTTCGATGACCGCCGACAGCGGTGTCCCCGCGCGTCGAAGCCGCGTCGCCGTCGAGGCGCCCACGCCGATCCCGCACGACCCGTATCCCTATCGCGCCCCGACCGCCCCCGCGGTCCCCGCCCGCACGACGCTCGACAACGCGGGCGAACTGCTGCGCGCGCTGGCGGCGCCGGTACGGATCGCGATCGTGCTGCAGCTGCGCGAATCGCCGCGCTGCGTGCACGAATTGGTCGATACGCTCGGCGTCACGCAACCCCTGGTCAGCCAGCACCTGCGCATTCTCAAGTCCGCGGGCGTGGTGCGCGGTGAACGCACCGGCCGTGAGGTGATCTACGAATTGGTCGACGACCATCTGGCACGCATCGTCGTCGACGCCGTCGCACACGCCGAGGAAGGATGACCGTGCCGGAGAAGACGGGCACCGCCGAGAAGACTGTCGGAATTCGCAGCACCCGCCAGCGCAGCGCGATCACCGCACTGCTGGGCGATATCGAGGAATTCCGTTCGGCCCAGGAGCTGCACGACGAACTACGCCGCCGCGGTGAGGGCATCGGCCTGACCACCGTCTACCGCACCCTGCAGTCCCTCGCCGACGCCGGCAAGGTCGACGTCCTGCGCACGGACACAGGCGAATCCGTGTATCGGCAGTGCTCCAAGGGCCACCATCACCACCTGGTCTGCCGCCAGTGCGGGCGCACCGTCGAGGTGGAGGGCCCCACCGTCGAGGCATGGGCCGCGGCGATCGCCGGAGAGCACGGATTCACCGACATCAGCCACACCATGGAAGTGTTCGGCACCTGCCGCGACTGCGCCCACATCGCCCGCTGATCGCGGACGGCGCGCATCGTGCCAGCGCTTTCGCCGGCGTCGCAACGACTTTCGGCGAAAGGGCCGTAACACTCAGCCGTCCGTTCCGCCGGTGATGCGATCGGCCAACGCGAGCAACCCCTCCGTGAGATCGTGCTCGGTCGGCGCATGCTCGGGGTCGAGCGTCCACTGCATGAGCACACCGGACATCAGCGCCAGTTGCAGCGCGCCGATCGTCCGCACCGCCCGGTCGTCGACGGCGTCTTCGGGGATGCCCAGCAACCCGGCGGCGAGACCGCTGCGCCCCTCGGCCATGGCATGGGTCATCAATTCGCGCACCCGCGGTGACCGCTCCGCTTCCACACCGGCCTCGACCGAGGCGAGCCACAACTGCCGGTTCTCGGAGTACGAGGCGATCGTGTGCCGCCAGAACGCCTCGTAGCGTTCGCGCGGGCCGGCGTCGGAGTCGAGCGCGGCGAGCGTCGCCTCCTGGATGCGCAGGCCCCATTCCTCCATCGCCTGGGTGAACGCCTCGATCAGCAGCGCGTCCCGGGAGCCGAAGTGATAGCCGATCGCGGCGTGATTGACACCGGCCGCGGCGGCGATATCCCGGACCGTGGTGCGGGCCCACCCCTTTTCTTTCAAGCACACCAACGCCCCGGCCAGCAGATCGTCCCGGTTACCCATGTCGGCGATGCTAGCCAAGGGGCACTCCAAGCGGTTTATCCAATTGGATTGACCGAATGGATAATACGCTTGTACGGTCGAGCTGTCACGCAGTAACCCATCCGCAGGGAGCAGCCATGAGCCTGTCCGTTTTGATCTCCGGCGCCGGTATCGGCGGGCCGTCACTCGCCTTCTGGCTGGGCCGCCTCGGATACCGGGTCACGGTGGTGGAGCAATCGCCGGTGCTGCGCGCCGGCGGTGGCGCGGCCGTCGATTTCCGCGGCGAGCAGGTCGCCTTGCTGGAGCGCATGGGGGTCCTCGCCGATATCCGCACCCACGAGACCGGTATGGGCGACCAGCTCATCGTCGACGCCGCGGGACGCACCGTGTCGCGATTCCCGTCCGCACTGTTCAGTGGCGAGGTCGAGATCGATCGCGGGGATCTGGCCCGAATCCTGTACCGCCACAGCAGCACAGACGCCGACTACATCTTCGGTGATCGCATCACCGCCATCGACCAGGACGCCGACACGGTCCGCGTGCAGTTCGCACACGGACCCTCGCGCAGCTACGACCTCGTCGTGGGCGCGGACGGTCTGCACTCCGGGGTGCGGCGCCTGGTCTTCGGTGACGAGGACGAGTTCCGGAGCGATCTCGGCTATTACGTCGCCGCGTTCAGCGTGCCCAACACGTTCGGACTCGATCACAGCGGCCTGATCTACAACGAGCCGGGCCGCTACCTCTCACTCGGCAGCGCCCGAGATCCCGAACGGGCTGTGGCCGGCTTCATATTCTCCGCTCCCCCAACGGAATTCGCTCGCCGCGATGTCGGCGCGCAGAAGCGGTTCATCGCCGATCACTTCGCCGGCGTCGGCTGGCGAGCGCCGCAATTGCTCGCCGCGCTCCAGGATGCCGCAGACCTGTACTTCGACTCGCTCAGCCAGATCCGGCTCGACCGGTGGTCCGACGGCCGGGTCGCACTACTCGGCGACGCCGCGTGGTGCGCCGGGCCGGGCGGCAACGGCACCGGCCACGCCATGCTCGGCGCGTACACGCTGGCGGGCGAACTCGCGGCGGCCGACGGAGATCACCGGATCGCCTTCGCGCGCTACGAACGGATCATGCGTCCCACGGTCGAGAAGTCGCAGAGGTTCGCCACCGGCGCGGGCCGCTTCCTCGCGCCCGCGAGCCGGTGGCAGATCCGCCGTCGCGACCTCACCTACCGCGTGCTGTCCTCGGCTCCGATGTCCGGGATCTTCACCCGGATGAGCAGCCGTTCCGCGAAGACCGGGACGCCGGCGTCCTATCCACTGCCCGTGGCCTGAACGGGCTTCGCGCCGGTCAGGGCACCAGGCCCTGGCGGGCGCGGCCCGCGCCGGACAGGACGAGCAGCAGCATCGTCGCCAGGGCGTCGTCGTCGAGGCCGGCTGCCGGGAAGGTGTAGCGCAGCAGGACGTCGGCGAGCTTCTCGTGGGCGATGATCGTCAGCGAGCCGAACTGCAGGGCGTTGTTGCGATCGGCGACTCGCTTGTGCAGTTGCGGCTTCAAGGGGCGATCCCAGGCGAGCACGCAGGTCAGCGTGAGGACGTCCAGGCCCGGCGCCAGTGTGACGCCGCGCAGCGAGCACAGGGCGCCCTCGTATTCGAAGCCGAGGGCGTCACCGTCCTCCTCCCGCACGGCGATATCGCATCGACGCAGGCAGGCGGCGGCTTGGGCCTGCAGTTCCCGGGCGACGGTCAGATCGTTGCTCACTTCACGCCACCGAACCGGCGATCGCGCTTGGCGTACTCCACACAGGCCTCCCACAGGTCGCGGCGGTCGAAATCGGGGAACAGGGTGTGCTGGAAGACGAACTCCGCATAGGCGGACTGCCAGATCAGGAAGTTCGAACTGCGCAGCTCACCGGAGGGGCGCAGGAACAGATCCACATCCGGCATATCCGGCTCGTCGAGATACTTCGCGAAGGTGGATTCGGTGACCTTCTCCGGATCCAGCTGTCCGGCCGCCACCTTCCGCGCGATTTCCCGTGCCGCGTCGGCGATTTCGGCGCGGCCTCCGTAGTTGACGCACATCGTCAGCGTCATCACGGTGTTGTCCTTGGTGAGCTCCTCGGCGATCTCCAATTCCTTGATCACGCTGCGCCACAGGCGCGGTCGCCGGCCCGCCCAGCGCACCCGCACGCCCATCTCGTGCATCTCGTCGCGGCGGCGCCGGATCACGTCGCGGTTGAAGCCCATGAGGAATTTGACCTCGTCGGGGCTGCGCCGCCAGTTCTCGGTCGAAAAGGCATAGGCGGAAAGCCATTTCACGCCGATCTCGATGCACCCCTCGACGGTGTCCATGAGCACCGCCTCGCCGCGCTCGTGCCCGGCGGTGCGCGGCAGCCCCCGATCCTGGGCCCACCGGCCGTTGCCGTCCATCACCAGCGCCACATGCCTGGGCACGAACTCCGGCGGCAGCGCGGGCGGGGTGGCGCCCGACGGGTGCGGTGACGGCGGACGAATCGTGCGGGTGGTCTGGGAGCGGTTACCGATCACGCCACCTATCCTGCATCACCGCGCGCCGCCCGTGACCGGTGCCGTGGGATTTCCGCGCCGACCTGCGCCTACGCATCCGCTCAGGGCTTGACGCCGACCGCGGCCCAGATGCCGAACGCCTCGTCGGCCCACGCGAGGCGCTCCTCCGGAATGTAGAAGTCCGGATTCGGGTGCCAGCGGTGCATCGGAACCACGCCGGGCTCGACGAGCTCCAGCCCGTCGAAGAAGCGGGTGACCTCGGCCTTGTTGCGCAGGGCGACCTTCATCCCGGCCTGGGCGTAGACCGCCGCCACCTTCGCGAGCCGTTCCGGATTCACATCGCTCGAGGCGTGGGTGATGCTGAGATACGACCCGGGCGCGAACGCGTCCATATAGGTGCGCACGATGTCGTAGGCGCCCTCTTCGTCGGTGACGAAGTGCATGATCGCGGCCAGGTTGAGCGCCACCGGCCGGGACAGATCGATCACCGCGCGGAACTGCTCCGAGCCGAGGATCACGTCCGGATCGCGCACATCCGAGGGAATGTATTCGGTACGCCCCTCCTCCGAGCCGATCATCAGCGCACGGGCATGCGCCAGCACCAGGGGATCGTGGTCGACGTACACCACGCGGCAGTGCGGATCGACGGCCTGCACGGCGTTGTGCAGATTCGGTTCGGTCGGAATTCCGGTGCCGATGTCGAGAAACTGCCGCACACCGTCGCGCGCCGCGAAACGTGCCGCCCGATGGACGAATTCACGATTGGCCCGCGCGGCCTGCGCGGTCTCCGGAAACGCCTCCATCACCTTCGACGCGGCCTCGCGATCGGCCGGATAGTTGTCCTTGCCGCCGAGGTAGTAGTCGTACATCCGCGCCGAATGCGCCTTCTCCGTATCGAACTCGACAAGCTCGTGAGACATCGAAGCTTTCTCCGTAGGGTTGGTGGGACCTGGACGTGAAATTACCCCGTCCGAGCCGCACGCAGGGCCCGCATTCCCGGAAACCTCTTGACCTGGAGTGCGCTCCAGGGCATAGCGTGCTCCACGGGAAGTCAGTCACTGACGAGGAGAACTCCATGGAGCTCGGATTTCACATTCCTATCTTCGATATCGACGGCGGCACCCCCGCGATCGCGGGAGAGCTGGCGCGCGTAGGCCAGGCCGCGGAGGCGGCGGGCGCCACCTGGTTGTCGTTCATGGATCACTACTTCCAGATCGAGCCGACCGGCCTACCGGCCGAGGCGAATATGCTGGAGGGATACACCACGCTGGGATACCTTGCGGCACATACCACCTCGATCGATCTCGGACTGCTGGTCACGGGCGTGACCTATCGGCATCCGGGTCTGCTCGCCAAGATCGTCACCACTCTGGACGTGCTGTCGGGCGGACGGGCCACGCTGGGGATCGGGGCCGCGTGGTTCGAGCGGGAGCATCGCGGGCTCGGGGTCGAGTTCCCGCCGCTGGCCGAGCGGTTCGAGCGGCTGGAGGAGACGCTGCGGATCTGCGCGCAGATGTGGGATCCGCAGAACAACGGGCCGTTCGAGGGCAAGTACTACCAGCTGGCCGAGACGCTGTGCTCACCGCAGCCGATCCATCGCCCGAACGTGCTGATCGGCGGCGGCGGGGAGAAGAAGACGCTGCGGCTGGTCGCACAGTACGGCGACGCCTGCAATCTGTTCGGCACGTCGCCGGAGGACGTCGCCCACAAACTGGACGTGCTGCGCCGCCACTGCGACGACGTCGGTCGCGATTTCGACACCATCCGCACCACGATCATGGCCAACAATCCGCGCCCGAATCCGGACGTTCGCGACGAATTCGTCCGCAGCATGGCCGATTACGCGAAACTGGGCATCGACGCGGTGCTGATCACCCCGACCACGGGCTCCCCCGCCGCGTGGATCGAGGACATGGCGCCGGCGGTCCCACAGCTGGCCGACCTCGGGTAGCCGGCCGGTCTATCCCACCCGAGACGCCGGCGACTCCGCCGCCTCGTGCGGACGAGAGCGCTCGATCAACGGCAACGTCCGCAACTGCCGTTCCAGATGCCATTGCAGATGGGCAGCGGTGAGGCCGCTGGCCTGGCGGCGGACGGACTCGGCAACCACGTCGAGTCCGGTCCAGTCTCCGCGATTGAGCGCACTCATCAATTCCAGGACCCCGACCGCGGGCGTGGCCGAGCCGGGCGGGCGGCAGTGCACGCAGACCGCTCCCCCGGCGGCCACGTGGAAGGCGCGGTGGGGGCCGGGGGTGGCACACCGGGCACATTCGTCGAGAGCGGGCGCCCAGCCCGCGAAACCCATGGCGCGCAACAGGAATGCGTCGAGGATCAGTTCGTGCGGGCGCCGACCGGCGGCGATCGCGCGCAGGGCGCCGGCGGTCAGGGTGTGCAGGCGGGGCGCGGGGGCGCGCTCCTCACCGGCGAGACGTTCGGCGGTCTCCAGCACCGCGCACGCGGTGGTGTAGCGACCGTAGTCGGCGACGATATCGGCGGCGAACGCCTCCACGGTGGACACCTGGGTCACGGTGTCGAGGTTGCGTCCGGGATACAGCTGCACGTCGATATAGGCGAACGGTTCCAGCCGCGCGCCGAATTTCGACCGGGTGCGGCGCACCCCCTTCGCCACCGCCCGCACCAGCCCGTGCTGACGGGTGAGCAGCGTGACGATGCGATCGGCCTCCCCCAGCTTGTGCTGGCGCAGCACAATCGCCTGGTCCCGATACAACAACACGTTCACAGTCTCCCACGCCACCCCGACGTGCCCGCGCCCCCACGCCACTGATCGGGTGCCACGTACTCGACCCGGCCACCGAATCGCCGGACCTCCGCCACCTCGGGTGCGCCAGGCCTTCGTGACCTCTACACGCTGCGCGGCAGTCCCTCGGCATACAGCTGCGCGATGCGGGGTGCGTGAATTGTGCGCAGCATCAACGTGGTCCAGCCGGTGCGGATCGGGTCGATCGCGCCGCGGTCGGCCTCGACGAGCATGCGCTCGGGTCCCTGCAGTTCCATGGTGACGGCGGGATGTCCCAGCCAGACGTCGACCAACGCCTCCTGATTACCCCAGATGACCAGGCGTTTTCTGCTCATCCCGATGGTTCCGCCGACGATGTTCTCCCAACTGGAGGAACCGTAGTGCAGTGGCGTCCGATAATTGCGTCTGGCCAGCGATCCACTCACCGGGCCGAATACGACGATCCCTTCCGATTCCAGATCCGAACGCACTTGTGGCGGCAGCTCTTTCGAGCCGAACGCCCGGGACATCCACTTCACGCCAGGATCGTAGGCCCGTCTCACAATGTGCGTGCGCACACAGTTCGCCCGCTCCTGCGGAAATACCGGAATCGCACATCACAATTCGACTACGGCCCACCTGCGAATCCGATATGGGCGGTTGCCCGGACGCGCGCCAGGTTTCGCGCGCGCCCCGAGACGGAGATCACAGAGGACGACGGCACGATCCCCGGGGAGCCCCGATCAGAAACCCAGCTTGCGCAGCTGCTTGGGATCGCGCTGCCAATCCTTGGCGACCTTCACGTGCAGATGCAGATAGATGCGGGTGCCCAGGATGTGCTCGATCTGCTTGCGGGCCGCGGTGCCGACCTCCTTGAGCCGCGCGCCGCGTTTGCCGATGATGATCGCCTTCTGACTCGGCCGCTCCACGTACAACAGGGCGTGCACGTCGAGCATGTCCTCGTGTTCCTCGCGCGGCAGGATCTCCTCGATCACCACCGCCAGTGAATGCGGCAGCTCGTCGCGCACACCCTCCAGCGCCGCCTCGCGGATGAGCTCGGCCATGAGGGTTTCCTCGGGCTCGTCGGTCAGCTCACCGTCGGGGTAGAACGCCGGGCCCTCCGGCATCTTGGACGCGATCACATCGACGAGCAGTTCGACCTGTTCACCCTTGGCCGCGGAGACCGGAACCACCTCGGCCTCGGGGCCCAGCAGTTGCGAGACCGCGAGCAGCTGCTCGGCGACCTGCGGCTTGTCCACCTTGTCGATCTTGGTGACCACGCCGAGCAGGGTCGTCTTCGGCGCCATCTGCTTGACCTGCTGCACGATCCAGCGGTCACCCGGTCCGATCTTCTCGTCGGCCGGAATGCACAGCGCGATCACGTCGACCTCGGAGTAGGTGTCGCGCACCAGATCGTTGAGGCGCTGCCCCAGCAGCGTGCGCGGCCGGTGCAGTCCCGGAGTGTCGACCAGGATCAGCTGAGCGTGGTCACGATGCACGATGCCGCGGATGGTGTGCCGCGTGGTCTGCGGGCGCGAGGACGTGATCGCGATCTTCTGGCCGACCATGGCATTGGTCAGCGTGGATTTTCCGGTATTGGGCCGGCCGACGAAACAGACGAAGCCGGAACGGAATTCGCCCTCGCCGGGCTGCTGGACGCTCATCGTGCCGTCTCGGTTCCGGCATCGACGGTGCGGTAGGTCGCACCCTTGCGATCGGTGACGATGACCGCGGCCGACGCGCTCACCTCGCGCACCGCGGCCACGCCCGGATCGGCATCCTGCCCGCCGACCAGCACCGCCGCCTCGAACCCCTCCGCACCGCTGGAGATCGCGGCCGCGACCGCCGCCTGCAACGCCGACAACGACAACGCGTTCAGGTCCACCGTGCCGGCGGCGTAGGTGCGGCCGTCGGTATCGCGGATCGCCGCACCCGCCACCCCGCCGGTGCGTCCCATCGCACCGCGGGCCAGCACCAGCAGTTTGCCGTCCTCGGCGCTCAATTCGCCGGTGTTCAATTCGGCGGTTTCACCCTCGGTCATCGCCATCTCCGTTCTCGTATCTCGACGTCTCTTCCCGCCCCTGACGGTCGCCGCGCACCGCATCCGCGAGCGCGCCCGACAGTTCGCCCGGCTCCCCCGCCCGGCGCGCGACGACGGTGTGCACGCGCACCCGCCCCCTGGTATCGGCGCCGCCCTCGCCCCGCAGCAGCAGCCCGTGCGCGACGACCTCCGATCCCGGCAGCGGCACCCGGCCCAGCGTGTGGGCCAGCATGCCGCCGACGGTGTCGACGTCCTCCTCCTCGATCTCCAGGCCGAACAGCTCGCCCAGATCCTCGACCGGCAGCCGGGTGGAGACGCGGTAGACGCCCTCGCCCAGCTCTTCCACCGGCGCGATCTCGTCGGTGTCGTATTCGTCGGCGATCTCGCCGACGATCTCCTCGAGCACGTCCTCGATGGTGACCAGCCCGGCGATCCCGCCGTATTCGTCCACCAGCAGCGCCATGTGATTGCGGCGACGCTGCATCTCGTCGAGCAGTGCGTCGAGCGGTTTCGAGTCGGGCACGAACACGGCCGGCCGCATCACCGCCCGCACCTGCACGCTGCGGCCCCGATCCGCATACGGCACAAGATCTTTCAGATAAACCACGCCGAGGATGTCGTCGACGTTCTCGCCGACCACGGGAATGCGCGAATGCCCGGACCGCACGGCCAGCGACATCGCCTGTGCCACCGTCTTGTCCGCCTCGATCCACACCATCTCGGTGCGCGGCACCATCACCGCGCGGGCCGCGGTGTCGCCGAGTTCGAACACCGACTGGATCATGCGGCGTTCCTCGGAGTCGACCACACCGCTCTGCTGCGCCATATCGACGATCTCGCGCAGTTCCACTTCGGAAGCGAAGGGGCCGTTGCGAAATCCGCGACCGGGGGTGATGGCATTACCGATCATGATCAGCAACCGGCTCACCGGGCCGAGCAGCGCCCCGATCGCCTGCACCGGCAGCGCGGCCGCCAGCGAGATCGAATACGCGTGCTGGCGGCCCAGCGTGCGCGGGCCGACACCGATGACGACATAGTCGATCACGACCATGATCACCGCGGTCACGGCCAGCGCCCACCCCCAGCCGAGCACCTCGCCGAGTGCCGCGACCAGCAGGACCGTCGCCGCGATCTCGCAGGTCAGTCGCAGTAACACCATGAGGTTCACATAGCGCGGGCGGTCGATCGTGATCCGGGCCAGCCGGCGGGCGCCCGGCCGGTCGGCGCGGACCAGATCCTCCACCCGCGCCGCCGAGACCGTCATCAACGCCGAATCGATCGCCGCGAAGACACCGCCGACGGGCACCAGCAGAATCGCCAGCAGCAGCGGGATCAGCGCATTCACGCTCTGCCCTCGGCCGCCTGAGCTCGGGCCTGCGTGGTGACGCTGCGCTGCCGCCTCCGGCCCTGACCGCTCATGCTGTGTTCGACGGCGGCATGATCGGGGGCCTGCGTGGTGACGCTGCGCTGCCGCCTACGGCCCTGACCGCTCATGCCGGGTCCAGCGGATCGCCGGGGGCCGTGAATCCGGTCTTGCCCAGCAGGCGGCGGTCGCGCTCGGCCAGTTCGGCACGGCGGGCGGCCTCGCGCAGGCTTTCGTACCATTCGGCGAGCAGACGGTTCTGCAGGCCGAACATCACCTTCTCCTCTTCCGGCTCGGCGTGGTCGTAGCCGAGCAGATGCAGCACTCCGTGGACGGTCAGCAGCGCCAGCTCGTGGTCGAGGGAATGGCCGGCCTTACCGGCCTGGGCGGCGGCGAATTCCGGGCAGAGCACGATGTCGCCGAGCATGGAGGGGCCCGGTTCGGCGCCGTCGGGGCGGCCACCGGGTTCGAGTTCGTCCATCGGGAACGACATCACATCGGTGGGACCCGGCAGATCCATCCACCGCATGTGCAGGTCGGCCATGGTATCGAGATCGACGAGCACCATCGACAACTCGGCCGCCGGATGCACGTCCATCCGTTCGATCGCGAACCGCGCGACGCTGACCAGATCCGGTTCCGATACGTCGATGCCCGACTCGTTGGCGATCTCGATACTCACCCTGCCAGCCTAATGGGGGCCGCGCGGGGGCTCACCACCACATCAGCGGCGAGCCGCTCGGGCAACTCAGCGGCGAGCCGCTCCGGCAACTCAGCGGCGAGCCGCCTTGTCGGCCGCGCGGCGCTGGGCGCGGTTGCCGCCCGGGTAGTGCCGCGCCACCTGCGGGCGGGCATCGGACTCGTAGCGCTCGTAGGCGTCGACGATCTCCGAGACCAGCCGGTGGCGAACCACATCACTGGAGGTGAGCTCCGCGAAATGGATGTCGTCCACATCGGTGAGGATGTCGCTGACCACCCGTAGTCCGGACCTGGTCCCGCCGGGCAGGTCGACCTGGGTGACGTCGCCGGTGACGACGATCTTCGACCCGAAGCCGAGTCGGGTCAAAAACATCTTCATCTGTTCCGGCGTGGTGTTCTGCGCCTCGTCCAGGATGATGAACGAATCGTTGAGGCTGCGGCCGCGCATGTACGCCAGCGGCGCGACCTCGATCACGCCGGAGGCCATCAGCTTCGGAATCGCCTCCGGGTCCATCATGTCGTGCAGGGCGTCGTAGAGCGGGCGCAGATACGGGTCGATCTTCTCGTTCAGCGTGCCCGGCAGGAAGCCCAGCCGCTCGCCGGCCTCCACCGCCGGACGGGTGAGGATGATGCGGGTGACCTGCTTGCTCTGCAGCGCCTGCACGGCCTTGGCGACCGCCAGATAGGTCTTACCGGTACCGGCCGGGCCGATGCCGAAGACGATGGTGTGCTCGTCGATGGCGTCGACGTAGCGCTTCTGGTTCAGGGTCTTCGGGCGGATGGTCTTGCCGCGCCGGGCGATGATGTCCAGACTCAGCACCTCGGCGGGGGAATCGGAGGATCCCTCGGTCAGCATGGAGACCGTATGCCGGACCGCTTCCGGCGTGACGACGCGGTTGTGCGCGGTCAATGCCACGAGCTGCTCGACCACCCGCTCGGCCAGCGCCACATCGGCGGCCTTACCGGTGAGGGTCACCGAATTCCCGCGTACGTGAATGTCGGCGTCGAGCAGACCTTCGAGTTCACGCAGGTTCGCGTCGGCGGAACCGAGGAATCCGAACACGGACTCGGGGGCCAGTTCGATGCTGGAACGCACCGTCCGGGCCGCTGGACCCGAACCGTTACCGTTGCCGGGGGCACCGGCTCCGATGCCGGTCGTGGGTGTTGTCGGGTCGCCGATATCGCCTGATGTTCGCAAAAGGAGCTATGGCCTGCTTTCCGGTCTCGAACGGATCCTCTCCTGTTCTCAAAGTCTATCGCGCGGCACCGACACCGCCCACTTATTTGATCTCCAGCCCCAGCTCAGAGGCCGCTCACCCGGAAGATGAGCAGTTTCGTCGTCACCGTCCGTTCACCGACCGCCGCGGCGCGCCCATTCGACGGCGAAGTCACGAAAGGTGCGTACCGCCTCGCCGGGCACCGCATCGGCCGACCAGATCAGCCCGACCGCGCGGGCGGCACCCGGATCCGACAGCGGGACCAGCACCGGCCCGGGTTGCGGTCCCCGCACCGCGGGCTCCTCCAACGGCAGCAACGCCACACCGAGTCCCGCCGCCACCAGACCCGAAACGGTCACCAGATCACTGGACTCCAGTGCGATCCGCGGGCGGAAATCCGCTGCGGCACAGAGCTCGTCGAGAATTCTGCGCATCCCGTATCCGGTCGGCATGGCGATGAATTCGGCCTCGGCGGCCTCCGCCAGCCGGATCTGCCGCCGTCCCGCCAGCCGGTGGTCGACCGGCACGCCCAGGGCGAGGCGCTGCCGGAACAGCGTGCGCCAGCCCAGTCCCGGTAGCGCGGGTTCGGGCGAGGTCAGGCCCAGATCCGCCGTGCCGTCGAGGACCTCGGCGGCCACCACGTTCGCGGGTCCCTGGTCGAGCCGGAACGTGATCCGCCCCGACACCCGCCGGAAGCCGGCGATCAACTCCGGCACCACCCGGCCGCCGAAGGAATGGACGAAAGCCAGCCGCACCGACCCCCGCGCCGGATTCGCCAGATCCGCGAGCGCCCGGCCCGCGGCGTCCAGTTCGGCCTGGGCGCGGCGGGCGTGCTCGTAGAAGATGCGGCCGGATTCGTTGAGCGTCAGCCGCTTACCGCGCCGGTCGAACAATCGCGTGCCGAGCCGCTGTTCGAGCCGGGCGAGCATGCGCGACAGCGTGGGCTGAGCCAGATGCAGCCGGTCGGCCGCCGCGCCCACGTGCTCGAGTTCGGCGAGGGTCAGAAACCAGTGCAAATCGTCACTCGCCATCGGAAGGCTCCCCGCGCTCAACTCGCCTAATGCGGCAATTGCATCAACTTACCGATCATTATGCATTTCCTTTTCCAGCCGCGCGGAGCCACGGTGGAGGAATGACCAGCGCGACCGTGACCACCGCTCCCGCCCGGACGGCCGAGGACGCGCGTCACGAACGGCGGATCACCCTCGCACTCTTCGCGGCCGGACTCACCACCTTCGGGTCGATGTACAGCGCGCAGGCGCTGCTGCCGAGCCTGTCGACGGCCTTCGGCGCGACGCCCGCGCACGCCGCGCTGGCGGTCTCGCTGACCACGGGTCTGCTGGCGGTGGCTATCGTGCCGGTGAGCGTACTGTCGGGGCGGTTCGGCCGCACCCGGGTGATGATCGCGTCCGCGGTGGCGACCAGCGTCATCGGCCTGCTGCTGCCGTTCAGCCCGAATCTGGACGTGATGCTGGCGGGCCGGGCGGTTCAGGGCATCGCCGTGGCCGGCGTCCCCGCGGTGGCGATGGCCTATCTCGCCGAGGAGATCGGCTCGGCCGGATTGGGCGCGGCGATGGGCATCTACGTCTCGGGCACCACCATCGGGGGTCTGGCCGGCCGGCTGATTCCCGCCTTCACCCTGGAGGTGGCGTCCTGGCGTTGGGGCGCAACGATTTTCGCGGTGGGCGCCGCGCTGTGCACGGTGTGGTTCGTGCGGATGCTGCCGCCCTCCCGCTACTTCGTCGCACGGCCCCTCGGCGTCGGCGCGCTGCTGGGCGATCTCGCCGCACATCTGCGCAACCGGGCGCTGCTGCCGCTGTTCGGGTTGGCGTTCCTGCTGATGGGCGGATTCGTCTCGGTGTACAACTTCCTCGGTTACCGGCTCATCCAGTCGCCGTTCGGTTTGTCGGCGGCCACCGCGGGTGCGGTTTTCCTGATGTATCTGTCCGGCACGGTCTCGTCCACCGCGGCGGGCCGGTTCGCCGATCGGATCGGCCGTTTCCCGGTGGTGGCGATCTCCGTCGTGACGATGGGACTCGGTCTGCTGCTGACCATTCCGGACCATCTCGCGATCCTGTTGCCGGGGCTGTTGCTGTTCACCGCGGGCTTCTTCGGGGCGCACGCGGTGGCCAGCGCCTGGGTGGGCGCCACCGCGAACGGCAATCGCGCGGCCGCCTCCTCGCTGTACCTGTTCGCCTACTACGTGGGCAGTTCGATCGTCGGAGCACTGGCGGGCCTGGCCTACAGCTGGCACGGGTGGGCCGGATTGGTGCTGTACGTGGGCGTGCTGATCGTCGTCGCGGCGGGCCTGGTGGCCGCCCTCGGAATTCAGCGGCGATCCGAGAACTCACGGTCCTTGCCCGCGTCCGACTCGGACGCACCGACACCGGTGTGACCGCGTCGCCACCTTCCCGCCGCGTCGATCTGTCGCCGGCAGTGGGCGCGATCATCCGCACGTTGGATGTGGGCCGGCTCCGCGAACTACCAGCGGGGAGTCAAGGCTCCCAGCGCACCGAGCGCCACCGCCGCGGCGGTGGAGGTGCGCAGCACCGTCGGCCCCAGGAGCGCGACGGTGGCCCCCGCCGCGGTGAGCGCATCCAATTCCGACTCGTCGAGACCACCCTCGGGACCCACGATCAGCACGATCGGCGCGGCCTCCGGGAACGGCAGCTCGGCGAAGCGTGCCGCCGCGGATTCGTGCAGCGCGATCGCTATACCGTTGTCCGCGACGGTTTTCCGGACCAGCTCGGCCACATCCGCGGTGCGGTGCAGATCGGCGACCTCGGGGATATAGGCCCGCCGCGACTGCCGGGCCGCCGACCGGGCCGCCGCACGCCATTTGTCGACGCCCTTGCGCGCCTTGGCTTCCCAGTTCGCGACACACCGGGCGGCCTGCCACGGCACGATCACGTCGGCGCCCGCCTCGGTCATCGATTCGACCGCGAGTTCGGAGCGATCCGATTTGGGCAGTGCCTGCACCACCGTCACCGGGGGCGACACGGGCGGGGCGACCACCCGGTCGAGTACCTTCAGATCCAGTCGATCCCGCCCGGTGGCCACGACCTCGGATTCGGCGAGCAGTCCCGCGCCGTCGGAGAGCGTGATCGGCTCGCCGACCCGGATGCGGCGCACGGTGGCGGCGTGCCGTCCCTCGGGACCGTCGAGCACCGCGACCGCGCCGACCGGCGGTATGTCGTCGAGGTAGAAAACCGTTGCGGCCACGGCGTTGTCAGCGACCGCTGAACGAGGCGCGCAGCCGCGCGAACAATCCACTGTTGTGTTCGGACTGGGCCGAGAGCACCTCGGTGTGTTCACCGTTGCGCATCGCCTGATACTTGCGCAGCAGATCGAACTGCTTGTTGTCCAGTTTGGTCGGGATGACGATGTCCAGGTGCGCGACCAGATCGCCGCGCGAGCTCGAACGCAGCTTCGGCATGCCGTGGGCGCGCAGCACCGACACCTCACCCGGCTGGGTGCCCGGCGGAATGGTCAGTTCGGTGGGCCCGTCCAGGATGGTGTCGATGACCACCGTGGTGCCGAGCGCGGCATCGACCATCGGCACCCGAATCGTGCAGTGCAGATCGTCGCCGTCACGGACGAAGGTGTCGTGCGGCTGCTCCACGATCTCGACGTAGAGGTCGCCGGCCGGGCCGCCGCCGGGGCCGATCTCACCCTGGGCGGCCAGCCGCACTCGCATGCCGTTGGCCACACCGGCCGGAATCGGCGCGGCGATCTCGCGGCGGGCACGCACCCGGCCGTCGCCACCGCATTTGCGGCAGGGATCCGGGATGGTCTCGCCGGTACCGCGGCAGGTCGGACACGGCCGCGACGTCATGACCTGCCCCAGGAAGGACCGCTGCACGGTCTGCACCTCACCCGCGCCGCCGCAGGTCTCACAGCGCACCGGCTTGGAATTGCCGTTGGTGCCCGAACCCTGGCACAGATCACAGAGCACCGCGGTGTCCACGGTGAGGTGTTTGGTCACGCCGACCGCGCATTCGGCCAGCGACAGCCGGGTCCGCAGCAGCGAATCCGCGCCCGGTTGCACCCGGCCGCGCGGTTTACGCGAACTGGTCGCGTTCATACCGCCGAAGAAGGCTTCGAACACATCGCCCAGACCGCCGAAGCCGGCGCCGGAGAAGCCACCGCCCGCGCCCGCCGACTCCATCGGGTCGCCGCCCATATCGACGATGCGGCGCTTCTCGGAGTCGGTGAGAACCTCATAGGCGGTGGATACCTCGCGGAACCGCTCCTGCGCGTCCGGATCCGGGTTGACGTCGGGGTGCAGTTCCCGGGCCAGCTTGCGGTAGGCGCGTTTGATCTCCTGGTCGGACGCATTGCGCCCGACGCCGAGGATTCCGTAGTAGTCCCGTGCCACTTGAGTCTCTAGTCCTGTTCCGAATGGGTGTCGTCCAGCATCCCTGCTAGCAGCCGATGCTGCCATGTTCACTGTGGCCGACCGGCGAACGCGGTTGCCGACCGGCGCGGATCCCGGTTACCGGGGTGGGCTCATCGTTCCGCGAGCACCTCACCGATATAACGGGCGACCGCGGCGACCGAGGCGATCGTGCCGGGGTAGTCCATCCGGGTCGGGCCGACCACTCCCATACCTCCCAGCACGGTACCCGGCATACCGTACCCGGTGGATACCACGGAGGTGCCGCGCATCTGCTCGACCCGGGTCTCCTCGCCGATCTGCACCGTCACCGTGCCGGGCTGCTGCGCGGCGGCCAGCAGCTTCAACACCACCACCTGCTCCTCGAGCGCCTCGAGCACGGCACGCAGCGAGCCCGGGAAGCCGAAATCGCCGGCGTTGCGGGTCAGGTTGGCGGTGCCGCCCAGCACCAGCCGCTCCTCGGGATGTTCCACCAGCGTTTCGACCAGCACGGTCGACACCCGGATCAGCACGTCGCGCAGCCGGGCGGGTGCGTTCTCCGGCAGTGCCGCGACGGCGCTCGAGGCAGCCGACAGACGCTTACCGTCCATCGCCTTGCCGAGCATGCCGCGCAGCGCGGCGAGATCCTCGTCGTCGATCACCGCGCCCAGGTCGACGAGCCGCTGATCGACCCGTCCGGTGTCGGTGATCACGACCAGCAGCAGCCGGGCCGGATTGAGGGCCACCACCTCCAGGTGGCGCACCGTCGACGCCGAGACCGTCGGGTACTGCACCATCGCGACCTGCCGGGTCAGCTGCGCCAGCAACCGCACCCCGCGCCGCAGGACGTCGTCGAGGTCCACGCCGCTTTCGAGGAACTCCATGATCGCGCGGCGCTCGGCATTCGACAGCGGCTTGACTTCGGCGATGTTGTCCACGAACTGGCGATAGCCCTTGTCGGTCGGAATGCGACCGGAGCTCGTGTGCGGCTGAGTGATGTAGCCCTCGGCCTCGAGGACCGCCATATCGTTGCGCACGGTCGCGCTGGAGACACCCAGATTGTGCTTGTCCACCAGCGTTTTCGACCCGATCGGCTCCTTGGTCGCGATGTAGTCCGCGACGATCGCGCGCAGGACCTCCAGCCGCCGCTTCTCGGTGCTCGACATCGGCCCCACCTCCTCGCTCGCCTTCGGGGTCCACGCGGCCGCAGACGGGCAGCATCGACCACGCGGATTCCCGGTTGATCCGGTACCAGTTTAGTTCCTGTGCGGACAAGTTCCCGCGTGTGAGGTCGCACAGTGGTACCGGACCGGCGTCGGACGCCCGATCGCGCAGCGGAACGAGGTGGAATCACCGGAGGCGCGGGCGACGACGTCCGATCGTCGCCCGATGCGCGAACTCAGTCCGATTCGGCGACGAGTTTGCCTGCCGCCGCATCCAATCCGAGCATCGTCAGCAGCGCCTGGCAGTCGTCGACTCCGGTCGAGTGACTGGCCACCGCCCGCGCGGCGAGCGCGCCGCGCCGTGCGACCTCGGCCTTTTCCGCGGCGCGCGTTTCGGCGAACTCGCTCTGCTCGTGGACAAGTGTGATGTGGCGTGCCTGTGACATGGATCTCCTCAAGTTGCCTCGAACCCTACGCTGTCCGGGCCCGCGCCCGGGCGGCGGCGCCGAATTCGGGGCGAAATCGGCCGATCCACTGCGCGACTACCAGGTGGCTGGTTGCTCCTCGCGCAGGCGACGCACGGCTCGGTCGATCCAGGTCTCGAAGTGCGCGGCCAGATCTCGGCTCGCCGCCGACGGTATCGGCCGAACCAGTGGTGCGCAAAGGTAACGACTTGCCGGAACTGCGAAGTATCGCAGGATTATTCGGAACCACTGCGCGCATGCGTCACATCGTCTCGAGAGACGGCGACTGTCAGCTCAGCAGATCGCGGACGACTCCGTCGGCGAGCAGGCGTCCTCTATCGGTCAAGACGAGCCGACCATCGGCCACCCGGGCAAGTCCCTCGGCGACCACACTCTCGAGTGCCGTGCGCCCATCGGCGTCCAATTCCTCGACCGGTAGTCCGGACCGCAAGCGCACGCGCAGCATCACCCGTTCGGTGTACTGCTCCGCGTCGGTCAGTGCCTCCCATCCGGCGGCGGGCAGTCCGGCGCCGGAGGCGACGCGCTCGGCGTAGCGGCCCGGATGCTTGACGTTCCACCACCGCACTCCGCCGAGGTGGCTGTGCGCGCCGGGGCCGGCGCCGAGCCAGTCGCCGCCGTCCCAGTAGCCGAGGTTGTGCCGGCAGCGGGCGGAAGGTGTTGTGGCCCAGTTGGATACCTCGTACCAGTCGAAACCGGCGGCGGTGAGGCGGGCGTCTATGCGTTCGTAGCGGGCGGCGAGGGTGTCTTCGTCGGGTGCGGGGAGTTCGCCGCGGCGGACCTTGCGGGCCATGGCGGTGCCGTCCTCGACGATCAGAGAGTATGCGGAGACGTGGTCGACGCCGGCGGAGAGGACCGCGTCGAGGCTGGCGTCGAGGTCGGCGTCGGATTCACCGGGTGTGCCGTAGATCAGGTCGAGGTTGACGTGGTCGAAACCGGCGGCTCGCGCCTCGCGAGCGGCGGCCACGGCGCGGCCGGGCGTGTGGGTGCGGTCCAGGATGCGCAGGACGTGGCTCGCGGCCGATTGCATGCCGAGCGAGACGCGGGTGTACCCGGCGGTTCGGATGCGCTCGAAGAACCGCGGTGAGGTGGACTCCGGATTGGATTCCGTGGTGACCTCCGCATCGGCGGCGAGGGAGAATTCGGCGCGGATGGCGGCGAGGACGTCGGCCAGGCCGTCCCCGCCCAGCAGCGACGGGGTGCCGCCGCCGACGAACACCGTCGACACCGGCGGTTGCGCGCTCGGCAGTTCGGCGAAAGCCGCTGCCGCCGTGGCCAATTCCCCGCGCAGCGCCTCGAGCCACGACTCCGGCGAGGCGCTGGACCCCAGCTCCCCCGCCGTATACGTGTTGAAATCGCAATAACCGCAGCGCGTGGCGCAGAACGGGACGTGCACGTAGATCCCGAACGGCCCGCCGCCGAAATCGCGCAGCGTCGGCGCGGCGGTGGTCTGTTCGGGAGCGGATGCGGTCACCCCACCAGTGTGCCCGGTGCGCCGCGGTGACCGGCGGCACACCGGTCAGTCGACCGCCTCCGGTGCCGGTTGCCGACGATGCGAACGGGCGTATCTGCCGGGAGTGGTGCCGACGATCTCGGTGAAGGCCGCGATGAAACCGCTGGGGTTCGCCCACCCGCAGGCGTGCGCGGCATATGTGGCGTCGTGGCCCTCGGCGAGCAGCACGAGGGCGTGCGAGATGCGCAGCTGGGTGCGCCATTCGTAGAAGGTCATGCCGAGCTCGTCGTGGAACAGCCGGCTCAGCGTGCGCGCGCCCGCGCCGACCGCCCGCCCGAGTTCGGCCAGCGGGGTGGTGTCGGCGGGGTTGTCGTACAGGATCCGCGCGACGGCCCGCAATCGGTCGTCGCGAGGTTGCGGCAGTTGCAGCGGCTGCTCGTGAATTTCCCGGAGTTCGTCGACGAGAACGCGATGGAGCCGGGCGCGCGCGCCGCGGTCGTGATCGCGGGGCCCGGTGAGACTGAGGAAGACCTCGCGGGCCAGATCGGTGACTCCGAAGACCGCGGGGCGATCCGGTAGCAGCCGGGCCGGCGCCGCGGGGAGAAAGACGATCCGCATGTCGGTGCGTCCGTGCGCGCGATGCTGATGCGTGAATCCGGCTGGGGTCCAGCCGATTCGGTTGGCCGGGACGATCGACGTTCCCCGATCGGTGTACACCGACAGCACACCGCGCGCCGCGTACACCAGATGTCCGCGCGCATGGGCGTGGACCGAACTCGACGCTCCCGAAGCCCACTGGTGAACGCCCCCGGACGGCCACAGACGCGACGTCGGCCCCGTCTCGGCGGCGTGGCGGCGAACGGGCATAGCGTGGCATTCTATCGGTGGTCGGCCGCCTCGGTGGTCCACGACAGTGAACGCATGAGCGAGACGACGATGCGTGCGGCGGTCTGTGTGCGAGCGGGCGAGCCGGAGGCGCTGGAGATCGGATTGCGCCCGATTTGCGCTGATCGCGGCCGGCGCCGATCACGTTCTGGCCGACGAGGGTGGATCCCTCGCCGAGGCCGTACCCGCGATCTGGCCCGAGGGCCCCGACTACGTCCTGGATCTGGTCGGGGCGCGCACGGCGGTGGATTCGCTTCGTCTGGTTCGCCGCGGCGGCACCGTCTGTGTGGCGGGCTCGCTCAGTGGATGGCTGATCCCGGACTTCGAGCCGATCGCGATGATCCCGTCCGGAACCGGGCTCACCGCCTTCCACAGCGACGAATGCGCGGGCGGCACGGCCGTGTTGCAGCGCATCGTCGACAGAGTCGAAGCGGGTGTTCTGCCTCCGAACATCGACCGCGTTGTCGCACTGGACGACATCGCCGCGGCCCATCGCCGGATGGAGAACGACGAAGCGACCGGAAAGCTCGTCGTGCTGCCCTGGCCGCCCCCACCGGACAGACCCACCGGTACGGCAATCGGCGAATCCGCTTGATCTATGACGCATCTCACAAATTAGGACGGCCGTCCAGGGAATTTCCCGCTTTTTTGCGGAGAATATGACCCACCCGTCGGAAAGACCCATCTGACATGGCACAATAACTGTCATGACCGGACTTGGAGTACGACTCGTGGCGCGCCGCCATGTCGACTTCAAGCGTGTCTGCAGTGCCAGTTGTCTGCCGGATCGCCTCCGGTAGCTCGGCCTCCCCTCTCCCGGTTCCCGGCATCCGTCGCGATGCCCATCGGTCCGATTCGCTGAACACCGAAGGCGCGAGCCAGCCCCTCCCGCCTGCCGCAAGGCCTGATCCATCTTCTTCAGGAGCGACCCTATGACGTCGAGTACCGACGCCGGTCCCACCCCCGAGTCCGTTCGCGCCGATCGTGAACGCCTCGCCCGTGAGCGTCGTGCCCGGCCCCGTCCGGAGGCCTCCGGGCCGCGCGAACGCACCGGCAAGCCGGTCCGCCGCAAGTCCGAGGGCCAGTGGGCTCTCGGTTACCGGGAGCCGTTGAACCCGAACGAGCAGAGCAAGAAGGACGACAATCCGCTCAACGTCCGCTCGCGCATCGAGAACATCTACGCCAAGGGCGGATTCGACTCGATCGACAAGAGCGATCTGCGCGGCCGCTTCCGCTGGTGGGGCCTCTACACCCAGCGCGAGCAGGGCTACGACGGCACCTGGACCGGTGACGAGAACATCGATCTGCTCGAAGCCAAGTACTTCATGATGCGCATCCGCTGCGACGGCGGCGCGCTGAACGTCGAGCAGGTCCGCACCCTCGGTCAGATCTCCACCGAGTTCGGCCGCGACACCGCCGACCTGTCCGATCGCGAGAATCTGCAGTACCACTGGATCGAGATCGAGAACGTTCCGGAGATCTGGCGGCGCATCGAGGCGGTCGGCCTGCAGACCACCGAGGCCTGCGGCGACTGCCCGCGCGTGGTTCTCGGCTCCCCGCTGGCCGGTGAATCGCTGAACGAGATCATCGACGGCAGCTGGGCGGTCGAGGAGATCACCCGCCGCTACATCGGCAAGAAGGAGTACTCGAACCTTCCCCGCAAGTTCAAGACCGCGATCTCCGGACAGCAGGATGTGGTCCACGAGATCAACGACGTGGCCTTCATCGGCGTCGAACACCCCGAGCACGGCCCCGGTTTCGATCTGTGGGTCGGCGGCGGCCTGTCCACCAACCCGATGCTCGCTCAGCGTGTCGGCGCCTGGGTGCCGCTCGAGGAGGTGCCGGATGTGTGGGAGGCGGTCGTCTCGCTGTTCCGCGACTACGGCTACCGCCGCCTGCGGACCAAGGCGCGGTTGAAGTTCCTGATCAAGGACTGGGGCGTCGAGAAATTCCGGAAAGTTCTCGAAACCAAGTACCTGCAGCGCACGTTGATCGACGGCCCGGCGCCGGAGAAGCCCACCCGCCCCATCGACCATGTGGGTGTGCAGAAGCTGCGCAACGGGCTCAACGCGATCGGCTTCTCCCCCATCGCGGGCCGCGTGTCGGGCACGATCCTGACCAAGGTCGCGGACGCGGTCGAGCGGATCGGCGCCGATCGGATCCGGTTCACCCCGTACCAGAAGCTCGTGGTGCTCGACGTTCCCGACGACAAGGTCGAGGAACTGATCAGCGAGCTGGAGCCGCTCGGACTTCAGGCCCGCCCGTCCGCTTGGCGGCGAAACCTGCTGGCCTGCAGCGGTATCGAGTTCTGCAAGCTGTCGTTCGTGGAGACCCGCAAGCGTTCCCAGGTGCTCGCGCCCGAACTCGATCAGCGCCTGGCCGACATCAACGCGCAACTCGATGTGCCGGTCACGATCAACATCAACGGCTGCCCCAACTCCTGCGGCCGCTCGCAGATCGCGGATATCGGCTTCAAGGGCCAGCTGGTCGACGACGGCAACGGGAATCAGGTCGAGGGCTACCAGGTTCATCTGGGCGGCACTCTCGGGCTCGATGCCGCCTTCGGCCGCAAGCTGCGCCAGCACAAGGTGACCAGCGAGGAGCTCGGCGACTACATCGAGCGTGTCGTCCGCAATTTCGTCAAGAACCGCAACGACGGCGAGCGGTTCGCGCAATGGGCTGTCCGCGCCGACGAAGCCGACCTTCGGTAACGGGAGATTCAGTATGGCAACCACTTTGGACAAGCTCAGCGAAGCCGAGCTGCGCAGGATCGCCGAGGACGGCGCGGCGCAGCTGGGCCCGGACGCCTCGGCGACCGAGCTGCTGCAGTGGACCGAGGACACCTTCGGTTCCGGCTATATCGTCGCCTCGAATATGCAGGACGCGGTGCTGGTGCAGCTGGCCGCGCAGGTACGGCCCGGCGTCGACATCCTGTTCCTCGACACCGGCTACCACTTCGCCGAGACCATCGGCACCCGGGACGCGGTCGAGACCGTGTACGGCGTGAACATCGTGAACGTGCAGCCCGAACACACTGTCGCCGAACAGGATCAGCTGCTCGGCAAGGATCTGTTCGCCCGCGACGCCGGTGAATGCTGCCGGCTGCGCAAGGTGGTGCCGCTGAAGAAATCGCTGGCTCCCTACAACGCGTGGGTGACCGGCATCCGGCGCGTGGAGGCCCCGACCCGGGCCAACGCGCCCCTGATCTCCTTCGACGAGGGCTTCGGCCTGGTGAAGATCAACCCGATCGCCGCCTGGTCCGACGACGAGATGGCCGCGTACATCGACCAGCACGGCATTCTCGTCAACCCTCTCGTCGAGGAGGGATATCCGTCCATCGGTTGCGCTCCGTGCACACGGAAGCCGGAACCGGGATCCGATCCGCGAAGCGGCCGCTGGGCCGGCCTCGCCAAGACCGAATGCGGGTTGCACGCCTCATGACTTCAACGGTGACCGATACACAATTCGATACCCTTGCCGCCCTCGAGAGCGAAGCCATCCACATTTTCCGTGAGGTGGCGGGCGAATTCGAGCGGCCGGTGATCCTGTTCTCCGGCGGTAAGGACTCCACGGTCCTGCTGCACCTGGCGCTCAAGGCATTCTGGCCCGCGCCGCTGCCGTTCTCGCTGCTGCACGTGGACACCGGCCACAACCTCGACGAGGTGCTGGCCTTCCGCGACCATGTGGTCGAGAAGTACGGGCTGCGGCTGCACGTCGCCAGCGTCGAGGAGTACCTCGCCGACGGCCGCCTCACCGAACGGCCCGACGGTATCCGCAACCCGCTGCAGACCGTGCCGCTGCTGGACGCCATCACCGAGAATCGCTTCGACGCGGTCTTCGGTGGCGGCCGCCGCGACGAGGAGCGTTCGCGGGCCAAGGAGCGGATCTTCTCGCTGCGCGACGCGTTCGGCCGCTGGGACCCGAAGCGGCAGCGTCCGGAACTGTGGAACCTGTACAACGGCCGGCACGCGCCCGGCGAGCACGTGCGGGTGTTCCCGCTCAGCAACTGGACCGAACTCGACATCTGGCGCTACATCGCGCGCGAGAACGTCGAACTCGCGACCATCTACTACGCGCACGAGCGGCCGGTGTACCAGCGCGACGGCATGTGGATGACCCCGGGTTCCTGGGGTGGTCCGCGCGAGGGTGAGGAGCTGGTCGTCAAGTCGGTGCGCTATCGCACCGTCGGTGACGGATCCACCACCGGCGCAATACTTTCCGATGCCGCGACCAACGACGACATCCTCGCCGAGGTCGCCGCGTCGCGACTCACCGAACGTGGCGCGACCCGCGGCGACGACCGCGTCTCCGAGGCCGCCATGGAAGACCGCAAGCGAGAGGGTTATTTCTGATGTCCGACCTACTGAGACTGGCCACCGCCGGCAGTGTCGACGACGGCAAGTCCACACTGGTCGGACGCCTGCTCTACGACACGAAATCGGTGCTGGCCGACCAGATCGACGCCGTCACCCGGGCCTCGGTCGACAAGGGTCTGGCCACCCCCGATCTCTCGCTACTGGTCGACGGCCTGCGCGCCGAACGCGAACAGGGCATCACGATCGATGTGGCCTACCGCTACTTCGCGACGCCGCAGCGGTCCTTCGTGCTCGCCGACACCCCGGGCCACGTGCAGTACACCCGCAACACCGTCTCGGGCGCGTCGACGGCACAGCTGGTGATCCTGCTGGTCGACGCCCGTAAGGGTGTCATCGAGCAGACCCGGCGCCACGCCGCGGTGATGGCGCTGCTGGGTGTGCCGAAGCTGGTGCTGGCGGTGAACAAGATCGATCTGGTGGACGATGCCGAGGCCGTGTTCGAGCAGATCGTGGCCGAGTTCACCGAGCTGACCAGCAAGCTCGGCTGGGCCGCCGAGGACGTGGTGGAGATTCCGGTGTCGGCGCTGCACGGCGACAACATCGCGTCGCGGTCGGCGAAAACCCCGTTCTACGACGGCCCCTCGCTGATCGAGCACCTCGAGTCGGTGCCGGTCGATGCCGACAGCACCGGCCGCCATCAGGTGGGGCTGCGCTTCCCCGTCCAGTACGTGATCCGCCCGCGGACGGCGGAGTATCCGGACTATCGCGGATATGCGGGACAGGTCGCCGCGGGCGTGGTGTCCAAGGGCGACGAGGTCGTGGTGCTGCCCTCCGGCATCCGGACCACGGTCGACCGCATCGACACCGCCGACGGCGAACTGCCCTCCGCCCAGCCGGGCCGCAGTGTGACCCTGCTGCTCACCGACGAGGTCGACATCTCGCGCGGCGACACCATCGTCGCGGCCGCCGACGCACCCGAACCGATCGATTCGTTCGACGCCACCGTCTGCTGGCTCGGCGACAAGCCGCTGCGGCCCGGCGCCCGCCTGCTGCTCAAGCACGGCACCCGGACCACGCAGGCCATCGTCGGCGCGCTGATCGAGCGGTTCGACGAGCAGAACCTGGCCGCCGATCCGAATCCGGAATCGCTGGCGCTCAACGACATCGGCCGCATCTCGGTGCGCGTCGCGGAGCCGATCGCGGCCGACGACTACCGGGTCAACCGCTACACCGGCAGCTTCCTGCTCATCGACCCGGCGGGCGGTAACACCCTGGCCGCCGGTCTGGTGGGCGACGTGCTGACCTCGGTCGAGGTCGGTAACTGAGATGAGTTCGGCCGGCAGGGCATTCGGGAACGGCGAGCGGTCGCTGCGGCCGTTCGCCGCGCACGCGATGCCCTCCGGCACCGAGTTCGGCGGGAACGGGCGCGCCCCGGCATTCATCGCGGTCGCACACGGGAGCCGTGATCCGCGGTCCGCGGCGACGATGTCGGCCGTGGTCGCCGAGATCGCCCGACAGCGTCCGGATGTCGACGTGCGACTGGCATTCCTGGATCTGAACACCCCGTCGGTGGAACAGGTCATCGATGCCGTTGCGGCACAGGGACATACCGAAGCCGTCGTCGTCCCGTTGCTGCTGGGCAGCGCGTTTCACGCCCGGGTGGACCTGCCCGGCATGCTGGCGGCCGCCCGCCACCGGCATCCGCTGCTGCGGATCACACAGGCCGATGTGCTCGGAACCGATGCACGACTCGTGGCGGCGTTGCGGGATCGAGCGTTCGACGCGGGCGCCGATCGCGACGACACCGGTCTGGGTATCGCGGTCGCCGCTGTCGGGTCCTCGTCCGCGGCCGCCAACCGGATCACGGCCGAGGTCGCGACGGCGCTCACGCACGGCACCGGCTGGCGGTCCGCTATCTGCTTCGCGACCGCGCAGCCCTCGCTGACCCGAGCGGTGGCGGATCTGCGCAGCCGGGGAGCCCGCCGGGTGATGGTCGCCCCCTGGTTCCTCGCCCCAGGGTTGCTCATCGACCGGCTGGCCGACGCCGAACCCGGCCTCGTGCACGCACCCCCGATCGGGCCGCACCGGCTTCTCACGGAGGTCGCGCTCGACCGGTATCACGCCGCCGGACGGCTGTCCCTCGAACTCTCGGCCTGATTCGGCCCGGCCTCGCATCGGTCGCGCGGCTTCGGGCGCGGGGGCTCATCCCCCGAACCAGCGCTCCAGCACCAGGGCCGCCCCGTCCTCGCTGATATCGGCGGTCGTCTCGTCGGCGAGCTCGTGGACCGGGGCCACCGCATTCCCCATGGCGACGGAATGCCCTGCCCAGGTGAGCATTTCGATATCGTTGTACCCGTCACCGATGGCGAGGGTCTGCTCCAGCGGGATGTCGAGGGCCAGGCGAAGTTGTTCCAGCGCCCAGCCTTTGGACACCCCCTGTTTGGAGGCGACCAGCCACGGTTCGTCCTCACCGTGCACCCAGCCGGCGCCGGGGAGATCGAGTTCGCCGACGGCGTCGATCATTTCGTCGAGGCTGCCGCCGGGCCACCAGCCGTTCAGCCGCGTGGTGGGTTCCAGGCTCAACTCCGCATCGTCGACGAAGCGGAATTCGCCGAGCCGGAAGCTTCCGGGGTAGTAGCCGGTGGCCCAGGTGCCCACGCCCACCTTCTCCACCGAGAGCACCATATCGGGCAGCAGTGCGCGCAGCGTCGCGATTGCCGGTTCCGGATCGAAGGTGTGCACAGCCAGCGGCTCCCAGTTCGAAATGTCGACGTGCACAGCGCCGTTCGAGCACAGCGCCTGACCCTCCTCGAGTCCCAGCTCCTCCATCACGAGACGGGTGGCCAGCAGGGTGCGGCCGGTGGTGATCACCACGTGGGCGCCCGCATCGACCGCGGCGCGCACCGCCGCACGCACCCGCGGGCTCATGGGTGCGCCCGGCTGCAGGATGGTCCCGTCCACATCCAGGGCAATCAGTCGAGGACTGTTCACCGAGTCATTGTCACCGATCGTGCATCTGCACTCACAGCCCCGCCTCCGTTACCCAGCGGTATACCCTCCGCTCGCTAGATGACGTATCAACTACAGGTCCGAATCCCGCCAGCTTTGCCGGCTCCGCACGACTTGACTGGCACCTGCCGCGAGATCGCGTGGCAGACAACGGATATGGAGACGACAATGGACAACCGGTTCGAATCGAAGGTCGTGCTGATCACCGGCGCGAGCAGTGGGGTCGGTGCGGCCATGGCCCGGCGCGTGGCGGCCGAAGGCGCCGCGGTGGTGCTGGGCTCCCGAGGTAAGGAGGCCGGGGATCGGATCGCCTCGGACATTCGCTCCGAGGGTGGCCGGGCGGTCTTCGTGCCGACCGACGTCACCGTGGCCGAGGACGTGGAGCGGCTCACTCGCACCGCCATCGACGAATTCGGGCGGCTGGACGCGGCATTCAACAACGCCGGGGCGGTCAACTCGTTCGGTCCGGTGCAGGACATCGACGAAAACGGCTGGCGGGCCGATCTGGAACTGAATCTCACCGGTGTGTACTTCGGCCTGCGATCCCAGGTCCCGGCACTGCTGGCGTCCGGCGGCGGGGCGATTCTCAACAACGCCTCCAACCTCGGCGTGGTAGGCATGGCCTCGGTCGCTCCGTACGTCGCGGCCAAACACGGCGTGGTCGGCCTGACCCGCGCGGTAGCGCTGGAGACAGCCGCCGAGGGCGTGCGGGTCAACGCCCTGGTCTCGGGCGCGGTGGATACTCCCGCCTTCCGCTCGTCGATGGGCGCGACCCCCGAAGGCGAGGCAGCGGTCGCGGCGCTGCATCCCCTCGGCCGGATCGCCCGCGCGGAGGAGATCGCGTCCCTGTGCGCCTACCTGCTCTCCGACGAGGCGAGCTTCGTCACCGGCGCGGCGGTCGCCGTCGACGGTGGTTTCACCGCTCGCTGAGACCGCTGATCAGCGATAGATCGCGGTGAGTTCGGCCGCCAGCGCGGCGAACTCGCGCCGAATCGGTTCGGGGGCAACGACTTCGAGGCGGCCTCCGAATCCGGCGAGCTGTTCGGCGATCGCGCGCGGCAGGTGGGCGCTGATCCGCAGCCGTACCCGGCCGTCCTCGACCGGACCGTCCTCGACGCAGTGCCGGCCCAGCCGATCACGCAGGACCGGCACGATCCCGGCATCGGCGTGCACGATCGCCGACACGTCGCCGCGGCGGCGTTCCATCTGTTCGACGATTTCCGACCACGCCCGCGCCAGGTCGAAATCCACCGGGACGACGGTGACGCCGTCTTCGACGGTCACCTCGCTCATCCGATCGACCCGATAGGTCCGGCGCCCTCGGTCGGTTCCGGCTATCAGGTACCAGACCGCGTCCTTGTCGACGACGCCCCACGGCTCGACGACACGTTCGCGACCGGCCGGACCGTAGCGGAAGCGGACAGGTCGCCGCCGGGTGACGGCCTGCTGCAACAGCACGACCTCCGCCGGCTCGGCGTGCGGCTGCCGGCCCCAGCCGGCCGGATCGATCAGCGTCGCCGCCGAGGCGGCCAACGCCTCCTCACGAAACGTCTCCGGCAAGGCCCGCACCAATTTTCGCAGCGCCGATCGGGTGGCCGGAGAGCCCGAGGCGGCCGGACCGAGCAGCAGGAACAGCGCCCGAGCCTCGTCGACTTTCATTCCACTGAGATCGGTCCGGGCGCCGCCGACCAGCGCCCAGCCCCCGCCGCGACCGGGCTGCGGATAGACCGGAACTCCGGCCGACGACAGCGCCTCGAGGTCGCGGCGCGCGGTCGCCACGGAGACGCATCCCTGCGGCGGCTCCGCGAACTCGGCGCCGCCGAACATCAGCCCGTCACCGAACGCGGTCCGGGCTTCGTCACCGCCTCGGTGGTCGACCCGTTCGGCAATCTGCTCGGCCTCATGTCCAACCAGCACTACCTCGACGTCCTGGAGCAGCACACGGCCTCGTAGCCGCAGGTCCGGCATCGGCGGCCGAACCCGCTCGGTGAACTGTGTCAGTGACCGAAACCGCCGGCGTGGAAACCACCGCCGAGCCCGCCGCCCAATCCACCACCGTGGAAGCCACCACCGGGGGTGGCGCCCAGGCCGGGGTGGCTCGGCGCGACGATGCCGGGGCGCACGGGGG
>NZ_BDBL01000009.1 GCF_001612965.1 Nocardia kruczakiae NBRC 101016
GCACGCCCACCTCGGCCGGTGGTGGGCGTGCGCGCGGTTCCGCGACGCCGCCTGATCCGTGATGGCGGGCCGGGTAGGCATCCCGCCGGAGCCGCCGACGTTATCCGCTGCGTCATCGGCGCGGAATATGTCACCGGCACTCTGTCGCCGGTGCGCCGCGGGCTCACGGTCGCACATCCATCGGAGCTAACGGACGATCGCGTAACGGGCACAGGCGAATTCACCGTTCTGTGCCAGTTCGGTCAGTTTCATCTCGACCCGGCGGGGCAGCAGTGGCTGTCCTGCTCCGAGTGTGATGGGGGCGATCGATACGCACACTTCGTCCAGCAATCCGTGGTCGGCGAACTGTCCTGCCAGCTCGCCGCCGCCGACGATCCAGATGCTCTTGCCCGCCGCGGCCTCGGCCATCTCCTTGTGCACCACGGTGATCGGCTGCTGCGTGTACCGTACGTCGGCCCCGTCGGTGCGCGGATCGAAGTCGCGGTGGGTGAAGACCCATGCGGGCATCGGGTACGGCCATTCCATCTCGGGATGGTTGTCGAGGACCCACCGATAGGTGTTGGCGCCCATGGCGATAGCGCCGATGTCGGCGATGAACGCGTCGTACCCCATCGGTCCGTCGTTGTCGACCTGCCGGGTCAACAGCCAGTCCAATCGATGGTCCGGTGTGGCGATGAATCCGTCCAGGGTGGTGGCGGTGTAGTACACGGTGCGGGGCATGGTCATCCTCTCTTGCGCAACCACATGATGGGGTCGCCGTTGTCGTGTTCGGTTGTCCGATCGGGGAATTCGTTGTCGATCCACTGGCGCACCAGCAGTCGCCGATAGGCCGAATAGGTGAGTATGTGGGCGATCACGGAGCCGAGGACGAAACTCTCCGGCGGCTCGCACAGGGCGTCGATCAGGGTGTCGTCCCAGCCGCCGCGACGGTCGATGTCACGGACGGTATCCAGCTACCGCGGCACCGTCTCCTCGAATCGCCGTGTCAGTTCGGGGAGGTCGTCGGATCCGCGGTCGGGTTGATCGGTGCCCTCGATGGCGGCCAGCCACACCTGTTTGGTCCGCACCAGGTGTGCGAGGACGGTCGCGATCGACGCGTCCGGTCCGTCCCACGCCAGCACCGCCGCCGACGAACGCCGGCGCCGGTACCGGTGCTCGTCGAGGCCCTTCGCCATGTCGAGGAGTTCGCGCGTGTCCTCCACGTCGTGGTGCAGCAGCAGTGACGTCGGATCCATATCGTGTCTGCCTTTCGGTTCGCCCTCCACCCACAGCGACATCGGGGGGTGGAAATGGATCCCGTTCACCGCGGGGAGCCAGCGGGTGCGGGAGGCGGCCGGCGTCGCGCTCGGCGGATGACCGTAGGCGCGGCTGTAGGCCCGGCTGAACCCCTCCACCGAGTCGTAGCCCGAGGCGAAGGCCACCTCCGTCACCGCCGCCCCGCCACTCAACTGCCAGGCGGCGCGTTCGAGCAGCACCCGTCGCCGCATTGCCACCGGCGACTCGCCGGTGCCGCGGGAGAATTGCCGGGAGAAGTGAAAGGGCGAGGCGAACGCGCCCTGCGCCATCGCGCTCAGGGTGGTGTTGTTCTCGTCGAGAACGGAATCGAGCAGTTCCCGTAATCGGTCACGTCCGGTCGTCACGCCGTTCAGTGTGGTCGGTGCGGGTTATGTCGCGCTTGACCGATCTTGCGCATGTCCGCGTGAACCGGCTCCGCGCCGTGAATTCACACCCGGTAGTGCCGGCGGGGGCCGTATCGGGGCGGGCCGTATCCGCGGCGGTGATGGATGAACAGGAAGAACAGCGCCGGGAAGACGAAGAACGGAATGATATGGGTGGTGGCGACGATCACGACCGCGACCACCACGGCGGCCAGCAGCAGCGCCGGGAACACCGGGCGCGCGCGCCGGGCCTCCCGCCGCGGCCGAGCCGGCGGCGCGGGTTGCGGACGCGGCAGGTCGCCGAACAGGACGATCAGGTCGGCGGCGGTCTTCGCGGCGTAGGCGCGGCTCACGCGCTCGTCGTATTCGTCGAGCTCGAGGCGTCCGGCCGCGAAATGGTCGCCGAGGGCGGCCGCGGCCTGTTCACGTTCGGCCGTGCCGACGCGGACGCTCGGCGACCCGAACACCGCGGGGTCGAAATCGGTCATGGCAACCGCCTCACCGGGAAACGAAATCACGATGCACCCAGCGTAGGACGCTTCGGTGAATCGTGCCTGCGCCCGCGGGCGTATTCGCGGCTACGCCCCGCGACTGATCCGGCGCGCATCACCCGCGTGGACGGTGCCGGCGACCTCCGGACGGGTAGCGGAAAATACCCGGAAGCCTTGCCGTGAAACACGATTCACCGCATCGGCCCAGGTCGCGAAAGTGTCGGATTTCGCACAGCCGCGAGCGGCGGCGAGCTGCGGTTTCGCTCGGTAGCGTGGCTGGAAGCCCTGAATACAGCAAGCCCGAGATACAGCCGTCGCAAGGAGTTGGAAGCCTTGGAGGAGGTACTTCGACCGCTGGTGGTCTTCGCCGCGACGCTCGCGGTCACCATTTCGATCGGCGTCCTGGTCGACCGCCTGTTGTGCCACGCCGCACAGAAGCATCCCAATAATCGACTGCCCGGTCTACTGCGTCGCATCCACCTGCCGCTGCAGGTGTTTCTGGCGACGATAGCCCTGCATTTCACCTATCCGCTGGCAGAGATCAACATGCGCCACGACGCGGTCGTGCTGAACGTCCTCGCCGCGGTGGCGATCCTGTCCGCCGCCTGGGTGGTGGTGCGTGCCGTCGACGCGGTCGCCGAGAACACGCTGGACAAATACGCTCACCGCACCCACGACATCGCCAAGGTGCGGCGGCTGCACACGCAGCTGACATTGGTCCGGCGCATCATCACCACGGTGCTGGCGATCACCACCGCGGCGGTCGCGATCCTGCTGCTGTTCCCGAATCTGCGTACCCTCGGAACCTCGCTGCTGGCCTCGGCCGGCATCATCGGCGTGATCGCCGGTGTCGCCGCGCAGTCGACGCTGGGCAATCTGGTGGCCGGCCTGCAGATCGCGTTCGGTGATTCGGTGAAGATCGGCGACACCGTGGTGGTCGAGGGGGAGTGGGGCACGGTCGAGGAGATCACGCTGTCGTTTCTCACCGTCCGCATCTGGGACGACCGCCGTCTCACCATGCCGGTCTCGTACTTCAATTCCAAACCGTACGAGAACTGGTCCAAGGGTGGCCCGCAGATCACCGGCACGGTCTTCCTCTACCTGGACACCAGCACGCCGGTGGACGAACTGCGGGAACATCTGCGCGACTATCTGCGCACCCGCGACGATTGGGACGGCCGCAGCTGGAATCTGCTGGTCACCGACAGCACTCCCTTCGGCATCCAGGTCCGCGCCTCCATGTCGGCCCGCAATGCCGACGATGTGTGGACGCTGCGCTGCGCGGTGCGCGAGGAACTGCTGGCCTGGCTGCGCAGCCGACATCCGAACGCCCTGCCGAAGGTTCCGACCAGCGTGGTCGAACGCGCACATGCGATGGCCGAGTAGCCACCGATAGAGTCGTGGGGTGCGCGAATTCCGCTTCGGAGTCAACTTCCTCAGCCCCGGGTCCGCCGACGAGTGGGCCGCGAAATGCCGGCGGGCCGAATCGCTCGGCTACGACGTGCTGTTGGTTCCCGACCATCTGGAACTCCCGGCGCCCTTCCCGTCGGTGCTCGCCGCCGCGCAGGCCGTCGAACGCCCGCGAGTGGGCACCTTCGTCCTGAATGCCGCGTTCTGGAACCCGGTTCTGCTGGCTCGCGATGTGGTCAGCACTGCGCAGCTCACCGGCGGCCGGCTCGAGCTCGGCCTCGGAACCGGTTATGTGCGAGACGAATTCGAGGAAGCGGGTATCGATTTCGGCACCCCCCGGACTCGGGTCGACCACCTCGAGAAGACGCTGACCGAACTCCGGCGGCTGCTGCCCGAACCGCATCCCACCATTTTGCTGGGCGGCAGCGGCAACCGCATGCTGCGGCTGGCCGCCCGCCACGCCGACATCATCGCGTTCACCGGTGGCGAATCCGTCCCCGGCGCCACCGACGGCTCGATCCGCCTCTCCAGGGCCGAAACGGTCGATGAACGTGTCGCCGCGGCACGGCGTTTCGTCACCGAGTACGACCGCGATCCGGAATTCAACATCCTGGTCCAACAGGTCGTGGAAACACATGACCGCAGGGCCGCCGCCACCGAGATCGCCGCGCAGATGGATCATTTGAGCGTCGCCGAGGTGCTGGACGCGCCGACCCTGCTGATCGGCACACCCGCCGAGATGGCCGATCAGGTGCGCGAACGCCGGGAACGCTACGGGTTCTCCTACGTCACCGTATTGGAGCCTGCGATGGAGGCGTTCGCGAAGGTGATGCGAGAAGTGCGGGGCTAGTGCACGACCGACAGGTGCGGGCCGACCTGCGCCTCGCCGAGGACTTCGGCGAGAAGCCATGAGGTCCAGCGCAGTTCGTCGGTGAGTTCGGCGCGGCCGAACCCCGCGCTGTGCGCCCGCGCCACGGCCTCCGCGAGCAATCCGGGAGCCTCGCCGGGATAGTCGGCGACCGGCTCGCGGTCGTGATCCAAAGTCCGGGTCGGTTCGAGAATGTGCATGCGGGGCCCGCGGTCCTGGCCGATCCGCCTGATCACCTCGGTCGGCACACCCCACTGCCGTGCGAGCGCCGCCGGGCTGGGGAAGTGGATCGGCGACGGAAACAGCTGATCCATGTCATCGGCGGGAACCAGCAGTTCGGCGGCGAACCGGTCGGCCTCCTCCGCCTGCGTCCGGTCTCCCGGCAGCGGGCAGGGGTGCAGCAGCAGATGCCCGAGTGCGCGCGCACACGCGAACCGGTAGCCGTAGACGCATTGCGTGTGCCGGGCGGCCACGACGATCAGCGAGCGCCCCCAAGTGTGCGCGGCGTAGGTGCCGACCCGGGCCATGGCCGCACTCGTCGCCGGCGCGAAAGCCACCACGACGCCGCGCGCCTCGAGTGTCGCGCCGAGATGGGCCAGCGGACCCGGTGCGATGCCCCAGTGGTCGCGGAGCAGGCGCGCGGCGTCGGCGGGCGCTGTTCCTTCTTCGAGGGCGGGGAGGTCGAGCGCCGGGAACCGCATCCGGCAGGCCAGCGTGTACGCCAACTCCCAGAGGTATTCCGCGAACGCCACCGCCTTCGCCCGATCGGATGCGGTGGCCGAACCGGGATCATCGAAATGCAGGTCCGCGGCGTCGATCCGGCACATCGGGCGTCCGGTGGCGAAGTAGTCGACGGGAACTCGCAAGACCCTGGCCAGGTCGGCCGGAACGTCCGGATCGGGCTGTAGGGCGCCGATCTCGTACTGTTCGACGACCGCGGCGGACAGACCTGCCGCGTCCGCCAGTTCGCCGACGGACAGTTCGGCCCAGCGTCGCGCCTGCGTCAGTCGTATCGGCTCGAACGCCGACGCGACGAACCCGAACGGCTCGCCGGCCCGTTCGGTCAGGAGTTTCAGCCCGCGTCGGCCCTGCCGACCGTCACTGTCCACCCGAATTGTTTACCGCATCGCCGGTCGCTGCGGGGGGGATCCGCCCCGAAGAAAAATTCGGTTTCCGGCGAAGCGGACAAACTGCTGCGCGGCGAATTCTTCGGCCATTCAGGACATTCCGGCCGGCATGACCGGCAGCAGTTCAGGGCGTTTCGCCGACCGGCCGTCACCGGTAGACACGCCGCGCAGCCGCCGCCACACCCACGGGCGCAATGTCGCTGCCACCCAGGCGAGTTCGCAGACCGCACCGGCCGCGCGGAAACGCTCGAAGCCGTCCGGCGGCAGGGCCCAGTTGTGATCGGCGCCGTCCAGACCCAGTGCCTCCGCGGCGGCCAGCGCGAACCGTTCGTGACCCAGTGCGGAGCCGTGCAGCCGGTCCGCGCTCCACATGCGCAGATCGACCATCGACGCGGCGCCGAACAGATCGACCAGGCGCAGATCGTACCGGCTCGCGCACAAGCGAATTCGATCGTTGATCAGGTCGACGCGCGGTCCGATGTAGCGGGCGGCCAGCGGCACGATGCGGCGCACATCGGGAAACGTCGTCGTCACCACCGTTGCGCCGCAGGCGGTCAGCTTGGCGTACAGCTCCTCCATGAGGTCCAGTGCCGCGGCGAAGTCGGTGCCGGGCGCCGTGACGTCGTTCATGCCCGCGCAGATGCCGACCAGATCCGGATCCATCGCCAGCGCGGCGTCGAGTTGTTCGTCCCGGACCTCGGCGAGGCGGCGACCACGCACCGCCAGATTGGCGTACCGGATCTCCGGATTGTCCTGAACCAGGCGCTCGGCCAGCCGATCGGCCCACCCGCGCAGACCGGTGCCGTCGTCACCGTCCCACAGTCCCTCGGTCTGGCTGTCGCCCATCGCGACGAAGCGTTCGTAGCGGTGCGGCGATGCCGCCTTACCGTCCGAACGCGGCGAGGACAACGTCGTCATGGCAGACCTCCGGGACGTGAAGAGGGGTGCGGGTGCGGCGACGGCCCGCGGGCAGTCGCCACCGGCCGACCAGGCTACATCGGCGCTGTTCGGCGGAATCGGGGCCTCAGGGCCGCGGGATCCACGCCACGGGAACACTGCCGCACCGGAAACCCGGCAGCCCGCGAACTGCTGACCGCCGGAATCGAGGGCGTGGCGCGATGAGCGGACGACTCGCCGGCAAGGTCGCGCTGGTGACCGGCGCCGCCGGATCTCGATGCCGGCGAACGGGATCGGCGGATGTAGACCACTCACCCCAACCCTCTCCGGCCGTATCCTCTGCACACCTTCGCGCGATGTAATACCTTGATAGACACAGGTTTTGGTAGCCAGGGGTGTGGCGGCTCCAGCACGGACCCGCCCGGCTACGCCGGTAAGGGGGCCCGTGATGGCCGATATCGACTTCGAGCGGCGTCGCCACAGAGTGGCGCAACAGCTGGGCGAACTGACCGTACTCACGCCGGCCTGGCGCCGGTTCCTGTCGGTGCCGTTGATGCGCAACGGCTGGCATGTGCTCGTGGAACGCGAGAACAGCCGTTCGGATCGCTTCGACGCCTATGCCGTCGGCCCGGGCGGCGTCTTCGCCCTGGTCCTCACCGAGATGGTGCCGCCCGCTGCGGAATTGCGCCGGATCCGGTGGCGTGCGGAGGAGACGTTCGCGAATCTCACCGCGGGCCGCACCCGGTATGTGCCGCATATGATCGAGGTGTTGCTGCTGATGGACGAGGCGGCCGACACGCCGGTCGAGGCGCGCTACGTCGCGGCCGACCCGACCACCCTCGCCGCGCGGCTGTTCGCCGAAGCGCGCCTGTCCAGCCGGAGCGCCCGGCAGATCGCGATGACGGTGGCCGAACGCAACACCTGGTTCGCGCTGCTGTCCGCCGACAGCAACGCGGTGCCCGAAACCCCGCCCGCCGAAGGGCTTTTCGAGACGAAAACCCTACATGCGGACGAACGAGCGCGGGCGTTGAAGCGACCTTTCAGCGAATGGATGACGTTCCTCGACCCGGACCAACTCGACCTCGTCTACCGAAACTACAACGGCCCCGCGCGATTCAGCGGCCCGGCGGGAACCGGGAAGACCGTCGTCGCCCTGCATCGCATGGCACGGCTGTCGAAAGAAGGCGCCGGGCGGCAGCTCTTCACCAGCTTCGTGCGGACGCTGCCGACCTATCACGAATCGGGGTTCCGGCGCCTCGCACCGCATGCGGGTGAGCGAGTGGAATTCACCGGACTCCACGCCTGGACCACTCAGTTTCTGCGCAGCCGCGATATCGGCTGCCGCCTGGGCAGCGGGGACAACGCCTTCTATCACGCCTGGCGCAACGCCCGCCGCCACCTCGAACCCCTCGAGCCGAATCCGAGCTATTGGAAGGACGAACTGCATCGGGTCATCAAGGGCCAAGGTATCGATCACGACCTCTATCTGAAGATCGACCGGGTGGGCCGAAACCGCCTGCGGCTGGACAAAACGCACCGCGAGCTGGTCTGGGATCATCTGTACCTGCCGTATCAGGCGGCGCTCCAAGACCTCGCGACGGTGGATTTCAACGACGTGATCGATCTGGCGATCGACGAACTGCGCGCGGCGCCGCTGGACGCACCCTACGACCTGGTAGTGGTCGACGAAGTCCAGGACTTCACCCTGATGGAGCTCAAACTCGTCCACCAGATCGCCGGTGGCACCTCCACCTCGCCGCTGCTGCTGGTCGGCGACGGCCAGCAGCAGGTCTATCCCGGCGGCTGGCGCCTGTCCGATGCCGGCATCCCGATCGTCGGCCGCGGCGCGGTGTTGCGCACCAACTACCGCAATCGCGCCGCCGTGCACGACTACGCCAAGCGGGTCGACGCGACGAATACGGTCGACGACCTCGACGGCGCACCGGGGTTCGTCCTGCGCGACAGCGAGGTCGTCTTGCCGGGCGGCACCGCCCGCTCGGAAACCTTCTCGCGGTCGCGGGCCGAGGAGAAGGTCATCGCGGCCCTGACCGACTCCGGATATCTGCATTCCGACGTCGCCGTGATCACCGACACCAATCGTCAGGCGGAGCGGGTCCGAGCAGCCTTGCGCCGCAAGCGAATTCCGGCGGTCTCGCTCGAACACTACGACGGCACCCAGCATGATGCGGTGAAGGTGGGGACCGTGCATCGCGCCAAGGGCATGGACTTCGCCGCGGTGTTCCACCTCACCGACGCGCCGACCGCGCCCGTCGACCGTTCGCGCGGCAGCGAGCGCGACCGGGCGGAGCTGGCGGCACGGCAGACCATGGTGGCGCTGACCCGCGCCCGCGACCACATCTGGATCGGGCTGATGAAGGATTGAGGCCCACGAGTCGGTCTTTCTCAGCTGAATCGGTTACCTTCGGCATCCATGACCGACGCATCACCGGGTCCGGCCGGGCCGCACGCCCTGCCGGAATCGACGCCCACCGCACCCGCCCGAGATCGCCGGCCACGACGCCTGGGCAAGGTCCGCCAGGTGGTCGTCTCGGTGATGCTGGCGGTGATGACCGCCATGGTGCCGCTGGCCTTCGCGCCCGCGATGCCCGCCTCGGCGGCGGTGGCGAAGCCGGGTGTGGAGAATGCGCCGGCCCGCGCGGCGGTCACCGATCTGGTCGGCGACCACCCGTGGTCGGTGGCACTACCCGCTGATTTCGCGGCCGAGGCGGGCTATCGTCCGGTGGTCGAGAACGGGATTCTGGTCGATCCCGACGGTGACTGCTCGTCGCCGATTCAGCTGCCCGCCGAGTTCACCGAGGCCTGCAAGGCTCACGACCTGGGCTACGACATGCTGCGTTACGCCGAACAGCGGCAGCAACCGCTGCAGCCGTGGGCCCGCCAAGCCATCGACGCCACCCTGCAGCGCCGTATGCACGCCGCCTGCGATACGCGCGCCGACACCGGTGCCCGCGCCCGCTGCGATGTCCTGGCGACGGTTGCCACCACGGGCGTCGACCTGAATTCCCGGCGACAGAATTACGCCACCCCGGACCCGGAGTTTCTGTTCGGCACGCAACTGTCCGGCGAACGGCTCAGCGATCAGCTGCTCCACTTCGGCGGTCCGGCCGCGGTGGGAGCGGTCTCGGCGGCGATCGTCGGCATCGTGGCGTGGCGACGGCTGCGGCCGGCTCGGCTCGCGACCCCGACCGCCCTCGTGGAAGCCGGTGCCGCCGGGTGACCGCTATGGCCGTTCAGAGCACAACCAGCCTGGCCGACGCGACGACGAAGCCGCGCCGCCATCGTTCCCTCCACGTGCGCCCGCGCATCGATACGGTCGTGGCCGTCACCATCGCCGTCGTGATGTCGCTGCTTCCGGCAGTCCTGCCGCGCACCTCGGTATCCCAGGCCATCGTCACCGGTGTGCCGGTGGCACTCGCCATCGGAATGGCCGGTTTGGTGCGAATGACATTGGGCCACTGGCGTTTCGATGTCGACGAACGCTTCGGTCGCCACCGCGTCCCGATCCTGCTGGTCTGCGGATTCGTGGTGACAGCGGTCGTCGTGCGCGCCGCGGCATGGCAGAACGGCCTGCACGCGGCCATGGGGGAGGCCCCGGTCGGCGCCGCGTACTGGCTGCGCTGCGCACTGGGCGCGGCGGCGATCGTGGTGTTCCTGGTCGGGACGGGGCGTGGAATCCGCTGGGGGATAAGGAAACTCCTGCGCGTCGATGCCTGACCGGGGCGACGTCGTTCACCGGTCTCAGCGGCCGCCGAGCAACCCCGTCGCGATCAGATCGGCGAGCTCGCGCGCGGTCTGCTCGTCCGGGTCATCCGTGCGCTGGCCGAACGCGGCATCCTGTTCGGCAAGGTGGAGTCGGCCCTGCTGCCCGCGCTGTACGCCGCTACGTCGCCCCAGGCCGAAGGTGGCCGTCTTTACGGCCCGAGCGGGTTCCGCCACCTGTCCGGCGCACCGGCCGAGCAGGATCTGTATTCGCGCCTGCGCAGCGAGGACGACGCGCGCCGGATCTGGACGATCTCCGAGGAGTTGGTCGGTCTCCGGTTCCCGGCCGTGGATGTCACGGAATCGACAGGGCTGGAGCCGAATTCACTGCCCTCGAGCTGATTTACAGCGCCGCCGCGACTTTCCACGCCGAGTGGATCGCGCCCTCGATGTAGTCGACCGATCCGGCGTCACCGACGACGTGCACCTCGGCAACCAGTCCCGCCAGGGCATCGGCCAGGGGTGCTTGCGCAGACACACCCGAGGCGACCACAACCATGTCCGCCGCCGCGGTAAAAATCCGGTCGCCGACGCGAAATTCGACGTGTCGCTCGGTGATTCGCTGTACGGTCGCATGCCGGTGGATGGTGACACCCGCCTCGCCGGCATGCCGAACGGCCGTCCACCGCCGAGGCATCGCCATCGGCACACCCAGCTGCTGCCCTTCCTCGAGTAGGGTCACGGCCCGTCCGCGTTCGGCCAGGAATTCCGAAAGTTCCAATCCGACAAGCGAACCGCCGATGACGACCACGTTCTTGCCCATCGGCAGGAATCTGCGCGTCACCGATCGGATCGCGCCGGGGCTCTTCGTGACACCGGAAACCTTGCCCAGCTTCGCGACGGTGCGCAGCAACGGCGACACCCGGGACCCGTCTCCGACGCCGGTCATCAAGGCGCGCAACGTATCACCGGTGTGCACATGCGGCAGATCGCCGCCGGGAACGGCCGGGCGATCCCGCACCGCGCCGGTGGCCACCACGACGACGTCGGGATTCAACGTTTGGATCAAGGGCGCGGTTGCCTCGGTCCGCAGCCGGATATCGATGTCGAGTTGCTCCACTCGACTCTTCAGCCAGTTCAGCAGGCGCTCGTTGTCGGGCGTGGTCAGACTGGAGAACCAGAGGGTACCGCCGAGGCGATCCGCCTTGTCCAGCACTGTGACTCGGTGTGCACGCTCGGTCGCGAGACGGGCGACCTCGAGCCCGCCGGGACCGGCCCCGACCACGACGATACGTTTCGATGTCGTGCTGCGAACCAACGGAAGGACTTTCTCGTCGCCGAGTGCAGGGTTCACCGCACACAGCGGGGTGTCGTCCCAGAAGTTTTCCTGAACGCACACATAGCAATTGATGCAGGGCCGAACGTTCTGCGGTGTCCCGGCACGCAACTTGTTCACCAATTCCGGGTCGGCGAGTAGTTGCCGTCCCATCGCCGCGAAATCCGCCTTGCCCTCGGCGATGACCTTCTCACCGATCTCCGGTAACACCCGCCCGACCGTGATCACGGGAATCGAGACGGCCTTCTTCACCTCGCCCGCCAATTCCGTGTAGGCGCCGACGCGGTCGGGTAGCGGCCCATCGGTGAAGTTGGAGAACGGGTTTCGTCCCCAGCCGGTAACATGAACAGCGTCCGCGCCGGCCGCCTCGAACAGCGCCGACGCCTGCTTCGCCTCCTCGGTGGTCAGCGCATCGTCCTCACCGAATTCACGCCCCGCGATCCGCACCAGAATCGCCAGCGCATCGCCGACCTCCGCCTTGACCGCGCGAATCACCTCGACCGCCAAACGCGCCCGATTCACCAGCGAGCCACCGTATTCGTCGGTCCGCTTGTTGTCCGCCCGGCTCAGAAAACCGCCGAGTATGTACCCGTGCGCGCAATGAATTTCGACGGCGTCGCCACCGGCCGCCTGCACCCGCCCCGCGGCCTCCGCGAAACACCGCACCACCCAATCGATATCATCCTGTGTGGCTTCGCGATAGGTGGCCTGCTTACCGCCGGTGACCGCCGCGAGCTTCCGCAATTCTTCCGGGGTGTTGTCGGCCAGCGCCGACATATCCGCCGAGCCGCGCGGCGCCGAGGGAACCAGCAGCGGCCGCCCCTGCACGGTATCGATCCGGGCGATCTTGCCGTGGTGTGTCATCTGCACACACAATTTGCTGCCCGCGGCATGGACCGCGTCCGCGAGCGCGCGGAGACCGGGAATGAACCGATCCTCGGACAGCCCGGGTTCCTTGGTGCTCGCACAGCCCACCGGATAGGCGACGGCACAGCATCCGGTGATGATCAACCCCGTCCCGCCGGCCGCGCGGGCGACGAAATGATCGATATCGCTCTGCTCGATCTCGCCGTCCTCGCAGAGGTTCATATCCATCGCGGGCAGAACGACGCGGTTGGGGACGGTCATCGGCCCGATCGTCCCGGGGGCGAGCAGGTGGGGAAAGGTCTGATTGCGCGGCACGCGTCGACGCTAGGACTCCCGGCAGCGCGCCAGGGCAGACCTCCCGATCACCGAGACATCGACCATGTGCCGTCGCCGGTGACCCGGAAACGCACTACCCGATGTCCGGCTCGTGCAGCAGCGCGGCGGCATTCTCCGCGAGGACTTCCGGTGCGCGATCGGTGTGGAGAACCGCACCGCGTTCGGCGGCGTCCAGTGGCTCGAGCATCCGCAGTTGCGAATCGACCAGGGAGACGGGCATGTAATGGCCACGGCGGCCGGTCACACGCTCGATCAATTCCTCGCGTTGCGCGGTCAGATGCACGAAGAGCACCTCGGGCGCGGCCGTCCGCAAGGTATCGCGATAACTCCGCTTCAGCGCCGAGCAGGCGATCACACCGCCGGACTTCTCGACCATCCGATCGTGTAACCAGCGCCCCACCGCCGCCAGCCACGGTGCGCGATCCTCATCCGTCAGCGCAATACCCGCGGATATCTTCGCGATATTGGCGGCCGAGTGCAGGTCGTCCGCATCCGCGAACGGAATCCCGAGCCGGCCTGCCAGCAGGCGACCGACTGTCGATTTCCCGGTGCCGGCGACCCCCATCACGACCACACAGGGCGGACGCATACGGTCGTTCACCCTGGCACGGTAACCGACATCGGCCAGCGTGCGCGGTCAGGGCCGGATATTCGTCAGATCCTCCGGCGTGCCGGGAGGGCAGGAGCGGGGCCCCTCGGATGACCGTACGCGGCACGTCTTCGGCACTCGGCGAACTGCGGGGGGCGAGCGCAGCGTTCGGTGATGGCGGCGAGCTCGTGACGGCCCGGCCGGAGTTGATACCGGTCAGCGCGGAGGAAGTCGATCGGCGGGCTCGCCCGTGGACGCGGGCCCGGGCTCCCATCCGGGCGGGCCGAACATGTACCCGGCCCATTCGCGAATGCGCTTGGTGGAGCGCACATCTCGCCACAGCGCACCGAATTCGTAGTACTGGAGCGTGAGGACGTTCGAGCTCTCGATGTTCTTCGTGAGCCCGTAGGTGGGGCGGAAGGTTTCGGCGCGAAAGGTGCCGAACATGCGGTCCCACAGGATCAGGATGCCGCCGTAGTTGCGGTCCAGATACTCCCGATCGCTGGCATGGTGCACGCGGTGATGAGACGGCGTGTTGAAGACGAATTCGAACCAGCGGGGCAGCTTCCCGATGGTCTCGGTATGCACCCAGAACTGGTAGATCAGGTTGAACGACCAGGCCGTGAAGATCATCCACGGCGGCACGCCCAACAGCGGCAGTGGTACCCAGGCCAGGAGTTCGAACCACGGATTCCACTTCTGGCGCAGTGCCGTCGCGTAGTTGAAGTACCGGCTGTTGTGGTGCACCTGATGCGCCGCCCACACCACCCGGACGCGATGTGCGAGGCGGTGATAGGCGTACCAGAGCAGATCCACCGCGAGCATGACCGCCAGCCACGACAGCGGGTTGCGCGGATCGACCTGCCACGGCGCGTGCACGTACAGCACCGCGTAGCCGACGAGTGCGGCGAATTTCGCGGCACCGCTGACGAACAGGGAGACGAAACCCATGGTCAGGCTGGTTCGCGCATCGGTCACGTCGTAGCCGCCGCGACCCTCGGCATGACCGCGCAGCGCGGCGATCTCCAGGACCATCGCGAGCGCGAAGAACGGCACCGCGTAGGTCACCGGCTGGTTGATCTGTTCCCACAGGGTCATCGCAGGCACTCTCCGGAACGGCTATATGACCCTACGGTCACTTCAATGGAAGTGACCGTAGGGTAAGTTCGGGCGCATGTCAACGGCCGCCGGACTCGGAACCAAGGGCATGCCCGCGCAGGACCGCCGCGAGACGATCCTGATCGCCGCCATGCGGGAGTTCGCCGAGCGCGGGTTCGCCGCCGTATCGATGGTGTCCATCGCCGGGCGTGCGGGCATCTCCAAGGCGCTGGTCTACCAGCATTTCACCTCGAAGGAACAGCTCTACGCGGAGTGCCTGACCGCCCTGGCCGACCCGCTCCTGGCACGCCTCGACGACGAAATGAACCCCACCACAGCACCTTTCGCGATGCCGGGTAACGCACTGCGCGGCCTCTTCGACACCCTCGGCCCCGACCGCACCGCGTGGCGGATCATCCACGACCCGACCGCCCCGTCGACCGGCGCGGTAGCGGATCTGGTGCACGGCTACCGCACCCGGATCGCCGCACACGCCGACTCGGGCGTGCGCCGCTTCCTCGACGCCCTGGGCGACACCGACGAACGCGATATCGAAGCGCTCGCCGGCATCTGGACCGCCGCCGTCGACGCGGTAATGGCCTGGGCGCGCGCACATCCCGAAGAATCGGCCGACGACCTGACCACCCGCTTCACCCGCCTGATCGACATCGTCTTCTCCATCGGAGCAACTCGCTGAATCACCCGGCTTCGGCCGGCGCGGCGGTGGAGTCTGCTCGGTAACCAGGATTAGCTACACCGGTCGGGCATGCTGGAACACAACCCGCCGAACACACGCACCCTGGTCGCGCAGCGGGACCGAAAGGGAGGATCGGATGACGGCAATGGGTCCCGACCCGTCGAGCGCATTCCCGTCCGTTCCCGCGGCTACGATTCCGCCGCGATATCGCATACGCGACCTCTGGATCATCCGCCACGGTGAAAGCCGAGCCAACGCGGCCTTCAGCGCCGGCGCCGACGAGGTGTTCCCGGGCAGCGACTCCGACGTCGAGCTGACGCCCACTGGATACGAGCAGGCCGCTCGGCTCGGACGGTGGCTGGCCGGCTTGACAACGGACCGGGCGCCGCAGCTGGTGGTGTGCTCACCGTATCTGCGCGCCCGGCAGACCTGGGCAACGATGGCCCGCACCGCCGAGGGTCTCGCCGAAGGGTGCGGCGTCGTGCCCGTCGTGGTCGACGAACGCTGCCGCGACCGCGAGATGGGTGTCTTCGAATTGTTTCCGCCGCAAGCCATTCGACGCCGCGCGCCGCAGGAGTACGAGCGCCGCGCCCGCCTCGGCGATTGGTTCTATCGGCCGCCGGGCGGAGAATCGGTGGCCGATGTCGCGCTACGTATGCGTGATCTGCTCACCGAACTCGACCGAACCACCGCGGAGCGGATTCTGATCGTCGCCCACGACGCGATCGTCGTCACCACCGCCCACGTCCTGACCGGTGCCGGAGCGATGCCCCTCGACGCTCCGCCACCAGTGCCCAATGCCTCGATTACGCAGTGGCACACCGACGGAACTCACCTGCGGCTGTCCGCATGGGGCCTCACGCCACATGTGCCGGATGACGCGACGCCGGAGTCCGATGCGTGATCGCACCGGCCGTCAGGGGGCCCGGCCATGTTCGGTGAACAGACCGGCACGCGCGCCCGCCAGTGCCAGTCTCGCGGCAGCGTCCGCGGTCTCGTCGTCCACCCGCTCACCGGTGATCAGTACGCGGAAATAGATCGGCGCCACAAGCGTTTTGATCATTTCCGCCGGATCGGTGCCTTCGGGTAGCTCCCCGCGAGCGACCGCCCGCGTCACGACCGGCAGCGTTTGCCGGATCCGATCGCGGAAGACGTGCCGGGCGGAGTTCGGCGGTGCGGGCAGGCCCGCCGCGGTGGACACCATCACCGCCAGAATGGCCCGGCCGGAGGCGCTGGTGGCCCACGCGAAGAGGCTGCGCGCGAGTGCGCGGAGATATCGCAACTCGATGTTGCGATATCCCGATGGGAGTCTCGATGCTGTCGAAGTCCGTCCGGGGAGCCGCACTCCGGGTCGCCGCGTGCGCCACGGTACTGGTAATCCTCTCGTTCCTGGTGACGAGATTCGGGAATGTGCCGATCAACCAGCAGATCAAACGATGGGCGGTGGGTACCCCGCCGGCGGATTACGCCGATATCCTGCGACGCTGGGAATTGTTTCATTTCACCCGAACCGGTTGCGCCGTAGTCGCATTCATTCTGGTGATCGTCGCGGTGGTCGGATTCACCTCGACCGACGACGATATCCGACGCGGCGAACCGCTGCGCCGTTCTTCGTGTCGACCCCGTCGTGTGACGCCGCATATCGAGAGGCAACGATGATTCGCACTCCGGTGCTGATCGCCTGTGCCGCAGCTCTTCTCATCGCCGGCGGCAGTGAACTCGCCTACCTGCGGAGCCGCCCGATGAGCACATATGTGCGGCTCATGATCGGCTACGACAGCGGCTGGTCGATCGTGACCGTCGTCGCGCTGCTGCTGGCACGGCAGGGCAACCGGACCGCCGGCGAGCTCTGGATCGGTTATCAGGCGATCGCGCCGCTCGCCTTCGCCGCGCTGTTGATCGCGGCCGACGGCCGAGACTCCGCGCCGGAATGAACCGGCGGGGCCGACCGTCGTCGCGGCGATCGGCCCCTCGGCTACTACCCTCGAGATACCGACGGGTAAGTCCGTCTCGCCTGTCTATATGTGGCATCGAAGAATTGAAGCAATAGGTATTTTATTGTCTTGCAACGCTTTCGAGTGCTGTAAGGTACTGTGCTTCTGGCGCCGCGATCGGTGCGGGCGCCGGTTCGCTCGGATAATCGTTGTCTTACAGTGGAATCGAGATACGTGCGTGAATCACAAGCTCTGGTTGCTCGGTCGTTCTGCCACCGTCGGGACCCGGATGCTGGGTGAGAAGATTCGCGGACCGAGATCGCGGTCCCTGACCGACGTACCGATCTCCGGAGACCACGTCACTCCCGAATGGCTGACCGCGGTGCTGTGCCGCGATGTCCCCGGCGCCGAGGTGACGGGCTTCGAGACGTCCAACGGCAGTAGCGGCACCTCGACGAGGGTGGCTATCCGGGTCGAATACAACGAGGCGGGAACCCGCGCGCAGCTGCCGACCCGGTTGTTCGCCAAGACCACCACCAGCTTCAGCCAGCGCATACTGCTGGGTGGCGGAAAGATGATCGACGGGGAAACCCGGTTCTTCCGCGATTTCCGGCCCGCCGTCGACATCGAGGCGCCGATCGGATACTGGGGCGCGTCCGATCCGGCGTCCTGGCGGTCGATCGCGCTGATGGAGGACATCGCCGCGACCCGCGGGGCCGTGTTCAGCGAGCCCACCGCCGCGATCACCCGCGAACAAGCCGAGGATCTGGTCCGCAATCTCGCGCGGCTGCACGGCACCTTCTGGGAATCCGAGGCGATCGACGCCCTCAACACCCCGGCGTACATGCTCGACGTGTACCTGTCCGCGATCGATATGAAGAAGCGGTGCGAAGTGGGCCTTCGCCGCGCGGAGGAGGTCGTTCCGCCGGCCCTGCACGGCAGCGGCGAACGGCTGTGGGCCGGTGTCGAGCGGGCGGTGGCCATCGCGACCGAGGAGGTTCCGCCGACGCTGCTGCACGGCGACCCCCACATCGGGCAGACCTACGTCACGGGCGCCGGCCGCATGGGTTTCGTGGACTGGCAGGTCATCATGCGGGGCGGATGGGCACACGATTTCGCCTACACCGTCAACTCCGGATGCGAGCCGGAAGACCGCCGAGTATGGGACAGGGACCTGCTCGCGGCGTACCTGGACGAGCTGGGGGAGGCGGGTGGTAAGCCGCCGGCCTTCGACGACGCCTGGTTGCTCTACCGCCAGCAGTCGATGTTCGCCTACGCCGCATGGGCTTTCACCATCGGACGCGCGAGTTACCAGCCCAAGATGCAGTCGAACGAAACCTGCCTGACCCTGTTACGGCGCATCACCACCGCCATCGACGACAACGATTCCCTGGGCGCCCTCGGCGTCTGACGCACCAACGCTGTACCACGAATGATCATCGTGCTGCCGATGGTCGTCCCGGCCAGGGTCGTCCGGGCGCGACCAGTGCAGCCTTCGACGCGCGCGACATCCCCTCATGCAGTTCCACACGGCGCGCGATACGACAACTGGAGTGGTTGATGACTACGTCGCAGTTCCCGACCCGCCCGACGATGTGTCCCGTTGCCCACGGCTCGCCGACGAGTTCCGACGGCCCGCGCGTTCCGTTGTACACCCCGGATTTCTCCGACGACCCGCATCGGGTCTACCGCGAAATGCGCAGCAGATACGGCTCACTCGCACCCGTCGAACTGGCGCCGGGTGTGCCCGCGACCCTGGTGATCGGATATCGCACCGCGGTGCGCATCCTCAACGATCCCGAACACTTTCCCGCCGACCCGCGCGTGTGGCAGCAGACGGTGCCCTCGGACTGCCCGATCCTCCCGCTGCTGGAATGGCGCCCGATGGCGAGCAGAAGTTCCGGCGCCGACTTCCATCGATACCGTGAGGCCATCACCGCCGGTATCGACGCCGTCGATCTGCACTCGCTGCGTGCGGCGGTCGAGAAGGCCACACTTCCCCTGATCAACAGCTTCTGCCAGGACGGCCAGGCGGAGCTGATCACCCAGTACATCTATCCACTCGCATTCGAGCTCGTGAACGTCATGCTCGGATGCCCACCGGAAATCGGCGCGCAGGTCGCGGCCGGCACGGCGAAACTGCTCGAAGGCGTCGACGCCGAACAGGGCAACCGCATCCTCGGCGAGGCGCTGATGAGCCTGGTGCGCCTCAAACGAGCCACACCGAGCAACGACATCACCTCGGTCCTGCAACAACACCCGGCCGCCCTCGACGACACCGAGGTGTCGCATCATGTGTCGCAGATCTACGGCACCGGAATCGAATTCGAGCTGAACCTGATCGCCAACACCCTGCTGCTGGTACTCACCGACGACCGTTTCGGCGGCAGTGTGCTCGGCGGAAATCTCTCCTCCCGCGACGCGGTGGACGAGGTGCTGTTCAACGACCCGCCCCTGGCGAACCTGCTGATCACCTATCCCCGCCAGCCGATGCTGATCGACGACGTCTGGCTACCCGCCAATCAACCGGTCGTGATCAGTATGTCGGCCTGCAACAACGATCCCGTGATTCGCAGCGACGATATGACCGGCAACCGCTCCCACCTGGCCTGGGGCATCGGCCCGCACGCCTGCCCCGCCCAGTCGATCGCGTACCTGATCGCCCAGGAGGCGATCGACCAACTCCTCGACGCCCTGCCCGAAATCGAGCTCGCGATCGACGCCCCGAGCTGGCGGCCCGGCCCGTTCCACCGAGCATTGACGGCCCTGCCGGTGACCTTCCCTCGCACCGAGCCGCTGAATTTGAACAACAAGCCGGCCATGCCGGGGTGAGCCTCGCACAGTGACGCGCCGTTATTCGGACATGGAGTCCACGGCCTTACCGATTCGACCGAGACTGGTCGCGTACCGCTCGTCGACACTCGTTCGTGCGCTGACGATCTCGACGATCTTCTTTCCGATGCTCTCGAGTTCCGCCAGGCTCGACAGGATGTCCTGCTTTCGCGCCGAGGCGAAATCGACGAGCGCGGGCCCGGTCTGCCAGCCTTCGTTCGCTTGCCGTGCCGGTTCGATCTCGTCGAATTGCTGCTCGACCCGGGTGCGGGATTCGTTGCTGTTGGTGGAGATGTCCACCCCGGCCTGTTGCGCGGTCGCGGGGTCGATGCAGACGTCTGTCATGGTGAAGCCCTGTCAGAAGAACGCTTCGCACGGATGGTAGCGAGGCGAGATCGGTTCATCGGTATTCGGTTGCAGCAGTGCGGATCCCACGACCAGTGCGTAACCGATGCTGATGATCACCGCCGAGGCCGCGACAACGATCCCGAGGATTTTTGCCGGCGTCGAGGACAAACGCGTGGCGGACACGAGGAACACCACTGCTGCCGCGGCAGCACAGATCAAGAGGACTGTCGCGGCCCAGCTCGAGGCGGTGGCGGCCGTAGGAACGGGAATGGTTCGCGCACAATGTGATTCGAGAAGAGCATCGGCCCGCTCATCCAGCTTGTGATCGGCGATCCCCAGGAGGAGGACGGCAGCTGCGAAGCAGGCGAGGAACAGTGCGGCTGACACGATCGTTGGGCGTTTCAACTACCAGGTCTCCTTCGGCCGAATGATCCGGACATTCTGTGTGCCGCCGTCCTGATTCGAGAATCCGATCCGGTCGGTCAGGCTGAAATCCTTCCCGTTGGTGGTGTGCTGGGAATAGAGAATGTCACCGTTGGGAAGTACCGCGGTCACGACCGCCGTGTGGTGCGCTTCGCCCGGCTTGTAGTCGCCGACATTCTGCGTGTGCTCCCAGTACACGAGATCACCCGGTTTCGCGCCGGCGGTGCCGACCTCCTGCGCCCCGTTGTTCAGGAAGAAATTCTTCTGCTTCTCGGCATTGAACCAGGTATCGCTGTGGCTCAGTCCCTGCAGGGAACCGGGCCCCGGGGGATCGAAATTGATTCCCGATGCCCGGCTGCGGTTCCAGCCGTCCGAATCGGTGGTCAGAGTGCCTTTGTAATCGAGACCGGCCGACGCGAGAGTGGTGGAAACGAAGTTCGCGCAGTTGTTCTGGAACTTGTCGATCGACGTATCGTTCGCGTGGTCGCGAGCGAACTGCACCGCCTTGACCGCGTTGTAGCCGTTGGAACCTTCGAGTTCCTTCTTCACGCTGTCAGGGATCCCGTTGAGATCGTGCAGTTCGACCGGCACCGCCAACATGAGTTGCTTGCGCCGATCGACGGGCAGCGAGTCCCACCACGCCTTCACCACATCGGCGGGCTGGCCCTGCGGCAGGGTCTCGCGAATGGCGTCGAGCGCGTCGGCCACCGCCGCGGACTGCTGTTTCAGCGCATCATCGAGGGAGCTGGTATCGACGTTGATATTCAGTTTGCGCAGCGCACCGGCGACTTCCTGGTCGGCGCGATCGGCCGCATCGATCGCATCCTTGATCAGCGCGTTGTACCGCCGGCAGTCGTCGGCCGCGGTCTCCGGATCGTGATGTCCCGCAGGCACGACGAGAACATCGCCCTCGAGGTCCAGGCCCGCGACGGTCCCCGCTGTGATCGCCGAACCGGCCTGTGCCTGCGCGATCCGAGCCGCATCCTCCAGGGTGTCCAGCGCGGTGACGGCGCCCCGCAACAGGACCCCGATCTCCTCCAGCTTCCCCGTGACATCGGAGATCCGCCCGCGCACGATCTCACCCAGATAGTCGGTCCAGGATTCCTCGAGCCGACGCGATCCATTGGCGTGAATCTCGGCGACGGCCTCCTCGCAATCCTTGGCCGCCGCCAGCAGATCGTCGGCTGCCGCCTGCCAGCTGCCCGGATTGGCATACCGAAGTTGATGCAGATCCATGACCGTCCCCCGTACCTTCGATGGTGGTCTGAGGGTAGTCAAAACGCCAAAAACGGGCAAATAGAACAAATTTGGTGGGCGGCGATATCGGCTTACGCGCCGCACGCCCGCCAGGGGCTACTTGCGGTGGCGACCGGTATACCCGTCGGTCGACGGAGAATCATGAGCCTCGTCCCGGTTGCCGTCGCCGCTCTCGACATCGGATCGATCACCAGGACCTTTCCCGATCCGGCGCGGTTTGGCGATGCGTCGGATTCCGGCGGCCGGGGCGCGTTCACCGGCTCGCTTCCGCCGCAATTCGTCGAGGTCGACGACGCTTGCGTCCTGGTCGGCAGGGCCCGCATGAACCGATGCGGGACCTTCATCGGCCACCGCGCGGCCGGTATCGGCCACCGCGGGACCATTCCACGCAGTACTCGAATCCACCGGCCACGACCCGGTCTCTCGCTGCAATTCCGACCGCATGACCGGCCTGGTCGGCGGCGGATCGTTGACGCGGGAGGCCTCTGAACGCCACGTCTTCCGGGGAGGCTTGGCGTCGTCGGCAACCCGCCGGGGACGCCGCGGTAGCTGGACAACCTTCCGCGCGCCCGCCCCGGTTGCCTTCGGCACGGATCGCGATTCCGGTACTTCCTGGTCAGACATCGAATTACCGGGCGACGAACGCCGCTGCCCCGGTCGCGGCGCCGGTCAGGTCGCCGAGTCGATGTCCACTGCTGTGGCTGATGGTGGTGCTCACATCCCTATTGTCGCAGAGTGCCACGGGCGGGAGCGAGGTCGGTGCAGCCGGGCGTGTGTCCCGGTGGTCGAGCTATCGCAGACACCGGCTGCGCAAGGTTGGCTTGACGGGGCGGTGGACGCAGAGTCCGAGTTATCCGACGCAGTACGCAGGGGGAGCGGGGCTCCAGCTGCCGACGCAGCCCGCACCGATGTACGCGAGCAGATCGATCACGGTCGAACCGGTGTGCAGGACGACAGGCTGGTTCGCAGTGATCTCGTCGGTGTTGTTGTACTCCAACGGGATTCCGGTTTCAGCGCCGGCAATTCCGGCCGGGGCGATGCCGAGGGCGGCGACTGTGACGGCGAGGACGGCAAGCCGTTTCATGGGGTTCCTCTCGAACAACTGCATCATGTTCAGCGTTCGAGCCAGCATAGTGTGAAGTGATCGTGTTTCGGAGTGGATCGGCGAGCTTTGCGGCATGTGGGCCGCCTGCTCGGGAATCTGATTCACCTTTGGGGAACTGTCACAATTGCCGCCGAACCTCAGCGAACCATCCTGCCTGGCGTTAGTTTTGAACGGTAGTAGTTCAATTTTCCTGTGGGGCGGGAGGATTCGTTGCATCGCATCCCTGCGTACGGACCGGTATCTCGGGCCGTAACAGTCATCACTGCCATCTTCGCGCTGGCGATACCGAGCGCGGTCGCCGTGGCCGAGCCGGCTCCAGGGGAGTCGGACGTTTCACCGGCAGCCTGCTCACTGGCCGCCACCTCGGAGACACGCACCATCATCGACCGGCCGTACCTCCTCCGCGTACCCAGTGGCCTGACCAGTGCTGCACCGCTACTGATCGCTCTTCACGGCGGCGGGAGCAATCCCACTACGTACGAAAACCAATCCGGCTGGACACCATTCGCCGCGCAGCAGAAATTCATCGTCGCCTACCCGCTGGGCGGCAAAAAAGACGTACCGGAACCCAACCGCAGCTGGTACTTCGAAAACGGCAACAGAACGGACGTGGACTTCCTGCTGAAGGTCATCGCCGACATCGAGGGCTACCGCTGTGTAGACACCAAGCGGGTCTACATGACCGGCCACTCCAACGGCGGCCAAATGACCTCCCGAATGGCCTGCGCAGCATCAGCCCAACTGGGCGCGGTGGCGATGTACGCCGGCGGCTCGCACGGCGGCTGCGAAGACGGCGTCCCCATCCGCAAACTCTCCTTCGGCTTCTTCACCGCCGACAACGACTTCACCCAGGCCCCGGTCTACGCGGCGCACCTCCAATGGCGCGGCACCATCGGTTGCAGTAACGACGCCGCCACCGAAACCGGTCCCGAAGTGGCGGAGGGGTACCGGTATTCCTGCGAGCAGGACGCCAACGTCGTATGGCGCAAATACAAAGCCGGCAGCCACGATTGGCCGAGCGGCGA
>NZ_BDBL01000010.1 GCF_001612965.1 Nocardia kruczakiae NBRC 101016
GAATCGGATGTGGCAGCTTTTCCAGAGTCATCCGCTGCCGTGACGGGTGGGCGCCGGTGAACGAGACCGGGGGCACTGCAACGAGATTCGGGTTGATCGCACGCGCGCAAGTTCTGGCGAAGACCCCCGATCGTCAATCGTTGATATCGTCCGATTCGGGCTTGCCTTTCAAGTAGTCCGGCCGCCCTGGCCCATGTGGCGGAGTGACAGGTTGTCCCGTCCATGCATCCAGCGGATGGATTTCGAATATGGAATGGTCGGTAATCCCCGCGGTGTCATCCAGGACGAGTTCGAGGTGGTCCGATTTCCACTCCATCCTGGTAACGGTTCTCCCACGCAGAGGCTTGAGCAGCCAGCGATCCTCGTGCTCAACGATGGCCCGAGGTGCCTCATAGGCTCCCATCAATCCTCTAGAGGCGAGGTTCACTCCGTCCAGCCGCGGCGGTTCATACGCTCAAAATAGGCGTCATCGGCTGCCTGGATGTCGTCCTCGGTCATTGGCTGATGGCGCGGCGGTTCCGGTGGTGCTGACTGCTCGCCAGTCAGGATCTCGAACTGCCGACATATGCGAGGATCGCCGTGCTGAATGAGCCGTTGGACCTTTGTAGCTGCATCAGCTCGGGCCTTTCGATGAGCAGTACGTATCGAGTGGGCGAGCTGCTCGCTGGTCCAGCGCAGCGCGCCGGGCGCAATGCGAAAATCGGTGATGTCGCCGTTCGCGTCGACTTCTATTGCGACACCTTGCAGTTGGCAGAGGCCCCGGATCGCAGCGACTGAATCGGATAACTGCTGGCTGTTGCGTCTGACCTCATCGAGGTCGCGTTGTAGTTGTCGTTCCCATTCTTGCAGGTCTGCCATCGGGCGGGCTCTCCTCTTGACCGAGTGGATCCGGATTCGGATGGTAGTGAACGATTCGCCCGCTACACTGTGCGCACTACGTCCCCGGGTTCTGCTCGCTCGGATATCTCTCGGGAGAACACGAACGAGTATTGCCCGGAAGGGGAGCGGTGAATTTCGATACCTTCCAGAACGCCGCGAACGGTTGCCCCGTCCCTCTTGAGCAGTTCGACCTGGTCTCCGACGGTGAATATGTCGTCGGTTCGGCCGACAATAATCGGGTTGGGGCGAAAGCTCACCCGAAATATGTCATCGATCCGGAATTCGCTCACTCTCAGTGTCCTGCCTTTCCGGACAAGTAGTCGTTCCAGAATCTCTCGTCTGCGGCGTACGCCTCATCCTCGAGTTCGTTCGTCACGAGGTTGTTGGTCACCTTCCCCTGCGCATACTGGTCGATGTGGACTCGCTCGTGCACAAGATTCCGCATCAAACTCTCCTCATCGGCGAAAGCCGACGGTGCGAGCGCGATGTGGTCACCTGACGTGCTCGCACTGGCGCCCACACTGTCGTAGTAGCGAATATCGTCGGCGGAGTTCGCGATGTCGAAACGCACGCCCGTCAAGTCGACCCCTGCGCGGCGTGCGTATTCCTCGACGGTCTCTCTGGTCATCGGTAAGTGGTTTCCGCTGTCCAAGACCTCACGATTGGTTCTACTCCCCATCCGTGAGAACAGGCGGCCGTCGGACAATACGGCGCCCCCGCGATCGAGCGGTGTCAGCTTGATCTTTGCTGCATCCACCCAATTTCGCACCTTTTCGAAGATGGGCTTCATCTTGCCGACAAGCGGTTTGATGGCGTCAGTTACGATCTTCGCTACCTTGGTGGAAAGCTCGCCGATGATGGTTGCAATGCGGCGCCCTTTCATAGCGATGCGACCGGCCATGGCGGTGTTTCCGACCCACTCTGACAGACTTCCCGTCACAGGGGCGAGGATGGCGAATACTCCCTCGGCTACCGCGGTCTCGACGACGAACTCCTTCAGTTCGTCCAGGATTTTGTGATGCGCTTCGTCGAGATGATGCGCGTAGTCGCCGCAGGCATTGCCGAGCGCATCGCACACATCTGCCAGCGCGTTGAAGTCGTTCTGCCGTTCCTGCGACGTCTGAACAGCGATGTCGATCTCGGGAGACTGCTGATTGGCGAGAAGAGTCTTGGCCTGCGGCACCTGTCCGGCGATGGTGCGGTAGTCGGCGGCGGCGGTCTGCCACGCGGTCTTTGCGGCATTCAGCTGATCTTGGTGTCCGTTCGGCCACGCGAAGCCGACCACATCCTTGATGATCGACCATCCAAATGGTTCGGGAATACCGTCACCGGCCGCGTTGGGTGCGGTCGAGGGCATACAGGGGTCCGGAAGCAGCTGGGGTGGAGGCGGAACCGGCAGATTGCGCTGATGCGCGGTGATCTCCGCAACCTCGTGATTGTGCGCTCCGACGACGAGAAGGTCACGGATCTGGCCACATGACGTGGTCAGCTTCGAGGACGCGGAAATCGCCAGCTGTGCCGACTCGTGGTAGGAGTCGGCCCACTGCTGACCGATGCTGTCGCTGCCGGCCATGCCGATGTACGAGTTGAGTACATTGATAAGCGACGAATGGGTCGTCACCGAGTCGGTTGACATCTGTCCGAATACTTCTCCGGCAGAATGATATTCGTCTGCTCGGTGGACGATCACCGGGACGGTCGGCGTCGTCATTGTGGCCACATCCGGTGGTTTGTCTCTCCTGCGTTGTGGTAGGCCGACCGCGCATGGTCCAGCGCCTTCCGCAATTCACCCAGGGCGGTGTGCATTTCTGTTGCGCCCGTATCCCATTCAGCGCTGGCCTGTTGGTGCGTCTGTGCTGCCTGGCCGGTCCAGTCGATATGGAGATTCGTGACCTGTTTCCGAATGTCACTCAAGCGATCCTCGAGCCGCTTCTCGAAGTCGATCGCCTTATCGATCAGGTTCTGCATGCCGACGAGATCGACGCGATAGTTGCCGGGTTGCATCTACGCATTCCCCGGGAACGTCGTGCCGATCGAGCCGGCGGAACCTTGGTCGGTGTTGTGTATGAGGCCCGCTGCCTGGTGTAGCGCGGCGGCGTCGTGTTCGAGGCCGGCGATGATCTGCCGTGCGCCTTCTTCCCACTCATCCCAGGCATCACCGTGAGATCCGGACGCGGCGCCCTGCCATTCGCCTCCGACGAAGGTCCTCACTTCCTTCATCAGCGAACCCAACTCGTCGCGGAAGTCCTGAGCCGACTTGTCGAGCCAGTCAGCGGTCGCATGCACTTGCTCCGGGTTCACTCCCACCGAATTGCCCACGTCGCCTCCCCTTTTGTAGCCATCAGACGTGCCGTCTGCACTATACGTGCCTAGCGTTGTCTTCTCCTGCGGAGTTTCCCGCGACAACAAACCCAGCCGTTGTTGGTCGCGCATAGAGTATCGCGGTGGTGTCCTGTTCGAATTGAGTTGTGCAACAGGTCGGTTCGCCCCGGCGACCCTAGGGAGGACGACGGGGCTGCCTCCACCTGAACGCGAGGCAATGTCCTATGCGGCGAGAGGTGTGCGCGCACCATTCACAACACCAGAATCGAATTCAGGGGACTGGCTGGATCGAGCGCGAGGTCCGAATGGTCCCCTACGATCCTCTTCGCCCTGGATTTGGGGCGTGAGGTGCCGAGGCATGAGCGGCAGAGCTTGCTCCGCCTGCTCGCGGTCCACGTCGACCCGCACTTGTCGCAGACGCATGCGAGGCCCGCCATGCGCAACCGTGTCCCGTTCGCTTGTCGGCCCGAGCGCAATGCGGCAACGAAGTCTTCTGCCGAGACAATCGGTTTCCCGTGCTTATGTGCCGTCTTCGCTTTGCCGGACATCGTCGCCGGATCCGCGGCGACCAGCACGTCGACCGACTTGGTCATGGACGGCGCGGGTGCCAGACCGTATTCCCGCGCGAGTTCCTCCAGTTCCTCGCGTGGATGACCGTCATCGCCGGTGAAGCACACAATGGTTCCCGCGCCCAGATCCACAACGACGGACTCGGCGCGGTGCTGGTGCGTTCGCGCGGTGACCACCTCGGTGGGAAGGTCCAGTAGTGCCGCGACCCGCAGAAGTCGGTCGATCTCGTCATCGGTGACGACGGAGTCTTCGAGTGCCGCTTCTATTGCGGCGTTGAGGAAGTGGGTGTGTGCAGCGTGCACCGCGGCGTCGTCGAGCCCCAGGTCCGATGCGAGGCGTCGAAGTTCTGTCCGCTCCTCCACGGTGAGCTGCAGATCGGCCAGAGCTTGGTCCAGCAGAATCTCGTAGGGCGCAACGTCCGGAGCGGTGTGCAGGCCCTGACTGATGTCGGCGAGGAAGGGGAGCGGCTGGGCGATCGATTCACCGTCGCGGGCACAGACTCTGGCACTGTGTGCCTTTCGATACCGGGTGGCAGCGGTGGGGGTCCCCGGCTCCGGGAAACGACCTGCGATGGCCTGCAGCAGACCCGCGGTGGCGCGCGCGTCCCCCAGCGCCCGGTGCTGGTTCTCATGCTGGACACCGTGTTCGAAGCACGCGGCTGCCAGCTTGCAGCGGGTCGCCGCCAACGTGTCCAGACCAGAGCCCCACCGGACGTCAATGCCTGACCGCTCCAGTTCGAAACCCACCATTCGTGTGTCGAAGGGCCGGTTGTGGGCGACGACGATTGCACCGTCGAGGAGCTCCGCCACCGCGTGCGCGATCTCCCCGAATGTAGGCGCGCCGGCCACGTCGGCCGGAGTAAGACCATGGATCCACGTGGGGCCGACATCGCGCATCGGGTTGACGACGGTATCGAAGGTGTTCGTGACTGTCCCTGAATGATCGAGGGTGAGCACGGTGATCTCCACGACCCGGTCCGAGTGTCGGAGACCGGTTGTCTCCACATCCATCACCGCGAAACGTGAAGCGGTGCCGAGAAGCGAAGCCAGCTGCGGCGCAATGCCGCCCGCCGGTTGAATAGTTGTTGAGGCACCGGCCCCGGTGTCCAGTGGCACCGGCGGGTGGAGAACCGCCGGCTGTAGTGCGTCGGTCCACAGGTGCCCGTCGAACCAGCGATAGTGCGCTTCCTGCCATGGGTCGGGATACCAGCCCGGGGCGTTGGAAACGGCGTCGGTCCAGCGAAATCCATCGAACCACCGCAGCGGCGCATGACGTGAGGGGTCTGCATACCAGCCGGGTTGTGCGGCAAAGCCGTTGCTCATGGTCGACGACTCCTCTCGTCGCGCCCCGCTGGCCGTACGCGGTCACTGAACTCTGCCGGGAAGATCGCGATCGCCGGATTGTTCAGCTCTTCCGGCATGATCCACGGTGTTTCCCCGGTCCTCGGGTTGACCGTTCTGCGAAGCCGCTGCTCTTCGGTGAAGAGCCAAGCGGTCCAGACGTTCCCGACGTAGTTGGCGACTGCCAGCGCGCGAAAGCGGGGCTCGTCCTGCGCTGGGGCCGCAAGCTGTGGGACGGGCTGGAAAACCGGCACGACCAACTTCGACCGCTGGCGCCGGGAGTAGTCATCGACGGCTTGGCAGATGCGTTCCTGATATGCGGTGGTCAGTTTGACCAGATCATCGAAAAGGTCGACCTCGACAGCATTCTCGAAACACGATTGCGGTGTGGTGCCTGCGGTCAGCACCACCGATCGACCGCTAACCAACCACTGGACCTTCGAGTCATGGTCCGGATCGTCGTGCGGGATCACCACAGCATTCGTGTTGCGGACGATGGTGGTGTCTGTGCGGCTGGTAAGCCACACCGCGGTAGCGTCAGCGGTCGGCTGTCTGTCGACAATGGCGAAGCCGAGCATCGTTCTCCGTTCAGGTCAGGTGATCTCCGGTTAAGCGCGCCGCGCGCCGTCGAATGCTGCGGCATTGAGGGGAAGTGGCACGTGAGGGCCGAGTTCATCTGGACGCGTCGAAATCGTCCTCAGCCGCCTTCCGCAATTCCTCGAGTTGCGACACAGACAGACGCCTGGCGGTGTCCGCGCGACCTCCGGCCACGAATTCGAGACCTTCTTGTTCGAGAATCTGTATGACATCGCGCCACAGCTCCTTGAAGTTGTCCGGCCCCACTGATGCGGCCGCTGATACGGCGGAACGAGGTACTGCGAGGCCTTCGAGTATCTTCTGCAGGCTCGTTTCTTGTGCGGCGACCACGCTGGACATCTCCTTGGGAAGTGCGGCCGTGGGCAGCGCCGACGGACCGGACAGTGATGTGGGTGCTGCCCCACGCGGACATCAACTCTGGCGCATATCGTCGGTGGGTACGAAGTCGTTTCAAGATGGCCATGTTGTCGAACCCGTTGTGGCAAGCAGAGTTTGACCGCTCAGTATGTTGCGGCTCCCATCGGTGAAGCTCGGCGCAACTGCCTGCTGTCGAAGGTGGATCGAGAGAAACGAGTCTGCGCGGGGCGCGAACTCCATCCCTTCGACTACTCGTAGGTGGCCAGCCGGAATTCGTTGTCGTATGCCGAACCTCGGCAGGCGGTGTGGCTGCATCTGGTTCGGGCGTGTCCGAGTCGTACTTGGGTTCCACCCATCGCGCAACCGCAGTCGCGCCGGAGGACAGTTGCCGTCGGCACGAATTCGCAGCAGCGACCGTGCGATCTCGAGCCAGTGACCAAGCCTCGCGGATGGTGGCGTTGTCAGCCTCCCAAGCTGCCGATCTGGAGTACGCGGGCTTTGATGAACAAGTCGACTATGTGGCTCAGCGCTTCTCGGTTCTTCGTCAGCTCGCGCCCCGCGAGTTGCCGATGCGCCTCGGCTACGCGCAGCACCGTATGGTGGCCGGGTACATCGCGCAATCCGCTTGCCAGGTCATGGTCAGCTTAGAGGTGTTCGCTGAGGGTCGCGCGGGCGCTGGCCGCCGTTTGTTCGAGATACTCGGGGTCGGCGGACCGAACGCGCTCCAGCCGTGCTCGAGATTGGCTTCGCCGCGCTGGCGCTCGCAGCGCCGTTTCTGGTACTGCAGCGCCGGAGCGGCACCAGCGAACGGTAGCGCCACATGCCGCGTCACGGCGAACAATCCGCACCATTCGAAAGGCTCACCCGGGTGAATCGTCGGCAAGGGGCGAATGAAGCTGCTGCACAGGGTTGTTCACGCGCCTCTCTACAACAACCCTGATTCCTCGAGTCCGGCACGCAGGCGTTGCTGATGCTCTGGCGGGCCCTGCCGGTATGGCATACGCAGCGCATCGGAGGAAATGACGCCGAGCATTTTCATCGCGGCTTTGGACTGAATGGCGCCCTGCGATACGTGCATGATCGCGTCGACGGCGGGGATGAGGCGCCGGTGGATCTCGCGTGCCCGCGACAGGTCGCCGCGGTCGACGGCGGCGATCATTTCCGCGTAGTGATCGCCGGCGACGTGACCGACCACCGACACGATGCCGGTCGCGCCTTGTGCGAGGTGTGGCAGGTTGACGACGTCGTCGCCGGAATACCAGAGCAGGTCGGTTTGCGACATGAGCCGGCTGGCCTCGAAGAAATCACCCTTGGCATCCTTGACGGCGCGCACGGCTGGAATGTCGGCCGCGCGGCGAATGGTGTCGGTGCTCAGCGCTGTTCCGGTCCGGCCCGGGATGTCGTACAGCATGACGGGCACACCGCCGCCGGCCTCGGCGACCAGGCGGAAGTGTTCGAGGATGCAGTCCTGCGGCGGTTTGTTGTAGTACGGCGTGACGACGAGGAGAGAATCCGCCCCGCAGGCGACCATCTCGCGCGCCGCGCGAGTGGAATGCTCGGTGTCATTGGTGCCGCAGCCGGCCATCACCTGGACACGGTCGCCCACTGCCTCGACCACCGCCCGCACGCAGGCGTAGTCCTCCTCGTCGGTGGTGGTGGCGGACTCACCCGTGGTCCCGTTGACCAGCAATCCGTCGTGGCCGTGGTCGGCGAGATATACGGCGAGGTTCTGCAGGCCGTCGTAGTCGATCGAGCCGTCGGCGTGCATGGGGGTCACCATCGCCGTGATGACTCGACCGAAGGGGGTGTCCACCATGATCGTGAGATTACAGGCGAGCACCTCACCGCCCGTGCGGACGGTCCGTGCCCACGCGCAGCGCGTCGTCGGGGTGGCTCCACGTGCGCTCCCCGGGGAGCAAAAGCCTCAACCAGCGACCGGCTCGAGGGCCGAGAGCGGCGTAAATTGGTAGCTAGAGGTTTGCCTTATGCGACAGCGATGGTGGGTGTGGATTGCCGCGTTCCTGATGAGCTTGGGAATGTGCACTACGTTCGCGTGCAGTAGCGGCACCGGCACCGGCACCGGCACCGGCACTCGTACCAGCACCGGCACTCGCACCGGGCCTGAGCAGACGGCACCTGACTCACCCCCACCCTCCCGGGTAGGGGTGCCCGTGCTGGTCGCGAAGATAGACAACAGTCCGCAGGCACGGCCACCGGTTGGGCTCGGAGCCGCCGATGTGGTCTACGTCGAGCCGGTCGAGGGTGGTTTGAGTCGGCTGGCCGCGGTGTTCTCGGCACAGAAACCCCCAGTGATCGGGCCTGTCCGGAGTGCGCGGGAAACGGATCTGACGCTGTTGGCCCAGTTCGGTAATCCGACGTTGGCATCCTCTGGTTCCGCACCCGAGCTTATTCCCGCCCTCGATTCCTCCTCGCTCCAGAACGCCTCGGCCGATCTGCAACCCGCGGCGTACTTCCGCGATTACAGTCGCGTCGCGCCACACAACCTGTTCGTCCGCCCCGATCAGTTGCCCGAAGGCGGCGGCTGGCCGGAGGCTTCGCAACTGCACTTCGGTCCTGCGCCCGCCGGCGGCCGGCCTACGCAACACGAGGAAGCGCGGTATCCGGCCGCGGTGATCGGCTTCGACTGGTCACCCAGCGATCACGGCTGGCTGGTGTCCATGGATGGTGCTGCCTACAGCGCTGCCGATACCGGACGGCTCACGCCAAGTGCGGTCGTGCTGCAGAGTGTGCCGGTGCAGAACTCGGCCATCAGCGACGTGGCGGGGAGCGTCTCGCCCCTGGCGCAGACGACCGGTAGCGGTCAGGCGCTCGTACTTCGCGACGGTCAAGAGTTCCCGGCCGAGTGGTCCCGGCCCTCGCCGGAGGCGGGCACAACGTATACAACCCCGACCGGCACAGACATCCCCTTCGCGCCGGGACAGGTCTGGACAGTTCTGGTTCCGGAGCAACTCTGGTGAGCCCTGTCCTCGCGGTGTGACCGTTGATCGCGTGTCATTCGACGATGGGAGGTAGCCGGAGTCCGGATTTGCTTGGTGCGGGACAGAAGCCGAGAAAGCTGTCGCTACTGTCGGCAGGGGAGTGACGCAGCTCGGCGAAAGGACTCGGCCGACAGTTGCGGGTGCTGGCGGGCTGGGAGGCAGTCGGTACGTGCCCGGCGGCGGTCGATGGTTCGGCCCCATTCGTGGCGGTTCCTGTGAGACGGGCCGCTATTTCCGCGGCCCGCCGCCTCGTGACAGATTGTCCAGCCGCAGCCGACTGAGCTTCACCCGTAGTTCTTCACCGTCGCGAGCAGCCGATCCGCGTGCTGGTACAGATCGACAACACTGCCGATGTCATGTCGTTCCCCGTCTTTCCCGTTCTCGAACGTCGTGACGAACTTGACGCTTTTTCCGTTGAGGTGAAGGCGCACAATCGGTTTGCGGTTGTTGTCATCGAGGAGCACCGCGAAGTATGCCTTGGCATCGCGGTAGCAGACCCGTGTCGGGTCTATGTCCTTGGCCAGGATCGCGCGAACGATATTGAAGCCGTCAAGCTCTGCCTCTGTGGTGACGACACCGTCGTCGGTGACTGGCGTTTCCGGTTCGGGGGCCTGCGGAGCCGCCGCCGCAGGAGCCTCGGAAGGTGCCGCGATGACCGCGCTCGTATTGTCGCCGAGCGCATTGTTCAACCGGTCGCTCACCTGGTCGGCGACGAACTGCGCTGCGGCCTTCGTAACCAGCGGCCGGAACTGGTCCACGATCTTCTGAGTTGCCTTCCCCTCATAGACGCGGGCGATGAAGTACCGTACCCAGTCATCGGTCGGGAGCTTGATCTCCTGTGCCAGTAGGCGTTTGACCTGGCCGATGTATTTGAGTTCTTCGGCGGCGCTCACGATGGAGTCGAGGTCGAACGACTCCTTCGACAGCTTCGCTACCTCGGGAACGAGAACGTTGTCCATATCGAGAATGTCGAAAACCAGGAACGGCTTCGAGTCCATGATGTTGGGACGATCACCGTCTGTATAGACCTGGTACTCACGACCATTGGTGAGGATCGCGATCCTGGCAGACGTGACGGAGAAGTACCGGAAGAGCTGGGAGGCATGGTTGATGTTGAGCGGCTCCGCGATCTTCTTGCACTCGATCAGGATTTGGACGGCGCCGTCCCGGAGAATCGCGTAGTCGATCTTCTCGCCCTTCTTGGTCCCGACATCCGAAACGAATTCAGGCACGACCTCGGAAGGGTCGAACACGTCGTAACCGAGCACCTGGGCGATGAACGGCATGACGAGTGCGTTCTTTGTCGCTTCCTCGGTGACGATCGACGACTGGGTCGAGCGGAGTTTGGTTGCGATGACATTGATTCGGTCGAGCGTGTTGGACATGGGCTCATGCCTCCCCGTGTGGTGCCTGAATTCGAGGATCAGGCGATGTTCTGTGGTGGATTCTGTTTGCAGGGCCGAGATTTGGGTTCATCCCCGGGTACGATCTCGATCTTCGAAGCAGGGGCGAGATCCGTCGGCTGGAGGTTCGTCCCAGTAGGACCCGGAAGTTTCGTTGCCGATGGCGGATCTCGGACGACATCGATCGCCGACCAATCGGCACGAATCAACGCGGGCAGTTGAGGATGCCGGATCGGTGCGGTGCGGCGGCGGGACCGGCGTTCTCGGGCGCCGGGTGGCAGACGGTGGCGAGTCCTACGACCTCCGCGCCTGAAGGGTGTTCGGTGGATTCGTCACGCTCCCTCATCTCGTTGAGGCGCAAGACAATTCCCGTGGCGGTCCGGAGGGGGTGTGGCTCGCGCATGCCTGTATGAGATAGCCGTAGCTGTGAGCGGTGTTACACAGTTTGAAGGTTTAGATCAGCAATGCCCGGTTGGGCAACGCTGCGCCGTCCACGTTCGGTCGTGATTCGCAATAGCTTCGAATGTCTTTGTGCGATCCGCATGTGTGTCGTCGCCGATGCAGGACCCGGCACCGTTGATTGTTTCGGCGATACCGGCGGAGCGTGACTACGATCGGTGGCCACTGGGCGACATTGTCGACGGAGTGGAGTCGGGTGGTGGGTGGGGAAGACGAGCGGCGCGGCACGATCGTCGAGTTCTGGCAGGCCGTGGAGATGTTCAGTCCGCAACGGGTGGACCGGCCCGACCGGCAGCAACGAGTCTTCCAGGTGGAAGCCGACGAGCCGTTGCCGTGGGATCCGGGCCATGAACTGGCTCGCCTCGCCTTGCGCCCCCACCTGGCGTGGCGGCACATCGTGTACGTGGGGATCTACCGTCTCGACGAAGTCTTCGAGGTGTTGTCGCGGCGTTTCGATCCCGATCCCGACAGTTACGACGAGCGGCCGGCCGGTGAAAGTGCCGTTGCCGCATTTCTGATAGACGAAAATGGTTGCGCCGTACCGGGTTCGGATGTGCTGTCCAGCTGTGCCTGGGCGACCGGCCACGCCGGTGACGATGAGCCCGGACCGAAATGGATCGCAGATTTTCAGGACGCATCCATCGAGTTCACTCGGCTCTGGCAGAAGGTGATCACCGCCGAGCGCACCGGCGTGCCCGTCGACGATTCAGCACAGCCGGCCCTGCGGGTATTCGACCGGACCGTTCTCGATGAATGTCTCACTGCAGCGATCCAGGCGGCCGGGATCAGTGGAGTGCTGCCGGTGGCGGGTATTCGAGTTCGTAGTCAGATCGTGGCCCGGCGTACGGCGAACGAGGTGAACGGCCTCGATTTCCTGAACAGTTTCATTATGGACGATCTGGTCCGGGTCGGCGGCCACGTCACCCGGGGAGATGCCGGCGCGGCTCTGCGTGACTATCTGTGCCCGGAGGATCGGATATCGACCGGCGCACGGATCGATGTTCGGGAGCGGATCGACACTGTGCTGGAGCTGACCTCTCCGGCCGCAGTGCCGGCGGGCCGGTGGCCGAGCGATCCCGGCCATGCCCTCGCCCTGTCTCAACAACTGGCCGTCAACACCGCGTTGGGGATGAGCGATACCGGCATCATGGGCGTCAACGGCCCGCCCGGAACGGGAAAGACCACCATGTTGCGTGACATCATCAGCGCGCTCGTGGTGGAACGTGCCGCGCGGCTGGCAGCATTGCCGGAACCGGGTGCTGCATTCACCGGCGAGCGGATGCGCTGGAAGACCGGCGACCGCACCCGTGTCGTCAGTTTGCTGAGGCCGGAGCTGACCGGGTTCGAGGTCGTTGTGGCTTCCTCGAACAACGGTGCGGTACAGAACGTGACCGATGAGATTCCCGCGTCCGATGCGATCGGTGCCGACTGGCGAGGCGCGGCGGCTGAGGTGAACTACTTTCCGGAGATAGCTACCGCCTTATTAGCACCGGATCCGGCCGAACGGTCGTCGGAGGCAACCTCGGCTGCCCCGATCGACGGCTGGGCACTGATGGCGGCGCGACTCGGAAACAAGACCAATCGTGGGCGTTTCGTCGATGCGTTCTGGTACCACACTCCGGAATCCGATGAGGACCCACAGGATTGGGCCGGCCTGCTGCCGATCCTCAGGTCCTGGGAAGCGGAGGCGCCGCAGCAGACCTGGGCGGAGGCGGTGGCGGCATTCCGAGCCGTGGAGACACGGGTCGAGACCATCCGCCGGTCTCGATCCGCCGTTTATGCGCAGCTGACCAGGTGCAAGGAGGTGAAGCAGCAGCTCGACACGACCGTGGCGGACCTCGCGGCTGCCGCGGCGAGCCTGGAGACCGCTCGCGGACAACGTGATTCGGCGTTTCGAACCGCGAGCGAATGCGTCCGGGAAGCGGAACGGCTCGCTCGTGTTCAACAAGCTGCTGACGAGCAGGCCGCGCGGCAGCGCCGCGCCGCTGCGGAGCAAGCCGTCCGTGACAGCCGGGCGGAGGTCGAACGGATCGTCGACGGTCGCCGGGTCCGCGCCGAGGAATCAGTGCGGCGATGGGGAGCGGAACTCGATCGGAGGGTCGCAACCCGGGACGAACACCGTGCGCTGCGACCGGGGTGGTGGAAGATGTTGTGGTCCTTGGGGACCGCCGGTCGCGAGTGGAAGCAGCGAGACTCGTCGCTGGCCGCCCAGGTGCAACAGGCATCGCAAGCGGTGGCCCAGGCTCAGGCCGAATGGGAAGCGGTGCAGTGTGATCTCGCCATCGCCCGGTCAGCGGTGTCCACCGCCCAGCACGAGTTGACTGCGGCAACTCGCGCCCTGAACGTCGGCATACCGCTTCCGTCGGTGGCCTATGAGCCGCTGGCCAACGCGAACCGAACCCTCGAACATGCCGAGCGCGAAGTCACCGCGGCAGCACAGGCATTGAGCCGGGGCGAACGGCGATACCAAACACTGCGAGAAGAACTGATAACCCTGAGCGCGGCACTTGCCGACAATGCCGGACTGGGGGTCTACTTCCCGGACGACACCTGGTGGACCGACCGGGTGCGCCGGGAATCGGCGGCCCCCTGGACCGATCCCGAATGGAATACCGCACGTAGTGAACTATTGCTGGCGGCCCTGGCGCTGCATCGATCGTTCCTGCGGCAGATGCCCACCCGGATGCGCCAGAATCTGCACGCCGCCATGGACATAGTCGGTGGTGGGGCGCCCCGCGACCTTTCGGCCCAGGCGGCGCAAGCGGCATGGCAGAGTCTGTTCCTGGTGGTGCCCGTCGTCTCCACCACCTTCGCGTCCTACGGTCGGTTGTTCGGTCACCTGGAGCGAGAGGCTCTCGGATGGTTGCTCATCGACGAAGCGGGACAGGCGACTCCGCAGAACGCGGTAGGTGCGCTGTGGCGGACCCGGCGGGCCGTTGTCGTCGGAGACCCATTGCAGTTGGAACCAGTGACTACGCTCCCGTTCCGCACCGAGGATGCCCTCCGCACCGACTTCGGGGTCGACCCGCAGTGGAATCCCAGCGGCACGTCGGTGCAGCGTATCGCCGACCGGCTCACCCCACTGGGGACGTCGCTGCCGGATGACGAGGGCACGACGTGGGTGGGGGTTCCGCTCACCGTGCATCGGCGCTGCGATGCTCCGATGTTCGATATCGTCAACACGATCGCCTACGACGGCCTGATGATCAATGGCACCGGCACCGCGGCCCGTGAACGCTTCGACGCGACCTACCCGAGTCTTCCCGAATCCAAGTGGATCGACCTGGTCGGCGCCAGCGCACACGGGCACTGGATACCCGACGAAGGCCGGCAATTGGACCGGATTCTGCGGACACTCCATGATCTCGGCATCGCCATGTCCGAAGTCATGGTCATCAGCCCGTTCCGCGACGTCGCCCGCGAAATCGGCCAACGTGCCGGGGGTCGTCCCGGCTTGACCGCGGGCACGATCCATACCGCCCAGGGAAAGCAAGCCGACGTGGTGATTCTGGTTCTCGGCGGCGATCCGGCCCGTCCCGGCGCCCGGCGGTGGGCGGCGAGCAAACCCAATCTGCTCAATGTCGCTGTGAGCCGGGCGAAACGGCGGCTCTATGTGATCGGCGATCATGGGTCTTGGTCGCGCGAACGGTACTTCCGAACGTTGGCCAGGCATCTTCCACAGGCCGAGCCGGTGCGGTGAACTCCGGACACGTTGCGGCCCAACCGGGTCCTGCTGGCTGGGATGCACTGCAAGACAACCCCGTGCGATCGTGCCGTCGCGGTGTCGCTTCGGCGACTACTGCTAGCGGTCATTCGGATTCAGATGCGGGACCAGGTCGGCCAGCATGGATCTCAGCTCGTCGCGGCCACGCTCGAGTACCGGCATGACGGACAGCGCAGAAATCGCCTGGGGATAGGGGGTATCCGCGAGGAGGTCGTCCACCACGAACGGCGTATCCAACCACTGAATCAAGTCACGCAGGTGGGAGGCATCCCTTCTCGCCTTTCTGCTCGTTCCCGCGAGGTCGATCGATGCGAGTGGGTGGGCGTACCCGGAATCATCGCCGTCGGCGAGCGCACTGTGCAGTCCGGAGCGCCGGACCAGACAGGGGAAGCAGGTCCCGCAATTGAAGTGTGCGCGGTTACTGTCTCGACGTGCCACGGTCGGGCGGCCGCAGCTCACCGTGCGTCGCAGCACCTCGGAAGCGAGCCCCGAGTCGATGGCGCACCGGCAGACTTCGCCCTTGGTCGCATGCAGAAACGGGTTACGGACGGTTATATAGCCTCCGACGGCGGCGATGAGTTGATTGATGGTGTCGATGACCCACGGATGAACGGATCGGGTGGAGCAGGACGATCTGCGGCCGGATGTCAGCGGCGGGTTGATGGCGAGCTGACCGTTCTCCGGCACGACGACATCGGATATGTCGTCGCCGGCCGCTTGGCACACCGCCGCGGCGATATAGGTCAAGCTGCGTGACCTGTTGCTCGAGTCGAGGCAGCCTCCGATGGGGAGCAGCCGCCTCGAGAACAGCGTCATGCGAGAATCCGCCGACTTCTGATTCGGCACAAGACGTTTGATTTCGTCGAAGATCTCCTTCTGGCGCCCTTTCACCGTGGGATCGAAGGCGACGAATTGAATTCGCTCCTCGTGGCCCAGACGAGCCGCGCGGTAAGCGGCATAGGCGGTCGAGTCCAGGCCGCCGGAGAACAGCGCCACCGATGTCGGCGGGTTGTCGACGAGGTTGGGGGTCTTGGTCGGCGACTCGATTCCATCGTGGAAGCCGATGTCCCATCGATCGCCGGTCAGCAATTGCAGCAGGCTGTCGAGTCTTTCGCATTGCGACTTCCAGACGTCGGGCTCGTGCACCTGGACCGAGAGTTCGATGGTTCGGGTCCAGCGGTCGGGCGCCGCGTCTCGGCGCGACCGCCGATCGGCCAGGTAGACGGCTTGGGCGATTCGCCAGAAATCCTGCGCCCAAGTCTGTTCGGCCGCTCCGACACTGGTGTTCCGCCTTTTCGCTTCCGGGTCGTCGCGGAAGTCTCGATCCGAGAATCGAATCCAGGAGTCATCGAAAGAGGTGCTGGGCGTGGTGTTCACACCGGTGAAGCGGTACCGGAACTCTCCGCCTGACATGGCATCCCCCCCTACGGTTCGATCGGCAGGCCCACCAGGCGGCGGACATTGTCTTCGAGTAGTTGACGGCTGAGGTCAGCCAGTGAGATGTCGTCGGCGTCGGCTCGCTCCGCACACGGATCGAGGACAAGCTCGGTGAGCGTGTCCGCCAGCCATTCCGCGATTCTGCCGCCGGGGTCGACGAGATACAGCAAGGGCACGGCGACACTGAGCTTGGCCGCCGCGACTCCGGCGATGAATTCGATGAGCACGTTTTTCAGGAAGAGTTCGTATACGGCACAGAAGAGATCGTCCGGGATCCGGTAGTGACCGCCGCTTTCGACAGCATCGGCCAGGGCCTTGTCTTCCAACAGCTTTCGTGCGCATCGGACGGCGGCTGCGCGCGCGGCACCATCTGCCGGCGTGGCGGCTATGCCGACGACACGCTCGGTGAATATCGCCACGAACTCTGTGCGGCGATCGGCGGATATGTTCGCGGAATCCGGGAGTGGGCAACCACCTGATGACAGTTCCGCCAGCATGTCCACGAGGCCGTGGCCGGAAGTAACCATCGTAGGGATCAGGCCGTATGCGCCGGGATCGGCCTCGAGCGTTGTGCGTAGCGCGGACACGCACTGCTCGATGACCCGGTGCAGCTTGTCGTCGAAAGGTGCTGTATCGCTGGCGACTTCGGCCGACAGCGTGCTCAGGCGCCCGAAGGCGGCATTCGGCTTGCGCCAGGCGTCGCCCGTTGGTCCAGGCCATCGTGTCGAGGTCCCCACTGCGCCTCCCAGCGCCGGGTCCCGGAACATGCCGGTTGCCGGCCGAGTCGAGTCTCGTCAGTGGTGATTCTATCGGACGGAACGGGCAATAACGCCGAAAATCGTTGCGCGGCAACGGCTAAGCCTAGTTGCAGGACGTTCGCTCATGAGGATCTTCTGGGGCGTCAGGATCCGTGCCATCATGCTGGCCGCGTCGGTTGTCAGAGGATTATGTGATTGCGCGCCACCGGACTGTCTCCTTCAACACCGCCTGCGCCGTCACCGAATCAGCCAGCCGACTGCCGACGGTATCGTTGGCGAGTTGCTCCGGGAGCAACGCCGAAAACTTCAGTCCTGCAACAGCTCGGGAGTCGATGTCCGGCAGGGCGAGTCGATTGGGATCGATTGTCTGTTTGACAGCTGACCATACTGACGGCGTAACACCGCCATCGAACCGAATCGCGAAGTCGTCAGGTCGCTGCGTCGGGCTCGCAACAGGCGCCAGCGCCGCGGCAAGACTCGCATTCGCCCGGTAACCGGCCCAGGTCCACCACCGTGTACCGGAGTCTTCCCGGGTGATGAGCGTGGCGTCCGGAGCGACAGTGCCGCCCTTCTCCTGCCGCTGGTCGGCGAGGGCGGTCTGTGCGCGGCGAGTCAGTGAGACATCAGGGTCGGAGCCGAGCAGGACCGCACGCATTGCCCGGCACAGTTCGGCGGACAGCCCCCGGATTCCGAGGCTCGACCATTTCGCGATGCCTCCACCATCAGCCGGTTCGACGTATGCCCTGCGCCGGTTCCAATCGATATAGGTGACCCGCCAACTGTTTCCGGCGAGAAGGAGTAGCCGAGGGCCGGGACGGTCGTCGGTGAGGACGGAGACATCGGTCATTCCGATCTCCTGTCGCCCGGCGAGAATGGTGAATTGTGGTGGGGCCGTGAAGGACGCAGTCAGCTCCAGAAAGTTCCTCTTTCCGAAACGGTGCTCGGCCTGGTGGCCGATGAAAGCCAGTTCCTGATCGCTGTCGAGGTATCCCGCCTCGAGCAGGTAGGTGAAGATGGGTTCGGCGGAACGGTCGAAGGGGGCGAGGCCGTTCCATTCCTGCGACCACAGGCGTTTTCCGATCGTCCCGTGCTGGAGGGTGACGGCGAGCAGTTGCTGGGCCACGAGATGGCGTGGTTGTGGGGGAGCGGTCACCGGTTCGACCCACCCGCGGCTCCACAGCAGCAACAGACCGGCAGCTTGGAGGAGGGCGTCGGTGGTGGTTGTGAGGAACAGGCAGTTGCGGGTGGTGCCGGCGCGGCGGCCGGTGCGGCCGATGCGTTGGAGGAACGAGGCGACGGTGGCCGGTGAGTCGATTTGGATCACGCGGTCGAGATCCCCTACGTCGATGCCGAGTTCGAGTGTGGAGGTGGAGACGATCACACAGTCGCGGGCCTCGGCGAAGGCTTGTTCGGAACGGGCGCGTTCGGATGCGGACAGCGAGGCATGGGAGAGGAATACCGTTACGTCGCGTTCTCGCAGTGCCGCGCCGAGCTGTTCGACCTGCCGGCGCGAATCGCAGAACACCAGGCGCTTTTCGCCGTGGTGGAGCGCGGTGATGACCTTCGCGGCATTGTCGAGCGATCCCACGTAGTCGAGTTCGACTTCACCGGCCGGCCGCGGCAGAGGAGGAAAATCGGTGGGAAATCGGGAACTCGCAGCCGTGTCCTGGGTTGCCAGTTCTGGAAGGTCCGGTGCGACAACGGTTCCACGTCGCTTGCCCGAGCCCGATCCTTGCAGCCATGCCAGCAGCCGGTGCGGGTTGCCGACCGTTGCCGACAATCCGATCCGCTGAATCGGCTGTCCGGTGACACGCTGCAACCGTTCCAGTATCGCCAGCAGGTGCCAGCCTCGGTCGTCTCCGGCGAATGCGTGGACCTCGTCGACAACCACGACGCGGACCGACCCCAGCAATGCCTGATGATCGGTTTTGATCCCGATCAGCATGGCTTCCAACGATTCCGGCGTCGTCAGCAGAATGTCGGGCGGTTCGCGCCGGATCCGGTTGCGCGCCGATTCGCTCGTGTCCCCGTGCCAGAGTGCGGCGCTTCTGCCGATCCATTGGGCGTAGGTGTCGATGCGGGTCACGAGGTTGTTGAGCAGGGCCTTGAGCGGGCACAGATACAGCACCGAAACCCCCGGCCAATCGCCGGCCGCCATCGCGGTCAGCAGCGGGAAGCAGGCCGATTCGGTTTTGCCGCCCGCGGTGGGTGCGAGCAGGATCGCATCGTCTCCGCGCAAGAGTGGATCGACCGAAGCTCGTTGTAGCGGACGCAGATCCGGCCAGCCCAAGGTGTTCACGATGTGGTGGACGAGCACCGTGTCGAGGCGCTCGATCGGATCAGGAGCGGGTTGCTCGATCACAGCTCTAGATCGACATCGTCGGCGCGAGCCAGGTTGCGTTCCATATCGGTCAGCTCCGCCGAACCGACGGTGAGCTTGTAATGCTGGCGCGGATCGAAATCGGGGAACTGGTCGATGCGGTCCAGCACATCACCGACGAGCTTCTTGAGGAACAATCGCGGTGCGACGCCGACGGTTCCGCCGAGTGAGCCGGTGACCGCTCGGGCGAGATCCGCGATGTAGGTGTCATCGGCGATCGCGTTGACTCGTTCGCCGTTCTCGGCCCCGGAGGCATAGAGTTCGCGGATCGTCTTGCCCAGCGCCACAAGGGAATCCATGCTGAAGCCGGGCAGGCGGATCTGCACCGCGCGCGGATTGTCGAAACGCGGGTCGGTGGTGAAGTCGGTCGCGAGCCGTTGCGCGAGCGGTGGCAGCCGCTGCACACCCTGCTGCCCCTCGTAGAAGGCCGGTGTGCCGGTGATCAGCAGGTACACGCCGGGGAAGCGTCCGGAGTAGACCTCGTCGATCAGCTGCCGCAACGCGTTGAGGGCCTTGTCGCGGGCATCCGAACGCACCCGCTGCAGGGTCTCCACCTCGTCGAGAACGATCAGCAGACCTCGGTGCCCGGAATCACGCAGCACCGTCAGCAGCCCTTGCAGGAAGCCGAACGCGCCGAAATGATCGAGTTCGCCGCGCACCCCGGCGGTCCTGCGGGCGGCCGCGGCGACGTTCGGCTGTCCGCCCAGCCAGGCAAGTACCGCGCTTGCAGTGGCCTCGTCACCGGCCAGCACCGCCGTGCGGTATCCGCGCAATGCTGCGGCGAAAGATGGTGCGTGCCTGGATACTTCGGCCAGCCGCGTGGTCATGAGGCGGTCGACGGCCTCGGCCAGCTGGTCCTCGGTGGCACCTTCGGCGAGAGCGTCTTCCTCCAGCGCATAGAACCATGCGTCGATCACGTGGCGGAACGCGCTCGGTGGTGAGCTGGCGGTGGTGAGTCGCTCGGTGAGCCGTCGATACACGGTCTCCAGCTTGTGCAGCGGGGTTTCGGTCTCGGAGATCTGGATTTCGGACACCGCGAAGTTGCGTCGCTTCGCTCGTTCGCCCAGCCAGCGGGAGAAGAACGTCTTACCGGATCCGTATTCGCCGCGTACCGCCTTGAATACCGCGCCCCCCGAGGCGACGGCATCGAGTTCGGCGTCCAGCGCTGCTTCGAAACGGTCGAGGCCGGTCGCCAGCAAATCGAGACCGCTGTCGGGAACCGCGCCGCGCCGTAATGCGTCGATGACTGCTCGTCGTCGGGCCGCACTCACCCCTGTCGGCTGCACGCTACTCACCGGACCAGTTTGGCATCGAGGCGGCGGTGCGAGCACCTCCCGTGCCGATCATCGGAGTCCGAACTGTTCGCGGAGCAGCCCGACGTGCAGGCGCAGCGTGCGGCCGTCGGAGTGAGTCTCCAGCACCTGCTGCCCGTCGACATTGAGCAGTTGGGTCAGCACGGCCGCGAAACTTCTGGCCCGCGAGGGAAGTTCGCCGATCCGCTGTGCGAGCGCGGTGGTGGTTTGCGGCCCGTCGAGTAGTGCGCGGATGGCCTTTTCCAGTTTTCCGGGCGCCGGTTTGCGCGCGAGGGTCTCGAGTTGGGCGGCGAACGTGTCGGAGTCCAGCAGCTCCTTGATCATGGCGTCTGCCGATCCGAGTGCCTGCCGGACGGGCTGGGCCGCTTCCGGTACCACCAGCTCGAGTGTGATCTGATCGCTGGCCAACTCCCGCGCCTTCGCACTCGCCCGTTTGGCGCGTTCGGTGACGGCCTCCTTCTCTGGGACGTCGAGGGTTTCCTCTGCGTCGCCGATCCACCATTTCGGCTGCTGGCTGCTGCCCAGCTCCTGCCAATCACCGGGGTCGGATTCGAACGGCAGGAATGCCAGCACGGGAATGGTCATTTCGGCGAGGGACGCCCCACCGTGGTAACCGGCTTTCTGAGCGGTGTACCGGGAATCGGCATCCCACAGTGCGACGATCGAGGCTCCCGGTTCCGGCCACACCACACGCGGCCCCCGCAGCGCGATCTCGGAGTCATCCAGCCGATCGTGGGCCGACGTGGGAACTCGATGTCGCGCCGAGGCGACTCCGGTGCCGTCGCATGCCCGGCCGTGCCGGTCGACCACGTGCCCGTGGTCGCTGGTGATCAGCACGGCCATATCTCGCGCGGCGGCCGAGGCGACGAGCGCGCGGAGATCACCGACTTCACGTGTCTGCCAGGCGGCGTCGTCGAGTTTCAGTTCCTTGGCGAGCCGGTCGTCGATGGTGTTGAGCACGACGGCGATATGTTTGTCCGGATTCGCCAGTGCATTCAGCAGGTCGCTGCCGAAGCGATCGCCCGCGGCACTGCGCAGATCGTGTTTGTGGAACACCTCGGCCTGTTTCGCGCCCCAGAACGGATGGGCGGGAAACAGTCTCGCCTCGTCCTTCTGGTCGCCCTTCATCAGCGTGCCCGCGAACAATGACGTGCGCGACACCGCGGTCAGACTCGGCAATGCGGCGACCATCGACCGCCGCCGCACATGCTTGTCGCCGGGCAACGGGTCGTATTCCGCGAAGGACTTGCGAAGCTCACCCGCCAGCTCGGTCGCGATCGCACCGCTCATTCCGTCGATGACGATGAGCATGACGCGCCGTGTGGCGGCCAGTGGGCGGACCACTCGGTGCAGGAAGGTCTCGACGGTCAGCATGGAGCCGGGTGCGCTGCCCGAGGCGGTCCACTGGGCGAGGACAGTGGCGAACTCCCGATCGAATTCGCGCCGCACGGCCCGGACTTTCGTCGCGATGTCCTGATAGGCGATCCGCACCGCGGGATCGTCGTCGCCACCCGCCTCGAGCGCATCCAGGGCGCGGTCGGCCCAGGCGGTGTCGCGCATCTGCCGGTCGATGGCCGCAGCCACGGTGTCGACGGTGGGATCGGGTGCGGTCGCGAGCCACCGAGTCAGCCGCTGCGCCATCCGGATTCGCTGGATACGTACGTGGTGATCCGGTGCAAGCTTGTGATTGCGCAGGTCGGTGACGGCTCGGTCGATGCTGTCGAGCTGGCCGCGACCGAGCGCGTTTCCGGCCGCCGTGATTCGCGCCTCCAGGCCGACGGCGAGGAGGGGGCTGCTTGCCGCCGCTTCGAGTGCGCCGAACTGTCGGGCGAGGGCATCGGCGCGGGAAAGCACCGTATCGGTGATCTTGCGGGCCTGCCGGGCGTGCTCGTCGGCTTCGTCTCCCGGATCGGTCTCGGTGCGCGCCCGGGTGAGCAGATCGCTGATGTAGTCCTCGCAGACCGTGCCGAAGGAACTGAGCACCGAATCGAGTGCCTCACCCTTGATCGGGAAGTCCTCGCCCAGCCACCGTTCGACCCTGCCCCGGGCTTGATAGACCGGATTGTTCGGTGCGGCATGGCGCCACAGTGCCGCGCACAGCAGGCCGTAGGCGACGGCTTCATCGCCGTGTCCGTTGACGGCCAATGTCGTCAGGACTCGACCGGTAGGCCCGGATTGATCTGTCTCGCTGAGGAATTCGATCAAACCGTCACGTTCGGGCCCGCGCAGGTCGAGCAGCAGTTGCGGGTGACCCGGTCGCTGCGACCAGATGAGCAGGGTGCGCGCATCGATACGGTCGCCGACGTCACCGAGGTCGAGACGACGAGCGGCCAGTGCGGCCAATGTCGGTGTGCGAGAGAGGACATCACCGGCCAGTGTGGCCGGCCAGCGCCGAGCGCCGGAGGCATCGAGCAGCGCTTCGCAGACCCAGGTGATACGCCGCAGCATCGGGTCGATCTCTTTGGTGCCGAAGGTCTCCCGGACGATGTCCCACTGGTCCACGACATAGATGTGGGCGCGGTGGACCCGCGCCAGGATGGCCGGGTCGAGGTCGTGTTCCTCGACATCGGTGATCACCACGAGCACTCGCGGATCCGGATTGATATCTCTGGGGTGCGCCAGAATCTGTTCGTGCACCGCCAGCGGCGAGGGGGCCGGTTCCACCCGCACCGCGCGGCCGTCGGACAGCGCCAGCACGGGCTCGCCGTCCCACACCGGCTCACCGCGCAGCAGGATCGTGATGTTGCCCTGCGGCGCAGTGAGGATCTCCGTGAGTTTGTGGTTCGCGGCAAGGTATTGGGCGACCGTGGTTCTCGACAGGCGCATGGCCCCCGCGACGGTCGCGGTCATTCGACAACCTTCCACGTGATTTCGATGGTGGCGTCGGGTTCGAGCTGCGCGAGCCTGGCGAGTTCCTTCTCGACGGACCGGGCCGCCTCGCGTGCGGTGGTCCGGTAAATGTTGGTGCGCTTGGACTTCGTCGTGTCGTCCTGGTCGGCCGAGGTTTCCTGGTCCGTCGGCACCGCAGGATGACTGCTGTCCGTAATGAGCTCGATCTTGTCGGCCACCACCGGCCCCGGATCGCGCGTCTCCTCTTCGCGGCGTTGCTTGTCCTTGACCAGCCTCTCCTTGGACAGCCTGGTCACCTCGGCATTGGTGCGGCGCAGTTTCTCGGCCAGATCGCTCGACCGCTGATCCGCACGTGCGACCGAACGCAGCGAATCCAGCAGCGCCGCACCCTCCGGTCCCAGATGCTGCGCCAAGGCCAGGTTGTCCCACGCGGCATCGGCGAGTGCGGAGATCACCCGGTCCGCGGACTTGATCGAGGTCGCGTAGCGGTCCGGACTGATATCGGCCAGATCGAAACCGGCGAAGGTCTCCACGGTTCGTTTCGCACCCGCCGATCCGCCATCGGCCTTCGTGAGTTCATTGAGCAACTGGGCCGCACGGCGCGCGATCGCAAGCCGCCCACCGGGTTCGGTGTCGTCGAGCCGCAGGAACTCACTGTGCTGTTCGAGCTGTTCCACCAATCGGACGGCAGGATCCAGATATTTCGTTGCGGCGGTAGTGATCTGGCGGGCGAACTGCTGAACCAGCCCGCCGCGGCGCAGCGTCGGCGCCTTGTCTCCGAAGATCACCTCGAACCGGTTGCGTGCGGCATCCCACTCGGCCTCACCGGGCAGTGGCTGGGTCCGCAGGGCGTCGCCGGCCTGGATCTTGGTCAGTTCCGGAGTGTCGATCGGGACGCCCCCGCGCACCCACACCCGATCGTCCATCTCGGCGAACGAGGCGATCACCAGGTTCGCGATATGCGGCTCGAGCCCGCGCTTGTCGGGCAGGTCGGTCCAATCGCCCAGGGAAATCACCGACAGATCGCCGGTGATGCCTTCGTTCTGCGCCGTCAAGCGGAAATGATCGGCCCAGCGCCGGGACAGCTCGAAATACGCTTCCTTCTGCTGTCCCAGCCCGAGCGGTTCGGCGATGCGCTTCATCAGCGGCCGATCCTTCGCCGGCACCTCGACCCGCCCGTCACGCGCTTCGGCGGCGCCGCGCACATGGGTGAGGACGAGTTTCGCGTCCGCGGGCTTCACCGCGGTCCCGGTGCCGGCGGCGTCGAGGTCCGGGTGGCCCGGAAGCTGGTGCGCCAGTAGCTTTCCGGCCACATGGCGCAGCGCGTCGTGCAGCGACTGACCGATGGAGACGGTGAGCCCGTCGAGATCCGGCAGCGGATAGAAATGCTGATCGAGCTCGTCGGTGACATCGGCCGGTTTCCGTTCGGCCAGCCCGTACGCCTGTTTGAAGGTGGCGAGCACCTTGTTGCGCAGCGTTTCGCGCTGCGATTCGAGCAGCTGCTTGGCACTGGCCCGGTTGTCGGGGTTCAGGTGCTGGGCGTACTGGGTGTCGAAGCGATACGGGTCGGCGAGGGCCTTGGTGACGACCACGAGCCGCCGGAAATCCTCCCAACGCGGTTTCGTCAGATGTGTCGGCAGCCAGGCGACCGCGCGAGGATGGTTGTCGCCCTGCTGTTCCCGCAACCGCCGGATCCGGTCGAGATCGACGATCGGGTTCAGGTTGTTCTCGTCGTAGGGCAGATCGACGATGATGCGCCAACGACCCTCGATCGACGGCTGCATATCGTGATTCGGCAGCGTCTCCTCATCGGCCACATTGCCGAACAGCACCTCCACGACGCGGTTCGACCCGCGCCACACGAAACGCAGTTCGTCGGAACCGAAACGGTCATTGGCGCGGTCGAGGCCGAACTCGTCGGCGAGCAGATCGCGCGCCATCGCCAACCGGTTGGACGGATTGTCGTTGACCTGCGCGTTGGCGATCACCGACTCCACATCGACACCGGAAAGTTCCAGTCGCACACCCGGATTGGCGTCGCTACCGGTTTCCTTGATCTCCGGGAACCGCGACGCCCACTCGGTGACCATGTCCTTGATGACACCCTCTTCGCGGCCCGGGATCATGGTGGTGATCGAGCCGTGGTTGAGGGCGCCGAGGCGGCGAATGGTCAAGTCGCGCAACGCCGGAACGCTGGGTGCGAGGGCGGCGAGCAGTACGGTGCAGGCCAGCCGGTTCTGGCCGACGAACTTCTTGCAGCGGCCGGCCAGCTGGGCGTCGGTGATGCTGTCGCGCCGATTCAGATAGGTGTCGACATCGTCCTCGGTCACCTCGCAGGTGCTGAGCAGGTACGGGCGCAGCCGGGTCTTGTAGAGCTTGTCGGCGGCGTCGAACAGCACCTTCTTGTCGGCGACGAACGGGCGGTCACCGCCCTTGGTCAGCTGCTCGTAGAGGTCGCCGAGCGGTACCAGGTCGCCGAGTCGCAATTCGTTGCGGTGATCGGCGAGTAGCTGCCCCATCAGCTTGAGGCCGGTGCGGGAACGCTGCAGGGCCGCGGAGATGTGAACGAGGGTGTCCAGGAAGGCGGGGGAGAACGGGTAGCTCAATCGGAAGGCCGCCTCGTCGGCGCCGGTGGTGCTCTCGTCCGAACCGAGCAGCGTGTCCCAGACTTTCGGGCCGAGCTTCTTCGTCTTCTCGAATGCGGCGTTGATCTGCGCGACCGCGTCGTCGTCACGCGGCCTCAGCAGGCGGGCGTGGGCGATCTGCGGGAGATTGCGGTCTTCCAGACTGATCAGGTCGAACCGGCCCGACGCGTGGTTCAACGCATCCTGGATCGCCGATTCCGCGGCACCGGCCAGTTCCTCTCCGACCAGCTCACGCAGATCGCGCTGGCGGGCGATGAAGGACACGATCGGTATGGCGCGGCGGGCATCGCCGCCTTCACGGAAGTTGGTGATCTTGCTGGCTTCGCGCGCCACCCGCTTCTCGTCGTGGATGAGACTGGCCAGCCAAAGGATCAACTCGTCGAGGAACAGCACCAGGCCGTCGTAGCCGAGCGACTTCGCATGGGCGGCAATGACACTCAGGCCCGCATCGAGTGAGATGAAGCCGGTCTCGTCCTCGGCGGCGAATTTCGTATAACCGGGCAGGAGCGTGGTGACCGCATCGTGGATCAGTTTCCGGCGCAGCTCGCGCGGCGCGGTCGGATTGACCATATCGAGCTGACTGGAGTCCTCGGCCTCCTCCGCGGTGAGCGCGGTATCGACCTTGTCCGAGGTCCAGAAGGCCGCCGAATCGCCCCACTCGTCGTCGTCCTCCGCGTAATCACGGTTGAGGGCGTCCAGGAACTGCTGCTCACCCATGGTTTCGCGGAGGTTGCGCAGATCGGTGAACAGGGCGTCGGTGCGATACACCGCGGGAACGTCGGCATCGGGATGGCGTTTGCGGACGAACTCGACGTACCCGCCGAGCACCCGCTGCTCCATCGTCTTGGCGTCGATCATGTGATACGGCACCATCAGGAACTTCTTGCCGTCCGACAGCAACCACTCGTGCTTGGTGAGCAACGAGTCGAAATCGGTGCGCGACCGCACCGCCGTATTGCCGGACAGCAGCGCGTACAGCACAGCCATGAAGTGCGATTTACCGGAACCGAACGAGCCGTGCAGGAACGCAGGCTTGGAGGTGTTGCCGTCGAGCGCCGACTTGATCAGCGACAACGCTTCGTCGAAGTTGCCGACCAGGCGATCGGTGAGAACGTAGTCCTGCACCGCCTTCGCCGACCCTTCTTCGGTCACCGCGTCGGCGAGGGTGAGCACATAGTCCGAGCCGGCGATGTGCTCTTTGATGTCGATGAGGTCGCGCAGTAGTGGGCGCTGATCCATCAGTTCTCCCCGCGCCCGGAATGCGGGTGTCCGTGCGCTGATTCGTTCGGGTTGCACTCCGGGGATATCGACTCGGTCACCGGTGAATGTTAACTTGCTGGCCGACACCCTCGGGTTGCCTTTGTGCTGGCATGGACCGCCCCAGTCCCGGTTCGGACGGCGCAATGCGACGGTACAGTCCGCTGTCGGTGATACGTCACCTCACGCCGCGGGGTCGGTCGGCATCTTCAGCAGATGGCCACCGATATCCGCCAGCAGCTCCAGCTTCCCACCCAATGCGGAAACGTATGCGGCGAGAGCTTCAACCGTCGCGACTTCACCATGCTCGATCTGCGACACCCGCCCCGGGCTGACACCCATGATCTCGGCCAAACCTGCCTGCGTGAACCCCAGCCGCTTCCGCTCCTCGGCAAGCTGGTGGCCCCACTGCTCGGCCATGATCGACCGACGACGACGCGCCGCTTCTTCTTCGCCCACACGGCGGCGATAGCCTTCGCGATCCCACTTGGAGAAGCTACTCATCGCCTGTCCTCCTCTGCCCGTTCCTTCAAATACACGCGGTACAGCTCTTCCGCGTGCGGAATCGCCTGCTCGTACCAGCTCTTCCACTGCCCGGTCTTGTCGCCGCCGGTCAGCAAGATGGCCGACCGCCATGGGTCGAACGCGAACAGCACACGAATCATCGTCTGTCTCGGCCGTAACTCCTTCAAGTTGGCAAGTTGCGAACCGGTCAGTGTGTCGACGAGTTCTTCCGGGCCCCAATGCGCTCTCAGCGGAAGGTCGTTGCCGACCTCGGCTCGAGATACCGCGACGAGCGGGGTGTCGATCTCCGTGCCGGGTGCCGACCCTTCATTCGGTCTGAAGCGCGACGTCGTCGCCCAGGTAAGTCGGATTAGACCGCCCGCTATTCCGAGTTTAAGATGAAACTCGGAATAAGAGGACTGCTATTCCGAGTTACGGAGGAGCTATGGCAGACGCAGGCTGGCCCCCGCACGAGCGCCGGGTGGTCCCGTGGCACCAACAGTTCAGGGGCGGGACCCGCGACGACCGGACAGTGCGAGAAGTCGCGGTCAGCCTCCCCCCGTTTATCGCAGACTCCGAGGTTCAACTGCCCTCGCGCCTCTCCGTGGACATGGAAGCGGCGTTGCAGGAAATTACCGCACTCGACGCCGAGCACCCGGCTGTACTCGGTGCTCTCGGCACTCTTCTGCTGCGGACCGAATGTGTTGCCTCATCCCGGATCGAGGAGATCGACGCTGCGGTCGACGACTATGCCCGAGCGCTGCACGGCGTGAAAGCCAACCCATCGGCCACGTCGATGGTCGCCGCTACGACTGCCACCGACGTACTTCTGACCAAGGTCACCAGCACCCGGAGAATCGAACTGGCCGACCTGACGGCCGCTCACTACGAACTCATGCGGGACGACTCGACGGACGGCGACTACGCCGGACGCGTTCGCGACATGCAGAACTGGATCGGAGGCAGCAAGTACTCCCCACGCGACGCCCTGTATGTTCCTCCGCCGCCGGAAACCGTCGATGAATACCTGCAAGACCTCATCAGGTACGCCAACCGGGACGATATCCCCGCACTGGCTCAAGCTGCGATCGCGCATGCCCAGTTCGAATCCATCCACCCGTTCACCGATGGCAACGGCCGTATCGGTCGAGCGCTCATCAACAGCGTGCTCCGGCGGCGAGCTGTGACGAATACGGTTGTGGTTCCGTTGGCCTCGGCACTTGTAGCCCACCGGGATCGCTACTTCGACGATCTGTCCGCGTACCGCAGCGGCGACCCGGAACCCTTGATGAACTCGTTCACAGCCGGTTCACGCATAGCTGCCTCTCAATCCCGCAAGACCGCAAGTTATCTCGCCGCCATTCCAGAACAGTGGCGCGAGTTGACAGGTCCGGTCCGCAGCCACAGCGCAGCCGCCAAGATCATGGCGTCGTTGATCGCCATGCCGGTCATCACCGCGGAAGACGTCTCGGACCGGTTCCAGCTCAGCACGAGCAGTAGTTACGCCGCCATCGATAGGCTGCACGAGGCGGGAGTCCTGCGCCCCCTGACGAATCGGAAGAGGGAACAGGTATGGGGTGCCGGTCTCGTCCTCGACGAACTGGACGCGCTCGGCGCACGAATCAAGAAGGCGGCAACCTGAGCCGTTGCTTCGCGTGACGCCGTCGAGGCCACAGGTTTCGCAGGTAGGTCACGGCCCACGGGCCGGCCGGCGACATAGACCGCGTCTCCCGATAGACGTGGATCGATCGGCTCCGCGGCGCAGTTCACGGAGCTGGCCGCCGCGGGGCAGTCGCGGCGAATTATGGTTTGTCTCCTCGTTCGGGCAGCATGACGGCCAGAATCAGCACGGCCAGTGGCAGACCGATCGCAACGACGAGTCCGAGTGTGATCACAGCTCGCGCCCCGTCCCTGGGGTGGCGGCCGGCAGCTTGGGATATGTCCGTGTGCCCGTGATGAGGTCGGTGACCTGGGTGATCGCCCACCATGGCGAGTCGACCTCGAGAGTGTCGAGGTGTGGAATCACGACCGCGTCCGCAGCGTATTCATAGGCATGTTGGGCGGCGATCAGTGCGGCCAGGACGGCGAGGGCGTCGGTGTGCACGGTGTAGACGACTTCCAGTCGGTGCTGCCGAGTCAGTGTCTCGTACGTGTCCGGATCATGGTCGCTGTGCAGCAGAGCAATCGCTCGCCGTGATGTGCTCGGTTCTGTCAAAGTGCTTGTCCCTCCGCGTATCGACGTGCCGCGATCGAACGGCACGGGCTCGGGCTGGTGGTCACTGGTGGGCTTCGATGTACTGAGCTGCGAGGCGGAATCGGGCGCAGTTGTGGGTAGCGTGGTCGGCCATCACATGCGTCGCGTGCGCACGCCCGCGGACGGGCGCGGCACTCTTGCACGCTGCCGGAGGACTCAGGTGACGGAGGCCGGCCGCGACGCGCTCCAAGAGGTCGATATTCCTTGTGTGCCAGAGCCGCAACGTGGCCGCCATCGACTGGTTGTGGGTGCGCCGGGTGGGGAGCTTCGGTAGTTGCCGGTTCGAGTGATCTTCGGCCGGGTCGGTGCCGGTGGCGGTCGGATCCACGCTTGCCGGTTCGCGGTTGCTGGTATCGGTTGCGGGCGTTGGCATTCGGGCGGCTCCGGTTCCTTGTGACGAAGGCTGAACGGCACCTTCGCTGGTCTGCGATGATTGGTCTCAGCTTTGCCGTGTTGACGCATTCGAAGGACTCACCGAACTCGTACGGAGTTCGTACTGTGGCGGTACTGCAGGAGGGGAGAACGCCGAGAAATGACGATCATTACCTGGACGGGGCTCGAGGTCGCTGCGCTGCGAGCAGCGTTGCGGGACACGCAGGTTCAGTTCGCAGACCGGATCGGATGCTCTGTCGAGGCGGTCGGTAAATGGGAACGCCGGGGTGCGGATATCGCCTTGGGTGCGAAGTACTCCGAGTGCATGGACACCGCGTGCGGGCGCCTTAACGACGAGCAGCGGGCGCGCTTCGATGCAGTACTGCATCAGGAACGGCAAAACGAGTTCGCTGGCGTCCCCAAGCAACTTCCCGAGGTCTCGCGCGTTTGCTCGCGGTCATCCGCGGTAACGACCTGGCCGAGTGGCGGTGAAGTTTCGGATAGCTCATATCATGTTTCGCACGATGACGGTATTTCTGCTTTGCGGCGAACGCTGATGGGATGCATCCCGGATGTACCGCCAGCCAGGCATTTCGAGATCGCAGCTGCGGTGGCGAATGTATGGCACTTGTTCTTCTCGGCCCGTCTCGGCGAATTGGAGCAGGTGCTTCCTACCGCTCTGGCCGGTGCGTATAACGCCGTCGAGGAGACAACGGGCGAGAAACGCCGTCAGGTTCAAGTTTTGCTGGCGCAACTGCTGCATGCAGCCTCCAATCTGCTTGGCTACATGGCACATACGGACTTGGCAGCACTCGCGCTCTTCCGTGCGGAGTCATTGACCGGGGCGAGTGGGGATGAGCTGACACGGGCCGCCATCAGAGGTTCGCAATCGTGGCTTCTGACGAAATGTGGCCTGTACGACGATGCCGTCGTGTGCGCGGAGGATGCTGCTGCCGAGATCGAGCCGCGGTTGTCGACAGCCACGCCGCGCCATATCTCGATCTGGGGAGAGCTTCTGTGTTACGCGGCATTCGCGGCTTCTCTCACCGGGGATTATTGTGAACCACGGCGATATCTCCGCCTGTGCGAGTCTGCGGGGACGCTGCTGGACGACGAGTATTGCAGCAGACCTGAGGTGTCCAATGTTTTCGGTCGAAGCTCGGCCGCCAGCTTCGGCATGATCAACGAGATCGGAGCAAATCGGCCGCGTGAAGCTCTGGAACTTGCTGCGGTCATCACCTGCGGTAACACAGGGATTCCGCCCACGCTGTTGAGTCGTAGGCTGGTGAATGTCGCACAGGCGCAGATCGGGACCCGAGATGATGCCGGGGCCGTGGACACGCTTCACAAAGCATGCGCGATGGCTCCGGAATTCGTTCGCCACATTCCGCTGGCTCATTCGCTGACCGATGACCTGCTGTCCCGTCGGAGCAACCTGATCACCAATGGTCTTGGCGGGGTTGCCGCACATCTCGGTTCGTTCACATGACCGTTAGGAACTGACCTTGATCGTCAATCCCTCCGCTCTTACCGTCCTGTGTTTCGGGGATTCCAACACCTTCGGCCAGCCCTCCGAGGGGCGCGGCCGATGGCCGGCCGACGTGCGCTGGACCGGGCAGCTGCAGCAAGTATTGGGGGTCGGCTACTCGATAATCGAGGAAGGCCTCGGTGGCCGGACCACCGATCTCGACGACCCTGATCGAGATGACCGCAATGGCCGCAAGTACTTCCAACCCTGCCTTCGAAGCCACTCGCCCTTGGACATGGTGGTCATCATGCTGGGGAACAACGATTTGAAAACCAAGTTCGGTCGCGACGTAGGCGCCGTCGCCACCGCGCTAGATGGGTATATCGACGACATTGAGCACGCTGCGTGGACGCGTAACGGTGGCGCCCCGGCGGTACTGCTGGTCAGTCCGATCCACGTCGACCCCGACCAGCCTGGGTTCGCCGAGCAAAGTTCCGAATACGGCGTCGAATCCGTCCGCAAGTCACGCGAACTGGCCGGTGCGATACGCCGGGTGGCGGATGAACGTCGGGCATTGTTCGTGGACGCGGCTACCGTTGCGCGGTCAGGCACCGATGGCGTGCATTTGAGCCGTGGCTCGCACCAACGGCTTGCGGAACTGATCGCCCGGGAAATACGAGACTGCCATCGTCCCTCTTCGTAATTGCTGGGCTCGTACCGGTGATGGGGATTTCTCAACTCCAACCTGGCAAGGCTTCGAGCATGGCTTTCCGCTCGGCGGATAGGTTCGTTCTCCCTGCCCGTTGTTCTCTCACCCAATTGCCGAGCCTAACCCCGTCCTGGACATAGACATCGGGGACGCTCGCGTGTCCTTCGCGGTCGACAAACTTCTTCAGAAGGGCAAACTTTTGATTCCACACATAGTCTGACTTCTTACCCCAGAACCAGCCTGGAATCGCATCCAATAGCGCCCTCCTCTGCGGTGTGAGTTTCATATGTTCACTCCGCCGGAGTCGCGTCCACTGCCCGAGTTTCAACCCGTTCTCTACGTAGTTCACCGGGACATTGGTGTGCCCCTCTCTGATGGCGAAATTCCGCAGCAGTTCGAGGTTTTCCATCCAGGAGTCCTCAGTGGAGTTCCAGCTCCAGCCCGGGACGGCTTCCAGCCTCATTCTGCGTTCCGAGCTCATCGTTCCCTGGCTTGCCCGCTGCTCCCCAACCCATCCACCGAGCTTCACTATGCCCTCAACGTGTTCGCCGGGGACACGTGCGTGCCCCTCGCGATCGGCATACCGAACTAGGGCGCCGTACCCGCGCTCCCACGCCGCAGCGTGCGGGTCCCACGCCCACCCAGGCGTGGCCTCCAACCGTGCACGCCGCTCAGCACCGATTTCTTCTTTCCTGTTTCGCTGCTCGTTGACCCACGATCCTAGCTTGATGCCTTCTTCGAGGTGTCCCTGCGAAACCAGTGCATGCCCTTCCCTCCGCTGGAACTGTTGCAGCAGTGCAAATTTGCGGTCCCACATGTCTGACCGTGCGTCCCAGCTCCAGCCCGGGAGAGCCTCAAGGCGCTTCCTCTGTTCAACGGTGAGCTTGTTCCGAACGCTACGCTGGTGTGTTACCCACCTGCCCAACTGAACACCGTTCTCACGATGTGACGTGGGGACACGAGAATGGCCTTCACGTTCAGCGAACTTCACCAGCTCGGCGTATGAATTCTCCCAGCGATCGGCGAATGGGTTCCACGACCATCCCGGGAGATCTTCCAACAATGCCACCCGTTCGGGGGACAACTCCTTTCGGTTCCTTCGTTGAACCGCCACCCATGTCCCAAGGTTTAACCCGTTCTCCTTGTGCCGCTGCGTGATTCGAGAGTGGCCGGTGCGTTCAGCGAACCGCTTGAGTGCGTTGTAGTTTTGCTGCCAGTTGTCCTCAAGCACGCCCCACAACCAACCCGGCAGAGCTTCGAGTTCGCGGATGCGTCGTTCAGACAGTCGTCCTTGACGAAATAGCCCACGTTGGGTGGCAACCCAACTCCGAAGGTTGTACTCGCCGACAGAGTAGGGGAACGGCACATTGGCATGACCATGATCAGCGACGAACTCATTCATCAAACCGATCCAGACGTCCCACTGATCCGAGAGAACATCCCAAGACCAGTCGGGCAGTTCTTCCAACTTGTTCCGTCGGTCATCGTTCAGCCTCCTCTTCGAGTGCAGGCCCCGCTGGACACTGGCCCACTGGCCGAGAGGAAAACCGTCCACAACGAGATCAACGGGGATCCGCGCGGTGCCATTCTCATCGGCGTATCTAACGAGCAATCCATACCGGAACTCCCATTTCGCGCTCGTCTTCTCGACCAACCGAATATCGAAGGCGCGGGCAAAATCCGCACTCACCCTGGCCGGAGCATCGAAATGAAGCTTGTCAGGAATCCTCGGACGACCACCCTTCCTGCCGAGTTCTCGGCGTATGGTGTCGATCTGCTCGGCCAGATCCTCATCGTGCGCCCGGAGCGCATTGATGACATCCCACACCGGCTTGAAAGAGGAATCATCGAGTGCCGCTTCGGGATCCGTCTCGGTGTCGACGAATACCGGCAGGACGATTGTTCCGACGGTCTTGTCCTCAGCGAGCCGGATCGCCCGGCCGACCGCCTGCACGATATCGACCTCGCTGCGGCGGGGGTCAATGAACGCGACCCCATCGAGCGTCGGGACATCGACACCCTCCGAGAGACACCGGGCGTTCGCCAACAAGCCACGCTCTCCGACTTCAAGCTGATGTAGCCGCTGAAGTTGGACGTGACGTTGACCAGCGGTCATCTCTCCAGAGGCGTATCCGGTCCACAGCGGACCCGCCGGACGATCGTTGGCCGGCATCCACTCGATAACTTGCGGCAATTCGGCGGCGAACTCGCGGGCCCGATCAATGCGGGAATGAAAGCTGATGATCCGACGCAGATCATACCTGTGCATTGCCTTGGCCAAACCGATCTGACTCGCTAGGGACCGAGCATCTGTGACCTGCCCCCCGCGTATGACTAGGGCGCCCTTCGCAACCCACGCCTGGTACGTCGCGTCGTCCACACCCACGATGGCAACCTGATAGTCGGTCAGGAGTTTCCTCCTGATTGCTTCTCCGAAGCTCAATCTGTGGAACACCACACCGAACCTGGTTGGATCGTCCATCGACGCGACTTCCATCTCGACGTCCTGCGCTGCCTTCCGGACCCGCCCCGTGTGGTAACGCGGGGTCGCGGTCATGAAAAGGCGACGTCGAGCCTTGATGGCGTCAGCATCGAGAACTGTTGCAAAAACTGTGGATTCGTCACCGGCGATCCGGTGCGCCTCGTCAGCGACGACCAAGTCGAACGCGGGCAACTGCCCGAGCGCGAACGCGGCGGCGATCTGCGGAAGTGACTGATAGGTCGCGAAGACCACACGCGGCCCCGACTGCCGCCGCAGGAATGCGGCTATCTCGGCGGGCTCAGTAGTCACGGGTACACCCAGCTCGCTGGTGTGTGCAATTGCTTCGTCGGTGTTCTGGGCGACGGTCTTGTCAGAGCACACCGGCAAAGACTCGAACGCCTTCGCGCAGCGGACCCGCCAAACCTGCATCGTCTGCTTGAGCAGTGACAGCGAAGGCAGCAGGACGAGGGTCCGCTCAGCATCTATCTTCTCCTTGATGAAAAGAGACGTGAGGGTCTTCCCTGTGCCGCAGGCCATGATGAGCTGTCCCCGGTCGGCAGTTTCGAATCCCTTTACAACGGCGTGCATCGCTTCTTGTTGGTAATCCCGCGGCGTGACCGGATTCGGAGGCGGCGATGGCCGCAGGTTTGCAGGATCGCTGGGCCAGACCACATCCGATGTCAGAAGGTCACTCAAGCCCACCAAGCTGACATGCTTTTCTTGGTCGTTGATCGTCCGACGAGCGATGCTGTGAAGCTTGTCAGTAGTGGCAATCAGCAGTCGAAACGAGAAGATGGCACGGGACGACTCGGCAAGGAATTTATTCACATCGTTCTTGGTGACAGCATGATGTCGCGCATAAGCCTTGGCCTGGATCGCCCAAAGTTTTCCGTCGTGGCCCTCACCGACCAAATCGATGCCAGCGTCAGCAGCCCATCGGCCTGGCCAATCGTCCCACAACCACACCCGTCGCAGCTCGGCCTTGTACGTCGGATCATTGGTCAAAAACCATTTGCAGAGATGCTCAAACTGCCTGCCCCGCGTTGCAGGCTTGGTGTCCAAGAGGCTAAAGAGCTCGGCGAAGGTGCCCATGGTGTCTCACATTAGATTAGGGGTCTGACACTAGAATCTAATCACGCAATCGCGACGTATCGGACGATCTTGGTTGGAGTAGCCTCCGTCAGCGCTCTCGGTCACAGTCCCGGTGTCTCAGCAAATACGACAACTTCGAAATCACCACATCAGTGCGACTTCGTCGGCGCGCGTTCATCAGCTCCGCTGACGCGAAGCAGTTGCCGACCGTTATCACACCAAGGGCACGGCGCTGGACATCTGCAGCGGCAGGGCCGGGCTTACGATGTTCGAACTAAGTCCGCGTCAGCCACGGCTGAGGGAGCCGCTTCCTGCGCATCCAGTACCGGACGGTAGACGATTTCGGCTAGCGCCTGTTTAAGTGCATCGAACTTCTCAACTGGCGTCATAGGGTCCACGTCCAACTTGAAGTCCACACGAATTCCTCGGATAGTGTCACGAACCTTGTCTGCTTGAACGTTGTTTTCTCGGAGTTGGTCGAGCATGTTGTCCAACAGCTCCTCGACTTGCCGACGAGTCGCGGTCGTAGGGTGATCTCGCTCGAATCGGGTTCGCAAGTCCTTGAGGTTCCGGGTCGTGAGGTCGTTCGCCTTCTTGCGTGTAGCCGAGCGCTGCGCGCGGTCAAGAAGTCGGAAAAGTTCCGTGAAGTTCGCAAGTGTGCGGTCGCGAAGGTCAGAGCTGACCTCCTTCTCTACCACGTGGAGGACGGCGCGGGCTACGCCAACCTTGTCGAGATCCAGAGGGCGGTCCTGATTCGGGCTCGCCGCCCGAGCCATCCGCTCCGCCGCTTTGAAGAGCTTCTCGTCACTCTGAGGAGTGATTATCGTGAGATGCTCGGCTATGTGGTCGGCGTCTGTCTGGCTCAGAACCTCTCGGGCGAAGCGAATGACCGCCAGCCGAAGCACTTCAGCAGGAATCAGATCCTCAATCTCGATCGGTGCGCCGACGTCCGTAGCCAACTTATCGGCGTCAAGGCCACCGACCTGGATGATGAACGCGTCGTCTACGAGACGCTTGCCACGGTAGCCCCGACGAAGCTCAGCGGCCTGACGGTTCCCTTCGTCGTCGGAATCGAGGAGAACGGTCACGGCAGGCTTATCCACATCGCGACCCCGTGCGAGATACACCATGTACGGGATGTGCTCTGCGCCGCCGGCCGGAACCAGGGTCAGCGTGTTGAGGTCGAGCGTCGTGTCCTTGGTTCCAAGTCGTCGCGCAAGCGAGCTGAGGCCAGCGAGGAGTACCTGATCGGCTTGGCCTTCAAGCATCAGGTTGCAGTTGCCAATGAAGGTGGTCTCGGCGACGAATGCGCCGAAAGCTGACCGCAGAGGCTCGTAGTGATTTTTGGCTGCGTTCTCGACGACCCGACTGCCTTCATCGCCCTCTCCTTTCTCCAGAACCCTGATGCGCTCGCCGTGGTTCTTGTCGATGAGGAATGGGGAGTGGGTGACGTAGAGGACCTGAATGGGCGCGGTGTCCGGCTCTTCCGGTGCGGCGAAATCAGCGAAGATGCGAAGTAGGTCCTGCTGACCTTGCATCGAGAGATAAGTGTCTGGCTCGTCCATCAGGAGAATCTCTTGGTTGCCCGCTGGAACGTGCGATCGGTAGCGGACGAAGTACGAGAGGAAGTAGCTCATCCCGCTCGACCTCTCGCCGAACGAGTACTCCTGACCGGTTCGGTCGCGGACGGTGAAGATTAGATCGAAATCTCGGAGCGTTAGGTAGACCGAAAACTCAGCGTCTTGCGACCACCATTTCGGGAAGTTGAGGGCGTCGGCTAGTTGCGCGTTCATCTTACGAACCAGGCCGTTCGCCCAGCCCTCTGCGCCCGAGCCCGCCTCGACGGCCTTCTGGAGCTCAATGAACGACGACTTGTCGATCTGCCCCACATCGAACAGCAGCTTCTCGGCCAACTCAAGCCGCGCGTGCAGGTCATCGTCTGTGACACCGGCGTACGAAGCATAGGTCGTCACGACCTTCTCAGCCGCCTTGGTCAACGCGTCGGTCGTCTCGAAGATCTTGGTGTCATCGAAGAGCGTGCGGAAGAACCGCAGGCGACCTTCGCGTGAGAACGCAGGCTTCTTAGTCTTCGCAGCCGTCAGGTACTCAAGGGGGACACTGCTAGGAAGCGGCACATTTGCGTGAATCTCGAAAAAGGTCGGAAGCGTGATCTTCTTAATTTGGGCGTCTGTGAGGGTCGTGCTGAGCCATACGGGCTTCGCGGCAGCCGAGGCAGCCTGGCGGCCGTAGACCCTTACTCCCTTGTTTAAGCGAAACATCCAGAACGACTCAAGCGGATTGTCTGCGTCTGCACCAAGCAGCCCGCGGAGGACCTCTCGTTCCTCGTCAGTCAGGTCCCCGAACTCACCCCCGAACTCTGGTGCGGCCATCTCCTTGTCGACGGCTAACAGTTCGGAGTAGCGGCAGAAGTCCCGCCGCTCGATACCCGCGCCGGTCAGAAGACACTTCACGGCGGAGATGACCTGGCTCTTGCCGGACTCGTTCGCTCCGACAACGGTGCTGATCTCCCGTTCGAGGGAGAGCTGAACGAACGGGAAGAAGCGGGGATCCTGCTCATTGACGACGTCCCACGGATCGGGTGCCGCCCGGGTGTCACTCTTGCGCAGGTAGTCGTAGTTGAACGACTTGTAGAACCTGATGTACAAGGTCTTGATTCGCACGTGGACTACCGCTCTCTCCTGGAGTGAAACGCAATAACGGACCGGCGTTGGTCTGACTCCGAAGCCGTTCCCGCGCCGTGAGATTCGGACGGCGGCTACCACGTCCTCGGGGTTCGTTTTCGTGTGGTCGGTTGGGGACGCCAGTTGCGTAGGTCGTCGTCGGTTAGTCCGTGTTCGGCCTGTCGTTCTCGGCGGTCGCCGCTCAGGAATTCGGCTGGGGAGATGCCGAAGTTTGGGTCGATGTCGTTGTGCCACTGGTCTAGCCATGGTTGGAGTTCCAGCAGGCCGGCGAGGAATGGGGTGATCTCCTCTGTCGACAGGTTGTGTTCGGCGAGGTGGATTGCGATTGCCATCGCCTGTTGGCGGTGGTCCCAGCCGGCCCAGCCGTAGAGGTCGGGGGTGGCGGCGTTGGTTGAGCCGTAAGAGATGAAGCGTTCCTTCGAGACGTCCAGTTTGCCGCGTGCCTGCCAGAAGGATGTGCGTAGGAAGTCCGCGGAGGTGTACTTGGGAGGGATGGGGATGGACTTGCGGAACTCGTTCTTCTCGTGGCCGTCCGGCATTGCGTCCTCTTGACGCTGCATGTTCCAGACGCGTTCCCAGTCCTGGCGCTTCTTCAGGCCGGAGGGCTTGTAGCGCAGGGCGGAGATGAACGGTACATGTTGGTCGGTGATGAGGTCGGCGACTACCTGTGCCAGGTCAGTGCGGAGGGAGTACAGGGCCGCGACCGAGACGAAATCCTCGTCGGCTGCCAGGAGATCGGTAAGGCGGGCGAGAGTGAGGAGCTGAGGCTGGTCGTTATCGCCGAACCAGAGATTGCGGGACTCCATTCGGTCGAGGAGCCAGGACCGTAGTGCCTTGTCTTGTAGGACATCCCAACCTTCGGTTGCCCATCGCCGTTTGTAGTCCGGCTGCTCGATCATTCCAATCGCTCGTATGGACTCGATTGAATCTAAACGTCGTTGGACGATCTGCTTGTAGGAGTTCGGCCAGTGAGCTGGTATTTCCGTAATCGGAGCGAATCGGTGATTGTGGTGTGTGAACCAACTGGATGTGGCCAGGCCTCGCTCGATTTTTCGAGCGAGCACAATAGCGAATGCACGTTCGGAGGGCGAGATTGGGGGGAGCTCATCCGAGAGGGCTGTTAATGATTCGTCGATGAGTCCGTACATTGCATAAGACTGCCAGTCCAACTCTTCCTGCAGGGCAGCCAGCCTCCCTCGAATGCTCTCCCACTCGTTTCTGGCTGCCCGGAGTGAGTTAGCTGTGGGGATCTCACTGGATACTACGATTGCAGGAGACGTGGCTGCAAGTTCTTGGGAAAGTTGGTCGATCTCCCTCGCTATCCGACTGTCAATGGTGCCCGGGAGCGGGAACTCTTCCAGCTTTGTGCCGGTGAATTCATAGTTCCATGACCACGGTTGATCGGGTATTCCACTAGCTGCGGTTGCATTGCCTTTGCTGTGGCTCACCATCTTGAGCCAGAAGCAGGCGGTGGAACTGTTGAGCAGTCCGAGTAGGCGCAGATGCTCCTCCTCGCTTGCTCCGTCCGGCAACTTGATTACTGGAGCGGACTGCTTAAACACCTTTCCGCCTCGATCCAGTACGAAATGGTTGTGCGTCGAAACGAACGCGAATGGGATCGCTAGCGCGCTACGATGCCGTTCCGGAAAGTACATTCCCAGATCGAACCAGCGTAATCCACGTTGTAAGGGAGTCTGTCCGAAGTATAGGCGGCGACTGAGGTTTGTTCGGTATGGCCAAAAGTAACGCAGCGTTGCTGACTGCAAGGTTCGTTCCTCGCCGCTCCACTCGCGCGTCATGATCACATTTTGTGGTGAATTGATAGCAAAGTCTCGAACTTCGTCACCGTTTACGAGATATACGCAATCTGCATCGACATTAATTCTCTTCGAGAAGTGGGTCGGAAGCAAGAATGCTTCGTCCTCGAGCGTTAGCGCTGTCATTCCGATCGCTGATGACTGTGCGCCAAGGTTGGCAGCGCTACTTTTGTCAAGCTCGTCGACCAGTTCTTGTCCGCCGTCGACTAGTATCCATGGTTGTTTGCTGAAGTATCTATCTCGATCCAGGTTGTCGACGGACACCCACTGGCTTGTGCTGGGTGCAGTTTCGATCTGATCCACGATTGCTCGCCACACCAGTCCGTTCTCGGGGTTCTCCGGTGCCTTGGGTTCGCCCTGTACGCTACGTACAGTGCGGATCGAGGTTGATCGGTCCTTCCCAGAGCGCGGTGTACCGATGAGAATCACTGTCGGGGTGCCATGGCCTGGGATGTAGGCGCCGGAGGTGTCGATTACCTCTGTGAGTTCGACGGTCCGGCCAAAAAACTCCGTGATGAGTTTATTTCCAAACTCGCGCTTCATGAATGAGTTTGCGGTTATCTGTCCGACTCGACCATAGCCGTTTCCGTCGGTCCCGCCCGTGCTCGCCAGCTCGAAGAATCGCTGCGCGAAGGGAACTGACAAGGCGTACTTACCTGAACATGCGTTGTACAGTCTGCGGTAAATCTCATTGAGATTCTTGTCCTTCACCGTGATGTACGGCGGATTTCCTACCACTACGTGATACCGCCCAGGCTCCAAAATCCCCGGATAGTCCTGCACATCCTCGGTGGCGTAAGAGAACTCAGCGAGAGGGTCGCCCTGATCACCTACCAGCGAGAGCTCGAGTTGCCGCGCCTTGATCAGCGAGTCACCGACGGCAAGCTTGATGGGCCACTCGTACCCCGCAGCGGCAGTGAGCGTGCGTACGTTCGCTGCCGCCATCGCCGCCACCAGGAGCCGGAAGCGAGCGATGGCGATCGCGAAGGGGTTGAGATCGACCCCGTGTACGGAATCGAGTGCAGCCCGGACGCGTTCGTGACGGTCCTTGGTGGGCTGTTCTTCGGCCCACAGTTTAGTGAGGCGTCGGAACGCGCCGAGGACGAAGTGCCCCGATCCGCACGTCGGATCGATGAGTTTGATTTCCTCGTAACCGAATTCGCCGATCGCAGGCGTGAGAGTCCGATCGAGAATGAACTCTTCAACAAACTCCGGTGTCTGCAGTAGGGCGTAGTTCTTGCGGATGTCTTCGGACAGGTCTTGGTACAGGTCGCCGAGGAAGCGGGTGTCCCACCCGTTGATGCCTTCGTCGTCGAGCGGATCGGTGAAGTCGTGAATCAGCGCACCTGATTCGTCGCGCTCACGCCAGAATTCGATGAGTTCGCGCGCGCCGTCGTGGGACAGCGGAATTTGGTAAAGGGCGTTGTGTGCCGGATCTAACAGGAGTTTTCCGGCCTGCCCTGCGCCGAGTTCGGCGAAGGCGCGGTGCAGCCAGCCGCGGTAGGTGGGGTCGGGGTCGGATTCGACGTAGGCCTCGTAGCGGGCCTGGGCGAGTTCTCGGCGGTCGTCGGTGGGTCCGGTGAGGTAGGGCTCGGCGATGAGTTCGTTGTCTTCGCAGAAGCGGACGAAGACGGTGCCGAGGATCCACGCGACCGCTACCTGGGTGACTCGTTCCTTGAGCCAGGTGCTTTCGGTGGCGGCGGTGCGCTTGAGTTTGAATGCCGTCGAATATTCGTCGTGGAGGCGGCTTTTCACCTCGTCCAGCACGCGCAGCTGTTGGTGGAGATCGGTTTCGGCCGCGCTGACCTGTTTCTTGAGGTCGGACAGTAGGGCGGCGCGGTCGATCATTGCTGGGCTCCTGATTCGGTTGTGGCGGGGGCGCGGTGCTTGTTGCTGGTCCACGACTGCGGTAGCGGGATCCACTCGTTGAGGGCGGATTGGTAGGGCACAGCGGTGGGGCCCAAATGCGGTGGGCGGGACGGGTCGGCTTGCGGGCACAGCAACCACAAGGTTCCTGCGCCGCGGCGGGATCGTTCGGCGAGGCGGGCCAGGACACCCATGGCGTCGTAGCGGGCGAACAACAGGGTGTCGTGCAACAGCAGCGGTCCGTCGGTGCGGATCGAGGCGCCCAGTTCCTTTTCGACTCGGCCCCACGCGGTGCGGGCGTATTCGGAGAACTTCAGTGCGGCCTTGCTGCCCGATTCGGCGATATCGGCACGCAGGATCGTCGACCAAGTGGGTTTACGGCCCGGTGGTACGAGGTCGTGCATATTCGCCAGGAACAGTGCGGTCACCGAGATGGGGTTCGCGCCGAACCGGTCGCGCAGCTCGCGGATGGCGTCCGGCGTGGAGTGCGGGGGAGCGGTGGGGCAGGTGAGCACACGGAACCCCTCGCGGATCGCTGCACCGGCCAGAAATTCTTCCGCCCGTGCGGCTTTCGCCAGATCGGGATCGTCGGAGTAGGTGTCGGCGAACTGTGAGGTGGTGGCCGTGGACCAGCGCGGGGTGTGGGCGGTGTAGCTGCTGGCGCGGTCGAGATGTTTCGGGATGTAGCGCGGTTCCCGGGTGTCGGCGTTGGTGGCGACGACCAGGTCGAAACCTGCGTCGTTCAGTGCCTTGGTCAATTCCGGGGTCGGCAGTTTGCGGTCGCTGCCGGCGATGACGAGTTCGGGGAAACGGGCAAGAATTCGCTCGAACACGGTCTCCGCGCGCAGTCCCGCCTGCTTCTCGCGGGGCAGGTCGGAGGGGACGTAGAGGCCGGCCTGGGTGAGGCGAATTGCGCGCTCCAGCCGCAGATCACGCGGGTAGATCTCGAGGCGCGGCGTGACCGCGGCCGTGCGGGAGGACGCCGCGGCCAGCTGCACCAGGCGGCGCTCGTCCACGGTGGAGCGGCCGGGCGGTCGTTCGACCGTGACGAGCCGTTCCAGCACCACTGCGGCGGTGGGGACCGATTCGTGCCGGGCCAGTACGTCGGCGGCCTCACCGAGTTTCAGCGCGTAATTGGTGAGCGCCCGCGCACCCGGAGTGTCCGGGTCGGTGTCGTCGCCGACCTCCAACGCCAGGACGACGACGGGATCGAGGCCCTTCTCGCGTTTCTGCGCGACCAGGATCGCAGCCTCGTCGGGGACGAACTGTTCGACCTCGGTGATCACACGCACCGCGGCCAAACCGAGTGCGCGACGGTCGTTTCGATCCAGCAGGCGGGTGCCCAGCCTGGTCACCAGAGCATCGGCGACCTCGGTGGCGGCGGCGACCCGGCCGAACCCCTCGAGCAGTTCCAGCACCTGGGTACGCAGATTCTGGACCGCGGGGTCCTTCTTCCAGAGCTGGCGCTGGGCGCGCAGCAGTTGTGCGACCCGGCCGCCGGTGAGGTCCAGAGTCTGCGCCACCGCGGTCTGAGTGGGCCACATGTCCAGCTCCGGTAGATCGCCGGAACCCGGAATGCGGAGCAGGCGCGCCACCGCGTCGACCTTGCTGGAGTTCGACTCGTCCTTGTTGAGCTCCGGAACGAACCGCGCGGCGAGAGTGTCCAGGCTCAGGGTGCGCATCATCCCGGCGGTCGACTCCGCTCGAGCGGCACTGATTTCCGCTTTCGCTTCCTTGCGGGCCTCCGGTGTGAGCGGTGCCGGCTCCCGTTTGCCGAGCCGCTTGGCCCACTCCTTCACCCGTTCCTGAATTTCGCGCCGGGCGCGCACACCCAGGCCGGGGGCGTTGATCAGGCGGGTGCGGCCGTAGTCCAGCAGTTCACCGACTGTCGTGACGCCCAGACCGTAAAGGAACTGTTCGGATGCGGCGGTCAGACCGGCCTGGGACAGGTGCGTGTCGCGGGTCGCCTGCTCGGCGATCAGCAACCGCTGCTGCTCCGGGGTGGTGTCATCGACATCATCGACCACCGGATGGTCGCTGAGCGGACGCGAGGGCACCGAGCGGGACATGTCGAGGAAGATCTTGCGCCAGGCGTCGCGCATCGGCTTCAGTTCCGGGAACCGTTGCGCCACATCGCGATGCAGGGCCTTGCGGAAGAACGCCACCAGGTCCTCGCGCACCGCCGCATCGAATGCCTCGGCCGCCACCTGCGGGTACTGGAACTCCTTGGCGTCCAGTTGCCGCGGCAGCACACTGCCGTCGCCCCAGCGCGGGAGTTCGCCCGATGCCATCTCGTGCAGTGTGACCGCGAGGGCGTACCGCTCGGCGTGTGCGTCGTAGGACGAACGCAGCAGGGTGCCGATGAACGGGTCCAGATAGCCGTCGGTGCCCGCGTCGGCGTGCTTGGCGGGATAGCCGGCCAGGGAGAAGTCGATGAGGACCAGTTCGCGGGTTCGGTTGGGGCGCACCCGGATCGCGATATTGTCCGGCTTGATGTCGCGGTGCCAGACGCCCTCGCCCTCGAGGAAATCGACGGCGCCGAACAGGTAGTCGCTGTAGGTTTCGAGGCGGCCGAGCTGGAGCCGACCGTTGTCGCGGAGCTCGCGGGCCACCGTCTCCTCGGTGCGCCCGTCCGTATTGTTGTCGAGGCCCTGTTCGTTGCCGACATATTCGAGTACCAGGGCGGTGCGGCCGGCGAGCGTGATCATGCCCGGATCGACGAGGTTGATCACGCCGGAATGGCGGCGGATGCCGCGCAGGACGGCGGCTTCCCTCTCGAGGACCTCCGTGCGCTCCGGCGCCAGCGCGATCTTCAGCACCACATAGGCTTTCGTGCCGCGCTGTTTGTCCTCGGCCTGCAGATCGCGCACCAGTAGCGCGCGGCTCGTGGAACCGGTGCCGAGACGGCGGCGCACCAGCCACCGGCCGCCGAGAACATCGCCCGGAACGGCTTCCAGTGGGTCCTTGTCCGGCTCGGGATCCGGCTCGTCCGGGGTGGTGAGCGCGTCCTCGACGTCTTCGAGCACTTCGAGGAATTCGTCCATCGACGACAGTCGCTTGCTCGGCTGATACGCCGTCGCCGTCGCGATGAGCAGATCGATATCAAGCACCAGGTTGTCGACCAGCGCACTCGGTCGCAGATCCTTGCCGGCCTCGAACTGGGCCAGCAGCTCCGCTTGACTGCCCGCCGGTGGCTTTCCGGTCACCAGCAGATAGGTCAGCATTCCGAGCCCGTAGACATCCATCGCGATCGGATCGGGGGCGACCGCCTGCAACTCGGGAGCCAGGTACACATCGGCGGACGACCCCAGATGTATCGCCGACAACGCGGTGGGGGCATGTCTGGTCATGGTGGCGCCGGTGGCCTGCGAGCGCTGGGTCGCAGTCTGCCAGTCCGAAATCTGGAGTCGCGGATGGCCCCACCGCTGCGCGTCACCGCTGCCCGGCCGCGGAAGGACGTGAATGGATCGTGCGGCCAGCGCTCGATGGAACAGCCGGGCGCCATGCGCGGACCGCAGAGTTTCCGCGAGCTGGCGGACCAGTTCGATGCGATCGGACAGGTCGAGCAGGTGGCCGAAGCGCAGCAGATACTCGTCCAGATGCAGGGTCTCGGGGTGGTACCGGAAGATCAGGGCCGGGCCGGCGGAATGGCCGGACGGGTCGAACAGTTCCAGGCGCACCACACCGGGGTGGGTGAAGCGGCGCAGCACCGATGCTTCCCGGCGTGCGGCATCGTCGACCGAACGGCGCTGTGCTTCATCGGCACCGCGCTCGCGCAAATAGATGCGCACCCGAGCAGGCTCGCGCAGCTCGGTGTGGGTGGCGAGATAGTCCTGCCAGGTCGCGCCCGCATCGAACGGCTTACGTTCCAAACGGTAGGGGCCAACCGTGAATTCGGCGTCGCTGCGCCGGATTCCGATCTGTTCGAGCGCGTTCTTGATCGCCTTCGAGCGCTGCACGTCGATGCGGTGCCGGGCGTCGCGCACCGGGCTCTCGAGTCGGTCGATCAGCTCGCGCACCGTGTGCGTATTGGCGCGATCGCCCTCCGGCAGTTCGAACCGCAGGTTCGGGTTGGTGAGACAGACGGCGTTTCCGACGAAGACCCGCACACCGTGGGATGCGAGCAGCCCGGCGAGTTCCTTGCTCTTCTGATTGGCCAGGTGCAGCGGGCTGCGGTGATATCGGGTTCCGCCGCGCTGGAGTTCCTGTACCCAGTCACCGTTGCGGCTGTGTAGCCGGCCGCTCCAATCCTTCAACTCGATCAGATGCACACCGTTCGGCGCGACAACCAGCAGATCGACCTCGCGAATGTGACCGGTCGAGGCGGTGAAGGTGAAATTCGACCAGGCGAGCCACGGATCGACATCCGGCAACTGCGTCCGGATCGCTTCCAGCCCCCGGCGCTCGTGCTCGAAGCTCGACTCGGTGACCGTCGTCCACCGCCGACTCTCCATACGCGCGCTGTCCTGTTCTTGTCGTCGACCAGCCACCGACCCCACCACGGCGGTAGGTTCGCGACGCCCACGGCTGCCGAATGCCTACCGACCGGACGAAGAGCCGCCGGTCTGTTCTCGCCTGTGGGCGCAACATTAGCGCTTGCACATCGCCGAGAAACGGGACGGCGGTCGTCCGGCCGGTGGGATCGCCGACGCGGGTGATTGCAGTGGTGGATCGCCGGTGAGGGTGAATATGTTTCGGGGTCGCGAGCTCGATGCCGGGGCCTGCGTGGCCAGTCGGTCGAATTTGCTAGGTGTCGGGGCGGACGCGTGGGTGTACCGCTCCGGCATCGATCGCCCGTTCAGTGAGACCGTCGCGCCGCCGGAGATCATGGAGTCTGCCCTGATCAGGAGCAATCTCCCGGTTCGCCCTTCTTCACCACCGACAGGACGGCGTCGCCCTCACCGATCGGGACGCCGGCGGCAGGGGTCTGTGCGACTACAACCCAGTTGCGGTCGAGTACTTGCATTCGGCCGGCTCCGGTCGCGTCCTTGCTTCGTGAGAAGAACACTCCGGCTTGTTGGATGAGGTCCTGTGCGGCCTGCAAATTCATGCACACCACATTCGGCATCGGCACCGTCGCTGCTTGCGTGGCCGCCGGTGCGCTAGAGGATGCCTGGGGTGCTTCTGTCGAAGGTGCTGGCTGTGTCGTCGCCGGCGCTGGGACAGTTGTCGTCGTGTCGGCGATTGTCGCCTGCGTGGTCGACGTTTCCGTAGCTCCGCATGCGGTTGCTGCCCCTATGGCAGCGATAGCGAGGTATGTCGCGATTCTCTTCAATGCATGGTCCTTCCGGCGCGAAGTGTGTCTCGAGTCGCCAAAATGTCGGTGAGTGCTGGGCGGCTTTGGCGAGTTCGGTCGCAGAACTGTCGGCCAGCGTCTGCAGGTGCTTGTAGTTGTCCTCGAGGTTTTGCCGGATATGCTCGACGATCCCCTTGACCTCGACGAATATGCCGGTGTGGGCGTCCGGGAGGTTGAACCACCTCGTCACGTGGGTGCCTGCGGCGCCGGCCTGACCCGCGAGATCACGCAGTGCGGCGCTGAACGTGTCCACATCGTCGGGTACGACTTGGAAGTCGGTCATCGCGCTCCTTGCGTGACGGGCTGAACACTTCTGATCTGTTGGACGGATGGCGACTGCCCGTCGGTTCCGGTGATCGACCTGCGGTTGAGAACGTGACTGGCGGCCGTCCCTGGTCGGATACCTCGTCGAAAGGTATGCCTCCGGTGTGCGGACGCGCCTGGCTTCAACTTGATCCGACGCCGGGCGCAACACGAAAGCTGTTGTGCGTCCGCAAAGAGTGACATCTGTGCCGAGGACCCTCGGCCGCGACGGAGCCCTGTAGCACACCGCAGCCTAATTCCGTGTCATACCAAGGGTTGAGAAGGAACGAGAATTCGGCCGATAGCTTTGGGGTACCGACATCGCCACCCCGCCCTACGCAATCCCGCTGTGTGTTCGATCGACATCGATCGGTCGGTATCGACAGCGGGCGTGGCCTCTCCGACCGAGCTCCCAGGAAGAAACATGACGACACCGACTTTGGTTTCCAAGTCATCCCCCCGCCCACGCTCGCGGCGCAGCGGCGCCGACGGTGATTACGCCCGTCTGCTGCGCCGTATCTCCGACGCGGGCTTGATGGACCGCCGCCCCGGCTACTACGCCATCCGGCTCAGTCTCGTCGGGATCGCGTTCGTTGTCGGCTGGGTGGCGTTCGTTCTGGTCGGCGACTCGTGGTGGACGCTCACGGTCGCGGCGTTCATGGCCGTGGTATTCGCTCAGGTCGCGCTCGTTATGCACGATGTCGCGCACCGCCAGGTCTTTCGGCTTCGGCGTCCGACGGAGATCATGGGGCGGATCGTCGGGAATGCCGGTATCGGGCTGGGGTATGGGTGGTGGCAGGACAAGCACACGCGGCATCACGCCAATCCGAATCATGAGGAGCTGGATCCGGATGTCGTGCCAGACATTTTGGTTTGGTCGCAGCGGCAGGCGCGGGCCAGTCGTGGGTTGCCTCGGCTGATCGGGCGGGCGCAGGCGTTTCTGTTCTTCCCGCTGCTGATGCTGGAGGGGTTGAATCTGCATGTGGCCGGGGTGCGTGCGCTTCGGAGCCGGGCGGTCAAGCATCGAGTGGTGGAGGGGGCGTTGCTCTTCGGCCACTTCGCTGTCTATCTGGGCATGCTGTTCGCAATTCTGCCCGCCGACAAGGCTTTTGCGTTTTTCGTTGTGCACCAAGCGCTGTTCGGGCTCTACATGGGGTGCATCTTCGCGCCGAACCACAAGGGGATGCCGACCTTCACCGGGGACGACCGGCCCGACTACTTGCGCCGTCAGGTGCTGACCTCGCGCAACGTGCGTGGTGGTGCGTTGACCGATATCGCCCTCGGCGGGCTGAACTATCAGATCGAGCATCACTTGTTCCCCAGCATGCCTACTCCGAATCTGCGGCATGCCCAGGTCATCGTTCGCGATTACTGTGCCGAAATCGGCGTGCCGTATCACGAGACCGGGCTGGTCTCCTCGTACCGCGAGGCGCTGAGGCACCTGCATGACGTCGGTGTGCCGTTGCGCGCCGGAGGTCGACAGGCAGGATGAACCAATCGACGGGCCTACAGCGGGACGCTGGGCCGCTTCGATTCGAACGCCCATCTCTTCGCGCTACGCGCTCGCGTCACCGCGTGACGCACCCGCAGCATCGCCGGCCGGCACCGCCTCACGCGCCCGTGCCACCGCCACACGCGGCGGTACCGCGCCCCGCGCCCCGCGTCACGGCGCTACGTCAGCGGAGCCGTGCTGCCCACGGAGAAGTGGTCATGTTCGCGATCCGCGGCATCGAGCAGCGAGGGATTGGGGTGTACTGATCGTGCAAACCTCGTCGAATTTTGCAGTTTTCTCGCATCCTCGTCGAGGTTTGCACGGAAAATTCACCCACCCGCGATCCTGCAGCCCGCCAAGCCGGGCATTTCGAGGCACAAACCCGTCATCTGCGTGACGACGGTCGCCCAATCCCGCCAAGCGCACAATGGGCCGTGCGAGGATCGGAGCATCCAACCACGGGAGATGTGATGACCACATTGGAACAGGCGGTGGAACTCGGTCGGGCCGAGAAGGGGCTTGCCGTCGTCTCCACCCTCAGGTCCGATCAGACCATCCAGTCGACGCTGGTCAATGTCGGACTGTTGGCTCATCCTTCGACGGGTGCGCCGGTTCTGGGGTTTGTTACCTACGGCAAGGTGAAACTCGCGAATCTCCGCGCTCGCCCGCAGGTGAGCGCCACGTTCCGGCAGGGATGGGCGTGGGCGACGGTGGAGGGGCGGGCTCGGATCGTCGGGCCCGACGATCCGCAGCCGTGGATCGACGCCGAGGGGTTGCGCCGGCTTCTTCGCGTCGTGTTCACGGCGGCCGGCGGTGAACACGACGACTGGGACGAGTACGACCGCGTGATGGCGGCGGAGCGGCGCGCAGCGGTCTTGGTCGACCCGACTCGGGTGTACAGCAACGGCAGCTAGCGTCGACGAAGGGATTGGGCCATGCGGATATTGAGGACGCCCGACGAACGCTTCGAGAACCTGCCCGGCTTCCCGTTCGAACCGCATCACGTCGAGGTGCCGGCGGGCGACGGGACGACGCTGCGGGTGCACTACCTGGACGAAGGGCCGCCCGAGGGTGAGGTCGTGCTGCTGTTGCACGGTGAACCGTCGTGGTCGTATCTGTATCGGCGGATGATCCCGGTCCTGGTCTCGGCGGGGCTGCGGGCGGTCGCGATCGATCTCGTCGGATTCGGCCGCAGTGACAAGCCGGCGGACCGCGCCGACTACACCTATCAGGCGCATGTCGACTGGACCTGGGCGGCAGTCGAAGCCATCGGCCTCGACCGGATCACGCTCGTATGCCAGGACTGGGGCGGATTGATCGGGCTGCGCCTGGTCGGTGAACATCCCGAGCGGTTCGCACGCGTGGTCGCGGCGAATACATTCTTGCCGACCGGTGACCGCCATCCTGGCGACGCGTTCCTCGCCTGGCAGCGCTTCAGCCAGGACACCCCCGACTTCCGAGCCGGGAAGATCGTCAACGGTGCCTGCCGGACCGAGCTCTCGCCCGAGGTGATCGCCGCCTACGACGCCCCCTTCCCCGACGACACCTACAAGCAGGGCGCCCGTCAGTTCCCGCTCCTGGTTCCGACCAGTCCGGACGATCCTGCCGCCCCCGCGAACCGGGCCGCGTGGGAAGTTCTGGAGACATTCGAGCAGCCGTTCCTGTGCGCATTCTCGGACTCGGATCCGATCACGCGCGGCGGCGACAAGGTGCTGTCGTCGAAAATCCCTGGCGCCGCAGCGCATTCACCGGTGACCATCACCTCGGCCGGGCATTTCCTCCAGGAGGACAAGGGCGAAGAACTCGCTGCGGTCGTCGTCGACTTCGTTCGTGCGACGCCGCTGGACACATCGCTCGCTTGAGGCGGCAGCCTGCCCGCGGCTGGCCACAGCCACGGGCCCGCGCGACGCCGCCCTAGGGGCCCTGTCCGCCGTCGGATCGGCGGCGTGGACAACTCGCCCGCGCGGCCACTGACCCCTGCATCACCTCGCCGAGACCGGTCTGAGGCGTGCCGACGCCGGAGCCGTGCGATGGACGCTGGCTGCCGACGAAAAGCGTTGGCCGACACAACCATCGACGTTGACGCCAGAGGGTGTGGCGTCCAGCGCTCGTGGAAACGCGCCACCAAATCCGGACGGTGTCGAACCGACCTCGCGGTTGTGCGCCCTGCGAACGGTCCGCGGCGAAAAGACAAGTTTCCTTGACATTGGATGTCAAACATCCTTAACATTTCTTCGTGGTTGGCGATCAGCGGGAGCATCCGGTGCGTACGCGGCGGCGGGAGTGCCGGATGACCCAGGCGCAGTTGGCGACAACGGTCGGCGTCAGCCGGCAGACCGTGATCTCGATCGAACAGGGCGACTACGCGCCGAGTGTCTATCTCGCACTGCGGATTGCCCGGGCGCTGGGAACGACGGTGGAAGACATTTTCTGGACCGACGATCTGGAGGGGACATGGCCAAAACCACTGCATTCGAAGACATCTTCCTAGCACCCGATGAACCGGCGTGGGGGGACGAGCGTGCTCGCGAGGAGTTCTATCGGGGCTCGACCATGGCGCTGTGCGCAACGATCTACGGCTGCTATGCGATCGCGATCGTCGCCGCGGCGATGGATGCCGAGGTGGTATCACTGCTGATCTTCGTGCTCCCCAGCCTCACCTCGCTTCTGCTGCTTCGTTATTGCGCGCGGCGTGGCATCGATATGCAGACCCTGCTGAAAGGCTTTCCGCCGCACCGCAAACGGATCGCCTATGCCACGACCTATCCGTTGATCGCCACATGGCTGATCGTTTTCCTGTGGCGCACCTTGCCATCGGATTCGTTGCCGCAGAGTCTGTTGGGCGCGGTGGTCGGTGGTGCGATCGGAGCGGGTGTCGCCGCAATCATCGGCAAATTCGTTCGGCGCCGCTCCACAGCACAGCAGCTACCCGAGGACGACAGCTTCGACTAGCGATCCGTCCGGAGTTGCGGCCGTCAGCGTGACAGACCAAGTGCAGCAGCGCGATAACGACCCGGAGGAGTGTTGTATTCGCGCTTGAATGCCTTGGCGAAGGCGAATTCGGAGGTGTAGCCGACTCGTTGGGCCACCGTGTGCAACGGGGTGTCGTCGGAGCGGAGCAATCGGCCGGCGAGGGTCATGCGCCACCAGGTCAAGTAAGCGAGTGGTGACCGGCCGACCGTGGCGGTGAAGCGGCGGGAGAAGGCGGCGCGCGACAGACCGCCGAGGGCGCCGAGTTCCTCTACGCTCCAAGGCTTTTCGGGGCTGGTGTGGATGGCGCGCAGCGCGGTGGCGACGGGGCGATCGGCCAAGGCTGCGGCCCAGCCGTTACGAGGGGTGCCGTCGTCCTCGGTGTCCAACCACCAGGCGCGCAGGATGTAGAGCAGCAATGTGTCGAGCAGGGACGTCACGATGGCGTCCGAACCGGGCTGGGACTCCTCGAGTTCGGTGCCGAGCAATTCCACCGCCGCGCGCAGGGAGCGGTGCGTGCCGACTCGGGGGCGTAGATGGACCACGTCGGGCAGATCGGTGAGCAGCGGATGGGCGCGTCGGCGGTCGAGTTGATATGCGCCGCACAGTAATAGCGTGACAGGCGCGCCCGGTGTGTGCGGGTCGGGCGCGGGAGGGGGCCACGATCCGTCGGGCAGCGGATTCACCGTTCGCAGCGGCGCGGTCGGGTCACTGGCCAGTGCGTGGCCGCGGCCGTGCGGCAGGAAGACGATATCGCCGGGACCGAGCGGAGTGGGGTCGCGGTTATCGAGGATCAGCCATGCCGAACCTTGCAGGACGACATGGAATCCCGTGCCGTCCGATGCGGGGAAACGCATTCCCCACGGGGCGGACTTGTGCTGGCGCGAGGAGTGTGGACGCCCGGTTCGCATCGTCGTGACGGCATCGCTGAGTACGTCCAAGCCCATATCCGCATGGTAGCCGTAATCCTCACACCGAGACGAACGGACATTTCCGCGAGACTTTCACGCATAGATCATCTCTGTACTGGTGAATAGCGTCAGTGCCATGACAACCGACGCGATTACCGCACGCACCGTCGTCTTCCACGAACTCGGTGACCCCGAGGTATTGACCATCGAAAATCTCGACCTACCGGCGCCCGGACCGAAGGAGGTGCTCATTCGCATCGAAGCGCTCGGACTCAACCGGGCGGAGGCATTGTTCCGGGCCGGCGCCTACTACTACCTGCCGACGCTTCCGGGATCCCGGCTCGGCTACGAATCCTCCGGAGTGATCGAGGCGGTCGGCGCCGACGTCACCGAATACGCTGTGGGAGACAAGGTCTCGACGGGCCCGAATATCGAGATGAGCTCGGCCGGGGTCTATGCCGAGCGGGTGGTGCTGCCGGTGGAGTCGGTGGTCCCGCGTCCGGAGGGACTCGACGCGGTCACCGGCGCGGCCACCTGGCTGACCTACTCCACCGCATACGGCGGCATGATCGAAACCGGGGGCCTGCGTCCGGGCGACCACGTTCTGATCACCGCGGCGTCGAGTGGCGTCGGTATCGCGGCACTGCAGACGGCTGCCCGCATCGGCGCCATCCCCATCGCGGTCACCCGGACGGGCGAGAAGAGCCGATACCTGCTCGACAACGGAGCAGCGCACGTCATCGCCTCGGCCGATACCGATGTCGTGGCCGAGACCCGCCGCATCACCGGCGGCGTCGGCGCGCAGGTGATCTTCGACGCCGTCGGCGGGCCCGGCCTGGCCGAATTGAGCACGGCCGCAGCGCATAACGGTACGGTCGTCGTCTACGGCTGGCTCGATCAGCGCCCGATGGCCATGCCCATGAACTGGCCGCTGCGAATCCTCGGCTACGCCAACATGGAACTGTCGGTCACCGCCGACGGCCGCCGCCGTATCAACCACTGGATCGCCTCCGGCATCCGCGACGGTGTGTTCCGCCCCCACGTCGGCGCGGTTTTCGACGGCCTCGACAGCATCCGCGACGCGCACCGCCTGATGGAGTCCAGCACCCACACCGGCAAGATCGTCGTCAAGCTCTGAGAGCCGTTCTTTTCGCCCGCCGCCGGATTTCCCGGCGACCGTCACCAGGTTGCCCGGAAGCACCTCGGCCTCCGTAAAACTGGTGCGGTGTGCGATATCTGCCCGCAGCCCTTCGAATTGCGGGCTGGACGCCGCGCCGAAATTGGGTGATCGTCGTAGGGGTGGGCGGAGGGAACACTGCACGAGAGCAACGCCGGTTCGGCCTTCGCGCATGGTGGTTGGGCGGTGCTCTCGTGCTCGTCGCGGCGGTGGTCTTCCGCGGCTGGTGGTGGGAGCTGTGCGTGCGGTGGTCGCGCGGTCCGCTGCCCGAAGCGAATCTTCTGCTCGGACATTCGGTTCTTTTCTGGGGTCGTCTCGGGAAAAGTCTTCAGTTCGTAGCCGGCCTGCCGGTGATATTCGATCTGATCGGCGCTGCCGCGTTGAACGAATTCGGTAGACGGCAGGCGAAGCGTTTGAGTAGAGCGAAAGACAGGATCACGGCCACCCGCGACGCGGCACGGTTACTCGAACGCCTGCGCACACTGGAGCGTCGCGTGAAGTCGGACCTTACGGCCGGGCTACGAGGACGCGACACCCCGGAGTACGAGTCGCTGCTGGCTTCGCTGGTCGGGGCGTTCGACGGCGAGCTCATGTGTGCATCGTGCAAACCTGCCATGCCCCCGGTCTCGGAGGTCGACGGCATCGTGGTCGTCGGGCCGGATCCGGTTGTATACAAATGGGAATGTCAGCATGGCCGTGAGGTTTTCGAGAGCCGGGTCGAAGCGGCTTTCGTCGACACGTTGGCCGGAAGCGAGAAAACAGCGTGGCGCAATGCCGAATACGTCGACCGGCGGGTGGAGCGAATCGGCTCGGTCCTGCTGGCGGTCCTCCTCCCCGTGGCGTCGACGTATCTCGTCGCACAGTGGACGGTGGGGTCGCACCCGCCGGGGCTCATGATGGCGATCGCGGTCGGGCTGGTGATACTCGCACCGTTGGCGTACCTGACGACGCAACCCGATAAACGTCACCGTGCCGGGGCTGTTCTGGCTTGGCTCTGGGCGGTCGTGTGCTGGCTCCCGGTCCCGATAACTCGTTCGATCGTCTGGGTCATGCACCGCGAACGTCCGGCGCATCCTCTTCGCTGGATTGCCGTGGGGCTGTTCATCTTCGGCTCCCTACTCGACCTGCTGGCCAGTTAGGTCGAAGGCTTACAGCGGCCGGTCCTCCATCCGGCGCGAGCATGATGTCGCCGAGATGGCGTCGAGGAGTAGCCTCCACGCAGGGTGGGCAGGCGAAAGGTGAAGTTGTATGTCCGGCGGGACTATGTTCAGCGTCTACGGGCGAATGACCGCTCTGCCCGGGCGGCGCGACGAGCTGATCGCGGTGCTGCTGGCCGGATTTCGCGCCGGCGGCGACGACAGCGGCCTGCTCCACTACAGCATCAACACCGCGTTCGACGACCCGGACACGATCTGGCTGACCCAGCTGTGGCACGACAAGGACGCGCACGACGTAACCACTCGTTCCGAGCCGGTCGCGGCGGTCTCTCGCCAGGTTCCGCCGCTCCTTGCTCGGCAGCCCGACGGGGCCTACGGCAACACCGTCCATGTCGGCGGTCGAATCACCGAGGGGTGATTCGGCGCCTGGGAGGCTATGCAGCTCCGAATCACGGGCCGCGAGAGCGTAAGTCGCCGCCTACGTCGCCATCGCTCGAGCGGTTTCGCAGCTCAACCGGCCATCCTGCGTCATGCCCCAAGCCGGCGCATACCACGATTGGCAAGGCGGCATTCGGCCTCGGCGCGGTCGTGTCCCAACGGTGCTGGGTATTTCCGTGTGTTCTTGCCGGTGGCGATTCTCGGAGATGGTGCGAACAGCTGCCTGTGAGAGTGGCGTCTCAGTTCGACCAGGTCCGAGACGGTGTGCGGCGAAGGGGGGCGCGCTGGGGCGTCCTCCTGCACGGAGCGCTTCCCGGTGACAACTTACGGGAATCGCCCACCGGTCCGATCTCGATTGCCCCACAGAGTCGGTCTATGTAGGGAATAATCGGCGAAGTCGTTGCGTGACAAGGCATGTGAATGACGGGGGTGGTGCTGGTGAACGACTATCTGTCTTTGCTCCCATCGACTCTGCAGTGGATTTCCAGGCAACTGGACTCGGTGTCGCCGATCCCGTGGCCCCTGTGGATCGGCGGGTTGTTTCCGGTCTACGTGGCCGTCGTATCGGTGTTGCTCTGGTTCCTGCGCGGGTCGGTGTGGCCGGTTCAATGCGCGTATCCGCGGACAAGTAAGGGGCGACCGTGCCGCAATTGGGTGCCGGGCGAGTGGATGCGCTGTCGTCACCACAATCGCCGCGTCAGATATCGGTATGGGCACGAGGTGGTGAAACTGCAACGTTGGCAGACGCTGACCAGGGGAAACAAGATCGTGGACCGGCCGGAGGTCGGCGTGGGAGCGCTGAGGCTGCGCCCTGCGAACGCAACGCTACTCTACGAGAGAGGTTACGCCAGACCGCCTTTGGCGGTGGTTCGGTTGCTGCCTGACAAGCTACGGGCGGGGCTGCGACGGCTCGGTGAGGCACGGTGGAGAACCCCGTCGCCGCCTGATGAAGCTGTGCAGACCGAACACCAACCCTACGAGTCGATCGCCACCGAACGGCGGACCGATATCGCGACAGGGCTGACCCAGGTTGTCCGCGCGACCCAATTCGCGACGGTCGCCTTCTGTGTCGCCGTCGTTTTCACCATTGTCGCGACGTTGCTCCGTGACACCACTCAGACTGTCCTGCAATATGTGGCAACGCTGGGCTTCGTACTGGCTTGGGCTGCGACGAGTGCGGGAGTTTACGGGCGCAGCGAAACCTGGCTCAAAGGCGCATGCCTGAAATCTCTGAAGTGGTGGGCGGGCATTTTCGTGCCGGTGGGTTTGCTCAATCTCGCCTTCACGGTCATGAACAAATCACCTGTATAACGCCGGTACCCCGGGGCGGGCGGCCCCGTCCGACGCGAGGTGCTGTGCCGGCGGATCGTCGGTGGACCGATTATCGAAGCGACGTCCGGCCGCCAGGCGGGCACGCATCCCGGCCAGACCGGTCGAACGCCAGGAATCAGAGCGTCGACGATAAACCCGTGCGCGCAGAGCTGGGACGGAGGTGGCGGGGACATCGTGTCGCAAGCATTTGCCCGGGACATTCACGGGTCCGGCTCGCTGTGAGATTTGGGACTAAAACCGCCCATTCGTGGTAGCCGGATCATATGGCCACGCACGTGAACGAAAGGGAACGGAAGTACCAGTTGCCGATCACGGGTGGGGTGCCGCTGGATGACATGCCCGGTATGACCCTGGACCCGCTGAGCGAGGAGCAGGTGCTGGATGCCGTCTACCACGACACCGCGGATCTGCGGTTGGCGCACAAGGGAATTACGCTTCGGCGGCGGACCGGTGGGGAAGATGAGGGGTGGCATCTGAAGTTGCCGGTGGGGGAGGACACCCGGGAGGAGATTCAGGTTCCGCTGGGGCGTGGGGGTAAGTCGGCGCCGCAGGAGCTGACCGACATGCTCGCGGGGATCACCCGGGGCCGGCCGCTCGCGCCGGTGGCGCATATTCGGACGAAACGGCGGAAATGGCGGCTGTCCGACGATCGGGGCGACGTCGCGGCGGAGATCGTCGCCGACAGCGTGTCGGGTCAGACGCTCGGTGAGTCGTCGTCGGTGATGTCGTGGGAGGAGATCGAGGTCGAGTTGGCCGGCGGTGGTCCGGATGTGTTCGACAGCGTCGAGAAGAGACTGGGTAAGCCCACGGACGCGCCGCCGAAGGCGCTGCGCGTCCTCGGTGTCCGTACGACGCCGCGTCCACCCGAGCGGGGTCTGCAGAGTTATATGCGCAAGCAGGCGGACAAGATGATCGAGCAGGATATCCTGATCCGGCGCCGCAGCCCCGACTCGATACACCAGATGCGGGTGGCCGGTCGCCGGTTGCGCAGCATTCTGCAGGCCTTCAAGGGCTCGCGAGATCTGCGCAACGAGTTGAAGTGGCTCTCCGGTGTCCTCGGCGATATGCGTGACCTCGAGGTTCTGCACGACCATCTCGTCGCGGAGGTCAGGGCGCTGCCGGACGAACTGGTGATCGGCGAGGTACGCCGGCGGCTGACCGAGTCGTTCGTACCACGCCGGTCGGCGGCCCGCACCGACGTGCTCGAGGCGATGAACAGTGAACGGTATTTCGCACTGTTGGACTGTCTGGAAAACAGCCACCGACTCCCGCTGAACCGTAAGAAGGGCAAGGGGCTGCGCAAGACCCGCCGCCGCGTCGACCGCGCCTTCGACGACATCGGCCGGCTCGGCACCGATCGCGGCCTGCACGAGGTGCGCAAGGCTGCGAAACGCACCCGCTACGCGGCCGAGGCGACCGGCAAGAAAAAGCTGGCCCGCCGCATGAAGAAGTTGCAGAAATCCCTCGGCGTCCACCAGGACGCGGTCGTCGCCCGCGCCGAAGTGCGCACCCTCGGCGTCCAGGCGCACCTGGCCGGGGAGAACGCCTTCACCTACGGCTTGCTGTACGGCAGGGAGGTCCAGCGTGCCGAGAAGGTGCGGCAATCCCTGCGGCTCGGGGAGCGATAGATCGCCGAAATCCCTACTGCCGAGCATTGCGAACCACAGCGTGCATCTGCGTCGACGCCGAGTCCGGTTCAGGTTCGCCGCGACGCTCCCCGCCGGTGATCGCGGCGACGATATCGGTCAGTGCCGCTTCGTGATCGGTATACCGGCCGCGAACCCCAGTCGGAGCCGGAGGGGGTGGGGGCGGACCCAGTTCCCGCGGGTCATGCGAAGCGGGCAATCGCGTGGGCGATCGCGTCGCTCATGGCGGGGCTGCCGGTGTGGCCGGAGTCGTCGATGACGTGCAGGCGGGCGTCGGGCCAGACTTTCGCCAGCTCCCAGGCGGTTTCCAGGGGCGCGCTGAGATCGAGGCGACCGTGGATCAGTTCCCCGGGGATTCCGGCCAGCCGCCCGGCCTCGCGCAGCAGCACACCTTCGTCGAGCCACGCGGCGTGCGCGAAGTAGTGGGTGCAGATCCGGACGAAGGTGAGCATGGCCGCGTCCTGCTTGGCGCTGTATTGCCCTGGGCGGCCGAGGGATTCGTGGGCGATCACCGCGTCTTCCCAGCGGCACCATTCGATCGCGGCGCTGCGGCGCACCTCCGGATCGGGGTGTTCCAGCAGCTGCCGGTAACCGTCGACCAGGTCACCGTCGCCGGGCAGCCCGGCCCGGAATCGCTCCCACTCGGCGGGCAGCAGCTGTGCGACACCCCGATACAGCCAGTCGATTTCGCGGCGGCGAGTGGTGGTGATGCCGACCAGCACGATCCCGGTGACCCGCTCCGGGTACCGCTCGGCGTAGGCGAGGATGAGCGTCGAACCCCAGGACCCGCCGTACAGCAGCCAGCGGTCGATGCCGAGATGGGTGCGCAGCCGCTCCATATCCGCGATCAGGTGCTCGGTGGTGTTCACCGACATGTCGGTGGCCGGGTCGCCGGCGCTCGGAATGCTCCGGCCGCAACCGCGCTGGTCGAACTGCACGATGCGGAAGACGTTCGGGTCGAACGACTTTCGTGGCCCCGGACTGCTCCCGCTGCCCGGTCCGCCGTGCACCACCAGCACCGGCCGGCCCGCGGGGTTGCCGCTGGTGCACCAGTACACCCGATTTCCCTGGCCCACCTCGAGCAGGCCGTCGGCGTACGGGTCGATCGGGGGGAAAGGGGGCACGGTCGCCGAGGTTAGCGGAACAGGGGTGCCGGCGTCGACGACTCAGTCGGGGATCAGGGCATACACCTGCACGACGAACTCCTGCGTCGCGCCGGATGGGTCGGCGATGTAGAAACCGCGGCGCGACAACGACTTCCGTTCCAGTGGCATGCGGGTTCTGCCGCCGGAGACGATGTTGGAGAGGACGCGCTGGTCGTAGTTGGCGCGGACGTCGACCATCACGCTGAATTTGATCACTTCGGTGCCGGGGCCGGTCCGCCAGAGCAGTTCTTCCGCCTCCGCCGGCACGGACGCGAACGAGAAGTTGTCACTCGCTCGCGCCTTCTGATTGCGCCGTGGCTCTGAATCCGACCGGACTTCGGCGACCAAGACCTCTCGCATCGCTGCCCTCCCTGTATGTCTTGTGCCGCTTCGGGGATGTTCTCGAATCTTAGCGGCTAGGGCTGTCCGATCGTCGGTTCGTGATGTCATCGGTGTCGTGGGACAGCGCGAGGGCGGATGAGGGTCCCGGATTCGTACTCCTCCATCGCGTGGGCCAGCCAGCCCGCCGTTCGCGCGATGGCGAAGATGATTTCGCCCGCACCGGGAATCATGCCGAATACCGTGGCGAGAACGCCGAGTCCGAAATCGCTGTTGATCGCGGGCAACCGCCGGTGTCGCAGCTCGGCCGAAATCGCTTCGGCGACAAGCAGAGCCGGATGATCCGGGGCGAGCGTGCGAATCGCATCCATCAGGTAGGTGCCGCGTGCGTCGCCGGATCGGTAGACGGCGTGGCCGGCGCCGGGAATGCGTTCACCGCGACGCAGACGCTCGTCCAGCGCCCTGGGTACGGCGCCGGGGTCGGTGATGTCGGCGAGCATCCGCTCCACCGCCAGCGAGGCGCCGCCGTGCATCGGACCACCGAGGACCCCCAGGCCGCAGCCGACGACGGCATAAGGGTCGGCGTGCGCCGAGGCCGCGATCCGGGCCGCGAAGGTCGAGGACGCCAGCTCGTGATCGGCCAGCAGAACCATTGCCGCGCACAGTATTCGCAATTCGTCGGCTCCGGCGGGTGCGGTGGCCGACAGGCGCGACCAGAGCATCGCGGCGGCGGAGCGGCCGACCGGGAGGGACAGTTGTGGGAGCGCCTCGATCATGCCGGCGACCGCGGCGCGCGCGATGGTGACGACGGTAGCGCGGTCGCGGTGGAAACGCAGCGGGTCGCCGACGGCCAAGGTGGTCACGATGAGTTGCAGCCGGTCGATCGGCAGCAGGCCGTCGGGCAGGCCGGCCTGTGTCGCGCGGGCAGCTGCCACCGCCTTCTCGGAGGGTTCCCAGGGTCCACTGTCGGTGAGGTCGGCGTCCCACAACCATTCGGCGACGGCCTCGAAGCTGTGCGATGCGGCCAGTTCGACGGCGTCGCGACCGCGGAAATACGGCCGGTCGGTGCCGAGGGTGGTGATGCGGGAGGCGATATCGATTTCGGTCGGCGCGGGGTTGCGGCGCGGTTTGCCCCGCCGGGCCAGCTCCTCGATCTCGGCCGGATCGAACAGGCTGCGCCGCCGGACCGGGTCGTAGCGGCGTTTCAGCACGCCCCGGCTGACGTAGGCGTAGAGGGTCGCGGGCTTCACCCCGAGCCGTTCGGTGGCGTCGGCGGTGTCCATCCACTCCATGGGTTGACCATAATCAATATTGATTACGGCTGGGCAGCGGCGCACAGTTCACTCATGCATCTGGTATCGCAATTCGAGTTGCAAGCCAAGGCCTGCGACAAGCTCGGTTCACCGCTGTACGGCTCCCTGCTGCGCGATATCGCGCGCGATATCGACGATCGCGGACCCTGCGCCGCGGTTCTGGAGGGCTACGAGGACATCGACTTCGATTCCGCGGTGCCGCTGCGCCTGCTGGCCGGTGTGCACGCGCTGGTATTGTCCGGCGCCGCAAGCGATCTCGCTCCGTTCTATCCCAGCTCGGGAGCGTCGGTGCGCACTCACGATCCCGCCGGCGCGTGGGCTCCGTTCCGTCGGATCGTGGCCGATCGGACCGAGTGGATTCGCGACTGGCTGACTCGTCCGCCGCAGACCAACGAGGTCGGGCGGGCCGTGCCGCTGCTGGCCGGGCTGCTCGCGGCGGTCGATGTGACGCCGTTGCCGATCCGGCTGCTCGAGCTGGGCGCCAGCGGCGGACTCAACCTGCGCGCCGACCATTTCCGGTGGGACAGTGGCGATATCGGCTGGGGCCCGCAGGATTCACCGGTCACGATCGCGGACGCGTGGCGAGGGCCGGTCCCGCCGTGGCTGGCCGGTGCGGTGCGACGCCATCCGCGGATCACGGTCGTCGAGCGACGCGGGTGCGATCCGACGCCGTTGGATCCCTTGTCGCCGCGCGACGCGCTCGCATTGCGCGCCTATGTCTGGCCGGATCAGCAGGCGCGTGCGGCCCGGCTCGACGGAGCGTTGCGACTGGCGGAGAAGATCCCGGTCGATATCGCCGTGACCGGGGCCCGAGACTTCCTCGCCGGCATCGAGGTGGAGCCCGGCACGCTGACCGTGGTGTGGCATTCGGTGATGCGCCAATACGTCGGCAAGGACGAATGGCAGGCGGTCACCGCCGAACTGGATCGGCTGGCCGCGGCCTCGCGCGCCGAGGCCGGATTCGCCTGTGTCGCTTTCGAACCGCAGAACAACTCCGACGATCGCAACGGGTTCCGGCTCACCGTCCGGATCGGCGACAACGAGCCGGTGATCCTCGCCCGTGCGATGCCGCACGGCGTGCCCACGTTCGCCTACCCGCTCGACGATCCCCGCACGGCCTAGTGGTGGCCGGCCGCTCCGACAAGGGTGATACAGCGGACGGTGCCGGGCGCGCTGTCGCGTCGCCGCCGGCCGAACCGGCATCCGCAGCCGCCGCCCAATTCCCCGGCTGCACCCCTCCGGCAGCCGAGGAGTCGGCTATTCAATTCAACGGGAAATATTCAGTCTCCGAGACGGTTTCGCACGGAATGATTCGCGTGAATGACATCCGTGGCGTCCCAGCGGTCCTTCGCGGCTACCCATCGCGGCAGGTCGGAGCCGAACAAGCGCTCCGGCGCCGTTGCGCTCTCGGTGAAGCTGCTGATGTCACGATCCGATCGGACGGTGGCGACGGCAGCCGTCAGCGCCTGGAATCCGGTTGCGGCCGCTTCGGCCGCGGCTGGGTGGGGAGCTACGGCGACGGCGAACAACAGCGCCGCGGATCCGCGGACAGGGCTCGCTTCGCTGCGGTCGAGGGCGCCGCCGAGGTGGCGCAGTTCGACCGAGGTGAGTGTATCGGCGGGACCGTCGGTCACCGCGGTGACGATCGCGTCGACCACCTCTGCGGGCAGCGTCCGGAGCAGCGCGCTGCACCCGAGCGCCGGGACCGGAACCGGCGGATCCATATGCAGGCCGGCGAGCGTCGACGGTGCGACGACATCGAATGTGTCGACAAGAGGCGATAATTCACGCAGCGGCGCGAGCAGATCGTGTGCCGTCGCCGTGTCGGCTTGTATGACGGCCTCGATGATCGCGAAGGCCCGTCCGGCGAACATCGGTGGGGCGTCGGGCGCATCGGGGAAGCGCAGTACTCGTACCACGGAGGTCACGGTCTCGGGCATCGTCGCGGTCCATGCCGTCCAGGCGTGGAAGATGTCGCGGGTCGATTCGACCGGCCAGAACAAGGCGCCGGCGACCACGTCATCGATGGCGTGCAGCCGCAGTGTGAGCGCGGTGATCACGGCGATATCGGCGCCGGCGAGGGCCGAATCGAACAGGTCGTCGCCGGCACGGACGCGGCGGATCACGCCGTCGCCGGTCACGAGTTCGAGTTCGAGAACCGAGGCTCGGGCGGGTCCGTGGGAGCGCGCGAACCAACCGAGGCCGCCGCCCAGCATGAGGCCGACCACGCCGACGTCCGCGGAGAAACCGCCGATCGGTGCGAGGCCCGCGGATGCCGCGGCAGCCGTGAGATCGGCGCAGCGGGCGCCGGCGCCGACATGTGCGATGCGTGCGTCGGCGTCGATCTCGACGCGATCCAATGCGCCGGTGCGCAGCAGGATCGTCCGTGCGAGGTCGCCCAGCGGGGTGGCATTGTGGCCGGTGGATTGCGGTGCGACGCGCAGTCCGAGGGTGGTGGCGGCGCGCACGGTGAGTGCCACATCGTCGGTGGTAGCCGCCGTCACCACGGCGATCGGTCGTTGATCGGCCAGCAATTGCCATGCGGCGCGGGCCTGATCCCACTCGGCATCCGTGGGGCGGACGAGGGCGCCGCACAGTGCGGATGCGAGGTCGTCGAGGTTGCGAAAGACATTCGGTAACTCAGCGTTTCGATCGACCACGCCGGGTCTGACGTTCGCGCGGCGGAGGGCTTCGTGCGGGAGGGTCATGATTTCTCCTGGCAGGGTTGGCGGTTGCGGTCCGAAGCGGGTGCGACGGACCGTCCGGCCTGCGGAGGGTGCAGGGCGGATGAAGCGAAAGATGATGTGGTTGAGAAGAATTGGACTTGCGAGACGAGGTGAGAGATGCGGTGCCTCGCGATGCGCCGGACGCCTGGGTCTCGAGCAACCGGATCCAACTTCGGAGGCCGACTACACCGGCCTCTCAACGACTGGCAACCAGGTCCGCGCCGTCGTTGGAGCCCGTGAACTCGAACGCCGCCACCCCGACCTGATCGCCGGACAGAGCTCTATGCCCGCGGCCGGCCGGCGGACCGCACCGCGTCGGCGATGATGCCGTGCACGGCCTCGGGACCTGGCGACCGACGGATCGATTCGCCGATCTCCTTGGCGCGCAACCGATACCGCTCGTCGGTCAGCGCGGTGCGGACCGCGGCGGCGACCTTGTCCGGCGTGGGAGTGTCGGTGCGCAGATCGATGCCGACTCCGGACCAGGCCACCCGCGCACTGACCTCCGTCTTGTCCTCGGTGCGGCCCGCGACCACGATCGGCACGCCGTGTTCGAGCGCGTAGTGCACCCCGCCGTAGCCTCCGTTGGTGACGAAGACGTCGGTCTGCGGCAGCAACCGGTCGTAGGGAAGGAATTCGGCGACGCGCACATTGGCGGGCAGGTCGTTCGGCAGTGTGGCAACCGGTCGTCCGCCGGTGCTGACCACGACGACGACGTCGTCGTGGGCGAGTGCGCGCACCGTGGGTTCGATCAGATTCCATTCGCCGGTGGCGACCGTGCCCTGTGTCACGTGCACGACGCGGCGGCCGGCGAGATCGTCCCACCACTCGGGCACCGGGATCGCCGACGGCCGCGACCGGGCCACCGGCCCGACGAAATGGACGGTGTCGGGCAGGCCGCGGCGCGCGTATTCGAATTCGGGGACGGTGAACTGCACGATGTGGTCGGCTCCGGCCGGCCAGTCGAGGAAGAATCGCGGCAGTGCGCGACCGGTCTCGGCGCGCGCGATCTCGTTCGCGAAGCGCTGGACGGGAGCGAATACGCCCTTCTCCGCGCCGAGGGTGAGGACCGCGTTGCGCAGGCGCCCCAGCGGTCCGCGCATCGGTGCGATCCCGAGACCGAACGGCGCGACGTCCGGATGCTTCAGCGCGAGCGGCAGGATGCCCAGATTCACCAGCAGTGGCCGCTGCGCGCGCGGAATACCGCTGAACACCGCGGCGGCGGCGAACATCGACTCGGCGAGAACGGCATCCGTGGGCTCGGCGGCGATGGCCTCGCGGACAGCTCGCAGCTGGGCGGGCACCGGGCGGAGGAAGATCTCGATCATGTCGTAGCGAATCCCGGCGGGGCCCGACAGTCCGCGACGGCCCGGAAAGGCCGCGTCGATATCGCGATCGTCGTAGTCGGCCTCGGGCGGAAGGGGCAGGAATTCGGCGCCGGCGGCGAGGACGTCGTCGCGGAAGCGGGTGCCGGTGAGGAACCGTACGCGGTCACCCGCGGCGATGAGTGCCTCCGCGACGGACAGCAGAGGCGTGACATGGCTGCGCACGGGTGTGGCGGTCAGGAGAACGGAGGTCATGGGCAGGTCTTCCCGAATGTGAAGCGAAGTAAGATTGGTGACACCGATAAAGTATTCACTACCTCGCCGGGGTAGTCAATTAGGAATTGAGATGAGCGACAAGACCGCAACCCGGACCTATCGATCCGCCCTGCGCAGCGAACAGGCCGCGGCCACCCGCCGCCGAGTGCTCGAGGCCGCGGCCGCCTGCTTCGTGGAGCGCGGCTACAGCGGCACGTCGCTGTCCGATATCGGGTCGCGCGCCGGAGTGTCGACCGAGACCGTGAAGGCCAACGGCCCCAAACGCAATCTCCTGCTGGGCGCCTTCGAGCAGGCATTCGCGGGCGAGGAGGGGGAGGCGCCGGTATCGGACAGCGATGCCGCGGCCGAGGTCAACGCCATCGCCGACCAGGAGGGTTTCCTGCGGGCGGCCGCCGGCTTCGTCGCCGCGGCCAACGCCCGCACCAGCGTGCTGTGGACGGAGTTCCTCAGCGCCGCGAACGCCGACACCGCCGTCGCCGAGGCGCTGGCCGGACTGCTGACGCGCCGCAAACAGGACTACCGCAACGTGATCGGCATGTTGCTCGAACGCGGAATAGCCCGAGACGGCACCGATCCCGAGACCGCGGCCGACGAGCTGTCCTTCCTCTGGTCGCCCGAAAGTCACCAGCAGCTCGTCCTGCAGGGCGGATGGAGTATGGAACGCTACGAACAGTGGCTCGTCGCCGCGGTCCGGCGCCAATTCGGCTGAGATTCGAAAGCCATTGCTGGGCAGCGGTCTTCGCGGTCTCGATTCCGGTTGCGTTTCGGTAACGTCTGCCGCCGATGCGGATATCGGCGATGAATTCCGGCGACCGGATTCGTCTATCTCTTCGAGGCCATACGCCTCGTGGAGATAGGAGGGCGCGATGTCGTCAACTGACCGGGAGCCGACCGAGGCAGGGCGCTACGCGGAGCATCCGACCGTGAAAAACCTTGCCGCCCAAGGCCGAAGGGCACCCGATCCGGTGCTGACCGCCGCGCGGCTGCGCGAGATCTGCCTCGCCGCCGGTGCCGACGACGTGGGCTTCGTCTCCGTCGAGGATCCGAAGGTCGCGCAGGAGCGCGAGCACGCGCGCGGCATCCTGCCCTCGGCCCGCACTTTCGTGGCCTTCTGTATCCGGATGAACCGCGACAATCTGCGCAGTCCGATGCGCAGCCTCGCCAATGCCGAGTTCAACCATGCCGACGACGAGACGAACGTGGTGTCGCGGCGCATCACCCGGGCCCTCGAGGAGGCAGGCTATCGCGCGGTCTACCCGGCGCCCGGCTATCCGATGGAGGTCGAACAGTTCCCGGGACGGATATGGGTGCTCGCGCACAAGGTGGTGGCCGAGGCTGCGGGCCTGGGCGTCATGGGCATTCACCGCAACGTGATTCACCCGAAGTTCGGCAACTTCATTCTGCTCGGCACGGTGGTGACCGACGCGGTCGTCGACGAGCCGAGCACGGCACTGGACTTCAGCCCGTGCCTGGAATGCAAGTTGTGCGTCTCCGCGTGCCCGGTCGGCGCGATCACCAACGACGGCGGTTTCGATTTCCAAGCCTGCTACACCCACAACTATCGCGAGTTCATGGGCGGGTTCACCGACTGGGCCGAAAACGTCGCCGACAGCGCCGACCGCGACGACTACCGCGAGCGCGTGACCAGGGGTGAGTCGTTCTCGATGTGGCAGAGCCTGTCGTTCAAACCCAACTACAAGGCCGGCTACTGCATGGCCGTATGCCCGGCCGGTGAAGATGTGATCGGCGCCTTCATCGACGACCGGAAAACGCATCTCGACGAGGTGGTGCGTCCGTTGCAGAACAAATCCGAAACCGTCTATGTGCTACCGGGATCCGCGGCCGAGGAACATGTGACACGCCGGTTCCCCAACAAGACGCCGAAGCCGGTCGGCAACGGTTTCGGCGACGAGGTCAACGATCTGCTCGATCAGATCGGGCCGCGCCCGCGACGGGGGAATACGCCGGAGTGACCTCATGCGCGTTTACGCAGCTGCCCCAGCAGCGGCAGCATCGACACCACGACGATGACCGCGACCGCCGGCAGCAGATATTTGTCGACATTCGGCACCGACGCCCCCAGCCAATAACCCAGCAGGACCAGACTCTGCGACCACACGATCGCGCCGACGATCTGCCACAGCGTGAACGTGCGGGTGGGCACGTCGAGCACACCGGCGACCGGGCTGATGACCGTCCGGACCATCGGCACGAATCGGCCGATCACGATCGCCCGGCGCGCACCGTACCGGTCGAGCCAGTGTTCGCCGCGGGCCACGACGGTGTGCAGGCGGGAGTTCGACGTGCGCTGGAGAACGGCGCGGCCGCCGTGCTTGCCGACTGTGTACCCGACCTGGGCGCCGGCGATCGAACCTAGTGCGGCGCAGAGCAATACCTGCCACAGGATGAGATGGGGTCCGGAATGGGACCCGCCGGCGCACAGGATGCCGGCGGGGAAGATCAGGGTGTCGCCCGGAAGGAAGAAGCCCACGACCAGCAACCCGGATTCGGCGAAGGTCCCGACCAGGACGGCCAGTGCGCCGAAGTTGGCCAGCAGGGAGGATCCACTCGTCGGGTTGAGTGCGGTCCACGTGCCGGTCACAGGACAACCGTAACGGTTTGCCGGATTCGGGGCCGGAAACGGCGTCCCTCCCGCTAGGAAGCGTTCCCCTCCCGGCTGCGCTCCACCGTCTGACCCGGTCGCAGCACCGTCCCGCAGTCACCGGTCTTCTGGTAGTCGGACAACAGATGCGGCAGGACCTCGCTCGAGTACCGGCGCAGTTGCGCGAGTTGTCTGTCGCCGCGCACCACATCCTTGCGGACCCAGTCCTCGTCCGGGCTGGCGATGTTCTGCGACTGCTGGATCCGGTAGTAGTCGCGGTCCATGCGCGGATCGACGGTGAGTCCGTTCCGCATCCAGACGCCGTGGGTGTGGACGAACGTGGGCTTCAGGTCCTCGAAGACGTAGTCGGACAGGCCGATGTCGGCCTTGCCCGCGTAGATGTCCGCGATCCGCGCGTCGGCGAGCCCGGCCATATCGATCAGCCGGAGCCGGGAGGTCAGTGCGCTTCCGCCCATGTCGGGCGCCAGCAGTGTGCCCTGCTGCAGGTCGAGAATGTCGGCGTAGCCGTTGAAGTAGCGCCCGAAGCGAAACGCTATCCAGCACAACGGGATATCCGAGTCGGCCCGATAGGATTGCGCGGCATCCGCCAGGGCCACCCCGGAGGGGATCATGGCGGCGACCAGCGTCAGCGCGACCAGCGCCCTTCCCCGGGCGCGCAGCCGGGCCAGCACCTCCGTCGCCGAGAGCACGACGACCAGCGCGGCGAGCGCCCACACCGGAGTGGCGAACCGGAACTGCCCCATCCAATCCGGTTGCAGCACACAGTAGCCCGTTATCGCCAGCGTCAGCGGAACCAGCAGGGCGACCAGGCCGTGACGAATTCTGCCCGGGCCTGCCAGGGCGAATCCGACCACGCCGACGGCCGCGACCACGGCGGGCGCGCCCGCATACTGCACCAGATCGCCGGCCCTGGTCAGGTCGTGCACGGTCGGCATCGCCTGATTCTTGGCGACCGCCGTATTCGCGACGAGACGGCCGAACTCGGTGATCCGCCACACCAGATACGCCCCGAACGGAATCGCGAACGCCACAACGGAATACACCACGTGACGCACGGCGACGGGCCAGGTGGCACGACGAACGAGGATCACCGAAACCAGCGGGTACGCGGCGAGGTAGATCAGGCCGTCGGGTCGGGTCAACGCCGCGAATGCCGCTATCGCACCGGCGGTTACGGCCACGGTGGGTGTCCACAATCGCTCGTCCAGCACCCCGAGGAACAGGCGGACGCCGAGAGCACAGGCCGCCAAGGCGAACAGCGAGTTCTCCAGGCCGGAGAAACACCAGATCACGAACGATGGAATCGCGGCGAGCACCGCACCGGTGACGAAGGTCACCACCGCGGGCCATCGCGACACCCGTCGCGCGGCGACGTAGCAGCAGAGCAGGATCCCGGCGCAGCACAGTGCCGCGATCGCCTTGGGGTAGAAGACGAAATCGGGAATGCCGAACAGGGAGCCGGAGTCGAACAGGCCGCACCATTTGCCGAGCACCAGCACCGCGAGCCAGGTGGGATCGGAGAATCCTTCCACCGGTTGCGCCCCGGGTTGCAGGACCGGCCCCGCACCGTCGGCGACGCTGCGTGCGTAGGCGAACGTGATTCCGGCGTCGTCGACCAGCCAGATGCCGTACTGCGCCGCCTGCCACACCAGTAACAGCACGCCGCTCGTCACCGCGGCCGCCGCGCCCCACCATGATCGCCCGCGTCGCTGCCGCGGGTTCTCCCGCTGCGGGCCGGTGGTTTCCGGCCGCGCTGCTACTACCTCAACCATTCACCGAAACCCATACTCGAAAGATTCGCCAAGGGGCACAACAACTTTTGCGGCCCCTCGGCGAGTACTGCCACAGCTGTCGGTCGATCTTGAATCCGCGTGCCGACGGCTGTCAATCCGGCGAGACCGGCCAGAGATGGGGAAGGGTGTGTAGCGGTTACACGCGCACCCGGCACTGTCCTTGCGTGCACTGTCGTTCGATTCTGCCGCGCGACACCGTCTGCGCCAGGCCGATCAGCCAGCAGGTGGGGCAGCCGCGCAGCGCGACCACACCGGCCGGCAGCAGGAGCAGGACGGCCGGCCCCGCGGCGGGGAGCAGCGCGATCGATCCAGCGATCAGGCCGAACCCGAGCAACCCGCGTGCCAGGTGAACGGGGACCGAGCGGCTGGCGAACGTCTTCTGTTGTCCGGCACCGTTCGTCATGGCCGCACCCCCCGATCCGGCATCCCGAGTTCGACGCGAACTGCCGCGCGCGCTCGGTGCAGCCTGGATTTCATCGCCGCCGTGCTCAATCCGAGCGTGCGGGCGACCATGCTGCCAGGCAGGCCCTGCACATCACGCATGATGAGGACCCGACGCTGATCGGCGGGCAGGGCGGCGATCGCGCCGGCGACCCGCTCGATGTCCAGCCGGGCCAGCACATCGTCCTCCGCCGACGCCGCCGCGATCTCCGCGTCCGGTTCCCGGTGCGCGACGGTGCGTATCCGCCGCAAGCACTCGTTGCGCACGATGCGGAACATCCACGAGGCCAGCGCGCCCGCCGCCCGCAGCGTGCCGATCTTGCGGAACAGGACCAGCATCGCCTCCTGCGCGGCGTCCTCGGCGTCCTGACTGGTCGCGCACAAGGAATGAGCGAAGCGCTGAACGTGGGGATAGGAACCGGAAACCAACGCGGCGATGGCGGACTCGTCGCCGTCGCGGGCCGCCGCGACCAGATGTTCCTCGGGCCACGCCGATCGCGTGCACTCAGCCACGGTTACGCCTCCGTCGCAGGACCAGCATGCAGCTGCACAGTAGTACGGCCGCGACCACCGCGGCGATGACGGCGACAACCATGTCGACTCCTTCGATTCCGCGGGCCCCTTGCCCGCACGGATATGAGAGCGGTCGCGGACGGGAAAGGATTCACGTTGTTTTCGCGTCAGGGTGCCGAGGCCGGTCGGGCGATGACCCGCCGGTTCCCGGGCGATTCGCTGACCGGCGGGTACCGTGCCGATAGCGGATGCGGCGGATATCGCGGAAGGAACGGGGTCGATGGCGGCAGTGTCGGATACCGTCCCCGAATTGCTGCGCGCGCTGGATCTGACCGGTGTGTTCGCCAACGCGATGCTCGGCGGGGCGGTGGCGCGCACGTTCCGGTTCGACCCGATCGGATTCGCCGTCCTGGCCACCGCGTCGGGGCTGGGCGGCGGCATCATCCGCGACACGCTGCTGCAGCGGGGGACGCCGGTGGCGCTGGTCGACTACACCTACCTGCTGACCGCTTTGTTCGGCGCGCTGATCGCCTTCGCGTTCCGCTTCGAGGGCCGGTTGTGGGATCGGCTGTTTCCCTGGGTGGACGCGCTGGCGCTGGGCTGCTGGGCGGCGGTCGGTGCGCAGAAGACACTCGAAGTCGGGCTCGGGTGGTTGCCGGCGGTCTTGCTGGGGACGACGACGGCGGTCGGTGGCGGAGTGGTTCGCGATATCGCCGTGGGGCGGGTGCCGACGATTTTCGGGGGTAACACGCTGTATGCCACGTGTGCGCTGCTGGCTAGTGCGACACTGGTGATCATCTGGTATTCCGGGCATGTGACGGCGGGGTCGATCGCGGCGACCGTGGTCGGAGCGGGGTTGTGCCTGCTGGCGCGGTGGCGGGGATGGATGTTGCCCGAGCAGATGAGTTGGCCGGAGCGGTTGCGTTACGGACGGCGAAAGGAGAGGTAATGGCCTCGACTGCGCAGGAAGCGGCGGTACTGGCCGGGCTGGACGGAATCGGTGGGTGGCAGGACGAGTTCTACCGCGACCTGCACGCCAATCCGGAACTGTCGCATCAGGAGCACCGCACCGCCGGACTGATAGCCGAAAAGTTACGGTCGTGGGGGTACGAGGTGCACGAGGGTGTCGGCGGGACCGGGGTGGTCGGGATCCTGCGGAACGGGGACGGCTCCGGAGTTCTGCTTCGCGCCGATATCGACGCCCTGCCGGTGCGGGAGGCGACCGGATTGCCCTATGCCAGTTCGGTTTCCGCCACCGACGCCGGCGGTCACGAGGTGCCGGTGATGCATGCCTGCGGCCACGACGTGCACGTGACCTGCCTGCTCGGCGCGGCGCAACTGTTCGCCGAACACACCGATCACTGGCAGGGCACGCTCGTCGCACTGTTCCAGCCCGCCGAGGAGGTCGGCGACGGGGCGCGCGGGATGGTCGAGGACGGTCTGGCCGAGCTGGCGCCGAAGGTCGATGTCGCGCTGGGCCAGCATGTCCTGCCCGCACCTGCCGGCATCGTCGGAACCGGCAGCGGGCCGATGCTGGCGGCCGCCGACAGTATGCGGATCACCGTCTACGGGCGCGGCGGGCACGGGTCGATGCCGCAGGCGACCGTCGATCCGGTGGTGCTGGCGTCGATGATCGTGCTGCGGCTGCAGATGGTGGTCTCGCGCGAGGTGGCGCCGACCGAGACCGCGGTGCTGACCGTCGGCAGCATCACCGCCGGAACCAAGAGCAATGTCATCTCCGATCATGCTGTGCTGCAACTGAATGTGCGCACCTACAGCGAATCGACCCGCACCACGATCCTCGACGCGATCCGCCGGATCGTCACCGCCGAATGCCAGGCCTCGAACTCCCCGAAGGACCCGGAATTCGAACTGTTCGACCGATTCCCGGTGACCGACAACGACGCCGATACCACCCGCCGAGTCGCGGCCGCGTTCACCACCCACTTCGGCGACCGCGCCGTGGAACTGCCACGGCAAAGTGCCAGTGAGGATTTCAGCGATATCCCGAACGCCCTCGGCGTGCCGTACACCTATTGGGGAGTGGGCGGCATCGACCCGGAGACGTTCCAGGCAGCGGCGAAGGCGGGACGGATAGCCCAGGACATCCCGTTCAACCACTCGCCGTCCTTCGCCCCCGTCATCGAGCCCACGTTGCGGACCGGGACCGAAGCACTGGTCGTGGCCGCGCTGGCGTGGTTGGGGAAGTAGGTCACGGCCGGACGATGACGTAGCAGCCGACCTCCTCCTGGAACTCGACGGCGGCAGCGATCGCGTCGTCGTCGAGAACCTCGCTGTCGCTGGGGATTACGACCAGCTTGTCGTCGTCGTCGAAGAGCCGGTGGACGATCGCGATGCAGGTTCCCGTCGCAGTGGAGAGTGGGACCGTCGGCCCCAGGAAGTAGGCGTCGAGTTCCTTACCGTCGGGCGCGAGCGTGCCCGGGACGAACCCGTAGTTCGTCGTATACCGGAACCCGCAGGTCGGGTGGGTGCTTCCGTACGGGCGGTCGAAGGTGAGGGCGACCGCCTTACCGAGGAACGGGCGAGCCAACGCGAGTGATCGGGATTCGGCGAGCTTTTTCGGGCCGGTCATCGGCCGAGGTTATCGAATCCGGCGCCGCGCCGATGGCGACATCAGTTGTCTGCGTGTGATTCTCGGCGTTCGTATCGGGTGCGGGCGATGTGGTGGGCGCGCTGGAGGAGGTCGGTGACCGTGGTGGCGGTCTGCAAGCCCGGGTTCACTACGGCGAGCCAGCCCTGGGCGCCGTAGACGGGGTGAGGGAACAGGGTGTCGGAGATGCTCGGGTCGGCCGGGTACGCGGCGTGGTCGCGCGGGGTGTGGCCGGTGAGCTCGGTGAATGCCTCTGTGCCCGCGAAGATGTTGAGGCGGAAGGTGTTCGGGCGGTCCAGGCAAGATGATTCGTCGTCCGGGTAGTTCTTGGTGACGATGGTGGCGAAGGGCTGGGTGCGGGGTACTACGCCGTCGGGGGCGTAGTAGAAGAAGGTGTCGCCCCAGCTGATGTCGGGGGTGCCGTCGCCCGGCCGGGGGGTCAGCGTCAGCACGCCGCCGAGCTTTTCGACGAATTCGATGATCTCGTTGATCTCCATGGCTCTAGCGTTTCATTCATGTGCTTGTGGAGACTTCATCTACGAGAAGGGCAGCTCGGCTAGTGGCAAGTCGCAAAACCGCTGTTCTACGGACCGTGGATGTGGCGCGGCGAGCCGGCTGTTCCGTTCAGCAGGTGCGCAACCTCGAACGGGACGGTGTATTGCCCGCGGCCGAGCGTGGTCCGTCCGGGTATCGCACATACCGTGAGGTGCATGTGCTGTCGGCTCGCGCGTATCGGCTGGTGGCGGCGGCCGTCGGGCCGGCCGAGGCGAGAGTTGTTCTGCGCGAGGCACATTCCGGGCAGCGGTTGCCCGTACTGATGGATGCCGCGCACGCCCGCCTCGATGCGCAACGCCGGGAACTGCGGCTGGCGCAGCGAGCGGCCGAAGCGATCGCGGAGGAACCGATCGGGGATGCGGAGCCCGCCGACTCGATGACGGTGTCGGAACTGGCGGGCGCGCTCGGTGTGCGGCCGTCGACACTGCGGCACTGGGATGCGGAAGGGGTGGTCGTGCCCGGCCGGGCCGGTGCGCGCGGTGCGCGGCTGTACGCGCCGGAGGATGTGCGCGATGCGCGGATCGCGCATCAGCTCCGGCTCGCCGGATATCGCATTCCGGCACTGCGCGAGCTGCTGTCCGCCCTGCGAACCTTTCGAGGTGGTGACGTGTCGGGCGCACTCGCCGCGCGGGAGGCCGAGATCGACGCACGCTCCTGGGCGTTGTTCGAGGCGGCCGCGCTGCTGTTCCGGATCGTCTCCCCGTCCGGCGACGACTCCGTCGAGATCGGATGAATGGTCGCCGGCGTGTGTTTCCCCGGTCGGCTACGGATCGATTGCCGGAGACCGGCCCGGTCCATGTGTCGCTCGGCCGCCGCCGATCCTGTGCGCGGGCAGGCGCGGCGGCGGCCGATCCGGCGAGTTCACCCGCGCGGCAAGGTCTCGTCCATAGTCGCGGCCCCGGGGAAGCGGGTTGCCTGTGCAGGGAGGTGGGGCTCTCTCGCCGGCAACCCCCGAGTGCTGCTCACGACACGGGTGCGTCCGAGGCGATCTCCGGTGCCAAAGGCGCGATGGCGCCGATGATTTCGCCGAGGGTCGGCTCCTGAACCCCGGCGGCCACCAGGGCGTCGGTGAGGTGGGCCGCCACGAGGGTGAAGTGGTGCATGGTGATGCCCCGGCCCTGGTGCACCTGCTTCATCGGGGCGCCGGTATACGGCTCGGGACCCCCGAGGGCGGCGGCGAAGAATTCCACCTGGCGCCCCTTCAACCGCGACATATTCGTGCCGGTGAAGAAGCCGGCGAGTTCCTCGTCGGCGAGGACTCGGACGTAGAAGTCCTCGACGACGGTTTCCAATGCCTCGTGCCCGCCGATCTGCTCGTAGATCGACGGAGCGGGCGCGGGCGGGGCTGCGGACGATTTCGAGAAAAGTGACGAGATTCGCATGAAAACAGGAAATCAGCGGCGTGTTTCACCTCCGTTAGTTGTGTGTCGCCGACGGATTGCCCTGTGTAGAAAGGCGGTTGCTCCGATCTCACCAACGCCGCGGGTTGGCTGCGAGGTTTCTCTCGCTGCGATGACGAGCGAGCGGGCCGGATGTGCGCCCGGCCGGCTGCCTCGGCCTTCGTGCGCGCCGCGCGGTCGGCCGCCTAATCGTCGCGCGCGCTGCGCAGTCCGCCGCCTGGAACTTCGTGCGCGCCGTATGACCGGCCGCCCCGCATAGGACTTCTGCAGCGCCAGGCTGCGCCCGGACGTCGGGGTGGTGGGTGATGGTGACGCGCGGGGCTCATCCCGGTGCGCGAATCCGGCGCCGTGACGCCGGTACCCGCGCAAGCTCCGCGGCGCACGCGACTACGAGGTCGGCATGGCCGGCACCGCCCGGCTGGGATCCACGCCGGCGAAGGCGAGCGAGATGACGAAACCGGCGGCCTCCTCCAGTTGACGTGCGCGATCCAGACCACCCAGCACCACCGGTTCGGCGCCGACGTCGCGGACCAGCTGTTCGGTGGTGCGCAGCGCGGCCGCGTCGTCGCCGCAGATCGTGACCGACGGCGGCAGGTCGGTCGTTCCGGTATCGGCGGATGGGGCTGCGGCCCATTGTTCGCTCGGGAACAGATGGAACGCCTTGACCACCCGCGCGCCCGGCGCGAGGTCCGCCACGCGCTGCGCGTGCGAGGTCCCCGGCGGCACGCGCAGCACGCCCACTCCGTGGTCGATCGCATTGGTCGCGTCGATGAGGGTGAGTCCGGACAGCGCACCGCCGGGAGCGCCGACCGCGCGCAAAACCTCCTCCACGCCGGTATAGGCCACCGCCAGCAGCACCGCTTCGGCGCCCGCCCACGCTGCTGTGCCGAGGTTTGCCTCCGATCCGGCGCCTGCTGCCGAGTGCGAGCCGGCGTCGGTCACCGGCCGTGAATCCGAGGCGGCTGCCGAGTGCGAGTCTGCGCCGACTGCCGACCGCGAATCGGTTGCAGCTGCTGACCATCCCGCTGCGCCCGCCGTGCCCGCCGTGCCTGCGTCGCCCGCGGCTGGCGCTGTATCCGCCGCTTCGGCGTGCGTTCCGAAGTTTCCGTCCGCTGGAACCGTCGCAATCTCCGCCAACGGCATCGCCCGCGCGCCCGCACCCAGCCGCTGCGCGAGCTGCCGGGCTTTCTCCACCGAGCGACCGACCACCGTGATCTCGTGACCGGTGTGCGCCCATCGGCGGCCCAACGCCTCGGCCAAGGTGCCGGTGCCGAGAATCGTGATTCGCATACGCATCGTGTGCTCCTTCGACTTGTCGATCCGGCGCTACGGTAGGGGAGCCGATACGCACCGATCGGTGCGCGACGGATGGGTGATCATCACGGGATGAGCGGTTACGACGAGCATGCGGGCGAACTGGTCGCCGACTGCCGATTGCGCGCGGCCACAGACCTTTTCGCGCATACCTGGGATCCGGTGGTGCTGGTCGGGCTGCTCGGCGGGGCGCGCCGGCGCAGCGAATTGCGCGCCGAGATCGGCGGAATCAGCGACAAGGCGCTCACCGAGGCGTTGCGCCGGCTGCTCGGCCGCGGCCTGATCGAGCGTCAGCGCTACGCACAGGCTCCGCCCCGGGTCGAATACGCGCTGACACCGCTCGGGCGCAGCCTCGTCGAGGGGCCGATGCGCGCGCTCGGCGAATGGATCGAGATCCACGGCGACGCATTACTGGATGCGGGCGAGCCTGACGGGGAGCGTCGGGACGAACCGGCGTAAGCGGGCCGTCGCCTCCGGTGCGCACCGACACGGCGGACCGGCCGTGAACCATCGGCCCGCGGCGCTCGATAAGCTCGCCGGGTGACCGACGAGACGCTGCAGCAGGGCCCCATCCACGCCGTCCACGTGGAGCTGGGCGCGACCTTCGCCCCGTTCGGGGGGTGGGAGATGCCGGTGCAGTACGCGGGCACCGTCGCCGAGCACACCGCCGTGCGGACCACCGTCGGTGTTTTCGATGTGAGCCACCTCGGTAAGGCGACCGTGCGCGGCGCGGGAGCGGCGGCGTTCGTGAACGCGGCGCTGACCAACGATCTCGGCCGCGTCGGTCCCGGGAAGGCGCAGTACACGCTGTGCTGCACCGAGCAGGGCGGGGTGATCGACGATCTGATCGCCTACTACGTCTCCGACGACGAGATCTTCCTGGTGCCGAATGCGGCCAACACGGCCGCGGTGGTGGCGCAGCTGCGTAAGGCGGCGCCGGAGGGCATCACGATCACCGATGAGCACCGCGAGTACGCGGTCTTCGCGGTGCAGGGCCCGAAGTCGGCGGAAGTGCTTGCCGCGCTGGGGCTTCCGACCGATATGGAGTACATGGCGTTCGCCGATGCCGAGTGGGACGGCCGGTCGGTGCGCGTCTGCCGGACCGGATACACCGGTGAACTCGGCTATGAACTGCTGCCGCGCTGGGCCGATGCCGAGGCGGTTTTCCGCGCGCTGACCGCGCAGGTCGAGGCGGCGGGCGGGCAGCCTGCCGGACTGGGTGCGCGCGACACCCTGCGCACCGAGATGGGCTATCCGCTGCACGGCCACGAGCTGTCGCCGGAGATTTCGCCGGTGCAGGCCCGCGCCGGCTGGGCGGTCGGCTGGAAGAAGCCGGAGTTCTGGGGCAAAGCGGCACTGACGCAGGAGAAGTCGGCGGGCCCACGGCGAATCCTGTTGGGGCTCAAAGCTCTCGATCGCGGCGTGCTGCGGCAGGGGCAGACGGTGCTGCGCGGAGAGGAGACGGTCGGCGAGACCACCTCGGGCACCTTCTCGCCGAGTCTCAAGGTGGGCATCGCGCTGGCCTTGCTGAATACCGACGCCGGACTGGAACCGGGCGACGAGGTCACCGTCGATGTGCGCGGGCGTCGCCTGCGCGCCGAGGTGGTCCGCCCGCCGTTCGTCACACCGCACACCTCCTGAACGGGGGTCGCGGACCCCGCGCACGTGACGGAAATCATGAGATTTCCGGAGTGAAGTGTCCGGTAACCGGTATGTGCGCTGCACGACGGCGGCACGCGGGCTTGCCGGGGTGGAGCGAACGGCTCGTATCGGACGCCGTCAATCGGGCATTACGCCGCGATTGTCCGGTTCCCTGGCCGCTGCCCGGTGGGTCCCGACGCAGGTCCGAGCATCGGCGCCGAGGGCCGCAGTTCTAGTATCGAGGTCATGACAGTCGCCGCACAGTTCACTCGTACCCCGCATCCCGCCCCGGTTCCGGCGGATCGGCGCACGGAGATTCTGGCGGCGCCCGGGTTCGGTCGCTACTTCACCGACCACATGGTGTCGATCGACTACCTCGACGGGCAGTGGACGAACGCGCGGGTCGAGCCGTACGGGCCGCTGTCGATGGATCCGGCGACGATGGTGTTCCACTACGGTCAGGCCATCTTCGAGGGGCTCAAGGCGTATCGGCAGGCCGACGGCAGTATCGCCACCTTCCGCATCGACGCCAACGCGGCGCGGTTCCAGCGGTCGGCGCGGCGGCTGGCGATGGCGGAGCTGCCGGAGGAGCTGTTCATCGAATCGGTGCGCCAGCTGCTCGAGGTCGACGCGGACTGGGTGCCGGCCGCCGGTGGCGAGGAGTCGCTGTATCTGCGGCCGTTCATGTTCGCCACCGAGGCGGGGCTGGGCGTGAAGCCCGCGTCCGGCTACAAGTACCTGCTGCTGGGTTCGCCCGCCGGAGCGTACTTTCCCCGTGGCGTGAAGCCCGTGCGGGTGTGGCTGTCCACCGAATACGTGCGTGCCGCGCCCGGCGGTACCGGCGAGGCCAAGGTCGCCGGCAACTACGCGTCCTCGCTGCTGGCCCAGCAGCAGGCCACCGACAAGGGCTGCGACCAGGTCGTGTGGCTCGACGCCTGCGAGCGCAAGTACGTCGAGGAGATGGGCACCAACAACCTGTTCTTCGTCTACGGTTCCGGTTCCGAGGCCCGGTTGGTCACCCCGGAACTGTCGGGGTCGCTGCTGCCGGGTATCACCCGCGACAGTCTGCTGACCCTGGCCGCCGACTCCGGTTATCCGGTCGAGGAACGCAAAGTGTCGGTCGAGGAATGGCGTACGGGTGCCGAATCCGGTGAGATCACCGAGGTTTTCGCGTGCGGCACCGCCGCGGTCATCACCCCGGTCGGCTGGGTGCAGTCCGCCGAGGGTGAATTCGAGATCGGCGGCGGGGAGCCCGGCGAGGTCACCATGGCGCTGCGCGACACGCTGACCGGAATTCAGCGCGGCACGTTCGCCGACAACCACGGCTGGTTGCGCACCCTGGCGTGAGGTGAGAGAACGGGCTGGGCGCCGGGCCCCTTACGGCATGTGCCGCCGTCGCGCGCCGGAACCGGCGTCAAGCGGCCGTGCGACCGGCCGGTTATCTGGGAGCAGTTGCCGTGCCGTATGCGCGAGACGTTCGCTGCTGTGTGCCTCACCCACCGAGGGTGAATTCGATGTCCCTCTGCCGGAGCCGTCCGAACAGTTGCCGAATACTGCCTCCGACGGGGTGAACGGCGCTGTACCGTCGAGTCAGCGAACGATCGGCTACCGCTGCCTGCGTTGACGTTTCGGATAGTGAGGGAGAGGACGTCATGCCACATCGCACCGACTCCGGCACCCACCACGCCTGCTGCGCACCCTCGGCGGGAAAGAGCGCTGATTCGACCCAGGACATCGGCGTCACCGGTCGCCCGGCCGGGGGAGAACACGGCCGGGAGTTCGGCCCCGCAGTGGTTCCGGTCCCCGGCGGCACCTTCACCATGGGGGACGAGAGCCGGTGGGCGTATCCCGGTGACGGCGAGGGGCCGTGCCACCCGGTCACGGTCGCCCCCTTCGCCATCGGCCGGTACGCGGTGACCAACGCCGACTTCGCCGCCTTCGCCGCCGACACCGGCTACCGCACCGATGCCGAGAAATACGGCTGGTCGTTCGTCTTCGCCGGACTGCTGCCGCCGGATATGCCGCCGACCCGCGCGGTGGTGAACGCCCCGTGGTGGCGGCAGGTGGAGGGCGCGGACTGGGCTCATCCGTTCGGACCGGACTCCGATGTCGGGACCCTGGCCGACCATCCCGTGGTCCACGTGTCCTGGGAGGACGCGCGAGCCTTCTGCACGTGGTCGGGTACCCGGTTGCCCACCGAAGCCGAATGGGAGTACGCCGCGCGCGGCGGATCCACCGGCCCGTTTCCCTGGGGCGAGGACTTCGAGCCGGAGGGGCAGCGGCAGATGAACGTCTTCACCGGCGACTTTCCCCGCACGGCCCCCGGCGCGCATCTGGGCACGATGCCCGTGAACGCCTACGCGCCCAACGGTTTCGGGCTCTACAACACCACCGGAAACGTGTGGGAGTGGTGTTCGGACTTCTTCTCGCCGGACTACTACCGGCACAGTCCCGAGGCGAATCCCACCGGACCCGATCTCGGGCGCGACCGGGTGATGCGGGGCGGCTCGTATCTGTGCCACCTGTCCTACTGCCGCCGCTACCGCGTCTCGGCGCGGCAGGGCAGCGAACCGGTCTCCTCGACGGGAAATCTGGGCTTCCGAGTGGTCGCGGACAACCCCGTGCAGTGAGATCCCCCGGGCCGAGCCGAGAGGGAGAGTCGAGAGCAGATGAGCAGCGTGGTGGCGCCGACGCTCACCCATGGCTCGAGCGACCCCGACCGCCTCCATGCCGGTCGGAGCCGGGTCGCCGATTCGAGGGAGGCGCAGACCGCGCTGATGACGGGCCGAGGCGATCTAAGCGACGTCGGGTGTGTGCGGGCCGGCCGCCGCGTGACGGAGGTACGGACTCAGTAACTCTCGGACGCGCGCCGCCACGGTGTCGACGGGGGTGTGGTTTTCCACCAGGCGGGAGGCGGTATGGACGACGGCGTTGATCAGTTCGGCGGTCGTGGCCGGATCGGGGGCGCCGAGTTCGATCAGCGCGTCGATCAGCGGTGTGCGGAGTTCGTCGTGGATGGCGCGGCCCTGGGCGGCGAGGGCGTCGGCGGCGATGTGGGTCGAAAGTCCTTGGACCACCGCGTGTTCGCCCTCGTCGACCAGTTCGAGGTTGGCCATCGCATACGCCAGGACCCTGCCGCCGGGGTCGTCGGCCGCGGCCATACGTTCGGCGATCCGCTCGCTCCAGCGGGGAAGCGCGTCGGCCAATACCGCTTCGAACAGGTCGTCGCGAGAGCCGAAATACTGATACACGCTGGGCCGGGCCAGACCGGCGCGGGCGGCGACCTCCGCGAGAGTCGGCGCCGCACCGGTCTGCTCGGAGAGAATCGCGCGGGCCGCGTCGAGGAGGGCGCGCCGCTGCGCCTGCCGGTGTTCCGCGACTGTCGCCGCCTGAATCCTCGGCATGTCACCTCCTTCTCGCGCGGCCGGGCCCCGGTCGACCCTGTGCGACAGTGCTATCACACCCTGTCGCCGCGCCGGCCGGGGCGTCGCGCGATCTCAGGTGCCGGGCACGAGGCGGCCGTCGATCATGTGCAGGACGCGGTCGCAGCGGTCGAGGATGTCGTGATCGTGGGTGACCATGACGGTGGCAACCGCCGCCGCGCGGGTTTCGCGGGCCAGCAGTTCCACCACCTCCGCGCTGCGGGCGCGGTCCAGGGCGGCGGTGGGCTCGTCGACCAGCAGGACTCGCGGTGAGCCGATGAGTGCGCGGGCGATGCCGACGCGCTGGCGTTCCCCGCCGGACAGCTGCTCCGGACGCCGATTCGCCTTCGCACCCATCCCGACCGCATCTAGCAATTCCCGCGGATCGCGCCGGGCACCGGTCAGCCGGGCGACCAGTCGCAATTGATCGGCGGCCGTGAGCGCGGGCAGGAGATTGCCCGACTGGAAGACGAAACCGATGTGGCGCAGGCGGAATCGGGTGCGGGCCCGGGTGCCGAGGGCGGTGAGATCGGTGCCGCCGATGCGGACCCGCCCCGCGTCGGGCGTGGTGAGCCCGCCCGCCACGGCGAGCAGACTCGATTTGCCCGAACCGGAGGGGCCGATGATCGCGACGAATTCCCCCGGCGTGACCGACAGGTGAACGTCGTCCAGCGCGGTCACCGTATCGGCGCCGTCGCCGAGGGTGAGCGCGACGCCGTCGAGTTCGAGGCCCGTCTTCGCGTCGTCCAGGTCGCGCGTATTACCTTGTGGCGCAACTGTTTTGCGGCTGGTGAACAGGCTCATCGGTGGGCTCCCAGGGCCGCGAGGGGATCGATTCCGGTCACTCGCACGATGGCGGCGGCCGCGCCCAGCACGCCGAGCAGCACCAGTAGGCCGGCGCCGGTGGCGATGGCCGCGGGATCGAGGGTGAACGGCATGCCGTGAATGAATCGGCTGCCGCCGACGGCGATCAGCACGCCGACGGCGGTCGCACCGACCAGCACCACCACGGCCTGAGTGAGTCCGTCGGCGAGCAGGAACCGCGTCGGTGCGCCGATCGCCCGCAACACCGCCAGTTCGCCCGCGCGCTGAATGGTCCACACCAGGAAGAACGCACCGACCACCAGCGCGGAGATCGCGTAGAGGAACACCTTGATCAGCGACATGGTCGCCATCTCCGCCGAGAAGCCGGGGGAGGCGTCGTAGGAGGCGGTGCGCGTCATGGCGGTCGTATCCGCCGCCGCGTCGCCGGCGGCGAGGTCGACAGTCGCACCCGGCCGCGCACGCAGTGCCACGGCACTGGCCTCGCGGTAGGCCTGCTCCCGCACCTGCTCACCCGGTTTCACCCCGGCGTGGATCTGCTGCCAGGTATGCAGCGGCACATAGGCGACATCGACGTGGCCGAAGGTCTGCTTGCCCGCGGTGACACCGACGATCGTCAATGTGGTGCCGAGCCGATCGATCACGACGGTGTCGCCGAGTCGCGCCCCCTTGTCGAGGGCGGTGGCGCTCACGACGATGCCGTCCGGCCGGTCCAGCCGTGCGCCCTGCGCCGGGGCCGGGGCCAGGAACGACTGCGGATCGACGCCGAACAGGGCGAAGTCGAGCGCGACCCCACCACCGGTCTTGGTGTTGACCAGCGTATTGCCGAAGGGCGCGGCGTCGGCGACGCCCGGCTGGGATCGCCACGCCGCGACCTGAGCGGTGTCGATCGTGCTGCGGGTGAACGCGGAGTCGGTCTTCGTGCCGTGCGCGAAGGCGAAGGCGTCGACGGGCAGGGCGCGCAGGCCGGAGACGCCGTCGTCGACCAGTCCGGACGAGAGCCCGGACAGCATGACGGTCAGGATCGAGATGAGCGCGACCACCCCGCCCATCAGGCCGAATCTCACTCGCGCGTACCACAGTTCGCGCAGTGCCAGGAACATGGCAACTCCTCACAGCTGCCGCCGGGCGCCGGCGGCGGGACAGCACCATCTTCCTGACGGCGCGTCGGTAAGATACCAACGCTGCGTCGGCAAAATCCGCCGGGGTGCTGCACCTGCGCCGGACATGCGAAAAGCCCTCTCGCGCAAGGCGAAAGGGCTTGGAGGGCGAGGGCGGGTGCTCAGCCGGGCATGAGCATATGCCACTGCTCCAGGGTGGTCGGGCGCATCACGTAGTTGTTCTCGCGCACCGACGACAGGGCCGCGCTGGGTTCTTCGGAGTACCAGTGGCCGGGGTAGACGACCGGGTCGCCGGACAATTCGGCCAGGTGGCGCAGGCTGCGGAACATGGCGTCGGAATCGCCGCCGGGGAAGTCGGTGCGGCCGCAGCCGTCGACGAACAGCGTGTCACCGGCGACGAGCCGGTCCTCGAACAGGAAACACTGGCTGCCCGGCGTATGGCCGGGGGTGTGCAGGAATTCGATCTCGACGCCGCCGACGGCGAGCGTGTCACCGTGGTCGTGGCCGGTCAGCTCGCTCGGGGCGATGCCGGTGACGTTGGCGACCCAGGACAGTTCCTCGTGGTTCACGTGCACCGGAACCTGCACCCGTTCGAGCAGTTCCTTCACTCCGCGCAGGGTGAAACCCATCATCGTGCCGCCGACGTGGTCGGGGTGGTGATGGGTGGCCAGCACGCCCGTCAGCCGCAGGCCGTCCGCCTCGGCGATATCGACGAGATCACCCGCCGCGTACGCGGGATCCACCACCACGCATTCGCCGGACTCGCGATCGCCGATCAAATACGAGAAATTGCGCATCTGAGTGGCAATCGGGTCGCCGACGGCCCAGTCCCGGCCCGCCAGCAGCTGACGAAAATATAAACGATCGGATCCCATACGCACACCCTATTGTTCGCCGGCGAACTCCGCGCATCCGGACGCAATGTTGTGAATCGTCACGGCTGCGGGCCGCCGAACGGCTCGGTTCTTCGGGGCGGCGTCAGCTCAGCAGCGCGCCGAGTTCCTCCGCGGCCTCCGGGCCGTACGCGCCGCGCAACCGCCGCAGCGCGTCGTCGCGGTCGAGCGACCACTCCTGGGTTCCCACGGTCTCCAGGACCAGCACCGCGGTCAGCGAACCCAGCTGGGCCGAGCGCTGCAGGCTGAGGCCGGCGGTGTGCCCGGTGAGGAAGCCGGCCCGGAACGCGTCGCCGACGCCGGTCGGGTCGACCTGCGAAAGTTCCGGCACCACTTCGACATTCACCTCGACACCGTCGGCGTCGACGATCAGCGCACCCTTGGCGCCCAGGGTGGTGACGCGAATGCCGACCCGGCGGCCGATCTCCTCGGGGGACAGGCCGGTCTTCTGCAGCAGCAGGCCCCACTCGTACTCGTTGGTGAAAAGGTATGTGGCGCCGTCGATCAGGGCGAGCGCCTGATCGCCGTCGAGGCGGGCCAGCTGCTGGGAGGGGTCCGCGGCGAACGGGATGCCGAGCTTGCGGCACTCCTCGGTGTGACGCAGCATCGCGTCGGGATCGTTGGCGCCCACCAAAACCAGGTCCAGCGAACGTTTTTCGGCCACCTCGGCGATCGAGATGTCGCGGGCCTCGCTCATCGCACCGGGATAGAATGATGCGATCTGGGCCATCGTCTCATCGGTGGTGCAGACGAAACGGGCGGTGTGCGCGGTCTCGGAGATCCGCACCGCCGAGCAGTCGACGCCGTGGCGCTCGAGCCAGTCGCGGTACTCGCCGAAATCGGGGCCGACCGCGCCGAGCAGCAGCGGGTTACCGTTCAGCAGACCCATCGCGTACGCGATGTTGCCGCCGACACCGCCTCGGCGAATCACCAGATCGTCGACCAGAAAGCTCAACGACACGTGCTGCAACTGATCGGCAAGCAGGACGTCGGAGAATTTCCCCGGAAAACGCATCAAATGGTCGGTCGCGATGGAAGCGGACACAGCGATGGTCACGAAGCCCGGTCCTTGTCTGTCGAGGGCGGAATCAGCTTTACCGTACCGTGTGCACGACACGGCGCGGAACCTCCGCAGAGATTCCGCGCCGGGTGCAGATCGTCAGTTGAAGCTGTCGCCGCAGGCGCAGGAGCCGGTGGCGTTCGGGTTGTCGATCGTGAAGCCCTGCTTCTCGATGGTGTCGACGAAGTCGATGGACGCACCCTGGACGTAGGGGGCGCTCATCCGGTCGACGGCGAGCTTGACCCCGCCGAACTCGGCGGTCAGGTCACCGTCGAGGGTGCGATCGTCGAAGAACAGCTGGTACCGCAGACCCGCGCAACCGCCCGGCTGCACCGCGATGCGCAGCGCCAGATCGTCGCGGCCCTCCTGGTCCAGCAGCGCCTTCGCCTTGGACGCGGCGGCGTCGGTCAGGATCACACCGTGGGTGGTGGTCTCGTTCTGCACAGTCATGAAGTCTCCTCGCAGACCCTCGTTACCCGTGAACGTTGTTTCCGTGAACAGCGCACGGCTCGGTAGCTGTCAACGCCACGTCGCGGGTGGCTATTCCAATCTTGCCACTGCGCGCGCCAGGGTGGGCCCGTCGGCCCCGGAATTGCCGGGTTGTCGGCGGTCGGACGTGCGAATCGCCACACCCGCGAGGCGTGTCGCGGGTGCAGACCGCCCGGTCGGAGCCGGTTTGCCGGTATGGGCGGTATGACCGATCACACAGGCTGCGCGGACTCCGTGTTTCCAGGCCGGTATGCCATCCAATAGCCTGGTCGGCGTGAAGTTCCTGCGCCGTGGCGATGCCAGCACCACCGACGACCGCGTCGACGACACGTCGGCCGCGACCGACGACGACACGGCCACGGCAGCGCAGCGGCCCGCACCGACCGCCGGCAAGGGCCGGCCGACGCCCAGACGTCGCGATGTCCAGGGCCGACGTCGCGGGCCGGTTGCGCCCGCGCCGCTGACCGCCAAGGAGGCCCGCGCCCGGCGCAAGGCCACGCGCGGCAACCGCGAGGAACGCAAGGTCGCCTCGGCCGAACGCCGGGCCGCGGCCGCGGATCGCCGCGCCCGGATGCTCGCCGGTGAGGACAAATATCTGCTGCCGCGCGACCGCGGCCCGGTCCGCGCCTACGTCCGCGACCTGGTCGACGCCCGGCGCAACCTGGTCGGACTGTTCATGCCGCTGGCGCTGGTGCTGATCCTGACCATGTTCCTCACGCCGCAGGTGCAGGCCTACGTCACCCTCGCGATGATCGTGATGATGCTGTTCATGGTCGCGGAGGGCTTCGTGATCGGCCGCCTCATCAACAAGCGGGTGCACGAGCGCTATCCCGACGACACCACCTCGAGCTGGTCGCTGGGCTGGTACGCCTTCGTCCGCGCCTCCCAGATCCGCCGTATGCGCGCGCCGAAGCCACGGGTTTCCCCCGGCGACGCGGTCTGAGTCCGGGAACCCGCGCGGCACGATCGTTGTACTCGCGGCCGAGCCCGGATTTCGCCCGGGGCCGCGTGTTCTGTCGAGTCTTCATGTCGGGCGAGGACCCATGTCCGGCCGAGCACCCCATGCCCGGCCGAGCCGCAGGTGCGGCCGGCCCGGCCGACGGGCGGGACGATTGCCGTGGGCCTCGGTCGGGTGCCGCCGCGCGTCTGCTGAATCGCCGCGGTGGACGGATGGAACTCGGCCCGTCGCGGGGGCCGTGGGCTCGCACCGGCGGGGCCTCGGGTGGGCGGCGTCCGGGGTGCGGGCCGATTGGTACCGTGCTGACGTGGTGAACGATGCTGCGGGCGGCCGAGGGCTGCGGACGCTGGTGCTCGGTGGGGCGCGCTCGGGGAAATCCGCCTATGCCGAGGAGGTGGCCGGCCGCAGCGGACCGGTGCGCTACGTGGCGACCGCGGTTCCCGATCCCGCCGACGCGGACTTCGCCGATCGTATTGCCGCCCATCGCGTCCGGCGCCCCGGCACCTGGCATGTGGTGGAGGGCGATCCGATCACCGTGCTCGGTGATCCGGCGCCGGTGACGCTGATCGACGACCTCGGCACCTGGCTGACCGCCCGCATCGACGCGCGCGCGGCCTGGGAATCGCCGCGCGGAACCGTCGGCCCCGATATCGACGCCCTGGTCGCGGCGGTGACCGGATACGCGGACCGCTTGCTGATCGTGAGCCCGGAGGTCGGGCTGGGTGTGGTTCCGGCGACCGCCTCGGGACGACTGTTCCAGGACGAGATCGGGACGCTGAATCAGCGGCTCGCGGCGGTATGCGACGAGGTGGTGCTGGTCGTCGCCGGAGTGCCGGTCGTGCTGAAGGGCGCGGGGGCCGCGAGTGCTTCCACCGGAAGCGGCAGGGTGGCGGCCGCCTCCGCGGCGGCCGGGGCAGCCGGACTGGGAGATGTTGCGGCGGAGCGATTCTCGTCTTCGGGAAGCGCTGATCCTGCGGGCGGCGAGCATCCGTTCCACGGTTCCGGTTTCGCCGACTCCGCTGCGGCAGAAAAAGCTTTCGCCGCCGACCGTGATGCGGACGGCGCCGCTGCGTCGACCGGCCCGAGTGACGCGGCGCACGTGGGCGCGGGGACCCACCCCAGCCCCGGTGCCGCGGACGCGGGGGCCGCGGCGGGTGGCGAAATCGCTGGGGCCGGAGCTGCTGCCGTCGGCTCGGCGGCAGCGTCGACTCCGCGCGGCCTCGCCGAATTCGGCGGCACCACACCGGCATTCGGGCCGGTCGCCGCGCCCGATGCGCGCGTACGAGCCGAGGCCGAGCAGCGGCAGTTGCAGTTGACCAAACCGGCGGGAGCGCTGGGTCGGCTCGAGACTCTGGGGAATTGGGTCGCGGCGTGCCAGGGGGAGTGCCCGCCGCATCAGTTCCGGCAGGCCCGGGTCGTGGTGTTCGCCGGAGATCACGGCGTGGCGCGACACGGGGTGTCGGCGTATCCGAGTGAGGTGACCGCGCAGATGGTCGCCAACTTCCTGGCCGGTGGGGCGGCGGTGAACGCGCTGGCACGGCTGGCCGATGCGACCGTGCGCGTGGTCGACATCGCGGTGGACGCCGACACCGATCCGTCGGTGTCCACGCACAAGATTCGCCGCTCCAGCGGCGCCATCGACCGCGAGGACGCCCTCACCGAAGCCGAACTGTACGCCGCGCTGGCCGCGGGCCGCGCGATCGCCGACGAGGAGATCGACAGTGGAGCCGACCTGCTGATCGCCGGCGATATGGGCATCGGAAACACCACGCCGGCAACGGTTCTCATCGCCACCCTCACCGATACCGAACCGGTGGTGGCGATCGGCCGGGGCACCGGCGTCGACGATGCCGGATGGATGCGTAAGGCCTCCGCGATCCGCGACGCCATGTGGCGCGCGCGTCCGCACCGTCAGGACCCGTTCGCGCTGCTGCGGATCGCCGGTGGCGCGGATTTTGCCGCCACCGCGGGCTATCTCGCTCAGGCCGCCGCCCGGCGCACGCCGGTGATTCTCGACGGGGTGGTGGTCACCGCCGCCGCGCTCATCGCCGAGATGCTCGCCCCCGGTGCGAAGCGCTGGTGGGTGGCCGGGCATCGGTCCACGGAACCGGCGCACCCGCTCGCCCTGGCCAAGCTCGACCTGGAACCGCTGGTCGAGCTGAACATGCGGCTCGGTGAAGGCTCCGGTGCGGTGAGCGCGCTGCCACTGCTGCGCGCGGCCATCGCCGCGCTGTCGGAGATGTCGACCTTCGGTGAGGCCGGGGTGAGCACCGCCGAATCCGATTCGGCCGCACCGGAAGTCGTGTCCTGAGCGAGGCGGGTGGTGCGATGATCGCCGCCGCCCGTCTGGCGGTCTCGTGGTTGACGGTGCTGCCGGTGCGTGGGCCCGAATTGGTCGACCGGAAGTCGGCGGCGGGGGCGATTGCGGCCGCGCCGGTGGTCGGGGCGGTGCTCGGCGCGGGCGCCGCCGCGTTGCTGTGGGTGGTGTCCTGGGTAGGCATGGATTTCGCGCTCGCCGGTCTGATCACCGTCGGCGCGCTGGGGTTGGCCACCCGCGGCATGCATCTGGACGGGCTGGCCGACACCGCGGACGGGCTCGGCAGTTACGGGCCGCCGGAACGGGCCCGGCAGATCATGAAGAGCGGCGGGGCCGGGCCCTTCGGGGTGGCGGCGTTGATCTTCGCCATCGGGATTCAGGCGCTGTCGTTCGCCGCCTTGGCCGAGCACGGGCGCTGGTTCGCGGTGGGGCTGGCGGTGGCCGTCGGACGGGTCGCGGTCGTCCTCGCCTGCCGTGGGTATGCGCCTGCTCCCGGCGCCGGTTTCGGTGCGTTGGTGGCGCGCACACAGTCGGTGGTGACCTCGGCGGTCTGGACTCTCGTCGCGATCGTGGCCGGCGTTGTCGCCGCGCCCGCGTATTGGCTCGGGCCGGTCGCGGTCGCCGGGGCGCTGGCCGCTGTGGCGGTGCTGGTGTGGCATTGTGTGCGGCGTTTCGGCGGGCTGAACGGTGATGTGCTCGGTGCCGCCGTGGAGGTGACGGTCGCGGTCACCGCCGCGGTGCTGTCATTGTCCTGACGCGCCGTCGAGTTCTCGATCGACGTGCGGTCTTCTCCGCACCGGAGAACGATGACCAGCGAAAACGGTTGTGCGTCAATATCGCAACCGCATTGCCTCTGTTTGGGAATGAGGCACCGGGGTATCCGTGGGCAATGACGGTGATAGAGCGGATCGCCGTTGTTGCCGCCCGCCGACGATGCCGAGCGCACGCGCGGCGATGCCGGAGCCCGCCGAATTCGCAGCCCCGGTGTCGAGCGCAGGACCACCGCGCGACAAGACGACCTCGCAATCGACGAACGTGCACCGAGGTCGAAGAGGGGAGCAGGTTTGTCGATGTCATCCCGTGAATCGAAGAGCAGGAACCCGGACAAAGGCTATGTCGCCCTGCTGGGTTGGAGTCTGAACGCGGTCGAAGCGGTGGACCGATTCGATCGGCGCTATGTCGTGGTAGCTCCGGAGTGGGCAGAGGAGTACTGCACCGAACACGACATCCCCTATCTTTGCTGGAATTTCGAACGACTCAACGACCGGTCCGTGGAAATCGCGGAAACCCTGAAGGAGATGGGCGTCGACGTCGCCATCCCGATCTTCGAGGAGACCGTGGAATGGGCGGGCGCGATCAATTCGGTGCTGTTGGACAATCCTCGGCTGCTCGGCCAGGCCATGCTGCTGCGCGACAAATCGCTGATGAAACGGCGCGCGCAGCTGGGCGGTATCCGAGTGGGCATCTTCGAGGAGGCGCACGAGCGTGACGACGTCATCCGGTTCCTCAAGCGCGTCAACCAGACCCTGCTGAAACTCGACGGCGATCCGAACGATCCGATCCACATCAAGGCATTCGACAAGGCCGGCTGCCTCGGGCACCGCGTGATCCGCACCCCCGACGAGATCGACGCGATCCCCGACGACGAGTTCCCGGTGCTGATGGAATCCCATTTGGACGGTTGGGAATTCGCGGTCGAGGCGTGGATCCACGACGGCAAGATCCGATTCCTCAACATCTCCGAATATGTGCGGCTCGGCTACTCCGTCTTCGTCCCCGCCACGCCGGAACTGGAGAAGTATCGTCCGGAGATCACCCGCCAGGTGGAAAAGCTGATCAAAACCTTCGATATCGAATTCGGGTTCGTGCACCCGGAATACTTCGTCACCAGCGACGGCGAGATGTATTTCGGCGAGGTCGCCTATCGCCCGCCCGGTTTCAAGGTATTCGAATTGCTGGAGCGCGCATACGGTTTCAACGCCTATCACGCGCTGGTACTCGCCTTCGATCCGAAGACCACCGAGGAGGAGATCGAGGCGTTCTTCCCCCGCGAGGTGGTGGATGCGAAAGGGCACGCCGGTTCGTTCGGCGTCTATCCGCGACGGCGAGTGGTCAGCCGGTTGTCGATCCCGGAGGAGACGGAGGATCACGAATATTTCGAAACCCACGAACTCACCGCCCCGCTGGCGGAAAAGGTCACCAAGCGAACCGCATTCGGCAATCACTGGGGTCTGCTGTACTTCTTCGGCGAAGACCCGTACGCTCTGCGGGACCTGCTGAAGCGACAGGAAGAACTCGACTTCTACGTATGACTCCTTCTCGCAGGAATGGATCACGGGAGGATCCTGATTGAGTCCACTCGGCAGCGACGACGACACTCTGGACAGACGTCTCGCCATGCTGGACGACGCCACCCGAATTCTCGGCGCCACCAGCGATTTCGGTAAGCAGGTCAAGCTGTCCAGGGTTCTGGGCGCGCTGCGGCGGGTGCTGCTGCTGCCCGGCGGCTGCGCGGCGGTGCGGGCCCGGGCGAGCGGGCTCGAGGCGGCCGGGTTGTTCCTCGGCACCGACTGGGCGCATCCGGAGATCCTGATTCCCGCATTGAGTGTGGGTTCGCTGCGCAGTGCCAACGCCGACACGATGGTGCTGGAGACGGTGAGCGATCTGCGATTGCTGGCTGTGGCCAAAGGCGATTACCCGCATCCGTCGGTGAGTGCGGACCAGGCGCTGGGGCATCTGTCGCAGGTGCTGGCGGTCAATCTGAGCCTGCTGTTCACTCCGCCGAGCGAGGCCGAACGCGAACAGCAGGGCCGGATGGCGCGGGTCTCGCGGGAGCTGCTGCATCACCTGGTGGAGGAAATCGGCTACGAGAAGGTGCTCGAGCATCTGGTCGACGAGATCTGGCGGATTCTGCGCCAGCGTCCCATCCAGGTCGAGCAGGTGAAGCGGATGATCACGCAGATCGCTGTCGCCCGCAGCAATCCCGATATCGATCTCGGCGCCAGCGGGCTGGGCGCGGACCGGCTGATCAGCAGCCTCTACGGCACCACCGACGCGTGCCGGGAGGATCCGGGTGTGGAGGTCTACCGCACGCGCCTGGAAAGTATGGACGACAGCGCATTGCAGTACGAGGCAACGGGTTTCGCGCGCTCGATGCACGATACCGGGCTGGTGTCGCCGTATCACGCGGTGCTGCTGCGGTTCCTGCTGACCAAAGGGGAATATCTGCTCGGTGAGGCGCTGGGATTGTCGAGCACCGGGCGCGACAGCCTGCTGTGCTACCACGAACTCGTGCGCAACCTGATCGAGGAGGCCGTGCACGTCGAGACCGCGCAGGGCATCTACGGGCTCGCGCTGCTGCTGGAGCGGGGGATTCTGTATCAACCGCCGGTCGCGCCCGCGCTGTGGCGGCAACTCGCGCTGCCGGTGTCGTCGCGCTCCCGGGAACGGCTGCACGAGGTGTTCGGGCCGGTGCCGGACGCGCGGGCGCGGCTGCTGTCCGGGATGCTGTCGATCCTGGGCCTGCCGCTGGGCGTGGGGCAGGGTGACAATCCGACCTGCCAGTCGGCGCGCGCCCTGTCGATGTGGGCCTACAACGATCCCGACTACCTGTTGCAGACCGTGGCATGGGCGGCACGCGACGACGAGATCGTCATGCATTTCGAGGGACAGCCGATTTCCTCGCTGGAGGCCGGGGCCGGGGTGGCGACCACCCTGCCGATGGATCTGGACCCGGTATCGCTGCTGGTCGTGCCCCATCTCGACCGGATCTACGCGGAGATGGGGCGGCGCTGCGTCGGTCGCGAGGGCGATCCGCATCGGTGGATCAACCCCGAATTCCACGGCTGGTGGTCCGGGCGCGGATTCCGCATCAACGTCGATGTGGAGACCGGGCGGCTGATCGACGTCGACGAATTCCTGCGGCACTTCTACGCCAGCTACCACCCCTTCTACAACGGCAATCAGCCGCTGATCCACCCGCAGCCGGCCGGCATCGCGGTCACCGACAGCGCCGCCCGGTTCGTCGGCTGGCACGCGATCACCGTCCTGCGGGTCAGCCTCGATCCGCAGGACACCATGCGGGTCTACTTCTACAACCCGAACAACGACAGCGGACAGGACTGGGGCGACGGCGTGGTCGTCGGCACCGCCGGACACGGCGAACGGTTCGGGGAGGGATCGCTGCCGTTCGAACAGTTCGCGTCGCGGCTCTACATCTTCCATTTCGATCCGCTCGAACGCGGTGAACCGGCTGCGGTGGAGCGCACGGAACTGGACCGGGTCGTCGGATACATCCACCGCAGCTGGGGTGCGGATCGGTTACCGGAGATCGTGAGCGATGCGTCGTCGTGACGCGGCGGATCGGTTGCGCGCATGGACGATTCACGGTGACGGGCGGCACTCGTAGCCGAGGGCGACGCGATCGCCGCGATACCGCGGGACGCGTACGGGGCGCCGGTGGCGGGGTCGTCTCGCTGCCTACGGTGCTCAGAGCCGGGCCGATGATCGACGGTGTTGTGCGCGGCGTGACGGGTGCGGTCGGGGATGTGCGGGCGGGACAGGTGGCCGGCAGTGGATGTGGGCCGAGCCGTTCACGTCGGTGCAGGTGCCGATGACCTCGGGCGGGTCAGTGGTCCGAACGCGGCCGCGTGAGAATGAAACTGTCCACCGGCTTCAGCGTGTCGGTCACGGCGTAGTAGGTGGCGGTGATGGTGGTGTGGCCGCCGGGAGCACCGGGATCGACATCGAAAGCGCAGAACCCGTAAGGATGTTCGGGGTCCTTGAAGGCAGACCAGGGCGCCTGCTCCATCACGTATATCGGCGCCTTCTTGCCCGTGGCGGGGTCGACGGCGCCGACACCGGTGATCACCCGGCACTGCTGTCCGGGGAAGAACAGCCCGTTCGAGGGGACGGAGGTACCACCGCCGCCGATCACGAGATGCACTGTGCCCCGGGAGGTGTCGATGATTTCGGGCGCGGTCGCAGTGGCCGGCGTGACCGCCTCCGGAACCGGTTTCGGTGTGAGGGTGTCGCTGCCGAGGACGCCGCGCACGGGATGGGAACGCTCGTAGTGGTGTTCGTGGCCGCACAGCACCAGGTCGACCTGGTAGCGGTCGAACAGCGGTAACCATTCCTGGCGGATCCCCAGATCGGCGCCGTTGGCCTTGTCGGCGGAGGATATCGCGGTCTGGTGCATGAACACGACGATCCAGTCGATCGCGCGGTCCGCCCGGGCGGCCGCCAATTCCTTGCTCAGCCAACGTTTCTGGGCGCCGCCCGAGTAGCCGTGCACGTAGGAGTTGCCGCCGTCCTGCAGGCAGATGTCGTCGTTGGCCACCGCGATCACCCGTACCGAGCCGACCGTGAAGGCGTACCAGAGCCCGCGCGCGAGGTCCTCGGCGCCGCTGTCGGGCACGGTGAAATACGTCTGGAACGCCTCGTAACCGATCGGGCCGTTGCCGCGCTCGTTCTCGTGATTCCCGGGCGCCGGCATCCACGGGCGGTGCCGGGCGGACCGAGAATTATTGGCCCACCAGTCGTTCCAGGTGCGGATCCGGTCGGTGGCGAGATTGGCGTAGCACAGATCGCCGTTGACGAGATTGAACAGCGGGGCCAGATGTTCGATCCCGGCGGTGACGTCACCGGCGACGGGGGAGCCGAGGTTGTCGTTGACGTAGCGGCCGTTGTCCAGCTTGCCGAGCGTCGGAGTGCCCTGATCACCGAAGCTGATGAAGCGGAACGCGGCCCGGCCGGTCGGCGCGGTGCGATGGGTGCCCAATTCCGGTGTGGCACCGTCGTGGCCGGCGGCGTAGATGTAATCGGTGTCCGGGGTGAGCCCGGTCAGGACCGCGTGATGGGCGTATACCTCGGTGCCCGAGGCGGCGTCCCGGTAGACCCGGGTCTGGGCTTGCGCGGTCGCGCCGAATCCGGTTGTGGCCGTGCCGAATCGCACCACCGGATTGCGCACCGATGCCGAACTCTGCCAGCTCACCACGGCCTCGCGCGCGGCGTCGGCACCGAACTGCAGGTGCAAACCCGTCACCGGCGGCGCGGCGATCCGGGCCGGACCCGTCGCCAATTCCGGTGACACCGGCCAGAATCGCCCGCCGCTGCCGGTCGAGGAACCGTCGCCGTGCAATGCCGCCGTCGCCCCCGCACCCACGGCCAGCCCCGCGATCGCCGCCGCTCCCGACGCGCCGAACAGCCATCGCCGGCTCACCCCGCGCGATCGGTCGGGGCGAGTGCCGCCTCCCTCCGGTCCACCTACACGAGCAGCGGCTTGCGGCCCGGCGGTGACATCTCCGTGGGTACCGGTGCCCGGCGTCGAACCAGGACCGGCCGCCGCCCCGGCGCTACCCGCCTGCTCCGCTACCGGCTCCGACGCATCCCGCTCGTCCATACCTCCAGCCAACCGTGCGCGGGTTCAGAAAGCCCCACGCCACGGCGAACTCCGGGTGAATCACGAGCCGGGACGACGGCTCCAGGACGCTGCTGTGCCGTGGCGAGGCGACGTGAACCGTGCGTCGCCTCGGCGATCCGGTCTCCCGTCGGGCCGACGCGGCGGTGCTCGACTATCTGCGCAGCGGTCTCGCCGCCGGCATGCGACTTCCCGATGCCACCGACCCCACCCTGTCGACGGTCCGGGTGGTGGCGAAAGGTTAGGTCCGCTCCGGGCTCAGGCGCGGGCGGCGATGCGCGCTTGCACCTCCGGCCGCCGCAGCGGCGGAACCGACTTCGGCGGCACCTTGCGGTCGGGCAGAGCCGCCAGCAGGCGGGTGGTGGCCGCGGCGATCTCGGCGACGGCCTCGTCGACCGCGGGGCGGGTGGCCGCGGAGATACTGCTCAGACCACCCACCTTGCGGACGTACTGCAGCGCGGCCGCCTCGATCTCCTCGGCCGTGGCTTCCGGTTCGAGCCCGCGCAGGGCGGTGATATTTCGGCACATAGCTACGAGGTTAGGCCGCATGCCGGTTGCGATCGAGCCGATGGGATATCGGGTCAGGAGGCGCTGCCGGTCGAGAACGGCGAGTAACCGTAGCCGTACCCGTACCCGTATCCACCCGACCACGGGCTGTTCCATCCGGGATAGAAGCCGCCGTAGCCTCCGCGCGGCAGGCCCCAGCCCGGCATTCCCCAGCCGCCGTGATGGCCCCAGCCATGGTGGCCCCAGCCGTGGATTTCCTGGGCTTGGGACTGGGCCGGGGCCGCCGCCGGCTCGGCGAGAGCGGGGGCGGCGGCCGCCACGATCGGTGCCGCCGCGATGGCGACCGTGATCACGGTGCGTGACATGCGGGTGCGGAGCTTCGAGGACAGGTCGTTTCGAACCATCGGAATTCCTTCGGTACGCGTCTCGGTCGTATCCGTCCGCGGCCCGATCGGGCCGCTCGACTAGCTTGACGCCACTTAATGTACCGCTATTTAACGGCACGTTCAAGAGCGACGAAAAGATGACGTGACTACGAGTGGCGTGCGAAGGGGATCGCTGCACACGGGACGGGCGCCGCACCGCCGGCCGTGATCGGCCGCGGTACGACGCCCGCGTCGCTGGTATCCGCCGGCTAGAGCCGCACGGGGTAGGTCGGCTCCTGGATATCGGGCTTGATGCGGTCCTCGACGAAGATGCCGTGCCAGATCATGAACACCAGCAGCGTCCACAGGCGACGGCTGTGGTCGCCGTTGCCGGCGCGGTGCGCCTCGAGCATGGCCTTGATCGCGGACTTGTCCAGCAGATGGTCGGTCTGCGATTCCGCGATCTGGGTGGCGGCCCAGTCGTAGAGTTCCGGTCCGCGCAGCCAGTGCCGCAGCGGCACCGGAAAGCCCAGTTTCGGGCGGTGCAGCACATGCGCCGGGACGATCGTCTCGAGCGCGCGGCGCAGCGCGTACTTGGTGGTCTCCTTGGTGATCTTCTGCTGATACGGGATCTGCTCGGCGACCGCGAACACCTCGGGGTCCAGGAACGGCACCCGCAACTCCAGCGAATTGGCCATGGTCATCTTGTCGGCCTTGACCAGGATGTCACCGCGCAACCAGGTGAACAGGTCCAGATGCTGCATGCGCGCCACCGGATCCCAGCCGCGTGAGCGCGCGTAGATCGGGGCCGTCACATCCTGATGCGTCCACTCCGGGCGGAATTCGCGCAGCACCGAACGCAACTGGGCGTCGTTGAAGCTGCGGGCGTTGCCGTAGTAGCGCTGCTCCAGTGGCAGCGAACCGCGGTGCAGCAGGCTCTTGCCGCGCGTCCCGTCCGGAATCCGGTCCGAGAGCTTGCCGGCCAGCCGCCGCAGGCCCTTCGGCAGATACTCGAAAGGCTTGAGCGACAACGGTTCCCGGTAGATCGTGTAGCCGCCGAACAGCTCGTCGGAACCCTCGCCGGACAGCACCACCTTGACGTGCTTGCGGGCCTCCTGGGCCACGAAATACAGCGGCACCAGCGCCGGATCGGCCACCGGATCGTCGAGATACCAGACGATCTCGGGGATCGCGCCCGCGAACTCCTCGGGGCTGACGGTGCGGATGAAATGCTTCGCGCCGATCGCTTCCGCGGTCTCGGCCGCCACATCGGCCTCCGAATACCCCTCCCGCTCGAACGCCGAGGTGAAGGTGAGCAGATTCGGGTTGTGCCGGATCGCCAGCGCCGCGATGGCGGTGGAATCGATGCCGCCGGACAGGAAGGCGCCGACGGTGACGTCGGCGCGCATGTGCTTGGCGACCGAATCCTCGAGCACCGCCGCGATCTCGCGGTAGCGGGCCTCCTCCGAGCCGGCCGCGAACGGGCGAACCCGGAAGTTCGGCTCGAAGTAACGGGTGACTTCCGGCGCGGCGCCGGGGCGCAGGGTGGCGTAGCAGCCGGATTCCAGGCGGCGGATGTTCGCGTGCAGCGATTCCGGCTCCGGCACGTACTGCAGCACCGTGTAGTGCTCGAGCGCGCGCGGATCCAACGCGTCGGAGAGATTCAGCGCCGGCAGCAGTTCCAGCAGGCTCTTCTTCTCGCTGGCATAGGCGGTGCCGCCCGGGCCGGTGGCCAGGAACAGCGGTTTGATGCCGAACGGGTCGCGGGCCAGCACCAGCTCCTGGGTGTCGGTGTCCCAGATGGCGAAGGCGAACATGCCGCGCAGCTTGGAGAATGCCGCGGTGCCCCAGTGGTGATAGGCGGCGACGATCGCCTCACCATCACCCTCGGTGGCGAACCGCGCGCCGAACTCCTCGCTCAGCTGCGCGCGCAACTCCAGGTAGTTGTAGATCTCACCGTTGAACGCCAGCGCATAACGCTCGGTATTCTCCGGCGGACCCCAGCGCAGCGGCTGATGCGAATGCTCGATGTCGATGATCGACAGACGGTTGAAGCCCAGGATGATGTGTACGTCGTGCCAGGTGCCGCGCTCGTCCGGGCCGCGATGGCGCCCGCACTGCAAGGCGTCGTACACCTGCTGTACGACGGAGTCGGTGGCCACATCGGCGGTCAGAAATCCCAGCAGTCCACACACTGCGTCGAGAACCTCGTTTCCGGATCGGGTACGCGGAGAACATTCGAAACCAGTCCCCGAGTATGCCGCACCGCGGCCCCGCTCGTCGCCTCGCTGGGCGGCGGTCGCGCTCGCCAGGGATTTCGCGCCCGCGCGCGTGAGCGGGGCGGAGCTGCGGCCGGGCATCGCACCCGGTGGCCGGTGTGTCGAAAGCGACCCGGGCACAACGCGGGAGGCGGTTTGGTCTACGCTGCGTAGTACTCGGGAACTCTCGTGGTCGGCCGTGCGTTCGGTGCGGCTCGCGGAAGGCTCCCGAACGTGCTGAAAACGCGCCGCCCGGCCTCCGGGTGGCGCCGTGTCGGATGGACGACCAGGAAGGCGTTGAGCGTGGCGCACAAGGCGAGCGAAGCGATAGGGGCACGACCCGCCCGGGTACGGCGGGGCCGCATCCTTCGGCGGGCCGGGCTGGCGGTGTCCATGGGGATCACCGTGATGCTCGTCTCGGGCTGCTCGATCGACAATCCCGTGCTTCGGTTCGGCTGGCCCTCGGGTGTGACCCCGCAGGCGACCCGGATGCGGGAACTGTGGACGTGGTCGGTCGTCGCCGCTCTGGCGATGGGTGTGCTGGTCTGGGGCCTGACCTTCTGGACCGTGGCCTTCCACCGCAAGAAGAAGAACTCCCCGGAGTTCCCGCGGCAGACCGGCTACAACGTGCCGCTGGAGCTGACCTACACCGCGATTCCGTTCGTGATCATCGCGGTGCTGTTCTACTTCACCGTGGTCGTGCAGAACTACGTGCACGAGAAGACCTCGAACCCGGATGTGGTCGTCGACGTGACCGCGTTCCAGTGGAACTGGAAGTTCGGTTACCAGAAGGTCGTCGGCCAGAACGGCCAGGTCCACGACGGTGTCGACCAGGCCCGTCAGGCGCTGAACGAGCAGATTCAGAGCGAGTACAAGGAGCGCACCGCCGACGGCCACCCGCAGCCGGGTCCGGTGCACGGCCTGCCCGCCAACGACATCTCCTACCTGCACTACGACAAGGTGGAGACCGTCGGCTCGTCCAACGAGATCCCGGTGCTGGTGCTGCCGACCAACAAGGTCGTGGAATTCCAGCTGGCCTCCGCCGACGTCATCCACTCCTTCTGGGTGCCGGAGTTCCTGTTCAAGCGCGACGTGATGCCGAACCCGAAGGAAAACCACTCCGACAACACCTTCCAGATCACCAAGATCGAGCACGAGGGTGCCTTCGTCGGCCGCTGCGCGGAGATGTGCGGTACTTTCCACTCGATGATGAACTTCGAGGTGCGTGCTGTGACGCCGGACAAGTTCGACAAGTACATCGCCGCCCGCGAAGCGGGTAAGACCAATGCCGAGGCCCTGTCGAGCATCGGCGAGTCGCCGGTCGCGACGACCACGCATCCGTTCGACACCCGTCGCACCGCGCGTGAAGCCAGCCAGGCCGAGAGCAAGTAAGAAGGGTACTGAACTGACATGAAGGTCGAAGCACGCATCTTCGAGCTGCTCACGGTGTTCTTCATCATCGTGGCGGTCGTCTACGGATTCTTCACCGGCCAGTCCCGCACCGGCGTCGAATGGGCGGGTACCACCGCCATCGTGCTGACCGCCGGACTGACGCTGATCGTCGGCACCTACTTCCGCTTCGTGGCCCGCCGCCTGGATCTGCGCCCCGAGGACTACGAAGAGGCCGAGATCATCGACGGCGCCGGCGACCTGGGCTTCTTCTCGCCCGGCAGCTTCTGGCCCATCCTGCTGGCAGGTTCCGCCTCGGTCACCGCGCTCGGCTTCGCGTTCTTCCAGTACTGGCTGATCGGCCTGGGCGTGCTCTGCGTCCTGGCCTCGGTCGCCGGCCTGGTGTTCGAGTACCACGTGGGACCCGAGAAGCACTGAGTACCCGACGAAAATCTCGAGCGCCCCGGCTTCGGCCGGGGCGCTTCGTCGTTACCGGGGGCCGTTCGAGATATCGCCGGAGAAGCCGAACGCCCCGACATGTCTGCCGGGGCGTTCGGTCTACGCAAAGGGATCAGTCGGGGGTGTGGTAGCGGCGGGCGCGTTCGGAGCGGCAGATGTCGTCGATGCCGGAGGTGATGTCGCGTACCAGTTCCGGGGCGCCGGAGCGGCCGGAGTAGGTGCCGGTGGGGCGCAGGCGGCAGGTGAAGGTGATGAAGCCGTGGTCTTCGCCCACGGATTCGTGCAGATCCGGGGAGCGCACGCCGTAGGTCATGGCGGAGATGACCGTGATGGCGCCGCTGCGTTCGCGATGGTCGGCGAACAGGTCGTGCAGCCGGTGGAAGACGGTGCTGTAGCTGCTCATGGGCGCGAAGAGCGCGACCCGGTAGGCGGGGCCGCGCTCGGAGGAGCTGATCACCGTGTCGGCGAGGTATTCGGCGTCGCGCAGCGTCAGCACCTTCGGCGCGAACATCAGCGCACCGGCGGCGGCGTTGCGCACCGGCATACCGGCGCGGCCGCCCGCGGCGGAGGCGATGGCGCCCAACGACTTTCGCGCCCGCGCGCCCAGTTCGCGGCGGGCTCGCAGCGAGGGAGTGGCGGTGGTGGGATGCAGACTCGACCACTGGCCGAAGCGGACCGTGCCGAGCTGGATGTTCCCGGTGCCGACCGGTCGCGACACCCGCAGCGGCGCGGTGTCGACCCAGCGGCCGACCTGCAGCAGAGCATCACCGGGGCGGGTGATCTCGGCGTGTGAGTGCTCGACGAAGGTGTCGAAGTCGAGGAATCGGTGCGCGTCGGATGTCAGCCAGGTGTGGTCCTTGTCGACCTCGATGGCTTGCAGCGTCAGCGCCGTGATGATGCCGGTGCGCCCGGCTCCGCCGAGGATGCGCCGGAATCGGTCGGCGTGGTGGGTGCGCCCGCAGGTGCCGAATCTGCCCTCGGGGTCCACGTATTCGAGGGCGACCACGTTGTCGCTGAACATGCCGTAGCGATGTGAGGCCGCGCTGAGTCCGCCGACGGCCGCGAAACCGCCGGCGGTGATCTCGCGGTGGTCGCCGACGATCGGCAGCCCGAGGCCGTGCGCGGCCAGGGTGCGATCGATATCGGACAGTCGTGCGCCGGCCTGCACCCGTACCAGTCGCGCGTCGGCGTCCACCGCCTGCACCCGGTTCATCCGCCGCAGCGACATCACGATGCGGCGGTCGGGCGGGGCCGGTTCGTCGTCGAGTTGCTCGCTGCTGTGGTCGCCGCCGCGCACGGTCAGCGGTTGCGGTCGTGAATCTCGCACTGTGCGAACGACATCCGCGGTGTCGCGGGGCAGGTATTCCTCCGGAAGAGCAGCGAGCGTGGTACTCATGGCCTCAAAGCTAACCACAGTAGCGGCGCTACGTCTGCACCGAAGATTGCAGTGCAGGTGCGGGGGTTTTCGCAATCGGCGCGAAGGCGAACAGCGCGGTCGCCACGGCCGCCCACAGGATCCAGCCGGGAATGCCGGAACCGCTCAGTAGCGTGTGCGCGTGCTCGCTCGCATCGGCGGACTGCAGGGCGCCGAAGATCAACGCCGCGCTGTTGAACGACGCGTGCGCGACCGCCGCGGGCCACACGCTGGCCGACCGCAGGCGCAGCCAGCCGAGGACGGCGCCGAAGCAGATGCAGAACGGGATGTAGGCCGGCGCCGACCAGGCGCCGATATCGGGGAAGCCGTAGCCGAGCAATGTGAGCGGCGCGTGCCAGAGGGCCCAGATGACGCCGGTCGCGATCAGCGCCACCGCAGTGCCGTAGCGGGAGATCAATTGCGGCAGTAGCCATCCGCGCCAGCCGATTTCTTCGCCGAGAGCGTTCGGCAGTGTCGAGATGACGACCGTCGTCAGCGTCTCGAGCAGCAACGCGGCCACCATCGAGGTGTCGAGTTTCTCCAGATCGAAATGGAACCAGCCGAGCGCCGCGCTGATCTCGTAGGCGATCCACAAGACCATCTGCGTGCCGAGCCAGGCGGCGACGATCAACCGGGCGGTGCGAGCAGGTGCCGGACCGAGACCGAGGCCGACGTCGGCGGCGAAGCCGGGAGCCGCCGCGACGCCCGGTGCGGCGGGGCGCGCGAGGACGGGCTGCCGCATCCTCGACCGTGCGACCAGGACGGCCACTGTCGGGGCGAACATCATGAGGGCCGCTCCCTCGTGCAGCCACGGGACCGATTCCAGCCCCTTCCCGTCGATCCAGGGAATCGACGCGAGCACCCACGCGAGTGCGTACGCCACCACGATGTATGTGGCGATATCCGAACGCCGAGCAATCATATGTCCGTCCTTGCGACTGAATCCGATGCCGATCGGGATCGGCCGTCACCTCTCCGGCATTCGGCCCCCCGGATACTTCGACGCGGGGGATGTGGGATCGGTTCCAGCGCAGGGTGGTTCGGACGACGTGCCTACCGATGTGCGGGTGTGCCGGACGAGGTGGAGGCCGGGCGTACCGTGAACTTTTCGTGCAAACCGCCACAGGAAATGCGGAAAACCGCCGAATTCGGCGAGGTTTGCACGATGGATTCACCATCACCCAACCCGCCGCCGCCTACCCTGGCGGGCGGTGATCGGGATGTGACATCGGCTGTCGGGTGCTTGCCCGGACCACGGGTGCGGGGTTGGGTGGAGGCATGAGCACAGTGCTGGTGACCGGTGGGACAGGCGCGCTCGGGCGGCACATCGTGGATCGGCTGCGCGAACGCGGGCACGACGTGCGGGTGCTATCGCGGCGCCCGGGTGCGGGGACGCACGTGGGGGATCTGACGACGGGGGCCGGGGTGCGCGACGCTGCCGCGGGTGCGGAGTCGATCGTGCACGCCGCCTCGGATTTCCGGCGGTTCGGTAAACCGGATATCGAGCAGACGCGGAACCTGCTCGCGGCCGCTGGGGGAGCGCGGCATCTGATCTACGTGTCGATCGTCGGCATCGACCGCATCCCCTTCGGCTATTACCGCAACAAACTCGCCTGCGAACATCTGATCGCCGACAGCGGTGTGCCGCACACGATTCAGCGCGCGACCCAATTCCACGATCTGATCGCCGCGGTGCTCGCTGGGGTGCAGAAGCTTCCGATCGCCCCGCTGCCCTTGGATTTCCGCTTCCAGCCGGTCGCCACCGAAGATGTCGCCACCCGCCTGGCCGACCTGGTCGAAGGGGAACCTCGCGGCCGTGCGGCGGATTTCGGTGGACCGCAGGTGTCCACGCTGGGTGAGCTGGTGACGACGTGGCAGCAGCATTACGGGCGCCCTCGGCGGACGGTGTCGCTCCCGCTTCCCGGCAAGATCGCGCGGAGCTTCCGTACCGGCGACAACACCTGTCCCGAGCACGCCGACGGCACCCGCACGTGGGCCGACTACGTCGCGGCGAACCCGGGCCCCAGCTACCGGCTGCGTGGTTGATTTGCCGGGGACAGGCGCTCGAGCAGGCCGGCCAGTCCGCTGCGAATATGAGTGGCCGAGCCGGTCTCGAGGCCGTGGGACACCTCGTGCCACGGCCCGAGCCGATGCCACACCGACGCCCGGCTGCGAAGTTCGCCGGTCACCCCGTACGCGGCGGTCACGGCGTTCGAGAACTCGGGTGGCGCGCCGTACAGCGCCCATGCCAGGTCGATGGCCGGATCACCCAGGTGAGCGTCGCCGAAATCGATCACGCCGGTGATGCGGCCGGCGGCGACCAGAATGTGCTCGGGACCGATATCGCCGTGGACGACGGTATCGGCGGGAAATTCGCGGGACAGTCGTGCAGGGCGCGCAGAAATCGACCGATCAGGAAACCCTGTTCGGCACAGGGTGTTTCGATTGCGCTCCCCGGAATCAACGCATGGCGTACGACGAGTGGGTTCTCCCCGGCCACCCGAGGAACCGGCACCTGCAACGGCAGTTGTGCCGCCAGCCACGGCAGCAGCCGCGTTTCGCGCAGCAGCTGCGCGGCGACCTCCGGGCGACGTGGCCGCCGCTCGACCCAGCGGTCGTCGACCAAGGTCGCCACGGTATCCCAGCCTCCGGAAAACTCCATGGCGCGACCGTAACGCGAGGGCCGCGGTTCAGCAGGGACTCTGCCCGCCGACCTCGCCGGTGGTGAGCTCGATCGTGGTACCGGTGGGTACCGAGGTCTCCGCGTCGGGGTTCTGGTTGGTGATGACGCATTGCCCGCCGCCCGGCCCGCGGCCGGTGCCGCCGGTGATGTGCGCGCGCAGGCCGGCGGCGGTGAGGAGTTGGTCGGCGAGGGCCGGGCGATCGCCGCGGACATCGGGAACGGTGACCGTGCCGGGCGAGGGGGATGTGGTCACGCCGGAGGGCTGAGTGGGGTTCGCGGCCTTCGGCGTGCTGGTCGCGTCGCCGGACGTGTGCCCAGTGGCGGTCGACGTGCCCGCGACGGTGGTAGTCGTTGCGGGCGTTGAGGTTTCGGACCCGCAGCCGGTCAAGGCCGCGGTCGCTGCGAGTGCGGCGATCGAAATCGACAGGTGGGGAACGGCACGGCGGACAAGGAGGGAAAGGCGTGGGAAGGTTGAGGTCGGCACATCCCGACCGTAGTTGCCGCCGTGCCGATGCGCGCGTGGACCGGTTGTGGCATGTTGACGCCCGGCGGGGACCAGGCGAGTCCTCCTTCCACGGCATTCTGCGGCCCGGGCATCGGCGACAGATCGCATAACCAACGACCGGCGACATAGATAGCGGCGCTCCGATGTCGTTGTCGCGCAACGCTGAACGTCCGCCTGGGCGCGGGTGGCGAGGACGTTGTGGGTTGGTGAGCTGGTGTGGACCGTCGGTGGCGAGACGGCTGCTGGGGTCGCCTGGCATTTCTGTGCTCGGACGCCGGCAAGCGGGTCGGTCAGGTGCCGGTGGTGGTTCGGGTGATTTTTTCCGCGGTGGCGGTGATGGCAGCGCCGAGGTTGGTGAGGTGCTGGGCGGACAGGCGGGTGTCGGGGCAGGCGACCACGGCGGCGATGACGCGGTCGCCGGCGAAGATGGGGGCGGCGACGGTGACTACGGCGTTTTCGGCGCCGAGTTCGTCGGGGAGGTAGTCGATGGTGATCAGGTCGGTGATCATGCTGCCCAGGCGGTTGCGGAGCGGGTCGGTGACCGGTGAGTTGCGCAGGGCGGCAAGGGCTTCGAGTATGGGTGCGGATTCGTCGGCGAGGCGTTCGACGGAGTAGCCGCGGGCGCGGACGGCGTCGAGTACCGCGAGCAGGCGTGCACGATGGGCGGGGTCGGCGTGGTCGATCCAGGTGGTGCGTTCGGAAACTGGTGCCCAGGCGATGAATTCGCGCGCGACCGGCGGCGCCAGGGGCAGGCGGCGGCCCTGCCGGATCCACGGCACCGAGGGGGTGCCGGCGACCTCGGTGATGATGATCGACCCGTCGTCGCGCTCGGCCAGGAAGACTGGAAAGCCCTGTGCGGCAACGAATTCCCGCAGCAGGTCTGCGGCCAGCCGGCGCAGCGGGAACGCCGCCTCCGCACGGCGTGCGACGGCGAGCAGCCCCATCCCCAGACCGTAGTTGCCGTCGAGATCGCGCACGGTCCAGCCGTCGGCCGTGAGCTGGGTCAGTACCGCATGTGCCGTCGCCCGCGAGAGTCCGGTCTCGCGCACGATCCGCGCCAGCGACAAGTGCTCGGCCGGCCGGCGCGACAGCAGTTCGATCACCCGTACCACCCGATGCGTGGGCGGTGATCCCGCGGAGGCAGTGGGAGTAGCGATGTCGGTGCCCTCGGACATGGCGCCCTTTCCTGGTCGATGGGCCGATCCATGCGGCCGGTGATCGCGCCGCGCCCGACGGGTCACACCGCCGCTCACCGTACCGGTCGCCGCAGGCTTGGTCCTTCGAGTGCGGTGGCGTGGATTGGTGCGTTCGGCGGTGCGGATCGCGACCTATGGCCAGGTGTGGTGGCGAAACCCGCGCGGGGGTCGACAGCCCCTTGACCGACGCACCGGCATCCGCTTATCGTCGGTGTCACAATATCGAACAATAGCGTCGAATATTCGACACCGCAACCTCTGAGCAGTCGAGATTTCGGATGCGGGGAAGCGGGGCGAGCGATGCGGACAAGGCGAATGTGATGCGGACGGGATACGAGCTGTCGCATCTGTCGGCCCTCGAGGCCGAATCGGTGCACATCTTCCGGGAGGTGGCGGCCACCTTCGAACGACCGGTGCTGCTGTTCTCCGGCGGTAAGGACTCGGCGGTGATGCTGGAGTTGGCGCGTAAGGCGTTCTGGCCGGCGGCGCTGCCGTTCGCGCTGCTGCACGTCGACACGGGGCACAACTTCGACGAGGTGATCGACTTCCGCGATCGCACGGCGGCCAGGCTCGGTGCGCGGCTGCTGGTGGCGCGGGTGCAGGACGATATCGACGCCGGGCGGGTGACCGAACGTCCGGGGGAGAGCCGGAATCGGCTGCAGACCACCACATTGCTGCGCGCGATCGCCGAACATCGCTTCGATGCCGTGTTCGGCGGCGCGCGGCGCGACGAGGAGAAGGCGCGCGCCAAGGAGCGGGTGTTCAGTTTCCGCGACGAATTCGGCGCTTGGGAGCCGCGCGCGCAACGCCCGGAGGTGTGGAACCTCTACAACGGCAAACACCGTGCGGGCCAGCACATCCGGGTCTTTCCGCTGTCGAACTGGACCGAACTCGACATCTGGGAGTACATCGACCGCGAGGCGGTGGAACTGCCGCCGCTGTACTACGCGCACCGCCGCCCGGTCTTCCGGCGGGACGGCATGCTGCTGGCCGCCAATCCCTTCCTGACTCCGGGCGCGGACGAGCCGGTGTTCGAGACGACGGTCCGGTTCCGCACCGTCGGCGATGCCACCTGCACCGGATGTATCGAGAGCGAGGCCGGCGATCCGGCGGCCGTGATCGCCGAAACCGCGATCACCCGGCTCACCGAACGCGGCGCAACCCGCGCCGACGACCGCATCTCCGAATCCGGGATGGAAGACCGCAAGCGGGAGGGCTACTTCTGATGAGCCGCAATCTGTTACGTCTCGCGACGGCCGGCAGTGTCGACGACGGCAAATCCACCCTCATCGGCCGCCTGCTCTACGACTCCAAGAGCCTGTTCTCCGATCAGCTGGCCGCGATCGAACGGGCCAGCGCCCAACGCGGCGATGCCGCAACGGATCTGGCGCTGGTGACCGACGGCCTGCGCGCCGAGCGGGAACAGGGCATCACCATCGACGTGGCCTACCGCTACTTCACCACGCCGCGCCGCAAGTTCATCATCGCCGACACCCCGGGGCATGTGCAGTACACGCGCAATATGGTGACCGGCGCCTCCACGGCCGATCTGGCGTTGATCCTGGTCGACGCGCGCAAGGGCGTGGTCGAACAGACCCGCCGGCATGCCTTCCTGGCCTCGCTGCTCGGGGTGCCGCACCTGGTGGTGTGCGTGAACAAGATGGATCTGGTCGACTGGTCGGCCGCGCGGTTCGAGGAGATCCGCGAGGAATTCGCCGATTTCGCGGCGAAGCTGACGGTCGGTGATCTGAGTTTCGTGCCGGTCTCGGCGCTGCACGGCGACAACGTGGTCACCGATTCCGCGCATACGCCGTGGTTTGCGGGCCCGCCGCTGCTGAGCCACCTCGAACAGGTGCATATCGCCTCGGATCGCAATTTGATCGACGCGCGGCTGCCGGTGCAGTACGTGATCCGCCCGCACGCCGCCGACGCCGGCGGGGCCGGCCATCGCACCTATGCCGGAACCATCGCGGGCGGCATCTTCAAACCCGGCGACGAGGTGGTCGTGCTGCCGTCCGGGCGCTCGTCGCGGGTCGCGCGGATCTGGGGGCCCGGCGGGGTGAAGGTGGACGAGGGGTTCACCGGGATGGCGGTCTCGGTGGAACTCGATGACGAGGTCGACGTCGGGCGCGGAGATATGCTGGCCCGTCCCGGAAACCGGCCGCATATCGCCGGCGAGGTCGACGCCATGGTCTGCTGGTTCTCCGAGACCACCGAACTGCGGCCCGGTGCGCGCTACACGATCCGCACCGCCGCGCAGACCACCCGCGTCCAGGTCCACGAACTCGACTACCGGCTCGACGTCAACACCCTGCACCGGGTCACCGACGCGCAAGCCTTGGCGCTCAACGACATCGGCCGTCTCACCCTGCGCAGCCAGCGCCCGCTGATGGTCGACAGCTACCGCGACAATCGCCGCACCGGCAGTTTCATCCTCGTCGACGAGGACACCGACCAGACCGTGGCCGCCGGGATGATCCTGGCCCGCGACACCGGACCGGAGTCCGTGCCCGACGCCTCGGCCGCACCCACGGTGGTGCGGGAGGACGTCGTCTGGCACAGCTCGTCGGTGGGGCGCGGCGAGCGACCGCACGCCGGCGCGACGGTGTGGCTGACCGGTCTGTCCGGCTCCGGAAAGTCCACGATCGCCGTGGAATTGGAGCGCCAGCTGGTGGCCGCCGGCCGCCCGGCCTACCGGCTCGACGGCGACAATCTGCGGCACGGGCTCAACGCCGACCTGGGCTTCACCGACGACGACCGGCGCGAGAACATCCGCCGGGTGGCTCAGGTCGCCTCCCTGTTCGCCGACGCCGGCCTGATCGCCATCGTCTCGGTGATCAGCCCGTTCGCCGACCAGCGCGAACAGGCGCGCGGGGTGCACGCCGCGAGCGGCCTGGACTTCCACGAGATCTTCGTCGACACACCGCTGGAGCTGTGTGAGCGCCGCGATCCGAAGGGCTTGTACGCCAAGGCTCGTGCGGGCCGGCTGCCGGAGTTCACCGGTATCGACTCACCCTACGAACGTCCCGAACACGCCGAGCTCGTGATCACTCCCGAACACGGTTCACCCGCCGAAATCGCCGCGCTGATCCGCCGCGAACTGAGACTGTGAACCGCACTACCGCCCGCACAACACGCTAGGACGACATGAGTACATCGACAGGATCGTCACCGGGAACCGACACCGCCACCGGAAACGGACTTCCGGGCGGCGCTCCGCTGACCGAACCGTTCACCGCGGCGATCGCCGAGGCCGAGAAGCTGATCGCGGCAGCGGATTTCATCCACGACGAGAAGGATCTCGCCGAGGGCTACGACTACCTCGCCGGCAGTATCGCCGCCTGCCTGCAGCTCTCGGGCACGCACGGCACCAGCCACCCGTACTTCGTGAGCTCGACCGGCCCGCACGCGAAAATGGGCCTGGACAACCCGGATACGCTCTACTACCACGCCAATGTCGAGCCGGGTGCGGAATATCTGCTCACCGGTGTCCGCGGCAGCACCGTCGACCTCAGCTTCCAGGTGCTGCGCGGCGACTACACCGCCACCGACGTGCCCAACGGCGACGACGCCTTCGACGACCGCCGCCTGCAGATCGCCGAGGACGGCAGCTACCAGCTCCGCTTCGGGCCGCCGAAAGCCGATGCCGGGCCCAACTATTTCGTCCTCGGCGAGGGCGCCTCGATGCTCGCGGTGCGCGAGGTCTACGGCAACTGGAACGCGGAGACGAAGGGCAGTATTCGCATCGAGCGCGTCGACACCATCGGCACCGCGGCGCCCGAACCCGGTGTCGAACAGCTGCGCAAGCGGTATCGGGCGGCGGCGCGGGCGCTGGTGCAGCGCATCCACACCTGGTTCAACTTCCCCAAATGGTTCTATCTCGACCTGCCGGTGAACACCCTCACCGAACCGCGGCTGACCCCGGGCGGGCTCAGCACGCAGTACTCCTCGGTCGGCCACTTCGATCTCGACGACGATCAGGCGCTGGTGATCACGGTGCCGAAATCCGATGCGCCGTATCAGGGATTCCAGCTCGGCAGCCGCTGGTACATCTCCCTCGACTACGTCAACCATCAGACCAGCCTCAACAGCGCGCAGGCCCAGGTCGATCCGGACGGAATGATCCGCATGGTCGTCTCGGCGCGCAACCCGGGCATCGCCAACTGGATCGAGACCACCGGACGCCGCCGCGGCATCCTGCAGTTCCGGTGGCAGCGCGTCGACCGTGAGATGACGCCCGCGGACGGCCCGCGGTTCGCGCTGGTGCCGTTCGACGAGGTGGCGGCGCAGCTGCCGCACTACGACCTCAACCGCATCGATGAGCAGGGCTGGCGCGCCCGCATCGCCGACCGCCAGCGCGGTTTCGCCGATCGGATGCTCGGATGAGCGCCGCAGCGGGCCTGCTGGCCGACAAGGTGGTCGTGATCAGCGGCGTAGGCCCCGGACTGGGCCGCGCCCTGTGCGTTCAGGCGGCCGCGGCCGGTGCGAAGGTGGTGCTGGCCGCGCGCACCGAATCACGGCTGCGGGAGGTGGCAGACGAGATCGACGGTGCGGGCGGGACGAGCCTGATCGTGCCGACCGACATCACCGACGATGCCGCGGTGGCGAATCTGGTCGAGCGCACGGTCGAGACCTTCGGCCGGGTCGACGCGCTGGTCAACAACGCGTTCGCGATGCCGTCGATGAAATCGCTGGCGCGCACGGACTTTCAGCAGATCAGCGACAGCCTCGAACTGACGGTGCTGGGCACGCTGCGCGCGACCCAGGCCTTCACCGACGAACTGGCCAAGACCCGCGGCGCCGTGGTGATGATCAATTCGTCGGTGCTGCGGCACTCCGAACCGCGCTACGGCAGTTACAAGGTCGCCAAATCGGCGCTGCTGGCGATGTCGCAGACGCTGGCAACCGAATTGGGCGCCAAGGGGATTCGGGTCAACAGTGTGGCGCCGGGCTACATCTGGGCCGATCAGCTGAAGTGGTATTTCGGTGAGGTCGCCAAGAAATACGGCATCACCGTCGACCAGGTGTACGAGCAGACCGCCTCCCGGTCGGATCTGAAGCGACTGCCGGAACCGGACGAGATCGCCAGAGCCGTGGTGTTTCTCGCCTCCGACTGGGCCAGTGCCATCACCGGCCAGACCCTGGACGTCAACTGCGGCGAATACCACGTGTGAGGAACAGAATTTCATGACCGCTCGTACCACCGTCGGCACCGTCGAGGATCTGCACGCATCCGCCACCAAGGCGTGCGGCCTCACCGATTTCGGCCCCGACGACTACACCGAGGCGCTCGGTGTGCTGCTCGACTCGTATCGGCGCGACGCCGACCTCACCGAACTCGGTTCCAAGATGAACCGCTACTTCCTGCGCGGCGCGCTGGTCGCGCGGGCGCTGAGCGAGGCGTCCTGGAAGGCGAACCCCGGGTACGCCGAGACCGCGATCCAGCGGCCGATCTTCGTCACCGGCCTGCCCCGCACCGGCACCACCGCGCTGCACCGGCTGCTGGCCGCCGACCCGCAACATCAGGCGCTGGAGATGTGGCTGACCGAACTGCCGCAGCCCCGCCCGCCGCGCGAGACCTGGGCCGACAATCCGGTGTTCCAGCAGATCGATGCCGGTTTCGCGCAGCATCACATCGACAATCCGGAATTCATGGGCCTGCACTACATGAGTGCCGCCGAGGTCGAGGAATGCTGGCAGTTGCTGCGCCAGACCGTGAAGTCCATCGCCTACGAATCGCTGGCCTACCTGCCGACCTATTCGCAGTGGTTGCAGAAGCAGGACTGGACCAACGCCTATGAGCGGCACAAGCGCAATCTGCAATTGATCGGCCTCGGTGATTCCAGGGGCTGGGTGCTGAAGAATCCCAGCCACCTGTTCGCGCTGGACGCGCTGATGGAGGTCTACCCCGACGCGCTGATCATCCAGACCCACCGCGACCCGGTGACCATCGTCGGTTCCTCGTGCAGCCTGTCCGAACAGGCCACCAAGGGCTGGTCGAACACCTTTGCCGGGGAGACGATCGGCCGCACCCAGTTGGAGTTGTGGTCACGCGGCCTGCGCGAATTCAATTCCGCGCGTATGCGTTACAACCCCGACCAGTTCCTCGACGTCCAATTCGAGGATCTGCGGGCGGACCCGTTCGGCACCGTCGAGAAGATCTATTCGACCTTCGGCCTGGATTACACCGAACCCGCCCGCAATGCCATGCGGGCGCTCGACGAGGAGAGCAAATCGGGCGATCGCAAACCCGCGCACAAGTATTCGCTGGCCGACTACGGGCTGACCGAGGACGAGGTCCGGTCGGTCTTCGCCGACCTCTGAGATCGCTGTACCCGCCGCATAAGCCGCCAGGCGACGTGTCAGCCCTCGGTGGATTTCTCGCGGCGGCGGGCGCGGCGCTGCTGGATGGCCGCGAAACGGATCTCGAGGCCCGTGACGAACGACTCCAGCGCCAATTCGAAACTCTCCGAGTCGATTTCGTCGGCCTTGGCGCGCAGCAGGTGTGCCTGTTCCAGGTGTGGATAGCGGTCGCGGTAGACCTGCACGTCGTCGACGAAGCCGCGGGAGAACGACCCGATGGTCGAGCCCATCACCACATAGCGGGTGGCGGCGCCGATCATGGTGGCCTGGCGGGGTGGCCAGCCGGCGCCGACCAGGCCGCCGTGCACGGCGTCGGCCGCGCGCAGATTCTCCTCGCGCTTACCGGGGCCCGAGGCCAGGTAGGGGACGAAGTTGGGGTGGCGGACCAGGGCCGCGCGATAGGAGCGCGCCCACGAGACGAGGCCGGTGCGCCAGTCGGCGGTCTCGAAGGCCGAGGCGTCCACGTGGGACATGATGCCGGCGGCGATATCGTCGAGCAGATCGTCCTTGGTGGGGTAGTGGCCGTACAGCGAGGCCGCCTGAACGCCCAGCTCGGCGGCCAGTTTCCGCATCGAGAGCTCGGGTAGTCCGTCGCGGTCGATCAATTCCAGTGCCGTCTCGCGGATGCGTTCGCGACTCAGCAGCGGTACCCGTGGCCGGGGCATCCTCGCCACCTCCTTCGCCGCGACACCGATCCGTGCCGAGTCAACCTACACCGTCCGGGACCGGGGCCTTGAACATCCGAACAGTGTTAGTTTATCGTGGCGGTAGATACCTAACAACGTTCGGTTAGGAGTTTTCCCGTCATGGATCTGGAACTCGGCGATGCCCACCGCGAGCTGCGCGACGTCGCCCGCGCGTGGGTCGACAAGGAGGTCGTGCCCTATGCCGCGGCCTGGGACCGCGCCGAATCGGTGGATACCGCGATCGTGCGCAAGCTCGGTGACATGGGCTTTCTCGGCATCGAGATCCCGGAGGAATACGGGGGCTCGGGCGGTGACGCGCTGTCGTACTGCGTGCTGCTCGAAGAGCTCGGCCGCGGTGACAGTTCGGTGCGCGGCATCGTGTCGGTCTCGCTCGGCCTGGTCGGCAAATCGATCAAGAGCTACGGCAGCGAACAGCAGAAGCGGGACTGGCTACCGCGACTGTGCGCGGGCGAGTCGCTGGGCTGCTTCGGCCTCACCGAACCGGGCACCGGATCCGACGCGGCGAATCTGACCACCCGCGCCGTCCGCGACGGCGAGGACTGGGTGCTCACCGGCACCAAGATGTTCATCACCAACGGCACCTGGGCCGATATCGCGCTGATCTTCGCCCGCACCGGCCAACCGGGACCCAAGGGCGTCACCGCATTCCTCGTGCCTACGGACGTACCGGGTTTCGGCCGCACCGAGATCAAGGGCAAACTCGGCCTACGCGGCCAGGCGACCGCGGAAATCGTGCTCGACGGGGTGCGGGTGCCGGATTCGGCGCGACTCGGCGGCGAGGGGCAGGGCTTCCGGATCGCGATGGCCGCCCTCGACAAGGGGCGCATGGGTGTGGCCGCGGGATGTGTCGGTGTCGCCCGCGCCTGCCTCGAGGCCGCCGTGCGCTACGCCGGAGAACGCGAACAGTTCGGCAAACCGATCGCCTCCTACCAGCTGGTCCAGGAGTTGATCGCCGATATCGCCGTCGACGTGGAGGCCGCGCGGCTGCTGGCCTGGCGGGTCGCGGACCTGGTCGACCGGGGAAAGCCGTTCGGCACCGAGGCGTCGGTGGCGAAGCTGTTCGCCAGCGAGGCCGCGGTGAAGGCCGCGAACAACGCCATCCAGGTTTTCGGCGGGTACGGCTACATCGACGAATACCCGGTGTCGAAGTATCTGCGCGACGCGCGGGTGCTGACCCTCTACGAGGGCACCAGCCAGATTCAGAAACTACTCATCGGCCGCGCCCTCACCGGCGTGAACGCCTTCGTGTGACAACAGCTTTCGAGTTCGAGGAGTGTTTTCCCATGTCTGATCAGCGCAGGGTCGCCGTCGTGACCGGGGCGGCCCGGGGCATCGGCGCGGCCACCGCGGCCCGGCTGGCCGCCGACGGTGCGGCCGTCGCCATCGCCGATCTCGACGAGAACGCCTGCAAGACAACGGCGGACGAAATCGTCGCGGCAGGTGGAGTGGCCGTCCCGCTGGCCTGCGACGTGACCGACGAGGCGAGCGTCGACGCCGCCTTCGACCGTGTCGCCACCGAACTGGGATCGCTCGACATCCTGGTCAACAACGCCGGCGTGCTGCGCGACAACCTGCTGTTCAAGATGTCGGCCGACGACTGGGACACGGTGATGTCGGTCCACCTGCGCGGCGCCTTCCTGTGTTCGCGTGCGGCACAACGGCATATGGTCGCCAAGCGTTACGGCAAGATCGTCAACACCTCCAGCGTCTCCGCGCTCGGCAATCGCGGCCAGGCCAACTACTCGGCCGCCAAGATGGGCATCCAGGGGCTCACCCGCACCCTGGCGATCGAACTGGGCCCGTACGGCATCAACGTCAACGCGGTGGCGCCGGGCTTCATCGTCACCGAGATGACGGCCGCCACCGCGGCCCGGGTCGGTGTGACGGTCGAGGAGTGGCAGGCGAAATCGGCCGAGATCACTCCCGTACGCCGGGTCGGGCGCCCCGAGGACATCGCGAACACCGTGGCCTTCCTCGCTTCCGACGAGGCGTCCTTCATCACCGGCCAGACCATTTACGTCGACGGCGGCCGTCGGCTCTGAAACCCCTCCAGGAGAACACCATGCGCAGAACAGGCTTCACCGCCGACCACGACGCCTTCCGCGGCACCATCCGCAAATTCGTCGAGACCGAAGTGGCCCCGGTCTACGACACGTGGCTGGAGGCGGGCATCGTGCCCCGCGAGTTCTATTACAAGCTGGCCGAATTGGGCGTCTTCGGTATCGAGGTGCCCGAGGAATACGGCGGCGCCGGCATCGAGTCGTTCCGGTTCCAGGCGATCCTCATGGAGGAAACGGCACGGGCGGGTGTGTCGTTCGGCGGCTCCAGCGTGCACGTCGGGCTGTGCCTGCCGTATCTGAAGAAGCTCGCCACCGAGGAACAGAAACAGCGCTGGCTGCCGGGATTCGCCGCCGGTGAGATCATGTTCGCCATCGCCATGACCGAACCCGGCACCGGGTCGGATCTGGCCGGAATGCGCACCACCGCCAAGCTTTCCGAGGACGGCACGCACTATGTGCTCAACGGCGCCAAGACGTTCATCACCGGCGGTGTGAACGCCGATCGGGTGATCGTCTGCGCCCGCACCGCGCCGCCCCGCGAGGACGACCGCCGCTTCGGCATCTCCCTGCTCGTGGTCGACACCACGTCGCCGGGCTACACGATCGGCCGCAAACTCGACAAGCTGGGCCTGCGGAGCTCCGATACCGCCGAGCTGAACTTCACCGACGTCCGGGTGCCGGTCGAGGACCTGCTGGGCGAGGAGAACAAAGGCTTCTCCTATCTCGGCCAGAATCTGCCGCAGGAGCGGTTCTCCATCGCCGCCGGCGCCTACGCCCAGGCCGCGGCCGCGGTGCGGTTCGCGCAGGAATACACCCAGCAGCGCAACGTCTTCGGCAAGCCCGTCGCCTCGTTCCAGAACACCAAATTCGAGCTCGCCGCCTGCAAGGCCGAGGTCGACGCGGCCGAGGCCGTGGTGGATCGGGCCCTCGACGCCCTCGACGCCGGTGAACTGAGCGCCGCCGACGCCGCCTCGGCGAAACTGTTCTGCACCGAGGTCGCGGCGCGGGTCATCGACCGCTGCCTGCAACTGCACGGCGGCTACGGGTTCATCAACGAATATCCGATCGCCCGGCTGTATGCCGACAACCGGGTCAATCGCATCTACGGCGGGACGAACGAGGTCATGAAGATGATCATCGCCAAGGATATGGGGCTGTGAACGCGACGCTGTCGCTGGCGAGCATCCTCGCCGAACCGGCGCGGCGCCGCCCCGATCACATCGCGCTCGTCGAGGGCGACCGGCGATTGACCTTCGCCGAATTGTGGCGTGCGGCACGGGAACAGGCCGGCGCGCTGATCGAGCGCGGCATCCGGCCGGGGGACCGGGTCGCGCTCATGTGCCCGAATACCGCCGAATTCCCGCGCGCCTACTACGCGATCCTCGCGGCCGGGGCGACGGTGGTGCCGGTGCATCTGCTGCTCACCGCCGACGAGGCCGAATTCGTCCTGCGCGACAGCGGGGCGACGCTGCTGATCTGCCATCCGCAGGTGGAATCGGTCGGCGCGGAAGCGGCCCGGCGGGTCGGAATCGCCTGTTTGCGCCCGGAAGACCTCGTCGGCGACGCGATTGCGCTGTTCGTCCCGCGATCCCCGCTGGACACCGCGGTCGTGTTCTACACCAGCGGCACCACCGGCCGGCCCAAAGGTGCGGAGCTGAGCCATCTCAATATGGTCATGTGCGCCACCGTGAACGCGTTCGACGCCAACAACGTTCGCGCCGAGGACATCGCCCTGGGCGCGTTGCCGCTATTTCACGTCTTCGGGCAGACGGTCGCCATGAATTCCAATTGGCGCGTGGGCGCCACCGTGGTGCTGATGCCGCGATTCACCGCCCCCGAGGCGATTCGGCTGATGGTGGCCGAGCGGGTCAGCATCTTCAACGGCGTCCCGACGATGTATCACGGACTGATCGAGGCCGCCGCCGACGCCGACGAACTACCCGCACTGCGGCTGTGTATCTCCGGTGGCGCGGCACTGCCGCTGCCGGTGCTGGAACGGTTCGAGGAGGTGTTCGACGCGCAGATCCTCGAGGGATACGGGCTGTCGGAGACCTCACCGACCGCCGCGGTGAATCAGCCGGTCTTCGGACCGCGGCCCGGCACCGTCGGACATCCGGTCTGGGGTGTGGACGTGGAGATCGCCGATCCCGGCGTCAGCGACCGCATCGAGTTGCTGCCGGCCGGCAGCGTCGGTGAGGTGGTGGTGCGCGGGCACAACGTGTTCAGCGGCTACACCGGCAATCCGGAGGCGAGCGCGCGGGCCGTGGTCGACGGCTGGTTCCGTACCGGTGACCTCGGCGTGCGCGACGAGCAGGGCTATCTGCGCATCGTCGACCGGATCAAGGAGATGATCATCCGCGGCGGATTCAACGTCTACCCCACCGAGGTGGAGGAGGCGCTGCTGCGGCATCCGAAGATCGCGCAGGTGGCGGTGATCGGGGTGCCGGACGAGAACTACGGCGAGGAGATCGTGGCGGTCGTCGTGCCCGCCGGTGAGCTCAGCGCCGAGGAGGTCATCGCCTACGGCCGCGAGCATGTGGCACGGTACAAATATCCCCGGCGGGTGGAGTTCGTGACCGAGCTGCCGCTGGGGCCCACGCACAAGGTTCTCAAACGCGAACTGAAGCAACGTTTCATGTGATCCGGCGGCTCTTGCGCCCCGGCAGCACGAAAGGGACGAGATATGACCGATTTCGCCGATCTGGACGCCCTTGCCGCAGCCGTGGGCACCGAACTCGGTGTCAGCGACTGGTTGCAGGTCGACCAGGACCGCATCGATACCTTCGCCGACGCGACCGGCGACCACCAGTGGATCCACGTCGATGCCGACAAGGCCGCGCAGGGCCCCTACGGACACACCATCGCGCACGGATTCCTCACGCTGTCGCTGCTGGTGCCGCTGACCAACCAGGCGACCACGGTGGGCGGCATCACGATGGGAATCAACTACGGGCTCAACAAGGTTCGCTTCATCACGCCGGTCCCGTCCGGCGGCCGTATCCGCGCCCGCGTCCACCTCGACTCGGTCTCCGAGATCCCCGGCGGCATCCAGGCGGTGCGGACGGTCACCATCGAACTGGACGGTGCGGACAAGCCCGCGTGCGTGGCGGAAAGCATCGTGCGCTACCTGAGGTGAGCGTGGACCACGGCGGGGCGAAATTCGGTCCGCTCCGCCGTCGGACGTCGATTACCTCGTCTCGGGCGGCAATGGTGGGACGCGAAGCGGGCTTTTCGCGCGCCCGATCTCACTCGCCGAGTTCGTTGCTGACCTTCACCCAGCGGTCGAGCAGTTGGGTGGCCGCTCCGGTGTCGACCGCGGCGGCCGCCCGTTCCAGGGCCGGGCGCAACAACTCGTGGATATCCGTGCGGGCGGTCTCGGGGGTCAGCTCGAAGGCGACGATCGCGGCGGCGGAATTGAGCAGGACCGCGTCGCGGACGGGGCCCGGGGCGCCGTTGAACATGTCGCGGGCGATCGCGGCGTTGACCGTCGCGTCGCCGCCGCGCAGCGCCGCCGGATCCACGCGCGGGATGCCCAGGCGCGTCGGATCGATGACGGTTTCGTACTTCTCACCCGCGGCGACGACCCACACGTCGGTGGTATCGGCGGTGGTGATCTCGTCGAGGCCGTCGTTGCCGCGCACCACCAGTGCGTTGGCGCCGCGTTCGGCGAACGCCCCGGCGATCACCGGGACGAGCTCGGCGAAGGCGCACCCGATCAGGCCCGCGCTCGGCTGCGCCGGATTGGTGAGCGGGCCCAGCACGTTGAAGACCGTCGGAATGCCGATCTCCTTGCGCGCCGGACCGGCGAACCGCAGCGCCGGATGAAACAGCGGGGCGAAGCAGAAACCGATGCCCACCTCGCGCACACACCGGGCCACCGACTCCGGGCTCAACGCTATCCGCACCCCCAGCGCCTCGAGCACGTCGGCGCCGCCGCTCTTCGACGAGGCCGCCCGGTTACCGTGCTTCACCACCGGAATGCCCGCCGCGGACACCACGATCGAGGACATGGTGGAGATGTTGACCGTGCCGGACCGGTCGCCGCCGGTGCCGACGATGTCGACCGCGCCCAGATCGAGCGAGACCCGCCGGGCATGGCTCAACATGCCGGTCGCGAGGCCGGCCAGCTCGATCGCGGTGGGGCCTTTCATCTTGATGGCCACGCCGAAGGCCGCGATCTGCGCCTGAGTGGCGTTGTCGGAGAAGATCTCGTCGATCGCCCACGCCGCCTCCTCCGCGGTCAGATCGACCCCGTCGGTCAGGGCACCGAGAATCTCGGGCCAGCTGCGCGCGCTCATCACATCTCCCGTTCGCGATCGGACACCCGCAGGGTTGATCCGCGCGGGCGTGGCGGGCCGTCGGATCGTCGTCGGCCGCCCGGCTAGCAGCCTAATCGGCGGACGCAATTTCTTTGCTCCCGGCGTCTTCCCCACCAGCGGCGCTCGGCCCGGCGGGGACGGCCCGCCGCCGCGTGGCACCGGGCTAGGAAGAACCCGGCTCGAATCCGCTCGGCTGAAGCGCGTCCCAGCCCACCGCCGTGCCCTCGTGCCGCTGTGCCAATCCGGCCATCCGCGACCGTTCCTGCGAACAGTGCAGCGCGTCCAGGATCTGCACGCGCTGTAATACCAGTTGGATATGACCGCCGGGCGTATCGCCGGCCGTCGATGGCGCGGCGGGGGAGTAGCCGTCCTGGGCGGCGATGTCCACGACCTCGTCCCGGGCCGCGGCCGGGATACGCAGATGATGACGCAGCAGGGCCTGCTCGTCGGCGCGCCAGGCGCTCGCGCGGTCCAGCGCGCTCGAGCAGGCTTCGGCGTCGTCGAAACTGGACACAACGACCACCAGATCCGTTCGTGCCGGATCCAATTCCGCCGCCGCGCCCCGGCCCGACAGCCGCCGCCACACCGATCGAATTCCCATTCCACCCGCCTTCTTCCGCGCCCGGACGCAGCATCCCATACCCGCGATATCCGCTGGTCATCATGGTGGCCCCGGTGCTCGACCTGCGAGTTCACCGGACCCGCCGAACCGGCCCCCAGACCCACACGCGCGCTGATGATTCCGAGGCCGACACCCCGAATTCGCACCCGGCTACGCCTGTCGTACTACGACGAGTCATACTTACCGGCGTGACGACCGCAGTAGGGACCCCAGGATCGGCCATTACTCAGCGTGTGCATTCGCTGAACCGGCCCAACATGGTCAGCGTCGGAACCATCATCTGGCTGTCGAGCGAGCTGATGTTCTTCGCCGGCCTCTTCGCCATGTACTTCGTCGCTCGTGCCCAGGCTCATGGCAACTGGCCGCCGGAACCGACCGAGCTGAACCTCAAGCTCGCCGTGCCGGTCACGGCCGTGCTGATCGCCTCCTCGTTCACCTGCCAGATGGGTGTGTTCTCGGCCGAGCGCGGCGATGTCTTCGGCCTGCGCCGCTGGTACCTGGTCACCTTCTTCATGGGCGCGTTCTTCGTGGCCGGTCAGGGCACCGAGTACCACGCGCTGTACCAAGAGGGCACCACCATCTCGAGCAGCATCTACGGCTCGGTGTTCTTCATCACCACCGGCTTCCACGGTCTGCACGTCATCGGCGGTCTCATCGCGTTCATCTTCCTGCTGATTCGCACCAAGGTCAGTAAGTTCACGCCGGCCCAGGCCACCGCGGCCATCGTCGTCTCCTACTACTGGCACTTCGTCGACATCGTCTGGATCGGGTTGTTCGCCACGATCTACTTCGTCCGCTAGCCGGGCGGCGGCCGTCACGCGCGGTCCGCGACAAATACACACTTTGCACAAGTCGGTTCCGTCTACTCCAAAGGGACACAGATGAGTTCATCTCCCCCGTCAGCGCCAGATCCCACGAGCGGGATCGGCAGCGCTGAGAACAACCAGGCCATCAAGACCCGCAAGCAGCGCCGGATGCGCCGCAAGCTCGCCGGCGGTCTGGTTCTTCTGATGGGCCTCGTCGGAGCCGGCTTCGCGGCATCGGCGCTCACCCCGCACGCACAGGTCGCGACGGCCAACGAGGATCAGTCGGCGCTGATCCGCGAGGGTAAGCAGATCTACGAGACCTCCTGCATCACCTGTCACGGCGCCAACCTGCAGGGTGTGCAGGATCGCGGCCCCAGCCTGATCGGTGTCGGCGAGGCGGCGGTCTACTTCCAGGTGTCCACCGGTCGCATGCCCGCCGCGGGCAACGGAGCGCAGATCCAGCGCAAGCCCCCGAAGTTCGACGCCCGCCAGACCGACGCGCTGGGCGCGTACGTGGCGGCCAACGGCGGCGGCCCGACCGTGGTCCGCGACCCGAACGGCGAGATCGCGCAGGATTCCCTGATCAAGGGGGCCGACCTGGGCCGCGGTGGCGAGTTGTTCCGCCTCAACTGCGCGTCCTGCCACAACTTCACCGGTAAGGGCGGTGCGCTGTCCTCCGGCAAGTTCGCGCCGCCGCTGGAACCGGCCAACGCGCAGCAGATCTACACCGCGATGCTCACCGGCCCGCAGAACATGCCGAAATTCTCCGACCGGCAGCTGTCTCCGGAGGAGAAGCGTGACATCGTGGCCTATGTGAAGGACCGCACCGAGACCACGCCGGAGGCCGGATACGGCCTGGGCGGTTTCGGTCCCGCGACCGAGGCCATCGCCATCTGGGTCGCCGGCATCATCGTGCTGGTCGGCGCCGCGATGTGGATCGGATCGCGATCATGAGCGAACAGGAGCGAAACGAGATGAGCCGGCCTGAGGATGGCGGCGGTAAGGGCGTGAACCTGAACCCCACCGAGGAGCAGCTCGACGCGATGTCGACCGCCGAGCTGGTCGAACTCGGTACCGCGCGCGACGGCGTCGACGTCGTCTACCGCGCTCCGCGCTGGCCGGTTCCGGGCACACGCGCGGAGAAGCGGGCCGAGCGGCACGTGACGTTCTGGTTCGCCATCTCCGCCCTCGCGGCGGCCGGGCTGATCGGCGTCTACCTGTTCTGGCCCTGGGAGTACAAGGGCCGCAACGAGGACGGCAACGGCCTGTACTCGCTGGCCACGCCGCTCTACGGCCTGCTGCTGGGTATCGCGGTGCTGGCCATCGGTGTCGCCGCGGTCATCATCCGCAAGAAGTTCATCCCGAACGAGATCTCCATCCAGACCCGCCACGACGGTCCCTCCGACGAGGTCGACCGCCGCACGCTGGGCGCGCAGCTGTCGGACGCGCTGGAGACCTCGACGCTGGGTCGTCGCAAGATGATCACCCGTACGGCCGGACTGGGCGTGGGTGTGCTGGGTATCGGCGCACTGTTCCTGTTCGTCGGCGGCATGATCAAGAACCCGTGGGCCAAGGGCATGAAGTCCCCGCTGTGGGTGTCGGGCTGGACTCCGGACTACCCGGGCCAGACCATCTACCTGCGCAAGGACACCGGCCGGCCCGAGGACATCGTGCTGGTGCGGCCGGAGGACCTCGACGGCGGCGCCATGGAGACCGTGTTCCCCTGGAAAGAGGAATGGCGCGGCAACGAGGAGGAGACCCTCCAGTCGCTGCGTGGCATCCGCAACGCGGTCATGTTGATCCGCCTGCGCCCGGAGGACGGGCAGAAGGCGATCAAGCGCAGGGGCCAGGAGAGCTTCAACTTCGGTGACTACTGGGCGTACTCGAAGATCTGCACTCACCTGGGCTGCCCGACGTCGCTGTTCGAGCAGCAGACCAACCGGATCCTGTGCCCGTGCCATCAGTCGCAGTTCTCGGCGACCGAGTGGGGTAAGCCGATCTTCGGTCCCGCCGCCCGCGCGCTGCCGCAGCTGCCCATCACCGTCAACACCGACGGCTACCTGGTCGCCAACGGCGACTTCATCGAGCCGCTCGGTCCGGCCTTCTGGGAGCGTCGTTCATGAGTCCGAGCAAAGTGGTCGCACAGGCCAACGAGATGGACGAGCGGTATCGTGCCGCGGCGTTCGTGAAACGGTCGATCAACAAGGTCTTCCCGACCCACTGGTCGTTCCTGCTGGGTGAGATCGCGCTCTACGCCTTCATCATCCTGATCCTGTCGGGTATCTACCTGACGCTGTTCTTCGATCCGTCGATGAGCGAGGTCGTCTACCACGGCGCCTACCAGCCGCTGCGCGGCGTCACCATGTCGCGGGCGTACGAGACGGCGCTGAACATCTCCTTCGAGGTGCGCGGTGGCCTGTTCGTCCGCCAGGTGCACCACTGGGCGGCGCTGCTGTTCGCGTGCTCGATCATCATCCACCTGTTCCGCATCTTCTTCACCGGTGCGTTCCGCAAGCCGCGTGAGGCGAACTGGGTGATCGGCTCGCTGCTGCTGATCCTGGCGATGTTCGAGGGCTTCTTCGGTTACTCGCTGCCCGACGACCTGCTGTCGGGTACCGGTCTGCGGGCCGCCTTCGGTGGTATCACCATGGGCATTCCGCTGGTCGGCACCTGGATGCACTGGCTGATCTTCGGCGGTGACTTCCCGGGCACGATCATCATCCCGCGCCTCTACATCGCCCACGTCCTGCTGTTCCCGGGCATCATGCTGGCGCTGATTGCGGCGCACGTGGCGATCGTCTGGTACCAGAAGCACACCCAGTTCCCCGGACCGGGCCGCACCGAGAACAACGTGGTCGGTGCCCGCATCGTGCCGGTGTTCGCCGCCGACCAGGGCGCGTTCTTCATGTTCACCCTGGGCGTGGTCGCCGTCATGGGTGGCGTGCTGCAGATCAACCCGATCTGGAACCTGGGCCCGTACAACCCGTCCCAGGTGTCGGCCGGTTCGCAGCCCGACTTCTACATGATGTGGACCGACGGTATGGCCCGCCTGATGCCCCCATGGGAGCTGTATCTGGGCCGCTACACCGTTCCGGCTCCGTTCTGGGTCGCGCTGATCATGGGTCTGGTGTTCATGGTGCTGATCGCCTACCCGTGGATCGAGAAGCGCCTCACCGGCGACACGGTGAACCACAACATCCTGCAGCGTCCGCGCGACGTGCCGGTGCGGACCGCGATCGGCGCCATGGCCATCGCCTTCTACCTGGTGCTGACCCTGGCCTGTGTCAACGACATCATCGCGCTGAAGTTCGATGTGTCGCTGAACGCGACCACCTGGTTCTTCCGTATCGCCCTGCTCGTCGCGCCGCCGATCGCCTACTTCCTGGCGTACCGGTTGTGCCTGGGCCTGCAGCGCGCCGACCGCACGGTCCTCGAGCACGGCATCGAGACCGGTGTGATCAAGCGTCTGCCGCACGGTGAGTACATCGAGGTCCACCAGCCGCTGGGCCCGGTCGACTCGCACGGCCACCCGATTCCGCTGGAATACCAGGGCGCGCCGGTGCCGAAGAAGATGAACAAGCTGGGCTGGGCCGGCAAGCCGGGTTCGGGTTCGTTCCTGCGGGCCGATCCGCCGGCCGAGGCCGAGGCGCTCACCGCGAGCGAGCACGAGGCCGAGCACAAGCAGCTGGAGGTCCTGGCCACCTACCAGGAGCAGACCAGCGGCAGCGGCGGCAAGCACAGCCACTGAGTTCGCAGCAGCGGAGCCCCGAGTCGATCAGTCGGCTCGGGGCTTCGTCGCGTCTGCGGCCGGGTACGGGTGCCGTCGCTCGCATCCCGGCGCCGGTACGGCCGCGCTGCGGGTGCGCAGCGGACCCGCAATTAGACTCGCGCTCATGATTACCGCGATCGTTCTGATCCACGCCGAGGCGGCCCGGATTCCCGAAACCGCGCAGGCACTGGCCGATCTCGACGGCGTTGCCGAGGTCTACTCGTGCGCGGGAGATGTCGACCTGATCGCGGTGGTGCGGGTGCGCGATCACGAACAGATCGCCGAGGTGGTGACCGGCCGGGTGAACAAGACCGCCGGAGTTCTGCGCACGACGACCCACATCGCCTTCAAGTCGTATTCGAGTGCGGATGTGGAGGCGGGGTTTTCGCTGGGGGAGTGAATACCGCACCAGTTTCGTGCGGTCCTCCGTGAGCGCCGGCCGCGGCCCACTACGCGCTGGTACGCGTGAGGTATTCGCTCGCAGCCGATTCCACCCGGGTGGCCGCCTCGGCACGATCGACCCAGGCGAGCCAGGGACCCGCGCCCAGACGCGGTTCCCGGTAGCCCTCGCTGGTGCGGACGATGCGGGTTCCGGGCTGGTCGAGCCAGCGGGCGATCACGCCCGTCTCCTCGGGCGGGGCGCCGCGTAACGGCGGATGGTCGGGGTCGTGCAGATCGTCCGTCCCGGCGGGGATGCGCGGCTCCGGGGAAGCGCCCGATATCACTGTGGCGGGGCGGACCGTCTCGGCGGCGGCGACCAGGCTGTCGACCACCGGCATCGGTGGAATACCGCGCGCGGCGGTTCCGGCGGCGGCGAGGCGGCCGTAGCGGATCACCGCGAATTCCCAGCCGCCGCTGCCGTCGGGACGCGCTGCGATCAGCTCGGCGATCCGGGCGAGGGCGGCCAGGCGCTGCGTGCGCCGCAGCGCCCGGACCACGGCGCAGGTGCGATCGCGCAGCCGGGCGGCGGCCTCGAAATGCTCCGCGGCGACGTACTCGTCGATGCGGGCGGCGATGGCGCGCAAGGGCGCGTCGTCGCGGCCGGTGAACAGATCCCGCACCGCCCGCGGGGCGGGCGCGTACTGTGCGGCCGGCACCCGTTCACCGAAGATCGCCGCCGGGCACCCGCCCACGGCCGCGGGCGGACAGTCGCCGCCGTGCACACCGCCGCGGGGGATGCGCGTCGTGCAGGTGCGCAGGCCGCTGTATTCCGCGAGGGTCGCCGCGACCTCGGTGGCATCGGTGCGGGAACCGAAGGGCCCCAACGCATCTGCGGTCGGAGTCCGGCTGACCGCGAACCGGGGGAACGGCTCGTCGGTCAGGGTCAGCCACCACGCCCGCTTGGGGAATTTCGAGCGCCGGTTGTAGGGCGGGGTGTGCGCCACCAGCAGCCGCAGCTCGCGCACTCCGGCTTCCAGGCCGTGCGCGCAGCGGACGTGGTCGACGCGGGTGGCGAGCATGACCATTTCCCGCATCCGCGTGCGGGTTTCGGAGCCGGTGAAGTAATTGCGCACGCGCCGGCGCAGGTTCACCGCCGTCCCTATGTAGAGGACCTCCTCCGAAGGGCCCCGGAACAGGTACACCCCGGGTGCGGCGGGCAGATCGGCGGCGAGGATGCGTTTGGAGCGCTGGCGGCGCGTGACCTCCGGCAGATAGTCGATCAATTCGGGCAGGGTCTGGACGCCGAGATTGCCGACCCGCTCGAACAGTGCGTGCAGCACGTCCACGGTGGCGCGGGCATCGTCGAGGGCGCGATGCGTGGGCCGGGTGGAGGCGCCGAGCAGCTGAGCAAGCGCCGAGAGCCGCACCGTCGGCGCCTCGTCGCGGTCGAGGATGCGCCGCGCCAGCTGGACCGTGCACAGCACCTGGAAGGCCGGCCACGCGGTGTCGCAGCGCTGGGCGGCCGCCTTCAGAAACGACATGTCGAAGCGGGCGTTGTGGGCGACGAGCACGGCGCCCGAAGCGAATTCGAGAAATCCGGGCAGCACCGCGTCGATCCGCGGCGCCGCCGACACCATCGCGGTGGTGATGCCGGTGACCCGCACGATCTGCGGTGGGATGGCGCAGCCGGGGTCGACCAGCGTCCCGAATTCGCCGAGGACTTCGCCGCCGCGTACCTTCACCGCGCCGATCTCGGTGATGGCGTCCCCCTCCGGCCGGGTTCCGGTGGTCTCGAGGTCCACCACGACGAAGGTGACGTCTCGTAGTGCGAGTTCGGGCTCATCACCGCCGTGACCGGGGAGTTCGAGGGCCAGCTGGGCCGGTCGCGGAACGGGGGAGGGCACGGCGAGCAGCGTAGGCGCAGGGTCCGACAGGATCGGTCCGGATGCCCGCCGCCGGTCGAGGCGGCGCGAGGTTTGCGATGTGCGCGGTTCGGTTTGCACGAGTATGCCGAAAAGTGACCAGGGTCACGGTAATTCGGTATTGCTATGAATGGCGGCGGGCGGTCGATGTCTTCGACGCCGTCGACGAAGCCGGACTTGACTACTCGGTATGTACCGCAAAACCTGCGGACTGTTCGGTTGGTTATGGCCAGGCATGCTCTGGGCTACTTGCGGTTTCCCGCTCGGGGCGCATGACGGAGTTCGAGGCGGCGTGCTTGCGTGCGCTGTGCTGCGCACCTGGGCAAACGCCGCCCGCATCGATCGTCGTTATCGTTTCGTGATTACTGTGAGCTATCTCGCATGCCGTCGAGCGGGAGCTCCTACCTGAACCCACCTCGGAGCGTCGGGGCTTTACAACGCACCGTTATGGCCTCGTAACCTTTTCGAGACCTCACGGAGTCCGACGCACCACCGGGTGCGGCGTCGTGGGGCAGATGAGGAGTACCGCATCATGGCGATCAAGCGACAGGTTCAGGGGCTGCCTCGTACCGCCCGCCGGGCCGTTGCGGCCGGAGCCGTTGGCGCAGCAACCCTCAGCGTTCTGCTGCTCCCGGCGACCACCGCCGCGGCCGCGCCGGTCACCGTACCGGGCGTCGGCACCGTCGATGTTCCCGATCAGGTCCTCGGCGCCGTCCCGCCGGGCATCCAGATCCCGGGCATTCAGATCCCGGGCATTCCCGCGCCGTTCGCGCCGCAGCAGACCGTCGGCCAGCGCGCGGCCGACGCCGCCCTCTCGAAGGTCGGCGCGCCCTACTCGTACGGCGCCGCCGGCCCGAACGCCTTCGACTGCTCGGGCCTGGTGAAGTGGTCCTACGAGCAGGCCGGTCGGGAGGTGCCGCGCACCAGCTACGAACAGCTCGAGGAAGGCGCCCCCGTCTCGCTCGACGCGCTGCAGCCCGGTGACGTGGTGTCCTTCTACGGCGGCAGCCACTCCGCGCTCTATGTCGGCGACGGCAACGTGGTGCACGCCTCGACCGCCGGTGAGCCGGTGAAGGTCGCCTCGATCTCCTCGATGCCGGTCGCGGGCGCTCGCCGCTACTGATTCGCCCCGCCGGATCGGCGCATTCCGCACAGTTCGGACCGCCGATCCGGGCATTCGGGGTATACGGCGTGATCGTTTCGTGCCCTGCTGGACATGGACGGTCGCCGTTCCGTAACCTTATCGAGACCTTCGTGGTTTCCAGCTCGGGACGAGAGAACGGGGCACGGCAGGCCGTGACAGCGCACAAGGGCAACGCGCAACGCAACAACAGAACCAGACGCCTGGTCGGCGGCTCACTGGCGGTGGGTGCGCTCGTGTTCGGAGCGTCATCCGGCGGCCTGGCGACGGCCGATCCGGCGCCCGCGGAACAACCGGCCACGGCCGGTGACGCGGTGCAGCGGCTCATCGAGTTGTCGCATCAGTCCGAACAGCTCAATCAGCAGGCGCTGGCCGCGCAGGGCGATCTGGAAGCCAAACAGGGCGTGGCCCGCGACGCGGACGCCAGACTCACGACCGCGACCCAGGCCCTCGACGCCGCCAAGGCCGAGGTGCGCAAATATCAACCGGCCGTGGACCGGACCGCGATCGCCGCCTATCAGGGCGCCCGGACCAACCGGCTGTTCTCGGTGCTGGTCTCCGATTCCCCGCAGCAGTTGCTCGACCAGATGTCGACGCTGGACGTGCTGTCCACGCAGACCGCCGATCAACTGACGCAGTTCTCCAAGGCCACCGATTCGGCCACCGCCGCCGAAACCGCCGCCAAATCCGCCTCCGACGCCGCGCAGGCCGCCGCGCAGAAGGCCGATCAGGTGCGCGCGGACCTCGAACACAAGCGCGCCGATCTGCAGGGTGCGATGGCCCAGGTCATCCAGGCCTGGGGTGCGCTCTCGGCCGGGGAGAAATCCAGCCTCGCCGGATCGCTGTTCCCGCCCGGCTTCGACCGCGACACCCTGCTGCGCGGCCTGGTGCCCGGTAGCGGAACCAGTGCGCTGGCCGCGGGATTGACCCGCGTCGGCGACCCGTACGTCTGGGGCGCGACCGGCCCCGACCAGTTCGACTGCTCCGGCCTGGTGCAGTGGGCCTTCCATCACGTGGGCATCGATCTGCCGCGCACCAGCCAGGCGCAGGCCACGGTAGGCACGCCGGTGTCGCGGGACTCGTTGCAGCCCGGCGACGTGGTGTTCTTCTATTCGGACGCCTCCCACGTCGGTATATACGCCGGGAATGGCATGATCCTGCACGCCTCCACCTTCGGTGTGCCCGTCGCGGTGGCGCCGATGGGTAATACGCCTTTCCATTCCGCGCGCCGATACTGGATCGGAATGCCGTAAACACTGCGAGAATCTGGCGGCGAGTCATCACACCGACGTGAGGATCGTGTCGTATGAGCGGATTGTTGCGGGTCCGGGCATGGCTGGCCCATCGTGGGCGCTTCGAGTTCGTCGCCACCCTCGCCGTGGTGGTGGCCCTGACCGCGGCCGGCGGGGCCTTGCTACTACTGCCGAAGACCGGCCTGCGCACCGTGCCCGCCGCCGCGGAGTCCGATACCGCCCCGGCGCACGCCGATCCCCAGCTGCCCGAGTTGCGCCGCGTCATGAGTTCCTACGGACCCGTTGTCGCGCAACAGGTTTCGGGTGACGACGGCAAGCTGTCGGTGGTGCTGGGACATCCGTACCAGCGCGGTGACGTCGACCAGCTCGCTCGCGAGGTCGGCCCGGCGGTCACTGCCGTCTCCGAGGTGTGGGGTACCGAGTGGGCCCACGAAGCCGTGGTGACCGTCGCCTCGAGCAGTTCCGAATTCGCGGCGCTGACCCACGCCACCGGTCCGGTGTCCGGCGAGGTCGCCGCGGCCTCGGTATCGGATCCGTTCGTGCCCGGCACCCAGCCCGCCGGTCAGCGGATCGTCTTCGCACCCGATGCCGGGCGCCGGCTCGGCCCGGACGGCCTGCGCGAAACTCTGCGCCACGAACTCACCCACATCGCCGCCCGCGCCCGGACCGTCGACGGTTCCCCGCTGTGGGTGCTGGAAGGGTTCGCCGAATACTGCGGCCACCGCGGGGACCAGCAGCGCTTCGCCCAGGTGGCGCCGACCGTCACCACCCGCGCCCGCTCCGGCGACCTGCCCGCGGATCTACCCGGCGACACCGCCTTCGCGCCGAGCCCGGGCACCGACGCCGCGCTCGCCTACGAACAGGCCTGGTCGGCCAACGCCTTCGTCGCCGACCGATTCGGAGAGCCGAAACTCGTCGCGCTCTACCGCCGGCTCGCCACCGGCCCGCAGGACCAGGCCGCGCTGGATCGCGGCCTGCACGACACCCTGGGCCTCGGCCACACCGAATTCGTCGCCGCCTGGCGCGACTGGATCAAGGCCCGCGTCGCGGCCTGAGACCCGGCCGGTCGCCCCGGCCACACCGAGAGCTGCCGCGCGGGGTCCGCACCCGTAGCGCCGACCGCGGCCGGGACACCCATAGACTCGCCCCCATGGGCCGCACGCTGTTGATCACCAACGACTTTCCGCCCCGGCCGGGCGGTATCCAGTCGTATGTTCATTCGCTCGCGCTGCGGATGCCGCCGGAGGATCTGGTCGTCTACGCGCCGCGCTGGCGCGGCGACTCCCATCAGCGGTTCGATGCCCAGCAGCCGTTCGAGGTCGTGCGCCATCCGACCACGTTGATGCTGCCGACGCCGCTGGTGCTGCGCCGCGCGGCGAAGCTGCTGCGCGAGCACCGGTGCGACACCGTCTGGTTCGGTGCCGCCGCGCCGCTGGCCCTGATGTCGCCGGCGCTGCGCCGCCTCGGTGCGGACCGGATCGTGGCCAGCACCCACGGTCACGAGGTCGGCTGGTCTATGCTCCCCGGCGCCCGGCAGGTGCTGCGCGTGATCGGCGACCACACCGATGTCGTCACCTACGTCAGCAAATACACCCGCCGGCGCTTCGCCGCGGCCTTCGGCGCCCAGGCGGCCCTGGAATATCTGCCGCCGGGTGTGGACAGCACCGTCTTCCACCCCGACCCCGCCGCACGTGCCGAACTGCGCGCCCGGTACGGCCTGGGCGAGCGGCCGACGGTGTTGTGCCTGTCGCGGCTGGTCCCGCGCAAGGGACAGGACATGCTGATCCTGGCGATGCGCGAGATCCGCCGCCGTATCGACGGCGCGGTGCTGGTCATCGCCGGTGGCGGCCCGTACGAGGACAAGTTGCGCGCGCTGGTGCGCTCGCTGGACCTGGACGCGGACGTGGTGTTCACCGGTCGCGTCCCCGCCGCCGAACTGGCCGCCCACCACACCCTCGCCGACGTCTTCGCGATGCCCTCGCGCACCCGCGGCGCCGGACTGGACGTGGAAGGACTCGGCATCGTCTATCTGGAGGCGTCGGCGACGGGTGTGCCCGTGGTGGCCGGAAATTCCGGTGGCGCACCGGAAACCGTGCTCGAGGGCCGCACCGGGACGGTGGTCGACGGGCGAGACGAGCGGGCCGTGGCCGATGCCGTCGTCGGCATCCTCGCCGACCGCGATGCCGCGGCGCGGATGGGCGCCGCCGGTCGCGAATGGGTCGCCGACCAGTGGCGCTGGGACGTCCTGGGCGGCCGGCTGCGGACGCTGCTCGATCCCGGCGCGCATTCCGGCGCGGTGGGATCCGACGGCGTCGGCCGGTGAGCGGGCAGGCGCTCCGGCCGGGCGCGGCGGGCGGGTCGCGCGTGCCCGGCACTGCGTTACCGCCTCCGGGCTCCGACCCAGTAGGCTCGGGTTTCATGAGCGAGCGCAGCAGCGAGCCCCAGCCGTGAGCAGCATCCAGGTGGCCGACCAGACCTTCGTCGCCGCGTCCGGCGCCGCGGTCGCCGAGGTCCTGGCCGACCGGTCGCGCTGGCACCGCTGGTGGCCCGACCTCACCCTCGAGGTGCGAGAAGACCGGGGTGACAAGGGAATTCGCTGGTCGGTCAGCGGGCCGCTGACCGGCACCATGGAGGTCTGGCTGGAGCCGTCGCTGGACGGGGTGATCCTGCACTACTTCATGCACGCCGAACCGCCGGGCGCGGCCGCGCTCTCGTCCCGAACCCTGATGGCCGCCAACCGTTCCCGGCGGGTAGCCGGCAAGAAGATGTCGTTCGAGGTGAAATCGCGGCTGGAGGCCGGCCGTCCGGCCGGTGTGGCGCCGTCACGCTAGGTCGAAAGGAAACGCTGTCAGTCATGGCCGACCGGACCCAGAGGTCGATCACCATCGATGCCCCCTCGGATCGGGTGATGGCCGTCATCGCCGATCTGCAGTCGTATCCGGAATGGGTGTCGGCGGCACGATCGGTGGACGTACTGGAGACCTTCCCCGACGGGCGGGCCCGCACGGCGAAATTCGTGCTGGACGCCGGCGTCGTCAAGGACACCTACGTGCTGTCCTACACCTGGCGGGCCGACGGCCGGGCGGTGAGCTGGAAGCTGGTCAGCGGCGAACTGCAGAAGGCGCAGGACGGCACCTATGAGCTCATCGAGCAGCCCGACGGCACCACCCAGGTGGTGTACGAGCTGACCGTGGACCTCACCATCCCGATGATCGGGATGTTCAAACGCAAGGCCGAGAAGGTGATCACCGATACGGCCCTCAAGGAACTCAAGAAACGGGTCGAAGGCTGACCCGGCCTCCGCAGCGCGGTCGTGGTGCCGTCACGACCCGTCTCGAACTGTTCATCGGCAAGGGCGGAGTCGGTAAGACCACGCTCGCCTGCGCGGCGGCCATCGCCGCGGTGCAGGCCGGACAGCGCGTGCTGGTCGCCTCGGTGGACCAGGCCCATTCGCTCGGTGACGCACTGGGTTTCCGCTTCGCCCACGATCCGGGCACCGTCGCCGGGGTCGTGACCGTCGCCCCCGGATTCGACGTCATCGAGATCGATTCGCTTGCGCTGCTGGAGGATCGGTTCCGCGACGTGGCGCGGATGCTGTCCGGCGCGGGCCACGATCACGGCATCGACCTCACCGCGCTCGATCCGGCCGAACTGACCGGACTGCCGGGCGTGCAGGAACTGCTGGCATTGACCGAGATCGCGCAGTTCGCGGGCGAGGACGACTGGGATCTGATCATCGTGGACTGCCCGCCCTCGGCGGACATGTTGCGCATCGTCACCGCACCCGACACCCTGCTCGGCTACCTCGAACGGATCTGGCCCACCCATGCCCGGGTGATGAGCGCGACCGGTACGGATATGCGGCGCGCGGTGGTGGCGGCGACGGTGGAGCGGATCGCGGCCGCGGTCACGGCGATTCGGGATCTGCTGGCCGATGCGCAGCGCACCGGGGCCCGGCTGATCACCGGCGCCGAACGGGTAGCGCTGGCCGAATCGGCGCGGGTGCGTTCGGCGGCGGCACTTCTGGGTATACGTCTCGACGCGGTGGTGGTGAACAAAGTGCTGCCGCCGGTGCCGCCGGCCGACGGTGGCGCTCACCCCGCAGTGCAGTGGTATCTGCAGCGTCGCGCGGAACAGCTCGACGTGATCGCGGATCTGCGCCGCCGGATGCCGGATGTGCCCGTGGTGATCGCCCATCACAGCGGGCCGGAACCGGTCGGGCCGCGGGCGTTGTCGACGCTGGCACAGGCATTGCCCGTTCGTGGCAACCCGCCGGCGGACGAACCAGACCCTATGCTGAGCGACACGACGCCGGAGCCCGGTAGCGCGACGGGGGAGCCGGAGGTGCGGTGGGAGTCGGGCACCGGGCTGGAATCGGTATTCACGCTGCGGATGCGTCTGCCGGTGGTCGACCCGGGCACGCTGCGACTGGGACGAGTGGAGGACGATGTGATCGTGGGAGCGGACGGGGTCCGGCGGCGGCTACGACTGGCGCCGGTATTGCGGCGGTGCACGGTCGACGGCGCCGAACTCGACGGTGAGCAACTCGTCGTGCGTTTCCGGCCCGACCCGGGGGTATGGCCGCAATGACCCACGCCCACGACGACAGTTTCGGCGAATTCGCCCAGGAGCTGCGCGCCCTCGCCGAAACCCTGCTCGAGCGTGTCGAACCCGCCCTGCGTCGCGCGGCCGCCGACGGCCGCGAATGGGACAGTTGCAGCTGGTGCCCGGTCTGCGCGACCGCGGCACTGGTCCGCGGTGAGCATCACGACGTGGTCGCCGCGATCGCCGACCACGGCACCGCGATCGTGACCGTGCTGCGCGAGGCGCTGGCCGGCGTGCCGGTCGAACCACTGCTCCCGGACGACCTGCCGGATGCCGACGACGCATCGGACGAAGTCGATTCCGCGGCAACGGAAGTCGGTGCCGATCCGAGTTCGGAGCGCACCGAGCACGACGGGTGGATCGCGGGTGGGTCCAGTGCACAGCATCGTGATCCGCGCGGAGGCGCCCGAAGCAACGAACGTGCTGGGCGGGGGCGGGATTCGGCGCAACGGCCCGGATACGTTCCCATCCCGGTGCGGATCAAGAAATGACCACTCGGGTCGGACGAGAGGCTCCGCTCACCGTCGGCATCGATGTCGGCGGGACGAATATCCGGGCATCGGTGGTCGACGGGGACGGGGAGGTGCTCGACACCGTCCAGGCGCCGACCCCGCATTCGGCGCACGCGCTCGAGGACGGTCTCGACCGCGCGGTGCGGGAACTGTGCGCGCGTCACGACATCGGGGCGGTCGGGCTGGCGGTCGCGGGCTTCGTCGACGAATCCCGGTCCTCGGTGCGCTTCGCACCACATCTGCCCTGGGAGGACACCGCGGTCGCCGGGCGGCTCGGCCGCCGGCTCGGGTTACCGGTGATCCTCGAACACGATGCCAATGCCGCGATGTGGGCCGAATATCGGTTCGGCGCGGCCGCCGGCGCGCACAACGGCGTGCTGGTCGCGATCGGCACCGGAATCGGCGCGGCGCTCTTGGTGGAGGGGCGGCTGTATCGCGGAAGTTACGGTGTCGCACCGGAATTGGGGCATCTGCAGGTGGTGCCGCACGGCCGGATCTGCGCGTGCGGCAAACGCGGCTGCTGGGAGCGCTATTGCAGCGGGACGGCACTGGTCGACACCGCGATCGAAATGCTCGCCACCGATCCGATGCCGTCGACGATCCTGGCGCGGGAGGTGGTCGGCGATCCGGGATCGCTGACCGGGCGGCGGGTCGCGGGCGCGGCCCACGACGGTGATCCGGTGGCGCTGCACGTGATGGCCGATTTCGCCCGCTGGCTCGGGCTGGGACTGGCCTTCGTCAGCGATATCTTCGATCCGGACCTGATCGTCATCGCGGGCGGCGTCAGTTCCTCGGCGCCGCTGTTCCTCGACGACGCCCGCGAGCATTACGCCGCCGCGATCACCGGCGGCCGCCATCGTCCGCTGGCCCGCATCCGCACCACGCAACTGGGGGAGGCGGCGGGCATGATCGGCGCGGCCGAACTCGCGCGCACGGCACTGGAGACCGGGGCCGCCGAGGGGCATGCGCCGGCAACCGGTCGCGGCGCCGATTCGGCAGACGTGCGGCGAGCGCGCTCCACGGCGGGCCGGGAATAGTCCTCCACGGCGGGCCGGGAATTGTCTTCCGCGGCGGGCCGGGAACAGTCTTCCGCGAGAATCGACCACTCTCGTCGTGCTCGTTCGACGGGGAGACGTACGGGTGGGGAGCAAATGATCCGCGGCGTCGCACATCTCGCCGATTAGCTCGACGGCCGGTCGGTTTCGCGCGGCGGAAGCGTCCCATGTGTACCCGATTTCACCGATGTGATTGCCGGCATGTGAAATACCTCGTGTGGGGTTGGTCGCAGCAGGTCGGCGACGGTAGAGTCGGTGCCGACGGAGGTGCCTGCGACGAGGCCGGTCCCGTTCGACAATCACAGGGGAAAGGACGCAATGTTCTACTGGCTGCTCAAATTCGTGCTGGTCGGGCCCTTCATGCACATCTACAACCGGCCGAAGGTCGAGGGCGTGGAGAATATCCCCGCCGACGGAGCAGTCATCCTCGCCGGCAATCATCTGTCGTTCACCGACTGGTTGTTCACCCCGCTGCTGAGCCCGCGTCGCATCACCTATCTGGCCAAGGCCGAATACTTCACCACGCCCGGACTCAAGGGCCGGTTGCAGAAGTTCTTCTTCTCCGGCACCGGCCAGTATCCGATCGATCGCAGCGGCGCCAGCGCCGCCGAGGATGCGCTCAACACCGCTCGCAAACTGCTGAGCGAGGGCCGCATGGTGGGGCTGTACCCGGAAGGCACCCGCTCGCCCGACGGCCGCCTGTACAAGGGCAAGACCGGTGTGGCACGCCTCGCCCTGGAGACCGGTGTGCCGGTGATCCCGGTGGCACTGATCGGGACCGACGAGGTGTGCCCTCCCGGCCCGTTCCGGTGGCGCCGCCGCCGCGTCACCGTGAAATTCGGTGCGCCGATCGACTTCTCCCGCTACGAGGGCATGGGCGGTAACCGCTTCGTCGAGCGGGCCGTCACCGACGAGATCATGTACGAGCTGATGCAGATGTCGGGCCAGGAATACGTCGACGTCTACGCCGCCAGCCTGAAGAAGGGCGTGCCCTCCGGTAGCCGGCCCGAGGCCGAGCGGATCCCGGAGACCCTGGCGAGCTGACCGCTCGCTCCCTGCGTTCTCGGCCCCCGGACGGTTGTCCGGGGGCCGAGTTTCGTTTCTACCGCCGATCGATTTTGGTGATCGCGCCGCTGCGGCGGAACGCCTCGATCGCCTCGTACTTGGCGAGATTGTGCCGGGCGTCGGCCAGCGCGTCGTGCGCGTCGGCCGGCACCGGGGGCAGGTCCGGCCGGCCGTGGTGATCCCAGTGCTGGCGCAGCTCGTTGGTGTAGCGCGGCAGGGCCGCCGGCAGATCGACCATCGAACCCCACAGCTGGCAGAACGCCACATGGTCGTAGGCGCCGACCCATGCCCACAATTCCGGCCGCACAGTGGGACGAGGTACCAGGAATTGATAGAGGTCGTCGCGAATGCGCTGCCGGCTGCGCCACAGCGGCGAGGAGGGGGAGGGGAGTTTCGGCAAGACATTGCGCCGCACCCACTGCCCGGCCCGCTCGGGGTCGAATTCCGTTGACACCGCGTAATATTCCCGACCGTCCTCGCAGACCACGCCGATCGAAATCAGATCGATCGTCACCCCGTCCTCGATGAATTCGCAGTCATAAAAATATTTCACGCGGTAGTGCCCTTTCCGATTCGGCGTACACCGGCGCTCGCGGTGATATCTCGGCCGAACCGCCCGACCCGGCCCCGCGCTCGAGGTTACGGCCCCGCCCGGGCGGGCGTATTCATCGCCCCCTACCCTCCGGGTTACCCCGAGATTGCGGAAGGTCCGTATTCTGATCTGGTGAACTGGACCGTCGACGTACCGATCGATCGCTTGCCGGAACTGCCACCGCTGCCTGCCGAGCTCCGTCGGCGACTCGACGCCGCCCTCGCCCGTCCCGCCCTGCAGCAGCCGTCGTGGGATCCCGAGCAGGCCGCCACCATGCGTACCGTTCTCGAGAGTGTGCCGCCGCTGTGCGTGCCCGCCGAGGTCGAGGAGTTGCGGCTGCATCTGGCCGAGGTGGCCCGCGGCGAAGCCTTCCTGATGCAGGGCGGCGACTGCGCGGAAACCTTCGCCGACAACACCGAGCCGCATATCCGCGGCAACATCCGCACTTTGCTGCAGATGGCGGTGGTGCTGACCTACGGTGCGAGCCTGCCGGTGGTGAAGGTGGCCCGGATCGCGGGCCAGTACGCCAAACCCCGCTCGGCCGATGTCGACGCGCTCGGCCTCAAGTCCTACCGCGGCGACATGGTCAACGCGCTGGTCGCCGACGCGGCGCAGCGCGAACACGACCCCTCGCGGCTGGTGCGCGCCTACGCCAACGCCAGCGCCGCGATGAACCTCGTCCGCGCGCTCACCGGCGCGGGGATGGCCGATCTGCACAAGGTGCACGATTGGAACCGCGATTTCGTCGCGCAGTCGCCGGCCGGAGCCCGCTATGAGCAGATGGCCTCCGAGATCGACCGCGGCCTGGCGTTCATGAACGCCTGCCGGGTGCAGGACCCCAGCCTGCAGTCGGCCAAGATCTACTGCAGCCACGAGGCGCTGGTGCTCGACTACGAGCGGGCCATGCTGCGCCTGTCCCACAACGCCGCGGGCGATCCGGTGCTCTACGACCTGTCCGCGCATTTCCTGTGGATCGGGGAGCGGACCCGCCAGCTCGACGGCGCCCACATCGCCTTCGCCGAACTGCTGGCCAATCCGATCGGCATCAAGATCGGCCCGGCCACCACGCCGGATCAGGCCGTGGAATACGTCGAGCGGCTCGATCCCACCAACGAGCCGGGCCGGCTCACCCTCGTCGCGCGGATGAGCAACACCAAGGTCCGCGACGTGCTGCCGCCGATCATCGAGAAGGTGCAGGCCACCGGACATCAGGTGATCTGGCAGTGCGATCCCATGCACGGCAACACCCACGAATCCTCTACCGGGTACAAGACCCGCCACTTCGACCGCATCGTCGACGAGGTGCAGGGCTTCTTCGAGGTGCACCACGCCCTGGGCACGCATCCGGGCGGCCTGCACATCGAGCTCACCGGCGAGAACGTCACCGAATGCCTCGGTGGTGCGCAGGACATCTCGGATCTGGATCTGGAGGACCGCTACGAGACGGCCTGCGATCCGCGCCTCAATACGCAGCAGTCCTTGGAATTGGCATTCCTGGTCGCCGAAATGCTGCGGTGACGGATCGGCCGTAGTGGACGTCGTATTTCGCAATGACGAGGGCCCCTCGCGCCGTGACGGCCGCCCGCGCGGGGAAGGTCCGGCCAGCGCGCAGAGCGCGCTGCGGATCGGCAACGCCGATCGCACCATCCTGCGGTTGCTGCGTGACCGCGACCGCGACGGGATCCCGTCGGAGGTCGTGCTGCGCGACGGCAGCCGCCTGCTGATCTTCAACATCTGCTGGGGTTACGAGATCTCCTGGGAATTCGACGTGGCCCAGGGCTATGCGCCCGCCGCGGCCGCCGCGCAGATCACCACGAATATCAGCCCGAGTATCGGCGGGGTGCCGGTGGAGGTGTTCACCACCGCCGCGGTGGTCGCGGTCAACGATCCGGAAACCGGTGACCCGTTGCTGGCGGTCGGCTGAATCGCCGCGTCCGGGAAGCACGCGATCGTGACATGATCCGCAAAAGTTAGCTGTCAGGTTGCTGAACGCCGGAACCTGCATTAGGTTTCCAGGCGTGACACTGCAGCGGCAACAGGCTGTGCGGGATACATGCTGAGAGGATCGCTATGCAGAGCGCATCGGTAGCCAGGGGATTGCAAACCGCGGGCAGGCCGATCGCCGCCCTCGCCGAACATGTGCTCGAGATCGACGGCGTCCCGGTCACGATCGTGATCGAACGCCCGGAGGTCGACCGCGCCGGCATCGCGTGGCGCTGCCGGGTGCGGGTGGTGCGCGGCAACGGCCGGCTCGAAATGTCCCAGGTGGTCGGCGCCAGCGCCAGCGCGGTGCTGCGGCAGGCGCTCGACCTGGCCGGTCGGCGGCTGGGCATCAGCGAGGCCGAACTGCTCGGCGGCGCGGATGTGGGCGGTGTACTCGGCTGACTCCGGGTTCAGAACGGCAGGACGGTGAGAGTGACCGTCGATCCGGGCGCCACATTCGCGCCACCGAACGGCGACTGCACCCGGACGGTGCCGCGATCGCCGCTGAACACCTGGTTCAGCACGACCTTGAGGCCCATTCCCTCGAGTTCGGAGCGGGCCTCGGCGGCGTTCTTGCCGATGACATCGGGAACCTGGATGGCGTCGGAGACGATCAGCGTCACCGTCGCACCGGAGAGCACCTGGGTGCCGGCGGCCGGATCGGTGCCCGCGACCTGCCCCGGCTTGATCTTCCCGTCGAAGTCGGTGCGGGTGTCACCGACGGTGAGCCCGGCGTTCTGCAGCGTCGCCTTCGCCTCCTCGACGGTCTTGCCGCGCACATCGGGCAGCTTCACCGGCTGCGAACCCTTACTGCGATAGACCTTCACCTGCGCACCGGTCGGCAGGACCGTGCCGGGCGCCGGATCCAGTTGCGCCACGGACCCTTTCGGCGCGGTGCTGGGTTTCTCGCCACCGTCGACGGGGGTGAGCCCGGCATCGCGGATGAGCTGGTTCACCGTCTTCGTGTCCTGGCCGGGCTGAAACTGCGGCACATGCGGCTGTCCGCTGGACACCAGGACGGCGACCGTCGACCCCTTCAGCACCTTCGCCCCGGCGGAAGGGTCGGTGCCGACCACCCCGCCGACCGGAATGATGTCGGACGCCTTGTCACGGACGGTCGTCCCGAATCCGGCGTCCTTCAGCTTCGCGGTCGCCTGTTCGGTGGTCATCCCGGCGATCGGCGGCACCGACGAATAGCGGCCGACGCCCAGCCACCAGCCGCCGATACCCAGCAGCAGCGCGAGGACCACCACCACGGCCGCCCAGATCAGCACCCGGCGCCGGGATCTGCCGCGATCGGGGACGAATTCCGGCCGATGCGGCGGGGGCGGCGGCTGATGCGGGCGCTCCGGCTCGGGATCGGGCACCGGATGGGCCGCGGTCATCACCCGGGTGTGGGACGGTTCGGCCGCGAGCCGGGTCGTCGCCTCGGTGACCGGCTGCGGGGTGTGGGTCGGTCCGGCGGCCGCGGCGGGGGTCTGGACGACGCGGTATCGCGCGGACAGGTGTTCCGCCGATTCCCGCGGCGCCGGAACCCGGTAGTCGGGCAGGTGCAGCGCGGTGGCGATGCGATGCAGTTCGGTGGCCATGTCGGTGGCGTCGGCGAAGCGGTGCGCGGGTTCGCGGGCAGTGGCGTGCGCGACCAGTTCGTCGAATTCCGGCGGTACGCCCTCGATGAACCGGCTCGGGCTCGGCACATCCTTCTCGACCCGCTGATACGCGATCGACAGCGAGGTGTCGCCGGTGAACGGCGCACGGCCGGTGAGCATTTCGAAGATCAGGATGCCGAAGGAGTAGACATCGCTGCGGGCATCGGCATTACCGGCGGTGACCTGTTCCGGCGACAGATACGCCGCGGTGCCGAGGATGACGCTGGCCGAGGTCATATTCGACCCGGCCACCGCGCGCACCAGGCCGAAGTCGGCGATCTTCACCTCACCGGCATCGGAGATCAGCACGTTCTCCGGTTTGACGTCGCGGTGCACGAGTCCGGCCGCGTGTGCGACACCGATCGCGCGCAGTACCGGCTCGGCGACGGCACGCACCGCATGCGGCGGCATCGGCCCGCGTTCGCGCAGCAGTTCGCGCAGCGTGCCGCCCTCGACGAGCTCCATGATGAGGAACGGATACTCCCCGTCGATGCCCTGGTCGTAGACCGCGACCAGCGACGGATGCTTCAACTTGGCCACCGAGCGGGCCTCGAATTCGAAGCGGGTCAGAAACTGCGGGTCACCGGCGAACTTGGGGTCCATCACCTTGATCGCCACGGGCCGGTCCAGCCGGGTGTCGACTCCCCGGAACACCATCGACATCCCACCGCGCGCGATCGGCGCGTCGATGCGGTAGCGCCCGTCCAGCATCTGGCCGATCAACTGCTGTCCTCCGAATGTCACCTAGCGGTTGCCGCCCCCGTGACGGCACCCCCGATCGTATAGGCGCGCGCCGTCGCGGTCGCCGATGACGTCCTCGCGCCCCCGCGGAAACCGGGCGTACGCCGTATCCGGGAGCCGACGGACTACCGTTGTGCAGGTGAGTGCATTTCCCTGCAGCGACGATGTCGTTCCCGAATCGGTGACCCTGCTTCCGTTGCCGGATGTGGCCGAACAACTCGGCATCGCGGTGACCAGAGTGCATCAGATGCTGCGCGATCATCAATTGCTCGCGATCCGCCGCGGCGGTATCGCCGGGATCCCGAAAGACTTCTTCGACTCCTCGGGCGCGGTCGTCAAACCCCTGACCGGCCTCATCACGGTGATGCGGGATGCGAAATATACGAACGAGGAAATCCTCGAGTGGCTGTACGCCGAGGACGACACCCTGCCGGGCCGTCCGATCGACGCCATCCACGGGCCGCTCGCTCGCGAGGTCGTCCGCCGGGCCGCCGCCGAACCGTTCTGAGCCGGGCGTCATGCGCGGGGGGCGTTCGGCCGTGCCGCGCGAGAAGCGCGGGGAAGCGCGGTGCGCAGAGGCGAGGCCGGATTCTTCGGGCGTCGCAGTCCGGAACCGAATTGGCCGGCCGCGACCCGAAGCCGCCGAGAGGTGGGAACCGTTGCGCGGCGGTCGAATACGGCGTAGTCGTGGCGCTCGATCTCGTCGAGGATTTCGCCGTACAACACGGCCGCGGTGCGAATGGCGGGTCGTACCCGCGGCCGGAGCAGATCGATGCCCGGGGCGGCGGTGCGATAGACCGCGCGGTTGACCGCGATCAGATGTGCCAGCGCGCGCCGGACCCGCGGATCGGTCCGGCCGGTGCGCCGGCAGTGGGTGAGTAGATCCGCGTCGACGCCGAAGGCGGCCAGTTCATCTCCCGGCAGGTAGATGCGCCCGCGATCGAGGTCTTCGGCGACGTCACGCAGAAAGTTCGTGAGCTGGAATGCCTCACCCAGTGCCGCGGCCGCCGGTTCGGCCTCGGCTACCGGTACCACCGTGCCGAATATCGGCAGCAATTGCAGCCCGATCGCCGCCGCCGAACCGCGCATGTACTCCCGCAATTCGCCCATATCCGCGTACCGATTCCGGAACTGCGCGCTCCCCGGCACATCCATCCGCATCGCGTCGAGGAATACCCGGAAGTGTTCGGGCGCAATGCGATACCGGGCGATGGTGTCGACGAGTGCGGTGAGCACCCGGCCGTCGATCGCCGCGCCCCCGGGCAGACGGCACTCGGCCTCCGGTGGGCCGGTCACGCCCCGGCCGGCCGCTGCGACACTGCTCGTGGCCGGTCCGGTGATGCTTGGGACACGTGCTGCCGCGGTACCGGACTCCGTCATGGCGGCGGAGTGGACAACGCCCACCGGCACGGCGTCCTCGGCCGCCGAATCGACGTCGCGGGCGGGGGCGCCGAACCCGCGGGTGGGCTCGTCTGTTCCGACGATGCCCGCCTCGTTCAGCGCGGTATCGAGTTGCGTTTCGATCGAGTCGAGCCGCAATGCCGCGGTGGGATCGGCGATTCCGGGAAAGGGCGCGACCCGGCTGCTCTCGCGATCGACGTCCGCGGAGGCGATATCGCGCGTCCTGGAACGCCTGGGTCCGGTCCCGTCGAAACCGCCCGTATCCCGGGTGCTCTCGGCGAGATCCACGACGTCGTCGACGGTCCGTGCGAATGCGTAGAGCGCGTGCACCGCGGCCCGTTGCGGTGGTGTCAGCAAACGGGTGGCCAGGAAGTAGGTGCGGCCGTGTTCCGCCGCGATGGCCCTGCAGTGCCGGTATGCGGCCGCCAGTTCGGCATCGGGGCCGCGGCCGGTCATTGCTTGGGTCTGCCCGAATCGGCGCGCAGCCGCAGCGGATCCACCTTGCGTAGCGACAGCGCCGCCACGACCGCGACGAAGGTGGCCGCCGCGACGTGCCAGACGTTGTACAGGCCGATCGATCCGCCCGGCTGGAACACCAGCATCAACCAGGTGCACAACCCGACCAGGATCATCAACGTGGTGGTGGACATGGCGAATCCGGCGGCCAGTGCCAGCGGCCACGAGTAGTACCAGGGCAGCGCCGCGGGGGAAAGGATCACGATCGCGACGAAGGCGATGAGAATGCCCATCACCGCATCGCGTTCGGAACTCTTGTAGCGCCACCAGGTCCACGCCAGGATCGCGACCAGCGCGAGCGCGCAGAGTCCGCGCGTCCACACCAGCACCTCACCCAGATTCAGCGGCGTCACCCAGGTGACCATGTGCGCCATGACCGTCGGCAGCGAGAGCCAGTTGATGATCTTCTTCGATCCCGACAGCGCGGTCAGCCAGCCGATCCCGACACCCGCGGCCGCGGAGGCGGCCACGAAGACCACCGCGAACACCGACACACCGAGGCCGGCGATCTTGGCGAAGGTGCGAATCGGATGCGGCAGCGGTCCCTTGTTCTCCGCGGCTCGCCGCTCGCGTTCGTGAATCATCCAGATCCACACCAGGAACGGCAGCGCCACACCGGCCGTCGCCTTGATCGCGACACCGATCGCGACCACCACGATGCCGGCCGCGTGGTGCCGCTCCAGCACCAGCGCGATGCCGGCGGCCATCAGGCCGACCATGAGCATCTCGTTGTGCACGCCGCCGATCAGGTGGATCAGCACCAGCGGGTTGAGCACCGCCAGCCACAGCGCCACCGTCGGCTTGCCACCGAGGTGTTTGGTCATATGCGGGACGGCCCACATCATCAGGGCCAGGCCCGGCAGCATGACCAGGCGCATCGCGATGGTGCCGGCCACCACGTTGTCACCGGTGATGCTGGTGATGGCCTGCCCCATGAGCAGGAAGATCGGACCGTAGGGCGCGGTGGTGGTGGTCCACACCGGGCTCACGTTGTCCAGCAGCACACCGGGATTGACCACCGGGCCGACCTTGTAGGGGTCGAAACCGTCGCGCAGCAGTGCGCCCTGCGCCAGATACGAGTACACGTCCTGGCTGAACATGGGCACCGCGAACAGCAGCGGCAGGATCCAGATGCCGACGATCACCCGCAGTTCGTTCAGCGTCACGGTGCTGCCGGGACCGCGGCGTGCGCCGGTGCCGATGGTGATGCGCCCCAACCGGACCCAGGCGATGATCATCGACAGCACACCCAGCCACACCACGATGGTGGCCAGCGCGTAGCCGTGCCCGAATCGCAGCCAGGACAGATGTGCCGCCTCCAGCAGCGGATCGCTGCGGCGCACCGCCCCGGCGCCGAGGCCGCCGAAGGTGATCAGGACCGCACCCCAGAAGCCGAGCAGGGCGGCGTGTCCCTCGGGGCTGCGGAAGAAGTCACCGGCCCAGCGGACCCACCAGCGCACGGTGTGCACGGCCGGCTCGGGGACCGGCACGGCGGTCACCGGCACCGTGGTAACCGTGCTGGTCACCGGCGCTGTCACCGGGGCAGTGTCCATATCGGGGGTCGGCATGGGTCGTCTTCCCCCCGGGAATGTCGTGCGGTGCGGAACCGCGGGAGTGGTCAGTTCGCGGGCCAGTTTAACGGTTTGCCGGCAACCCTGGCGCGCCGGTCGGCGCCGTGGCGCCGTCGGCGTGCCGGAAGGCGCCGGTAATGCGTTCGGCGGCCAGTTTTCCCGACAGCAGCGCGGTCGGCACGCCGACCCCCGGTGTGGTGCCGCATCCGGCCAGCACCACGTTGGCCGGGGTGCGGGCGAGGTTGCGGGTGCGGAACGGCCCGGTCTGGCGGAACAGGTGCGCCGCCGAGAACGGCGTTCCGGCGATCATGCCCTGCTCGTACCATGTCTGCGGCGTGTCGAGGTGATTGACGGTGAAATGCTCGGCGATACCCCGGTAGCCGCGCTGTTCCAGCACGGCCAGCAGTTCTCCCAGGTACGCCGATCCCAGACGCGGCCAATCCAGCGGCGCGGCATCGAGATTCGGGCACGGGGCCAGCACCGACAGCGGTTCGTAGCGGCCGGTGGCCCGTTCGACGAACTGGCCGGGATCGCTGAGCGCGGGCCGGGTGATCAGCAGCGACGGATCGCTCATCAGCCGCCCGCGGCCGCGCCGGGCGGCGATTTCGGCGAAGGTCTCGTCCCAGGCCCGGCCGAAATCGATGGTGTGGTGCGCCTGCAGCGGCCACCGCGCGGCCACCTCGGCCGGGATGGTGCCGTGGGCCACCACGGCGGAAGGGGCCGCACGTAACGGGCGGCGCCGGCGAAGGCCGAAGCGGCTCAGCGACCCGAGGTCGGCGGTCAGGACCACCGCATCGCAGTCGATGCCGCGCCCGTCCGCCGTGCGGACCCGCCGGGCGCGCCCGGCGTGATAGTCGATACCGCTGACCTCGCAGTTCAGTTCCAGCTGTCCGCCGGCGCCGGTGAACGCGGCCGCCAGCGTCGCGGTGATCGCCCGCATGCCGCCGACCGGGAAGTAGACGCCCAGCGAGGTGTCCATATGCGGAATGGCGCCGTAGACGGCCAATGCCTGCGCGGGCGCGGTCCCGGCGTAGAGGGCCTGAAAGGTGAACAGCCGCGCCAACTTCGGATCACCCAGGATGCGCTGAACGCGCGGGCCGAGCCGGCCGAAGGCGCCGAGGCGCACCAGTTCCCACAGGGCCGCGCGCTTCTCGGGAATGCGGACCATGTCGAGCGGCGAATCGAAATTGGTGTCCATGAACTGGTCGTAGGCGCCGGCGTAGATCCGGGCCAGCCAGCTCCGCAGATCCAGATAGCGTTGCGCTTGCGCGGCGCCGCACACGCGCCGCACCTCGGCGGCCATCCGCTCCGGATCCGCGTACACACCGATCACACTGTCGTCGGCGAAGCGCGCCTGATAGGCGGGATCGAGGCGGTGGATCCGCAGGCCGTGGGCCGCCGCATCGGTGCCGACCGCGGCCAGCGCCTCGTCGATCAGCCCGGGCAGGGTGAGAACCGTTGCCCCGGAATCGATCTCGTAATCCGGGCCGCGATAGACGCCGACCCGCCCACCCGGGTGCTCGGCGCGTTCGAGCAGGGTGACCCGGCGTCCCGCTCCGGTCAGATACAGCGCCGCGGCCAGCCCGGACAGGCCGGCGCCTACGACGACGATCCGATCGCACTGTCCGGGAACGGTTTTCATGCCACTCGCCTGGTCGCGGCCAGCGCCATCGCGCGCAGCCGGTCGCCGGCCTCGGGGGTGACCGAACTGGCCGCCAGCGCGCCGAGCGCGCGGTCGGTGAGTTCGGTGATGCGGCGCTCCACATCGTCGACGGCGCCGAGGCCGGTGATGAGGTCGCGCAACTCGGTGACCTGTTCGGGGGCGAGGTCGGTGCCCAGCGCGGAGCGCAGCAGCCGCGCGGCCGCGGGATCGGTGGCGTCGGCGCGGCGCAGCGCCTCGGCGACCAGGACCGTGCGCTTGCCCTCGCGCAGGTCGTCACCGGACGGTTTACCGGTGACGGCCGGGTCGCCGAAGACGCCGAGCAGGTCGTCGCGCAGCTGGAAGGCGATGCCGATATCGGTGCCGAACTCGCGGTAGGCGGCGATCAGTTCCGGATCGGCCCCGGCCAGTGCCGCGCCCAGGTGCAGCGGCCGCTCCACGGTGTAGGCGGCGGTCTTGTACCGGTTGATCCGCAGCGCGGCGGCCACCGAATCGTCGGCACCGGCCTCACCGTGCACGTCGAGCAGCTGACCGCCCATCACCTCGGTGCGCATCGCGGCCCAGACCGGGGCGAACCGAGCCCGGGCCGCGGCGTCCAGCCCGGCCGCGGCGACCATGTCGTCGGCCCACGTCAGCGCCAGATCGCCGATCAGGATCGCGACGCTCACGCCGAAATGCGCCGGATCGCCACCCCAGCCGCGGTCGCGGTGGCGATGTTCGAAGTCCACGTGCACGGTCGGGAAGCCGCGCCGGGTGCGGGAGGAGTCGATGATGTCGTCGTGGATCAGCGCGCACGCCTGCACCAGTTCCAGCGCCGCGCACGCGGTCAGCACCGATTCGGCCTGGTCACCGGCCGGATCGCCGCCCGCGCCGAGCCATCCGGTCCAGGCGAACGACGGCCGGGTCCGCTTGCCGCCGCGCAGCACGAAATCCTCGAGGGCGGCCGTGGCGGAGATGACGACCGGTCCCAGCTCGGCGACCAGTTCGCGGCGGCCGGCGAAGAATCCGGTCAGCGCCTGTTCGACCGCGCGCACCAGCGCCGCGGAGTCGTTCGGCGCCGGACGTGCCGGGCTGGCCGGACCAACGGACAACGCAACCTCCAGATAGTTCGTCGTATCGGCGAGCCGATACCGGGCACGCCGGGGCGTATCCGGCGTGCCGAGAACGTGGCCGGCGAGACCTGCGTCTGCACCGGCGACGGCTGCGGCGGTCCCGCCGATTCCCTCCGGCCGGCCATCGCGAACGGGTTCGCGTCGCGGCGCCTGCCGGACCACCGTGAACCTTACTGCGTCGGTTCCGCCGCCCGACAGCGCCGTAGCCGGCACGTGACGGGCACCGCACCGCATCGGACGGGGGAGATCGAGGCCGGTCGGCCGGTCCGTCCGCGACCGTCACTCGGCGCTCGGGGTGGCCGGTCGACAGATCGCAAGCGGGTGCGGGCGCCGTCCCGGAGTCGTCCGGGCGAACGGTGGGCCACGAGGGCGATCACAGCTCCGGCCCGAGGCGCACCAGCGGCTGGACCGGCGCGGATCCGGACCGGGCGGCCCGTCGAGCGAGGGTGTCCTACTACACTGGACCGGTGAGTTTCGACAACGTACGGGGACGATCGACCCCAGGCCGACCTTCCCGGACGCCGTCCGGAACTCCCTCCGTGGTGGGGCAGCTGGGCCGCCGCCCCGACGGCACCATTCCGTTCTCGGTGGAATTCAATCCGCCCCGCGACGCCGCCGCCGAGGCGCGGTTGTGGCGCGCCGCCCGTGAATTCGAGCGGATGCATCCGGCGTTCGTGTCGATGACCTACGGTGCGGGCGGATCCACCCGCGATCGCACCGCACGCATCACCGGGCAGCTGGCCCGCGAAACCACACTGCTCACCGTCGCGCATCTGACCGCGGTCGGGCACAGCGTCGCCGAACTGCGATCCATCGTCGGCAGCTACGCCGACGCCGGCATTCGCAACATGCTCGTCCTGCGCGGCGACCCGCCGGGCGATCCGCTGGGGGAGTGGCGCAAACATCCCGACGGTGTCGAATACGCCGAGGAACTGGTGCGCATGGTCTGCGAACTCGGCGACTTCCACGTGGGCGTGGCGTCGTTTCCGCAGGGCCACTACCGTTCTCCCGACCTGGACCACGACACCCGCTATCTGACCGCGAAACTGCGTGCGGGAGCGGAATATTCGATCACGCAGATGTTCTTCGACGTGGAACACTATCTGCGCCTGCGGGATCGGGTCGCGGCCTACGACGCCGAACAGGGCGCCAAGCCCATCATTCCCGAGCTGATGCCGATCACCTCGCTGCGTACGGTGCAGCGCGCCGAGGAACTGTCGGGCCGGCCGCTGCCCGCGCGGGTCATGCAGCGGCTCGAGCAGGCGGCCGGTAACGATCCGGAGGCCAATCGCAACGCGGTACGCGCGGTGGGCATCGAGATCGCCACGGAGATCGGGCAGCGACTGATCGACGAGGGCGCGCCCTGCCTGCATTTCATCACCCTGAACTTCGCCAAGGCGACCACCGAGGTGCTCACCAACCTCGGCTATACGGTGACCCCGGCGGCCGTCAGCGCCTGATCGGCGTTTCGCGGGCGTGTTGCCACGCATTCGCCTCCACCGGCGGTACCCTCTCGTGCACCGTGACGACGCGGAGGTCCCCGAGTCATGCTGTGCGGCCCGGCGGACCGACCCTGGTGCGGATGTTCCGCCGAACTCAGGAGAACCCCGATGGCCGTGGTGACCAGTCTCGTCCGTCTTTCCGCAGCGCTCACCGTGACCGGTGCGCTGACCTTCGCCGGCGCCGCCGCCGCGACCGCCGCCCCGCCCGACCCCGCCGCCACCATCGCCGCCCTGGGCCAGAACCCGGCGGCGGCGACGGATTTGCTGAGCGCGTATCAGACGGCGGTCGACTCGCTGAAACAGCTGGGTATCCAGCCGTTCCTGTATCCGTCCGGGTCGGCGTTCTGCCAGGACGGCAGCACCCTCGGGCTCGTTCCGGCCCTGGCCGGTGCGGTGCCCGGGCCGTGGCCCAAACTGGCGGTACCGGTACCGGGTCTGGACCTGTCCGCGGTGAAGGCGGGCCAGACGATGTTCGCCTTCGTTCCCTACGGCATGGGTCCCGACGGCGCCGACACCACCGGGATGCAGGTGGCCTGGTTGAACGTGTCCAACGGCCGGGGCGGATTCGCCGCCATGGGCCCGCTGTCCCAGGTCATCGGCTCGATGGTGCCGCCGAATCTGCCGCCCGAGGTGCGCCCGGCGTTCGAGCAGGCGATCCGCAACTTCTTCCTGGCGTCGTTGCCCGTCGGCGGGGTGCGTGCGGTGCCGGTGGATACCGGCTCCGGAACGGTACTGGCGGCGGTGTTCGGCACGGTCCGCAACGGCGCCAACACCTGCATGTTCCTGCCGACGGTCGGCGTTACCTCGGTGCCCTGAGTTCGGTGAGCCCGGGCCGGGAGCGGCCCGGGCCGTCCGATACCGGGCGTCCCTTCCAGCTCAGCGCGCCGCGCCGACGCAGCAGCCACGACCGGCCCGACAGCCGCAGATACGCGCCGATCGACACCGGATGTGCCAGCGCCGCAGCGATATCGGCGCCGCGCGGGCCAGTCCCCGATTCCAGTGAGCGGGCCAGCAGCCGGCTCGCGACACCCAGTCCGTAGCCGATGACACCCGCCCGCCGGATCCGGCCGCGGCCGAACAGCGCCGCCAGGGCGGGCAGCACGTACGCGACCGCGGCGACCGTATCCACCGCCACCGCACCGGCCGGGCCGCCGTAGGCCGACCACAGCCAGCGGGTGTAGCCGCCGTCGACTTCGGCCGCACCCCGGTACATTCGAGTACTCGCCAGCGCCCCCGCCGCCACCAGCACGGTGCGGTGTCCGGCGCGCCGCAGCGCCCGCGCCAGCGCCAGATCCTCGGTGATCGAACCGGCCACCGCCGCATGCCCGCCGACCGCGCGATAGACCGCGGCGTCGAAGACGAGGAACTGCCCGCACGCCACCGCGGTCGAGGGCCGCAGGCTGCGATCGGCGAGCCGCACCGGCAGCGTCGTGGCCCACGACCAGCACAGCAGCGGCTGCACCAGCGCCTCCGCGAGCGATCCGGCCCGCTGATACGGCCACGGCGACACCGAACCCGCACCGCTGCGGCGCAATTCGCTCACCGCGGCGGCGACGGCCTGCGGGCGCAGCCGCACGTCGGCGTCGAGGAAGATCACGGCACCGGGCGGCGGGTCGGCGGTGACGCCCGCGAGTTCGGCCAGGCGCGCGCAGGCCGCGGTCTTGCCGGTCCATCCGGGTTCGGGGTCGGTGTCGGCCGCGACCACGGTGAAGCGGTCGTCGTCACCGATCGCCTCGACGGCGGCCGGGAAGGTGCCGTCGGTGGATCCGTCGTCGAGGATCCAGATGCGCATACGCGAAACACCTTGCTGGGCACGCAGATCCGCGATCAGCCGCGGTAACCGGGTGGCTTCGTCGCGGGCCGGGATCGCGATGATCACCGGTTCGATCACCGGAGTGGCGCCTGCCCGCAGCCGCCGCATCGCGATCAGGTTCACCGACGCCACCGCACATCCCGCACCGGCCACGATCGCGCCCGCGGTGACGATCGGCTCGACCACCGACCGCGCGCCGCGCGGCGTCATCCGGCCGCTCCCGGCGGCTGCGCCGAGGCGGCGGGGACGGTGCTCGCGGCGCCCATCGTGGTCCGGATCAGACGTCCTGCTTCACCCGCGGACGCCACGGCGGCGTGGGGTTGCGATTCAGATACGCCAGCACCGCGACCATGGCGGCCACCGCGAGGGTGATGCCGCCGACGATTCCGGCCCATCCGGCGAAGGAACGGGTGTTCGGATCGGCGTAGCTGACCTCGGCCTTCACGGTGCTCACATCGCCGGCCGGAAGCTTCCACGAGACCGTCGAATCACCCTGGCGGGTGCCGTTGGTGGTGGCCACCCGGGCCGGGAAGGCGACGGTGAACTGCACGTCGGAACCTTGCGGCGGAACGGATTTCAGATCGACCCGGCCGGTGAGCGTCACCTTGTCGCCGGTGCGGATGAACTGCAGGTTGAACATGCCCTGCGTCTGATCCGACAGCGCGCCCAGCTGCTGCACCTCGCCGAAGGTCAGGTCGTCGAAGTAGACCTGGCTGCCGACGTAGCCGTCCTGGCTGTAGGGCTCGACCCGGATCTTCGCGGCCAGCGTCTCGGGGGCCTTCAGCTCGGGGCCCTTGTCCTTGTCGTTGGCCGGGATCACCGCGGCCACCAGATGTCCGGACACGCGGTCGTTCGAGGACACGCCCATCGATACCTGGACCCGCAGGCAGCCGGTCAGCAACGGCGCCAGCAGCAGCGCCAGCAAGGCTACGGACCAGAGGCGACGACGCCGGGTTCGCCGCGGCGTGTGGGTCGACTCTGGCATCGATGGTGTCGGACTCGGCTGCACGGCACACATCGTGCCATGAGCCGCTGTGATCGTCGGCACGCGACGGGCGTTTACGGCGGCGCGGGCAGCCGGTCGCGGTCTCGGGCGGCCCGCAGTACCCACACCGCCGTGGGTACGGCCACCACTCCGAGACCGACTAGGCCGTAGCCCGCGGACGCGGGCAGATCCAGGAACACCGCATGGGCCAGGGCCGATCCGAACCAGGTCCACAGCAGCACCGCGATCGGTACCGCGGGCCCGGCGCCACGCGGGGCGCAGCGGCGTTCGAGTGCCGCGAGCAGCGTCGCCATCAGGGCGCCGACCGCGAACCAGCCCAGGTAGTTCGTATACGGGATATCGCCGATTCCGGGCAGGCCCGGATGGGCCGAACACCAGGTCCACTGCCCGTCGGCCACCATCTGCGGGTCGAGGTAGAGGTCCCAGCCCATCGCGCCCACCGCGGTGGCCAGGATGCGAGTGACGGTGCGGCGGCACAGCAGCCCGGTCGCCACCCAGATCGGATAGAGGCCGCCGACCCAGGCCACCGGCACGATCAGTGGCACCTGCGCGAGGTCGGGCCCGATCCGGCCGTGCGCGTAGTGGTAGCAGCCGAACGGGAAACCGCGTGCGGTACCGATCATTTCGGCGACCGCGCCGACGCCGCCGACGATCACCGCGTACCCGGCCGCCCAGCCGATGCCCCGGGCCACCCGGGCGTGCAGCAGCGCGGTGGCCGCCGACAGCGCGACGATCAGGACCGTCACCCGATCACGCGCGGAGCCGTCGGTGAGGGGATAGGCGATCTGCGCCGCGACCCAGGCCACGGCGGTCACCGCCGGCCACTGCCGCGCCGTCATCGCCGCGCGAAACGGCCGCGGCGCAGCGAGCGCAGCACCAGCCCCGCCGCGGTACGCCCGCTGGCTCCCGACACCCCGCCGCCGGGATGGGTGGAGGCCCCGGTCAGAAACAGCCCGGGCGCACCCGGCACCTTCTGTCCGGACAATTCCGGAATGGGCCGCCAGAAGAACATCTGATCCAGCGACATCTCGACATGCATGACGTTGCCGCCGATCAACCCCAGTTCGCTCTCCAGATCGGCGGGGGTCTGCACGTACCGCTGCCGCACCGAATCGGCGAAACCCGGTGCGTAGGAGTCGACTTCGGCGATGATGCGGTCGGCCTCGCGCTCACCGTGCGCGCGCCAGTCGCTGCCGTCGGCGAGCCGGTGCGGATGCCACTGCGCCCACAGCGACAGCTGATGTTCGCCGGGCGGCGCGATCGTGGGGTCGAGCGCGCTGAAACTCATCGCCAGCACCACCGGACGGGGCGGCAGTTCCCCGGCCAGCGCGGCGGCGTGGGCCAGGCGCAACTGCCGTCGATCGGACACCAGCAGTTGCAGTCCGCGCGTCGACTCCTGCGGTGCGGCGCCCGGATATGCCGGAAGTGCGGTGGTGGCCGCCCGCACCACCATGCCGATACCGGGCCCGACCCGGATGCGGCGCCGCCAGTCGGCGAGGACGGTGTCGTCGAATCCGCCGCGCCGCAACAACTCCAGGGTGGTGAGCACGTGTGTGCCGGAGATCACGGTGCGGGTGAACAGGTCGCGTCCGCCTGCCGTGCGTACCCGCCAGCCGTCGCCCGAGCGGCGCAGCTCGGTCACCTCGTCACCGGCACGGACGGTTCCGCCGTCGGCGCGCAGCCGCGCCACGAGTGCCGTGGTGAGCGCGCCGCTGCCGCCGACCGCGCGGCCCGGCGGGAGCGTGTGCATCAACGCGGCGAAGCCGGCCATCGGCGCGGTGCCGGGTTCCGACATCGGCGGCCCGGACTGCGCGCCGAACCAGGCCAGCGCCGCCTTCAATCGCTCGTCGTCGAACCAGCTGTCCAGCAGGGCGTCTCCGGACTGCAGGAATTCTCGTGACAGCGCGCTGCCGCCGCCCCGGGCGTCCAGGCCCCAGAACGCGCGCAGGAACCGGCCCGGCGTCGGCGCGCCGCCGAACGCCCGCATCACCCGCTGGGCCCGTGGCCCCCAGGTGCGGACGAACCGCCGGTAGGCCTCGGCGTCGCGGGCGCCACAGGCCCGTTCGATCGAGGCGCAGGTGCGGTCGACATCGCGGTGGAAGACGATCGGCTCGGCGCCGGAACCCACCGGCGCGGGCGCGAAAGCCCAAGGATCGCAGTCGATGTAGCGCAGCCCGAACTTCTCCAGCTCGAGTTCCTCGATGATGCCGGTGTGGCGGATCATGATGTGCGCCGAGGAACCGCGGTCCACGAGATGACCCGGGAAGCGCTCGACCGTCGACACCGCGCCACCGAGCACCTCGTCGCGCTCGAGAACCTCCACCGGATGTCCCGCGCGTGCCAGATAGCAGGCCGCGACCAGTGCGTTGTGGCCGGAGCCGAGGATCAGCGTCGTCACTGCTCAGGCGTCCGCAGCGGTAGCCGGCGGCCGAGTACGGCGAAGCGCCGGGTATCGCCGGAGAAGACGAAATGCCGGACCACATCGGTGAATCCCTGCCGGCGATACAGCCGCCAGGCGCGGTTGGCCTCACGGTCGACCTCCGGTGTGGACAGCAGTACCGCCGCCTCCGTGCGCTGCTCGAGCAGCCGCACCAGCAGGGTCTCGCCGATGCCGCGACCCTGGGCGGAGGGATGGACGTGCAATTCGGTCAGTTCGAAATAGTCCGACAGCAGGGCGCGCGCGGTCTGCTCCGGCCAGCCCGAGCGGCGCATTCCGGTGTGCACCTGCTGATGCCACCACTGGTGCGGCGCACCGCGATAGCCGTAGGCGATCGCGACGATCGGCGCGGTGCGCAGGTCGACGTGGCCGCTGTCGTCGGGGACCACCGCGGCGACGGCCTGCCAGCCCGGCCGGGTGGTGTGCTCGGCCCACATCGGGGCGCGGTGGTGTTCGGTGCCGCGGGGATAGTCCATCGCCGCGACGTACACGGCGAGGGCGTCGTTCAGCCGGTGACGCAGCGTCGCGGCCGAGAGGTCGACGACGACGGGCGCGGGGGTGTGGCGGGGCCTGACGGCGGTCATGTGCGGGGAGCCATATCTTCGGGGCCGTCTCTGTCTGTCGAAGGTGTCTGGGGTCTGGGCGGACGTCGGATGCGGGGTCGGACGGGGGTGCGGGGTCCCCATCCAGGGTGCGCGGCTGTCGTTCGGCGCGAAAGTCTGTCGGTGGTCGTCTCTATATTCACATTCAATTGAAACGTTCGAATACCTGTTCGGTTCGGCGCGGTCGACCGGGCCCGGTATGCGAAATGTGGAGGTGTCGAGATGGCTGGTCGGATGGACGATCCGCGACGTGCCGGCCGGGCGGGCGGTCTGCTCGACCGGGCGGACACGATGGTGCAGCAGGCCTGGGCCGAACCCGACCCGAGCGAGCGGCTGCGCAGCGCGTATCTGGCGGCCCTGCGCGGCGCCGGTGCGGTGCTGGCCGCGACCGGAGCCGACCGGGCGCCGCGGGCCCGCTCCCGCAACGCATGGGTGCTGATGCAACAGGCCGCGCCGGAATTCGTCATGTGGTCGGACTACTTCAGTTCCTTCTCCGAAACCAGGGCGGCGCTCGAGGCCGGACTGGACCGCGCGATCAGCGATACCCAGGCCGACGAGTTCGCCTCGCGGGTGGAGGCATTCCTGCGTGATGTGGAGGATGCGCTGGCGATTACCGCGGCCCGGTTGCGTCCCGCGCCGGGCTGGCTCACCGACGGCACGGCGTGAACATCGGCGAGTAGGTGGTAGCGCACTGATCGAACTCGTATCATTGGTGGCAGTAGCCGCCAAGGTCGGCTACTTGTCGTCTACCCGGAGGCGACAACCAGGACCTAGTGCCGGGGGAGGTACCGTGCCACTCTCCGAGCACGAGCAGCGCATGCTCGAACAGATCGAGAGCGCGCTCTATGCTGAGGACCCTAAATTCGCCTCGACCGTGCGTGGTGGTCGGCTTCGCTCTGCCACCGGAAGACGCAGACTTCAGGCGGCCGCGCTCTTCGTCCTCGGCCTCGTTCTTCTCATCGCGGGAATCGCCCTGCCCGTCAAGCCCGGCGGATTTCCCATCATCAGCCTGCTCGGCTTCATCGTGATGTTCGGCGCGGGTGTGTTGTTGCTGCTGGGCGGCTCCGGTATCACCAAGAGCGGCCGAGGCGGCGGCGACGCCTCCTCCGGCCCCGGTGGTATTCCCGGCCGTGCGGCAAAGAGTAAGCAACGCAAGGCCGGTGGCTTCTCCGCTCGCATGGAAGATCGGTTCAGGCGCCGGTTCGAACAGGACAGCTGAGCCTCCGCTCGCGCCCGCGAGGCGGCGGCGAGCGACCGAAATGTGGTTGCGCGATGATTGCCGTGCCCGGTACCGGGTAGCCGACAACTGAACAACCTCGAACGACACGCCGTAATGTGCGGCGTGTCGTTTTCTTTTCGCGGAGTGATCCGGATCGCGTTCACGCTGCGCCGGATTCGTCGCCCCCGCATTTCCCCACCTCGCCCCACGCGTGGCCCCCACTCTCACCCACCGCCCGCTGGGGCGGCTTCCAGCTGCGGGTTTGCTGATGGTTGTCGGGCGAGCCGCCCCGCCGGCGGCGCGTGTCGGAGGAACTCGACGAAAATCCCCCACCCCGGTGATAGCTGAGCTGACCTGCTCGATCCTCGAACCGGGGACCGAGATCACCGCGGCTTTCGATTGAAAGTGGGGGAAAGTGGGGTAATGTGGAGCGCGCACTGATAAGAGCCGATCAGACGAGGTGATCGAGCGGGAGGTGTCGAGACCGTGTTTCTCGGTACCTACACGCCTCGGCTGGACGACAAAGGGCGACTGACGTTGCCTGCGAAGTTTCGCGACGAGCTGGCGGGAGGGTTGATGGTCACGAAAGGTCAGGACCACAGCCTTGCCGTCTATCCCAAAGAAGAGTTCACCGCCCTGGCGCGGCGAGCCGCGGCGGCGTCCCGAAGCAACCCGCAGGCAAGGGCTTTCGTTCGTGCCTTGGCGGCGTCCACGGACGAACAACGTCCCGATGGACAGGGCCGGATCACGTTGTCGGCCGAACATCGCCGCTACGCGAACCTGTCCAAGGACTGCGTGGTGATCGGCTCGGTCGATTTCCTCGAGATCTGGGACAAACAGGCGTGGGATTCCTACCTCGCCGAGCACGAGGAGGACTACTCGCTGGCAGGAGACGAGTCGCTGGGCGGAATTTTCTGATCCGAGACAGGCGAGTGCCCTGCGGCCTCTGCCCGGCACGGACCCTGACGTACTTCCCCAACGCCAGGTGCCGTGTTCGGTCAGAGACCCCGGGGCATTGGCTGTCCACTCGTTAGGCCATCCACCCGTCGCAAGCACCGTGAGCCAGGATCCGGGAGGTCGAGGTGAATCATGACAGCGACCGCCCCCGCCATGTTCCGGTCCTCTTGCGTCGTGCCGACGAAATCCTCGGCCCCGCATTGGAATCCGGCGGAGTCCTGGTCGACGCCACGCTCGGTTTGGGCGGGCACGCCGAACATTTTCTGCGGACCTATCCCGCGATCCACCTGATCGGGCTGGACCGCGATACCGAGGCGCTGCGCCTGGCCGGCGAGCGGCTCGCGCCCTTCGCCGATCGAATAACGCTGGTGCACACCAGATATGACGGGCTGCCCGGCGCGCTGCGGCAGGCCGGGCTGCCGGAACGCGGTTCGGTGCGCGCGGTGCTGATGGACCTCGGTGTGTCCTCGATGCAACTCGACGAGGCCGAGCGGGGATTCGCCTATTCGGTGGACGCTCCGCTGGACATGCGGATGGATCCGACCGCCGAGCTCACCGCGGCCGATGTGCTCAACACCTACAGCCACGGCGACCTGGCCCGGATTCTGAAAACCTATGGCGAGGAACGCTTTGCGGGCCGGATCGCGAGCGAGATCCTCCGCCGGCGCGCGCAGCGGCCGTTCACGACCAGTGCGCAACTGGTGGAACTGCTCTACGACGCGATCCCGGCGGCGACCCGGCGCACCGGCGGGCATCCGGCCAAACGCACCTTCCAGGCCTTGCGGATCGAGGTCAACCGCGAACTCGAGTCGCTGGAGGCCGCGGTGCCGGCGGCGCTGACCGCGCTGGCGGTCGGCGGGCGGATCGTCGTCATGTCCTACCAGTCGCTGGAGGACAAGGTCGTCAAACAGATCTTCGCGCAGGCCTCGGCCTCACGCACACCATTGGACCTGCCCGTCGAATTGCCCGGCATGGGACCGGAATTCGCGATTCTGACCAGGGGCGCGGAGAAGGCGAGCGAAACGGAGATCGAGGAGAACCCACGCGCGGCGCCGGTGCGTATGCGGGCCGCGGAGCGAATACAGGCGGCCGGGTGACAGCGATCCGGCTACGGGGGTATTGCCGGTGCGGCAGCACAACGACGGGCAGTCCCACAGGAAATCGGTAGGGGAGGCAGGAATATGAGCGTGCGGACACGGGTGGACGCACCACAGCGGACGCAGCGGTCCGCGCCGCGGCGAGCGCACAGCGCCGACCGCGTGAAATCCGGTGCGGCCCAACGCGCGTATGCGCGCCGGCGCAATCGGGCGGGCGAGCGCGTACTTCCGCCGCTACCCGGGCGCGCCGGGTCGATGATGGCCGGGCGGCTGCCGTTCGTGGCGGCGATTCTGGCCCTGCTCGGCTGCGGTCTGCTCGCGACTCTGGTGCTGACCACCCATGCCGCCGAGGACAGCTATCAGCTCAGCGACGCCCGCCGCGTCAACCGGCAGTTGCTCGACGAGCGTGCGGCCCTGCAGCGCGAGGTCGAGGCCGCCGACTCCGCACCCGAACTGGCCAACCGCGCACGCGAACTGGGCATGATCCCGGCCAAGGATCCGGCGCGGCTGCTCGTCGCGCCCGACGGTTCGGTCACGGTGATCGGTAAGGAGACCCCGGCCGAGGGCGCGCCGGTGCCGCCGCTCAACACGACTCCCGCCAAACCGGGGGCGCTGCCGCCGAAACTCGCTCAGGCTCAAGGCGAACGGCTGGTCCCGGTGACCACCACGCCGGCTCCCGCTCCCGGTCCGGCCCCGCAGAACCAGGCCCCGGCCACCACCGCGCCGCAGCCGCCGGCCC
>NZ_BDBL01000011.1 GCF_001612965.1 Nocardia kruczakiae NBRC 101016
CGTGGTGTCGGCCGCGCGCGGCGCCTCCGGTGCCGGAGGGCGCACGGTTTCCGGCGCCGCGGTCGAATCCGGCGCGCGGTATTGCGGGGGCGGCGGCGGGACGGACGGCGTCGCGGGGGCGTCGGCGGGCTGCCAGCCCAATGTGGGGCGTTCCGGTTCCCCGACCGGTGCCCAGCCGATCGCACCCGTTTCACCCGTCGGCGGCCCGAAATCGTTCAGCGGTGGTCCGAATCCGGAAACCGGCGGGCCGAATCCCGACTCGCCTTCGTCCCGGTCCTGATCGTCGCCGGAGGCCATCACCCGTTCCTTCCCCGAGACACACGCGTGGGGCGGTCGCGAACGACCGCCCCACGCGTCGATTCAGTCTGTATCAGTACTGGACCGTGCCACCCCACTGTGTGGTCGCACCAGCGACATTCACCGTTTGCGGAGCGAAATCACCCTGCGGGAGTCTACCAATCTGAGCGGCCGCATCCAGTGCCGCGGCGCCACCCGGCTGCTGCTTGATCCAGCCCTCGACGGCGGCCTTGGCCGCATTGGCCTCGGTGGTGTCGACGTAGTTCTCGGACTTCAGATCGTCGAAGCCGGTGGCGTGGGTGTACGAGGTGATCTTGATCTTGTTCGCCTCGACGAACTCCACCGACACACCCGCGTCGCCCACCCCGTTCGGAGTGCTGTAACCCACCGTGCCGACATATCCGTCGAGGTTGCTGAAGTGGTGGGTGTTGGCCACGTAGCCCGGCAGCAGCCCGCCGCCGTCGACGTTGGCTCCGACCTCGGTGTGTGGGCCGTTCATCTGGACGACCGGTGCGGCCGGTGCGGCCTGCAGGCTCGGCGAGGTCCACTGCGCCTGCTGCGACGGGGTCGAATTGCCCTGCTGGCTACGCAGCGTGTCCGCGTTGCCGCCGTTCTGCGACTGCGGCTTGTTCGGAGTGCCGACGGTCTGATCCGGTGACTGCTGCCCCGGCTTCAGCTGGTCGGCCTGACCGTTGGGGGTGGGCTGGTCCGGAACGACGGCCGGCTGCACCTGGCCACCCTGACCGGGCACCGGCAGCGGCGCGACACGCGGGGTGGTCACACCCGGCTGCGTCGGCGAGGCCAGGTTCTGGTCCGGCTTCGGCGTGTTCTGGTTGGGGGTCGTGACACCCGGCTGCGGGGTGGTGACGCCCGGCTGGTTCGGAGTCGTCACACCCGGCTGATTGGGGGTGGTGACGCCCGGCTGCGGGTTGCCGTTGCGCTGGGGCCCGTTCTGCTGGGTCCCGTTCTGCTGGTTGTTGTTCTGCTGCGGCCCGTTCTGCTGAGTGCCGGTCTGCGGAGCGTTCTCCTGCGTGCCCGGCGCGTTCTGACCCTGGCCGTTGTTGTTGTCCTGCGCGGGTGCCTCGTTGGTGGCGCCCGGCTGCGCCGGAGTGGTCGGCACGCTCGGCTGATCGGCCGGCGCGGCACTCGCCGTACCCGACGCGAGGATGGTCGCCACGGCGGCCGCGGTGGCCAGTGGCAACGACGTCGTGGCCATCGCTCGCTGCGCCCGACTCGGCTTACGATGTTTCACTGTCTCGCAATCCCTTTCCCGAGCTCGGCCAGTGCCATCGACCGACGAACGCCGCTCGACGGGGCCGTCTCCATTGGTCCCTCATCGATGTCCGGCCCGCACCCTGCTGCGGTCCGCGAGCCGCTCGCGGATTCCCGGCCCGGGAAAGATTGCATTCCCCCCGCCACGTGAACCTGCCAACCGCCCACCACTGACATCTCTGCCGGAAGTGAACCATACGAACAAGTTTCAGGCAACCGGTGCTACCCGACTGTGGGAAGCCGCACTCAGGCCGGCAAAAGATCAAGCGGGGCAGCACATTTGAAACAGCAGCCGCCCACTAGTCCAGATCGTCATGACGCATCAACTGCCGCGCCGCCTCGGTGACCGATCCCGACAGCGACGGGTACACCGAGAACGTCTGGGCCAGGTCGTTCACCGTCAGATTGTTCTGGACCGCGATCGCGATCGGCAGGATGAGTTCGGAGGCGATCGGCGCGACCACGACGCCACCGATCACCACACCGGTGGCCGGTCGGCAGAAGATCTTCACGAAGCCGCGGCGCAGGCCCGACATCTTGGCGCGCGGATTGGTGTTGAGCGGCAGCATCACCGTGCGCGCGGGCACCTCACCGTTGTCGATCGCGGTCTGGCTGACACCGACCGTGGCGATCTCGGGCCGGGTGAACACCGCGGAGGCGACGGTCTTCAACCGGATCGGCTGCACTCCCTCGCCGAGCGCGTGATACATCGCGATCCGGCCCTGCATCGCCGCCACCGAGGCCAGCGGCAGCAGCCCGGTGCAGTCACCGGCGGCATAGATCCCGGTCGCCGCCGTCCGCGAGACGCGGTCGACGCGCAGATAACCGCCGCGGTCGAGTTCGATGCCGATGCGCTCGAGGCCCAGATCCTGGGTGTTGGGCGTGGAACCCACCGTCATCAACGCGTGGGAGCCGGTGACCGTTCGTCCGTCCGACAGTTTGACCACGATCCCGTCCGCGGTCCGCTCGACGGCGTCGGCACGGGCCTGTTTGACGAGCTCCACCCCGCGTTCGGCCAGGGCGTCCTCGAGGACCAGCGCGGCGTCGGCGTCCTCCCCCGGCATCATCCGGTCGCGGCTGGAGACCAATTTCACCTTCACGCCCATCTCGGTGTACGCGGAGACGAATTCCGCGCCGGTGACACCGGAGCCGACGACGACGAGCGTTTCCGGCAGTTCCTTCAGATCGTAGAGCTGACGCCAGGTGAGGATGCGTTCCCCGTCGGGTTCGGCGCCGCGCAGCACCCGCGGGCTGGCCCCGGTGGCGATCAGGACGATCTCGGCCTCCATCACCCGTTCGGTGCCGTCGGCGAGCGTCGCGCGCACCAGATGTGTGGCCAGACCGGCGATCTGGTCGATCAGCTGACCGCGGCCGTTGAGGATGGTGACCCCGGCGGCCTGCAGTTTGGAGCGGATGTCGGACGACTGCGCCTGCGCCAGCGCCTTCACCCGGGAGTTCACCTCCGACAGCCGCACCTGCGCCTGCGCCACGTGCAGCGTGATGCCCAGATCACGCGCGCGCCGCAGATCGGTGCGCACACCGGTCGAAGCGATGAAGGTCTTGGACGGGACGCAGTCCCACAGCACGCATGCGCCACCGATACCGTCGGAGTCGATCACGGTGACCGTGGCTCCGTGCTGAGCTGCCACCAACGCCGCCTCGTAGCCGGCGGGGCCGCCCCCGATGATTGCAATGCGGGCCATGTGTACCTCCGCTATCGAGCCGTGCGGCCGGGATCTCCGGCACCTGTCGTCAACGTTATCGGTCCTGCTCCTCATCGTTTTGACCGCGTCATGGGTGACGTTGCGCGTGTCACCTACCGGTAATTCTCCGGACATCCGCCCGCCCCGCCGGAGACAGGCACGGCCCGAACCCGGCCGGATCGAAACAAGCAGTCCCTACATTCGATACTCTTGCCAGGTGCCGATATACGCCGCCTACGGATCCAATATGGACCCGGAGCAGATGCTCAAGCGCTGTCCGCACTCCCCCGTCTACGGAACGGGCTGGTTGGAAGGGTGGCGCCTGACCTTCGCCGGCGACGACATCGGCTGGGAAGGCCCGCTCGCGACGGTGGTCGAGGATCCGGGCTCCCGGGTGTTCGTCGTGCTGTACGACGTCTCCGCCGAGGACGAGCAGAGTCTCGACCGGTGGGAGGGTTCGGATTTCGGTATCCACAAGAAGATTCGGCTCCGGGTCTCGCCCAATTCGGGGACGGGTACGCAGCCGGTGCTGGCGTGGCTGTACGTGCTGGACGCCTACGAGGGCGGGCTGCCCTCCGCCCGCTACATCGGGGTGATCGCCGACGCGGCCGAAAAGGCCGGGGCTCCGGCCGATTACGTCCACGCGCTGCGCACCCGCAACAGCCGCAACGTGGGTCCGGGAACCTTCGGCTCGATGTAGCCGGGACGGAGCCGAACAGCCCGCCGGGTTCGCCACCCGACGGGCCGTCCGTTCAGCGTGCCTGCAGGACCAGATTGGTCATCACGCGCACGCCGGCCGCCAGCGCGCGCTCGTCGATGTCGAAGGTCGGCTGGTGGATGTCCAGTTGCGGGCCCTCGCCCGACCACACGCCCAGCCGCGCCATGGCGCCCGGAACCTCCTCGAGGTACCAGGAGAAGTCCTCGCCACCGCCGGACTGCGGAGTATCCGACAGCGCGTCCGGGCCCAGACCGAGAATCGCGTCCTCGAACATCCGGGTGGAGAATTCGTCGTTGACCACCGGCGGCACGCCACGCTTGTAGTTCAGCTGATACCGCACCCCGGTCGGGGCGAGCAGCCCGTCGACGATCTCGCGGACCATCGGCTCGAGCAGCGACCAAGTGGTGTGGTCACCGGTGCGCACGGTCCCGGTCAGCATGCCGGTCTGCGGAATCGCATTGGGCGCCTTACCCGCCGACACCGCACCCCACACCATCACCGTGCTGGTCCGCGGATCGATGCGGCGGCTCAGCAGTCCCGGCAGGCCGGTGATGACGGTGCCGATGGCGTAGACCAGATCGCTGGTGAGATGCGGCCGGGAGGTGTGTCCGCCCGGCGAGTCCAGCACCAGTTCCACGGTGTCGGCGGCGGAGGTGATGGCGCCGACCCGCACCCCGATCCGCCCGACCTCGAGCCGGGGATCGCAGTGCAGCGCGAAGACGCGCGAGACGTCGTCCATCGCACCGGCGGCGACCATATCGATGGCACCGCCGGGCATGACCTCCTCGGCGTGCTGGAAGACCAGCCGGACGCCGACCGGAAGATCGCCCATCTCGGTGAGGGCCAGGGCGGTACCGAGCAGGATCGAGGTGTGCGCGTCGTGACCACAGGCGTGGGAGACGCCGGGAACGGTCGAGGCGAACGGCCGCCCGGTGTACTCCTGCAGCGGCAGCGCATCCATATCGGCGCGTAGTGCCAGGCGCGGCCCGGCCGGGCCGATATCGCAGATCAGACCGGTGCCGGTGGGCAGTTTGCGCGGTTCCAGACCGGCTTTGACCAGCCAGGATTCGACGAATTCGGTGGTGCCGTGCTCGGCGCGGGACAGTTCCGGATTGGCGTGGATGTGGCGGCGCCAGCCGATCAGATCGTCACCGTGTTCGCTCAGCCACCCCTCGACCGCGGCCTGTCCGGCCGCGATCTCCGCCTGCCGTCCGGTCGCGAGTCCGGTGTGCCGACAGGTTCCGGCCTCCGGGCCTACCGCCTTGCTCTGCAGAGCGGAACCCGCGTCGCCGCGAGCCGCCGCGGCATCTCCCTCGCGGCCCGCCGGTGATGACCGGCCGATCGTGCTCACCGAATTTCCTCCTGTCGCTGAATACTGCGCTCCGACAACCTGTCCCTGTGTAGTTGATCGCCCGCAACCTGGATTGCGGTACGGGCCAGTGCCCGCGCCCCGTCGGTCACCGCGAGATCGGCCGACGGCGTCACACAGGCCGCGGCGAACTCCCGCTGGTGTGTCACCGCGCCGTTGGCCTCGATGCCGATAACCGGGTGGATGCCGGGAATGACGTTGGTGACATTGCCCATGTCGGTACTGCCCAGGGGCCGTGCTGCCTCGAGTTCCGGCGCGAGCGGCATGCGACCCATACCGATGATCTGCTCGCGGTAAGCACACAGTAGTGCGGAATCCGGCGTGAGCTCGGTATATGTGGGCGCCAGCGCCCGGATTTCATGGGTGCATCCGGTTGCCAGCGCTCCCGCCTCGAAGCAGGCCGAGGCGCGCTGCAGCAGATCGTCGAGGGATGCGGAATCGTCTGCCCGCAGGTAATACAACAGTTCCGCATGGCCGGGCACGATATTCGGGGCAACACCGCCCGACTCGACTATACCGTGGAGTTGCTGGCCCGGGCGCAGATGCTGACGGAGCAGACCCAGCGCGACCTGCGAGACGGTGGCGGCGTCCCCGGCGTTGCGGCCGTACTCCGGCGCGGCGCTGGCATGGGCTTCGCGACCGTGGAAGGACACCGACAGATCGGCCAGGGCCAGCGACCGCGCGCCCACGATGTCCAGCGGACCCGGATGCACCATCAGGGCCATCGCGACCCCGTCGAAGACGCCGCGCTCGAGCATCAGCACCTTGCCGCCGCCGCTCTCCTCGGCCGGCGTGCCGAACACCTTCACGGTCAGACCGCACCGATCGGCCACCTCGGCCAGCGCCAGCCCCGCGCCCACCGCGGCCGCGGCGATGATGTTGTGGCCGCAGGCGTGACCGATCTCGGGCAGCGCGTCGTATTCGGCGCAGATGCCCACCACCAGCTCGCCGCTGCCGAAGGTGGCGACGAAGGCGGTGTCCAGGTCCGCGACCGGCCTCTCGATCGCGAAACCGCGCTCGCGCAGCGGGGCCAGCGTCTTGGCCACGCTGCGGTGCTCGGCGAATGCCAGCTCGGGTTCGGCGTGGATGGAATGCGAGAGGGCGATCAGTTCCGATTCGGCCGCTGTGACCGCGGCATCGGCGGCGGCGAGCAGGGCCGGATCCGCCGGGTCCACCGAGGCGTCGGCATCGCCGGCACGGAGATCATCGGCGGCGGCCCGGGGGTCGCCGGCGGGGGCGCGGCCGGATGCCGCGGCCCGGTGCGCCGACCGGTCCGTGCGACTCCAGCTGCGTTCATCCCCGCTGCGTGGCATGGCACACAGTCTCGCACTGTGCGCCACGCGGTGATCATCCGGTGTTCAGGAGCCGAAGGCGAGATTTTCCGGTGTCGTGGGGGTATTCAGGCCCGCGAGCGCCCGTCCGTGCAGCGCACGCTTGATAACCGGCAGATTCGGCTTGCGGTTGCCGGTCAGTGCCGCGGCGCGCGCGACCGCCGCGGCCAGCACACCGTCGGCCTCGGCCGCCTCGTCGACGATGCCCGCGGCGATCGCGTCGGCGGCGCTGTAGCGGCGGCCGGTGGTCATCGCCTCGAGCGCCACCTGATTGGTCAGCCGCTCGGTGACGAGCGCGTTCATCGCCACCGTGAACGGCATTCCCAGATGGACCTCGGGCAGGCACCAGTACCCGCGATCCGAGCGCATCACCCGGAAGTCGTGCGAGGTGGCCAGCATGGCGCCCGCACCGAAGGCGTGCCCGTTCAGCGCGGCGACGGTCGGCATTTCGAAGGCCAGCAGCCGGCTGAAGACGGTGTGCACCCGGTCCAGGTACCAGTGCATCCTGTCCATGTTGCCGAACAGCCAGTCGGTGTCCAGGCCGTTGCTGAAGAATTTTCCGGTGGCCACCGTGACCAGCGCCGCCGGCCCTTCGGCGGCCTCGACCTCGTCCAGTTTCGCGTGGATGGCGTCGATCCAGTCGGGATGGAAGCGGTTCTCGCTGTCGGTCTGACCCTCGTTGCCGAGGTAGAGCACGAATACGTCCCCGTCACGGTCCAAGTACGGCATACGCAGAGAATATGCAGCTCCGAATGAACGCCCGCATCACACCCCCCGGCCAAGTTACCGGCGAGTTGTGATCACCGCTGGTGCACCGGTCACCGACGCGGCGGGAGCGGCACCCGCATCAGGTCCTCGGCGATCACCAGGTCCCCGTCGAAATACCGCTGCGCCTCGGCCCGGTGCCCCGCCAGATCGCCGTAGCGCTGCGAGAAATGGGTGAGCACGAGCGTTCGCACGCCTGCCTCCGCCGCCACGCGTGCCGCCTGCCCGGCGGTGAGGTGACCGAAATCGTCGGCCAGTTGCGCCTCGGCCTCCAGGAAGGTCGCCTCGATGACGAGCATATCGGCGCCTTCGGCCAATTCCGCTACGCCCGAACACATTCGGGTGTCCATCACGAAGGCGAAGCGTTGCCCGGGCCGCGGAACCGACACCTCGTCCACGGTGACCCTGCGACCGTCGGGCAGCCGGACCGCGCCTTCGCGCTGCAACGTCCCGACCATCGGACCCGCCAGGCCGAATTCGGCGAGGCGCTCCGGCAGGATCCGATAGCTGTCGGGTTCGACGAGCCGATAGCCGAAGGTGTCGATGCGATGCGACAGCCGCACCGCCTCGAAGATGAACGGCGCGTCCGGCAGCGGCACCGGGCCGTCCGCATCGATCGGATGCTCGCGCAGACCGGGAAAGTCGGGCACCACGCCGCGCAGATGTGTGAGCAGATCCGCGCCCGATCCCGGGAAGCAGATGTCGACCGGATGGGTGACCTGGTCCAGATTGAGCCGCGCCAGCACCCCGGGCAGGCCGAGGCAGTGATCGCCGTGGAAATGGGTCAGCCCGATCCGGGTGATGCCACTCGCCGAAACCCCCGCGAACAGCATCTGCCGCTGCGTCCCCTCCCCGGGATCGAACAGCAGGCCGTCACCGTCCCAGCGCAACAGATATCCGTTGTGATTGCGCCGGCGGGTCGGCACCTGACTGGCCGTCCCGAGGACTACGAGTTCACGCACGGCACCATCCTGCCCTCGCCCCGGCGACCGCGCCCGGCCGCGGCACCCGTGTCCGGCCCGCGCCGCGCACAACCGGCCCGTCGGCGCACTATCGTGGGCGCATGCTTGCCGAACAGGCCGCCGAGGCGATCGCCACACGTACGGGAGTCACGCGTCATCGGGTCGCGGTGGTACTCGGATCCGGCTGGCAGTCCGCCGCCACCGAGATCGGAGCGCCGCGGGCGTCGATTCCGATGACCGAACTGCCCGGCTTCGAACCGCCGACAGCTCAGGGACATCAGGGCATCGTGCATTCGGTGCAGGTCGGCGAGGTGCCTGTGCTGCTGATGATGGGCCGCCAGCACCTCTACGAGGGCTACGAACCGCACCGGGTGGTGCACGCGGTCCACGCGGCGGCCGCGGCGGGTGCGGAGACGGTGGTCCTCACCAACGCCGCAGGCGGGATCCGTCCGGGCCTGCGGGTGGGCGAGCCGGTACTGATCAACGACCACCTCAATCTCACCGGGCGCACCCCCCTCACCGGCGCCGCGTTCGTGAACATGGTCGACGCGTGGGACCCCGAATTACGCACGCTGGCAAGGGAAATCGACCCCTCGCTGACCGAGGGCGTCTACGCGGGCCTCAACGGTCCGCAGTACGAGACACCCGCCGAGATCCGCATGCTGGGCGGCATGGGCGCCGATCTGGTCGGCATGTCGACCGTGCTGGAGGCGATCGCGGCACGCTCGCTGGGCCTGCGACTGCTGGGCATCTCGCTGGTGACCAATCTGGCCGCGGGCGTGACCGGCGCGCCGCTGTCGCATCAGGAAGTGCTCGCCGAAGGGCAGGCCGCCGCACCGAGATTGGGCAAACTGCTGCGCGGTGTGCTGGAACGGTTGTAGGCGGGCGCCATGTTGCGATTCGGAACGGCAGGTCTGCGCGGCCCCCTGCGGGACGGGCCGGACGGGATGAACGTCGGCACGGTGGCGCGCGCGAGTGCCGGTGTGGCGGCGTGGCTTCGGGACCGCTGCCTGGGCGGCGGTCTGGTGGTCGTCGGCCGCGACGCCCGGCACGGCTCCGCGGAATTCGCCACCGTCACCGCGGAAGTGTTTGCCGCAGAAGGCTTTTCGGTGCTGTTGCTGCCGCGCCCACTGCCGACACCGATCGTGGCGTTCGCGGTGCGGGAGCTGGGAGCGGTGGCCGGCGTACAGATCACCGCGTCCCACAACCCCGCCACGGACAACGGTTACAAGCTCTATCTGGACGGCGGTTCGCAGCTGATTCCGCCTGCCGACACCGAGATCGAACGCCGCATCGATGCGGTCACCGAACCGATCGCGCGCACCGATCCTTCGACCGGCGCCCCCTCGCCGTCGATCCTGTCGCTGCCCGCCGATGCAGCCCGCGCCGACCTCGGCGAGGAACTCGTTCGCCGCTACCTGACGCGAGCCGCCGCCGTGCCCGAGACGATCGGCGGCGCGCGAACGATACCGCTCGGTGCGGACCACCACATCGTGGGCGAGAAACGCGAGGCGCGGCACGACGGCGAGGTGCGCCGGGCCGGTCAGCCGCGCGAGCCCGGTGGCACTCTCGAACCGGTCGATCCTGACGCGGAACCCGTTGCCGGGGAACGAATGACCACACCCCGCCCCGATATCCGGATCGCGTTGACGCCCATGCACGGGGTCGGCGGCGAGACGGCGGTGGCAGCGCTGGCGGCCGCCGGGTTCCGGGACGTCCATGTGGTCGACGAACAATTCACCCCCGATCCGGACTTCCCGACCGTGGCATTCCCGAATCCGGAGGAGCCCGGCGCCGCGGATCTGCTGCTCGCCCTCGCGGAGAAGGTCGGCGCCGATCTCGCCGTCGCACTCGATCCCGATGCCGATCGATGCGCGCTCGCGGTACCCGGCCCGCAGGGTTGGCGCATGCTGCGCGGGGACGAAACCGGCGTGCTGCTGGCCGATTACGTGTTGCGCGCTGCTCCGCCCGACTCTTTGGTCGCGACCACCGTCGTGTCGTCCCGGCTGCTCGGGAAGCTCGCGCCCGCACGCGGCGCCCGCTACGCCGAAACACTGACGGGCTTCAAGTGGCTCGCCCGCGCCGGTGCGGGCCTCGTATACGCCTACGAGGAGGCCATCGGTCACTGCGTCGACCCGGGCGCCGTGCGCGACAAGGACGGCATCACCGCCGCCGTCGCCGCCGCCGACCTCACCGGCCGCCTGCGGGAGCAGGGGCGTTCGCTGCTCGACGTCCTCGACGACTATGCCGTGGAGTTCGGCCTGCACGCCGGCGACCAGGTGTCACTGCGACTGGCCGATCCAACGGCCGCCGCGCAAGCCGTTGCCCGTCTGCGCGATACGCCGCCCGAGGTGATCGCGGGCGTCCCCGTCACCTGCACGGATCTGTCGACGGTTCGCGGCCCGATGCGGACCGACGCCCTGGTCTTCGAGGGCGAAGGGCAGCGCGTCGTCGTCCGTCCCTCGGGTACCGAGCCGAAGCTCAAATGCTATCTGGAGGTCGTCGAACCGGTCCCCGGCCGCGACGCGCTGGCTCGATCGAAAGCGGTTGCAGCAGATCGGCTCTCGGCGCTGCGTGACTTCTGCGAAAATCTGTGAGCCGCTGAGCTTCGGGCTGTCACGCCGGTTCGGTGGCCCGCGCACGCACCATCGTTGCGCTGCCCAGCGGCGGGCGACCTCAATCGTGACGCGGACCGAATTGCCGGTCCCCGGCATCACCCAGCCCCGGCACGATGAAGGCGTCGGCATTGAGTCCGGAGTCGACCGCGGCGGTCACCAATCGCACCGGCAGGCCCGACTTCTCCAGCGCCGCAATACCTTCCGGGGCGGCGACGACGCAGACGGCGGTGATGTCGGTGGCGTTGCGGGCGCACAGCAGTTCCAGGGTGTGGCGCATGGATCCGCCGGTGGCCAGCATCGGATCGAGGACGAAGACGGGTAGGCCCGACAGATCCGCGGGCAGCGATTCCATGTACGGCACCGGACGATGGGTCTGCTCGTCGCGCGCCACGCCGACGAAACCCACGCGGGATTCCGGAATCAGCGCACTGGCGGCGTCGACCATGCCGAGCCCGGCGCGCAACACCGGAACGAGCAGAGGTGGTTTCGCGAGCCGGGTGCCCCTGGTCGGCGCGACCGGGGTGTCGATGTCGAAGGTGTGCGTCGGGGCTTCCCGCAGTGCTTCGTAGACGAGGAATCCGGTCAGATCGGCCAGTGCCGCCCGGAATCCCGCGTTGGACGTGCGGGCATCGCGCATGGCCGTCAGGAGGGTGGCCGTCAGCGGGTGTTCCACGATATGCGTACGCATGAGGGAACGATAAGGTCTGTCGGGGTTCGAAAGTGGGAACCGTTGCGCAGGGGCATGCGTCGAACTACTCGGATGACGTAATCTGCCACCAGACCAGCACGATGGGGGATGTTGATGCACAAGATCTCGGTCGACACCGAGGGCGTCGCCGCCTACGGTGCCACAGCCGCGGGACTGGCCGGTGAAATGGGTGTTGCCGCGGCGGGTGCCGCCGGCGCCGACCCGCTCCTGCTCGGCCCGATCTTCGGACTGGTGGGGGGCGATTTCGTCGCCGCCTATGCCGCGGCCCATGCCGGGCACGTCGCGGGGATCGGCGAATTGTCCGCGGTGATGGGCAGTCTGGGGGCCGCCACGACAGGCGCCGCCGCCGCCTACTCCGAAACCGACGCCGCCCACGCCGCCGCACTGCGCGCCGCGGAAGGCCCGATCGGATGACGGGCGTCATCGATCTCGACGCACTCGCCCAACCACTCATCGATCTGCTCACCAGCTTCGGCTCCGGTGTGCTGCCGGCCGGCGGCCCGGCGGACGCACTGCGCCAGGTGTCCACCCACCTCGACGGAATCCACCAGGCCGGCAGCGCGAGCATCAATCAGATGACCAACGCCTGGAACGGCGGTGGTGGCGACGCCGCGATGGACAAGGCGCTCAAGGTGCAGACCTCGGCGGCCACGATGTCGGATCGTGGCAACGATATGGCCGATGTGGTCAGCCAGGCCGCCGCCACGGTGCAGACGGGCCAGAAGGAACTCGACGGAATCGTCCAGTCGTTCGTGCAGTCGGTGACGGCGCTGGGGCCCGCGCTGACGACTCCTCCGGGACTGATCACCGTGGTCAACTCGGCGATCGACCATTTCGGCCAGGCCCTGAATGTGGTCGGCCGGGTGCGGTCGGACCTCGACACGCACACCACCTCGATGACCGAGCTGACCCCACCCCCGCCGACGCCGTCCATGTCGGGTACCCCGGTGGCCGCGGCCTCGGTCGCCGCGCCCGCGCTGAGCACCGGCGCGCAGACGGCCAGTTCACTGCTCGGCGGGCTGGTGTCGAGCGGCGGTTCGATGATGAGCAGCATGACCAGCCCGGCCTCGGCGGCGACGCAGTCGCGGTCGAGCTCGGGTGCGACGAAAACCCCCGGAGCTCAGCAGTCCGGCGCCGACAAGCCCGGCCGCCACGGCGGCGTCATGATCACCCTGCCCGACGGCAGCCAGGTCGAGGCGCCCAATCAGAAGGCCGCCACCGCGGTCAAGGCGGCGATCAGCGCCTGCGGCACGCCGTACGTCTGGGGCGGTAACACCCCCGGGTCCGGGCTCGACTGCAGCGGCCTGACCAAGTGGGCCTACGGCGAGGCCGGCGTCGACCTGCCCCGCCTCGCCTGCGATCAGAGCGCCGGGGCGACACCGGTGAGCCCGGGCGATGTCATGCCGGGCGATCTGGCCATCTGGGACGGTCACGTCGCGATGGTCGTCGGTAACGGACAGATGGTCGAGGCCGGTGATCCGGTGCAGATCGACTCGATTCGAACGGAGAACATGGGAATGGCGTTCCACGGGTTCTACAGGCCGACGTCATGAGCCAGCCGCAGCAGCAGATCCCGAGCGTCACGGTCGCCGCCAGCACCAATCGCGCCGGCACCATCAGCGTGCGGGCCACCGATCAGGGCATTCCGGTGGAGATCAAATTCGAGCGCAGCGAATACCGTTACGGCGCACAGGCTTTGGCCGCGGAGATTCTGCGGCTGACCAAGCGGTCGGCGATCGTCGCCAAGGCCCGCCGGCGCGAACTGCTCGCCGAATCCGGCATGCCCACCGAGATCCTGGACAAACTGGGCCTGCCCACTCGTCAGGAAGCCGTCGACGAACTCGACCGCATGGACGACGAGGACACCGGACCCACCAGCTGGATGAGGCCCGTATGAGCGCTGCCGGAAAGGACGCACTGTGAGCGCGGAAATGGATGCCCTCGTCGCCGCGGCGACGAATAAACTCGAGGCCCTCGAGGCCGCGCTCTACAACCTCAAGAACGTGCGCGGTCGTTTCACCGCCGAGGACGGTTCGGTGAGCGTCGAGGTCGACAGCGACGGCGCCCTGGTGGGGCTGGATCTGTCCGAGGCCGTCACCTCGCATTCCCCGGCCGAAGTGGGCCAGTTGATCATCTGGGCGTGCCAGCAAGCTGCGCAGAATGCGGGAGAGCAGCGCTCCGAGGTGGTCGCCACCCTGAATTCCGCCTTCACCGCACCCGAATCGGGAAACGTTGGGGGGCGGGCCGAATAGTGCCGAAGGCAACGGCTCGATAGGCTTCCGGTCATGGCTTCTGGAGACATCGTCCCGATCGAGCTCGGTCTCACCGACGGCGATCTGGTCACCCTGTGGGCACCGCGCTGGCGAGACGGTGACGACGAGTGGGAGGCATTCCTCGGTCACGAGGACGAGCTCTACGGATTCGACTCCCCCGCGGAGCTCGCCGCGTTCATCCGGACCAACGACGACAACGATCTGGTGGACCATCCGTCCTGGAAGGTCGTCGTCGGTTTGTCCGCCGCCGAGCTGGAGCCGCAGGAGGAGCACGTCTTCGATCTGGTCGGCGTCCCGGAGCTCGCGGCCGGTGAACCCGACCCGGAGACCATCGCCGAACTGGAAGAGACCCTCGAGATGGTCCGCACCATCGGCGAGGTGTGCGAACTCGAGGTGGTCACCAAGTTCTTCGGCTCGCACCCCGTCCTCGGCGCACTGCCGGCGGGTGTGACCGCGTTCGTGGGCCGCGACGGCGAACAGCTGTGGGATCAGGTCGGCAACGCGATCGCCAAGGACTGGGATCAGGTCGTGGACGCCATCGATTCGGTGGTGGCCTCGCCCGAGGTCGATGCCGAAGCGCTGGCCGTGGCCGAGGCGGAACTGCTGGCCGCCGAGGAGAACGTCGTCGATGCCGAGGACGCCGCCGACACCGACGACGACGACATCGAACCGGTCGACCTCGACGAGGACGAGGACACCGACGAGGAAGACGACGAGGACGAAGAGGAGACCTTCTGGCACGAGGTCGGCATCGACCCGGTCAAGATCGTCACCTCCGAGGGCGAATTCTTCACCCTGCGTTGCTATCTGGACGACGAGCCGGTGTTCCTGGGCGCCAACGGCACCATCACCGTCTTCCCCTCCGAACGCGCGCTGGCCCGCTATCTGGCCGACGATCACGACCACGATCTGGCGCGGGTCAGCACCTACGGTGAGGTCCGCACGGCGGCGGTCGACGGATCACTCGAGGTCGAGGTCACCGAGGAGAACGTCTACGTGCTGCCGGGTCTGGCCGACGATCTGGGGCAGGGCCCCAAGTCGGTCGACATCGATCAGCTCGATCTGGCGGTCGAATTGTTCACCGACGCAGCCGATTACGTCGGCGACGACTCGGTCGAGCAGGCGCTGGCGAAGTCGACGCCGCTGGGCTGGTACGTCTCCTATCTGCTGGAGCCGGACCCGACCCGGCTGGCGCCGAGTCCGCCGTTCACCGCCGAGGCCGAGAGCTGGCGGGCCCTGGAGCAGGCCTTCGAGAACCGGCTGGAGAAGGGCTAGCCGGCTCCCGAGGCGCAGTCGTCATCCCGGAGACAGCGCGGTCATCCGATCAGCACGGCGTAACCGGGTTTGATCACCTCGTCGATGATGCGCAGCCGGTCCGGGAACGGGATGAACGCCGACTTCATGGCGTTGATGGTGAACCGTTCCAGATCGCTCCAGCCGTAACCGAAGGTTTCCACCAGCTTCAGCATTTCGCGGCTCATGTCGGTATCGCTCATGAGCCGGTTGTCGGTATTGACCGTGACCCGGAACCGCAACCGGGCCAGCAGGTCGAACGGATGCTTGTCCAGAGCCGGGACCGCACCGGTCTGCACATTCGACGAGGGGCACAACTCGAGCGGAATCCGTTTGTCGCGCACATAATTGGCGACCAGCCCGAGGGTGGGTTCGGCGCCGTCGCTGTCGAAGATGTCGTCGGTGATCCGCACCCCGTGCCCGAGCCGATCGCAACCGCAGAACGCCAGGGCCTCGTGGATCGACGGCAGTCCGAACGCCTCCCCGGCGTGAATGGTGAACTGCGCGCAATTGGCCCGCATGTATTCGAAGGCGTCCAGATGCCGCGAGGGCGGATATCCCGCCTCGGCGCCGGCGATGTCGAATCCGCCGACGCCGCGGTCCCGGAAGCGCACCGTCAGTTCGGCGATCTCGCGGGAGCGGGCGGCGTGCCGCATGGCGGTGAGCAGGCAGGTCACCCGGATGGGGGTGCCGGCTTCGGCGGCCAGCCGCTCCCCCTCGTGGAACCCGGCCAGGGTGTGCTCGACGACCTCGTCGAGGGTGAGGTCCCGTTCGAGATGCTGTTCGGGCGCGAAGCGGACCTCGGCGTACACCACGCCGTCGGCGGCCAGATCCAGCGCGCATTCGCGGGCCACTCGCCGCAGCCCCTCCGGCGTCTGCATCACCGCCACCGTGTGGGCGAAGGTCTCGAGGTAGCGCTCGAGCGATCCGCTGTCGGCCGCTTCGCGGAACCAGTGCGCCAGCGCCTCCGCATCGGTGGCGGGTAGCTGGTCATATCCGCAATCCTCGGCCAGTTCGAGCACGGTCGCGGGACGCAGGCCACCGTCGAGATGGTCGTGCAGCACGGCCTTGGGGGCCTGGCGGATCGAGGCGAGAGTCAAAGGCATCGGTCCAGTCATGTAACGACGCTATCCGCATTCGCGGACCCGCGCAGGCAACTTGCCCCGGTGTGCATCCAACCGCCGGGCTGTCGTTGCCCGACGGTCGCCGGCGCGTAGCCGGACGCGGGCTCAGTACTTCGCCATCAGATAGGCGCCCACGACGATCAGCGCACAGCCCGCCAATCGTTGCGCGCTGACCGGCCGGCGCGGGAAACCCATGACACCGAAGTGGTCCATGACCACGGCGAGCAGCATTTGGCCCGCGATGATCAGGGCATTGAACGTGCTCACTCCCACGCTGGAGGCCACGGTGATCATCGCGAAGATGGCGGCACCGCCGGTGAGCCCGCCGAAGGGGGCCCATCGTGGCATCGCCTTCAGATCCGCCCGAGACGGCCACGGCTGCCGCGGTGAAATCGCGAGTGCCACAGCGAATATCGCGCCGACACCGGCGAGCGCCACCGCGTAGGAGATCACGCCGCACAGAAAGACGTTGTGCAGGGCGAGTTTCAGTGAGTTCTGACATCCGGCCTCGACCGAGCGCAGGGCGCCGCCGACGAGCATCAGGACGAAGACGAGAATCATCGCCCCGCGGCCGAGCGTCGCAGGCCGGACTGTGGTGCGGGCGGTCATCGCGCCGCCTCCCGCGCCGGCACGAATTCGGGTGGCCTGGGCTCGGCCGCACGGGCATCGCCGGCCATGAGATAGACGGCGACCGCGATCAGCGCGGCCGCCAGCAGCCGGGGCGGGGTGGCGTGCCGTTCGGCGAAACCCATCGCGCCCACGTCGTCCATCACCAGCGCGACCAGCATTTCGGCCACGATGACCACGGCATTGAAGGTGGCGACACCGACATATTTGGCCACGGTGATCATGCCGAGCACCGCGACACCGCCGATCAGCCCGCCGAACGGCGCCCACCAGGGCATTTGTTCCACGTCGGCCCACGTCGGCCACGGCGAGTGCGAGACCACGGTCGAGATGACGAGGAAGACCGAGAATCCGGCCAGCGCGACGGCGTAGGACACCACCGCGCACAACCACATGTTCTTCAGATGGAATTTCTGCGTGTTCTGGCAGCCGACCTCGACGGACCGCAATCCGCCGGCGGCCAGGATGAACACGAAGATGAGTCCGAGAGCGACAGCACCCACGAGCACACGTCCTTCGCTAGGCAATCGAATGCCGTCCGCACGCAGGCGGTGCCTACCAGCCGGATTCTGCGGTCGTGCGCGATCAGAATAGCAACCTGAACGACGTGCCGTTGGTTATTGGCACAATAAACAGGTCACTCTCGTATTCAGAGCCCGATCCGGCCGAGGATCAGCGGATGCGCGACCGGCGGAACCGGCCCGATGTCGTATCCCGCCCGCAGTGCCGCGATCGCCGCGGGTACGGCCGCTTCGGAGTCGGTATGCAGGGTGAACAGCGGCTTACCGGCTGTCACCGAATCGCCCGGCTTGCAGTGCATTTCGACTCCCGCGCCGAATTGCACGGGATCACCCTGACGAGCGCGGCCGGCGCCGAGTCGCCAGGCGGCGAGGCCGACCGCCATCGCATCCAGCCGGGTGAGGACACCCGACTCCTGCGCCACCAGGGTTTCGGTGTGCCGCGCCCGGGGCAGTAACGCATCGGGATCGCCGCCCTGCGCCGCGATCATCGCCCGCCAGCGATCCATCGCGCGGCCGTCGGCCAGCGCATCGGCGGGGTCGACATCGTGAATTCCGGCCTGTGTCACCATTTCTCGCGCCAGGGCGACCGTCAGTTCGACGACATCGGCCGGGCCGCCCCCGGCCAGCACCTCCACCGCTTCGGCGACCTCGAGCGCATTACCCGCCGTATGTCCGAGCGGAGTGTCCATCGCCGTCAGCAGCGCGACCGTCCGCACGCCGGAGTCGGTCCCCAATTCGACCATGGCCGTGGCCAATTCGGTGGCATCGCGGAAGTTCTTCATGAACGCTCCGCTGCCGACCTTCACGTCCAGGACCAGTGCGCCGGTCCCCTCGGCGATCTTCTTGCTCATGATCGAACTGGCGATCAGCGGAACCGATTCCACGGTTCCGGTCACATCGCGCAGCGCGTACAAGCGCTTGTCGGCCGGCGCCAGATCGGCCCCGGCCGCGCAGATCACCGCGCCGATCTCCGGATCGGTGAGGATCGAGCGCATCCGCGCGGGGTCCAGATCGGCCCGCCAGCCCGGAATCGACTCCAGTTTGTCCAGGGTTCCGCCGGTGTGGCCCAGGCCGCGGCCCGACAGCTGCGGAACCGCCGCCCCACAGGCGGCCACGAGCGGCGCCAGCGGGAGGGTGATCTTGTCACCGACCCCACCCGTGGAGTGTTTGTCGACGGTCGGCCGGGGCAGGTCCGTGAAATCCATCCGCCGGCCGGAGGCGATCATCGCGGCGGTCCACCGGTCGAGTTCGCGGCGGGTCATGCCGCGCAGCACGATCGCCATCGCCAGGGCCGACATCTGTTCGTCGGCGACCTCGCCACGGGTGAACGCGTCGACCACCCAGTCGATCTGCTCGTCGTCGAGTTCCGCACCGTCGCGCTTGGCCGCGATCACCGACACCGCCGTATGGGTCATGGCGAAAAGCCTTCCAGATCCCGTTCGGGGTGCGGAAATTCACATCATTTCCGGCCGGCGGCCAGATCGTCGGGCCCGAAGGCGTCCGGCAGCAACCTCGCCAGCGGAACCGGACCGTCGCGATGATCGACGAGCAGTTCCGGGCCGCCGTGCTCGTAGAGCACCTGCCGGCACCGTCCGCAGGGCATCAGGATTTCCCCGTGCGAATCACAGACCGCGATCGCCAGCAAACGGCCGCCACCGGAGGAGCAAAAGTTACCGACGAGTACAGTTTCGGCGCAGACGCCGAGCCCGTATGAGACATTTTCCACATTGCAACCGCTCACAATGGAACCGCCGGCGGTGAGAGCAGCGGCGCCGACCGGAAAGCCGGAGTACGGTGCATACGCATTACGCATTACTCGAAATGCGTTGTGACGCAGGGAATTCCAATCAATTTCCGGCATATCGGTCCTCCGCTCGAATGGTTGATATGACAGCGTAGAAATGGCATCGCGACGCTGTCGAACATTCAGGCAAGGCAAACCTAACTCCCCGCTCGAAGGCTCAACGCACGGCACGCCGAATTAGTTCCGCGAATCGCCGGGGATTAGAGTTCTCCACAGATCGGTCCAGGTTTGGCAACGCACCGCCGGCCACCGCCTCCGGATGTCAGCGCCCGAGATGAGCTGGTGTTTCTCCAGATTCACATGCTCGGCGTATGCCGAAGCTGCGACCGGATCCGACTGCCGGCTCGCCGGCGTGTCCATCAACGACGTTGGAGGCACCGCACTCTATGACGACCACACTGGAAGCTCCGGCCCAGCCGAAGCGGAAGACCCTGTACCGCGGCGACCCGGGTATGTGGTCCTGGGCGATGCACCGGATCACCGGTGTCACGATCTTCTTCTTCCTGTTCGTCCACGTACTCGACACCGCTCTGGTGCGGGTCAGCCCGGACACCTACGACCGGGCCATCGAGACCTACAAGAACCCGGTCGTGGCCCTCATGGAGATGGGCCTGGTCGTCTGCGTGCTGTTCCACGCGCTCAACGGCGTCCGCGTCATCCTGGTGGACTTCTGGTCCAAGGGCCCCAAGTACCAGCGCCTGATGCTGTGGATCGTGCTCACCATCTGGGTTCTGGTCTCCGCCGCCGGCGTCGGCCGCCAGTTCTTCTACCTGCTGACGGAGCACTGATATGACCGCACCTGTTCTCGGCAAGTCCTACGACCGGCCCGCCAGCCTCGACTCGCCGCGCACCCCGCGCCGTTCCTCCGGCAACAACTTCGAGAAGTACGCGTGGCTGTTCATGCGCTTCTCCGGCCTGCTACTGATCGTGCTGGTGCTGGGCCACATGACGATCATGCTGATGCTCGACGGCGGCGTGAAGCGGCTGAACTTCGGCTTCGTGGCCGGCCGCTGGGCCAGCCCGTTCTGGCAGTGCTGGGATCTGGCCATGCTGTGGCTGGCGCAGCTGCACGGTGGCAACGGCCTGCGCACGGTCATCGACGACTACTCCCGCAAGGACTCCACCCGCTTCTGGCTGAAGACCCTGCTGGCCGTCGCCATGATCCTGATCATGGGCGTGGGCACCTACGTCATCTTCACCTTCGACCCCAACATCAGTTAGGAACGCCTCCGCGATGAGTGAATCCCGTCCGGTTCAGGAACACCGCTACGACGTGGTCATCGTCGGTGCCGGTGGCGCGGGGATGCGCGCGGCGATCGAGGCCGGCCCCCGGGCTCGCACTGCCGTGCTGACCAAGCTGTACCCGACCCGCAGCCACACCGGCGCGGCTCAGGGCGGTATGTGCGCCGCGCTGGCCAACGTCGAAGAAGACAACTGGGAATGGCACACCTTCGACACCGTCAAGGGTGGTGACTACCTGGTCGACCAGGACGCCGCGGAGATCATGGCCAAGGAGGCCATCGACGCGGTGCTGGACCTGGAGAAGATGGGCCTGCCGTTCAACCGGACGCCCGAGGGCAAGATCGACCAGCGTCGTTTCGGCGGTCACACCCGCGACCACGGCAAGGCGCCCGTGCGCCGCGCCTGCTACGCCGCCGACCGCACCGGCCACATGATCCTGCAGACGCTCTACCAGAACTGCGTCAAGCACGACGTGGAGTTCTACAACGAGTTCTACGTTCTCGACCTGGTGATGAGCGAGACCGACCGCGGTTCGGTCGCCACCGGTGTGGTCGCCTACGAGCTGGCCACCGGTGAGATCCACGTCTTCCACGCCAAGGCGATCATCTTCGCCACCGGCGGTTCCGGCCGCATGTACAAGACCACCTCCAACGCGCACACGCTGACCGGCGACGGTATGGCGATCGTGTTCCGCAAGGGACTGCCGCTGGAGGACATGGAGTTCCACCAGTTCCATCCGACGGGCCTGGCCGGCCTGGGCATCCTGATCTCCGAGGCCGTCCGCGGTGAGGGCGGCATCCTGCGCAACGCTTCCGGTGAGCGCTTCATGGAGCGCTACGCCCCCACCATCAAGGACCTCGCGCCCCGCGACATCGTGGCCCGGTCGATGGTCAAGGAGGTCCTCGAGGGTCGCGGTGGCGGCCCGAACAAGGACTACGTCTTCATCGACGTGACCCACCTCGGCGAGGACGTGCTCGAGGAGAAGCTGCCCGACATCACCGAGTTCTCCCGCACCTACCTGGGGGTGGACCCGGTGAAGGAGCCGGTGCCGGTCATGCCGACCTGTCACTACGTGATGGGTGGTATCCCGACCCGCATCCGCGGTGAGGTGCTGCGCAACAACACCGACGTGGTCCCCGGCCTGTACGCCGCCGGTGAGTGCGCCTGCGTGTCGGTGCACGGCTCGAATCGCCTGGGCACCAACTCGCTGCTGGACATCAACGTGTTCGGCCGCCGCTCGGGTATCGCCGCCGCCGAGTACGCCGCCCGCACCGAATTCGTCGAGCTGCCGGAGAACCCGGCGCAGATGGTGCAGGACTGGCTGGCGCTGCTGCTCAGCGACCACGGCAACGAGCGGGTCGCCGACATCCGGACCGACCTGCAGGTCACCATGGACGCCAACGCCGCGGTGTTCCGCACCGAGGAGACCCTCAAGACGGCGCTGACCGACATCCACGCGCTCAAGGAGCGCTACCAGCACATCACCGTGCAGGACAAGGGCAAGCGCTACAACAGCGACCTGCTCGAGGCCGTCGAACTCGGCTTCCTGCTGGAGCTGGCCGAGGTCACCGTCGTGGGCGCGCTCAACCGCAAGGAATCGCGCGGCGGCCACGCCCGCGAGGACTACCCCGACCGCGACGACGTCAACTTCATGCGCCACACCATGGCGTACAAGCAGGTCGAGCCCGGCAAGCCGGCGGAGCTGATCGCCGACATCCAGCTCGACTTCAAGCCGGTCGTGCAGACCCGTTACGAGCCGATGGAGCGTAAGTACTGATGACTGCTGTAGCCGAAGCCCCGGCCGGGCAGAAGCCGGCCCCCGTGCCCGACGGGTCGACCATGGTGACGGTCAAGGTCGCCCGGTTCAACCCCGAGGACGACAAGGGCGCGCACTGGGATTCGTTCCAGGTGCCGGTCCTGCCGACCGACCGCTTCCTGAACGTGCTCATCTACATCAAGTCCTACCTGGACGGCACGCTCACCTTCCGGCGCTCCTGCGCGCACGGTGTCTGTGGTTCGGACGCCATGCGCATCAACGGTGTGAACCGGCTGGCGTGCAAGGTGCTGATGCGCGACATGCTGCCCAAGAACGGCAAGGAGCTCACCGTCACCGTCGAGCCGATCCGCGGCCTGCCCGTGGAGAAGGACCTCGTGGTGAACATGGAGCCGTTCTTCGACGCGTTCCGCGCGGTGAAGCCGTACCTGATCACCTCGGGTAACGCGCCGACCCGCGAGCGCATCCAGTCCCAGACCGACCGGCACCGCTTCGATGACACCACCAAGTGCATCCTGTGCGCCTGCTGCACCACCTCCTGCCCCGTGTACTGGAGCGACGGGAGCTACTTCGGCCCGGCCGCGATCGTGAACGCCCACCGCTTCATCTTCGACAGCCGCGACGAGGGCGCCCGCGAGCGTCTCGACATCCTCAACGACGTCGAAGGCGTCTGGCGCTGCCGCACCACCTTCAACTGCACCGACGCCTGCCCCCGCGGCATCGAGGTCACCAAGGCCATCCAGGAGGTCAAGCGCGCCCTCCTGTTCGCCCGCCCGTGAGGTAGCAGACTCGCAGAGTCCGAAAAACGAAGGCCGCCCGCATCTTTCGATACGGGCGGCCTTTCGTATGCGGTCCCGGCCCGTAGCGCACGCACCCATCCACACGGCCGGTGGTGCCGAATAACGGTTGCATCAACCAGTATTGCTCGCCATATGGGGGCGGACATACCGTGGTAAATATGAAGACGATGATCGACTTGGACGACGAGGCCTTGATCCTGGCGGCCAAAGAGCTGGGCACAACCACCAAGAAGGACACCGTCAACGCGGCGCTTCGGTTCGTCGCCGAACGCCGTCGGCGCGTCGAGGAGATTCTGAACGATCCCTACGGCTTCGGAGTCGGTCCGGATATCGGCGACCCCGAGGTCATGCGCGGGGCTCGGCGGTGATCGAACCGATCCCACTGCGTCTGCACCTGATCGATACATCCGCATATGCACGCCTGAGCGACCCCGGCGTCCGGACCGTCATCGCCGGTTTGCTCGCCGATCGTGCGGCCGCAACGTGCGTCACGCTCGATCTCGAAGCGGGCTACTCGGGTCGAAATCTGGCAGACGTCCAGAACATCGCGGACAGCCGCCGGACACGATTCACCACGCTCCCGGTCACCGAGCCGATCGCCGACCGGGCTCGTGAAGTGCAGCTATTGCTCGCCAGACAGGGAAAGCATCGTGCAGCCGGCATCGTCGATCTACTCACCGCGGCAGTCGCCGAGTACCACGGAGCCACGATCCTGCACTACGACGAAGACTTCGAACACATCGCCTCGGTCACGCGTCAGCCACATGTCTGGGTCGTGCCGAGAGGCAGTATCGACTGACGAACGATTATTCGAGCCACAAACGAAAGCGAGGTGGGCCGTCATTTCGAGCGCGGCAGCGAAGGCCGTGGGCGCCGAGATCGTGTTCGAGGACGGCTGGTCGATATACATACCAGGCGCGCCGATCGCTGCTACCGGCGCGACACTGGACGAAGCAGTCTCCGAAATGCTGCTCGCACTTCGCGAATACGCTGCAGACTGGCGGGACCGATTGCAGTCGGCACCGAACCACATCGGACGTCAGGCATTGGTCCAGCTTGTTGAGCGCAGCTCGGATGGCGAACTCGAGGCCTTGCTGCTGGCACAGGGTGGATGTCCCCTCGGGCGCGACCGGAGGACCGGCTGCAACTAGGCAATTTGCTCAGTTTGCTGGGGGTTTGTTGTCGGATTGGGGCCGGGGTGCTTGCCTGGAGGCATGTTCACCGAAGCTCAGTTGTATTCGCCGGTTACCACGGGTAGCGACGGCGATGTCACGGTGCATTTGAGTGCCGAGCATCCGGGTGTGCACGATCCGGAGTATCGGGCGCGGCGCAACGCGATCGCCGCGCTGGCGCTGGCGTATCGGGAGGGGGAGGCTCTGCCGCGTATCGACTACACCGAGGAGGAGCAGCAGGTGTGGCGCATCGTGTCGGCGGAGTTGACACGCAAACATCGGACGTACGCGTCGGCGGAGGTGCTCGACGGCGCCCGGCGGCTCGGCCTGCCTGCCGACCATATTCCGCAGCTGGACGAGGTGACCGCGAAACTGGTGCCGCTCACCGGTTTTCGTTATGTGCCGGCGGCGGGACTGGTGCCGTTGCGGGAGTTCTTCGGCTCGTTCGCCGATCGAATTTTCCACTCCACCCAGTACATTCGCCACCATTCCGCGCCGCTGTACACGCCGGAGCCCGATTCGATTCACGAAATCATCGGCCACGCAAACCAATTGGCGTCACCCCGGTTCGCCGCGATCTATGCCGAGGTGGGCGCCGCCGTGGCCCGGCTGGAGACCGAGGCGGCGCTGAAATTCCTGGCCGACGTGTTCTGGTTCTCCATGGAATTCGGCGTGGTGCGCGAAAAGGGTGAAGTGCGTTGCTACGGTGCGGGTTTGCTGTCCTCGTTCGGCGAGATCGAGGAGTTCCGCCATGCCCGGCTGCGTCCGCTGAACATTCACGACATGGGCACCGCGACCTACGACATCACGCACTATCAGCCGATTCTGTATTGCGCGGAGTCGATTTCCGAGATCGAGGACGTGATCGGCGGCTTCTTCGCCACCATGACCGACGACAGCGCGGCCGCCGAACTGGCCGCGCCCTGAGCCGGGCCCGGCCGGGTCGGTGCACGCTCGGGAGTGAACCACGGCCGCCGATGACCGTCAGTCGGCCGAGTCCGCGGAATCGGTGGTCGCCGGCGGCCCCAGCGGCATACCCGCCGCGATGAATTCCGCGATCCGGTCCACCTTCTCCAGATCGAGCCCGTCCCGGCCGAACGCGGTCATCATCGCCCCGATCATCGCCCCGGAAAACGTGCGGACCTCGAAATCGTCGGGTTCGCGCCCGATCCTGCGAGCGAGCAGACCGGCGATCAGATCCACATTGCGTTCGGTCTCCTGCATGATCACACTGCGCAGCTCGGGCTCGTTGTAGATCAACTTCATCCGATCCTGTTCGAACTGCCAGTCCTGCGGGTCCAGATTGTGGAAGGTGTCGCGCATCGCCTGGCGGAACGCGGCCAGCGGCGACAGCTCCAGCGGCTGGGACTCGATGGCGTCGATCATGATCGGATCGACGTCGTCGGCCAGGACCACCTGCTCTTTGGTCGGAAAATAGCGGAAGAACGTGCTCGGCGAGATATCGGCGGCCTCGGCGATCTGCTCGATCGTGGTCGCCGAATATCCCTGTCGCTGAAACAGTTTCATCGCTTCGGCGCGGATGGTGCGGCGGGTGCGCTGCTTCTTGCGTTCGCGCAGACCCATCCGGGGCGACGTGGTCGCCCCGGAATGAGCCCGAGCGGGTGCCTTCGACTCAGCCGACATGCATCGATTCTCCCGCATCGGCGGCGGAGCGCGGGTCCGGCTCCCCGCTTCGGGTCCGGATCGCGGCGAGCAGCGCCGCCACCGCGCACACCCCGGCACACAGCCACAGCATCGCGCCCATCCCAATTCCGATGATCTCCGCAAGTTCATGACATGTCCATTCAGTTGGTTGTGTCTATATTTTGATAGTAACTATCATTTCATGGTCTCTGTCAATACTTGACCGCTCCGGGTGTTCGCGGCGCTATCGCGCAACGCCGCATAAGCTGCATGTCGATGAACACCCGCATGTCCCGCACCGTCCGCCTCCGCCGATCCCGCTCGCTGGCGGCCGCTGTTCTGACTGCCGGGCTGCTGGGCGCCACCACGGTCACCGGGCTCGGTGTGGCAGACGCGGCCCCCGCGCCGCCGTCGACGCCGTTCACGACGCCGAATACGGATTCCTGCCCGAACAAGACGGCCCCGCCGCCGCCGATCGACACCTCGGAGGTGCCGGCGCCCGGCAGTACCACGCCGTCACCGCTGCCGGTGCCGTCGGATCCGATCGGCGGCGACAAACTCGGGCGCTGCGGAGTGGTGGTTCCGGCGGGAGCACCACCGCTGCCCGCCGACATCTCGGCGACCGCGTGGCTGGTGGCCGACCTCGACACCGGCAAGGTGCTGGCCGCCAAGGATCCGCACGGCCGCTATCGGCCCGCGTCGACGATCAAGACGCTGCTGGCCGCCGTCGCGCTCCCCGCGCTGGACCCGAACCAGGTCGTGATCGGCACGCAGGACGACGCGAATGCCGACGGCACCCGCGTCGGCATCGGTCCCGGCGGCCGCTACACGAACGACCAGCTGTTCCACGCGCTGCTGATGTGTTCCGGCAACGACGCCGCCCACGCCATCGCCACCCAGCTCGGCGGCGACGAGGCCACCGTCGCGAAGATGAACGCGATGGCGAAACAGTTGCACGCCATGGACACTCGGGCCGCCACCCCCTCCGGCCTGGACGGCCCCGGGATGAGCACCTCGGCCTACGATCTGGCGACGATCTTCCGCCACGACATGCAGAACCCCACCTTCGCCTCGATCATCCACACCGAGCAGTACGACTTCCCGGGCTATCCCGCCAACCCCGCGATCCCCGACGACAAGGACCACCCCGGCTTCCCCATCGCCAACGACAACCACCTGCTCTACGACTACGACGGCGACCTGGGCGGCAAGACCGGCTACACCGACGACGCGCGGCAGACCTTCGTGACCGCCGCCGAGCGGGGCGGCCACCGCCTGGTCGTCACCCTGCTCAAGGCCGACGTCCTGCCAATCCGCCCGCCGGAGCAGGCGGCCCGCCTCCTGGACTACGCCTTCGCCCTCCCCGCCGGCGCGACTATCGGCTCCCTCCCCGACCGCAACACCGGCGAGAACTCGAACACCAACGTCGCCCTGGCCTCCCCGCCCGCCCACGACACCCCGACCGCAGCCGCGCCGACGACACCCCACGGCAACTCGAACCTGCGGACGATCGGCATCATCGGCGCGTTGGGGCTGGCCATCGCGCTGGGCTTGTTCGGGTGGTCACGCATGGGACGGTCGCGGCGGTAGACCGCAACTTTCGCCCGAAACGACGCCCTAGGAAGGTTCGACGAGGCGCATCGTCCGGTGGTCGAAGCGAAAGCAGTCAGGCCGACGCCCAGCCATCGTCGTCGCCTCGGCCTTGGCACCGACTATCGCAAATTCGGCCGTGACCTCCGCTGTCAGGTGTCTACCGGTTTGTGTTCAAGGCGGGCAGATAAGCGGCAAACTCGTCCATATGCTGCCGATTCAGTCGGATTCGCCGGAGCGGCGTTGCGCCTCTTTCGCTTCTCTTACGTACAGATCGTCATTCCAGGAGATGTCTTCGGGCTCGGGCGGATCACCTTTCCACGAAAAGAACCACTCGATCCAGTCTTCGCTGGGCAATTCACTGGCCGCAGAGCCATCCACCGCGAGACGGCGCGAAAAGTCCTCTGCCGTGGATCGGTCGACCGGTTCGTACCGATCCCAATTTCGGTGATCGGAGGTGAATTCGCGAACGCGCGCGGGATCGTATTGCCATGATTGGATAGCTTGATTCCATACCAGCGCGTCGTTCGATCTGTCGGTAGTAACGAACATCGTGAAGGGACGCGTGGTGCCGTAATCCCCCTCGCATACAGCTTTGTAATAGAGCATGTCTATTCCTTCCCGGGATGGAACGAATCCCCCGTCAGAGCTCGCACATCGAGGCCGAATTGGTCAACCACCCAAGCTAAGGATCGCCCGTTCTCGTCCAGCCACGTCAAGTAGGTTTGCCATTCATCCGGGTTCTTCCTGAGCCACTTGGCGAACCCGGTGTCAACAGGAGAAGGTTCGCCATCATGACGGGCTGGTAGATTTTCAGCAAGACCGAGATCGCCGTTGATTTGAAGCGTAGAGAAAAATGCGTGCACACGACGCTCGATCGGCTCGTCCAGACGCCGGAACACTTCATAGTATTCGTGGGTCAGTTTGTTCGCCCGCCAACTGGCATCGGTCGGAAACTGCAACTCGAACAGCCGCCCCTCGGGGGTTCTGACTGTCGTATTCATGCCGTAGTAGCGATTTCCCTCTCGCCAGAAATTCTTTATGTCGACCATCTCGTAACCATGCTCCTTCAATCGTTCGATTGTAGCCTCGAACGACTCGAGGTAGCGCTCCTCCGGCAACCGAACGGAGAATCGGACGACATCGTTGACCCGGGTGAGAAAGTCCGTGACACTCTCCTCGGGCATTCGCTCGGTAAAGTACTTCCGCCCAAGCGATTCCGGCGATTTGACTCGGTGGTCTTCGCCGCGCATCTCCGGTGGATCCGACCGCAGACCGAGCCCATCGGTCACTTCGGTGAGGATGCCTTGCAGATCACCCAGCACGCGGTCGGCAGTGGGTTGTGCATCGAGCACCGCCGTTGCGATCTCATTCACTTCGTCCGCGGACAGCTCCACTTCGACTGCCCTGGCGGGTTTCGCCGCGTAGACCGGCGCCTCATCCGAGCCACCGAGCTCGCCGGGCAATAGACTGCGCTGCTCCGCTGCCCTGAAGAGGGCAATTTCGCCCCACGTCTCGGCTACCTGGCCGCGGCGGTATCGAACGACTCCTTCGTCGCCACCGACTCGCAATCGGCCATCCGGCAATTCGCGAATATCGACGCCGAGCGCATTACGCGCACGACGATCGGCGTCCCACTCGTGCGGCCAGTCCGCCAATCGGTCGGTGGGAGCGTGCAACGCCGTCGGTACGTGGTCGAGCCCTGCCATGCGCGCAGCGGTCACCCGGCGATTATCGAGGCTGGCGATACGTCCGTCGGCCCACGTCACCGCATGCACGGGACCACCGCGCCACCCACCTGCGGCCATCGCATCCGCCAAATCGGGAATCGACAATCCATCCGAGGTCGCGCGGCTGACACTGCGTTGGGTGAATCGCACCTGCTCGGGTGGCACCATCGCCGTGACCTGCAGTGCCTGTTCGATGCGGGTTCGCTCCTCGATCGGCAGACCCGCGAGATCACCCATTCCCAGATCTTCAACTGTGGCGGAACGAAATTCGTCTGCAAACGAGGTGTAGTCGCCGTCGGCGCCGAACAGGTCCTCCAGACGGGGTCCTGATTCGGGGGGCCTCGGAGCCTGCTCGGCCATTCCGTCGACCACGTGTGGTGTCTCGTGGTCGCCCACACGAGGATCGGCCGCTGGCGTTGGCGCCTGCCCGTTGTTCTCCCCTAGCTCTCCCAGGTCCCCTCGTTCGGCCAGACCCCGTCCTGACTGCTCCGCATCTCCGCCCACGCTATGACGTTGCCCGCCATCGGCGCCGGGGGCTGGTACTGGAACGTGGTCTTGTCGATCGTCAGTTGGTACTCGGCGTTCTCCTGCGGGGGATCGGTCAGGGACAGGATCTGGACGTCGTACTGGATCGTGTTCGGATCCTCCTGGATGCGTCTGATGCTCAGCCGCCATTGGCGTGGGTAGATCTGATACGCCGTCGGCGGGCGGCCGGTCTGCTTCGCCTCCCGGAAGTCGTCCGCGATCATCATGCCGCTCCAACTCGGGTACTCGAATACCGTCCCGTTGTCCGCGTCGATCACCAGATTGGTCATGCCCACGTTCTGGCCCGTATCGATCTCCTGTTGGGTTGGGACCGTCTGAACCAGCCAGCCGATCTCGAACGGGTACAGGCGAAATCTGCGCTCGGGGTTGAAGATGCGGGCCAGGTACTCCTCCACCTGTTCCTGGGTGCGGTACTCCGCCATGTGTTCCTCCTCGCGGATCCGGGATGGGCGTAAACCACAAACGCAGCGAACCGCCCACCATATGTTCCGGCGGGTGTGCCGACATCGTCCCGGCCTGCGGATCCCACCACACTGGTCCAGCCGCGTCGCGCGGGTAGACGATGACGGTGGCGTGGGTGCCACCCTGGGTAGGCGATCCGTCGCGCTCGTAAAGAAGCTCGCCGGTCATCAGGTCCCGAGCGTGCCATTCGTTGACTACCAGCGCCGAGGACCCGGGCCCCATCTGTCGGATCATGTCGTGCAGAGCCACGAACTGTTCAGGCAGCGGGCGACCGTCTTGGAACTGATGCAGGCTGTCACCGATCCAGTTCGCCGCTCGCTCCACGCCGTGGATCTCACCACTGCTTCTGTCGATCGTGTTGTCGGGCAGCACATCCGGCCACCTTGGCGCTGACACCTCCGGCCGTCCGTGGAATGAAGCCAACGCCGACAAGGAACAGTCCAGACAGTTGTTGCCACGCCCTTGAACCCGAGGACCCCCGTCGTTGATCAGACGGCCGTAAGCGTTGGTACGCGGATCTGCACCTACCTGGAACCGATCACCGTCGCGGAGAGCATCCTCCACCATGGCCTGATACTCGGCGCGCTCCACCGACCGTAGGTTTCCGGTTCCGTAGTTGCGGTGTTGCGCCGGGCTTTCCACTGCCGAATCGGTATTCGCATGAGCGATCGTGTTGCTCAACTCGCGCACACTGCCCGTCCCGAGGCCGAGATGCGATTCCGGTGAAAGCCCGAGTTGCTGGTGCAGCTGCCGCGCGATCGCCTCGGGCGGGGTTCCCGGATGCCAGCTGCCGGGCGAATCACTCACGTGCATATGGATGTTCGCCGCGTTGGGGTCGGCTGTATGAACAAGATCCACAAGCACGCGATCACCGGAGAGCAACCGCCAGCCAGTGTTGAAAGCTCGGTCGGTCGCGAATTGGGCGTTCTCCCACAGGCGTTGAACGTCGTGAGGCGAGATGTGACCGTCGTGCGTGACGTTGACCCCAAGTCTCACGACAGTTACCGGGCCACCCGGGGCATTCGGATAGCGCCGGACGTCGAAGGCAGGCCGTGGACTGTCGCGGTCGGTACGGACCGGGATGACCCGATCGCCCTCCGGACGTTGGTTCCGATAGAACTCACGCTCGCGACGCGCTTGCTGGGCACGCTGCACCTCCGGGGACAGCGGCCGCGGCTGCGGGTGCCCCCCTTCACTTCGCGGGCCGTGCGGACTACTGGAATTGTCTCGCGGCGCCGGCACTGGGCGTTGCCGCGGATCGTGCGGCGGCGCGTGATTCGGCGCGGCCTCGCCCGACCGAGGAGCAGATCGTGGAGGCTCATGATTCGGAACCGAGCGAGTCGGCGGCCGATCCATCGGGTGATGCGGCGGCGGATTCGGATGCCCATGGGCGGTGGACCCACGCATATCCGGCCTGGGCTGCATGGGCGAGGGAGCCTCCGCGTGAGGATGCACAGGGCCCGGTGCCGGCCGCGGATGTTCTACCGGACGAGGTGGCGTGCTGTTGACCCACGGTGGGGTCGGACTCGATCCACGCCCGTAGTCGTGGTCGGGCGGGCTCGACTCCGGTGCCCGATTATCCGGTAACGGAGCGGGAGTGCGGGGTTCAGGCTGCCTCGGCGCATGCAGGGGTTGGTGCGGACCCGGTCCCTCGTGCAGCGGTGTGCGCGTTGCCGATTCGCCGGTATGTGGCGCGCGGAAATGCTCCGGCGGACGGTTGGGCAAGGGCGCTCGGTCAGGCGTCGGGTCGACCGAATGTGGCTCCTGTCGAGGTGTCGGCGCATCGCGACGAGGCTCGTGCGGCGGTATCGGCGCATCGGATTCGGGTGCGCGCGACGACAACCACGGCTCGGACGGCCGGTCGCGTGCCTGCACCGGTTCCGTCCGATTGTGTTGCGATGCAAGCGGTTCAAATTCAGGCAGATTGTGTGTCTCGGCGAATCGCGGATTATCGAGGTGCGTGAAATGCGGATTGTAAATCGGTTCACCGACGGAGACCGATACTCGATTTCCGTCAGGGTCGAGAATGAGCTCACGTGGCCATATTCGATAGATCGTGTCACCGGTGATGCCCCCGGGCGCGAGGATCTCTGCTTCCTGATGAGTGCCTGCAAAACCGTCCTTCATCGAACTGTGTGCGGTCGCGTCATGGAACGTCGCGTCCACATCGATGCCGTACGGGTGATACAGCTCGTGCATGTAGCGGATCTGGCGGAAGTTGCCGTCGGGCAACTTCTGCACGAGGCCCCGGGCAGCGAGTTCCTCCATGTCTCCGGTCATGCCCGGCTCCCGGCTGACAGTCCGCTCAGGACTGGTCGACAGCGAAAGCAAGCCGTCCGGAACGCCGCCGGCGGTGCCGACGTGCTTACCGATGTTCAGATTATTCGGATCCCGTGAGGCAAATCCCGAAGAGAAGATCTCCGGACCTCGTGAGTCCATCCGGAATAGAGCATTCTTCGCGTCCAAGAACTCGGAATCGGCGCTGAGGTCCCGCCAAAGAGGAACGGCCCCATCACCGGTATAACCCACTATGAACCCGTTCGGGTCGACTGCCGCGACCGCTTGGTCCAACGCACTGGTGGGCATATCACGGGTCAGATGGCGCGGGAGCTGATCCGCCGGACAGCCTGCATCGAAAACTGTGGGCTCGAGGCTGGCATACCGACGCTTGTTGCGTGGGTCGAAGATCCTCTGGTCGGCAACCTCGGTGAGGTATTCCTTTGTGAGAACTTCGGGTGTCTCGTAGACGGTCTGGTCGATAGCGATGTCGGAACGGACCCGCTCGTAGCCCCAGTTCCCGTATTTCAGCCGCCCATCTCGGATACCGCGAACGACATCTTCGATCGACCAGCCGTGTTCCCGCGCGAATTTGTGCGCGGCCTCTCTTTCTGTGAAATCCAGTCCGCTGAGATCTGGTCCCGATGTGGAATGACCGGGCTCAGGTACCGAGGTAGCGGCGACGACCGAATCCGAAGGTTCTGGAGGGTCGCTCAGGCTTGAATCCCGCCCCCGCCCGGCCAGTTCGGGTCGTTCCCCTTCCGCGCCAGAATGCGTCCGGCTACTTTCATCGCCAGCGGGTCGTTCGTTCCGTCCGCCGCTTTGACGGCCGGGCCTGTCTTCTCGATCACCAGCTCGCGGTTCAGTTCCGTCTCGCTGCTCCCGAACCGGTAGATCACCTCGGTCTCGGTTTCCGCCGTCTTCCGGTAGATCACGTACAGGGCCATCTTTTTCTCCCCAGTTCTGGTAGTTCTCGCCGGTGCGCTCGGGGATGTCGCTTTCCCAGTCGGCTTTGGTGTTGGCGTGCGCGTGCGCCTCGCGGTAGCTGGCGTCCGGGTGTTCACGGAGGTAATTCGATTCCGCCAGTTCATGTTCCAGCAGCTTGATGTCGGCGGGTAGCGGCTCGCCGCGAGACAGACGCATCCATGCCTCGGCGATATCAGGGTCGGCATCGAAGCGGCGGTTCTCGTGGCCGACGACATTACCGTCGTCGTCGAACACACTCAGTTTGTGTTCGGACTCGAACAGGTGCTGCTTCACCTGGCCGATTTCGTGCTCGGTGAAGCCGACCGAACCATCCTCGCGCGGCACGTCTGCGAGATTCTCGACCATATCGTGCACGTCGTTCCGCGAGGAGCGGATGGTGTCGTAAGCCTCGCCGGCCCACTTGTCCTGTGCCGCGACATCGAGCGGGTTGCGAGGACGGAATACACCGCCGCTCTGCGACTGCTCAGGACCGGCGTTGTCACCATCGGAACTGTGTCGATGATCTATTGGGCGACTGGGTTCCTCGTGCGCGGCGGTGTGGTGATCTGCCCCGCGGTCACGAGCGGGAGTCGGTACACCGACCGGGACCGCTTGCGCTTGCTGCGCGCCATCGGCGCGGGCGCCCGTCGGGGTGTCGACGCTCTCCGGTCGCCCGGCCGGCTGATCGAGCCGACGGTTTCCGTTCGAGACATCCTGTCGCGAAGCATCTCCGGGCACACGATCGCCGCGCGGAGAATCCGGATGCGCACTGCCCGGCTCCGGAAAACGAGAATCGGCGGGCCTGCCTGGCTCGTGCGGCGCCGACGCGTCGTTTCGATGAGCGGGATCCCCAGTGTGCTGTAGGTCTCCTGGATTTCGCGCGCCCGACGGGTGAGCTGAGCGGGGAGGAGTGTGGGGATTGTCCGGACGCACTGGCGTGCCCGACGGCCGCTCGGTGGCGACCGGCGGACGATGCGACGAGTCGGGAACCGGCCGGACGGTGGCATCCGGCCGAGCCGGCGCATCGGTATGGCCTGGGCGAGCGGGCGTGGCCTCCGGGCGCGGAGGGGCGCCGGCGGTCGAGGGTTCGGTTGTCCGGTGCACAGGCGCATCGGCGAGCGGCGAGCGCGGAGACTCCGGAACCCGCTGCGGCGCATGGCGATCCGGAGCGGGCGTCTGCGTATCCGGTCGCGTTGCGACGTCCGGCGCCGGGCGCGCCACAGGCATCTGTCGATCCCCTGGCGCAGCGCTCGGAGCCTGCGGTTGCGATGGTGGGGCGGAACGATCGGGTGACGGCGTCGCCGCCTGTGCTGGTGCCTGCTGATTCGTCGATCCCGGCTCGGGAGTCTGCGGCCCGCCGTTCGACCGCGCTTCGGTCGGAGGCTTGGCATCGCCGGCCTGACTCGCCCCGTTCGAGTCGGCTCGAGCCGCAAGGGATGTGTCGTGTCCGGCCGCGACAGTGGCGGCGTGATCGGCACCGTCTCCTTGGGACGCGGTGGGAGGGGCGTCTGCCTGCACGGTCCCCGGATCCGGATGGGTGCCGGAGGGATGTGTGTCGGACGGAGCCCCCACCTCCGAGGACGAAGGACGCGGGGGCGGATCGGTCGGCGAATGCTCCGAACCGCCCGCGGCAGGCTTGTCGGGGGTCGAATCGGCATGGGGACCGGTCGTTGCATCACCGTGCGGTGTGTTGTGTGACCCCGGCTTACTGGCCAGGCCGCCTCCGGCGCCGTCCAGCAAAGTGCTGGAGTCGATCGAATGATCGGGGTTGGTCGCGAGTTGAGCCGCCGCGTTGCCGACGACGTTGGCCGGCACCTCCGCCACATTCTTGCCGACCAATCCGGCGACCAGCCCGGGTTCGGCCCCGCCGGCGAGCCGACCGGCGAGATTGCCGCCGATGCCTTCGCTCATCGGCCCGGCCACACCCCCGGCGACGGCCCCTGCTCCCGTTGCCCGGAGGAAGCCGGCCAGATCGAACCCGTCTTGGCGGTGGCCCGCCGCCAGCTGAATACCTTGTGCCGCAGCGTCGGTGCCCGCACCGATACCCGCGCCGATCGCCGCCTGCGTAGCCACCTTGGCGCCCACGCGCATTGCGAGACGCCGGGCTACGAAGGCCGCACCCTTGGTCGTGATCTCGGTCAGCAGTTTCTCCACCGCCGCACGAATCGTCACCTTGACAGCAGCGGCGGCCGCCACCTCGCCTACCTGCCCGGCGCCGGGAACCCACGACCACGCGGTCATCGCGACCATGACCATCGCCGAGATGTAGATGGTCAGCTTGGTGTGTTCGATGTCGGTGGCGCCGTGCTCGAGCTGCTCGGCGAAGGACTCACACGTATTGATGAGGCGTTGCAGGTCGCTGCCGTCACCACCGGAGATATCCGCCCAATAGCTCGCCATCGCCTGATGGGCTTTACCGTCGATCGCATCGAGAGCGTCAACCATCGCCTGATCGGCCGGCTTCTGCAGCTCCTTCAGCGCATTCGCCATATCCGACCAGTGTGTTGCCGCTCGTCGCATGGCGTCTTCGTCACCATCGGGCCAGTGACCGAAGAGGAAATCCGACAGGTACGGAATTTGCGGCGGCCGCCACAGTGTCACGACAACCCCCGCTATGCCTTTCCGATGCCGTCCGCATTGGCGCGATCCTGGTCCTGAACGATGCCGGCCGTACCGGTGATCTTGTCACCGGTCGACTTCAGTTTGGCTGCGAGCGCGCTCAGTTCGTCGAGCGTCTGCTTGACACTGCCATCGCCTTCCTGCGGATAGTTCTTTTCGAACTCCGTGCCCGGGCGGTCCCCGCCCCAGCAGCGCCCCTCGGCATCGAGACCTTGTCGCAGCTTCTCCAAGGCGGTTTCGACTTCTTCACCCAACCGTTCGAATTGGGGTGAGATCGCGCGCAACCGCTCGGGGTCGGCAAAGAAGTCAACCACGCCCACACTCCCTCATCAGCTGCTCCGTCCTCGACTTGGACGCAGCGGTGCCGCGTCGGGTTCCACGAAATTTGTAGCGGCGCAACGGGCTCTACTGCTCCGGCTGCGGAAACTCCGAGAACTGCCGCCGAAGTTCTCGCATACTGGGCATGCCGGGCATGACCTCGTCGAGATCCGCCATACCGTCGATCACCGATTGAATGGGCTCGAGGAGCTTCGCACGAGCTTGTGTCACTGCCTCGACACCGCCACGGATCGCCGCGTTCAGTTCCTCTGTCAACTGTCGGGGAGTGCTGCGCCGATACGCGTCGTCCGCGATCTCGATCTCGGTGACCATCCCCGAACCGTTGACCGTCACTCGAGCAAGATTGCTCGGCGTAGTGGCACGTACCTTCAGCGCCGCGAGCTTGTGCTGGAGTTCGCCCAGTTCGCCTACCTCACGCTCGAAATCGTTCTGCATCGAGTTCAAGGTCGAGCGCAACCCATCGTTGGCCGACCGAATCTGTTCACGCTCCCACTGATTCACCACCCCGCTCCTTTCCGTTCGACCCAACGGCGGCAACGCATTTCGCTACGCAGTCGACGGTCACTCGGTGCCGGCGTCGTGCCCATGACGATCGAGCCACTGACGCCACAAGTCGAGCAGATCGGTTCCGGGAATTGTCATCACGGCGGCTTCACCGGGATTCACGACCACGCTCATCCCCGGACGAGGGCATATGTCCTCGAGCAGTTGCATACCTGAAATCTCCCGGCGCAGCCAAGGATTCACATCTTTGCGCAGCTGCGCGGCGGAGGAGAAGACCCTGATCTCCGGCTTACCATTCCACATCTCGATCGGCCAGCCTCGCTCACCGTTCGGATCGTCCTCGGGAAGGATTGTGATGAACTGCTGACGGCTGAACAACTCGATGAATCTCTCGAAGGTCTGATGTCCGCGAATTGTCCGCCACATGACCAGTTCGAACTCGTTGGTCAGCGGCTGGAATGCATACTCAGGACTCGGCACATAGTCCGGGTTCAGCCATGCCCGGTTGATCTCCCCGTTCTCATCGGAGCCCCAACCACACACGTAGTCGTGCGGCCACCGCGCCTCACCGGGTTTCATGCCGGTTTCCGTGTAGTAACGGAACTTGCCGGGGTTGGCGCGCGCCCACTCGCGATCCTCATCCGTCAGCGGCGGCATGACAGACCACGGATCGAGGTATGTTCCAGTCAGTTCCAGCATTTCCCTACCCCATGAATCGTCATCATCGAATCACTCGCAACCCCGTCCGACAGAAGTCCGCGCGCCGAAAACGCTACCGCAGCCGGGATACCGGTGGCCCGTAGTCCTCAGCCCGGGCTTCGTCCTCATCGGCCCACTCCGATGGCATGACGACCACGTCCCGGCCGACACGCTGTGTTGTGCCGTTCGGCGCCCGCCTCCGCAGCGTAAGCGCTCATTTCGCATCACCGGTGTCGATTTCGATCTTCACACCGGCAGTGGACGGCCGCGTAGCCGCCGGAGTCGACGGGTCACTAGTCGTGGTCATCTGGCTGGGCCCCGGCGATGGGACGCTCTCCAACGGACCTACTGTGGCCAATTCCGGACCGACAGTGCGAGACTGCGGCACGCTCCCACCAAGCGGACCGACCGTCGCCAACTCGGGGCCGGGGCCGTCAGCGGGAGGCCCATCGGGGATCTGTCCGCCGGCGCCCGGAACCGTCGTCCACAGCGGCTTCGGAGGAACGATTCCGCTCGGCGGACGCTCGGCATCCGGCGCGGACTTCCCTCCACCTCCCGGCGGGTGGGGCATTCCACTCATCGGCATACCAGGCGCTGCAGGGGCGTTCGTACCCCCACCAGAGCCCGTGTTCGAGTTCTCGACTCGAGGCTCGACTGCGTGTCCGGGAACCGAGCCCGGCGTAGCGGTTCCCGACGGTGCCGGTGTCAACGACTGCGCCGAAGATCCCGCCGCAGAAGCACCGCCGGGACCAGACGACCGTGCACCGCCCGAGTTCGAACCCTTCTCGTCGGACGGCCCGGTCGCGGCGGGCTCTCCCGCCTCGTCCGGCCCGGGCTTCAAGAACGGCACACCATCCTTGATTCCCATCGAGTACTCTTGCGGCTTACCGTCGGGCCCAGTGACTTTCGCGGTTATGGTGCCGTTCGGCGACTGTGTGACCGTGAGGTTTCCACCCAACGCGCTGAGATTTGCCAACTCTTTCGAGCCGGGCAGATTCTTCACGTCGGTCAGCTGGGAACCAGCGCCGGACAGCTGAGATCCGAGGCCGGAGATGTTGCCACCCAGCGACCCTAGACCTTGCTGAGCGATGTTCTGGATCTGGCTGAGCCCTTGCTGCAAAGTCTGAGTCAGGCCCTGCTGGACCGTTTGGCTCGCTTGACTCGCCAAGGTCGACAGGATTTGAGCCGGATTGAATTGTGTCGCAGAGGGAATGGTCGCGGACGGGACCGTGGGCGTCACGGTCGTCGGCGTAGCGGGAGTGACCGTCGACGGTGTCGTCGAGGCAGGTCCGGGAGCGGGCCCTGCGGGCGTCGAAGGCCCCGGCGAGGGCGTTTCGTTTCCAGGAGTGTCCGGCTGCGGAGGCTTTCGTATATGTCCGAACGAGTTCAACGCGTCGGTGACAACCTTCAGGTATCCCTGAATCGCGACATCGGTTTCGTGGCACAGGTTGGAGTACGCCTTGAAATAACCCTCGGCACTTTCACGAAATTGATTACGCCAGACAACGCACAGCGCCTGCGCCTTGTCGTCGAAAACCGTCATGCCGCATCCGCTGCCATCCGCCATCGTCGAGGAATCGGTCATGTTGGGCAGGTAGTGCAGCAACCCACCCCGGTTAGGACCGAAGACGCCATTGTCGGCAAGGACCTGGATCCGCGCACGAGCGTGGTCCCCGACTCCACGACGTGCGGCATAGTTGATGATCATCGAGACGTCGTCGTTCTCACTTGCGGCGTCGTCATCGTCACGAAGGTTTATACCGATGCCGTGACTGTTGCCGTTGGTCATGTCCACGCCGTTTATGCGATGGATACCTTGGAACTTCGCGAAGGCGTCGGCTTTGCGCTGTAGACAGCTCTTGATCTCGTCGACTGCCGTACAAAGAATGTCGGGCAAAGGCTCGAGTTCATCGGAAACGTCCTCGGCCCACGTGTTCAGTTTGGCCAGCTTGTCTTGCGCGGTTTCCCCACTGGAGCCCTGCCAGCATCCTGCGAGTCGCTGTGTTGCTTGCTGCTGATCGCTGTGAGCTTGCCGGACTTTCGGAAGCGCGTTGGAGATCCTCTGAGCCGCGCCGACCAGGTGATTCAGCTGCATGGATGCCTGCAAGTTGTACAGGCGGTCCATCTCGTCTTCTTTTTTCAGAGCTGGGATGTCTGAGGTTCCCCCCGAAAAGGCGTATCTGGCCTGAACGAGGTGGAACCAATGCAGCCATCCCTCCGATTCACGGTAAAACGGATTGAGACCGGAGTTGTATCCCGAGTTCGCGAAAGGGGCAGCGCCCTTGAGGATTCCATCTGCATCCGAGTTCGGATCGTACCGACCATCGTCGTCACCAATAGCCCGGTTGGCCGCCATATCGGACGAATCATGGTGTCCGTATCCAGCCCAATTGGCAGATCGGTCAACATCCTTCCCTCCGATGGTGACCCATGCGCCGGCGTCGCCGGCACCCAACCCGATATTCGCCTTCTCCGCCACCGCAGCTACTTTCCACCGGACGTCAGGTCGCCCGCGCTATCGAACGCCACCTTGCCGATATCACCGGCAAACTGGGCGTCGGTGTATTGCACGACGTCCGCGCTCTGCGTGAGCGCATCTCCGAATGCTCCGCAAGCCACGGACCAATTTTTCACGACCGCCGTCACATGGTCGAAGCCTTTGATTATATCGCCGGCGATCGTCTTATAGTTTTCTCCCAGGGCATCCGGTTCCAGCATGGTCCCCCAGGAGCCGGATACGTCGGACAGCGCCTGCGCGGCGTCATGAAACGAATTCGCCTGTTGCCGAACCATTTCCGGGCTCATGCTCAGATAGTCGCTCATCGACTTCCTTCCCCTCTCTGTACACGTACGAGATCGTGAGCGGGCAACTCCACTCGAACCTCGCTAAGTAAGCCAAGATTTCGGTGGCCCGTATCCTTCCGCTCTGGCCTCATCCTCGTCGGTCCAATCGACCGGCAGTACGACCTCGTCCCTCGCATGCTTGGCCCCGCCGTGTTTCTCGGACCTCAGAGCCGCCGTACGTGCCAGGGCCCCCCGTGCCGATCTGTCGCGTTCCTCCCGCGCTTCCCGCGCGGCCCGCTCCTGCGGCGTCTCCGATTCGCTATGGGCTGCGCCTGCCATCTCGCCCATGCGAGCAGTCGCCGCACGAGCTCGCTCGTCGACCTCGCTCACCTCTTGCTCGGTACGCCGCAGCGCGGAGATGTGGTCGGCCGTGATGCTGTCGAGTCGCGCACGCCAACTCACAGAACACCCAATCCGATTCCACCGATGGCGTACCGGCTGTAGCGGCACGCCGCACCCGATGTCGGTTCCTGTTCGAGAAGCACGATCCCCTCCGTATTTTTCCGTTCCGCCCGGGGATCTCCGTGTTCGTCCGAATGCACACACCGGTGGGTGGACACCCCCGCGCGTGACCAACGATCGCAGGTCGTGCCGATCAGCGCAAGCGTGGAGTGAGCGGCCGTATCGAGACGAGACGCGCAGTGGAACCGACGCCGCGTTGCCCCCACCGGTCCGGGACGCGTCACCCATACGGAGAAGGCCGAGTCGAGACCGCTCTCATCTGACAGGGTGGTCTGGTGACACGTCCGTCGCCTCCGCAACCTCGCATTCTTGTCATCGATCCCGCGCCGAGCGGGTTGGCGGTGGCCGAACTCGAAGGCTTGGCCCGGCTCGGTCTCGTCCCGACGGTCAACTTACATCGAGTTGTGGATCGCACTGCTCGTTCCGAGATCGAACATCGGTGGGACTGTACCGATTTCGAGGGGCGCAGAGCGGACGAGATCTTGGCAGCCTTCGATCGTGGCGGCGGGTACGACGCGCTGAAATGTCGCGCCAGTATTCCATTGAGCCGCAACGTCTTCGAGCAGGCGACAAACGACCGGCACGAACAACCGCTGCGATTGGTCGCCAAGGCCGCGTCCGGTCTGGACAGTTTCGATCTCGACGCCGCCGACGACTTGGGAGTCACGGTCCTGTCTACCCCGGGCGCGAATGCCGGCGCCGTTGCCGAGTTGACGATCGGGCTCATGCTCGACGCTCTCCGCGGAATCAGCAAGCGGGACAGAGCGCTTCGTTCCGGCGACTGGGGCACGGCCGTCGACGGTATGCCCGTTCGGAGTCTGTCGGATTCGCGGGTGGGACTCGTCGGCAATGGAGCGATCGCACGGGCGGTGGCCGAACGTCTCACGCCGTTCGGGGCGGAGGTGTGGGTCCACGGGTCGCCGCGCTTCACTGCCGAAGAGGCGGCGCGATGGCCTGCATATCGTGCCGAGAACCTGCGCGCCCTTCTGACCGGCTGCGACATCATCTCGGTTCATGTGCCGGCCGCCCCCGCGACTACCGGGCTCATCGGCGCGCGGGAGCTGCGCTGGATGAAGCCGGGGTCGGTACTGGTGAACACATCGCGGGAACAGGTGGTGCCCGAGGACGCCCTGGACGCGGCATTGCGCGACCCCAGCTGCGGTCTCGGTCACGCCGCCGTCGACGTATTCGCCACGGAGGGAGAGTCTTTCAGTTCAGGACTGGCTTCTAACCCAAATACGACACTCAGCCCTCACGTCGCAGGCATGACCCTGAGCGCGATGAGAACCAGTTCCGAACGGCTACTCGCCGAGATCGCCCGGTTCTACGCGCCGTAATGGATGCCAGATTCAGATCGCAAGTTCGACGTCGCGGTACTCACCGGTCCAGGCCGCCCCTTGTTACGGCTGCGGTGAACGCGGACCACTCAGCAGCGGCGAAGACCAGGGCAGGGCCGGTGCGATCCTTCGAATCACGCACTCCCACAGCATTATCCGGTAAGAACGCGACTTCGACGCAGTTTTTCGACCCTCCGCTACGACTGCTCTTGAACCATTCCGCATTCGATAGATCGACAACCATCAGACGTACTCCCTCGCTATCTGCCGGAGCAGGGATCGGCTTGCGGCCGGATCCATCACGCTTCGCCGGAGACCTTCGTAGGCCTGATGGTACCGCTGCACCGCTACTGGTTTTTCGAGATACAAATCCCCGATGAAACCTTCGACATAGACGACCGGCGGTTCTATGGTCTGCCCGCTTCGGTCGTTACCGAAGTCGAGAAGCACGAACGAGCCCACCGCCTCACCTAGCGGGAAGCCGGCCCGGTCGGGCAGTACTTGCACGTTGACGTTCGGACGACATCCCATGTCCGCGAGATGCTTCAGCTGTGCAGACATCACTTTCGGTCCACCTACGACGCATCGCAGGGCTGATTCCCGGAGGATCACGTCGAGTTCAGCCGGTTGATACTTGCGCGTGATCCTGGTCTGCCTACGCATAAGCAATTGGACACGTCTGGCATGTTCCTCAGCGGTGTCGGTCGGATGAGCAGTGCCGAACATCGCGCTGGCGTACGCAGGTGTTTGGAGCAGTCCAGGGACAAGTTCGGGCTCGTAAGTCTTCAAACTACGAGCTGAGGCCTCCAATCCGACATAGAAGTCGAAGTTTTCCGGAATGACATCGCCGAACTCACACCACCAGCTCAACTCGTTGCCATGGACTGCAAGGGCTTTCATAGCGACCACCTGCTCGCCTTCGAACCCGTAGACCTTGCACAGAGCATCGATGTCCACCTCCCTCAGGTGGGCCACCATCCCCCGCTCGATCCGCTGCAACGTACTCGCACTGCGCTGAATCAGCGCGGCCGCCTGATGCAGCGTCAACCCGCACTCCTCACGCCCGTTGCGCAGATACCGCCCGAGCTGCCGCCTCGGCAACGTGGAACCACACTCCGACATGCCTGCCTCCCTTCAGGTTCGCTTCGACCGTGGCAGCACATCACCACGCAATCCCCCACTGCCCCACCATCACAGAATCTCATTCGATCCCCACATAACCCCAGCAAGGATTGCATCTTTCGCCCGGCCCGCACAGCAGATCGAGCAGTCGAGGGAACCGCGGACGCTCACCGAGCGTCCAGTAAGGTGAGCGGGACGCACGATGGGAGGGACGCCGATGGACGTGGGGCAGTCAACCGCTAACGCGCTGTGGCAGCAGGCGGTCGACGGAACATTCAAGATGGAACCGGGGGCTGCGCATAAATGCGCGAAGGTATTCGAGAGGTTCGCGGAATCGCTAGACGAGCAGGTCCAGGATTCGTACCTGATCCACGCTCTCAGCGGGTTCGGAAGTTTCACCTCCGCATCCGATCTTCAGAGCGGATTTGCGAAAAAGGGCGAAAGTCTCACCGAAGCACTTCTCGGAATGCAGGAAGCAGCGCTGCAAATGGCTGCAGCTTACCTGCGAGCCGGTAACGACCTACAGGGAGCCGATGACATGAATCGCCGCGCAATCAATACAGCATCAGGTGTCACGAAATGAATCTTCGGATCTGGCTCACCGCAGGCTGCGCAGTGACAATGTTTGCCACTGCATCCGCTTGTTCGTCCAATAGTGATGCAGTCTCCAAATCCGCCACTTCCGCCCCGATGCCGGTTTCCGTACCAGCCAACACGCCTCCAGCTCCCACACTGACAGCACCGAGTTTGCAGCCTCCGAGGCAAGGCGGTGCCACAGATAGTGGCCGGCAGCCGGTTGCATTCGATCCGTGCACGTGGATACAGGACGAAACTGTTGCTGCGATCGGTTTCAATCCGAAGTCGCGTAAACGCGCGAACGACTCGGTAGCCGAGTACACCGCGTATACCTGCAGATTCACCTCGGATGTCCGCAGTATGGATGTCGACTCGACGAACATTTCATTCGCGGAGGATCAGCAGAAGAACGGATCGTGGCTGCATCCCATTGCGCCCGTGAACGGGCGCGAGGCAACATCCGGACAGGATCAGAGCATCCCCGGATCCTGTGAAACCCATCTGCGCACGAAGGCGGGATCGGTATTCATCAGAATGCTGTTGACGCTGCGCGGTCGCGGCGAGGCCGCCGATCCGTGTGCCGATATGGCAAATATCTCCTCGGCAATCGAAGCCTCGATCGGCAAGGATAACTGATCATGGGCGGCGAAAACCAGCCCGACCCGGGCATATCCATCCTGGGCCCCCTCCTCGGGCCGAAGCTGCAAGAATACGAGAATCGCAAGTCGGCCGACCAGGCTCAGCATGGCGCGCACCAAGTTCAGCAAGGGGTTCACCACCAAAGCACCGACCCGTCTTACATCAAAGATCTGGAACCTTGGGAGGCACTCGGACATCAAGATATCTACGACATGGTCATGAGCATGAAGCCGGATGCGATGCACGAGCATGCTAAAAAGTGGTTCAATATCGCCTCCGCGCTCGGTGGCGCTCTGTTCGGCTTGAACATATCGATCCAAAAGGAGCTGTCCGACGGCTTTCACGGCCAGTTCGCCGGCGCCGCTGCCGACGCCGCCAAAAAGTTCGTTCAGCAGGCCACCGATGTCCAAGAGGTCATCACGACAGTCAGCGCCCGAATCACTGCTGCCGCCTACGGCGCCGAGGCAGCCAAATTGGCTGTGCCTCCCCCCGATACGTCGTCGGCGCCCGCAACCACCGCGGCAGACATACTAGCGCGGGAGCTCGGGGCCGCGCCGCCGGCTCCGACCATCGACAAGGGCAAGGCCGATGCCGAGAAACGTCAGCAGGCGATCGACGCCATGCACAATAACTACGACCCTACGTACCGGCCCGCGGGAGACGGTGTCCCCACCTTCGTCCCGGTCGACGCTCCTGGTGGTGACGGCACGAACAGTCCAAACAGCGGACTGTCGAACAGCGGCAACGGAATAAACCATTCAGGCAATCCGAGCGGCCCCAATTCCGAGGGGGACGAGCGCAAACCGGGTGATTCGACCGAAAAGTCCGATCCGGACGCTTCGCAACAGACCGACCCCGCCAGTGCATCCCAGTCCGGGCAGAGCTCCAATGAACCAGGCAGCCAGAACGCATCGAACCCTGCCACGTCGTCGCTTCCCGGGAGCAGTACGCGCCCGTCGGGGTTTGATTCCACCAATGCCGCGGGATACGGCGGAGGCGGACCGGGATCCGGTGTCGGCTCCTATGGCACGCACGGCGGTTCGAGCGGCACCCAATCGGGCGGACCGGGCCGGAGCATCCCCGGAGTGCCTGGCAGTGGAAACTCCTCTGCTGCAAGCGCTTTCGGTGCCCGACCTGGTCAGCCCGGACTCGGCGGCATGCCCGGTATGGGCGGCATGGGTGGCGCCGGCAAGAAGGACGAGTCCGAGCGGGAGCACAAGACTCCCGACTACTTGATCATGAATCGGGAAGAGGAACTACTGGGCCGTCGCGAACGAACTCTTCCGGAGGCCATCGGCGCCGACGCCCCCGCAGCGCAGTTTCGCCCCGATGACGAGGGGCATCAGCGGTGAAATGGGAGTTCACACCGGACGAATTCGTGCACGTGTGGAAAGAGACGGGCAAGGATAGATACCCCTATCCGATTCAGCTGCGTTCGTCGGCACAGTGGCAGAGCGAGTACGAGCAGATGAGCTGGGAGCTGCGGACCAGGATGCCGAAGGGCTTCGACCCTGACCTTTCCGCCGCCTTACGAGTCGTCACGAATCCCGCGATCTCGTTGCTACTCACGGGAACTCGTAAGCGCCCCGTCCGAATCTACGCCGCAGTCGACACCACAGTCGGCGTGACGCTGGTCCAAAGGCCCGGTCCCGTAGCGGATTACGGCGGCAACGTGGTGATCGAGGCGGGCAGCGCCGCCATCGTGTCGAAAGTGTTCGGCGCTGTGCTCGGCAACCTCCCGGCCGGCCGGCAGCCCGCCCTGATCGAGAGTCTCGACCGCATCCGCACCGATCTCGACTCCTGGACAGGCACGACGGAAACCACCACCGACCGGATGAAAAAGCTGCTCAACGCGCCGCGTGCGGGCTCGGGCCATATCGAGGTCCGGTGCGGGCTACAGAGTTCGCGCCCTTATCCCCCGCAGTATCTCAGCTGGTTCGATGTCGAGGGCGACGGTCGCTACACCTATCGCCAGCAGTACAACGACTTTCGCATCGATCCCGCCTCTACCGAATCCATCTGTCACGACATCACACGCATGATGGAGATACAGCAGGAGTATTCGCGCGTGGATTGACCGCTGAGCCGCTGAACTGCATATCGGCTTTTGCCGACGATGCACCATCGTCGTACAAGAGTCTGCCGAGTTGCGGCGTCGCCCGGTGGCGACGCCGCGGCTCGCCTCACACCAATTCCGGCACCCGCAGATGCGCCAACGCCAGTTCGAACTCGCGCACGTCGATCGCCTCGACGCCGACCTGTCGGGCGGCATCGACACGTAGTGCCGCGGACTGTTCGCGGTTGCGCTGCATAGCCTCGGCGCTGTCGAAGACGCCGCAGGAAACCGCGCGTCCGGACGCACGGTTGATCAGCAGGCTCGCGCTGCAGAATCCGTCGAGTTGTTCCATCCCCGGCAGGATGTAGTTGCGGTAGGCGTCGGTCGACATGTCGAGGCGGCTCGGATCGGTCTTGATCCAGGTGGCGCGCACGCAGGCCCCGGGCATTGTGCGATGGTCCCGGTGCAGGACGGCGATTTCCCATTCCGCGACCTGCGCGGCGGTCCCACCGAAGACCGTCACGGCTCGGTCGCGCGCCGCCATGAAACCCGGCTCGCTCTCGTGCATTGCGGCCTCGGATTCCCACCCGGTAGTGGAGATACAACGGCCGAAGGTGCGATCGACGAGCAGCGACAATCCGGTACAACCGGGGGTTTCCTTCAGCATCGGCATGACGTCATCCCGCATATGCGCAATCCCGGCGTCGATAGCGGAGGGTTGCGCCTGAATCGTGGTAGACCGTGCGAACACGATCGACCCCCTCTCTGCTCGGGGCAGCGCCCGGCGGCGCCACCGGTGCTGTTCAGACTCCTCCGTGACAGCCGCGCTGGCAATAGCTCCGTACTCGTCACCGCTTACGGCGAGCGATTCCGACCATCGAACCCAGCGCCGCACCCACCCCGAACAGGGCCAGGCCCGTGCTCGCCGTCATGCCCGCGTGCATCCGCGGCTCGATCACCGCCGGTCCCGGCGCCGGGATCTCGGCCTCCACCTCGTTCTCCCGGGCGGTGGCGGCCCAGGCGGTGGCGAACAGGATGATGCGGGCGGTGATGTAGGCGAAGACCATGAGGCCGATGATCGAGCCGAAGGCGACGCCCGCCGGGCTGGTGAGCACCTTCTGCAGGTAGAAGGAGGCCACCTGCTTCCAGATCTCGAAGGCGATCGCGGCGATGAACGCCGCGCGCACGGCGCTGGTGAAGGTCACCGGCTGGCGCGGCAGCCGGGCGATGATCCAGACGAACACCGCCCAGGACGCGAGCACCGCGAGGACCAGCGTCAGCAATCGCAACAGCCATGAGACGCCGGGCGCCCTGTCGAGCCCGACACTTTCCAGCAGTTGCAACGCCAGCCCACTCGACGACAATGCCGACAGGCCCAGCGACACCACCATCGCGACGCCGAGACCGGCCAGCGCCATCAGATCCGACAGTTTGGTCTTGAACCAATTGCCCTCGTGCGCGGGCTGTTCCCACTGTTCGGTCAGGGCGGCGCGCAGGTTGGCCATCCAGCCCAGTCCGCTGTAGGCGGCGATGAACAGACCGATGAGGCCCACGCTGGTCCGGGACTTGATGGCCTGGTCGATCAGATCGTTGACCTGGCCGCCGAAGGACCCCGGGATGTTCTCGACGATCTTGTCGCGCAGTTCTTCGAGCAGATGCGGATCGCGGGCGAGGACGAATCCGGCGACCGCGAAGGCGACCATCAGCAGCGGAAACAGCGAGAGCACCGTGAAATACGTGATGCCGGCCGCGAAGTAGTCGCCGCGCTGGCGCTGGTAGCTGCCGCCGGCGCGGACGGCGTGGTCCAGCCACGGCCGCGCTCGCACCTCACGTTGGATCCGCGCCTTGAGCTTGTCGAGCACCTGTCCTCCCGAACCTGTTCAACCGCAACACACGGCCTCGCACGGCGCAGATCAGCGGTGCAGGAAACCCACTCGGTCGTACACCTGCGCGAGGGTCTTACCGGCGATCTCGCGCGCCTGCTCGGCTCCGGTGGCGAGAATGCGATCGAGTTCGCCCTGATCGTCCAGATACTCTTGCACTTTCGCCCGCAGCGGTGTCACGAATTCCACCAGGGCGTCGGCCACATCGGCTTTGAGCTCGCCATATCCCTTGCCCTCGAAGCCTTTTTCGAGTGTGACGATGGGCGTGTCGGTGAGCGAGGAGAGGATCACCAGCAGGTTGCTGACGCCCGGTTTGGTCTCCGGGTCGTAGCGAATCTCGCGTTCGGTGTCGGTGACGGCCGAGCGGATCTTCTTCGCCGACACCTTGGGATCGTCGAGCAGATTGATCAGGCCCGCGTCGCTGGCGGCGGACTTGCTCATCTTCGAGGTCGGATCCTGCAGGTCGTAGATCTTCGCCGTGCCGGTGACGATATGCGGTTCCGGGACCACGAACGTCTTCTTGAAGCGAGTGTTGAAGCGCTGCGCCAGGTTTCGGGTCAGCTCCAGGTGCTGGCGCTGATCCTCACCGACCGGGACCAGCTGCGGGCGGTACAGCAGGATGTCGGCCGCCATCAGGATCGGGTAGGTGAACAGGCCGACGGTCGCGTTGTCGGAACCCTGTTTGGCCGACTTGTCCTTGAACTGGGTCATCCGGCTGGCCTCGCCGAAGCCGGTGATGCAGCTCAGCACCCAGGTGAGCTCGGCGTGCTCGGGCACCTGACTCTGCACGAACAGGGTGGAGCGCTTGGGGTCGATACCTATCGCGAGCAGCTGCGCGACACTGCGCACGGTCCGGCTGCGCAGCTGCTTGGGGTCCTGCGACACCGTGATGGCGTGCATGTCCGGAATGAAGTAGAGCGCCTCGTAGTCGTCCTGCAGCGGCACCCAATACTGCAGCGCACCAAGGTAGTTGCCGAGGTGGAAGGAGTCGCTGGTCGGCTGGACGCCGGAGAGGACCCGCTGCTTGCGTTCGCTGGGGGCAGGACTGGACATGAACCGATCTTCCCATGTACGCCCAAGCGGTTTTCCCGGAGGGAGCGGGGCGGTGCCGCTCAGACCGCGTGCCGTTCGGCGTAGTTGCGCGGATCCACCCCCGGCATGCTGGATCTACCGCTCGCGACCAGGTCCTTTTCCCGCCGGGTGATCAGGCGATAGACCGGGGCGCTCGGTCCGGACAGGGTGTCGCGCAGGACCGGCGGCGCGAGCGGTGGCCGCACGTGGGCGGTGCGCACGGCCTGCGCGAGCCCCCGGTACGCGAGCTCCTCGCGCCGGCCCCACCGGATGTCGTACATCCGCCGGATCCGCGGCGGTAGCGAGCCCTGGACCAGCAGATGCGCCCCACTGCTGGCCTGCTGCAACGGGCGCGGCAGGGGATGCGGCACCTGCGCGCCCGCCAGATACGAGCCGACCAGCCGGGCCTCCTCGGTCAGATACAGCTCGTCCGAGGCGAGGTAGGCATCGAAGACCCGCCGGAAGGCCGGATAGTCCACCGGAGCGGCCGAACGCGGCATACCGAACAGCTCACCCCAGCGCACATAGTCCTGGTACAGGTCCTCCCGCTCGCCAGGAGTCAGCTTGCGCACCAGCACGTCGTGCATGACCTCGGCGGAGTCGGCGGTGAACGCCATGGTCATGAACATCAGATGCGGATCCAGCGCGGAGTAGTGCGAACCCGCCGGATGATGTGGGCCCGCGTCCTCGGGCAGCACACCTTCGACGGGGACATGCCGCTTGCGGGTGAACGTCAGCGCGCGATCGGCCTCGTCCTTGTCGCCGAGGAACACCGCCTCGAACAGGCGGCCGGTCAGCGCCAGCCGCGTGTAGGGAGTGGCGCGGTGGGCGGTGTTCTCGGCGGTGCCGACGAACAGCAGCGGATGAACCGCGCCGATCACCAGCGCCCGCAAGCCGTAGGTCAGTCCCACCGCGCGTTTGCGCATCACCCGGCGGATCATCGAATCGTCGGAGAAATATCCCGGACCAGGCATCGTCGCCCTCCTCGCATGGAATCTGGCAATAGCATCCACCAGAAACGCGCGTTCTGGCAAGAGTCCATGCCAGAATCGCGTCCGTGCCACAATCGGACCGTGACGGCACAGCGGACCTATGGCGGTATCTCGGCCGCCGAACGGCGCGCGGGCCGGCGTGCCGCGCTGCTCGACGCGGCACTCGAGATCATCGGCACCCAGGGCGTGGACAAGCTGACGGTCGCCGGGCTGTGCGCCCAGGCCGGGTTGAACGAGCGGTACTACTACGAACAGTTCACCGGCCGCGACGCCGTTCTCACGGCACTGTTCGACGGCATCGCCGAGGAGCTGGCGTCGGCCATCGTGCGGGCGTTGCAGGAGGTGGCCGGCGGATCCGCAGCGGACACTCCGTCCGGCGCGCGGGACGACACCGCCGACCCGTCCGCGCGCCGGACCCGGCCGGAAACCCGCACGATGGCACATGCCGCCGTCGCGGCCGGTATCCACGTGCTGACCGACGATCCGCGCAAGGCCCAGGTGGCGCTGGCGGTGAGCGCCTCCACACCGGAACTGCGCTCACGCACGCTGCAGACGATCGCGTCGTTCGCGAATCTGGTCGCCGCGCGCGGCATCGACTTCTACGCCTTGAGCACACCCACTCCGGACCCGGCGATCGGTTTCCGCGCGACCTACCTGGTGGGCGGCCTGGTGCAGACGCTCACCAGCTGGTTGCAGGGCGATATCGATATGACCCGGGAACAGCTCATCGACGAGACGACCGACGTGTTCGTCCTCCTCGGCGAGGATCTCGCCCATCGGCTGCGCTGAACGGCCTCACGCCGGGTCGGCCATGGTGAGCTCGACCGGCGACAGCACCGCCGGATGCTGTTGCAGCACCACCCGGAAGACGGTGCCGTGCGCGGCCCAGTATTCGGCCGCCTGGGTCATCGCGTCGGCGAACCATTCCAGATCCTCGCGCTGGTCGGCCAGCAGACCGCTCGAATCACGGATCACGACAACGTATCCCGGCGCCTCACCGACGAATTCGTCCAGATCGCGCAGACATTCGTCGAAGGCGTCGCGATTGTCGCCGAAATAGTAGGGAAACTGCAGGGCGGCGGCGAATTCATCGAAAACACCCGCGGTGGTGCGCATCTTCGTGCCCCGGACCTCACGGGCGATATACCCGTCCGGGACCTGGAATCGCACCCCGCTGAACGGTCCGGCGCCGACGTCGAGGGCGCCGAGAACCGGCCCCGTCGCGGCCCGGTGGGCGCGGCCGTTCTGCCGCGCAGCAGCCGCATCGGAGCCGGCATTCGGGGTCAGGAACTGCGACAACGACATGGTTTCGGCCATCAGCGCATCCTCGTGAAGGTCTGGTAGTGGTCGCCGGTGTAGTAGGCCGACCCGTCGCTGCCGGTGACGATGCGTTCGGCGTCGCGGGTCTGGCCGCGTTGCTTCGGGTTGACGTCCCATTCCTGATAAGTGATCGCCTTACCGCTCGCGTCGGTCTTCGGCAGGGTTCCGGCGCGGTTCATCCACTGATCACCGCCCTTGGTGCCCGGCGCGTTCGCCGAACCGGGCCAGCGTCCGGCGTCGATTTCGACGAGGGTGGCATAGGCGCGATCGGGGACGCCCGGCGCCCGGGTCGCCGACGCGGCGGGTGTGGCGCCGTTGCCGGGCGCGGGCTTGGCGGATGCGGTGGTGGACTGCGCGGCCTTGGTGGAGTGCACGGTCGCCGCCACCGAACTCGCGGTGTCGTGCGTGGCGGAACCGCCGCGCAGGCCCAGGACCCCGGCCACGATCGCCGCGATCACCAGCCCGCCCAGAACCATCAGGATGCGAATTCTCTTGTCGGACATGTTCATCGGTGCCTGTTCATCGGTGCTGCCGGACATGCGGAGGTCCTGACGGGGAGAACGACGAGTCGACTCGCCGCCCCGTCGGCCGGATGGTAGCGCGGCCCTCGTTCACGACAGACAAACCTACGGGACCACCTGGTGTCGTGTCCGGAAAGGCTGATGCGGCATCGCGGGGACGATGTTCCCACCGCGGACGGTCGATCGGGGTTCAGCGGTATTGCACGGTGACCGGGGCGTGGTCCGACCAGCGCAGTGCGTATTCGGGAGCGCGCTCTACCACGGCCTGCTTCGCGCGACCGGCGATCGCACCGCGTGCGAGGTGGTAGTCGATTCTCCACCCGGCGTCGTTGTCGTAGGCGCGGCCGCGGTAGGACCACCAGCTGTAGGGGCCGGGCACGCCCGGGTGGAGTTGGCGGACCACGTCGACATAGCCGGCGGCCAGCATCTCGTCGATCCAGGCCCGCTCACCGGGCAGGAAGCCGGAGTTCTTGACGTTGCCCTTCCAGTTCTTGATGTCGAGTTCGGTGTGCGCGACGTTCCAGTCGCCGCAGATCACGAAGTCGCGGGTCTGCGCCTTCATATGCGCGCCCAGTTCGCCGAGGAAACGATATTTCTCGTCCTGCATGGGGGTGTCGGCCTCACCGGTGTGTACGTAGACGCTCGCGACGGTCACCTCGTCGAAGTCGGCCTCCACGTAGCGGCCGACGCCGTCGAATTCGGTGCTGCCGAAGCCGATTCGCACGCGTGTGGGTTCTCGGCGCGACAGGATTCCCACCCCGGCGCGGCCCTTGGCGCCCGGCTCGGCGTGGGCGAGAAACCACCCGGCGTCGAGAACGGAGGCCAGCGCCTTACGGGTCTGCTCATCGGTTGCCCGGGTCTCTTGCAGGCAGACGATGTCGGCCTCGGTCACTGCGAGCCATTCGAGCATCCCCTTCCCGGTCTTGCCGGTAGCTGCGCGTATGCCATTGACGTTGACGGAACTGATGATGCTGGCCACGTATCGACCGTACAATGCGGGAATCAACCCGTCCTCGCGGACATCGCGGCCACGCCGAGCAGGCCGCCGCCGATCCGGAAGGGGTGACGACGATGACGTCCGGCACCACCCAACCCGCCACCTCCCTTGCGCCGATGACAGCCCTGCACACCGGATCGGGTGACCCGCTGCTGCTGTTGCACGGGTTTCTCATGTCGCCGCACTGCTGGGAGGACGTCGCGTCCCGATTGTCCGCTACTTGCGAGGTGTTCGCTCCGGCCTTCGCCGGGCATTGGGGCGGCCCCGACCTCAGTGGCTGGTACATCGACGTGAATCTGCTCGCCGACCGAGTCGAGGAACAGCTCGACGAATTGGGCTGGCGCACCTGCCATATCGCGGGCAACTCGCTCGGCGGCTGGGTCGGTTTCGAATTGGCCCGCCGTGGCCGCGCACGCACGCTCACCGCCATCGCACCCGCAGGTGGATGGCACAATCCATCGCTGGCCCAGCTCCGCGTGGGGCTCGAGTTCCTGTCGCTGGTGCCCATCGTGGAAATCGGCAAGCGGTTGCCCGCCTCGATCCGGTTCAGCGCGCCGGTCCGGCGGGCCACCGCCATGCTGCTGAGCAAGAACGTCGCCGCGGCGCCGCGGCGCGGGGTTGAGGCGGCGATCATGTCGGCAACCCACTGCGCGGCCATGCTGCCGCTGATCGCCAGCGGTTTGCGGATGGCCGTCCTCGACGATCTGTCCACGGTGCGGACACCGGTGCGGCTGCTGATGTGCGAATACGACCGGATCATCCCGAATCGCATGTACGCCAAGCGTTTTCTGCGGGAACTGCCCGAGACGGCGGACCGCATCCTGGTGCACGGCGTGGGTCACGTCCCGATGCTGGAGGCTCCCGACCGCATCGCGACCCTCATCGCCGAGCACGTCTATGCCAGCCGCACGCGTCTGCGGGCGGTGTGAGAAAGGCCGGCGGATCGGTTCGAACCCCTCGGCGCCGATCCGCCGGCCGCCATCACGTGGCGCTCACCGGCCCAGGAGACCCTTCGCGATATGGGTCACCTGGATCTCGTTGCTGCCGGCGTAGATCATCAGCGACTTGGCATCGCGGGCGAGCTGTTCGACGCGGTATTCCTGCATGTAGCCGTTGCCGCCGAACAGCTGCACGGCCTCCATCGCGACCTCGGTGGCCGTCTCCGAGCAATAGAGTTTGATCGCCGAGGCCTCGGCCAGCGTGGGCGGTTTCCCCGCGCGGCCGCGTTCGAGGGTGTTGAAGACCATGTTCTGCACGTTGATGCGGGCGATCTCCATCTTCGCGAGCTTGAGCTGCACCAGCTGGAAGCGACCGATCTCCTGACCCCACAGCGTGCGGGTCTTGGCGTATTCCACACAGAGCCGGTGACATTCGTTGATGATGCCCAGCGCCATGAAGCCCACGCCCACCCGTTCGGCGACGAAACTCGTTCGCGCGCTTTCCCGCCCGTCACCGCCCTGGTGTTCCTCGGTCTCGCCGAGCAGCCGGTCCCGGCCCAATCGCACGTTGTCGAAGAACAATTCGCCGGTGGGCGAGGAGTGCAAACCCATCTTCTTGAACGGTTTGCCCTGGGTGAAGCCCTCCATGCCCTTGTCGAGGACGAAGGTGAGCACCTTGCGATCGCGCCTGTCGGTGCCGTCGCCCTCGTCGAGTTTGGCGTAGACGACCACCACATCGGCGTAGGGACCGTTGGTGATGAAGGTCTTCTGGCCGTTGAGAATGTAGTCCTCGCCGTCGCGTTTGACCGAGGTCTTCATGCCGCCGAAGGCATCCGAGCCCGAATCCGGTTCCGTGATGGCCCAGGCCGCCACCTTCTTCAACGTCACGATATCGGCGAGCCAGCGCTCCTTCTGCGCGAGTGTGCCGCGCGACATGATGGTGGCCGCGCCGAGGCCGATCGAGACGCCCATCGCGGCCACCAAACCCATACTGACGCCGGACAATTCGCTGATCAGGACCGCCATCAACGACTGCTGCTCGCCGAACGGATCACCACCGGACCTGGGCTTCTTCTCGCGTTGGCCGGCCTCGTCCGGCGCGGCCTCGGCGGCACGCTGCTTGGCGAGCATCTTCTCGATCGCCTCGGCACCCATGACATCGATGCCGAACTCGCCGAACAGTTTTCGCAGGATCGGATACGGCGGCATCTCACCGCTGTCGAGAGCGTCCAGATGCGGCCGGATCTCCTTGTCGATGAAGGCGCGCACAGCCGCGCGGATCATCTCGTCGGTCTCGGACCATTCGAACATCGTCGTTCTCCTCCAGCGTCAGGGCAGCCGGGCTGCGATGTCGTCGATCAGCCAGGGGCCGTCGGTTTCGATGGTCTTCACGTCGTGCCAGCCGCCGAGCTCGGAGATCGCGCCGCCCTGGACGGCGAAGACCTTGCCGGTGACCGGGCATTTGTCGGTGGCCAGGTAGGCGACCAGCGGCGAGATGTTGGCGGGGCTGAAAGCATCGAATTCCCCCTCGCCCACCTCGGCGGCGAAGATCGCCCCCATCCCGGGGGTGGCCAGGGTCAGGCGTGTGCGTGCCATCGGGGCGATGGCGTTGACGCGCACGCCGTACCGCTCCAATTCCTCGGCGGCGACCAGCGTCAACGCGGCGATACCGGCCTTGGCCGCGCCGTAGTTGGCCTGGCCGGCATTGGGCAGGGTGACGCCGGAGGCCGAGGCGGTGTTGACGACGGCGGCGTTGGGCTGCTTACCCGCCTTCGACTGGTCCTTCCAATACGCCGCGGCGTGGCGCAGCACGTTGAAATGCCCCTTCAGATGCACCGCGATGACGGCGTCCCACTGCGATTCCTCGAGGCCGGCGATGAACCCGTCGCGCAGGATGCCGGCGTTGTTGATCACCACGTCCAGCGTCCCGAATTCCGAGATCGCCTGGCCCACCAGGTTTTTCGCGCCCTCCCACTGCGCGACGTTGTCGGTGTTGGCCACCGCCTTGCCGCCCGCGGCGCGGATCTCGTCCACCACCTGCTGCGCCGGTCCGGCATCGGCGCCCTCCCCGGCGTTGCTGCCGCCCAGGTCGTTCACTACGACCGAGGCGCCCTCCCGCGCGAACAACAGCGCGTGTTCGCGTCCGATGCCGCGGCCCGCGCCGGTGATGACGGCGACCCGCCCATCCAAAACACCCATGACAGTCTCCTCGACTACGAGTTGTCGGCGACGACCGCCAGGCCGTCGGTCAGAACGAGATCGGTTCCGCGTGCGGTGCGGAACGCGTAGGTGGTGTCGGAGCCGGTGGAGCCGGTCTTCCAGATCTGGGTCTCCAGATCGTCGCCGGGGAACACCATCTTCGAGAAGCGCACCGCGAACCGCCTCAACCGCTGCGCGTCGGACCCGGCGACCTCGGTGAGGACGGCCCACGACGACATCGCCATCGTGCACAGACCGTGCGCGATGATGCCGGGCAGTCCGGCATCCTTGGCCACCTGCTCGTCCAGGTGCAGCGGCACCGGATCGCCGGAGGCGGGGGCATAGCGGTAGGTCTGATCGTCGTCCACGTGCGCGGCGACCCGGGCCAGCGGCGGCTGCGCCTCCAGGCCGGGATCGAACTTGTGCGGCGGTGCGCTCTCACCGACCTGCTTGCCGACATCGATGTTGCGGAAGAAGGCGGTCAGGTACTGCTCGTTGACGAGCTCACCGTCGCAGTCCCGGCATTCGATGAGAATGGTGATGGTGGTGCCGTTCTCGCGGCCCTCGTAGCCGACCGCCTTGGCCCGCGAGACCAGCCGATCACCGGGGCGGATCGGGCGGTGGAAGTGAAAGTCCTGCTCGCCGTGCACGACTCGGCCGAAGATGTCCATCGGGACGACGTCGATCACCGGCATCATCATCGCCTCGAAGACGGGGACGATGGCGAAGACGGGTGAGGCGATATCGCCGGACAGGTGGGCCGGAATCGGGTCGTTGGTGGCGGCGGCGTACTCGGCGATCCGCTCCCGGGTGACCTCGAACCGCTCCTCGTCGGACCAGACGTTCAGGCCCGCATCGTCGAATTGCACGGGCCGGGGCCCTGTTTCGGTGGCCATATCGCTAGGCCGTCGCCAGGGCGTCGAGCTGTTCGAGGGTGGTGTCCAGTTGCTTGGCGCCGTCCTTCTCGACCGCCTTGCCCAGGGCACCCTTGATCAGCGCGCCCTCGAAATCGCCGGAGACCGAGAATTTGCTCCCTGCCCCCTCGGGTGCGATGTCGAAGGAGAACTTCACCTTCACGCCGGCCATCCCGGCGCCGCTGAGGACCAGGTTGTTCGGCGAATTCACCTCTTCGACAACCCATTCCATCTTGTTCGCCATGCCGAGCATCATGATCTTGGCGACCAGCTTCGAGCCCGTGGTCAACGTGGCCGGCGGCTCCTCCATCCAGCGCTCGTGAATGGTGAACCATTTGTCCCAGGTCTGCGGATCCGAGACGACCGCCCACAGCGCGTCGGGGGTGGCGTTGAGGTTCTTGGTGGCTTCGATGTGGCCCATGTTCGTACTCCTTTCAGCGCTCGGCGCGCTGGTAAGCGGTGACGACCGCGGCTCCGCCGAGGCCGATGTTGTGCTGCAGTGCGGCGGTGACGCCCTCGACCTGGCGTTTGTCGGCGTCGCCGCGCAGCTGCCAGGTGAGTTCGCTGCACTGGGCCAGACCCGTCGCCCCCAGGGGATGGCCCTTGGAGATGAGGCCGCCCGACGGGTTGACCACCCATGTGCCGCCGTAGGTCGTCTGATCACCGTCGATGAGGCTGCCCGCCTCGCCCTCGCCACACAGGCCCAGCGCCTCGTAGAGCAGCAGTTCGTTGGCGGAGAAGCAGTCGTGCAGCTCGATCACCTGGAAGTCCTGCGGGCCGAGCCCCGACTGCCGGTAAACCTGCTGCGCGGCTTGCACATTCATGTCGTAGCCGATGAGGTTCTTCGCGGTCCCGTCGAAGGTGGAGGCGAAATCGGTGGTCATCGCCTGGCCCACGATCTCCACCGCCCGCCCGGCCAGACCGTGCCGGTCGACGAAATCCTCGGAGGCCAGGACCACCGCACCCGAACCGTCCGAGGTGGGCGAGCACTGGAGTTTGGTGAGCGGGTCGTAGATCATCCGCGCGCCCAGGATGTCGTCGAGCGAATACGCGTCCTGGAACTGCGAATACGGGTTGTTCACCGAATGCTTGTGATTCTTGTACCCGATCTTCGCGAAATGCTCCGCGGTGGTGCCGTACTGCTTCATATGTTCGCGGCCCGCCGCGCCGAACATCCACGGCGCCGGCGGGAACAGCACCTCGGAGATCTCGGCCAGCGCCATCATGTGCTTGGCCATCGGCTGCTCGCGATCGTCCCAGGTGGAGCCGAGCGAACCCGGCTGCATCTTCTCGAAGCCCAGCGCCAGCGTGCAATCCGCCAGCCCACCCCGAATCGCCTGCGCCGCAAGGTAGAGCGCGGTGGAACCGGTGGAACAGTTGTTGTTCACGTTGATCACCGGAATGCCGGTCATCCCCAGTTCGTAGACCGCGCGCTGGCCGGAGGTGGACTCACCGTAGACGTAGCCGACGTAGGCCTGCTGCACCTCCCGATAGTCGATCCCGGCATCGGCCAGCGCCTTGGTGCCGGATTCGCGGGCCATATCCGGGTAGTCCCACGCGCGCGTCGTGCCGTCGGCCTCCTCGACCTGCCGCCGACCCGGTTTCTCGAACTTCGTCATTCCGACGCCGACGACGTAGACCTTGTTCGTCATCGAACCACCCTTCTCCCAGTCGGCCGCCCCTCGAGCGGCAGTGGTCGATCCGTTCCGATCGAACTGGAAACAAACATACGGAGCTGTATGTAAAGACGCAATAGGGTGTGCGCTATCGCCGTGAGTTCGGGAGGTATGCCCAGCTAGAACGTTTGTGTTGATACGTACAGGCGCATCTGTAGCTCGCTGCAGCTCGCGCCTTGCCGCCGACGCAGCAGCGTGACGGTACGGGCGTCAGCCGCCCATTCCGAGGCCCGGGAGTGCGGATTCGGCGGCCCGGCGCAGGTGCGCGGACGCGCGCTGCCAGCGACGGTGGGCGCGCTCCGGATCCGGAGAGACGAAGTTGGAGACCAGGATTCCGCGCAAGGTATCCATCGCGGTATAGGCGAAGTCGCGAACTTCCTTGCGCCGCAACTCATCCGGGACCAGCTGCGACACCGCCATCAGAACGGCGTTGTTGACGAACGGTTCGACCTTCTCGGCCTCGGCGGCCAGCACCGGATCGGTGCGGCCGGCCACCCACAGCTCCATGGCCGCGACGAACAGCGGCCCCTGATGCAGCTCCCACATCGCGTCCAGGGTGGCGCCGATCGGATCGTCACCGGCGCGCAACCGGCCCAGCTCCTTCATCGCAGCCTCGGTGCGCCGCTGCGCCAGGTGGGAAATCGCGGCCACGACCAGATCGGTTTTGGAGCCGAAGTGGTGCACCTGCGCGCCGCGGGTGACCCCGGCCCGCTCCGCGACGCGCGGCGTCGTGGTGCCCGCATAGCCGTATTCGACCAGGCAATCGATGGTCGCGTCGAGCAATCGCACCCGCATCTCGCTGCTGCGCTGCTCCTGGGTGCGACGCGGCGGCTTGCCGACGACAGATCTGGCCATCCGGAAATCCTACACTTACATACACGCGTGCATGAAACTCACTCGGGCTCGCGCGCCGCCCGTCCGCGCTGTATCGCGGCCAGCAGCACTCGCACCCCGGCGCCGATGAGCGCCAGATCGGCCAGAATCTGCACGGTCACCACGACGCGCGCCGCCTGCGAGGTCGCCGCGATATCGCCGAAACCGACCGTCCCCAGCACGGTCACCGTGAAATAGAGCGCGTCGATCCGGGTCAGCAGCGCCGAGAAACTGTCCGGCTCGGCCGCCGACATCAGGACGTACGTGGTGGCGAACATGAGAATGAAGGCCACCGCGATCATGGTCAGCGCCTCGGCCCCGCGCAGCCCGGGATAGGGCGCGGCCACGATGCGCGTCGCCTGCCGCACGATGAGCACCACGACCACCACCAGTCCACCGCACAGCCCCAGAATCGGACCCAGCTCGTTCAAATGCCGCAGGGGCAGGACGAAATACAGCGCCACCAGCACGATCGTCGTCAGCGTGGTCCGCGCGGCGGCATACACCACCGCCCGCCGCCGCGCATCACCACCGCCACTCCCCTGTATTCGCGGATCCATTCTGACCTCCCGGTCGAGTGCTGCCGCCTGCTCCGGATCACTCAACCACGCCGGAGGGGCGAACGAGCGGAGGTTGGGCCTCGGCAAGCAGTCACTTCCCCACAGTGGGAAATCACACCCCCGCACGTCGGCGACTCGAGTTGAGAGACTGAATATCGACCAGTCGGTGACGAGCTGCGCCCGACTCTGTTCGACGAGTCGGCGGGGCTCGCGGGCCGGCATGTCGAGATGTCCCGCCGGAGCAGCGTGAGGATTGATGAGAGAACTTCACCCCGATGTGCGCGTGGCGATGGCGATGGGACGAGAGTTGAAGCACCGCATCGCCGAAATGCGTGAGCGTGCCGATGGCATAGTCGCGCGCCGACCCTCGCCGAGCGGGATGGTGATTCCCGAGATCAACGTTTACGGCCAGCTGACGGACCTGTACCTCGCCCCCGGCACCTGCGACCGCTTCGGCAACGACGAGCTGGTCGCCGAGATCATGGCGGCCATCCGGGAGAGCACCGCCAACGCACGCCGGCAGTACGACTTCGCCATGAACGAGGGACATCACCATGTGCCGCTGGCCGAGAAGGCGCGGCAGTGGCGGGCGGAGATGGACGCACCAAAGCCCTCCACCACTGGGAACCCAGAAGAATAGGTTCGGACGGCTGGGCGGGAGGATTGGCCAGTTATGGCAGGTTATCTGGATCAGGACCCGGATCGGCTGCGCGAGGCCGCCTGGCAACTCCAGAGGTACGCGGACGCTATGCGGAAATGGGGAGAGATACCCGAGGAGTGGCTCAAAGGGTTCCCGGGCAGCTACGGCACCATCGCGCACCCGATGCACAAGGCCTTGCACGACTACTACCAGAAGCGCCACGACAAGGCCGAAGCACAAGCTGCCTCGAGTGAACGCACGAAGAACGCTCTACTGGCAGCTGCGGACCGAATCGAACAGTCCGAACTCTCCGGGGGAAAGCAGATCGCCAACTCGGGCCCGCAAGGGGGTGCCGGTCCGGTAACCCACGGGCAAGGCGCTCCGGACGGGTCGACACCGAAAGTTTCTGCGCAGCAACCGGATTCACCGCATCGATCAACGCTGGACCCGCCGCATACGTCCGCGCCACCGGTCGGTCCGGCGCACCCCGCCCCCGAGACCGACTCGCCGACACCCAGCACATTCCCGTCAAGCTACGACCCTGAGCAGGCGTTCGCAGGACCGAACACGGCTGCGCCCGTGGACTTGCCGCCCTCGCTCGCGAACCCTCCACACGACGATCCCGTGCCCGCCACTCTGCACGCCATTTCGGGAGAGCACACAGCGCCCGACGACGTCGCCCCCTTCACCTCCGGATACGGAATCGACGAAGGACACGACGTCCCGCTCGGCGGAGGGGTGGCGCCGCCACCCCCGCCAGGCCCCGGACCGGACGGCCCGGGCGCGCCCCCGCCCAGGCCGCTGCGAAGCGGACCGTTCGCGGCCTCGATTCATCAGGCGCGAGAAGGGCGACAGTCTCTGCCGCCGTTGGTGGTCGGCGATCACGTCGACGACGACCTGACGCTGGCGCGGACCTTATTGAGCGCCGTGCTCTTCGCGATCGGCGACACGGCGCCGGGTATCGAGTGGGCAACGGGTGTAGTGCGCAACCGCAAAGGCGCTGTCGTCCTGCTGACCTCCACAGAGGGACGTGGATGGCTTCCGCCGGGGTTGTTCCTACCCTCCGAGGTTCTTATTCCGTGGCAATGGGATTCGATCCTCGATGCCGAGGGCCGGGCCGCCATCACGACGCTCGAGAGCAGCTCCGACCCCGCCCGGATCCTCACCGAATTCGGTCACCACGCATATCGCAACAACCGGGGACGACTGTATGCCCTCGCGTCGTCGACCACGGTGGACGACTTCCTGCGCTCCACCCTCGGTGGTGAAGTGGCTGTCGCGGAGGAGGTTACCGCGAGCGAAGCCGCTGTCGACCTGTCGCGGCCCGGTATCGGCCTATCCGACCGGCTGGATATGTGTGGATCCCGGGTGTCACGACAGCGCGCCGCAGAGATACCCGATTCCGACATTCACGCCGCATGCCTGCACTTCGCCAGCACCGCCGACGAGTTGGTTCGGCAGGTGGTCTCCGACGCCGCTGCGGGGAATTCGACACAGCGGGTCCACCGCTTACGGACGCTCGAGTCGCTGCGTGCCGGGCAGAAGTTGCCGGCATACGCTCAGGAGAACTCCGCTGTCCCCGCGCGCCCCGACATCGCGCTGTCCACGGCGGTATTCGCGCCGCCCGCCGCAGCTCCATCGGTATTCGCATCGCAGGTTGTCAGCGCCGGAGCCGACCGACTGTCACCGGACGTGAACCGCCGGCGTAGCCGGACACTCGAACGGCGCGCCGATGAATTGGTGTCGCTGCTGTCGACGAGGAACAGCGACCGCGCAACGCTTCGCGATGTCCTGTACGTCCACGATCAGATCGCTGAACATCCACAGCTCCAGAGCATGCTGCGGAGGGCGAACACCGGCGCCGATGCGGTGTCGACCGGATACGAGACCACGCCGGTTCCGGTCGCCGAATATTCGACAATTCCGGTGAATTCAGGGCTGCACGGTGAAGAAGGGCGTATCCGATGACGGACGTGAATACGAAAGCAGTCGCTGATCTCACCAACGAGATCCACGATAAACACGACCATACGTGGAACGACGACTACTACGAGAAAAAAGACGCCACAGACATTCTGGACAAGATGCTCGCCCTCAACCCGACCGAGTTAGAGCTGGTTTGGAACAATCTGTCCAAAGAGGAGCGCACAGATCTCGCAGACGACGTAGACTCCGGCAATTGGGACCCTCGCAAGGAGGACAAGTACAAAGGCCTCGCAACGGCGTTGGGCAACGATGATTTGAACGCCGCCAAGAAGGTCAAGACCGACCAGGTGGCGGCGAAGGGCGAGGCCGAGGCAAAATTCGGCTCTGGCTGGGGATTCGGATACGGCGATGGCAAGAAGCACTACGAGGAAGTACTGCTGTGGGTCCCGAAAGGTGCGAGTGATGCGCTGAAGACGCTGATCAACGACACGCAGGAGACCATGCAAAGCGGTTTCGACTCGCTCGGCTCCCGCGACCCCAAGGATGCACCCGACTTCAGTACGGTCCTGGAGAACCATCAGGTAGGCAGTGTCGACGGGTGGTCCCACGTGATCGATACCTACAACGACTTCAAATCCCTCTACGAGAAGCGCGACACGACTTATCAGGAGAAAAACAAGGACGTCAATTTCACGACAAAGGATACCAAGGACGATATCAAGAAATGCGCTGGGCAACTGCACGACGTCAAAGAAGCCCTCAACAAGGACCTGCAACAGGATTTCAGCAAGTACGCCCCGAAAGACAACAAGATAACTTTACCGGGGCCACACGAAACTGCTACGGTCACCGCCCCCGGCGAAGTGGTCTACACCCGGAAGACGGAAAACGATAATTTCGTCCTCACGCCGGAAGCAGAACAGAAGTACTACGTCACCCCCATCCAAACCGCCGTCGACAAATGGAACAAAATCTACGACGACACGGCGATGAAGCTTCAGAAGAAGGCCGACGGCGTCGACGATCCGGGTCCGAAGGAACCGGAGAAACCAGCGGCGCCCGCCGCACCGGCGGCCCCTGCGGCACCGGCAGCGCCGGCGACGCCCTACACGCCCGTCGCCGACACCTCCGGTACCACCGATCTGGCCGACCAGACGGACTACAGTGACATTTTCGGCGACCTGTCCGACGGACAATCCCAGACCGATGCCACCGATATCTCGGATCTCTGGAACGTCGACGGAGCGAGCGCCACCGGCACCGGCACCGGCACCGGCGACGGCAGCGCCTCGACCAGCGGCTCCGACTCTTCCGATTCCACGGCATGGGACCAGATAGCGAACGCCCTTACCGGCAACACCGGCAGTACCGGGGCCACCGGTCAGAATTCCACCGGAACCACCGCCGCGGCGTCGAATCCGTTCACCGGAGCCATGAATCCCTTGGCTGGGTATATGAACAATCCGATGGGGAACTTCGGGTCGGGCGGATTCATGAACCAGGCGGGTAATCAGAACAATTCCGCATCGCAGTACGGCCAGAACCCCCTGTCATCCGCTCTCGGAAGACAGTCGAATTCACTTCTTCCCGAGGCTAATTCGGCGCAGACGGCGGCGGGCGCCACCGCGCAGCAGGCCGCCTACACGAATCCGGCCTCGGCCGTCTCGGCCACGCCGGCTTCCGGCACGGCCCCGCATATCGGCAATTCCATGGTCGACATGAAACTGCCGGACGGCAGTGCGCCGCAAAAGGTTCCCGCAGTTGTGGCCGACGCCGTGAACAGGGCGTTCAACAATCCGAACGGCAGCGATGCGGCCGCCGCCTACGGCAGCGCCTTCGCGCAGGCCACACCGATCGACGGTTCGAATCTGCACACCGGCGATGTCGTGCAGTGGGCCGATCGCAGTGCGGTGATCGTCCGCGAGGGCACCAACAATTACTACATCATCACCGACGGCCAGATGCGGCACGTCAGTCTGGAGGAGCTTCCCAACTACGACAACGGAGCATTCGGCCGATTCCAAGGCTTCTTCCGACCGGCCGGGGCCGGGGATTCGGACCAGCAGGGACAGCTACAGGCGAACGCTGTCGTCCAGCCGACCACGGTGGTCTCCGCATCGTCGACAACCTCCACGCGCCCGCCGAGCACCGACACGCAAGAGACATGACGGCCGCGGCGGCCCGGTCGGCCGGGGACTTCCTGGTCGATGTCGCCGAGCGGATCGGCACCGGTTGCACGCCGGAATCTCTTCGCTCGGTGCTGCTTCGGGCCTGTGGTGGCCGATTGGACACACGCACACCGAGCGGGCGTCGCTCCAGCGGGATCACAGTAGCCGGCATGCCGTTCGAAGCCAGCGTGACCGGCGGGCGGGGACACTCCGCCCGGCTGCTGCGCTACATAACCGAAACCTCCACCTGGGAACCGGAGTTCGCGGTTCGGCTGGAGGCGTACCTCGCCGCCATCGCGGGGCTGGTCTCCTGGCTGCCGGATGGGAACGACGAGGTGGTCGACCTTCTGCACGCGTTCGTCACCACTGTCTACCCTGATCCTGCCGCGATCGAGCGGGGGCGACGTCCGGCTATGTGGCTCGGGATTGTGCATGACCCCGCCGAGCCGGATCGCCTTGCCGGTCTCAAGGTGTACTGCAGCCCGGCCGCGAGGGCCGATGCCTTGGAGGCCGTGAGCCGACGATGGCCCGGGTTCGAGGGATTGTGTCCGATACCCGAGAACGACGATCTGTTTCGCAACGCCGGACTGGCGGTAGAGGTCGACGCGTACGCCCGCCTGACCTACAAGCTCTACGTGCGAGCACGCTCCCGAGACGTAGCGGTGCCGATGAAATTGGTCCGCTATTTCGGCGATTCTGCCTGGGAAGCACTGTCCGAATTCACCAGGTGCGGTGTAGACGCCGCCCACTTGCACGACTTCGGCTACTTCGTCTGCTGCTCCCGCCGCGCAGATGAAGACCCTTCATACACCGTGTCATTGGCTACGAGGCGCTCCGACGACATCAACGCGCTGGTCCGTGAGCTGGCTGTGCGGCATCACGGCAGCACACGGGCAATCGATGCACTGGATCACGCCGCGCGATCCAACAGCGCGATCTGGCGCTGTTCAGCGCTCGCACTGGGTTTCTCACCGGACGATGGCATCGACAAACTGAACGTCTATGGCACACCGATGTGGGAGACCCCTCGGAAACCGAGCTCAGGTCCGCCCGGCCGCTCGCACGATCGCGAGATTCGCATTGACGTGCCCGAGCCGCAGCGAGGCACGAAGTTCGGCGAGCCGATCGAGGTCGTCGCCGTAGAGACCAGCAGCCTTCGCGTCGTCGAGGTCGACGACTCCGTATAGGTACGGGCGGCCGCCCAGCTCGCAACAGCTTCGCTGCAAGTCGCGAAAGGTCTGGCACGCAGCGGCTTCGGCGGCGGGCTCCCGATCGACGGTGGCATACAGCCCCACCCCGACCGAGACGGGGGCGGGCAGGATAGGTGCGAAAGCGAAGGGCACGGCGTCGGCAGCGTGCCGAATGACCAGGATGTACACCATGGTCGACGGATCGTCGAACGGTGCGCGATCAAGCTGTGCCGCAACGTTTTCGATCATCGAAATACAATGCTCGGCCGGTACGACGTAGTCGGCCCACATCCGTCCTCGCCCGGGAGGAGTCTGCCGCGCGGCGTGCGGATCGGACTCCCACTGCTGCGACCGGATGACAACGGCGCAGTTCTCGCGTTCACATGCGCCTCTCGAGCGGGCGCCTCGCCATCCTGTGACCGATCTGATCCGGCCGCGCCGAGACATTCCCCAATAGGAGTCGACGTCGACGTCGCCTGCGACTCGCGCGGTGTATTCGGCGAGCGCGCCGAGCGTCGCGTGATCGTTGCGATGCTCGTGCATCAGAGATTCATGCTCGACCGTCCGCAGCACCACACGCTCGATCAGGCCGACCGCGCCCAGTCCTCCGAGCGCGAACCGGAACAACTCGGGGTGTTCGGTCCGGGAACACCAACGGCTGCTACCGGTTCCGTCGATCAGTTGAATACGTTCCACCTGGTCGACCTGCCAGCCTGATCGGATCGAATCCGATCCGGCACCGCCCACCGACAAGGTGCCACCGACCGACATGTGCAGATAGTTCGGCAGCACCGGAAACGCCCGACCGTGCCCGTTCAGATATCGCTCGAGCCCGTGCCAGCTTGCACCGGCGGGCACTTCGAACAGCCCGTTACCCAGGTCCCGGATCTCCCGGGTCGCGCTCTCGGGCGCGTACGTGACCAGCAGCTCGTCGCCGGTGACCGTCTGCCCAGCGCACGAATGCCCGGAACCACGAAGCGTCAACGGCCGGCCGGAGCCGAGCAGGGCGGACGGAAAGGCGGACGGCAATCGATGGACCGCCCGGGGTGTGGCTCGATGCAAGCCACCGAAGTCGGTGTCGAATTCCGCGGCGGAAACCTCAGCGGCACTCATGATTTCGATACCGATCGTGTCACCGTCCGGTCAGCGGTATGCGGCACGCCGTCATCGTAGCGAGCTGCCGGGGCGGTTTCTCACTGCCAGGAGTAGGGCGCGGTCGGATCGTCAGGCGCTGCGACGAACCGACGACATGGCACTTCTCGCCCGGTCGCCGATGTTCAGCCGCGCCCCACAGCAACCTCGCGGTGCGCCGGGACCCTGCGGGCCGACCACGCAGTGATGGTGAACAGCACCACCCCGGCCACAGCCAGCCCCGCTCCCACGACGGCGGGTGCGGTGTATCCCAGCCCCGCCGCGATCACCAGCCCGCCCAGCCACGCGCCCGCCGCGTTGGCGATGTTCAATGCGGCGTGGTTGAGGGCGGCGGCGAGGGTTTGGGCGTCGTGGGCGACATCCATCAGGCGGGTCTGCAGACCGGGTGCCAGCGCGGCTCCGGAGGCGCCGACCAGGAAGGCGCCCGCGGCGGCGGTGAACGGGTTGTGCGCTGCGGCAACGAATCCGGCGAGGATCACCACCATGGCGATCATCGCGGCGAAGACCGAGCGGTCCACACCGCGGTCCGCGAGCACCCCGCCGACGATATTGCCTGCCACCATGCCCAGGCCGAACAACGCCAGCACGATCGGAACCAGCCCCTGCGACATGCCGGCCACATCGGTCAGCGTGGACGTGATGTAGGTGTACACCGCGAACATGCCGCCGAAGCCGACCGCGCCGACCAGCAACGTCAGCAGTACCTGCGGACGGCGTAGGGCGGTGAGCTCGGTGCGCGGATCGGTCACCCGCACCCCGTGCAGATCGGGCACGAAGCGGCTGATCGCGAAGACCGTGGCGAGCCCGATGACGGCCACGACCACATAGGCGTCGCGCCAGCCGAGGCCCTGCCCCAGCCAGGTGGCGGCGGGAACGCCCACCACATTGGCGGCGCTCAGGCCCAGCATCACCGCGGCGACGGCCTTGGCCCGCTGCCCCACCGGAGCCAGCGAGGCGGCCGCGAGCGAGGCCACGCCGAAATAGGCGCCGTGGGGCAGGCCCGCGACGAACCGGGCCGCGACCAGAGCGGGGAAGGCCGGGGCCAGCACGGAGGCGATGTTTCCGATGGTGAACGCGACCATCAAGGCGATCAGCAGGCGCTTGCGCGGCATCCGGGCGCACAGCGCCGCGATCACGGGCGCGCCGACCACCACGCCCAGCGCGTACGCCGAGACGGCATGTCCGCCGGTGGGCTCCGAAACATGCAGGTCCGCGGCGATGTCGGGCAGCAGTCCCATGGTGACGAATTCGGTGGTGCCGATCCCGAAACCGCCGAGCGCCAGCGCGAGCATCGCCGGAATGTGCCATCCGGTGCGAGTCTGCGGCGCCGCCCCGGAGCCGAGCGCCGCACGGGACGACGCGGCACTCGCGGGTGACTCCGGTGGGAAGTCGACGGGTGGTGCGGTGCGCACGGGAGCTGAGTCGGCCATGGGTGTGGCCAACACACGCGGCGGCCGCGGCGATACCGGCGGCCGGGGTGATTCGACTCACGCGATCGGGTGCGGAAAGCAATTCGGGCACCCGCGGCCACCGGGATCGGTGGGGGCGGGTGCCCGGATATGTCTACCGGCCGCGCCGGATTCCGGCCGGTCGTGAGCGTTCAGCTCAGTTCGCGCGCCAGGTTCGCATCCAGCACGCCGAGGAACTCCTCAGTGGTCAGATAACCCTGGTTGCCGCCGACCAGCAGCGCCAGATCCTTGGTCATCTGGCCGCTCTCGACGGTCTTGATGACGACGTCCTCGAGGGTCTGCGCGAAGCCGATGACCTCGGGGGTGTTGTCCAGCTTGCCGCGATGCGCCAGACCCCGCGTCCACGCGAAGATCGAGGCGATCGGGTTCGTGGAGGTGGGTTTGCCCTGCTGGTGCTGCCGGAAGTGGCGAGTCACCGTGCCGTGCGCGGCCTCGGCCTCACAGGTGCGGCCGTCCGGGGTGAGCAACACCGAGGTCATCAGGCCCAGCGAGCCGAAGCCCTGCGCCACGGTGTCGGACTGCACGTCGCCGTCGTAGTTCTTGCAGGCCCAGACGTAGCCGCCTTCCCACTTCAGCGCGGAGGCGACCATATCGTCGATCAGCCGGTGCTCGTAGGTCAGTCCGGCCGCCGCGAACTCGTCCTTGAACTCGGTCTCGAAGATCTCCTGGAAGGTGTCCTTGAACATGCCGTCGTAGGCCTTCAGGATGGTGTTCTTCGTCGACATGTAGACGGGGTAGTTCTGCTGCAGGCCGTAGTTCAGCGACGCCCGCGCGAAGTCCTCGATCGACTTCTTGAAGTTGTACATACCCATGACGACGCCGCCGTCCTCGGGCATCTTCACCACTTCGTGGACGATCGGCTCGGAGCCGTCCTCCGGGGTGAACTGAATCGTGACGGTGCCGGCCTGATGCACCTTGAAATCGGTGGCGCGGTACTGGTCACCGAAGGCGTGACGGCCGATGATGATCGGCTTGGTCCAGCCGGGAACCAGACGCGGAACATTGGAAATGATGATCGGCGCGCGGAAAATGGTGCCGCCGAGGATGTTACGAATAGTGCCGTTCGGCGAACGCCACATCTTCTTGAGGCCGAATTCTTCGACACGTGCCTCGTCGGGGGTGATGGTGGCGCATTTGACGCCCACGCCGTGCTTCTTGATGGCGTTGGCCGCGTCGACGGTGACCTGGTCATCGGTCTTGTCGCGGGTTTCGATGCCGAGGTCGTAGTACTCGAGGTTCACATCGAGGTACGGATGGATCAGCTTGTCCTTGATGAACTGCCAGATGATCCGGGTCATCTCGTCGCCGTCGAGTTCGACGACGGTCCCTTCAACCTTGATCTTGGACATGGATCTTCGTGTCCTCCTAAGGAAGGTGTGCTCCCATTGCACGGCCAGGCGAGCACGCTTGTGAGCGGACCCCAGCTGTTCAACAGACAACGTATACGCCCCGCGTTGTCCACGAGACGCCTGGTGCTAAACAAGACAAGCGTACTGGTGCGCTGGGTCTCACTGACAGGGGCGGTCCCATTGAGAGCTACCCCCGTCACATCGGCCCGATGCCGATCGGCGAGGAAACGGACATACGCCGCGAACATCCGACTCGAATCGGGCGAGCCCAACCCTCGCCCCCGTCGTGCCCGATTGTTACCATCCACGGCAGGTCATGAGCGCCAGCGCCAAGCCCCGGCTCGCTGGCCGGCAACCCTCCAGTTGCGGTGGGGTGCTCCGGGTGATTGACCGGGCTCTCGAAAGCCGAGAGCAAGCGCGACTGTCAGGAGCAACAAGTGAGCGAGTCCACCGTGCCCATCGCCGGCAAGTCCGTGGAGGCGGCGGAGCGGCGCAGCCGTATCGCTACCATCGGGGATGTGTGTGCCCCAGCCCTCCGTACCGCCTCGACCACGCGCGCGCTCTCGCCGTGCGCCGACCCGGCGGCCGCCGGCGTCGCGTTCCGGCAGGTCCGCGGGCCGATGCGGGTGATGGGGATCGATCGCGTGGCACGGCTCGACGTGGTGACGGCACGGTGACCGTGAGTATCGAATCGAGCACTTCCCGCCCGGGCGCTACGACACTGCTACCCCCGCCGGACGGCACGGTGGGAATCATCGGGGTCGGCGATGTCCGCCTCGAGAACGGCGCGGTCGTCCCCGGTGTCGAACTGGCCGTGCAGCGCTGGGGTGAACTGGCCCCCGGCCTGGACAACGTGGTGCTGGTCGAACACGCGCTGACCGGCGATTCGCACGTCTGCGGGCAACCCGACGAACTGCACGCCCTGCCGGGCTGGTGGGACGGACTGGTCGGACCCGGCGCGGCACTGGACACCGACCGCTGGTGCGTGATCGCGACCAACGTTCTGGGCGGTTGCCAGGGCAGCACCGGCCCCTCGTCCCTCGCGCCGGACGGAAAACCTTGGGGGGCACGCTTTCCGGAGATTTCGATCCGCGACCAGGTGAGCGCCGAAGTGGCGCTGCTGGACCTGCTCGGGCTGAACCGTATCGCCGCGGTGGTCGGCGGTTCGATGGGCGGCATGCGGGTGCTGGAATGGATGGTCGGATACCCCGATCGTGTCGACGCGGCCCTGGTGCTGGCGGTCGGCGCCCGCGCCACCGCAGATCAGATCGGCACCCAGACCACCCAGATCGCCGCGATCACCTCGGATCCGGACTGGCAGGACGGCGATTATCACGGCACCGGCCGCCGGCCGCTGGCCGGACTGCGCATCGCGCGCCGGATCGCGCATCTGACCTACCGCACCGAATTCGAGCTCGACCACCGGTTCGCCAACACCGCGCAGGGCGACGAAAACCCTTGGGACGGTGGCCGTTATGCGGTGCAGAGTTATCTGGAGCATCAGGCCGACAAGCTGGTCGCACGGTTCGACGCGGCCACCTACGTGCTGCTGACCGAGGCCATGAACCGGCACGACGTCGGCCGCGGGCGCGGCGGCATCGAAGCCGCGCTGGCCGCCACCCCGGTGCCGTGCGTGGTCGGCGGCGTGGATTCGGACCGGTTGTATCCGTTGCGGACCCAGCAGGAACTGGCCGATCTGCTGCCCGGCTGCAAAGGTCTGGAAGTCGTGCACTCGCGCGACGGCCACGACGGTTTCCTCACCGAGATCGAGGCCATCGGCAAATTGCTGGAGCAGACGATGGAACTGGCGCGCGCCGCGCAGGACGCCCGCGCGTCCTGAGTCCGTCCTCCGAGTTCAGCCGACGCCGAGGCTGCTGATGGTGGCCGCCAGCACGATGATCGCGCCGCCCAGCACGGTATAGGCGCCGATGTCGAACGGACGGCTGCGCACCGCCAGGAGCCCGACCCGCGCTGTCGGCAGGCACAACCGCAACACGGCCGCGAGCAGCGTCGCACCGCCGATGAAGAACGCACCGCGCCGCCACCGGTCCTGGGCCAGGAAAACCACCGCGACCAGCAGCACCACGACGACCAGCAGCATCGGCAGATGAACCTGGAAGAAGCGGCTCGCCGGGCTGGAATGCTGCGGGTGGGTGGTCGGCACGTCGGTCACGGCTGCGATTCTCGCATGACGGCACCGCCCGCGGATCGGTGGCGGGGGCCGGTGCCGCCACCGTGGGCATCCGGTTCAAGGTGGTCCGCGACCGGTGACATGCCGGCAAACGGTACCGTCTCGGTGTGCTCAAGCTGGTGTTCTTCGAACCGCGTATCCCACCGAACACGGGCAATGCGATCCGTCTGGCGGCCGGCACGGGGTGCGAACTGCATCTGATCGAGCCGCTCGGATTCGATCTGTCGGAGCCGAAGCTGCGCCGCGCCGGATTGGACTACCACGATCTCGCGGTGGTCACCGTGCACGAAAACCTTTCCGCCGCATGGAAATCCCTGCGTCCCGAGCGCGTCTTCGCCTTCACCACCCATGCCACCACGCACAACACCGACATCGCCTACCGTGCCGGTGACGTTCTGCTGTTCGGCCCGGAACCGACCGGCCTCCCGGACGACGTCCTGGCCGACCCGCACATCACCGACCAGCTGCGCATCCCGATGCTGCCTGGCCGCCGGTCGATGAACCTGTCCAATGCCGCGGCGGTCGCGGTGTACGAGGCATGGCGGCAGCTGGGGTTCCCGGGGGCCGTATAGGCGGCAACGGCCGGTCAGCGGAAATCACGCGACTTCGAGGCCATCCGCAGGTCCATGCGCTGCAGATGTTCGGCCACCACGCTCACCACGCCCTCGGCGTTCTGCACCCGGCCCCGGATCAGCAGCGCGGGGGCGCCCTGGGCGATGCGGCGGTAGCGGCGCCACAGGCCCACCGAGCACACCACGTTCACCATGCCGGTCTCGTCCTCCAGGTTGATGAAGGTGACTCCGGACGCGGTGGCCGGTCGCTGCCGATGCGTCACCGCGCCGCCGATCAGCACCTTGGACCCGTCGGGCACGGCGAGCAGCCGGTTCGCGGCGACCACGCCGAGTTCGTCCAGGCGCGGACGCAGGAATTCGGTGGGATAGCGGCCGGGCGACACACCGGTCGCCCACACGTCGGCGGCCGCCATTTCCAGTTCGCTCATCCCGGGCAGCGCCGGCGCGTCGGTGACCGCCCCGGTCCCCGGCAGCCGATCCGCCCGCTCCCCCGCCGCCGCACCCGCCGCCCACAGCGCCTGCCGCCGATCGAGCCCGCGACCGGACGCGGATTCGATACTGCCGAGCGCACCCGCGGTGGCCAGGGCCTCGGCCTGCGGCACGGACAACTCGACCCGGCCGGTCAGGTCCAGGAACGACCGATAGGGACCGGAGGACCGGGCCGCGACGATCTGCTCGGCCACGTCGTCACCGATGTGCCGGACCGCGGACAAACCCAGCCGCACCTGGGTTCCGTGCTGCTCGAGCGTCGCCCCGGCCAGGCTGTGATTGATATCCGGCCCGTGCACCACCACCCCGTGCCGGCGGGCGTCGGCCACCAGCGACTGCGGAGAGTAGAAACCCATCGGCTGCGCGTTCAGCAGTCCCGCGCAGAACGCGGCGGGATGATGCAGTTTGAACCAGGCCGAATAGAACACCAGCGCGGCGAAACTCTGCGAATGACTTTCCGGGAAACCGAAATTCGCGAAGGCGTAGATCTTCTCGTAGATGCGATCGGCCAGCTCGCCGGTGATTCCGTGCAGATCGCGCATGCCCTGATAGAAACGGCCGCGCAGCCGCTCCATGCGCTGCGGTGACCGTTTCGATCCCATCGCGCGGCGCAACTGATCCGCCTCGGCGGGAGTGAATCCCGCGATATCGATCGCCATCTGCATGAGCTGTTCCTGGAACAGCGGAATTCCGAGGGTGCGGGCCAGCGAACTCTCGAGCGCCGGATGGTCGAGCGTCACCTCCTCCCGGCCGTTGCGCCGGCGGATATAGGGATGTACGGAACCGCCCTGAATGGGACCGGGCCGGATCAGGGCGACCTCCACGACGAGATCGTAGAAGGCACGCGGGCGCAGCCGCGGCAGCGTCGCCATCTGGGCGCGCGACTCGACCTGGAAGACACCCACCGAATCCGCACGCGCGAGCATCTCGTAGACGGCGGATTCGGTGAGATCGAGGGCGTGCAATTCGACGACCTCACCTTTGTGCTCGCGCACCAGATCGATCATGTAGTGCAGGGCCGAGAGCATGCCCAGGCCGAGCAGATCGAATTTCACCAGACCCGCTGCGGCACAATCGTCCTTGTCCCACTGCAGCACGCTGCGGCCGGGCATGCGCGCCCACTCGACCGGACAGACGTCGGCGATCGGCCGATCGCAGATCACCATGCCGCCGGAATGAATGCCGAGATGCCGCGGCAGGCCCTCGATCTCGCCCGCCAATTCCAGGACCCGATCCGGAATATCGGTATGCGTCTCGGACGCCACCCCGGTCCACCTGCTCACCTGTTTGCCGAACGCGTCCTGCTGGCCGGGCGAAAACCCCAGCGCGCGAGCGGCATCGCGCACCGCGGACTTACCGCGATAGGTGATCACATTGGCCACCTGCGCGGCGTATTCGCGACCGTACTTGCGGTAGACGTGCTGGATCGCCTCCTCCCGGCGATCGGATTCGATATCCAGATCGATATCGGGCGGACCGTCGCGTTCGGGCGCCAGAAAGCGTTCGAACAGCAGATCGTTGGCGACCGGATCCACATTGGTGATGCCGATCGCGTAGCAGACCGCGGAATTGGCCGCCGACCCCCGGCCCTGGCACAGGATGTCGTTGCGCTTGCAGAAGTGGACGATGTCGTGCACGACCAGGAAATAGCCGGGAAAATTGAGTTCGGTGATGATCCGTAGTTCGTGTTCGATCTGCCGGTACGCCTTGGGATTTCCCTCCGGTGGGCCGTATCGCTCGCGCGCCCCGGCGAGGGTGAGTTCTCGCAGCCAGGAATTCTCGTCGTGCTCGGGCGGCACATCGAACGGCGGCAATTCGGGGGCGATCAAGCGCAGATCGAAGGCGCATTCGCGGGCCAGATCGACCGCCCCGGCCACCGCCTGCGGGCATTCGGCGAACAGCCGGGCCATTTCCGCACCCGACCGCAGATGCCCGCCGCCGGTCGGCGGCAGCCAGCCGTCGATCTCGTCCAGACTGCGCCGGGCCCGGATCGCCGCCAGCGCCATCGCCCGGCGCCCCTGGGCGGGGGTGGCGAAATGCGCTGCGGTCGTGGCGATCACCGGCACGTCCAGCCGTGTGGCGAGGGCGATCAGCCGGGCATTGCGTTCGTCGTCGTCGGGCACTCCGTGGTGGGTGAGTTCGACGCTCACCCGGTCGCGTCCGAACAGATCCATCAACCGGCACAGCTCCGCCTCCGCCTCGGCATCACCACGTTCCAGCGCCCGGCGCACGTGACCTTTGCGGCAGCCGGTGAGGATATGCCAGTGCCCGGCCGCGGCGGCGGCGAGCCGATCCAGGTCGTACCGCAGGATTCCCTTCTCGCCGGCCACCATATGTGCCGCCGACATCTCCCGCGACAGCCGCCGATATCCTTCCTGGCCGCGCGCCAGCACCAGTAGATGCGGTCCGGACGGGTCCGGTTCCCCCGTGCGCGGCTGGGAATCGTCCATCGGCGCCGAACCGAATATCGTTGCCGCGTCGCGGGTTTCCCCCAGCGACAATTCGGCGCCGAACACCGTCGGCAGCCCCCATTCGGCGGCGGCCTCGGCGAAACGCACCACACCGTAGAAGCCGTTGTGATCGGTGAGCGCCAAGGCCTCGAGCCCCAGCCGCACCGCCTCCTCCACCATTTCCTCGGGTTGGCAGGCGCCGTCGAGAAAGCTGTAGGCCGAATGCGTGTGCAATTCCGCATACGGCACCAGCGGACCGCTCGCCTCCGGCCGCGTACCCGCCCGGTATTCGCCGCGGGTATGCGACCACGCCGGGCTGTCCCCGCCGTCGCCCGGCGGTGTGGCCCCGCGACCGGGCAGACCGGAGAGCACCCGCTCCATTTCCGCCCAGGTGGGCGGGCCGTTTCCCCAGCCCATCCGCAACACCTTCGTCGATTCGAACGTATATTCGATATCGATGCTAACTCGCTAGCCCAGGGTTCGGGAAGGCAGCCCCGCTGCGGGCAGCCAGGCCGGACGAAGGCCCCCGACAGCCGCGGCGACGAGCAGTGCGAGGACGGCGACCACCAGCGACGTTCGCAGGCCACCGAGGAAGTCGACCGCGCCGCCGACCTGCACACCCACAGCGCGGGAGCCGGAACCGAGCGCCGTGATATACGCCGCTGGAATCGCGCTGATTCGAATCCTTTTCGCGGATACCGACTCGCCCTAATGTCACTGCGCGAATCGACGGCGGGAAGGAAAGGGACCCCATGTCTGTACTGGAGTCCGCGCCGGCGAGTACGCGCGCCGCGGAGCAGCACGAGGAGCGGACAAAACATCTCGGCGCCGCCGAAACTCGAACAGCGGTGGCGGCGAGCCTGATCGGTACCACGGTCGAGTGGTACGACTTCTTCCTCTATTCCACCGCCGCCGGCATCGTCTTCAACAAACTGTTCTTCCCGGATACGAGCGCGTTCGTCGGAACCATGCTGTCGTTCGCGACATTCGCGGTCGGTTTCGTGATGCGTCCGGTCGGCGGATTGGTTTTCGGCCATATCGGTGACCGCATCGGGCGCAAACGCACCCTCGCACTGACCATGGCGATCATGGGCGGCTCGACCGCGCTGATGGGTGTCCTGCCGACCAGTGCCGCGATCGGTATCGCGGCGCCGATCCTTTTGCTGGCGTTGCGCATTCTGCAGGGTTTCGCACTCGGCGGGGAATGGGCCGGTGCGGTACTGCTGGCCGTGGAACACAGTCCCCGCAAGAAGGTCGGCCGGTTCGGCAGCTATCCGCAGATCGGTTTGGCGCTCGGCCTCGCACTCGGCACCGGCGTCTTCGCGCTGCTGCGTTCGGTTCTGAGCGAGCAGGCATTTCTCGACTACGGCTGGCGAATCGCCTTCGGCGCCAGCGTGGTTCTGGTGGTCATCGGCCTGGTGGTGCGGCTCAAGATCGACGAGACGCCCGCGTTCCGGGAAATCGACCGGCTCAATCGGATCTCGAAAGTGCCTGTGGTCGAACTGTTCCGGAATGCGCGCACCCGGCGCAACACCGTCCTCGGCCTGCTCTCGCGATGGGGTGAGGGCGCGGCGTTCAACACCTGGGGTGTCTTCGCGATCAGTTTCGCGACCGGGCATCTCGGATTCGAACAGGTTCCGGTACTGCTCGCGGTGACCATCGCCGCGGTCGTGATGGCCGCCCTCATTCCGGTATCCGGAAATCTGACCGACAGGTTCGGGCCGCGCCGGGTCTACATCGCCGGTATCGCCGCGTACGGCGTGCTGGTGTATCCGGTATTCGCGCTGTTCGAGGTCGGCAATATCGTCGTGTTCACCCTCGCGATCATCGCGGTGTTCGGTGTCGCCCATGCCCTGTTCTACGGTGCGCAGGGTACGTTGTACGCCGGGCTGTACCCGGCCGAGGTGCGCTACACCGGACTCTCGTTCGTCTATCAGGTCTCGGGGATCTACGCCTCGGGCATCACTCCGTTGATCGTCACGGCGCTGATCGCGGCAGGCGGCAAAACTCCCTGGCTCGCCTGCGGCTATCTGGTGGCGACGGCGGTGATCAGCGTGGTCGCGACGCTGTTCATCAGCGAGGACGACCGGCTCACCGCCTGAGCCCGCTCATCCGCCGGCGTACAGGGCGCGACGCCGCCGACGCGCACGCCGGACCGCCTGCTCCGCGGCGGCAGCGGCTTCTCGTTCGGATGCCCCCGCCGCGAGCGCCTTCGCCCGGGCATCGGCCCCGGCCTTCTCGTCCCTGGCCGCCGAACGTCGGCGCAACGCTGTCCACAGACCCACCGTCGTCTCCTCCCGCACAGATATCCGAACACCCAGCATGACCGCGGGAGTACCCGGCCGGCATCGCCCTGCGGGATGACCGAAGGAGGGCCGGGGTAGTCCTCGTGGCTTACCCGGCTCCTCCCGGCGATGTGCGCCGGCCCCTTGGCAGCGGAACTTACTTTGGAGTAAGTTCGGGGGAAATCGACCTGCAAGGGAGCAGCGATGTCGGATAACCACGCGGCCGAACAGGGCTATCTGTCCCGTCGGCGGGCACGCCGGGATCTCACCGGAAAACATGTCGTCATCACGGGCGCCTCCTCCGGAATCGGGCGGGCGGCGGCGACCGCCGTCGCCGCCAAGGGGGCCGTGGTGCTGCTGCTCGCGCGGCGCGACGAGGAACTGAACGCCGTGGTCGAGGAGATCACCGCCGCGGGCGGGCAGGCCTGCGCCTATCAGTGCGACGTCACCGATTCCGATTCGGTGGACCGGACCGTGAAGTCGATTCTCGACACGCACGGCCACGTCGACATGCTGGTCAACAATGCCGGCCGCTCCATCCGGCGCGCCGTGCACCGATCCACCGACCGGCTGCACGATTTCGAACGGACCATGGCGGTCAACTATTTCGGTGCGGTGCGAATGACGCTGGCGCTGCTGCCCCAGATGCGGGAGCGTAAATTCGGTCACATCGTCAACATCTCGAGCGCGGGGGTCCAGGTCGCCACGCCTCGTTTCGCCGCCTATCTGGCCAGCAAGGCCGCCCTGGACAAGTTCGCGGAGGTCACCGCGGCCGAAATGCTCTCCGACAACATCACTTTCACGACCATTCACATGCCGCTGGTGCGGACGCCGATGATCGCGCCCAGCGGTAAACAGGGACCGTCGGAATCTCCCGAATGGGCGGCGGCCACCATCGTGCGCGCGCTGAGCGAGCGACCGCGGCGCATCGACGTGCCCGTGGGCACCCTGGCCGAATACGGGACGCTGTTCGCGCCGGGGATCAAGGATCGCGTCATGCACCGGTACTACCGGGCACTGCCGGACTCCCCCGCCGCCAAGGGGGAACTGCCGGTCGAGGACGAACCGGAGTCGGAAGTGCCCGCGTTGCAGGCGAAACCGCAGCGCAAGTCGTCGACGGCGGGGCGGGTCACACGCTCGACGTTGCGCCGCGCCGCGCGATTGGTGCCCGGCACCTACTGGTGAACGCGGCAGCGGAGGCGAAATATCACGTGGTCTCGCGGATTTCGTCCGCGACGATCGCCGTCGCCGGTTTCGGGGCGGCACCGCAGCTCGCCTGACGAGGCGGATATCCGACGGTCCGCGTGGTGACCAGCCACCGGCGGCCGTCGGTGTGGGTCACCTCGGCGGCGCCGGCGAAGGTCGCCGGATCCGATGCGGGAGCCTCGACAGTCGAGACCTTCAGCTGATCGAGAGCGGCCGGCACCCGTTCGCGCACCGCGATCTCCGCCACCTGCTCGACCGGAGAAAGGCAGCTTCGTCCGCGAAACCCGTTCAACGACAGATCATTACGCCCGACAGCCGCCACCGCGCGGACCGCGTCCTCGCCGTCGACCCGGCCGTAGGTCAGTCCCTCGGGCAGGATCACCATCGCGGGCGCGAACCGATGCCCACCGGTATGCGAGCACTCCCAGACCAGATCCGGATATTCGGCCGCCAGCCGGGCCGCGATCGGACGGCCCAGCCGCGCACAACACTGATCGCGCTTGCCGTGGGCGCACACCAGGATCAGCGGATCGGTCACGCGCTCACCGATTCCCGGCGCGGGACCGTTCAGCACCTGCGGGTCGATATCGAGAAGCTGTTCCAGATCGGTGACGGTCAGACGTTCGCACCACGAATCCTGCGGCCGGGAGGCGGCGAGCAGAACCGTTCGCACACCGATGAATTCGCCGCGGCCCGGACGCCGGATGAGGGTGGGACGGACTCGCGCGGCCTTGGTCCGTGCGGCCAGTTCTGCGGTGACCTCGGCGCCGAGAACCGCATCACCGATCACATCGCGGCCCCAGGCGCCGGGTTGTTCGATGCACAGCCAGCCGCTCACCCGGGTCGCGCTGCCCGGCAGCGGAATATCGGCAGCGGCCGCCGAACACGGCAGCCCGTCGAAGTCGCTCGCGGATGCCTGCGACGTGGATGGTGCGGAACGGAAATCGGCCCCCACGGTCAGTGCTCCAGGAACGGCAGCACCACCGAAGCGAATTCCCGATACCGGTCGCGGTGGATGCTGTGCCCGCAGGTGAAAGCCTCGACCCGGCAGTCTGGCACGCTGGTGCGGAAGATCTCCAACTTCTCCGGATCGACCATGCCGCCGGGACCGCCGCGCAACATCATCGTGGCTGCGGTGATATCCGCGAGCCCCTCCCACCATTCCGGATGCGGTTTGCGGAACTGCTCGAGCGCCGGAGTGGTCATCGACCGATCGAAGGCGAGGACCGCGCGTGGGTGACGCAACAGACTGGTGGTGGCATGCCACAGTTCCGGCACCGACGGCAGCCGCCGGGTGAGGGTGAGTTGTTCGTCACCGGAGCGCAGCGGCAACGGCTGCTCCTCGAGTACCAGCCGCCGGACCAGCGCCGGTCGTTCGATGGCCACCCACGAGCAGGCGTATCCGCCCAGCGAATGGCCGACCAGATCGACGGTGGTCAGTTCCAGCCGATCGCAGAGGTTCAGCAGGTCCGCGCCGAAGTCCTCGAACCGGTAGGAGGCGGTGTGCTCGCTGCGGCCGTGTCCGCGCAGATCGGGGATGATCACCCGGCGCCCGGACCGGATCAGCGCGGTGGCGAAGCGATCCCAGGTGTGGCCGTCGCCACCCATCCCGTGCACCAGCACCACCGGGATCTCCGAGAGCGGATGCGTGGTCGGCGCGCTGCCCGAATCCCGATAGGCGATCTGCACCCCCGGCAGGGGCACCCGGATGACGTTCGACTCCACGATCAGCCAGGGTACGTCGCCGCGGCCGCCGTCGCCGCAGCGTGTGGGGTGTTCCATAGCCCGGGCCGGGGCTACTCGTAGAGTCCCTCCACGTGCCAGATGTGGTCGTAGCCGAGCAGCAGTAGGGCACGCTCCTCGGTGTCGAGCAGGATCTGCACGCGCACGGCGCCGCCGGAATCGCCGGTGGCCCACCAGCGTTCGTCCAGCAGCCAGGGCCCGGCCCAGCCCGCGACCAGCCACGACTTCTTGCCCCAGTGCAGTTCGGCCGGTTCGGCGGTGAACTCGCCACGATCGGTGAGCCAGATCGGGCTGCCGTCGCCGGACTCCAGCCGGACCTCGGGACGGTTGCCCAGCACCACCGCGGGGGCCGGTTGCGGCAGCCGGCCCGGCCACGGCAGGCCGGGGTCGGCGGTGGGGACCAATTCCTCACCGAAGGTGATCAGGGTGACGCGTTCGACGGGTCCGCGGCCGCCGCTGAGGACACCGATCCGCACCGCCTCACCGCCCAGCAGCCCCTGCACCCGGGTCAGGGCACGGCGGGCGCGTTGATCCTCCTCGCCGACCCCGCCCCAGAGTCCGAGTTGCAGCGCACCGGCCGCCACCACCTCGACCGGTTCCAGGCGCAGCAAGGTGATCGGAGCGGACGGCGGCGCTTCGGCACCACCCGCCCGCCCGCGTTTCCCGGTGTTCCGGGCGCGGTGGGTCAGCCAGCCGTCCAGCTGCCAGCGCACCCGATCCGCGGTGGTTTCCGGGGTGAGCGGCTGGGCACAGCGCCAGATTCTCGACAGGGCTTCCCCGGCCGCGGTTTCGGCGTGGACCGCGAGCCGGGTGCAGGCCACCGAGGCCGCCGCCAGTCGTTCGTGCAGGCGGGTGGCGAGCATACGACCGGCGAAGGCGGCGGCATCGACCCGCTCGATCGGCGGATCGCACCGGTACTCCACCATCAGATCCGGGGCGGGCGGGGCCGCCGAGGGCGGGCGCTCCGGTTCGGCACGGGCACACCGGTGCGCCCGGATCGCGTCGGCGCCGAAACGGGAGGCGACCTCGGCGGGCGTGAGGGCCGCGAAATCACCGATCCGGCGTAAACCCAAGCGATGCAACAGATCCACCAGTTCGGCCCGTTCCGGCGGAGCCAGACTCGGCTCGACGGCCAGCTCGCCCACCGGCAGCGGCGCCAGGAAATTCGCGGCGGCGCCGGGTGCGACGATCTGCGCCCGGCGCGCGGCGATCACCGCGGCCGACAGCTCGTCGGCGATGCCGATGCGGCATTCCACACCGAGTGCGGCGACCGCGTCGACCAGGCGTTCGGCGGCCTCCTCCTCGGAACCGAAGTAGCGGGCAGCGCCGCGTGCGGCGAGTACCAGCAGGCCGGGCCGCAGGACCTCCACCCCCGGCACGGTCGCGTCCACGGCCGTCGCCACCGGTTCGAACAGTCGCGCATCGCGGTCCGGATCCGCCTGCGCCACATGGAGGTCCGGGCATCGCGCCTGCGCCTCGCGCCTGGTCAGACCGCGGCGCACGCCCGCGTCGCGAGCCACCGCCGAACAGGCCACCACCCGATTCGCGTGCAGCACCACCACCGGCCGCAGCGGTGAGAGATCGGCCACGGCGGCGGCCGCGGCGGCCGGCCAGTCCGGGCACCACACCGCCAGTACGCGAAAACCGGGGCGTTTCATCACGCTCGCCTGCCGCGTTTCATCACGCACCCACTGCCGACAGCGTCGTGGGCGGCGAATCCGATTCCGGGACAATCCATTCGACCCGGCCGTCACGCGGGCACAGATCGAGGGTGCCGGTGCGTTCCGGCGCGGACCGGCCGCGCACGCAGACGTCCAGGCGCACCGACCGCAGCCGGCCGCGGCCACGCCCCAGGCCCGAATAGCCCGCGACCCGGGTGTCGATCCGCAGCATCGGACCGCTCCAGGCGCCGCCGGTCACCACGAGCGTGGACCCTTTGCTGCGGGCGCGGGCGGCGAGAATTCGAGTTCGGCTGGGCGGCACCGACATACCGGCCAGGCCGACCACCACCAGATCCAAACCATCCAGCAACACTGCGGCGACCTCCACCGGATCCGGGCCGGGCTCGGTCACCACGGCCAACCGGCCCAGATCGGCGCCCATCTCCGCGGCGGCGAGCAACCCGAGCCGCGGCAAACCGATCGCCGCGGCGTAACCACCACCACCGGTCACCGCGGCCAGCAGGCCGGTCAGCAGCGACCCCGCCCCCGAGTAGGCCACCACCGCCCCCTTCGGCACCCCACCCTCGGGCAGGAGCCCGGCCAGGGCGGGCGGTACGGGAAGCAGCTCTCTGCGCAGTTCATCGGCGGTCGGCGGGCGTTCCACGACCTCGACCCCACGGGCCGGAACCGCGGCCATCCGCCGCCGCAGCTCCGCCAGCTGCACGGCTCGCGCATCACCAGCCGAACCCATCTCGCCGACCACCTATCTCTCACCGAACGGTCTCCACCGCACTCGATGCACCGCACCGCCGCATCGGCTACATTCCGCTCCTCCTCCGCCTCGGCCGCCGCGCCGGAGCCCGCCTCCCGCGACAGCATCCGGAAGCATCGCCGAGAGGTGCAGCACCGATTCAGCTATCGATCTTAATCGAATATACGTTCGATCCGGTGACAGTAGAACCTTCCGACCGGTCTCCGTCAAGCCGCACCGGCCCACGTGTCACATCAGCCTCACTGCGACTGTTCCGTCACCGGTCGCGGCTGTTGTCCACGCCACCCCTCAGTGGCATCAGCCGGGCTGTGACCGCTGCCAACCCCGGCCCGAAGCAGGCCGGTCGCCCTGGTTTTCGGCTATCCTCGCGCCGTGACCGAACGCGCCCGCCCCATCGTCGGCCCCGACTATCTCGTCGCCGGCCGTTACCGCCTGCAGTCCAAACTCGGAGGCGGCGGTATGGGTGCGGTATGGCTCGCCACCGACCGGCTGCTCAACCGCGAGGTCGCCATCAAACAGGTGCTCACCACCGCGGGGCTCAGCGAGGCCGAGGCGACCGAGGTGCGCAACCGGATCGTGCACGAGGGCCGCGTCGCGGCCAAGCTCTCGCACGAGCACGCCATCGCCGTTTACGACGTGGTGCTCGAGGCGGGCGAACCGTGGCTGGTGATGGAGTATCTACCCTCGCGCAGCGTCGCCAAGGCGCTCGCGCTGGCCGACACCCTCTCCCCCATCGAGGTCGCGCAGATCGGTGCGCAGGTGGCCGATGCGCTGGCCGCCGCCCATGCCGCCGGGATCGTGCATCGCGATATCAAACCGGGCAACATCCTCGTCGCCGATCGGGGCTCCGACGTGGGCATGGCCAAACTCAGCGACTTCGGTATCTCCAGTGCCGGTGAGGCTTTCGACGAACCGGAGGACGTGATCACCGGCACCCCGTCCTATCTGCCGCCGGAGGTGGCTCGCGGTGCTCAGCCGGGCCCGGCCAGCGACGTATTCTCCCTCGGCGCAACGCTGTACACCGCGATCGAGGGACATCCGCCGTACGGATTCGACGACGACAACGACGTCATCGTCACGCGCGCGGCGATGGCGCAGATCATTCCGCCCACTCGCAGCGGGCCGCTCACCCAGGTGCTGCTGCACATGATGGAACCGGCGCCGCAGCGTCGCCCCACCATGGCCGAGGCGCGCGAGGAAATCCTCACCGCCGCATTCGGTCCCGGCACCGGGCCCTATATTCTCGGCGCCCCGATCCGCACCGACGACGGCACGATTCCGGCCTGGGCGGCCCGCAATTCGGCGGCCGGACTGCGCAGTCCGCATTCCGCGCCGCTGCCCCGCCCGCCACGGGTCGCCGCGACCGGAGCCGTTGCGCAGCAACCGAAATTGGGGAAATCGAAACTCGTCGACATCGACTTCACGAAGTTCGGGCCCAATGCGGCGCCGCTCGCGATCGCGGTGGGCCTGCTGATCGGACTGCTCATCCTGATCGTGGTGCTCGTCGCCGCGATGTAGGCGCGACTCAGTCGATGCGTCGGCGGTGCGCCCAGCGAGTCAGCGCATTGCGGTTGGACTGCTGGGTTTTTCGCAACACGTTGGAGGCGTGGGTTTCCACGGTCTTCACCGAGATGAACAGGGTTTCGGCGATTTCGCGATAAGTGTAGCCGCGGGCCAGCAGGCGCAGCACTTCCAGTTCGCGCGGGGTCAGCGAATCCAGTTCCGGGTCCAGCGGGGGTTCGGGAGCCGGTGAGCGCCCGGTGAACGAGTCCAGCACGAAACCGGCCAGCCGCGGACTGAACACCGCGTCGCCGCCCGCGACGCGCCGAATGCCTTCGGCCAGTTCGGAACCGGAGATGGTCTTGGTGACGTAACCGCGCGCGCCCGCACGGATCACCGCGATCACATCCTCGGCGGCGTCGGAGACGCTCAGCGCCAGGCATACCGGGCCGTTACCCGACGCCGAACCGTTCGGGCGATCGTCGATGCCCTGCAGTACCGCCACACCACCGCCGTCGGGCATGTGCACATCCAGCAGCACCACATCGGGTCGCGCGGCGTCGATCCCGGCCACGGCCTCGGCGACGGTACCCGCCTCCCCGACGACATCCATATCGGCTTCGCGGCTCAACTCCGCCCGCACCCCCGACCGGAACACGGCGTGGTCGTCGACCAGAAAAACCCGGATCGTCACAGTTCTCCTCACCTCGAGCCGGCCCGCTGCCGGGCGCGGCGGCGCCAACTCATCGGTACCACATCGGTGGTCGGGGTGCTCGGCACCGGCCTCGAGGACGGCGGCATCACCGCCGGTCCGAATTCTGCCCACTCCGCGGGTGCGTCCGCTAATGCGACCGGCTGGGGCCGGGCTCCGCGGTCTCGGCCTGCTGTGCCTCGGCATGCTGCGGCTCGGCATGCTGCGGCTCGGCATGCTGCGGCCGGCCCTGCGCATCGCCGACCCGGTCCGCGTCGCCGGAGGCCGGCATCCCGGTCTCGGCGCCGTCGAACCCGCCGGTTTCGCCCTGACCTTCGGAATCCTTGCGGGGCATCATGATTCGCACCTCGGTGCCGCGGCCGGGTGCGGTCTGCACCTCCACGGTGCCGCCGCGGCGTTCGATCCGGGCGTGAATGGATTTCGCCAGGCCCTGCCGGTCCGCCGGAACCGCGGCCGGATCGAAACCGGTGCCGCGATCGCGCACGAAGATACTGACCTGATGCGGTTCCACCTCGGCGAAGACGTCGATGGTCGGCACACCGGCATGTTTGGCGGCGTTGACCAGCGCCTCGCGGGTGGCGCCGAGCAGGGCGGTGAAATGTTCCTTCGGCAGGCCGAATCCGGTGTCGCCGACATCCATCGAGACGTCGCCGACGGTCACCGGCGTGACCTGGACCCCGTGCTGGTCCTCGACCTCGCCGGCGATGGTGCGCACGGCGGCGGCCAGGCTCGACTGCGCGGGCATGGAATCCTCGAACAACCACTTCCGCAGTTCCCGCTCCTGGCTGCGGGCCAGCCGGGCGACCTCCTGCGGGTCGTCGGCCTGCCGCTGGATCAGCGCCAAGGTCTGCAGTACCGAATCGTGCAGATGTGAGGCGATCTCCTCGCGTTCCTCGTTGCGGATGCGGGCCGCGCGTTCGGCATTGAGGGCACGCATCATGCGCAGCCACAGCGGCACCGTCAGCAGACCGACGCCGATCAGGGTGACCGCGACCGCGATCAGTGCCGAACCCAGCGAACTCAGATTGATGCGGGCCAGCACCACCACGCCCAGCCCGACCACGATGAGCGTCGCCCCGGCCAGGATGCGCGTCCAGGTGAGCACGGTCGGCCGGGCGGGCAGACCCAGAATGGAACGCGGCCCCTCGGCATCGAATTCGCGCCACACCAGCGCCGCACCGACGGCGACCACGATGATCGGCGCCACCACCCGCGCCGCGGTCCCGTTGAACAACCACGCCATCGAGACCGACAGCGCCAGCCCGAGCAGCACGAGCCCGACGGCCTGCCGCCGCTCGGACGCCGTGGGCGGCGGCCCGTCCGCACCGGAGGAGGTGAAGATCCACAGCAGCCCATAGGCCACGATCCCCGCCCCCATCAAGGCCGACAGCAGGACGAACGCCATCCGCACCTTGAAGACGTCGACACCGAGATGGTCGGCGATACCGCCCGCGACGCCGCCGACGACCCGCCCACCGGATCGCCGCAGCAACCGCGGCTGCTCGAGAACCGGATCGGCGCCCCGGGCGTCCGGCCCGAAACCGTCCACACCGGCACGAGGTTCGAACCCCACGCGACCGTCGAACCCCGAACGCGCGTCGAATGCGGGCATGGACGGGTACATGCCTTCGATCCTGGCACGTCACCCCGACAACCGACCATCGGGAAATACCCGGATTCCCGATCTCGGGGTCCCGGCGGCGCCGTGTCGCCGGAACCGCCGTGTCATCCGAACCGGCGGGCCCGCACCAGCGCGAGGCCGCCCAGAATCACGCCGCCCAGTCCGAGCACCACCGCGGCGATCGCGCCGGCGAGCCCGTTGCCGGTGCCGAGACCGCCGGCGGCCTCGGCACCGTGGATGCCGCCGACGATCACGCCGACCGCTCCCAGCACCAGCGCGGTGAGGGCCCGGAACCGGCCGGTGCCGGCCCGCCGGGATCCGGACGAGATCGCCAGTCCCCCGGCGACCACACTGATCAAGCCCAGGACGGCCGCGATGCTGGGAACGGTCCGGCCGACGCCGACTTCGTACCCGGCGGCGGTAACGGAGAGGTGAGTAGCAGAGAGCGCGGTGAACATATCGAGCGTGGGCATCGCGGATCCTTCCGGTCGAGCGAGGAGTGGCGGCCGTGCAGATCCCACGGACTCGGAATCGGCGGCGGCCGCAACGATCGTCGCGCCACGACCCGGTCGACGGCATCGGCCCGGAAGCGACGACGCCTACGCCGTTAGGCGTAGGCGAGCGATGTCCGACCGCGCACCGCGACGTACGGTGTCGCGCGATCGGCACGATGTGCCGGACCGGTGCGGACTCCTATGATCGCCACATGCCGGACCGCGTCACACCGCTCCGCCTGCCCGTGTGGTCTCAGGATCTGCTGCTGGCGGTATTCATCACCGTGATGCAGGTCCAGGGCACCGTGGTCCGCAACAGCGCCCGGCCGGAGTCGGTGCTGCGCCCGCTGTCGGATTTCGGGTATCTCGGCTACCTCCTCTTGATCGCCGCGGGCGCCGTCCTGGTCGTGCGGCGGCAACGTCCGGTCGCGGTCTTCGCCGTCACCGCGCTCACCAGCGCGGTCTACTACACGCTCGACTTTCCGGACGGGCCCGGGTGGCTGGCCCTGTTCGTCGCGCTCTACACCCTCACCGCCCGTGGCGACGGGCGGCGCTCGCTGGTGGTGGCCGGAGTAGGTATCGCGGCCCTGACCGCGATCTGGCTCCCCGCCGCAGCGGACGTCGAACCACCGGCAGCGATCGGCTGGGTCTATTTCCGGATAGGCGCCGCGGTGATGAGCGCGGCGCTCGGCGAAAGTGTCCGCTCGCGGAAAGTCGTTGCGGCGCAGGCATTGGAGAGGGCGGAGCTGGCGGAACGAACGCGCGAGGAGGAGGCCCGCGCCCGGGTCGACTCGGAACGTCTCCGCATCGCCCGCGAAGTGCACGATACGGTCGCTCATGCCATCGCCGTCATCAACGTCCAGTCCGGCGTGACCGCGCATGTGCTCGACAAACGGCCCGAACAAGCACGCGAGACCCTGAAGATCATCGAGCGGACCAGCTCTCGGGCGTTGACGGAGATGCGGGCGATCCTCGGAGTTCTGCGCGACGACACCGACGAGCGCGCCCCGCATCCGGGCCTCGCGCAGATCCACGAACTGGCCGCTGCCGCCCGCGACGCCGGGATCGAAATCGAATTCGACACGCCTGCACCGCCTCCCGAGATACCCGGCGCGGTCGGCACCGCGGTGTATCGGATACTGCAGGAGTCGATCACCAATGTGATCCGTCATGCCGGCTCGACGCGAGTATCGGTCGAGGTGACCTACGGTGCCGACGCGGTCGAGGTCCGCGTCACCGACGAGGGGCGGCGGCCGCAGGCGAGCCCCCTCGCCACCGCTCGAGCGGGCAGCGACGGGCGCGGCATCCTCGGCATGCGCGAGCGATGCCGGCTCCTGGGAGGTGACCTCGACGCGGGCCCGCTCCCGCACGGCGGATTCGCGGTCACGGCCCGGCTTCCCTTGACGACGACGGAAACGGTGAATCTGTGAGCACTGCGGCGGACTCACCGGACGGCGGCACCCCGATCCGGGTTCTGCTCGTCGACGACGAGCAGTTGGTGCGGTCGGGATTTCGGCTCCTGCTCGATATCGAGGACGACATCACAGTCGTCGGGGAGGCCGCGACCGGGGCCGAAGCCGTACGCAAAGCCCGTGCGCTGCGCCCGGATGTCGTCCTGATGGATATCCGGATGCCGACGATGGACGGCATTCAGGCCACCCGCGACATCGCCGCCACGCCGGGGCTGCGGGATGTGCGGATTCTCATTCTGACCACCTACGACACCGATGCCTACGTCTTCGAGGGACTGCAGGCCGGCGCCGCCGGCTTCCTGCTCAAAGATGCCGGTCCGGCCGAATTGCTACACGCTATCCGCGTGGTCGCCGCCGGTGAGGCCCTGCTCGCGCCCCGTATCACGCGCCGGCTCATCGCACAGTTCACGGCCCGGCACACCGCCGACCGAGCCGCCGAACAGCGGCTCGCGGTACTGACCGAACGGGAGCGGGAGGTGCTGGCTCTGGTCGGCCAGGGCATGAGCAATGCCGAAATCGGCGCCGAACTGTTCCTCAGTCCGGCCACCGCCCGCACCCACGTCAGCCGGACGATGGTCAAACTCGGCGCTCGCGACCGCGCGCAATTGGTCGTCATCGCCTATCGAACGGGGCTGGTGGCGCCGTAGACCGAGCGCGTCCGGTCCGGACAACGCCGAGCGACGGGCGGCACCGGCCCGGCGGACGCCGCCCGCGGTGCCGATGCCGGACCGGAATTTCGCAACAGCCTCGATCACCTGCGGCTATGACGTATCGACCTGACTTTCTCCGGGTGCCGGGGAGCTCTCGATTCCTACCGTCGATTGCGTCGCCCGCTGACGGCGGGCGGCTCACGTCCCGGCAGTCGTTTCGCCGCGGACAGCTGATCTCGCCGGTTCGCCCGGCGTGTACGGGGAGGAATCCGCATGTCCATCGCATCTGTCTACGCCACCGCAACCACGGCTCTCGCGCTGGCGCTGCTGCCGGCCACCGGCGCCTCGGCCGCGGGGCCGGGCGGTCACGAGAACACGTATCCGGCACCGAACGGGTACAGCTTCACCGTGGGCCATCTCGATTACGCGGCCCATCCGGTGACCGCGCTGAACGGGATGCCCACCAATCGAGAAGTGTTCCTGGACAACACGTCCTACGCGCGGATTCCGAGCGGCACCGGCACGTTGAAGGCGGGCTACTTCGTCGCGTGCGCGGTCGATATCGACCTCGGTTTCAGCGCCGACGCCTCGGCCTCGCTGAGCGCCGGAGCGACGATCAGCCCGGATCTGGTGGAGCCGAGTGCGAGTGTGACGCTCGGCCCCAGCGTCTCCGCCGGCATCGGGGTGAACGTGTCGGTCACGCCCGGGAAGATCACCGACGTCGAGGTGGGTCGGAAACACCTCGACGCCGGGGAGACCGAGTATCTCGTCAGCCGGGACTTCCATCTCATGGTGCAGGGCTGCGGCGGTCCGCTGACCATCCGCGCCTACAGCAAGATCGAGGTCTCCGCGGCGGAGGTCGACGGGAACGGCGCCGTCTTCGCGGATCCGACCGTGCTCTGACTGGCGTATCCGGGTTCGTTTTCAGGGTGAACCCCGATGCCATTCGATGCTGCTCACGGCCACCATGGAGCTATGACCACAGCGAGCGGCGGGACCGGCGGCACGAGCCGGACGGGATTCAGCGAACAGCTCCAGCACCTGTGGCGGACGCGTCCGACACGGCTGCCGGGACAGAGTCCGGTCGCCGGCGTGGCGTCCGGATTCGGCCGTCGCTACGGCGTGGACCCGGTACTGATCCGGGTCGCGTTCGTGGTGTCGACGATCTTCGGCGGTGCGGGCATCGTGTTGTATCTGGCGGCATGGTTGCTGCTGCCCCCGGCGGGTGATGCGGTATCACCCGCGGAGGGCCTGATCAGCCGCGGGCACAGTTCGCAATCGTCCACCAAGACCATCGTCCTGATCGTCGCCCTGGCGATCGCGGTCACCACCATGGGGCCGGTGGGAGTCGGACTCGGCGGCTCGGGGGTGATCAGTTTCGCCCTGATGGTGGCCGGTTGGTGGCTGCTCTACATGCGGCAGCCGGAACCACCGTTCGACGGCTCGTATCCGCTGCCCGCCGAGGGCGGTATCGCGGCGACGGGATATCCGGGGGCGAGCTTCCCGGGTGGGTCGCCATGGAGCGGAAGTCAGTACGGACCGTTCACCACACTTCCCGACCACTACGAACCGGATCCGAACCGCGTTGCGAGCAGCCAGGTTCCGGTCACGGTGACGCCGGAGAGTCATCCGGACGAAGCACGCGCCGACTCGCCCTACACTGCGAGCTCAGCCGACGAAGCGACCGAAAGCATTGCGGCCGAAGTCCTTCCGACGGAAGAGACGCCAGGCCAACCGGCCCGTTCAGCTTCCGCGTCCGAGCCCGGTACCTCCGAACCCGTTGCCGCCGAATCGGACTCGCCCTCCGGCGAGATGACCACCGACGAGATGCCGCCCGACGATCGCCCCACGGTCGCGATGACCCGGCCGCTCCCCGTCGAATCCGAAGCGGCGGCAGTCTCCGCCGAGCGCACGGCCGAGGACGAGTCGGACCCGGACGATTCGTCGGGCCCGGGCGGAAGTGCCCGTCCCACCCCGGCACCTCCCCCCGGCCCGCGCCCGATCGGCGCCCGCCCGATCCCGGACCCGGCGCATATCGGCCCCACTCCGGCGGGCTGGGATCCGCTCGGCGTGGCGCCGATGGCCTGGGATCTGCCCACCCCCACGCAGGAACGCCCGGTCGCCGTGGTCCCGGTACAGCGGCCGCGGTCCCGGCTCACCCCGGTGGTGATCGGCCTGGCGGTCCTGGCGGCAGCGGCCGCGGGGGCGGTGGCCGCCGCGGGAGCGGACTGGATGACACCCGCGCGAATCGGCGCGGTCGCCCTGGCGGTGGTCGGCCTCGGCCTGATCGTCGGGGCCTTCCTGCGCCGCGGTTACGGCTTGATGGTGGTGCTCGCGCCGCTGGCCGGCTTCGTCATCCTCGCCTCGATGGTCGGCCCGGTCGAATTCGATCGCGGGGCCATGGGCGACCATGTCTGGACCCCGGCCACGGCCGCCGATCTGGCGCCGGAATACAAGATCACCATGGGCTCGGGCACGCTCGACCTGCGCCAACTGCCCCTGACCGAGAATCGCACGGTCCACGTGAATGTGCAGATGGGTGACTTCCGGGTGCTGGTGCCGGAATCGATGCGCCTGCACGCCACCTGCAACGCCAGCATGGGCGACGTGTCCTGTCCGCAGGGACCCACCGGACCGGCCGACGGGCCGATTCTCACTCTCGACATCGATGTCCACGCCGGAAACGCGGAGGTGAAACGTGGCTGACAACGACACGGCCGACACTCGGACCGACACTCGGGGCGGGCCGTCGTTCTCGCTCCTGCTGGCCGGAATACTCGCCCTGCTGGTCAGCGTCTGGGCCTTCATCGGCCCCACATCCTGGCCCTTCCACAGTGCGGTGCCGGTGGGCTGGATCGTGGTGGGCGTCGCGGTGGTCGTGGGCATCGCCCTGGTGATTTCGCCGCGACGGAAGAAATAGCGTCCCGAACAACGGAAAGAAGGAAGGGGCCTTCCAGCCGACGCTGGAAGGCCCCTTCTCCGCTATCGGCCGAGACAGCCGCTCACTCCCATTCGATGGTGCCCGGCGGCTTGCTCGTCACATCGAGCACCACGCGATTGACCTCGGCCACCTCGTTGGTGATGCGGGTGGAGATGCGTTCGAGCACCTCGTAGGGCAGGCGGGTCCAGTCCGCGGTCATGGCGTCCTCACTCGACACCGGCCGCAGCACGATCGGATGGCCGTAGGTGCGTCCGTCGCCCTGCACGCCGACACTGCGCACATCGGCCAGCAGGACCACCGGACACTGCCAGATCTGCGCGTCCAGACCGGCGGCGGTCAACTCCTCACGCGCGATCGCGTCGGCCTGCCGCAGGGTTTCCAGCCGGTCCGGGGTGACCTCGCCGATGATCCGGATCGCCAGGCCCGGCCCCGGGAAGGGCTGGCGCGCAACGATGTCCTCCGGCAACCCGACCTCGCGGCCGACCGCGCGAACCTCGTCCTTGAACAGCAGTCGCAGCGGCTCGACCAGCTCGAATTCCAGATCCTCGGGCAGGCCGCCGACGTTGTGGTGGCTCTTGATGTTGGCGGTGCCGGAACCGCCGCCGGACTCCACCACATCCGGATAGAGGGTGCCCTGCACCAGATATTCGACCGCGGGTCCGTGACCGTCCTCCACGCCGGTGGACTTCACCACCTCGGCGACCGCATCCTCGAAGGAGCGGATGAACTCCCGGCCGATGATCTTGCGCTTCTCCTCCGGATCGGTGACGCCCTTCAGCTCACCGAGGAACTTCTCCACCGCGTCGACGGTCACCAGTTTGGCCCCGGTCGCGGCGACGAAGTCGCGCTGCACCTGCTCGCGCTCACCGGCCCGTAGCAGGCCGTGGTCGACGAACACACAGGTCAGCCGGTCACCGATGGCCCGCTGGACCAGCGCGGCCGCCACCGCGGAATCCACTCCGCCGGACAGCCCGCAGATCGCGTGCCCGTCGCCGATCTGCTCACGCACCTGCTCGACCAGCGCGTCGGCGATATTGGCCGGAGTCCAGGCCGCGGGGATGCCGGCGATTTCGTGCAGGAACCGGCTCAGCACCTGCTGGCCGTGCGGCGAATGCAGCACCTCCGGGTGGTACTGCACACCGGCCAGCCGCCGGGCGCGATCTTCGAAGGCGGCGACCGGCGCACCGGCCGTCGTCCCCGTGACCTCGAAACCGGCCGGGGCGTCGGTGACCGCGTCGCCGTGGCTCATCCACACCGGTTGCACCGTCGGCAGTCCGCCGTGCAGGACGCCGCCGTCGATGTTCAGTTCGGTGCGGCCGTACTCGCGGGTGCCGGTGTGCGCGACCGTGCCGCCGAGCGCCTGCGCCATCGCCTGGAAGCCGTAGCAGATGCCGAAGACCGGGATGTCGAGGTCGAACAGCCGCGGATCGAGCTGCGGCGCGCCCTCGGCGTACACGCTGGACGGTCCGCCGGACAGGATCACCGCCAGCGGCTGCCGATCGGCGATCTCCTCCACGGTCGCGGTATGCGGTACCACTTCCGAGTAGACACTGGATTCGCGCACGCGCCGCGCGATCAACTGCGCGTACTGCGCCCCGAAGTCGACGACGAGAACTGGTCGCTGGGTTTCTGCCACCCGCACAGTTTAGTGAGCGCATCGGCGCACCTCGAGGGCGGGCGAGCCTGCCGGTCGCGGCCGTGACCGCCCCCACTCCGCCGGTCCGACGCCGGCCGTATCGACCGGGTGCCGACCGATGTCCGAAACGGCCTATCCGCCAACGCATATCCATGCTCGCCGGCCTCCGCGACGATCGCGAAGGCGGAGCAGCAGCAGTCGGCGACCGCTATCCTCGTGCTCGTGCCATTCGCCCGTGCGATCGATGCCGAAATCCATTACGAGGATTCCGGCGGTCGTGGTCCCGTGGTGCTACTGGGGCACGAATTCTTCATGGACCGAACGATGTTCGCCTCGCAGGCGGCCGCGCTGTCACCGGAGTTCCGGATCGTCACCTGGGATGCGCGCGGACACGGACGCACCCGCGACGAGGGACTGCCCTTCACCTATTGGACGGCGGCCCGCGACGCCCTGACCGTGCTGGACCAGCTCGGCGTCGAACGCGCGGTGGTCGGCGGCACCTCACAGGGCGGGTTCAGCGCCATGCGCACCGCGCTGCTCGCTCCGGAACGGGTGGCCGCGCTCATCCTGATCTCCACCGAGGCGCACAGCCCCACCCCGCAGGAACTCGCGACCTCGCGCCGCTTCCTGGACCGCTGGAAGGAGCCGAATATCCGGCATGTCCTCGCGGAGCACATGGCGCACTGGCTGATCGGAGACGACGCCTGGTACCGGGCGGTGTGGACCAAGCGATGGCTGGCGCGCGACCCGCACGAACTCGAGGCCGCGGCCGGATGCCTGCTGGCCCGCGACTCGATCCTGCATCGGCTGGCCGAAATCACCTGTCCCGCACTGGTCATCCATCCCACGCGGGCCGGCATCCCGCGCGCGCACGCGCTGGAAATGGCGCGCCGGCTGGCCGGATCGCGGTTCTGCGAAATCGAGGATGCCCGTCAGGCGGTCAACATGACTCACCCCGCGCAGGTCAACGCCGCGATTCGCGACTTCCTGCGCGGGGACGTGCTGACCCGGCTCAACTGATCCGGGTCACGGCGCGAGATCTCAGGCCCGCACGCTGAGGCCGACCCGCTGGAATTCCTTCAGATCGCAGTATCCGGCCTTGGCCATCGAACGACGCAGGCCGCCAACGAGATTCACCGACCCCCACGGATCGCTGGACGGACCGTACAGCACCTTCTCCAGGGTGGGCTGCTCGTCCGGCTCGGCGAACTGCAACAGCGCGCCGCGCGGCACCGACGGATGCGCGGCCGCCGAGGGCCAGTACCAACCGCGGCCGGGCGCGTCCTGCGCCAGCGCCAGCGGCACACCCAGCATCGCCGCATCCGCACCGCAGGCGATGGCCTTGGCCAGCTGGCCGGAGGAGACGATGTCACCGTCGGCGATCACGTGGACGTATCGACCGCCGGTCTCGTCGAGGTAGTCGCGGCGAGCGGCGGCGGCATCGGCGATCGCGGTCGCCATCGGGACACCGATACCGAGCACCTCACCGGTGGTGGTGGCGCCGGGCATCGAGCCGTAACCGACGATCACACCGGCGGCGCCGGTGCGCATCAGATGCAGGGCGGTGCGGTGATCGCTGACGCCACCGGCCACCACCGGCACGTCCAGTTCGGCGATGAAGGTCTTGAGATTCAGCGGTTCCACCGACGAGCCGGCGTCCTCCGCCGGCACCGCGCTCGCGCCGCCGACGTGTTCGGCGGAGATGATGGTGCCGTGGACGACCAGCAGGTCGATACCGGCCTGCACCAGACTCGGAGTCAGGGCGCGCGCGTTCTGCGGGCTCACCCGCACCGCGACCGTCACCCCGGCGGCGCGCACCTGCGCGACCGCGGCGGCCAGCAGATCGGGCTGCATCGGCGCGGCGTGCAGTTCCTGCAGCAGTTCGACCGCGGCCTCGGGCCCCTTGTGCTCGGCCACCTCGACCAGCTGCTCGATGCGCGCGCTCACATCGGCGTGCCGGGCCCAGAGTCCCTCGCCGTTGATGACGCCCAGCCCGCCGAGGCGGCCCAGTTCGATCGCGAATTCCGGCGACACCAGCGCATCGGTCGGATGCGCGACCACGGGGATGTCGAATCGGTAGGCATCCAGCTGCCATGCCAGCGACACCTGCTTCGACGACCGAGTGCGCCGCGACGGGACGATGTCGACATCGTCCAGCTCATAGGTACGCCGGGCGGTCCGACCCATCCCGATCTCGACCATGTCCCGCACTGATGTCTCTCCTTAGTGTGTTGCCACGCCCGTGTGTGCGACGAACTTGCGCGCGCCGGCGTCACGACGTCGCGGCGATCTCACGCCGACGCGCGTCCATCCTCCCAGTTCCCGGCGTATGCCATACGCCGGGGGCGGTCCGTGTCGGACGTCAGGCATGGGGACCGGCCGGGCGTGGTCGAACATCGACACGACCGACCGGTATCTCATGGATCGCGAGGGGCCGGCTCATCTCACCGACACGCCTTGTCCCCGAAGCACTTCCACCCTCCGCGGCGAGGGGGTCACCGATCCGACGTGGCAGAGGCTTTCGCCTCTCGCTCCGGCTTCTACTTACTTGCCGCGGCCGGTGTAGTTCGGGGCCTCGACCGTCATGGTGATGTCGTGCGGGTGGCTCTCCTTGAGCCCCGCCGCGGTGATCTGCACGAACTGCGCCTGCTGCAGGTCGGAGATCGACTGCGAACCGGTGTAGCCCATGGCCGCGCGCAGACCGCCCACCAGCTGATGGATGACCTGGTTCACCGGACCGCGGAAGGGCACCCGCCCCTCGATGCCCTCGGGCACCAGCTTGTCCTCGGCCAGCACGTCGTCCTGGAAGTAACGGTCCTTGGAGTAGGACTTGCCCTGTCCGCGTCCCTGCATGGCGCCCAGTGACCCCATGCCGCGATAGCTCTTGAACTGCTTGCCGCCCACCAGGATCAGTTCGCCCGGGGATTCGGCGGTACCGGCGAGCAGCGAACCGAGCATGACGGTCGACGCACCGGCGGCGATGGCCTTGGCGACATCGCCGGAGAACTGGATGCCGCCGTCGGCGATCACCGGCACGTCGGCGGCGCGGCACGCGGCCACGGCCTCGAGAATCGCGGTGATCTGCGGGGCGCCGACGCCGGCGACCACACGGGTGGTGCAGATCGAGCCGGGCCCGACACCCACCTTGACCGCGTCGGCGCCGGCCTCGACCAGTGCCGCCGCACCCTCGCGGGTGGCGATATTGCCGCCGACGACCTGGATCCGGTCGCCGACCTCGTTCTTCACCTTGGCGACCATCTGCAGCACCTGGGCCTGATGGCCGTGCGCGGTATCGACGATCAGCACATCGACCCCGGCGTCGGCCAGGCTCATCGCGCGCGACCAGGAGTCCTCACCGACGCCTACCGCCGCACCGACCAGCAGACGGCCGTCGCGGTCCTTGGTGGCGTTCGGGTACTGGTCGGTCTTGACGAAGTCCTTGACGGTGATCAGCCCGCGCAGCCGGCCGTTACCGTCGACGATCGGGAGCTTCTCGATCTTGTGCCGGCGCAGCAGGCCGAGGGCGGCCTCGGCGGTGACACCCTCCTGGGCGGTGATCAGCGGCGCCTTGGTCATCACATCGGCGACCCGGCGGTTCTGATCGACCTCGAAACGCATGTCGCGGTTGGTGATGATGCCGACCAGCGCACCGGTCTCGTCCACCACGGGCAGACCCGAGATCCGGAACCGCGCGCACATCGCGTCGACCTCGGCGAGGGTGTCGGACGGGCGGCAGGTGACCGGATCGGTGACCATTCCGGCTTCGGACCGCTTCACCGTCTCCACCTGGGCGGCCTGATCGGCGGCCGACAGATTGCGGTGCAACACGCCCATACCGCCGGCGCGGGCCATGGCGATCGCCATCCGCGCCTCGGTGACGGTGTCCATCGCCGAACTCACCAGCGGAGTGCGCAGCGTGATCTCGCGGGTCAGCCGGCTGGAGGTCTCGACCGAGCTGGGGATCAGATCGGAAGCGGCCGGCAGCAACAGCACGTCGTCGAACGTGAGGCCGAGCATGGCGATCTTGTTCGGATCGTCACCACCCGTATGCGGGCGGACGGCTCGTTCGCCCATCACGGGACTACTCATCTGATCGACCCCTCCTGGACCTCGAAAGCACCGATACGGCACTGCGGCCCCGCATTCCGCGGGACCTCGGTACCGATCGAGAACAGCTGATGGATGGTGGAGCCGAAGCGTGCTACCCGGCGCCCGTGTATCCATGGTATCGGCCGCCCGCGGGGGCGACCTCGTCGCCTCCGACACAGTGGTGGACGAGGGTGGACACAGTGGTGGACGAGGGTGACAGCCGCACAACAAGCGCGTCAAAATGCCTTCAGCGCTGGCGCGGAGGGGGTGGTTCTGCGTACCGTGGGATTGTGCGTGACCATCTACCACCTGGCCTGCCGCCGGACCCCTTCGCCGGAGATCCCTCCGACCCGTCGGCCGCGCTCGATGCCATTGAGCCTGGGGAGCCGCTGGACCCCCATGAGCGCCTAGCGGTCGAAGAGGATCTCGCCGATCTCGCGGTGTACGAGGCGCTGCTGTCCCATCGGGGCATCCGCGGTCTCGTGGTGAGCTGTGAGGATTGCCGGCAGGACCACTACCACGATTGGGACATGCTGCGCGCCAACCTGCTGCAACTGCTGGTCGACGGCACGGTCCGCCCGCACGAGCCCGCCTACGATCCGACGCCGGAGGCCTACGTGACGTGGGACTACTGCCGCGGATACGCGGATGCCTCGATGAACGAAGCCCTGCACGGCGACGGATTCGACGGCTTCGACGCCTGACCCGTTGTGCAACAGCCGCGTAGTGCTTGCGCCGGCGTAGCCGCGCGCACGTCCGGCGTGTGACTTTCCACACTTCTGCCGAGTCTTTCGGCGCGCACATCTACCCCGGAAAACACGAATCCGACCGCCGGAATCGGCGATCGGTTCTCGTATCGGAAATCTCGTCCAGCCGGATATGTCGTTCCGGCCGGATATGTCGCTCTAGCCGATGCCGGTGTGCAATCCACCACCGGCCGGCGGCACCACCACGGTCGGCGCCGAGGGCACCGACGGGCGAACCGGGGCGACGGTCTGCTGCGGCTGCGTCGGCGGGACCACCGCCCCTCCGCCGATGGTGGTCGGCGAATTGGCGGTGGGCTGATTCGTCGGCGGCTGCTGCTGTGTCGGCGGCTGCTCGTTGGTCGGCGGCTGCTGCTGTGTCGGCGGCTGTTCGTGCGTCGGCGGCTCGGCAGTTGTCGGCGGTTGCTGCTGCTGTTGCGTCGGCGGCTTGGCACCACTTCCCGGCTCGGTGCCCGGTGTGCCCGGTCCCGAACCGTTCGCCCCGGTTTCGGGCGCGGTCTGGCTGCGCATGATCTCCGGTCCCGGAGTGCTCTGCTTGGAACCGCTGCTCTCGTGCTGGCCCGGGTTGGTGGCCTGTCCCGGCGTCGTCGGCGCGACCACGGTCGGAGTGGTCGGCGTCGTATTCGCCTTCGGCTCCAGTGACTCCAGCGCGGCGGCCACCTGGGGCGCGGTGGTCTTCAGCTGATCCAGCAGATGCTGCCAGCGCAGCTGCAGATCCTGCTTGCGCGAATTGTCATCGACCTGGGTCGTGTTGGTGGAAGCGCTCTCCAGCAGTGCCTTGGCCTGTTCCGGGTGTCCCTGGTCGATCAGCGTCTGCGCCTTGGTCATATCGTCGTCGGCGCGCTGGGCGATCGTGGTCTGCGCCTGCTGGCTGAACACGACCTCCTTCACCCGCCACAACGGATCACCCGGCTGCGCGCCGTAGGAGAACGCCGTCGTCCCGCCCGCGATCACCGCGACCGCGGCCGCGGCGCCCATCAACGGACGTACCAGTCGCAGCCTGCCGCGGCGATGGGCGTTGACCCTCGCCTCCCGCGCTCCGATCTCCTGGTTGACCGCCGCTACCACGGCGTCCAGATCGGGACCGGCCGGCATCGGAGTCTCGACGATATCGGCCCGCCAATTCGCGAGCAGACTCGCGAGTTGATACTCCTCGGCACTGTCGGTCGCGACGGGACCGTCGCCGGCGATGGCGTCGATCAGCGCATCGTCGCGGCGTACCGCCGCGATATCCACCGGCCCGGAATCACCGGACTCCCCGGATGCCTCGGCATAGGGACCGCTGTTCGGCGATCCAAGCCGCGCCTTCCAGTCGCCCCGACCGCGCTCGCCATCCCTAGCCATACATTTCACCTGCCCTCGCCACTTGTGACTTCAGTTTCGCGAGCGCCCGATGCTGAGCCACTCGTATAGCTCCCGCCGTACTGCCCACGGCGACAGCAGTTTCTTCTGCTGACAAACCCATGACCAAACGCAGGATCAGGATCTCTCGGTGCTTCTCCGGTAGCGTGGCCAGCAGACTGTTCATCTGCCGGCTCGTTTCGGATTCGAGAGCGCGCTGCTCCGGCCCCTGGTCGGTGGATATGACATCTGGTACTTCGGCCATCGCGTCCGCCTTGTTACGGGCGGCGTTGCGATGAGCGTCGGCGACCTTGTGCGAGGCGATTCCGTACACGAAAGCCATGAACGGCCGCCCCTGGTCCTGGTAACGCGGCAGGGCGGTCATCACAGCCAAGCAGACCTCCTGCGCCACGTCGTCCGCGGAGAGCTGCCCACGCTCCGCGGAACCGATCCGCGCACGGCAATAGCGAACTACCAGCGGGCGGATGATTTCCAGTACCTGGGCTAAAGCGGAACGGTCGCCCTGAGCTGCAGCAGCTACGGCGGCGTCCAACTCCTCGCCCGAGTGCGTCATCGTCAGAGATATTCCTGGCGTTACAAGTGGCACGGCCGGATTTCGACCGGTGCTTCCACCGGTCGGTGGAACGGAACCAACAATAGCGGCTCAGCTATGTGAGTCGGACAACATGGGGGATCACTGCTCACCCGATTTCCGGACCGAGCCGCAGCCGACCGCCCCGACCAGCCAGGATCTGCGCGTACGCACCCGATTCCGCGGCCGCGCGACGGGCCTCGTCCGGTTCGCACACCCCCGCTCGCAACATCGCGGCGGCCCAGCGCAGCGGCAGCAATCCGTGTGCGGCGCAGTCGGAATCGACCAGCTCGGCCACGGCGCGGCTGCGATCGATGTCACCGTCGCCCGCCGCCGCGGCGGCCACCAGCAGCCGCGACTTCACTTGATGCCGAACCGATCCCATCCGCCCGGCCGCGGCCACCGCCGCCTCGGCATGAGCCAGGGCAGGCTCGGCGACCAGTCCCATACCGGGTGCTGCAAGCGCGGTTTCGGCGCTGACCCAATGCCAGCGCACCAGGGCTCGCAGATTCGCCGGCGCGCGATCGACTTCGTCGCGACAGCGCCGCAGCAATCGCGCGGACACCTGTGGCTGCCCGGTCCCGAGCGCGTCCGCGGCCAATCCGGTGAACGCGTCGCAGACCGCCGCGGCGCGCATCGGATCGGCCGCCCTCCCCACCGGCGGGTTCACGGCCAGCGCCGCCGCCCGCCCGTCCAGAATCGCCGCGCCCGCATGCCGGCCGAGCTGGCGCAGCAGCGACGCCTCGGTGGAGGCCACGAGCGAGCCGAGGATCGGATCCGTGGTCAGCCGGGCGGCCCGGAGCAATTCGGCGCGTGCCGCCGCATATCGCCCTTGACCACCGAGGACGACCGCCCGCAGCCAGGTTTCGACGGGGCCGGTGGCGGCGGGAAGATCCGCGGGCGCGATCCCGGGGCGGCCGCCGAACGCCGCGTCGGCCAGTACGGGCGCGCTCCCGGAGGCCAGCAACCCGCCGACTCGCGGAGACAAATCCAACACCAGCGCACCTTATCCGGAGGGGTGCGGTACCCCACACCGCGCACGGGCTATTTCTCAGCGAAAAATCGGGGGCACCGTGTTTCCATCAGGTAAATCTGCGACGAGCTAACCGCCGGCGCACCGAAGCGAAATTCGCATGCTTTTCGGATTATTAACCTGCCCGCCCCGGCTCGGCCATCCGGACTTCTTCCGCACCAGCGGGACCAGTGTGCCACATCACATATCACACTCCCCAGCGTTGGCAAGTACAACAGGTCATTTCTTCCGCTAAGCACCGTGTGAACTGGGAATATGTGAGAATCTACGGACATGTCGCAATACTCGCGAAACAAGTCAACCGGTCAGTATCGCTTTCCCGGTCCGGAAAGTAAACAGCGTGCAGGTTAAATCTGAGATCTGCCGGAATTGCGATCACTGTCGACGTATCTATTGACGTGATTTCACTGTGCGACCTAACGTACTTCATCGCCGTCGTCGGCGCCGCGCGAAATTGCGGCGACCGCGTACTGCGATCGCCGGAGATCGGCGATACGGTCCGAGCCCGATCTCGGCGAGGTCACTGTCGCCCCCGCCCAGGGTCCGGACAGACCGCTGCTGCCAAGCACCGCTCGACAACGCCGACGAGCTCGCACCATGAGGAGTTCACCATGCCCATGCCCACCCACCTCCCCGGTCCCAACGCCGACATCTGGGATTGGCAGATGCGCGGTTCGTGCCGCGGTGTGGACTCCTCCGTCTTCTTCCATCCCGACGGCGAGCGCGGACGCGCGCGCACCCAGCGGGAGTTGCGCGCCAAGGAGATCTGCCGGACCTGCCCGGTGCTCATGCAGTGCCGCAGCCACGCCCTGAAGGTCAGCGAGCCGTACGGCATCTGGGGCGGTATGTCGGAGACCGAACGCGAACTCCACGCCCGGCGCAATCGCCGCCGGATGGCCGTCTGACCGGCGCACGCGAAATTCGGTCGCAGCGGACCGATCCGAACCAGCTGGGGCGCCGAATACCTAGCAAACAACCGGCCACTGAACGTGGCCGGCGACAACGGTACAGGCGCAGGTTCTCGGCCACCGCCGATTCGCCTGCCGCAGGTAGACCAACAGCCGCACCCAAGCCTCAGCGTTTCGTAAAAGTCATCGGCGTGTCACGGCGTGTCTCCATACACTCCTCGGCGTGTCGTTCTATGCGCGAAATCCGCTGGGCCACAGGTGCGTTGCCTGACGCACCCCACCTGGAAGGAGGTCATAGCGGCGCGCTACGGTAGTGGCCGATGACACAGAATGGAGCGTTGTGACAACGCGGCCGCCGGCCGCAGAGGGCGACTCGTTCCAAGGATCCATCGGGGACGGTCGGGTGGCCACACCGAGTGTGGACTCTGCGATCACGGCACGCGCAAGCGAAAGTATCGAGCTGGCGGCACTTCTGGAGCGCTGCGGCCGGGCCGATCGGCAAGCATTCGCCGAGCTGTACGACCGCACGAGCGCCCGGGTATTCGGATTGGTGCTGCGTGTCCTCCACGATTCCGGTTACGCGGAGGAGACGACCCAGGAGGTCTACCTCCAGATCTGGCGCACCGCAGCCAATTTCGACCCGGCCAAGGGTTCGGCGGTGACCTGGCTGATGACGCTCGCGCATCGGCGGGCCGTCGACCGCGTCCGCGCCGAACAGGCGCACGCCCAGCGTGAGGTCACCTACGGCGCCGCGACTCTCGGCAACGAATTCGACGAGGTCACCGAGGAAGTCGGCCGCCGACTCGAACAACAGGCCGTACGCGAGAGCCTCGCCACCCTCACCGAAACCCAGCGCGAGGCCATTTCGCTGGCATATTTCGGCGGCCGGACATATGCCGAGGTGGCTACTTACCTCGGAGTAGGGTTACCGACCGTCAAGTCCCGGATTCGGGACGGATTGACACGACTGAAAAAGAGTTTGGGAGTGACGTGAGATGAACGAGAGCCAGATCGATCTCGCGCATACGGTCGCGCTCGGATCGATCGGCGACGAGGACCAGCGCGCGGTGCAGGAGCTGTTCGACTCCGGCGATCCGGCACTGCGCGCGGACTTCGACACGGAAGTGCAACTGACCAGAGAAGCTCTTACCCTGTTCGCCTCGGCGTCGGCCGTCCAGCCACCCGCCACCCTCCGCACCCGGCTCCTGGCCGCGATCGCCGACGATCACGCCCCCGCCGCACGACATATTCGCCCACCGGCTCACCGCAACGGTGAGGAAGCCGGCCCCACCTCCCTCAACTGAGCCCCCGGCGACGACCGAGCCCGGCGCAGACGCCACGCTCCAGCGAGGATCCCCTCGCGGTCTCACCCCGAAAACGCCAACGGCCCGTTCACGTTTCGAACGTGAACGGGCCGTTGCGTTACACAATCTGCAGTCACCGAGGATTCTCGGCCCGACCCAACCCCCACGGGTTGCGGCCCGGCTCGTCGATCGGTGCCCGTTGCGCACGCGACGAAGGAGCAAGCAACGGGTGCCGATCGACGAGACCTAGGGGGCCGCGACCCTGCCGGAGCGAAGCGGAGGCCAAAAATACAGAGGCCGATAACTCAGTGCGCGTGACCGTGGTGGTCGCCCGCCTCTTCCTCGGCCGGCTTGTCGACCACGGCGCTCTCGGTGGTGAGCACCATCCGCGCCACGGAGGTGGCGTTGAGGACCGCGGAACGGGTGACCTTGACCGGGTCGACGACACCGTCGGTGATCAGGTCGCCGTAGGTCAGGGTGGCGGCGTTGAAGCCGTCCTTGCCCTCGCTGACCTTGCTGACCACGACCGCACCGTCGATACCGGCGTTGGTGGCGATCCAGTACAGCGGCGCCCGCAGCGCCTGCCGCACGACCTCGACGCCGATGGCCTGGTCACCGGTCAGCGAGTCGCGCAGTTCGACCAGCTTGGTGGCCGCCTGCACCAGTGCGGTTCCACCGCCGGAGACGATGCCCTCCTCGACCGCGGCCTTGGCCGCGCTGACCGCGTCCTCGACCCGGTACTTGCGCTCCTTGAGCGCGGTTTCGGTGGCCGCGCCGACCTTGATGACCGCGACGCCGCCGGACAGCTTGGCCAGCCGCTCCTCCAGCTTCTCGCGGTCCCAGTCGGAGTCGGTGGCCTCGATCTCGCCGCGCAGCTGCGCGACGCGGGCGTCGATGGCCTCCTGGGTGCCGGCGCCGTCGACGATGGTGGTCTCGTCCTTGGTGACGACCACGCGACGGGCGTGGCCGAGCAGGTCCAGACCGGCCTCGCGCAGGCTGATGCCCAGGTCGGGGTTGATCACGGTGCCACCGGTGACGACGGCCAGGTCGTCGAGGAACGCCTTGCGGCGGTCACCGAAGAACGGCGCCTTGACCGCGACGACCTTGAGGGTCTTGCGGATGGCGTTGACGACCAGGGTGGACAGCGCCTCGCCCTCGATGTCCTCGGCGATGATCAGCACCGGCTTGCCGGATTCGGCGATCTTCTCGAGCAGCGGCAAGAAGTCGGGCAGCGAGCTGATCTTCTCCCGGTGCAGCAGCACTTGGACGTCCTCGAGGACGGCTTCCTGCTTGTCGGGGTCGGTGACGAAGTAGCCCGACAGGTAGCCCTTGTCGAACTGCACGCCCTCGGTGATCTCCAGGTCGGTGCTGACCGTGGAGGACTCCTCGACGGTGACCACGCCGTCCTTGCCGACAGTGGTCAGCGCCTTGCCGACCATCTCGCCGATTTCCTCGTCACGCGAGGAGACGGTGGCGACCTGGGCGATGGCCTTCTCGCCGGAGACCGGCTTGGCGGCGGCCAGCAGCGCCTCGGAGACGACGTCGGCGGCCTTGCTCATACCGACGCCGAGGCCGATCGGGTTGGCACCGGCGGCGAGGTTCTTGAGGCCGCCCTTGATGAGGGCCTGGGCCAGCACGGTGGCGGTGGTGGTGCCGTCGCCGGCGACGTCGTTGGTCTTGGTGGCGACGCTCTTGACCAGCTGCGCGCCGAGGTTCTCGAAGGGATCCTCGAGGTCGATGTCGCGTGCGATGGTGACGCCGTCGTTGGTGACGGTGGGGCCGCCGAACGCCTTGGCCAGCACCACGTGCCGGCCGCGCGGGCCGAGGGTGACCTTGACGGCGTCGGCCAGCTTGTCGACGCCGCGTTCCATTGCCCGACGAGCCTTCTCGTCGAACTCGATCTGCTTTGCCATGGTTGAGATGTCCTTGGGGTGGGAGTGGTGGACGGGCCTGCGACGACCCGCGGCCTGGATGCAGGAGTCACAACGATCACTGCCCCGGGGCCCATGCGTGGGGCACCGGGGCAGCGGTCGTTACGGTGCGATCCGAATCGCGACGGCCGCGAGGGTCATCGGTCGGTCATCACTTGTCGACGACGGCCAGCAGGTCGCGCGCCGACAGGATCAGGTACTCCTCGCCGTTGTACTTGATCTCGGTGCCGCCGTACTTGCTGTAGATGACGACGTCGCCTTCCTTGACGTCCAGCGGAATGCGCTTCTCGCCGTCCTCGTCCCACCGGCCGGGTCCTACGGCGACGACGGTGCCCTCCTGGGGCTTCTCCTTCGCCGTGTCGGGGATGACCAGGCCGGAGGCGGTCGTCGTCTCGGCCTCGTTGGCCTGGACGAGGATCTTGTCCTCGAGCGGCTTGATGTTCACGCTCGCCACGTTGAGCCCTCCACTTTCAGGGGATTCGGTCGTCCGGGGCTGTTCCCCGGACTCACGGTTTGGTCACGGTGTTGATGCGGCGTTCGTGGAGCGTTACCACTACCGCCGTGCCGACCCTGCGCACAGCCCCGTCGTCGCGGGTGCCGGGACCCTTGCCCAAAGTCGAGCTGGCACCTGAGCACAACCAGTGCCGACTAGCACTCTATACATGCGAGTGCCAGCGCTCAAGGGTGGGCAGTGCTGACTTCACGACACGCCCGAGGGCATGGCAATTGATCCGAAAAATCTGTAACGTTCGGATAACGGATTGTGACAGTATGTAAGACGGTTCCGTGATCGGTCATGTCGTACGACAGCTGTGTCGTTACGGCGTGCCCATCGGCCGTAGCCGTCACGCGATCCGCCGAGTACAACAGCTTCACCCATCGCGCGACGACCTCGCGCACACCTGAGACGAGAACAAGACCGCACGTGATCGACGGCCGGTCCCGACCCTGAAAACGGATCGCACCTGATGGGACCGAGAGCCTGACGGTATGGCGCCTCACCGGACCGCCCCCCGACGGAGGAAGACCCGTCCCGATCCGCGCGCGGAGTATTCGCCGCACAGCGGATGCCCCTGATGTCCGTTCGAGATGGTCGGTACCACCATGGCCGTCCGCTCGACCAGCTCGAGAAGGGAGGTGAACATGCGAACATCCCTCGGTATCTCCGCCGGGAACGAGGTCGTCTGCTCGGCCGTCGTCGCCACCGCGCCCAACGGTGCCCGGAGTTTCGACTACCGCGTCGTATCGGCGGATGTGGCACATTCCGATCCGGGTGATCTGGTCGCCTCGTCGATCGAACTGATGACCACGCAGATGCCCCGCGACTATCTGCACCGCGTCGGCACGCACTCGCCCGGCGCCTCGGCGCCGCAGACCCAGCCCGTCCCGCCCGGCGCCATCGCGGTCGCCTACCGCGATCGCGAGCAGGCGATGGCGATTCGCGCCGCGATCGGCCGGCAGCGCCGGGATGTGCAGCTCATCCCCGAAAGTACTGCGGCACTGACCTATTTGCGCGACACCGGCCTGCTCGACCGCTACGAGACGGTGGCGGTGATCGACCTCGGCGCCTCCGGTACGACGGTCACCGTGGCCGATCTGGCCGAGGACACCGTGCTGCGTTCCGAGCGCACCGAGGCGATCAGTGGCTCCGCGGTGGACGAGCTGATCTACCACCACCTGCTGGACTGCCATTTCGCCCGCCGCGGCACCCGGCCGAACCGGAACATGCTGATCAATCGCAGCCGGGCGGCCAAGGAGCATCTGTCCATCGCCCCGGCGGTGACCATCGACCACGTCGCCGGGCAGCCGCTGAAGCTGACCCGCGCCGATTTCGCCGAACTGATCGCCGATCTGCTGCACGAGGCGGCCGACTACGCCCGCGCCGTCTTCGCACGCGCGCCGAAAGTCCCGGAGGCGGTGGCGATCATCGGCGGCGGCGCCAATATCGCCTCGTTGGTCGACGGACTCGACGCACTGCTCGACATCCCCGTGGTCTCGGTTCCGGAGCCGGAGGCGGTGACCGCGAAAGGTGCGGCGCTGGTGGCCGATTCGGCCCAGCCCTCCACCTTCTCCCCGATCGCGCTGGGGAGCGACGGATCGGCCGGAACCTTCACCAAGGTGATCGGCACCCTCGTCGGCGCGGTCGTGGTGGTCGGCCTCGTGGTCGGCTACGGCGTCAAGGAACTCGTGCCGACCGCCCATCAGGATGTGACCCCGGCGGGGACGACCGATACCCAGCTGACCACCACACCCGCGCCGACCCCGATGCCCGCGGGCACACCGACCGACGGCACCGGGCAGAGCCGGACCGAACATCCGCCGGCGAGCAGCACCCAGCCGGGCAGTTCGGCACCCGGCACCTCGCCGGGCAGTTCGCTGCCGACGACCAATACCGATCAGGTCCCGCCGGTCACGCCGACCACCAGCGCGCCGGTACTGCGGCCGGATCCGAATCTGCCGCAGATTCCGCTGCCGCCCAACCTGCCGCATCTGCTCGGTCCGCTGCTGGGAACCACCACGCCCCAACCGGTTACGCCCGGCACGAGCACACCGAACACCCCGACGCCGGGGGCCGCGCCGACCAAGCCGGGCAACACCCGGGTTCCGGTGCTGCCGCGGTCGAGTTCCGGATCCGCGGATTCGGACCGGGCCCAGCCCGCCGAGCCGGGTGATCCCGTTCCGTCCGGACGGTCGGCAGCGCCCGGCACGACGACCGTGCAGCCCCAGGACTGAGCCGAAGGAATCCTCTTCGGGACGGCGTCAGCGAATCTGGCTGGTGGACACCGAAAGTCCCGGATCGGTCGCGACCGTCAACGGGGACGGTTCGGCGCCGCCCGCGATCACGTGGGCGCCCAGGGTGGCGATCATGACGCCGTTGTCGGTACACAGGCGCGGCTTGGGCACCCGCAGAGTCAGACCGGCTGCCGCGCATCGTTCTTCGGCCATCGACCGGATGCGGGAGTTGGCGGTCGCGCCGCCGCCGAGCACGAGCGTGTCCACACCGACATCCTGCGCCGCGCGCACGGCCTTCATGGTCAGCACATCGGCCACGGCCTCCTGGAACGACGCCGCGATATCGGGGATCGGTAGTTCGGTTCCGTTGCGCTGGGCCGCCTCGACATAGCGGGCGACGGCGGTCTTGAGACCGGAGAAGGAGAAGTCGTACCGCGGATCACGCGGCCCGGTCATCCCGCGCGGGAAGGCGATCGCGGCCGGATCACCGTGAGCCGCAGCGGCATCCAGCGCCGGGCCACCCGGGAAGCCGAGGTCCAGCAGTCGCGCCACCTTGTCGAACGCCTCGCCGGCGGCATCGTCGACGGTGCTGCCCATTTCGACGATCGGCTCGGCCAGGTCGGTCACCTGCAGCAGATGGGTGTGCCCGCCGGAAACGAGCAGGGCCACACACGGCGGCATCGGACCGTGTTCGAGGGTGTCGACGGCTACGTGCCCGCCGAGATGGTTCAAGGCGAACAGCGGGATATCCCAGGCCGCCGCATAGGCTTTCGCGGCCGCGACGCCCACCAGCAGCGCACCGGCCAGGCCCGGTCCGATGGTGACGGCCAGCGCATCCGGCTTGGCGATCCCCGCCGTCGACAGGGCGCGCCGCATGGCGGGCACGATGGCCTCGAGATGGGCGCGCGAGGCGATCTCGGGCACCACCCCACCGAACCGCGCGTGCTGGTCGACGCTGGAGGCCACCTCGTCGGCGAGGAGTTCGCAGGTGCCGTCCGGATGGCGGCGCACGATGCCGACGCCGGTTTCGTCACAGGAACTTTCGACACCCAGGACGATCATGACAGGACCTCGGAGTCGTGGGCGCGCTCGGCGCCCGGGTGCGGGAATCCGGTCATCGCCGGGCGGCGCATGGTGAACGCGTCGGCGCCGCTGGGCTGGTAGTAGCTCTTGCGCAGGCCGATGATGTGGAAGCCGTGCTTCTCGTAGAGCGCGATGGCCGGCGCATTGTCGGTTCGCACCTCGAGGAAGACCGGTCCACCGCGCCGTCCGGCCTCGGCCAGCAATGCGCGCAACAGCACCGTCCCGATTCCCCCGCGGTGCACGTCCGGATCGACACCGATGGTGTGGATCTCGGCCTCGGGATGGTCGACTGTGCCCAGCAGCGCGATACCCGCGTACCCGAGCATGCGCCCGGCATCGTCGCGCGCCACCAGATAGCGATTGTGCGAGCCGGCCAGCTCCGACCGGAAGGCCACGTCCGGCCAAGGATCGTCCTCCGGGAACAGCAGCAGTTCCAGTTCGACACAGCGCGCGATATCGGCCGGGCCCATCGGTTCGATATGGACCACGGGCGAGGATTCGGTACTCATCGCACCGCCTGATAGCTGCGTTCGACCGCATCGGGCCGGCGCAGATACAGCGGGACCAGCGGCTCCGGCGTCACGCGCGCGAGGATGTCGTGGGCGGCGCACCGCACCAGACCCGCGGGCGACGGGGTCTCCACCGGCAGCACCGAAAGATCGAAAAAGTCGACGTGCGAGGGCGATCCGGCGATCGCGGTGGCGTCCCCGGAATCCAGATCGACGGGTTTGCACACGCCCGGGCCGTCGACGCGCCCACTGCGGCGATACCGCGCCCAGTACACCTCGCGACGGCGGGCGTCGGTCACCACGAGCAGTTCGGCGCCGGAACTCTCGTCCTGCCCGCCCGGCACGTCGGACCATGCCTCCGCGGCGATGGCGTCGAGACTGCAGACGCCGTGCACCGGCAGGCCCAGGGCGTCGCCGAAGGCGGCGGCGGTCGCCATACCGACTCGCAGGCCGGTGAACGGGCCGGGGCCGATACCCACCACGACCGCCCCGATATCGGTGCGCGTGCGGTCGGCCTCCTCGAGGCAGGCCAGGATCTGCGGGGTGAGCACCTCGTTGTGGGCGCGCGCGTCCACGGTCACCCGGGAGGCGAGAGTGCGGACCTGCGGCTGTGTGGCGGCCTGCTCCAGTTCCACCAGTCCTGCTGTAACGGCAGGCGTCGCGGTGTCGACAGCAAGTACAAGCATGATTGCCTCAACGATACCGGTTGGTCACCTCCCGTATGCCATCAGCGCCGTCGGCGTATCCGCATGTCGCAACCGCGGGGCAAACCGCTGCGCGCCGGATGTGCGCACGTCGTGACGAGGCACCCGCCCAGGGCTCGTCAACGATCAAGTGCCGCAACAACTGCCGGGGCGCCGGTGCGGCCGGGTGCGGTCGGCCGGGCCGGATTCCACGCTGCCGCGGATTCGCCCGAGCCGCATCGGTGGCGAGCATCACAACCGATCAGTACTGTCCGACCCACTCCCAGGTGGCGGTGCGTGTCTCCGATTCCGCTTCCCGATGCAGCCGCACCCGCAGATGACGGTCCGCGAGATGTTCGACCACTCCGAGACCCCATTCCACCACCACGACCGATTCGTGCAGATCGGCATCGAGGTCCAGGGCGTCCAGTTCGTCGAGATCACCGCCCAGCCGATAGGCGTCGACATGGACCAGCGGTATCGACCCCGGCGCCGCGCCGGCGCGATGCTGGCGCGCGATGATGAAGGTCGGTGAGCTGACCCGCCCCTCGACCCCGAGCCCGGCCGCGATCCCCCGGGTCAGCGCGGTCTTCCCCGCACCGAGCGGACCGTCGAGCACCACCAGATCCCCGGGCCGCAGCTCGGCCGCCAACTCCCGGCCCAGCGCCTCGGTATCGGCGACCGTGGGCAGTTCCCGGCGCTCGGCCTCGCCCTGATCGGCCGGCGCCCCGTCGCGATGCTCAGCCATTGCTCGCCTCCCGGCCCGCGCCGAATTCGACGGACGAGCCGCCGAAGACGCCCGCGCGCAACAGCAATCGCTCCAGCGCGGCATTCATCAACTCGGGATACTGCAGATGCACCATATGCGCGGCGTCGGTGACCCGGACCAGATCGGCGTCCGGGAGCCGGGCGGCGAGTTCACGCGAATTGCGGAACGGGATGATCAGATCGTGGTCGCCGCCGACGACCAGCGCCGGCCGCGGCGCGAGCACCGGCAGCGCCGCCGATTCGTCGTGGGCCTCCAGTGCCTCGAGGAATTTCACGATGGTCTCGACCGGTGTCCGATCGATCATCGAGGTGGTGAATCGCGACAGTGTGGGACTGACGTCGCCGTGGAACGAACTGACATGCAGCACCGGGGTGATCAGCCGGCGTGCGGTGACCCGTCCCGCCTGCACCAGTGCCGGGGAGGTGTGGACCAGTACCCGGAACCCGTCGATCGCCGGACTGCGCAACAGCTGTGCCGCACCGGCACTGGTCACCCCGGCGGCGGTGGTGGACAGCAGCGCGGAGGCCAGTACGCGGCGCTCGAACAATTCGGGATCCCGGGCGGCCGCCGCGAGAATCGCCATCCCACCCATGGAATGGCCCACCAGCACCAGCGGCCCGTGGGGGGCGCACTCCTCGATCACCCGCAGCAGGTCGCGGCCCAGCTGCGCGACCGTGCAGCTCGCACTGCTCGGCGTACCGGAGCTGCCGTGCCCGCGTAGATCGAAGAACACCATGCGGACCTGCCCGCCCCACTGTCGCGCCAGATCGCGGCGCTGAAAGTGGAACGAATGCATGCTGTTACAGAATCCGTGCACGAAAACGACCGTGGCGGAAGGATTCTCGGCGCCGACGACACGGGCGGCAAGCGGTACGCCGTCGTCGGCCACCACGCGGCGCGCGGGGTCGCGGTCCAGCAGCGTGAAGTCCTCGTCGCGCAGGTCGTCACCGCGGGCCGGCCAGGCGACGGCGGCGCCCATTCGCCGCAGGGCCTGCGCACCGGCGAGGGCGCCCAGCACGCTCGCGGATGCCACCCCGCCCCGCAGCAGTGTGGACCGTACCCGCCGCACGTTCCGAAACCGATGTGCCCGTTCGGGTTCCATCACACCACCCCTGCCTGTCCGGTATAGCCTCGCACGACACGGCCACGGGGGGAACACACGATCTCGTAGTGGATGGTGTTCATCAGTTCCGCCCACCGCTGTGCGTGCGGATCGCCGGGAGCCCCGCCGAACAGCACCGCGCGATCGCCCTCCTGCACTCCCTGGCGGTTCTCGCCGAGGTCCACGACCAGCTGATCCATGCACACCCGGCCGATGTTCGGATACTCCGCATCACCGATCCGCAGTGCGATCCGCCCGCCCAGACCGCGCGGCACACCGTCGGCATAGCCCGCCGGAATCAGGGCCACGGTGGTGTCGTGCGGCGCGATCCACTCGTGGCCGTACGACACGCCCTCCCCCTGCGCCACCCGCTTGACCAGGGCGACCCGGGCCCGGAAGGTCATGGCCGGACGCAGGCCGAAGTCGGAGATCTCCGGAATCGGACTGAGACCGTAGACGGCGATACCGGGCCGCACCATGTCGAACGCCAGATCGGGCCGGGTGAGGGTGGCCGCGGAGTTGGCCAGGTGGACCACCTCGGGCTGCAGCCCGTAATCCTTGGCCACGGCGATGGCCTCGACGAACCTGTCCCGCTGCACATCGATGACCGGATGCTGCGGCTGATCGGCATGGGCGAGATGGGAGAACATCGCCCGCAGCTGCACCACCCGCTCCGCGACCAGCTCCTGCAGCAGCGCCAGCACGTGCGGATATTCCGCGGAGGAGACACCGTTGCGGTTCAGGCCGGTATCGAGCTTCAGCGTGACGGTCGCGGTGGTTCCGCTGGCCCGCGCCGCGCGCTCCACCGCCCGCAGATGGGCGGTCGAGGACACGCCGATCTCGATATCGGCGGCGATCGCGGCGGTGTAGTCCGCGTCGGAGGTGTTGAGCCAGCTGAGGATGGGCGCGGTGATACCGGCCGCGCGCAGCTCGAGCGCCTCGGAAATGGTGGTCACGCCGAGTTCAGCCGCGCCCGCGGCCAGTGCCGCCCGGCCGACCTGCACCGCGCCGTGGTTGTAGGCGTCGGCCTTCACCACCACCATGACCGCGGCATCGCCCGCGTGTTCGCGCAGTATCCGCACGTTGTGTGCGATGGCATCCAGATCGACGACGGTCTCCACCTGCGGATCAGCGCTACTCACGGCTACCGATCCTGCCACGCGGCGCGCCGCGGGCACCCGGCGCGCCCGAGTGTCTTCGGATCGCGTCGAGTTCACCCCTTGCTTGGAGTGCACTCCAGCTCGTTAGCGTGGTTCACGCGGGCATACGCCGCCCGCCACCACCCATCCACCAGAGGGGTTTCATGAGCAAGGTTTGGTTCATCACCGGCGTCTCGCGCGGATTCGGCCGCGAATGGGCCCTCGCGGCCCTCGAGCGCGGCGACCGGGTCGCCGGAACCGCGCGCAAGCTGGACACGCTCGACGATATCGTCGCCGCCTACCCCGACACCTTCCTGCCGCTGCAGTTGGACGTCACCGACCGTGCGGGCGATTTCGCGGCGGTCGCCGAGGCGGCTGCGCGGTTCGGCCGCCTGGACGTCGTGGTCAACAACGCCGGTTACGGCCATTTCGGCATGATCGAAGAACTCACCGAGGACGAGATCCGCGCACAACTCGAGACCAACGTCTTCGGGGCGCTGTGGGTCACCCAGGCGGCGCTGCCGATTCTGCGCGAGCAGGGCAGCGGGCACATCATCCAGGTGTCGAGCATCGGCGGGATCAGCGCCTTCCCGAATCTCGGCGCCTATCACGCGTCGAAGTGGGCGCTCGAGGGGTTCTCGCAGTCGCTGGCGCAAGAGGTCGCCGGTTTCGGCATCCACGTCACCCTGATCGAGCCGGGCGGGTTCAGCACCGATTGGGCCGGCCCGTCGTCGGTCCACAGTGCGGAGAACCCGGCATACGACGAGGTGCGGGCGGCGCGCAACCGGACCCGTTCGGCCCAGCAGCCCGGCGAGCCGACGGCCACGCGGTCGGCGATCCTGGCGGTGGTCGACGCTGACAAACCGCCCCTGCGGCTGTTCCTCGGCACCGCGCCGCTACAGATCGCGACCGCCGACTACGAGTCGCGGCTTTCGACCTGGCGCGAATGGGAGCCGGTAACGCTGGCGGCACAAGGGGATTGATTCGGAACGACCCGTGGGAGATGCCGGCGGTGCGAGTCGGCGCTTCGGTCTCGGCACCCAACCCCCTCGGGCCGGAAGGTGCACGCGGATCAGCCGGGCGTCGCTCGACCTTCGGCAAGACTGCGCAAGGTCCGCACCGCGGCGCGTAGGTGGTGCAGCAGCGGAGTAGCCGAAATGGGCGCTCCCGCATCGCTGTTCGCATGGGCGGCGAGGTTGGCGGCGAGGGCATGCACGCGCGCGGCGGCCGCCGCCGCCCACGCCGGTTCCCGCCCCGCCGCCAGCAGGGCGCCGATGACGCCGGACAGGACGTCGCCGGCGCCCGCGGTGGCCGCCCAGGAACCGCCCGCCTCGTTGACCAGTGTCGGCTCGCCGGGGGTGGCGACCAGCGTGGACCGCCCCTTCAACAGGACCGTCACCTGCCATTTCTCGGCGAGTTCACGGACCGCCGCCACCCGGTCGGAGCCGAGTTCACGGCCGGTGAGACGCGCGAATTCGCCTGCGTGCGGGGTCAATACGGTCGGCGCGCCGCGTCCGGTGACCAGCTCCGGCGCGGCGGCCAGCAGGGTCAATCCGTCGGCGTCGACCACCACCGGCAGATCGGTGGCCAGGATGTCCGCCAGGCGTTCGCGCGCCGCGTCATCGGTGCCCGCCCCCGGCCCGAACACCCAGGACTGCACCCGTCCGGTTTCGGAAATACTCTCGGCCGCAATGACTTCCGGGAACTGCGCGAGCACCTGCGCGGCCGCGGTCCCGGCGTAACGCACCATACCGGAGGTGGCGGCCACCGCGGCGCCGGTGCACAACACCGCGGCGCCGGGATAGGTGTCACTGCCGGCATGGATTCCGGTTACACCCTGCGTGTATTTGTCGTCGTGCGGTCCGGGCACCGGCCAGTCACGACCGATCGACACCGGCTCCACGGCGGCCAGGGCCGGCGCGGGCAGCCGTAAACCGATGTCGATCAACTCGATTCGCCCACACCACGGTGCGGCCAGCGCATGCACCGGTTTGTACGCACCGAAGGTCACCGTCACCGCGGCCCGCACCGCCGGGCCGTCCACGGCACCGGTATTCGGATCGACACCGCTCGGCAGATCGGCGGCGACGATCGGCGCCTCGACCGCCGCGACCAGTTCGGCGGCCCGCGGTCGCAGCGCACCCCGGCCGGAGATGCCGACGATGCCGTCGACCACCAGGTCCGGCGCGCCGAGCAGTTCCGCGGCCGATCCCGCGCCGGCCTCGCGAATCCGCCCGCCCGCCCGGCGCAGTGCCGCGAGCCCTTGCGCATGTGCTCGCTCGGGCGACAACAGCACCGCCGTCACCGCCACCTCGCGCCGGCGCAGCGTGGCGCCCGCCCAGAGCGCGTCGCCGCCGTTGTCTCCGGATCCCACGAGCAGAGTCACGGCTCGCCCGGCGACGGCTCCGGTCCGTTCCCGCAGTTCGGCCGCAACCACATTCGCCAATCCGTACGCGGCACGGCGCATCGGCACCCCCGCGGCGACCCGCTCGAACAGTTCGGCTTCGGCCCCTCGCACCTCGTCGACGGTGAAGTATCCCCGCAGGACCGGTGCCATCAATTCGCCTCCTCGTCGGGATTGCGGTAGGAATCGCGCTCGAATCGGAACCCCCAGCAGAGTACGCCCGGAGATCTCCGATCTCGGTATGTCCGCGACTCTCTCGCCGACGCGACGACACCGACACCGCGCGCGGGTGCGGCGAACCGGACGCAGCCGCCGGACTAGGCTCGTAGCCATGGCCCACAGCACCGTACGCCACCGCGCCACGCGTCTCCTCCCGACCGCCGGAGCGCTGGTGGCTGCCGTGCTGATCGCCGGATGTGGTTCGAACACAACGACATCCACACCGTCGACCACGACCGCGGCCGTGCCGTCGGGCACGGCCGCAGCCTCGCCGACCTCGGCCCGACCGGCCTCGGTCACCGTGCACGTCGAGGATATGAAGTTCTCCCCCGACGCCGTGACCGTGCAAGCGGGCGACACCGTGACCTGGAAGTTCTCTGACAAGGTGCCGCATGCCGTACAGGGCATCGGCGATGCGGCGATGGGCATCAACAGCCCCATCTTCACCGGCGGCGAGTGGAGCCACACCTTCGCGATCCCCGGCGTCTACCGCTACCTGTGCCCACTGCATCCCGAGATGCGCGGCACCGTCACCGTGCGGTAGTCACTGCCCCGTCTCCTACCCGTGCCTCGCGGCGATTCAACGCCGCCACGGCCGTGACCAGCGGGGCGAGTTCGGGATCGGCCGCGGCCTCGCCGAGCGCCTGCGACAGCGCGGCATCGTTGGTGGGCCGCGCCTGTTCGAGCAGCTCGAGACCCGCGGGCGTGACGTCGGTATAGATGCCCCGGCGGTCGTCCGGGCACAGGTAGCGCTGCAGGAGACCGCGGTCCTCGAGCCGGGTCACCAGCCGCGTGGTCGCGCTCTGGCTCAATGCCACCGAATCCGCGACCTGATTCATCCGCAGATGGCCGCCGGGCCCGTCGTGCTGCCGGCTCAGCACGGTGAGCAGTGAATATTCGCGCACACTGAGCTCGTGACCGGCCTGCAGGGCGCGTTCGATCCGCGCTTCGATCCGGTCGTGCAGCACCGAGAGCGCATACCAGCCATCCGCCAATCCGGTCAGCGCGGCTTCCGCGGTCATCGGCCCTCCTCATGTCGTCGCCGTCCCCAGGATAACGCGCTCCCGCAATAGCACGCGCTTGCAATTAACACGCGTATGCAATTATTGTCGACGCCTGTAACGCCCATCTACAACTCTGTGTGGAGGCTTGTACCGATGCCACTCGCACTTCTCGCACTCACCCTCGGCGCATTCGCCATCGGGACGACCGAATTCATCGTGGTCGGACTGCTGCCCGGGGTCGCGAACAGTTATTCGGTCTCGATCCCGACCGCGGGCTGGCTCGTCACCGGATATGCCCTCGGTGTCCTCGTCGGCGCGCCGGTGATGACCGGCCTCGGCACGCGCGTATCCCGCAAGCGCATGCTGTCGATCAGCCTGCTGCTCCTGATCGCCGGCAACGCATTGTCCGCCGCCGCACCGACTTTCGATCTGATGCTGACCGGCCGCATCATCGCCTCACTGGCGCACGGCGCCTTCTTCGGCATCGGCGCCGTGGTCGCCGGATCGCTCGTCGCCCCGGACCGCCGCGCCGGTGCGATCGCCATGATGTTCACCGGGCTCACCGTGGCGACCGTGGTCGGCGTTCCGCTGAGCACGCTGCTGGGTCAGCATTTCGGCTGGCGGCTCGCCTTCGCGCTGGTCGCCGTCGTCGGCGCGCTCGCCTTCGGCGGAGTGCTGGCGCTGGTACCCGATCGGCCGGCACCGCGCGATGCCCGGTTCACCCGGGAACTGGCGGTCCTGCGCAATCCGCAGGTCCTGCTGGCGATGGCGATGACCGTGCTCGGCTTCGGCGGTGTCTTCGCCGCCATCACCTATCTCGCGCCGATGATGACCGAGGTCACCGGCTTCGCGGAAAGCTCCGTCACCTGGATCATGGTGCTGTTCGGACTCGGATTCCTGATCGGCAATCTGGTCGGCGGGCGCTACGCCGACCGTCACCTGTTGCCGATGCTCTACATCACGCTGGCGGCGCTGGCCGTCGTCCTGGCCCTGTTCACGCTCACCGCGCACAACAAGGTCGCGGCGGCGATCACCGTCGTCCTGATCGGAGCGCTGGGCTTCGCGACCGTGCCGCCGCTGCAGAAGCGGGTTCTCGACCAGGCCGCGTCGGCACCGACGCTGGCTTCCGCGCTCAATATCGGGGCCTTCAACCTCGGCAACGCGCTGGCGGCATGGCTCGGCGGGTCGGTCATCGCCGCGGGTTTCGGCTATACCGGCCCGAGTTGGGTCGGCGTGGTCCTGGCCACGAGCGCCCTCGGCCTGGCCCTCTGGTCGGGCGCATTGGAACGTCGCACGACACGAACCGTCGCTGTGAGCGAAGATCTTGTGGCCGTAGCAGATTGACCGGAACGCCGGCCGCTATTCGACGGTGACCGACTTCGCGAGATTGCGCGGTTTGTCGATGTCGTAGCCGCGGGTCTGCGCCACCTCGGCGGCGAAGATCTGCAGCGGCACGGTCGACAGCAGCGGCTGGAAGAGGGTCGGGGCGGCCGGGATCTCGATCAGATGGTCGGCGAACGGACGGACCGTATCGTCACCCTCCTCCGCGATCACGATGGTGCGGGCGCCGCGGGCCTGGATCTCCCGGATATTGCTGAGCAGTTTCGAATGCAGCACCGCGCGTCCCTTCGGGGAGGGCATCACCACGATCACCGGCAGGCCCTCCTCGATCAGCGCGATCGGGCCGTGCTTGAGTTCACCGGCGGCGAAACCCTCGGCGTGCATATAGGCCAGCTCTTTGAGTTTGAGCGCACCCTCGAGCGCGACCGGGTAGCCGACGTGGCGGCCGAGGAACAGCACCGTCGACTGATGCGCGAACCGGCGGGCGATCTCGCGCACCTGCGGCGCGGTCTCGAGCACCCGCTCCACCAGCTTCGGCATGGCCTCCAGCTCACCGAATTCGCGGGCCACCTCATCCGGGTACTTGGTGCCGCGCGCCTGCGCGAGGGCAAGGCCCACAAGGTAATTCGCGGTGATCTGGGCGAGGAAGGCCTTGGTCGAGGCGACGCCGATCTCCGGGCCGGTGCGGGTGTAGACCACGGCATCGGATTCGCGCGGAATCTGCGCGCCGTTGGTGTTGCAGATCGCGAGCACGCGCGCCTTCTGCTCCTTGGCGTGGCGCACCGCCTCCAGCGTGTCGGCGGTCTCACCGGACTGCGAGATGGCGACCACCAGCGTGGACCGGTCCAGGACCGGGTCGCGGTAGCGGAACTCACTGGCCAGCTCCACCTCGACCGGAACCCGCGTCCAGTGTTCGATCGCGTACTTGGCCAGCAGTCCGGCGTGATACGAACTGCCGCAGGCCACCACGAACACCTTGTCGAATTCGCGGAGTTCCTGGTCGGCGAGGCGCTGCTCGTCCAGCACGATACGGCCGTTGTCGAAATGGCCCATCAGCGTCTCGGCCACTCCGGCGGGCTGCTCCTCGATCTCCTTGAGCATGAAGTAGTCGTGGCCGCCCTTCTCGGCGGCGGCCAGATCCCAGTCGATGGTGAACGGCCGGGTCCGCGCACCCTCGGTGTCGCCGGCGAAATCGGTGACCACGTAGCTGTCCGCGGTGATCACCACGGCCTGGTCCTGACCGAGTTCGACCGCTTCGCGCGTGTGCTCGATGAACGCCGTCACATCCGAGGCGATGAACATCTCACCCTTGCCGACACCGACCACCAGCGGTGTCGAGCGACGCGCGGCCACGATCGTGCCCGGATGGTCGGCATGGGTGAACACCAGCGTGAACGCGCCCTCGAGCCGGCGCAGGACGGCCAGTGCGCTGCCGACGAAATCACCCGCCGTGGGTCCGGCCGCATAGGCCTGCGCGACCAGGTGCACCGCGACCTCGGTGTCGGTATCGCTGCGCAGTTCGACCCCGGCCTCCTCGAGTTCGCGCCGCAGCGGCGCGAAATTCTCGATGATGCCGTTGTGCACGACCGCGACCCGGCCCGCGAGGTCGCGGTGCGGGTGCGCGTTGCGATCGGTGGGCGCGCCGTGCGTGGCCCACCGGGTATGTCCCATACCGGTCGTACCTGCGAACGCGGCCGGGCCGGCCTCGGCCAGCTCGGCCTCCAGATTGGCCAGCCGACCGGCCTTGCGCTCCACCGCGATAGTGCCCGCGCCGTCCAGGATCGCCACGCCCGCGGAGTCGTAGCCCCGGTACTCCATGCGGCGCAGTGCGTCCACGACGACGCCGAGCGCGTCCCGGTACCCGACGTAGCCAACGATTCCGCACATGGTGTCCCAGCCTACTTGGGCCGCGTGGACACGCGAATCGGCCTGCTATCGCAGCAGGTGGCGGCGTGTCCGGGCCGCTGCGCTCGCGACAGTGCCGCATTCCGGGCGAGGCTCGGTAGAGTTCACCCCCGTGTCGGTGTCTGTGAAATCGCTTCTGAGCATTCTGACCAGCCCGGGTCCGCACCGGGTGATGCGCGGCAACCTCGGCATCGCCGGGCAGCCCGGCGTGGTGTACACCCCCGAAGAGGGCCACAACCTGCCCGCGGTCGCGTTCGGACACGGCTGGCTCGCCGGCGCCGGCAACTACCGCCGACTGCTCGAGCATCTCGCGTCCTGGGGTTTCGTCGCCGCCGCCCCCGACACCGAACGCGGCCCGCTGCCCTCGCACCTGAATCTGGCCACCGACCTGCTGACCACCCTCGACATCTGCACGGGCGTGCGGCTGGGCGGCGGCACCATCAGCGTGCATCCGGACAAACTCGCCCTGGCGGGGCACGGAATGGGCGCGGGCGCCGCCGTCATCGCCGCCTCGCAGCGCAAGGTCGGTGCCGTGGCGGCCCTCTACCCGGCGCCCACCGCCCCGAGCGCGGAAGCCCTCGCACCGCAGATCGACACCCCGGCCCTCATCGTCGCCGGCGGTGTCGACATCTCCACCGGCAACTGCACCGCGCAGGCCCTCGCCACCGCCTGGGGCGGGCCGATGTCGCTGCGCACCGTCGACAAGGCCACCCACAACGGCATCGTCGAGGGCCGTCGCGCCCTGGCCGCCCTCGGCGCCGCCAAATACGAACCGAAGACCGAACGCATCACCCGCGCCCTCCTGGTCGGCTACCTCAGCTACCAACTCCTGGGCGACAAGAAGTATCAGCCCTTCGCCGACCCCGAGGCCGACATCCCGCACACCGCGGCGGTCGATCCGGAAGCCACCGAAGAGCCCGAGCCCGAACACGTTTCGCCGCTGCAGCTCGTCCAGATGGCCCGCGCCCTGCGCAAGTAGGAGGCCGTCGACAATCGATTCTCGAAGTCGGGCTCGCCATCGTGAACTCCTGGGACGGCACCAGCTACAACTGGGGCCCTCTCCCGCCGCCGGGAACGCCCCAATATCCGGAACCGAAACCGCAACGCGATCCGCTCGAAGGACGATATGAGCCATGGACTCGTAAGCCGTTGTTCTACTGGCCCATCCTGATCTGTGGCGAATTCGTCGGTCACATCTGGGCATCGCAGCACCACAACTCTGCTGGACTGGTTCGCGTATTGAGTCGTCGCGACTTCTCCTGGATGGAAGTCTGGCGGGAGCGGCTGGACACCGCCTGCAAGCAGGGATTACGGCCGATCGACGCCGTACAACGCTGGGTCGGTGCGCCCGAAGACCCTATCGGTGGCTACATCGCCGCCGACGCGTCGGTCTGCGACGCACCGAATCTCGACACTCTGTACGAGCGCACAAATCCTGGCGGCCCCTCCGCTCCAGGACCTCGACCTCCCTCTCCGGTCCGCCGGCAAGACAGCGCACATCGCCGCCGGTCTCTGGCAATTGCGACTGAGCCAGGGGTACAGGCAGCGAATCCCACCACTTCAGGCTCTCCACGACAACCGCCATCATCCTGAAGACCGCCTCTCCGGAATGATCCAGCCGGATGCTGTAGAAGGCGAATTGCCGTCGCTGGAACGACTGAAGGCACTGGCGCAGCGATAGGTGAGCTCGTACCCGAATCTACTTGCCGGGCCGTCGGTCGAAAACCGAAGGCGCGCCGCTCACTTGCCCATCTTGCCCTTGTCCACCTGGACCCACTCGGTGCGGCCGTCGGGGTAGTGGTGGAATTCCCAGGCCGAGTAGTCGCCGCCGTCGTCGACGATGCTGACGTGGTCGGCGTAACCGTCGTGGTCCATATCGGACCAGACTTCCATCGAGTGGTCGCTGTGGAAGGTCTCGGTGTCCAGGATGCCGTCGGCGTCGATGTCCTGGGACGGGTGGTTCAGCTCCACGGCGCCGATGCCGCCGAGGTCGGAGTGCGCGTCGACTTCCGGCAGGTCCAGGCCCGGCAGATCGCCCGAATGGATCATGTATGTGCTCCTCGAGGACGTGCGGGAATTTCCTCCATCCTGGCATCCGGAAGTGGTGTGGCGCATCCCCGGTCCGGCATGTTGTGGATAACTTACCGGCGCCGAGGTGCGCCGAGGGTTTGCCTGTGGATAACTATCGTCCTGCCGCGCCGGTTACTGCTTCGGGATGATGAGCCACAGCACCAGGTAGACGATGAACTGCGGGCCCGGCAGCAGGCAGGAGAGGACGAACAGCAGGCGGATCACATTGGCGTTCCAGCCGAAGTATTCGGCAAGGCCACCGCAGACGCCGCCGATCCACTTGTCGGAGGTCGATCGGGTGAGGCGGCGGGTGGGGGCGGTCATGACGCTCTCCTTCTGTCACGGTCGTGCGTGGTGATTCCACTGTGCTGTGCGGGCACCCCGGCGCGCATCGGGCGCGAGACCCATCCCGACCCTGATTTCCACGGCCCGGGCTCAGGGTGATACCCCGAACCCGGCAGACTCATGGACGTGAGTACGACTCTGCATGCGCACGGCCTGTCGGCAGGGCACGGAGACCGGGTGCTGTTCGAGGACCTGGATCTGGTGCTGGCACCCGGCGATGTGATCGGCCTGGTGGGGGTGAACGGAGCGGGCAAGTCGACGCTGTTGCGGATGCTGGCCGACCGCACACCGCAGACGGGGCGGATCACGCTGAGCCCGCCCGACGCGACGATCGGCTATCTCGCGCAGGAACCGGAACGCCTGGCCGACGAGACGGTCGCCGGGTTCCTGGACCGCCGGACCGGAGTGGCGGCGGCGCAGCGCACGATGGACGCCGCGGCCGAACGGCTGGCGACCGACGATACCGCCGCCGAGGAGTATTCGGCCGCCCTGGAACGCTGGCTCGCCCTGGGCGGCGCCGACCTGGAACCGCGCGCCGACGAGGTGGCCGCCGAACTGGGACTCACCGAAAGTTTGCCGCAAGGCCTCGACACACCCATGTCCGCGCTGTCGGGCGGGCAGGCCGCGCGGGCCGGACTGGCCTCGGTTCTGTTGTCGCGCTTCGACATTCTGCTGCTGGACGAGCCGACGAACGATCTCGACCTGGACGGCCTGGCCCGGCTGGAGAATTTCGTGACCGGGGTGCGGACGCCGTTGATGGTGATCAGTCACGATCGCGAGTTCCTGGCGCGCACCGTCAACCGGATCATCGAACTCGATCTCGCCCAGCAGCAGGTCGGCAGTTACGACGGCGGCTACGACTCGTATCTGGCCGAACGCGAGATCGCTCGCCGGCACGCGCGGGAGGCCTTCGAGGACTATGCCGATACCAAGGCCGGGCTGGAAGCGCGGCAGGTGATGCAACGGAACTGGCTCGAGCACGGCGTGCGCAATGCGCGTCGTAAGGCTCGCGATCCGCGAAAGGTGGACTCCGACAAGGCCGGTCGCAAGATGCGGGCCGAATCCACCGAGAAGCAGGCGTCGAAGGTGCGCCAGACGCAGCGCCGCATCGAACGGCTGGAGGTGGTGGAGGAGCCACGCAAGGAGTGGGAGTTGCGGATGTCGATCGCCTCCGCCCCGCGCAGTGGGTCGGTGGTGGCGACGCTGTCCGATGCCGTCGTGTCGCGCGGCGAGTTCGTCCTCGGTCCGGTTACCACACAGGTCGATTGGGGTGACCGGATCGTCCTGACCGGCCCCAACGGGTCGGGAAAATCCACGCTGCTGGCGCTGCTGCTGGGCAAGGTGGCGCCGGATTCCGGAACCGCCTCGCTGGGTTCGGGAGTGGCGATCGGCGAGGTCGATCAGGTACGCGGACTGTTCCGTGGCACGGCCTCGCTCGCCGACACGTTCGGCGCCGAGGTACCCGACTGGCCGGAGGCCGAGATCCGCACGTTGCTGGCCAAGTTCGGGCTGCGCGGAGCTCATGTGCTGCGCGCCAACGACACCCTGTCGCCGGGGGAGCGCACGCGCGCCGCGTTGGCGCTGCTGCAGGCGCGCGGGGTCAACCTGCTGGTACTCGACGAACCGACCAACCATCTGGATCTGCCCGCGATCGAGCAATTGGAGCAGGCCGTCGAATCCTTCGACGGCACGCTGCTGTTGGTCACCCACGATCGGCGCATGCTCGATACCGTGCGGGCGACCCGGCGCTGGCACATGTCCGCCGGACAACTCACCGAAAACCGCTGAATCCGAACGTGCTCGGCGTTGCGATCGCGATGCCTCACGCGACCGCCCAGGAGACCCGGATGGAACAGATACAACTCGGCGTGGACACCCGGATCACCCTCCTGATCGCCGGCCTTCTCTTCGTCTGGGCACTGCTGCTGGGCGTGTGGAAGTACCACGGGATGCGGACCTCAGCGCAGGGACATGCGCATCCCTACGTCGATATCGCACACCGCGCGGCCCTGATGTACAGCTTCGCGGCGCTGCTGCTCGCGGTTTTCGTGGAACTGTCGGACTGGCCGACTGCGGTGAATCTCGTTGCGGCACTGATCGTCCTCGGCTTCTTCGCCGGTGCCATCGCCTCCTACTGCCTGCACGGGCTGCGGCGGGATACGACCAATCAATTCCGCGGCGACATCGGACTGCCGCTGCGGGCGGCCATGTACGCGTTGATCGTCTGTGAGATCGGCGGCTTCCTCGTGCCGTTCACCGGGTTCGTGCACGCCCGGTTCTGAACCCGGATGTGGTTCAGCCGGCCGCGATGCCGGTGATCAGCGTGCGTCCCGATTCCGCTCGGGTGCTGATGATCTGGGTGAACGCATGCGGCTGTTCGTCCGGCTTCTGCTGGGTGAGGCGGACTTCCCATTGGCCCTCGTCTCCGGTGCGGGTGATCTGCACGCAGTAACGGGTGCCGACCGGCACCTGATTGATGCCGCGCTGGATCTGGTCGGCCGGCGGGACCGACGAGTCGTCGGCGACGACCGCGCGGGCGGCGTACCCCGAACGCTGAACGTAGTACGCCCGCTCGAAGGCCAGGATGGCGTCCGGGCCACTCGCGGTGCCTCCGGGGTCGGTCCCGGAGACCACCTCCGCGGTGCGCTGCTGCTCGCAGCCGTCGGTGGCGATCGTCGAGGTCGCCGCGGCCGTGGTCGTGGGCGGCGGTGGGGTCGCACTCACCGAAGTGGGCACCGGCACCGCCGCGACCATCGGCGGTTTGGTCGCGACCGGCTGGGACCGTTTCCCGGTATGGATGACGGTCAACACCACCGAGACGACGACGATGCCCACACCGATCAGAGTGATTGCGGCCAGCAGCTTTTCACCGCGACGGTGGTCGCGGCGCGGACCGGCCTGGCGTGGGCGCGGACGCCGCAGCGCGGGACCGGGGTTACCGCCCGAGCGGTCGACGATATGCGGAATCAACGTCGACTTGTCGACCAGATCCGGATCGGTCAGCGGCCCACCGACCGGGATGCGGCGCGGTTCCGGTTCCACCTCCGGCTCCGGCTCGGGCGTGCGCTGCCCGGGTTCCAGCCACTGCTCCCACTCCCCCGACGGATAGGCCGCCGCCTCCGGACCGGTCCGGGCCGGCGGCACGGCGACGGCGCCGGGATAGGCCGCCGCGGCCGGGCGGTTCGGATTTCGCCGGCCCGACCGCCGCTTACGGCCCTGTTTACCGACGGGAGTCCGGACCATCGGCAGGCCGAGGTCGAATGGGTTGTCCTGCTGCGGGTCCGGCTCAGACCGTGTCATCGCCGAAGTCGCCGATCACGGCGGCGGGAACCGTTGTCTCGGCCGCCGGCACAGTGACACCGAGCTGGCCGTCGCGAGGTTTGTGGTCCTGTCCGCTGCCTGCCGGCGGCGGCAAGGCCATACCTCCGGCCACCCCGCCCGGATGCGCCGGCTCCGGCGCGGGTGCGGGTGGTGCGGGCGCCGGTGGCTTCGGCATCGGCGGCGGGTCGGCAGGTGGCGGCAGGATGGACGACGGTGACGGGGGCGGCGGATCGGATTTGTCGGCCGGGGTCTTGTCGGCCGGCGCCTTGTCGGGTGCGGGGGCGCCCGGAATGATCGAGCCCGTTCCCGTCGTTCCGGGAGCCGTCTTACCGGGGCCGAAGTCGAACAGCTTCGCCGAATCTCCGGAATTCCCCGCCGGATTGGTCTTGTCACCGGTGGCGTGGTCCGGATTGATCAGCTGCGGTATCGCCTGGTCGACCGAGGAGGCCACCGTGTCGATGGTGTGCGTGCCGACCTCGGCGATCTTGTCGATCAGGTGGGTACCGATATCCACACCGGCATTGATGGCCGAGGTGCCGACCTGCACACCGGCCTGCACGAGCAGCTGCTGTAGTTGCAGCTGGGCCAGCTGCGCCGGATCGATCGGCTGACCGGGCGCCATCCCGTATTGCGCTGGGACCGTGCCGTATTGGCCCGGAACCGCACCGTAGGTGCTGGGCAGGACCGTAGCGGGCGTATCTCCCCACGACTGCGAGGAGTTGAGTCCGGCCGGCGTGGTGACCGTGAGCGGACCCATCTCGTCCAATCGGCGCGAGTGATCGTCCATTTCGGTGCGTGCGGAGGTGACGGTGGTGATCGCGTCGCGTAGCGCCTGGGTGGCCCGATTGATCACGGCGTCGGTATCCGGCGCGGCGGTGGCGTTGCCGAGGATGGTTCGAGCGTCGCGCCGGAAATCGGCGATGATCCGGTCCATCCGGCCGGCCGCCCGCGCACTGGTCGCGTGGGCGTCGGCCAGGACGCCCAGGTAGGCCGGGCCGCGGTCGGAGATGTCACCGATCTGAGTTTGCGTGGTGCGCAATGCCGGAACGGCCGCGTCGGAGCCCGGACCCGTCCAGGTGGATTCCAGCGCGTGGACGCCCTCGCGGTGTGGTCCCTCGGTGTCCGCGGCCTGTGTGGACGCGCTGGACAGAGCGCCGGTGATGGTCGCGGCGGGCGTCGCGACTCCGGTACCCAGTGAGGCACGCAGGTCCAGCAGCGGCCGGACCAGGGTCGCGACGATCGGCGGATCGACGGACGGATCGGAGGTCGTTGCGGGCGTGGTGGTGTCGTTGCGCGCGGCGGCGGACCGGCGGCGCAATGCGGTCGGGCGCCTCATGACCGCGACTCCGTCCGGGTGATCGCGACGGCCGAATCCTCGTCGGTGCCCTGCACACCCGCGGTATAGGTGTTCAGGCCACGCCCGTAGGCCGAGACCAGTTTGCCCGCGGTGGACAGCGCCTGCGCGTGTTCGGAGACCGCGGCCGCGAATTTGGCGGCGAAGTCCGCTCCCACCAGCCCCAGGTCGGTGGCCAGCTGCTGTGGGTCGACCGCGCCGGCCGTCACGGACGCCGCCGAAGCGAGCTGTTGGGAAACGGTATTCGCGATGGCCGTATAGGCCGCCATCGCCGCGGGATCGACCCGCAGCACCGTATCCGGAGCGGATGCGGTGGCGGTCGGCGGCGGGGCCGAATTCGCGGAGTCGTCGAGCGTCGGAGACTTGTCAAGCTTCAGCGGGTCCACTGTTCCCCCTCACGGAAATCAAGCTTCGCTGTCGCGTCATGATCTGCGTCCAACAATACTTCCCGGAGCCGACAGTCGCGCCCCGATCTCGGGGACCGTCGGCGCGCCGACGACTTCCGCAGGCCCCCTGCAGGATCCGCCGCCGACCGCCGACACTCGCGATGACCAGCCGATATTCGGACGATGATGCGCGGACGCCGCCCTCGTGGCCGCGCGGTCACCACTCGCCAACGGCCTATACAGCCGCACCCCTACTCGGCGTACGCACCCCGTTCATCGCGCCGCCCTACGTGCCCGCGGGCTCAGACCGCGGCCACACATTTGGCGAGATCGTCGGCGAGTTGTTTGGCGCGATGCGAATCGGTCGCCTCCACCATGACCCGGATCAGCTGTTCGGTCCCGCTCGGCCGCAACAGGACTCGGCCGTTGTCGCCGAGCACTCGCTCGGCCTCCGCCACCGCCTCGCGAACCTCCGGCGCGGCGGCGACCGCGGCTTTGTCGGCGACCGGAACATTGACCAGAACCTGTGGCACGGTCGTCATGACACTGGCCAGATCGGCCAGGCCGCGACCGGTTTCGACCATCCTGGCCATCAGTTTCAGACCCGTCAGCAGCCCGTCGCCCGTGGTGCCGTACCGCGGGAAGACCAGATGTCCGGACTGCTCACCGCCCAGGCTGTAGCCACCGCGGCGCAACTCCTCCAGTACATAGCGATCGCCGACCGCTGTTGTGCGTACGGTGATTCCCGCATCGCGGAGCGCGATGTGCAGACCCAGATTGCTCATCACGGTCGCTACCAAGGTGTTCTGCACCAGCTCGCCCGATTCGTGCATCGCCAGGGCGAGGATCGCCATGATCGCGTCGCCGTCGACCACGGAACCGGAACCGTCGACCGCCAGGCAGCGATCGGCGTCGCCGTCGTGGGCCAGGCCCAGATCGGCGCCATGTTCGAGCACCGCGCGCTGAATATGCTCGAGATGCGTGGACCCGCATCGGTCGTTGATGTTGAGCCCGTTCGGTTCGGCGTTGATCGCGACCACGCGCGCGCCCGCCTCGCGGTACGCGGCCGGGCCGACGTCGGATGCCGCGCCGTGCGCACAGTCGACGACCACGGTGACGCCGGACAGATCGCGGCCGGTGGCCTCCACCAGATGTTCGACGTAGCGCTCGTGGGTGCCGGCCAGGCTGTAATGGTCCTCGACATGACCGTCGACGCCGGAGAGGCTGAGCACCCGGCCGATACCGGCACCGGTCGGACGCACGAAACTCTTCGCGCGGACCAGTTCCTCGATCTTGTCCTCGACGGTGTCGTCGAGTTTGTGACCGCCCGCGGCGAAGATCTTGATGCCGTTGTCGGGCATGGCGTTGTGCGAGGCGGAGATCATCACGCCCAGGCAGGCGTCATAGGCGGCGGTCAGATACGCGACCGCCGGGGTCGGCAGGACCCCGACCGAGAGCACACTCATCCCGGCGGCGGTCAGACCGGCGGTCACCGCGGCCTCCAGCATCTCGCCGCTGGCGCGCGGATCGCGGCCGACCACCGCCACCGCGCGCGATCTGCCCCGGCCCAGCACCTGGGCCGCGGCTGCCGAAATCTGCAGTGCCAGTTCCGGACTCAGCGAGTCGTTGGCAAGGCCGCGGACTCCGTCGGTACCGAACAAACGCCCCATCTATCTCGCCCCTCGAGTTGAATTGCGGTGGGCGCGGAGACCCTGCGTCGCGGACGCAGGCTGCCCGCCCCGGCCTACCGTCGATCGATACAGCACGAGAGCAGGCGCCCGGGAGTGGGCGCCTGCTCTCGTACGGGGTCGCGTCGGCCGTGCTCCCACCGGCACACCGTGCGGGTGCGGGTGGGAGCGGCCGCGCGCTGCAAGATCAGCGCTTCGAGTACTGCGGAGCCTTGCGGGCCTTCTTGAGGCCGTACTTCTTACGCTCGGTGGCACGCGGGTCACGCGTCAGGAAGCCGGCCCGCTTCAGGGCGGGACGATCGTCCGGGGTGACCTCGATCAGCGCGCGGGCGATGGCGAGGCGCAACGCGCCGGCCTGACCCGACGGGCCGCCGCCGACCAGGCGGGCGTGCACATCGAAGGCTTCGGTGCGCTCGACGGTGACCAGCGGGGACTTCACCAGCTGCTGGTGCACCTTGTTCGGGAAGTAGTCCTCGATGGTGCGGCCGTTGAGCACGAACTGGCCGGAACCCGGGACCAGGCGAACCCGGACCACGGCCTCCTTGCGGCGGCCGACGGTCTGCACCGGGCGGTCGATCACGACCGGCGCGGCGAAGCCCTCGGACTCGGTGTACTCGGCGTCGTAGCCGGCACCCTCGTCGACGACCTCCGCGGCGGCGTCTTCGACGTATTCCTCGTTGAATTCCTCAGGAGCGGTCACTGGGCCACCTGCTTGATCTCGAACGGAACGGGCTGCTGGGCCGCGTGCGGATGCGACGCGCCACCGTAGACCTTCAACTTGCGCGCGATCTGGTTGCCCAGCTTGTTCTTCGGGATCATGCCCTTGACGGCACGCTCCACGACGCGCTCCGGCCGGGTGTCGAGCAGCTGCCCGACAGACCGGGACTTCAGGCCACCGGGGTGCCCGGAGTGGGTGTAGAGGAGCTTGTCCTCACGCTTGTTGCCGGAGACGGCAACCTTGTCGGCGTTGATGATGATGACGAAGTCGCCACCATCGACGTTGGGGGCGTAGGTCGGCTTGTTCTTGCCACGCAGCAGATTCGCTGCCTGCACGGCAAGGCGGCCGAGCACTACGTCAGTGGCGTCGATGACGTACCACTGCCGGGTCACGTCACCCGCCTTCGGGCTGTACGTAGGCACAGTGCTTCCCTGTCTGTCGTTGATGTTCTGCCAGCCAGGCGAACGGTCGAGTGATCCCGGCGGCCGGTGGAGACCCGGGGCTCGTGTGACGGTACGGACGAATCCGCGACGTACCGCACGCCGAACGACGACGATACCAGGACCGGTTCGGGGTCCCGAAATCGCCTCCGCACTCGTCAGATGTGAATCGGCGGGCCCGAGTCGAACGTGCCGGGGACCGTCGGGACGACGTAGTGCAGATTGTCGACCGCCAGATGCGCACAGGGATGGTCGGCGACCGTCCGCATACCCGGCCCCGGGCGCTCGACCGCATTCGGCGTGACCGAGCAGGCGGGGCTGGGCTCGGGTGCGCGTGACACCTTGTCCACGGCCGGCCACGAGCCGAAATCGGATCCCGCGCCGACGCCACCCAGCGAGCGTGCGTCGAAGGCCGCGGCGCCGTCGGTCCGTGCGGCGGCGGCTCCGGCTGCCGCCGCGGCGGCCGAAATGTGTTCGGGAAGCGGCCGGGCCATGTGATCTGCCTCACCGTCAGCGTGGATCGCGAGCGCCGCCAGCGCTACCGCCCCGACGATCGTCGGGGCTCCGAACAGATTGTCCTTGACCTTGCTCCACAGCTTGCCCTTGTGGGCGTGTTCCTCGTCATCCGGTTGTTCCCCGGCCGATGACCGACCACCGGATTCGGTGGTCCGCTGATCATCGACCGGGCCGGCCGGGGGGCGGGTGAACCTGCTTTCCAACTGGCCGGCCTCCCGGGTCATCCGGGTGGTCGGCTCGCCGGTGGGCAGCGCCTGCGTGCTCGATGCGGGCCCGGCGTCACGCGCCGCGTGCCGGCCCTCGGCGACCCCGTGCGGATTCGGCGGCTCCAGGCGACGATGCGGTTCGGCAGGCGGGCGGGCGGGTTCCGGCGCACCGGCGTCCTGCCACGCATGCCGGCCCACGTTCTCGGGCCGGGAATCCGATTGCGGCGCACCGCGATTCGGGATGCTGTGGTTCGACGCCGCCTGCATCGGCCCGGGTCGCGGCGGACCCGGCTGATTCGGCACAGCAGGACCGGGCTGATTCGGCACCGCCGGACCCGGCTGATTCGGCACCGCCGGGCCCTGCCCCGCCTCGGCGTATTCGCTGTCGGTGACGAGCAGATGCGCGGCCCCCAGCACCAGGGCGTGCATCGGATGATCGGCGACCCGCAGCCGGGCGCCCAGGTGGTTCTGGAACGCCAGCCGCAGCGCGTCGTTGAAACACACGTTGCCGGTGAGCAGCACCGTCGAGGTGTCGGCGCCGATCGAGCGGGCCGCGGCCATCACCTCGATGACGACGTTGTCCGCCGAATGGGCGTCTCGCATCGAATCCGGGGTGATAGGCACCCCGACCGATTCGGTGGGCTGCTCGTCGTCCCCGTCGACGGCCACCACCAGGCAGACCCGGCCGTCGGAATAGACGCCGGTCGCGCCCACACCCCGGCGACCGTGCGCGGGCGGCTGTACGAGCCCGAGGGCCCGCACGTAGCCGGACAGCGCCACGGATTCGGGCAGCGGGTCGGTGAGGACGTCCATCTGCTCGACCAGACGGCAGTACTCCTCGACCTTCTCGTCGGGCCAGTCGTCCGGGAACGGCAGCGCCACGACGTCGGGCTTGCCGCGCAACCGGCTGCCGATCGCGGCGAGCGGGTTGTAGAGCCGGGCCCGGAACACCAACTCCGCCGGCCAGGTCGCCCCCGCGATACGAATCTGCTGATGCCCCAGGATGTCGCGCACGTCGGAGACCGCGATGCCCAGATCGGGCCGCTGCCGGTCCACGCCCGCGGTGTGCAGTCGCCCGGACTTGTCCGCCAGCAAATACGCAGGCGGCGTATATGTGCCTTCCACCTGGACCGGGCGGATCGGTGTCCCACCGCCACCGGCGGCCACGGACACCACATCCCATCCGAGATGTATCGCCCCAACTCGAGCCGTCACATGCATAAGTGTGCCTGCTGTCGCGCCGGGACGCTCGGGGCAGGTCCGATTAGTGCGCGCATTCCCCGTCGATGCTCGTCATCGGCCCCGTTCACGCGGCCGACTTCTTCAGCCGCAGACGCCACCACGTCAGCGTGGACAGCGCCGCGGTGAGCACGATCAGCATGCCGGCGTCGAGTAACCAGAAACCCGGCGTGTGCTGCCAGATCGCGTCCGGCTGGGCGTTGACGAACAGGGTGCGCAGATCGATGGTCGACGCGCCGCTGGCGAATCCCCAGCGCGACGGGAAGACATACGAAAGCTGTTCCAGCACCACGCGATCGGTCACCGGAATCATGCCGCCGGCCATCACGAGCTGGCACATGATCATGACCACCAGCAACGGCATGACCTGTTCGTTCGATTTCGCAACGGTCGACAACAACAACCCGACCACCACACACGTCACCGCGGTCAGCGCGATATCGACGTAGAGCTCCACCCCGCCGGACGGGATGAGCGCCCCCTTCCCGGGCGGATTCTTCCCGGCCAGCACGATGGCCACCAGCACCGCCGACTGCAGCAGCGCCGCCACACCGAAGACCATCACCTTCGCCAGCAGATACGCCGAGGGCAGCAGGCCGACGGCCCGTTCCCGCAGGAAGATCGGGCGTTCCCCGACCAGGTCGCGCACGGTCAGCGTCGACCCCATGAAGCACGCGCCGAGGATGAGAACGACCAGCAGCTGCTGGGATTCACTGCCTCCGGTGAGTTGCGGATGCAATTGACCGTCCGGCCCGAGAATCGGTGGCGCGGCGGCGAAACCGTTCTTTCCCGGCACGACCAGGCACAGCACGCCCAGCACGAACGGGAGGACCACCAGGAAGGCCAGGTAGCCGCGATCGGCCAGGATCAGGCGGACCTGCCGCCGCGACAATGTCGACAGCTGTTTCCGGCCACTGGATTTCGGCGGTTGTCCCATCACGCCGCGGGGCGCGGCAGGCGGTGGCGGTGGCAGCGCCGCCTGCCGGGACCGGTAGTTCGCGAAGGCGCGGTCCGGTTCGGCGGCGACCCGCGCGAAGATCTCCGCCCAGTCGCTGGTCCCGAGAAAGTCACCGACCCCGGCCGGATGTCCGCAGAACGCGGTCTTGCCACCGGGTGCCAGCAGCAGCACCTGATCGCACATGTCCAGGCAGGCCACCGAGTGGGTGACCACGATGACGGTGCGCCCGGCGTCGGCCAGTTCGCGCAGCATGGTCATGACCTGCCGGTCCAGCGCCGGGTCGAGACCCGAGGTGGGTTCGTCGAGCAGCAGCAGGGCCGGACCGGTCAGCAGTTCCAGCGCCACCGAGGCGCGCTTGCGCTGACCGCCGGAGAGCCGATCGACGCGAGTATCGGCATGTTCGGTCAGCGAAAGTTCCTTCAGCACGCCGTCGATGACCTGCTGGCGGTCGGCCTTCGAGGAGTCCGGCGGCAGCCGCAGTTCGGCGGCGAATCCCAGCGCCTGGCGCACGGTCAGCTGTCGATGCAGCACATCGTCCTGAGGCACCATGCCGATACGACTGCGCATGGCCTCGTATTCGGCGTGCAGGTTGCGGCCCTCGAAGGTGACCACACCGGCCGACGGATGTGTCGTTCCGGCAATGAGTTTCGACAATGTCGACTTACCCGCGCCGGAGGGGCCGATGAGCGCGGTCAGGGTGCCGCGCCCGGCCTGCATGTTGACGTCCACCAGCAGTTGTTTGTTGCCTTCGACGACGAATCCGACGCCGTGCACACTCAGCCCCTGCTCGGTGACCGGCTTCTTGCGGTGCTTCAGCGTGCCTTCCTGCACGACGAAGTCCACGTTGCCGATGGTGACGATGTCGCGCTCGCGCAGCGCCACCCGCTGCTCGCGGCGGCCGTTGACGAAGGTGCCGTTGGCCGAGCCGACATCCTCGAGGACGAGCCCCTCACCGCTCTTGACCAGGCGGGCGTGCCGGCGCGAGGCGAGCGGATCGTTGACGACGATCTGGTTGTCGCTGGTACGTCCGATGGTCAGGCCGCCGGCCGGAATGCGGTCGGCGCGTGCGATCGGCGCGGTCGAGGCCCGCGCGCGCACCGGCGGCAGCGCCGAGGTGTCGGCCTTGGTGGTCATATTGACGTTCGGCACACCGCCCGAGCTGTGGGCCGCCGGAATCGGCTGGGACGGGCGCTGATTCGGCCGTTGCGCGTGACGCGACGGCGGCTGCGGCGCGGCCGGGCGGCGCACCTGCCCGGATTGCGGTGTGGGATGGGACGCTTGCCGACGCTGCTGCTGACCGCCACCGTGCTGACCGCCACCGTGCTGACCCCCGCCTCGCGGCCCGGAGTCGCGGGCGGGCGGATTCGGCGCACGACCCGGTGACTGTGCCCGGGTGGGCGGCGCGGGTGGCCGGAATTGCGCCTCCGGCAGCAGATGAACCAGCGGCCCCGTGATCGCGTCCCCGAGCCGGACGAGCATCGGCCGATCCACCGGAACGGGCCGCGTGATCCGCTGGGCGTCCACGAAAACCCCGTTGGTACTGCCGTTGTCGGAGAGCACCCAGGCGCCCCCCTGCCAGCCAAGTGTCGCGTGCACACGAGAGACCAGCGGACTGTCGACGAACACCGTTACCTCGGGCGCGCGGCCCAGAGTCACCTGCTGAGTGTTTTCGAAGATCCGATCGGTTCCCTCATGGCGCACGGTGATCTTCTGCGCCCCCGGTAATGACATGAGCCGGATAATATGCGATGGCCGTGACATCGGTGGGGCTCGAACGTGCCCCCGATCGCCGGGGGCGGCGCAGGTGACGCAGTGACTACCGGCCCGGGGAGGGATGGGGAGATGGCGAAACGCCCGGTGACGGCGACCCTCGCCGTACTGGTGCTGGCGGTCGGTCTACTGGCCGGCTGCACCATGACGACCGGTGGGCACGCCGTATCCATCTACGACGACCCGTTCCAGGTCGCCGGACTGCCCACCACCAGCGGCCCCAGCGGTCCCCGCTCCGGCGTCCCCGATGCCGCGCTCACCGCGACCGGTGGCGACAAGGGCGCGGTGGACACGCTGGCGCTCAATGCCATCGACGACATCCAAAGCTATTGGCGCGCCGAGTATCACAACGAATTCCAGGGCGACTTCACCCCCGTCACCAAGTTCTACTCCTGGAGCGCGAAGGCGCCGCGCCCACAGGAGACGCAGTTCTGTAAGGACACGACCTATCACCTGGTCAACGCGGCGTACTGCCGATTGGACAATTCCGTCGGCTGGGACCGCGGCGTTCTGCTGCCGATGATGCAGGACAGCTTCGGGAAGATGGCCGTGGTGATGGTGCTCGCGCACGAATACGGCCACGCCATCCAGACGATGTCGCGCATCGTCACCGCCAAGGATCCGGTCATCGTGAAGGAGCAGCAGGCCGACTGTTTCGCCGGGGCGTTCATGCGGCACGTCGCCGAGGACAAGGCCGCGCACTTCACGATCAACACCTCCGACGGCCTCAACAACGTGCTGGCCGCGACGGTCGCGATCCGGGACGCCAATCCCGAGGATCCGGAATCGGTGCACGGCTCGGCCTTCGAGCGGGTGACCGCGGTGCAGATCGGTTTCACCGACGGTCCCAAGGGCTGCAAGGCGATCGACATGAAGGACATCGAGCGCCGCCGCAAGAATCTGCCGCAGTCCTTCGGTGACGACGTCAATCGCGGCGAATTGGCGATCACCAAGGACAGTCTCAAGGAGTTGAGCAAGGCGATGGCGGCGATCATGCCGATCCCGTCCGAACCGACCTACGACTACCACGGCGCCCTCATGCACTGCAGCAACGGCGCCGACACCGTGCCCGTAACCTACTGCCCCGCGACCAACACCATCGGCACCGACATCCCCGCCCTCGCGCAGCGTGGCGCCGCGAATACCGATGAGCAGGACGGGTTTCCGACCCGGGTCGGCGGCGACTACAACGCCTACGTCGTGTTCGTCTCGCGGTACGCGCTCGCGGTGCAGCGCAACGCGCGTCAGCAGTTGACCGGAGCGAAGACCGGCCTGCGCGCGGCCTGTCTGTCGGGCGTGATCACCGCGAGGCTCGCCGATCCGCATCGCGATGCCGGACAGGGCGATATCGCGCTGTCTCCGGGCGATCTCGACAAAGCGGTGTCGGGACTGCTCAGCGATGGACTGGCGGCCAGCGACGTCGAGGGTAAGACCGTGCCGAGTGGCTTCTCCCGGGTCGACGCGTTCCGGGCCGGTGTTCTGGGCACACAGGAGATCTGTGAGGCGCGATACTCCTGAGCCGGTCGGTCTACTCAGCCGAACGGCGGGGGCGCGGCCGGCTCCAACCGCAATACGCGGTTGCCGAGCTGGATCTCCGAGCCCTGGGCCAACACCATCGGCTGATTCGGTTGCAGCCGAATCCAATCGCGATATCCGGCCGGCCGGGCCCGGGTGCCGTTGGTGGAGCCGCGGTCCACGACGGTGATATCCCAGTTCATCAACCGGATCTCGGCGTGGGCCCGCGACATTCCGCCGGAGGAGTCCTCGATCTTGACCGGCACCAGACCGCGCTGGGCGGCCTCCGAATTCTCCGGATCCCGTCCGATCACCGCATCGGCCGCGAGCAGATAGGTCATCCCGTCGTCGAGGACGAGCATGCCCAGCGGTGGCCGGACGACCTCGGCCGGTTGCTGGGTCTGGTCGACCGGCATCCCGCAGACCGTGCAGAACGCCGAGCGTGGATCGCTCGGATGGGCACGGGCGCATTTGAATCCCATCACCCGCACCGTCAGCGAGGTCGCGCGGGCGGTCGCCTCCATCCGGCGTTCCAGTTCCGGATCGGGGCCGGGCGCGGGATTGGTACCACGCAACCGGGTTTCGGCCAGGCGAGGATCCTCCGCCGGTTCGGGACGTGATGTCCCCTGCCGCGCATCGGCTTCCGGTGACCGGTCCGGCCGGGTCGGCGGTGGGGGCACCTGGGGTTCGGGTCGCTGTGCGTCCAGATGTGAAGTGGGAGCGTCTTCGCCGCGATGGTGCGCACCCGCGGCGGGCCGGGCGGCACGATCACGCGCGCGCGTCCGCTCCCCCTCGAACCACACCACCGCGCCCGCGGCGGCCGCCACGCCTTCCACCAGCGAGCCGATACCGCGTTCGGGCAGTTCCGGAATCCGGCCGTGCTCGTCGTCGATGAACAGGGCCGCGGCGCGGGCCGGCGGTTCGGTGAAGCGGTCGACGGTGAAGGCGGCATCCACGCCGCGGTAGTACTCGACACCCCGGGCGCCCGCGAGGACCACGGTGACCGCCCCGTGCAGGAAGATCGCCACCCCACCGGTATCCGAGCGCGAGAGAATACCCAGGTCGACCGGGCTGCCGTCGACCTGTTCGGCCTCCTGTATCAGCCAGCGGGTGGCCTCGCGCGCGATGATCCGGCCGGGGCCTTGCGGGGCGTGCTCGGAGGCCTCGGACACCAACTGCGCCAACGCCTCCGCGGCCCGCATCGCCGGTGCGTCGGGGTGCACCCGGCCGCGACCGCGATGCGCGACGACTACGACGGCCCCCGCGACGCGTACGACGACATGGTTACCGGCGACAACCTCGACCTGCCGATCCATCAACGGAATCGGCCTCCGAGCGATATCAGCGCAGCGGTCACCACAGGGACAAGGTTAAGGCAATCGTTGTCCATGAGTCCCCGCTGCCGGGTCCGGTCCGGTAATTTCGATGGCGGAGAACCGGGAGAGAGCACCGGGAGAAGGGGGGCGGTCCATGGACCGAACGATTCGCAGATCTCTGGTTTTCACATGCGCCGCACTGCTGGCCGTGCTGACCGGTTGCGGTGTGCAGGGCACCCCCACCGCGGCCGAGATCGATGTCCGCACGCTCGACGTCGGCCCGTATCCGGTCGACCGCCACAGCTACGACGCCACCGCGGGCAGTAAGGGTGCGCTCGCGGAGGGGATGCGGATGTCGCAGGCCGTGGTCCCGGCCGTCCGCATCGACCCGTCGCTGACGATCGGCGCCGGCGGACGCGTCGTCGCCGACAGCACCGACGCCACCCGCCGCCTGCTGGCCGCGGTCTCCAAACCGGTGCTCGACCGCAACAAGATGGTCGTCGCCTATGTCGCGGCGGGTTCCGACAAACCCGGCTCGCTGGACAGCGCGGCCGCGGCGACCTCGGTCACCGATCTGGTGCTGCGTTTCCCGGACGAGTCCGCGGCCCGGCAGGCCGCACGCGAACTCGAGGACGTCGACTTCGGTGTCGCACCCGACCTCAATCGCAAACTCGCACTGCCGAAATACTCGGATGCCTATATCCACTACCGTCCGGGAATCGCGACCATCGGCACCTTCATGGCGTACAAGCAATTCGTGATCTCGCTGTACATCGAGCGGCCCCGGTCCGAGGAGGCCGATCTGCTGGCCTGGGTACAGAAGACCCTCGACGCCGAGGTACCGGCACTCGATCACTTCCAGGCGACCGCGGCCGACGGCCTCGACGCACTACCGGTGGACCCGGACGGTCTGCTCGCGCGCGCCGTGGTGCGCGACCGCTCGAACCGCACGCCCGATGTCGATCGCTTCGCTGTCTACGCCGCACCGGCATTCGTCCATATCTCCTCCGATGAGACCACACGTCAGCGGCTCGTCGACGACACCGGCATGGATGCCATCGCCGTCGCCGACAACAGCTCGGTGTTGCGCGTCCGCGACGCCGATGCCGGGGCACGCATGATCAAAGGGCTGATCTCCAGTTCGGGTGAGCAGTACGAGCCGGCCGACGCGCCCAAGACGGTGCCCGGGGCGAAATGCCTGACGCTCAACAGTTCGGGAGATCCGCAGAAGGACAGCAGATTCCGCTGCTACGTGCCCTACCGGCGATACGTGGAGGTTGTCAACGCCAACAGTCGCGACGATATCGATCAGCGGGTCGACGCGGCGTATGCGTTGCTGGCCAACAACTTCTGACCGGACCCGGGCGGCGCGGGCTCGTCACCGTGCTGGAGTACTATGCCGCGAGACCCAGCCTGGAAGGGGGAGCTGATGTCCACGGTCGATCTGATACTGACCGACAGCCGATTGTGGGCGCGCAGCGAATCCACCCATTGGGACGGCGCACCCTCGGTGGTGCCTGCCAGCGATGGCACGAGTCTCGTTGTGGGAGAACCACTTCAGCCGCCCTCCCCCGCGGTTTCGGTGGTACGGCTGGCCGCGGCCGACCGCATCGCCTTCGTCCCGATGCTGCCGACCGTGGCCGACGCCTTCGCCGCGATCTTCGGCGCGGTGCTGACGAATCTGCGGCTGCCCAGCGCGTGTGAACGGCTCACGGTGGTGAGCCCGTCGGAGTGGGGCACACGCCGCCGCGCCGCGCTCGAGGCCGGCGCCCGCCGACTGGCCGGCGAGATCAGCGTCGAACCGCTGGCATTGCGGGTGGCCGGACTGTCGGCGAGTACCTCGCAGCAGCAGCGCATCGCGGTGGTGGAACTGAATTCGCTCACCACGACCGTCACCCTGACCGGCCGTTCGGGGACCGAGACCTGGATCGAGGCCTGCGAATACGAGCCGACGATCGGCTCCGCGGACCTGGCCGAGGGGCGTGGTGCGGAGGCCGTCGTCGATGTCGTCGATCGACTGCTGGGCGGCCGCAAGCCCAGCTATCTCGTGGTCGTCGGTGCCGCCGAACCCGCGTTGCTCGACGCGATGCGCGCGGAACTGTCCCGGCGCTACGGTTTCGGTGTCGACCTGCGCGCGATGTCCGGTGTGGACCTGGTCCGGGGCGGGCCCGCGATGCCCGCCGCAGCCGAACCCGCGCAGTTCGCCCCGCAGACCCCGTGGGTCGGCTCCCTGCACGAACATGCGGCCGCGACCGCGCCGCCACCGAAGCGCCGCACTCCGCTGCTGATCGGCGCCGCCGTGGTGGCGGTAGTCGTCGCGGCGGCGGCGGCCGCCGTCGTGCTGACCCGTTCCGGCGGCGACTCGCCGACGGACCGATCCACCGCGGCGCGCCCCTCCGCCGTGGCATCGCCGTCCGCGGAGCCAGCGCAACCTGCCGAAACCTTCGGGCGGGTCGGCGCGATGATCCCGGCGGGCTGGCATATCACCAATCGCTCCGGCCCCCGCGTCGACATTTCCCCGAACAACGGTGCGCGCGAACGCATTTCGCTGGTTCAGAAGGACCTTGCCCCGGGATCCGGCGTCGAGGACGTCGCCGCCACACTCGAAACCCAGATCGCCAAGCGCCCGGCCGGCACTGTCGGGCCGCTGCAGCGCAATGTCATCTTCGGCGGGCGCCCCGGGCTGTCCTACGAGGAAACTCCCGGTGACGGCACCACGGTGCGCTGGCAGGTTCTGGTGGATTCCGGCCTGCAGGTCAGCGTCGGATGCCAATACCCCACCGGCGACTGGCAGCCCATCGCCGCGGTATGCGAGAAGTTCGTCGACGATCTGCGCCCGGGGGCGTGACACCCGGCTCGGACCGACGCTCGCGTGCCGGGTGCCGCCGCCGGTGAAAGGCACCCCGTCGGAGGCGAGTGCTATCTTCTTCGCAGCGTCGGCCGAACAGGCACCTGTGTTCACCGGCGTGGAGCCTGTGGGAGGGGACTATGCGAAATTCCGTGCGCGTGCTGGCCGCTGCCGTGGCCGCGCTGGCGCTGGCCGCGACGGGATGCGGCTCCGATCCGACTCCCGCTCCGGCCGCCGAGCCGACGGTCGATCTCAGCGGTCTCGACGTGGGGCCGTACGACGCCACGCCGCGCGATATGGGCAAACCCACCAATCCCGGTCAGGCCGCGTTCTACGAGGCGGAACGACTCGGCAGCACGATGCCGCTGCCGATGGATATCGACCCGGCCTTCACCCACACCGGCAAACTCGACACCCTGGTCTTCCTCGATCCGAAGACGTCGGTGATGAAGGATTTCACCGACCTGAGCAACTTCGCCGAAGACGCCCCGGACCTGATCGGCGGCTTCGTGTCCTACGGTCGCGACGACCCGGACAATCTGGGCAGCGAGCTGGTCAACGCGGCCATGATCTTCCCGACCGAGCAGCGCGCGACCGAGGTCGCCGCGGCCCTGGAGCGGCGCGATTTCGGCCGCGATCCGCAGACCCAGGCGGTGGCGATCCCCAATTATCCGCTGACTCACGCACATTGGGTACCGACCAAACAGGCGATCAACAACTGGTATCCGTCCGGTCGGCTGGTGCTCTACACCTCGGTCTACGACCAGGCCAAGAACTGGTTCAACAAGGTCGATCTCCCGGCGCTCGTTTCCCGTGTGCAGAAGAGCCTCGACACCGTCCTGCCCGCGCTCGCCAAGTTCCAGCCGACACCGCCGGACAAGCTGATGGATCACCCGATCGACGTCGACGGGATGCTCGGCCGGACCATGGTCCGGCCGAAGGAGGCGACCGGCGAATGGCTCAACCCGCCCGGGGTCTACCTCGGCCGTGCGGGGCTGCACTTCAGTAGCGATCCGGGCGAGTCCCGGGTGTGGTACGACCGTGACGGTGTCGACCGCTTCGCCGATTACGGCAACGAGGTGTATCGGGCCCGCGACAGCGCCGCAGCCGCCGATGTCCGCGACGAACTGGGCGGAGCGGAAAAACATTTCAAGCAGGCGGCGGCACCGAGGAACCTTCCGGTCGCGAAGTGCCGGGAATACAACGGTAAAGAGAAGTTGGCCGTCCGCTTCTACTGCTCGGTGTACTACGGCAGATATGCCTCGCTGGCCTGGGGTGAGCAGTTGCTCGATGCGCAGCAACGCATTTCGGCCCAGTACACCATCCTGGTGAAGGCGGACCGGAAATGAGTACACGATTCGTTCGGGCGGCGGCCGTCGCGGCCTGTCTCGGCGGGCTCCTGGCGGCGACCGGGTGCGGCGCGACGATCGGTGGCTGGGCTGGCCCGTCGGAAATAGATGTGCGAAAGCTCGATGTCGGCAACTACGACGTGCGGCCACTCGATATCCACGTGGACTTCCGCCCGGGCTTCGTCAACGCTCCCGAGGCCGCGGGTATGCGGCTCGCCGAGTACGTGGTGACCGCGGATCAGGTCGATTCGACGTTGACGAAACGCGAGAAGGCGGGCAGCTTCTCGGCCGGGGTCCTGCCCGATGCGCTCGGCAACGAGGACGAGATGGAGGCCACCGCCAAACGCGACCACATGGTGTACGGCTTCTCGACCGCGGCCAGCGACAAGAACTCCGGATGGGGTTTCACCGGCTGGCCGAAACCCGAGAAACCCAACTCCACCGTGCTCGCACTGTCGGTGATGCAATTCAACGACGCCGCGAGCGCCACCCGGGCCGCCACCGATTTCTACAACACCGATTTCAATGCATACAAGGACCAGAACCAGTCGGTGCCGCTCGCGAAATACCCCGACGCCCACGCACATTGGCGTCCCGGAACACCGTCGATCCGGTCCTTCCTCGCACACGGCCCCTATGTGGTGTCGGTACTGGCCCTCACTCCGACACCGGACCTGAACAGCCTCACCGCCCTCACCGAGAAGACGCTGGACACCGAATTCCCGCTGTTGGACCGGTTGCAGCCGATCTCCGACGAGGACACGGTCAAACTGCCCTGGGATCCGAATTACCTGCTCAGCCGTGCTCTCAACACCGGCCAGTCCGGTCGTCCGCAATACGGCGACGACAACGGTGTATTCGGCCCGCACGGAATCGTGCACTACATGCCCGATCGCAAGGCCGCCGCGCAGAGTGTCGCCGCATTGAAGGCCGCCGAATTCGCCAAGACCTCCGACGCCCTGGTGCTGCGCTCGGACGACGCGGCCGCGGCGAAAAAGGCTGTCACCGACCGCGTCACGTTCCAGGGCGGTGGCCCCGCCGTCGGCCCGGTACCTCAGATCGCGGATTCGGCGTGCGTGGAGAACAGCACGAAGAATACCGATTTCGGCGGGCCCAAGCGGTACACCTGCATCGTCGCCTACCGCAATTACGTCGGCTATGTGACCTCGAATCAGCTGGTCGATGTCCATCAACGCGCGGCCGCGCAGTACGCCCTGTTCGCCAACAGCCAGTGGCAGCCGTGACTCGACCGCCCACCTCGAAGTCCAGTAAGCTCCGCGACGATACGCGGCCCGCCGAACTACCAGGAGTTTGTTACAGATGGTGATGAGTCCCGGCACCATCGTCGGTGGGTATCGGATCGTTCGCCAGCTGGGCGCCGGCGGGATGGGCACGGTGTATCTCGCCAAACATCCCAGCCTTCCGCGCATGGACGCCATCAAGGTGCTCAGCGGCGAACTGTCGTCCAACCACGAATTCCGGGGCCGATTCGAACGCGAGGCCAATCTCGCTGCAGGCCTGGACCATCCGAATATCGTGTCGGTTTACAACCGCGGTGAAGAGCACGGCCAGCTGTGGATCGCCATGCAGTACGTCGACGGCACCGACGCCTCGGCCGAACTGGCCCGCGACCCGCATTCGATGACTCCGCTGCGCGCGCTGCGCATCGTCACCGAGGTCGGCAAGGGCCTGGACTACGCGCACCGCCGCGGGCTCCTGCACCGCGACGTCAAACCTGCGAACTTCCTGCTGTCGGTCCCCGAGGACGACGACGAGGAACGTGTGCTGCTCACCGATTTCGGCGTCGCCAAATCCACCGACGACGCGACCGAACTCACCCAGACCGGCAGCTTCGTCGCGACGATCGCCTACGCGCCGCCGGAACAACTCCAGGGCATGGCGGTCGACAGCCGCGCCGACATCTACAGCCTGGGCTGCGCGTTCTACAAGCTGATCACCGGCCAGAACCCGTACCCCGCAACCCAACCCGCGATGGTCATGATGGGGCATCTCTACGAGCCCCCTCCCCGCGCCACCGCCGTCAACTCCGGCCTCCCACCCGCGATCGATCACGTCTTCGCGCGTGCCCTGGCGAAAAATCCCGCCGACCGCTTCGCCAGCTGCCGCGAACTCACCGACGCCGCCGCGAACGCCCTCACCCCCGGCCACACTCCGGTCCGCACCACCACCTCCCCGACCTACCCCATCCAGGTCTTCGACCAGCGCCCGCAGACCGACCCCCGCACCCCACTCCCCCACCAGACCCAATCCGGAATCCGGACCCAGACCGGCCCCCGCCCCGACCCCGACCTCTCCCGCCTCCTCGAACCGAAACCCAAGAGCCGCAAACCCCTGATCCTCGGCGGAGTCGGCGCACTCGTCGCCGTCGCCTTGGCCGCCGGCATCGGAATCTGGGCGACACAGGGCAATTCGGGCGGGACGGGGCCGACGACCACATCGGCATCGGCGGCAGCGACGACGACCACGACGGCATCGTCGTACACGTCGGTTGCGCAAGCGCGCGAAGCCAATCCGACGTTCGCGGGCAAAACCATCACGATCGTCGATGTCACCAACGACGACAAACTCGCCATCTACCTGGACGGCACGCCGCAGGCGAAATTTCTCGAAGACCTGGGGTTCGTTTACAACCTCAATTATTCGAAGAAGGGGGACGAGCCGTCGCCGCGGCCGATTTCGGACACGGACTACGACGCATTCAAATTCTCGGACGACAGCTACGTTCTCGCGGTACGTAGTGACAAGAGTGCCGGAGGCGGTGGACTTCTGGGGCTGCCCTTCCAGTTGACCAGCTCGCGTGCCACCGTTGTTCCACTCGATGACGCTTCGACCGTTGCGGCGATTCGAAATTGGGGGACGAATTCCGAGCAGACCATGCTCACCAAACTGGTACCACTATTGCATGACCGCGTGCGGTAGGAGGATACCGCAGGCTGCGATTTCATTCGCAGCGTTACACGAACGTACGGGGAGGGATATTGCGAAAACCGAATATGGCGACAGCCGCGCTGCTGGCGGTCATCGTTGCATTCAGCGCTGCATGCGGCTCCGGTCAGCGAAAATCCGACCCGACAGATCCATCTCCACACGTCAGTGTCAACGACCTCGACGTCGGTAGTTTCACGACGTCACCTGGGAAAGTTGGAAGCCCGAATCCTGCGCGGGCCAGAATTATGGAGGGCCAGAGACTCGGTAGCGTCGCTCCCCTTGCTATGGAGATCGACCCGCGTTTCAAGTACCAGACCGGCGTCACCGATTCCGACGTCCACGCGTGGCTGGACCCTTCGATCGCCGGCATCGACTCCGAAAACTTGGATGACGATGCGAAAGGCTTCATCGCGGGCTACTACACATGGGGCAGGTCCGAGAAGGACCTCGGAATAGCCCAGACAATTTCATATTCAGTACTCCTGTTCGCCGACCAGGATGCCGCAACTGGCGCGGCAAGGTCTTTGTACGATCGTACGCTGGCGGATCACATCCATGGATCGCCGGAAATGGATTTTCGGCCCGTGACAATCGACGGGCATCCCGACATACGTTCCTACTGGGTTCCCGGGGAAGAATACCTGCATTCGTACATCGCACACGGCCGATTCGTGATCTACTTGAGCGTTTCGGACGGCGCAAAAGAGAAATTGCACGAAGATTCGCGCGCAGAATTGACCGAGCTGACCACCAAAAGTCTGTCGGTCATAACGCCGGCGATAGATCGCTTCACGCCGACACCCCCCGAGCAACTCGCGACAGGGCCGGTCGACCACGACAACATACTCGGCAGAACACTGCGACGCTCCCCCACCGACAGCGCCAAGGACGCCCCAGGATTTTACGACCGGCACGCCGCCCTCCATATGTCATCGGATCCCGGCGCCGATGCCGGATTGTTCTCTGCGACCGGGATGGATTGGATGGCCAGCAACGGGAGTCGGCTGTATCGCGCGAAAGACGCCGCCTCTGCACAGAAGTTGCTCATTGCGCACTCCGCGCCGGAGAAGCTCGATCGACTGGTCGGCTCGCCCAAGAATCTCCCTTGGATTCGATGCTACGAGTACCGGGGCGATGATTACGGAAGATTCAGATTTCGCTGTTATCTGCGATACAACGAGTACGTTTCGGAAGTCAGTTCCAACCAGCTCATCGACGTTCACCAGCGGGCATCCGCCCAATACGCGATCCTGGAGAACTCGAACTAGCTGCGGAATCTCGTCATGAATCGAGCCATAGTATGAGAAAAATCTCGCGCTCTCTGCTGCTCACCTTTGCCACTTTGATTACGGTGGTGGGTTGCGGCGACATCAAGTCCGGATCGCCGATTGCGGGGGAGATCGATGTCCGACATCTGGATACCGGGCAATATCCGACCGAGCCCATCGACACATATCAGGAGTACAGCCATACGGTAGAGAACGGCTCGGCGCTGGCGGAAATTCGATTGATGAACCACATGGTAACCGGCCTCGACGTAGATCCGACTTTGAAGTACGGCAGCGGGGCCCAAAACTTGGAGAAGAGCTGGGATTTCGAACGAGTACTGTCCAAAGCAGGTGCCGCGGCAGCCCTTCGGAACAAGCCGATGTTCGGTTTCGCCTCCGGGAGTAGCGACCACGAGCCGGATCTGACCGGACAATCTATTCCATCTGCAACGCTGATCACTCTCGCCATAATGCAGTTCCCGAGCAGCGACAGTGCAAATCGCGCTGCCGCAGAGATCGAGAAGGCGGACTTCGATGTAGCACCCGACCGAAACCAATCTGTGCATCTGGGGAAGTATGCGGAAGCTCATTCCCATTGGCAGCCCGGGACGCCTAGTATCGGCTCGGTTGTGGCCCGAGGTCAGTATGTAGTCAGTACGTTTGCGCAGACCCCGGACGGAAAACTGGACAATCTCACGGCTCTCGTCGAAAAGACGTACGACAAACAGTTGCCGATGCTCGACTCGCTGTCGCCTTTGTCAGCCGAGCAAGTGCTCAAACTCGAGCCGGGCCCTGACGACCTGATGAGACGGGTTATCAACCCGAACAAGTATTACCTTCCGCGTAACGGATCGCTGGGCTCGTACGAGGAGCGTGGATTTCTGCAACTTCAAACCGATAGGGCAGCAGCGAAAGCACTCTACGAATCCACACATGTCGACCGGTTCGCGGTTTCGGACGCCTACAGTCTGATGTCGCGCGATTTCAATTCCGGAGGTAACGCGCAGGCGTTCGGAAAAGGAATAATGCGGAATGTCGACGGCGGAGCCATCGTGTATCGAACCGCTGGTCAATCCTCCGCCCGCGAGGCCTATGACAAGCTCTTGACCGATCCCGACACCCGCTCGACGCCCAAGAACCTTCCGAACTCCAAATGCAAGCAGCTTCCCGACAACGGCTATTATCGACAATTCACCTGCGCGATACAGTACCGGAATTATGTAGCGGTCACATGGAGCCGGCAGCTCGACGACGCGCAGCAACGCGCGGCCGCAGAGTACGCACTACTGGCAAACAGTGAATGGATGTAGCAGGGCGGGAGGGCGATCCGAGTAGCTATGCAGAAAGGGCTGGCCGCATTCGCGTGGGAATACGGCCAGCCCTTTCGACAAACCTCGCGTGATCAGCCGCCGATGATCTTCGCCGCCAGAATGTCCGCGCCCTGCATCGCCTCACCAGCGTCGACGGTCTTTACGCCGAGCTGCGCGAGCGCAGCCGACATTTCGTTGGACTGCTGGCTCCAGTTGACCTGTACCTGCTGGAAAGCCTCGGCACCCGCACCGCCGAAGTTTTCACTCATGAACGCTTGGAACTTGCGCTCCATGTCCTCGAGTTCGGACGTGATGTTCTTGGCAACGGTGTGGAGCTGACTACCGCCGTCGTTGATGCCGCCGAAGTTGTATGAGATCGAGCCGAAGTCGGCCATTGTTTCCCCTTATGAATGTCTGTAGTCAGAATAGGTCGGACGAGCTCACCGTCACATGTTCAGAAGCGAATCCACCTCTTTGAGGTGGTGCAGCTGATCCATTTCGACATGACCATACTTCTTGTTGACATCCTGCAAGTTGTCGGCGTTCTGCAGGAGACTGTCGTTCATCCGCTTCGCTGCGTCCAGGAAACGTTCGAACGTCGCCTGAAG
>NZ_BDBL01000012.1 GCF_001612965.1 Nocardia kruczakiae NBRC 101016
AAGATCGTTCATCTGCCTGATGAAGTCGTCGAGTTTTCCACCATCGAGATTGAATGACTGCGCCACAATAAGCTCCTCTGGTTTGTCCTCACCGTCGTCCGCTGATGACGGCAGTGGTGGTCTCTACATGAAAGTTGGACGCAGCCCGAGTGCTGCCGGTTCCAACCATTTGCCTCGAATAGACCGAGCCAGACCAAGCGATCGGCTACTCAAACGGTCATACGTCATGATCGACGGTTTGCCACCTCCCCCTTCGACATCGGACAGCTGCCACTGACCGAGAGTGTCCAATTGGCACCTAGCGTGCCATCTCTCGGACGGGTTGTCCACAATCATTCCGGGCTCCAGGCCGTTTGGATGAGACTGGTGCCCGCGCGCGTCGCCAGCGTGCCGCGGCCCGGCGGCATTTCGCTCGGCCGGATGCCGGCCAGCAGGACGCCCTCCTCACGGTTGCCGCTCATGATGAGAGCGGTCGTGCCCACATCCTTCATCCTCGAAACCAGCGGCTCGTACAGTGCTCGGGAGGCTCCACCCGACCTCCGGGCGATGATCAGATGGAAGCCGATGTCCTTTGCGTGCGCAAGGAACTCGGCCAAAATCCCGAGCGGGTTTCCACTCGACGTGGATACCAAATCGTAGTCGTCGACAACGACGTAGACCTCCGGCCCGGTCCACCACGAACGATCACGCAGCTGTTGCTGAGTCACGTCCGGACCCGGCATCCGCTTGCGAAGCAGGCCCGCCAGCTCGGCCATCATCTTTTCGAGTATCTCCGAGGAGGGCGCGTAGCCGGCCAGATGATCGGTCTCGATCACACCCAGCAAGGTTCGGCGATAATCGCCCAGGATCAGCTTGGCCTGTGTAGGCGTGTTCGATTCGAGGATCCCCCTGATCACGCTGCGCAACAAGTTCGTTTTACCGCATTCGCTGTCACCGAAGATCAAGAAATGCGGCTGCTCGGACATGTTCAGCAGGACCGGCGCAAGCTCGGATTCGTTCAAGCCGATCGGGATCTGCAGGTTCGGGTGCCGAGTGTCCACACCTGCGGGCCAGTTGCCGAGACTGCGAAGAATGTCCTCGCGCGTCAGCAATTCAGGCAGCATACGAACCTGCCGCGCCGGTCGACCAGGCGTCATTCGCGCGATTGCTGCGACGGAACCCGCCACGCCCGCACCGAGATTCTCCGGATTCGAATCCCCGTCCACACGAGGCAAAGCCGTCAGCATGTGCTTTGCGTCCGGAGTCATACCGCGCCCCGGCCGGCCCTGTGGAACCAAGGAAGCGACGCGACGGCCGAGATCGGAATCCATCGGATCACCCAGGCGAAGTTCGATGCGGGTGCCGATCTGGTCCTTGAGGGCGGGACGCGCTTCGGCCCAGCGGTTCAGCGCGATCACGACGTGCACACCGTACGAGAGACCCTGCGTGGCAAGGTTCATGATGGGCTGTTCGAGGGCATCGAAGTCCTGGCGGATGGATCCGAAACCATCGACCACCAGGAAGACATCTCCGAAGAGGTCCTCGTGAGCGCCGGCGGCCGCAGGACTGCTCGACGGGTCGGTACCGCGCAGCCTGCGGAAATCGGCCATCGACTCGATGCCCAGTTGACGGAAGCGCATTTCCCGCTGGCGGACGATGGTGGTCATCTCGGAGATGGTGCGGCGGACTTTATCCACATCCAGGCGCCCCGCCACCGAACCGACGTGCGGAAGGCCTTCGAGCCCCGCCAGCGTGCCACCACCGAAATCGAGGCAGTAGAACTGCACCTGTTCTGCGGTATGGGTCAACGCCATACCCATGATCAAGGAACGGAGTGCGGTCGATTTACCGGACTGGGGGCCACCGACGATGGCGACATTGCCTTGGGCCCCGGACAAGTCGATCACCAAGGGGTCGCGGCGCTGATCGTACGGGCGGTCCACTGTTCCTATGGCAGTGCGCAAACTCGCGACGGGACTGTACTCACCGGTGAGTATCGAACGCGGAATGAGCTGGTCGAGTGTCGGTGCCTCGTCCAACGGTGGCAGCCAGATTTCATGGGCGGGGCGACCGTGTCCCTGGATGCGCGATACCAGCATGCCCAGGTTGGAGATCTTTTCGGCGCTTTCGTCCTGCGGAACTTCCTCGATCATGCTGGGCTCGGGCGGCAACGGGAGCCGGTCGCTGGCTCTGAATGGCACCTGCCCAGCGATGAAAGGCCGTGCATTGATGTCGATCTCGCCGCCGACAATTCCCGCCTGGGTCACCTCTCGCTGCGATCCACCACCCACATAGGGACCGGAGACGTAGGAAGCCTGAAAACGCTGAATCTCACCGGAGTCGGACTTCAGATATCCGCCACCGGGACTGTTCGGAAGGTTATAGGCATCGGGAACACCCAGAACCTGGCGAGATTCGTTGGCCGAGAACGTCTTCAAACCGATGCGATAGGACAGATGTGATTCCAGTCCCTTGAGTTTGCCTTCCTCCAAGCGCTGCGAGGCCAGCAGCAGATGCACGTGGAGCGATCGGCCCAGACGACCGATCATCACGAAGAGTTCGGCGAAATCAGGGTGCTGACTGAGCAGTTCGGAAAACTCGTCGAGTACGACGAACAACGCCGGCATCGGGTCGAGGTCTGCTCCGGCTGCGCGAGCCTTCTCGTATTCGAGTACATTCGCGAAATTGCCCTTGTCACGCAGCACCTCCTGGCGGCGATTCATCTCGCCCTTCAGCGCATCCTTCATGCGGTCGACGAGGTCCGCTTCCTCTTCCAGGTTGGTGATGATGGCCGCTACGTGCGGAACACCTTCCAGGCCCAGGAAGGTCGCACCACCCTTGAAGTCGACCAGAACCAGGTTCAGTTGGTCCGGTGAATGCGTTGCCAGCAACGACAGCACCAAAGTGCGAAGGAATTCCGACTTACCGGAACCGGTCGCACCGATACACAGGCCGTGCGGTCCCATTCCGCCCTCGGCCGCTTCTTTGATATCCAGGTAAACCGGCAGGCCGTCGGCGCCTACACCGAACGGCACCCGCAACCGGTCGCGGCCGTAACGCGGCTTCCATCCGTTTTCCGGATTGAAGGTTCCGATATCACCCAGGCCCACCAGCTTGGCCCAGGTGTCGATGACCTCTCCACTCTCCTCGACCACGGTGTCGCCGCCGCGCTGGACGGCCGCCACCCGGAAGGGGGCGAGGCGCCGCGCGACCTGTTCGGCCTGGCGCGCGCTGATGCGGTCGATGAGGGCGAAGCGTTCCATATTGCCGGTGGCGCCGCGGCCGACGCATTCACCGTTCTCGACGACCATCTGGATGCCGCGCGAAACCGCCAGGCGCGGAGCGTAACCGCACAGATCGATGATGGTGACACCCTCGTAGCCGGATTCCCGCAGCGAATCCTCTTCGGCCTCGAGCAGGCCCCCGTCGACGATGATGACGATGTGGACCAGATTCTGATTGGCCGGCTGGTTGCGTGAGTAGCGAACCCGGTTGTGCAGCAACGGGTTCAGGCCGTCGGCGAGTTCGCGGACGGAACCGTAGACCATGCGCTCGGTGCCCACGCCGTCCTGGGAATCCGGATGCTGGGTGTGCGGGAGCCATTTGGTCCACTCCCATTCGGCGGCGGTATCGGGACCGCAGACCACGGCGACCAGAACCTGGTCCGGAGCCTGAAACATGCACAGCTGCAACAACATCGCGCGCGTCATATCGCGCGCCTGAGCCCGGTCGCCGTTGAGCTGGATGGTGGCGAAACCCTTGACCGCGATGGCGGTGGGCAGGTCGGGGACCGTGGAATGCGTACGCACGAAACGACGCAGCGATACGGCCGCGATCGGCTCGAGTTCCTCCACGGGGCCGGTTTCCGGCGAGACCAGGCGGGTGGCCAGGCGCTGACCACCCAGGCCGATGCGCGCGTGGCAGAAGTCCTTGTCCCCCGGACGACGTTCCCACATGCGGCTGGTGCCGGCCAGCATCCACACCAAACCCGGTTCGGGATGGCTCCATTCGACCGCCGCGCGCTGCTGGGAGGCGGTCTCGTCGACGTCCTTGCGGACCTGGTCCAGGTAGCGCAGGTAGTCCTTGCGGTCTTCGTTGGCCTCGGCGGCCTTCTGTCCCTTACCGCCCTGACCGGCGAACATGCCGACCATGGAGAAGACCATCATCATCGGGAACATCATGCTCATCGGGTTGGAGGCGATACCTCCACCGCGGGTGAACATGATGGCCATCATTCCGACCATGCCGACGACCATGACGACGGGCATCAGTTTGCCCATCAGACTGCCAGGTATCGCGCGTGGAATCTCCGGCGGCGGTTGCAGTGTCACTTCGCCGCCCGGTGACCTCGGAACCTCCCGGCGCGCACGACGCTGGAACCTGACAGTGCTCATCGACGGAAGATCCCCCTTCGGCGGCTGTACTGCGGACTCAGTGTAGAGGCAGCGGCCGACATGTCGTACAGTTCGACCAGCATTCTGCACGGACCGGCCGCGCGACCGCAAACCGGAGCGCATGCTGAAACACCAGGTAGAGACGGAGTTGGGGGAAGCGTGACGCACGCGCGACTGGACCATATCGAAGAGGATTCGAGCCGCGGAATCGTCCGGGCGCCCGATCTGGCGCGGGTGACCATTCTGGCCAAGCACACGCAGGTCGATATGGCGATTCCGGTCGACGTTCCGGTCGCCCTGGTCATTCCCAGCGTGGTCGACATGGTGGCGCAGCACAGTCGCACCAACGACTTCGACAACAGCGGCGAACAATTCCAGCCCGCCGAATGGGTGCTGGCGCGCATCGGGCAGCCACCGTTCTCCAATTCGCTCAGCCTGGGCGAACAGGGTGTGCGCGACGGCGAACTGCTCATGCTGGAAAGCGCCGACCACGTCGCGCCCAGTCCGCTTTTCGACGACATCATGTACAACGTCGCGATCGCCGACGCCGACCATTTCCGCAGCTGGTCACCGCGGATCGCGCGGATCACCGGTTCGATCATCGCGATCCTGACCATGCTCGCCGGATGCACGGGCCTGCTGGCCGCACCGGATGCGATGGCGGGCTGGATCACCGGGTCCATCGCCGCGGTGCTGACGATTCTGCTGGTGGTCGCCGGCACGGTGATGAGCCGCATGTACGGCGACACCGCCTCCGCGCTGGTGCTCGGCGGCTGCGCGCTGCCGAGTGCGTTCGCCGCGGGCATGCTGATCGTGCCCGACCACTACGGCTGGGCGAATCTGCTGCTCGGCTCGGTACTCGTCGGCGCGACGGCACTGCTGGCCTGGCGCGTCAGCGGCGTCGGTCTGACTCTGTTCATCGGCGCCGCAACACTTTCCGTGTTCGCCATTCCGGCTGCGTTGGTCGGCCTGCTGACCTCGCAGCCGGTCAAGGCCATCGGCGCGGTCGCCGCCGCGCTCGCGCTCGGCGCGCTGTCGCTGGCGCCGCGCGTGTCGATGCTGCTCGCGAAATTGCCACTGCCGCCGGTACCTTCGCCCGGCACTCCGATCGATCCCACCGAGGACGATCCCGACGACCACCGCGCACTGCCCACCATGGATGTGCTGCGCACGAAATCCGAACGCGCCCGGATGTATCTGGCCGGTCTGGTCGGCGCGACCACGCTGGTGACCGCGATCGGCGCGCTGGCCTCGACCGATCCGTCCGCGGACAGCCCCTATTGGCCCGGTATCGCACTGGCGCTGGTCTGCGCTGTGGTGCTGATGTTCCGCAGCCGCACCTATGTCAGCGCCGAACTCGCGGTGGTGCTGCTCGCCGGCGGTGCGGCCATTCTGCTGATCATGACCGTCGGTGCGGCCTTCGTGGTGGAACAGCCGCTCGCGGTGTTCGGCGCCGCCATGGTGATGCTCATCGCCGCGCTGATCCTGGGCACGATCGTGCCGAACCAGTCGGCGACGCCGCCGATGCGCCGCGCCGTGGAGCTGCTGGAATACGGCTTCGTGGCCGCCGTCCTGCCGCTGGTGTTCTGGGTAGCCGAGCTGTACACGCTCGTTCGATCGCTCTGAGCCGCGCATGAATCCGAAAACGTTCGGGCGCAGAGTAATTCGGGTTGCCGCGGTCGTCGCCGTGCTGGGTCTGAGCGCCTCGACGGGTGCGGGCGCCGCGATCGCGGACAAACCGGTGGTGAACCCGGGAGCGCTGCCGTCCGGCGGTAATCCGGCCCCCCCGGATGCCACGGAGCAGCCGGCGAATTCCCCCTGCGCCAGCACCAGCACCGGCGGGGACGGTCCGACCGTGCCGACCGCGCAGCGCAGTCTGGAGCTGGACAAGGCATGGCAGTTCTCCAGTGGCGCAGGGCAATTGGTGGCAGTGATCGACACGGGCGTGATGCGTCATCCTCGACTGCCCGGCATCATCCCGGGCGGCGACTACGTCTCCGCCGGCGACGGCACCGACGACTGCGACGCGCACGGGACCTTCGTGGCGGGCATCATCGCCGCGACTCGTCTTCCGGCACAGGGCTTTTCGGGTGTGGCGCCCCAGGCGCAGATCCTGAGCATCCGGCAGACCTCGAGCTACTTCCAGAAGAAGGGCGCCGGCCGCGACAAGGGGCCCGACGCCATGCCCGAGGGATACGGGACCACCCACACCCTGGCGCAGGCGGTGCGCCGGGCGGCCGATATGGGCGCGACGGTCATCAACATGTCCGAGGTGGCCTGTCAGGCCGGGGCGATTCCCGATGACGACCTCGGCGCCGCGGTGCATTACGCCGCCGTCGAGAAGAACGTCGTGGTCGTCACGGCCGCGGGCAACAACGACAAATGCAAGGGGACCAACCCGGTCATCGATCCGCTGGATCCGAGCGCGGATCCGTGGACCAAGGTCGATCTGAACGTCTCGCCCGCGCGGTGGGACGACTACGTGCTGTCGGTCGGCTCGATCGACGACAACGGCCAGCCCTCGAAGTTCACCGTGCCCGGACCATGGGTGGGCGTCGCGGCGCCCGGCGAGAATCTGACCTCGCTCGACCCGCACTGGGACGATCCGCACAGCAAGGGGACGGCCGTCGCGAAGGTGGATCAGCAGGGCAAGGCCGAGCCGATCTCCGGAACCAGTTTCGCCTCACCGTATGTCGCGGGCGTGGCGGCCCTCGTCCGTGCCCGATTCCCGGAGCTCAGTGCGCTCGACGTCATCAAGCGCATCGAGGCCACCGCCCACGCGCCCGCCGAGGGGTGGAATCCGTATGTCGGATACGGCGCGGTCGACCCGGTGGCCGCGCTGACCGCGCAGGTTCCGAACTCGTTGCCGCCCAAGCGGCCCAGTGCCGCCAAGAGCTGGCAACTTCCGGTGCCGACCACGCCCCCGGCCCCCGATCACACCTCCCGCAATGTGGCGCTGATCGGAACCGGTGTCATCGGCGTACTCGCCGTACTCGGATATCTCGCGTCGTTCCCGCTGCGCCGCCGCTTCGGCGACCGCGGCGAGTGAGGTTCACCTCGGCTCGTCGAACCGCCAGCGGGTCGCCCCGCCCGGCTCGACCGTCGACAGCGCCGTCGCCGCGCGCGGCACGATGCGGTAGACGTACCAGGGCGGCGGGCCGGCCGACGGCGCGCTGAAGTCGGCGGTCAGGGCCGCGCCGGAATCGTCGACCCGGCACGGCCATCCCTCGCCGGCCCAGTCGGCGGCCCGCTGCGCCACCGTCGCCGGGTCGGTGACGCGTTCGGCAGTACCGTTCACGCTGAGGTCGAACGTGTCCAGCGCGACGCTGAGCGTGCAGCGCGGATCGCGAGAGATGTTGCGGGCCTTGCGTGTTCGCGGGCCGGTTTCGAACCAGAAGGCGCCGTCCACCCAGAGGGCGCCCACCGCGGTGACATGTGGGCTGCCGTCCGGATCGATCGTGGCCAGCCAGCAGGTGTGCCTGTCGGGGCCACCCGTCCCGGGCGCCTGCGGGAATCCGGCGTTCAGACCGGCCACGACGGCGGACCAGTCCAGCGGATCGAGGTCGTACAGTTCGGCGAGGTTGGTCGTGTCCATGGTGTTGTGACGAGGCGCGGCCGCCGTATTCATCGCCGGGCGCGCCGCCAATTCGCCCGATATAGGCGATATGCCCTGGTCGGCGAGGTGAATCCGTCCAAGATCGACACGAGCAGCGCGGCGATGACTCAGTATTTCTGACAGCGGCGGGCCAGCGGTACGGCCGTCGCGGGTCGTCGCACGAGGGGCAGGAACAGCCATGACAGTCGCCGGCAGGCAACGTCTCACTCCCGATCAGCGCAATTCGTTCATCGCGGCCCAACTGGGCTGGACGATGGACGCCTTCGACTTCTTCCTGGTCGTCTTCGTCTATGCCGATATCGCCGCATCCTTCGATATGCCGAAATCCGACGTCGCGTTCATCACCACGGCGACACTGATCATGCGGCCGGTGGGCGCGCTGTTGTTCGGTCTCTGGGCCGACCGGGTGGGGCGGCGCATTCCCCTGATAGTCGACGTCGCGTTCTATTCGGTGATCGGGTTCCTGTGCGCGTTCGCGCCGAATTTCACTGTGCTGCTGATACTTCGGCTGCTCTACGGCATCGGCATGGGTGGTGAATGGGGACTCGGCGCGGCGCTGGCGATGGAGAAGATCCCCGCCGAGCGGCGTGGCTTCTTCTCCGGACTCCTGCAGGAGGGCTACTCGTTCGGCTATCTGCTCGCGTCGCTGGCCTCGCTGCTGGTGATGAACTGGCTCGGCCTGTCCTGGCGATGGCTGTTCGCGCTCTCGGTGATTCCGGCCCTGATCATCCTCGTGATCCGGACCCGGGTGGGTGAATCGGAGGCGTGGGAGAGCAGCCGGGAACGTATGCGGCTCACCCAGACCTCGTTGCGTGATGTGGTGATGAACCCGGTCGTGATCCGCCGCTTCGCCTATCTCGTCCTCCTGATGACCGCGTTCAACTGGATGAGCCACGGCACCCAGGACATCTACCCGACCTTCCTGTCCGCGATCGACAACGGCGGCGCGGGATTGTCCTCGGCTACCGCGAAATGGATTGCGGTGGTGTACAACATCGGCGCCATCATCGGTGGTCTGGTGTTCGGCAGCCTGTCGCAGAAGTACGGTCGCCGCTACACCATCATCTTCTGCGCACTGCTCGGACTGCCGATCGTGCCGTTGTTCGCCTATTCGACGACCGCGGCCATGCTGTGCCTGGGATCGTTCCTGATGCAGCTGGTGGTGCAGGGCGCCTGGGGGGTCATCCCGGCACATCTGACCGAACTGTCGCCGGACGCTATCCGCGGCTTCTATCCGGGCGTGACCTATCAGCTGGGCAATCTGCTCGCCTCGCTCAATCTGCCGATCCAGGAGCGGGTGGCCGAGAGCCACGGATACCCGTTCGCCCTTGCCGTCACCATCGTCCCGGTGTTGACAGCGGTGGCCTTCCTGACGCTGATCGGCAAGGAGGCCAAGGGGATTCGCTTCGGGACGAACGAGAGCGCGCTACCCGAGACGCCCGCCCGGCAATAGCAGGTCCGGCTAGTTCTGCGGTTGCTGCGCCGACTGGTCCTGCTTGGAACGCACCAGCTGCTTGGCCGGGTTCGGGTCCGGCGCCACACCGTCGTGGGCCACCATGGCCTCCTGGCGGCCGAGCGTGGGACCGGCGGCGAGCAGGCCGACGATCTGATACGGCGCGAGTTCGGGCTTGGCCTTCTCGGCGTCCATCCCCAGGGCCTTCTGCGCGGCGGCGTCCTTGATGCCGTAGCGCACCCCGGTGTCGGCGACGAAGAACATGCTGTCGCGGCGCTGGCTGTCGGCCTCGATACCGGTGGTCTGGACGAAGAATCCGGATCCGGGCGTGGAGTAGAAGGCGTCCACGTTCGGACCCGAACCGTCGGCCTGGGCCAGCGGCGTGGTCTGCGCACTGTCCGGAATCGGCAGCGAATGTCCGTTCAGCACAGCCAATTCCGCGCGCTTGCTGCCGTCGGCCTTGTCGGCGGCGCCGGACAGCGGCTTCCACGACATGCATTCGATCGGCTGGTCCTTCGAATCGACGATGGCCGGCGCGGTCGTCGGATACTGCTGCACCGGAAGGTCGTTCGAGGGCGGCGCCTGGGTGCTGTCGTACTGGCTGATCTCGGGATTCTCCGAAGCCGTGGGGTTGGAGTTGCGAATGATGTCGGCGGTCAGCGGCGAGATGGGCTGCAAACCGTCGTGCAGGACCACGTAATACTGATCCTTGGTGTCGACATGCACCACATCGCCGATGCGGTGATTGTTCAGTGAATACGCCGGGGTGCCACCGGGGTCGACGATTTTCGGCGGCGTAATGGGCAGGACCTCGGGCACCGCGTTCAGCAGACCGGCACTGATCGGACGTGGAGTCATCCCGCGGATTTTCAGCGCCTCGGTCACTTTCGGATCGTTCATATCGACCCGCGCGCGCTGATTGTCGTAGATCAGATAGGCCGCGTCGCGCCCCTGCACCAGCAGCGCCTTACCCGAGTCCAGCTTGGTGGCCTTGGAACCCAGCGACGGATCGCCGGCGAGCACCGTCGTGGTCAGGTCGCGGCTGCCGTCGTTCTTCAGCTCGTCGCAGATCGACCAGGCGCGTCCTTTGCCGCTGCCGTCGAAGTTCAGCGAGGACGGCGCACCCGGAATGCCGATCAGCGCCCCGCGCGGCTTCTTCGCGAGCTCGGATTCCTTGATGGACACCGCTTTTGCCGGTTCGCCGACCGCGAGTCGCGCGGACGCCAGATTCAACGACGGGTGCACGACACCGTCGATGACGGCGTAGACCGCGCCGGAATCCTTGCCCAGCAGGATCTTGTTGTCGCCGATCGACCCCTGCGGCCGCAGCAGCGCGAGCACACCGCAGCCGGCCAGCGCGACGACACCCAGTACCAGTCCCGCGGCATAGGCACGCGACTGCGAGCGCATCGGATCGTGCAGCATCCGCACGTCCCGGCGTACCAGGGCGTGCTCCATTCGCCTGACCAGGAAGCGATAGCCGCTCACCTGCCAGCGCGTAGTGGGCTTTGAAGGCATGAGTCCTCCCCCGAACAGTGCTCGCGTTCGCCCAACACAGTACAGTTCAGCAGGACTGAAGTTCAGCTCGGCCATCGATGAATCGGCCGACACCGGGTACTTGGGGGACGACGATGGCCGAATCCAGCGGCACCAACAGCCGCCCGCTCCTCGGACGGATCTCGCTGCCGAATCTGCTGGCCGCACAGTTACTGGGGCTGGTCGTCGGGCTCGTCGTGCTCGCGGTCGGCGTACCCGGCTGGTACGCACTGGGTGCGGCGGTCGTGGCCGGCCTGGTGCTGCTCGTCCCGATCGGCAAGCGCACCATCGCCTCATGGATCGCCACGATGTGGCGCTACGTCACCCGCCAGGACTACGACCTCGGCGATACCGTCGATTTCCGTGGCCCGGACGGTCGTTCGCTCGGTCTGTACTGGGAGGGCAGCCGCGTGGTCGCCGTCGTCGAGGTGCTGCCGCCCAAGGGCGGTCTGACCCGGATCGACCGCAACACCGTGCACGCCTCGCATCTGCTGCCGCTGCCCGAGCTGGCACAGTGCCTGAGCCAGCACGACATCCTGCTGTCCGGTATCGACATCATCAGCCACGGCCACCGCAGCCGCTCCGGCACGCCCGCGGGTCCGATCTACGAATCGCTGCTCGGCCCGCTGCCCGCGACGGCTCACCGAACCGTCTGGCTCGCAATCAGTTTCGACGCACTGGCCTGTCCGGAGGCCGCGGCGCGACGCGGCGGCGGTACCGAGGGCGCGGGCCGGGCGGTCACCATCGCGACCCAGCGCATCGTGCGCGCCCTCGAGGACGCCGACTGCGCGTCCCGCGTGCTCACCGCGCCCGAGATCCGCAAGGCCGTGTGGCAGATCAGCGCCGGGGTCGACCCGCGGGCGCTCACCCACCGCTGGCGCTACGCGGAACTGGGCAACAGCGTGAACATCGGCGCGGCGGTCGATCCCAAGCAGCTGGGCTCGGATCTGCTGGCACAGCTGTGGGTCGCGCCGTCGCGGGGCACCACGGTCGCGGTCCGGCTGCGGCCGGGAAGTTCGCCCGAGACGGTGAACATCGGCGCGGCCTGGCGATTGACCGCCCGGGAGCTGCCGGAGAAGACCAAGCGCAAGGGCATGGTGTCGCTGAGCGGCCGGCATCGCCAGAGCCTGCTCGCCCACCTGCCGATCGCGATCCCAGGCGTGGACGACACCGTCCCGATGAGCCAGTACCCGATCGACGTCGTCGGCGTCCTGCATCTGCCCTCGTCGGGCTGCGGTCAGCTGATCGGCTCCGACGAGGACGGTAACGGCGTCGCGGTTCGCCTTGTCGGACAGGGCATTTCGACCGTCTACGTGGCGGGCGAGCTGTATCTGGCGCAGCAGCTGGTGTTCCGGGCGCTGGCCGTCGGTGAGCGCATCCTCATCCGTACCGATCGCCCGCACGCGTGGGAGCAGCTGGTCACCACCATCGGCAATCCCGAGCGGCTCACCATCGCGGTGGAAACCCATCAGAGCGACGCCGGATTCACCGCGGCCGTGGTCGACGGCGTCCTCGCCCCCGCACCGCACGCCGGCGTGACCACGATCTACGTCACCGGCGATCCGATGGGCTGGCCGGCCACCAACCCGGATCTGTCCATCCACCAGCCGGGCGCGATCGGCAACCATGTGGTGATGCGGACCGGAACCACCCAGGTCGATCTGACGCTGGTCTCGATTCCCCGGGAAACGACCTACATCGGCAGTCCACGGGGCCGTCGCCCGATGCCGCAGCAGGATCCCCGGCAGCGAATGGCGCAGGCGCACAACTAGTTTCGCCGGACACCTCGACCGGCACACGGACCGGCGGGCGCGCCGGAACCCGCTCAGCCCGGATAGGGATCCGTTCTGCGCGCCGTGCGCAGATGGCGTGCCCACCACGCCCATTGCCGTAGGAGCCGCTGCGCGGCGTCGACCGCGGCGCCGTCCGCGGTGTTACCGTCCGCGTCGAATTTGCGTTTGGCCTCGTGGAAACTCACGCTCTCGCGCAGTGAGACCATGTGGATTTCCGCGACCACCTGGCGCAACTGCTCGATCGCTCGCAGGCCGCCCGACAGTCCGCCGTAACCGACGAATCCGATGGGTTTGGCCCGCCACTCGCGTTTGGCGCTGTCGAGCGCCGTCTTCAGCGAGGCGGGATAGCCGTGGTTGTACTCGGAGGTCACCGCGATGAATCCGTCCGCGGCGCCGATCCGCTCCCGGAAGGCCTCGACCTGCGGCGTCGTCGTCAGGTCGGTGGGCAGCGGGGTGTGTGCCAGATCGATGACGCCGACGTCGAGGCCGGGTTCGGCGCGGGCCGTGCGGAGAAACCAGTCCGCCACCACGGGCGCGAATCGGCCGGGCCGCACACTGGCGACGATGACCTCCAACCGCAGCGGATCGTCCATGGCGTCAGCCTAGTCGGCGCCCCCTCGCCACCCCGACGGCCTGCTCGCCGAGCGTGCCTGCGGCACCGATACCCTGTGGCCCGGGCGAAAAATCTTCGAGCGCCATATCGGACGGCTGTGACCGACCGGGCACCGCGGATCGATCAGAAGGGGGCGAAACTCGTGATTCTCGGACATTGGTTGCTGATCGAAACACTGGACGTTCCGCCCACCTGGTCGGTGCTCGCCGTCGATACCGCACCGCGGCGGTGGAAGTCGTTGGCCCGCACCCTGCCCTCCCGGCTGATGCCGATCCTCACCACCGCCGCCGCGAGCGGTGAGACCGTCGAGCGGCAGTTGCCGAAATCCCGTCACGCCTGGTCCGGCTACCGCGCCCGCGCGATCGCGCTGACCGGGCCCGACGACCGGGTACACGCGGTGCAGATGTGGGTGGGTCCGGGCGACCCACCCGCGCCGCCGCCGGTCGCCACCCATCTGCTCGACGCCCGCACCCGGCGCACGGAAGTGCGGTCGGCGGGTCTGGGCCCGGCATTCGACCGCAAGCGCAGCGTCTGGATCGGGGCCGAATCCTTCGAACATGTCGAGCGTTTCGACGATGCCTTGGACCTGGCCGCGATCGTGGCACGCGCCGCGCCCGGCTCGCGCTGGTGCGGCGACATCTGCGTGCGCACGCCGGACGGGCTGCGCACGTTGATGATGGCGACGCGCAACTCCGCCGCCGATCCCTACCTGTGGCGCGGCATTCTGGCCGATGTCACCGAAAGCGTTCCGCCCCAGCCCAAGTCCTTCGAGGCGGCGACGGTGGACACGCTGGTCGGCCGCAATCCGGGAATGTATCTGGCGGTGGTCGACACCGAGCGAGTCCGGGTGATCCGGTGGATCAGCCCGCCGGTGCCGGGGCTCGACTGGTCCGGCGGCACCGACGAACGCACGCTGCCACATCCCGGCGACCGGGAGCGAATCATCGCCGCGCGCACGGCGATCCGGGCCGGCGCACCGTCGTGGACGCTGCCGAATCTGCGGCTGGCGGATAAGGCCGGGGGGTGGATCACCGTGGACGTGGAGGTCTCACCGCTCCCCCACGGTCCGGACGGAACCGGCACTCCGCATTTCGCGCTCGCCCGGATCGATCTGCGCGAGGCCGGTGCCCCGTAGCGTTCGATGCGGTGCGCCGGTCGATGCGTCAGGGCAATTCGAACGGCAGCGCCACCCCGGCGTGCACCGTGCAGTGTTCGCAGGTCTCGGTACCTTCGACACCGGCGACCGCGCGGCGCACCAAGGTCTTGAACGGCACCAGGTTGCGCTCGAATTCGGCGAAGACGGCGGCCGCGCTGACGCCCTCCCCGGCCTCCAGGCCCGCATCGAGGTCGGTCACCAAAGCGATGGCGGCATAACACATTTCGAGTTCGCGAGCGAGCACGGCTTCCGGATATCCGGTCATGTTCACCAGTTCCCACCCCTGTCCGGCGAACCAGCGGCTCTCGGCCCGGGTGGAGAAGCGCGGGCCCTGCACCACGACCATGGTGGCGGCCGATTGCATGGGCAGTTCGGGCACCGCCGCCCGCGTCGCGACCGCGCGCAGGTCGGCGCAGTACGGATCGGCGAAGGAGACGTGGATACCGCCGTTGTCGAAGTAGGTCTGCGCACGGCCGGAGGTCCGGTCCACCAGTTGGTCGGGAACGGCCACGGTGCCCGGCCCCCAGTCCGCCCGCAGGCTACCCACCGCACACGGCGCGAAGATCCGCCGCACGCCGATCGCCCGCAGCGCCCACATATTGGCCTGATACGGCACCGTGTGCGGGGAGTACTCGTGCTTGCGCCCGTGCCGCGGCAGGAAGGCGACCTGGCGGCCCTCGACCTCTCCGACCGTGATCGGCGCGCTCGGCACACCATAGGGTGTCTCGATCTCGAGGGTGGTCGCGTCGTCGCCGAAGAAATCGTAGAAGCCGCTACCGCCGATGATGGCCAGCGCGGGGCGGGGATCCGAACTCATACCCGCAATTCTCGCGTACGCCGCGGCGGCGGCCCCCGCCGCCTCACCCCGCACCGGCTACCCTGACAGTACCCCTCGGATAATGTACCCTAGGGGGGTATGAACCACCAGGGCGGGAGCGAGGAACAGCCGGTGAGCGAGGATCAGATCAACACGGTTCGAACGGCCGAGGCGGCCGCGCAGCCCGAGCACGACCACGCCACCCACGGCTACATCACCGCCAAGGACGACTACCTCAAGCGGCTGCGCCGGATCGAGGGGCAGGCGCGCGGCCTGCAGCGCATGGTCGAAGAGGAGAAGTACTGCATCGACATCCTCACCCAGGTTTCGGCCATGACGAAAGCCCTGCAGGCGGTGGCCATGGGCCTGCTGGAGGACCACATCAGTCACTGCGTGGTCGATGCCGCGGTCCAGGGCGGCCCCGAGGCCGAGGCCAAGATCAAGGAGGCCACCGACGCCATCGCGCGGTTGGTCCGCTCCTGAGCGGCGGCGGGATTCCTCGCGACCGCCGCTGACCTCGGCCGCGGCGGTTCGCGAGGGAGACGATCAGACTCGCGCGGCGAGCGCCGGGGCCAGCGCGCGCAGCACCCCGATGTGGTCCTCGTCGGTGACCTGGATGGCCACCTGATCGGCACCGGCCTTCAGGTGTTCGACCAACGCGTCGGCGATCTGCTCGGCCGAGCCGTGCAGTGCCAGCGCGTCGATCAGCCGGTCGCTGCCGGGCGGCGTCAGGTCCTCGTCGCCGAAGCCGAGCCGGCGCAGATTCGCCACGTAATTGCGGAGGTTCAGGTAGAACTCCGTGCGCGGGCGAGCGGTCAGGCGCGCCTGGACCGGGTCGGTGCTGAACGAGATCTTGTGTTCGGGCACGAGCAGCGCATCCGGGCCCAGAATTTCGCGAGCCTGCCGGGTGTGTTCGGCGGTCACCAGGTACGGCAGCGCGCCCGCGGTGCGGTCGGCGGCCAGTTTCAGCACCCGCGGTCCGAGCGCCGCGAGGGCGAGCTGCTGCTTCGGGACGCCGTTGGCGTCGAGCACGTCGACATACTCGACGAGCGCGTCGTAGGGCTTGCGGAAATCCGAATCCTGCTCGGGGTGCCCGGCGCCGAAGCCCAGGATGAAGCGGCCCGGGAAGCGCCGGTCGATGCGGTGGAACGACTCGGCCACCTGTTCGGCGGGCGCGGACCAGATATTGACGATGCTGGTGCCGACCGTCAGCGTCTCGGTCTCCTCGAGCAGCGCCTCCACGGCCGGTAGATCCGCCGGGGGCGAGCCGCCCAGCCACAACGTGCTGTACCCGAGACCCTCCAGCTCACGAGCCTGCCCCGGTTCGAAGCCGGCGTAGTACCGCCAGACGCCGAATTTGCCGATATTCGTGGTTCGCGCACCCTCTGTCATAGTCGTTGCGAACTCCGTTGCGCGGGCGACTATTCCGCCCGGCGCCGGAAAAATTCCCGTGGCACAATCTGGCACTCACACGGTGAGAGTGCTAGATTTGGCATCGGACAGCTTCCGGCGCTCGCCGCCGAGGCGGGCGTCACCACTGGATATGGAGGTGATTCCTGTGCTGAGGTTCGACCCGTTCCACGACATCGACACCGTTGCCCGGCAGCTCCTGGGGGATGCCGCCGGAACCACACGCGCGCCGCGTTTCATGCCGATGGACCTGTTCAAGGCCGGTGACCACTACGTCCTCAACGCCGATCTCCCGGGTGTCGATCCCGGTTCGGTCGACGTGAGCGTGGACAACGGCACCCTGACGCTGAAGGCCCAGCGCAGCCTGCCCGGTGACGAGCACGTGCAATGGATCGCGTCGGAACGATTCGCGGGAACGTACATGCGCCAGCTGTCGCTCGGCGAAGGCATCGATACCGACAACATCAGCGCCACCTACAACGACGGCGTGCTGTCGGTGACCCTGCCGATCGCCGAGAAGGCCAAGCCGCGGCGCATCGAGATCGGCGGCATGGGCCAGGGCCCGAAGACCATCGAGGCCGGCCGCTCCGAGAGCTGACCGGCCGCGACAAGGATGTGCCCGCGCCCATCGGCGACAGACACAGATGAGTGCGCAAGCCGCACAACACCATTCACCGGTGCAAGGTGGCCGGGTGCGCGGGCGGAACCGAGGTTCGTCGCAGCGCGAAGGAGGTGAGAAACGCACAACCCTCGAATAGCTACTCGTACGGCCCCGCGGACGCCGCGGGGCCGTCGGCCGTCCGGAACACGTAGCGGCTGTCAGCTACCGCAGCAACCGTCCGGCTCGGGGATCGTGCGCATCTCCCGGGTTTCGGCGTTGCGGGCGGCGAGGTCGGCATCCGCCGGGTAGTCGACGGCGATCAGACTCAATCCGTGGGCCGGCGCCACGGTGACGGAGCTGGATCGTTCCCGTTCCGCGAGAAGGCTTTCCACCCATTCGGGAGTGCGGCGCCCCTCCCCCACCGCCAGCACCGCGCCCACCAAGCTGCGAACCATGGACCAGCAGAAGGCGTCGGCGCTGACATAGGCGGTGAGCAGCTGCGCGGGGCGGTCCACGGACGGTTCCGCGGCCGCGGCGGACTCGTCGCCCCGATTCGCCGAGTCGGCGGCGAGCGCAGGGGCGACAGGCGTCGTCACCCAATCGAAGCGCTGCAATTCGCGGACCGTCGTCGCACCTTCGCGCCGGCGGCAGAATGCGGCGAAGTCGTGCAGCCCCAACAGCTTTCGCGATGCCTCCCGCATGGCGCCGAGATCGACGCCGGGGCGGCAGGCGACCACGCTGCGCGCCTGCAGCGGTGGCGCCCCGTAGGGGGCGGTGGTGAGCCGATACGCGTAGTGGCGGCGGATCGCGGAGAAGCGGGCGTCGAATTCCGGTGGCGCCGAGCGGATCCCGGTGACACGGACATCCTTGGGCAGGAAGCGCGCCAGCCGGTGCAGCAGCTTGTCGTAGTCGGGCAGCGCGGTCGTGTCGAAATGCGCGACCTGCCCTTCCGCGTGGACACCGGCGTCGGTCCGGCCGGCCACCGTCAGCTGAATCGGTTCGCGCAGGACCTTGCTCAGCGACTCCTCGAGCACACCCTGCACCGTCCGCAGGCCGGGCTGGCGGGCCCAGCCGGTGAAATCGGTACCGTCGTAGGCGATATCGAGCCGTACTCGAACCGCAACCGAGGTTGCCGCCGCATCCTGCATGGTCACAGCCATTTCCTGGTTAACATGAGCGAAGCCCGCCGACCCGGAGGGGACGGCGGGCTCACTCGTGAATTCCCGACGCAGATCGAGAGGTCCCCGCACGCGGCGGGGACCAACTCATTCCGCCTTGTCCTCGGCGGGAGCCTCGGTGGACTCCGCCTCGGCGGCCTCATCGGCCTTCGCCTCGGCAGCCTCGTCGGCCTTCGCCTCGGTGGCCTCGTCGGCCTTGGCCTCGGTCTTGGCCTCGGTCTTGGCCTGCTGGGCGGCGACCCGGCGGGCGCGATCGGCCTCGTTGGTCACGGTCTTCTCCCGGACCAGCTCGATGATCGCCATCGGCGCGTTGTCACCCTTGCGGGGAACGGTCTTGATGATGCGGGTGTAGCCACCATCACGACCCTCGAACGACGGTCCGATGTTCGCGAAGAGCTCGTGCAGGACATCCTTGTTGCGGATGACCTTGAGCACCTCGCGGCGGTCGGCCAGCGTGCCGGCCTTGGCCTTGGTGACCAGCTTCTCGGCGTAGGGGCGCAGCGCCTTGGCCTTGGCCTCGGTGGTCGTGATCCGACCGTGCTCGAAGAGCGCCGTGGCCAGATTGGCGAAGATCGCCTTCTGGTGCGACGCCGACCCGCCGAAGCGAGCACCCTTCTTGGGCTTGGGCATTGGTTGTTCTCCTTAGGAAAGGCCGAGCGGGGCTGCCACCCCGGAAGGCCTAGAGCTGTTCGGTCTCGGCGTAGTCCTGCTCGCCGTTGTCTGCATCGCCGAAGGAGCCGCTGTCACTCCAGGTTCCGGTGGCGGCGTCGTAACCGACGACGCTCGACGGATCGAAGGAGGCCGGGCTGTCCTTCAACGACAGGCCGAGCGAATGCAGCTTGACCTTGACCTCGTCGATGGACTTCTGGCCGAAGTTGCGGATGTCCAGCAGATCCGACTCGGTCCGCGCAACCAGCTCGCCGACGGTGTGCACACCTTCGCGCTTGAGGCAGTTGTACGAACGCACGGTGAGGTCCAGGTCCTCGATCGGCAGCGCGAACGAGGCGATGTGATCCGCCTCGGCCGGGCTCGGCCCGATCTCGATACCCTCGGCCTCCACGTTCAGCTCACGCGCCAGGCCGAACAGCTCGACCAGGGTCTTACCGGCCGACGCCAGCGCATCCCGCGGGGAGATCGAGTTCTTGGTCTCGACGTCCAGGATGAGCCGGTCGAAGTCGGTGCGCTGCTCGACACGGGTGGCCTCGACCTTGTAGGTCACCTTCAGCACCGGCGAGTAGATCGAATCCACCGGAATCCGGCCGATTTCCGCACCCGAGGCCTTGTTCTGCACGGCCGGGACGTAACCGCGACCGCGCTCGACGACGAGCTCGATCTCCAGCTTGCCCTTGTCGTTCAGGGTGGCGATGTGCATGTCCGGGTTGTGCACGGTCACACCGGCCGGCGGGACGATGTCACCGGCGGTGACGGTGCCCGGGCCCTGCTTGCGCACGTACATGGTGACCGGCTCGTCCTCTTCGGACGACACGACCAGGCCCTTGAGGTTCAGGATGATGTCGGTGACGTCTTCCTTCACACCCGGGACGGTGGTGAACTCGTGCAGCACACCGTCGATGCGGATGCTGGTCACCGCGGCCCCCGGAATCGAGGACAGCAGGGTACGGCGCAGCGAATTGCCGAGGGTGTAACCGAAGCCCGGCTCGAGGGGTTCGATGGTGAACTTCGAGCGGTTCTCGGCCAATACCTCTTCGGCCAGTGTGGGTCGCTGTGAAATCAGCATGAGGATCTCCTCCTTCAGGGGCGCCCGCTATTTGACGCCCACGAACTGGGGTGTGGATGAGCACGATCAGCGTCGAATGCTCATCCACCAGCAGCACGAACGGCTTACTTCGAGTAGTACTCGACGATGAGCTGTTCGTTCAGCGGCACATCGATCTGCGCGCGTTCCGGAAGCTGGTGGACCAGGATCCGCAGCCGGTTCGGAACGACCTGCAGCCAGCCCGGGATCGGGCGATCGCCCTGGGTCTCACGGGCGACCTGGAACGGCAGCGTCGGCAGCGACTTCTCCTTGACATCGATGATGTCGTACTGGGAGACCTGGAAGCTGGGGACGTCGACCTTGCGGTTGTTCACCAGGAAGTGGCCGTGGGAGACCAGCTGGCGGGCCTGGCGGCGGGTGCGCGCCAGACCGGCGCGGTACACGACGTTGTCCAGACGCGACTCGAGCAGCTGCAGCATGTTGTCGCCGGTCTTACCCTTGCGACGGTTCGCCTCTTCGTAGTAACGGCGGAACTGCTTCTCCATGACGCCGTAGGTGAAGCGGGCCTTCTGCTTCTCCTGCAGCTGGAGCAGGTACTCACTCTCCTTGATCCGCGCGCGGCCGTGCTGGCCGGGCGGGTAGGGACGACGCTCGAACGCCTGGTCGCCTCCGACGAGGTCGACACGCAGACGACGCGACTTGCGGGTGATGGGGCCTGTATAACGAGCCATTTTTCGCTAAATCCTTTCCCGCTAGACGCGACGCCGCTTGGGCGGACGGCAGCCGTTGTGCGGCTGCGGGGTGACGTCGGAGATCGTGCCCACCTCGAGGCCGGCGGCCTGCAGCGAGCGGATCGCGGTCTCACGGCCCGAACCCGGACCCTTGACGAACACGTCGACCTTCTTGACGCCGTTCTCCTGCGCCTTGCGGGCGGCGTTCTCGGCGGCGAGCTGCGCGGCGAACGGGGTCGACTTACGCGAACCCTTGAAGCCGACGTGGCCCGACGACGCCCACGAGATCACGTTGCCCTCGGGGTCGGTGATCGAGACGATCGTGTTGTTGAACGTGGACTTGATGTGCGCGTGGCCGTGCGGGACGTTCTTCTTGTCCCGGCGACGCGCCTTCTGGGACTTCTTGGGGCCCGAGGCCCGACTCTTAGGAGGCATTCAGCTATCCCTACTTCTTCTTGCCGGCGACGGTCTTCTTCGGACCCTTGCGCGTGCGCGCATTGGTCTTGGTCCGCTGTCCGCGCACCGGCAGGTGGCGGCGATGGCGGATGCCCTGGTAGCAGCCGATCTCGATCTTGCGGCGGATGTCGGCCTGCACCTCACGGCGCAGGTCACCTTCGACCTTGAATTCCGACGCCTCGATGTAATCGCGCAACCGGGTGACGTCGTCGTCGGTGAGATCCTTCGACCGCAGGTCGGGGCTGACGCCGGTGGCGGCCAGGATCTCGTGCGCACGGGTGCGCCCGATCCCGAAAATGTAGGTCAGTGCGATCTCCATGCGCTTCTCGCGCGGGAGATCGACGCCCATCAGACGTGCCATGTGGCAGCTTCCTTAACTGTTGCGGAGGTCTGCTCCCTGTCCGTCCCCTCGAATGGGGCCCCGGCCTCCGTTCCGGGGGTAGGTCGTCCGTCCGCTCTCCGCTCGTTTCCGAGGCGGCGAGCTCGCCGACGGCGACTGGCGCTGGGAGGTCTTCTTTTCTGTGCCAATCCGAACTGCGTTCGGTGCTTGGCTGGTGAACCCCTGCGTCGGGGTGCAGTCCAGGTCAGCCCTGACGCTGCTTGTGACGCAGGTTGTCGCAGATCACCATGACCCGGCCGTTACGGCGGATCACCTTGCACTTCTCGCAGATCTTCTTGACGCTCGGCTGAACCTTCACGTCCGTCCAATCTGGTTGTGGTTCACAGGGGTGTGAACACAGGTGTTCCCCAGTCGTACGACTGGGGAAGTCTTTTGTCGCGGATCCCGAGGCCGGAGCCCCGAAATGCCGCGAGAGCTCCGGAGCCTCGGCTCCCGAACTCCCTCCGGGGATCGGTCCCCGGAAAACTCACTTGTAGCGGTAGACGATGCGACCGCGGGACAAGTCGTAGGGAGAAAGCTCCACGACCACGCGGTCCTCGGGCAGGATGCGGATGTAGTGCTGACGCATCTTGCCGCTGATGTGCGCGAGAACTTTGTGACCGTTCTCCAGCTCGATGCGGAACATCGCATTCGGCAGTGGCTCGATAACTCGACCCTCGACCTCGATGGCCCCGTCTTTCTTCGCCATATCCTCCGCGATCCCGCTTACGTTGAAACCCTGTGTGGTCTCAACTCTTCGGCTAGCTTGTCACTGCAGTTACCGGTGCACTCCAGTCGACCCGGTGCCATACTCTTCGTAGTCACATGCGGACACGCAGTCAGAGAAACTACACGCATTCGCATGAACACAGACGTCGGGCAGGTGCACCGCCGACCAAGCTTACCCGTGCGTCCACGATCCGGCCAAATGCGGTCCCCTCGCGCCGTCCGCGGCGGTCCGAAGCACCGCCTCCGCGCTCAGTGGTCGGCGAGCGGGCCGCGCCCGGTGAGCGGGCCCCACGCCGCGATCAAGCCGAGCATCAGCACCAGCGCGATCGTGATGACCGTGAACACCGCGCCCGGACCGTGGCTGTCCAGCAGCGGAAGCAGCAGGAACGGCTGGATGGCGGTGCTCAGTTTCGACAGCGAATAGGCCGTACCCGAGGCGGTGCCGCGCACGGTCGTGGGAAACGATTCCGGCAGATACGTGTGCAGGGCGTTGGAGAAGACGTTGCTGGCCAGGGTGAACAGGCCGCCCGACAGCAGGATCAGCGGCACGCTCGTGGCGAATCCGAAGATCAGGCCGAACAGCGCCATCAGCGCGGCCGAGGCCATCACCAGATATTTGCGCTCGACGCGCTCGATCAGCGGAATCGACAGCAGCGAACCCAGCGGATAGCCGAGGTAGGTGACGGTCAGATAGCCGAGGGAGTTCACCACCGTGAACCCCTTGTGCTGCAACACCAGCACCGCCAGCGTGCCGAAGCCGTAGTAGCCGAAGACCTGCAGGATCATCACCGCGGAGAACAGCAGGGTGCGCCCGCGGTTGGCGCCGCGCAGGATTTCGGTGAACGCCACCTTCGACCCGGCGGTCGCGGCCTTGTCGCGCTGGGCCTGCCAGTGCGGCGATTCGGGCATGTGCCGGCGGGCGACGAAGACCAGCGCGGCGCCGAAGCCGCCGAAGACGAACAGCCAGCGCCAGCCGTCGGTGCCGAACGGTTCCAGCGGCACCAGCCACCGGGCCAGGAATCCGACGGTCGGCACCGCGCAGAAGCCGATGGTGTAGGCGATGGCGATCATCCGGCCGCGGACCTGCGGCGGCATCACCTCCGACAGGTAGGTGTCGGAGACGGTCATCTCCGCGCCGATGCCGAGTCCGGCGAGCACGCGGGTCGCCATCAGGAACCAGACGTCGGGGCTGAACGCGCCGAGCAGGGTGAACCCGGCGTACACCCCGATATTGACCATGAACATCCGGCGGCGCCCGAACAGGTCCGAGAGCCGGCCGATGACCAGGGCACCGAGGAACTGGCCGACGAAGGCCGAGGCGAGGATGCCGCTCAGCTGATAGGTCGACAGCGCGAGCTGCTGCTTCAGCACGCCGGTGATGGTCCCGGCGAGGAACAGTTCGTAGAGATCGAAGAACAGGCCCAGGCCGACCAGCGCGACGAGCTTGCGATGAACCGGCCGGACGGGAAGTTCGTCCAACCGGGCCGCGCGGGGATCATCGCCCGCGGTGATTGCCATTTCGATACGCTCCCGACCTCGCAAATAGGGGGCAACCGAACCCGCCGACAGGCGTCGCGGCGCGCGGTCCGACCGGCTCGTCGGCTGTGGGTAGGACGCCCGTCACGGCCGATGGCCCTCGCGTAAACTACCGGCTGTCCAGGAAATCGGTCCAGCAGATCCCAGGGGGACACCCGTGAGCGTGCGCAGCGAGCGAATTACGGACGCAGCGCCCTCGAACCCGATCGGCACGATCCTCGGCGAGGCCCCGACCACGAACCGCGGTGAGGTACTGCCGTGAGTCGCAACAACAACGATCTGCCCATGCTGCCCCCGTGGCTGTCGGAGAGCGATGTCACGCAGACGGGGTACGAAGCGCCGGTCGAGAACCTTCCGCACGAGGAGTACATCCCGGAGGACAACGGTCCGCGACGGTTGTTCTCCCGCAAATCCGACGACCGGGCGGAATCCGACAAGAAGGAGTCCGACCGGAAGTGGCGGAAATCCCGCCGCAAGGACAAGACAGACGCCGAGCCGGCCGCCGATGAGGGGTCGCCCTCGTGGGGGCCGCCCGATACCGTCCGGCCGCAGGGCGATGCGCAGCCGGGGCCGGAGTTGTTGCGCGGCAACGGTTCTCAGGGTTCCGAATCTTTGCCGTGGCAGCAGCACACGCCTGAGAGCTACCGTCCGGACGGCGTCCAAGGTGTGATCCCGGCCGACTTCCGTGCGCAGCAACAGAATCAATTCCCGCAGCCGCCGGTACAGCCGCAACCACCCATGCAGCCGCAGCAGCCCCCGACGCAGCCGCCTGGGCCGTGGAACTCGTCGCCTTCGACGCCGCCCGCGCCGATGCGGGATACGCCGCACCTTCCCGCACAGCCGCCGACCGCGGATTCGTCGTCCACCTCCGCGGCGCCGTCGCGCCACGACTTCGGCCGGCCGCCCGCCACCGCACAGCCGAATCCCGCTCCGGTGCCGCAGGCTCCCGCACCACGTCCTGAGCAGGCGTCCGGCCCGGTCGTCCCGCAGCCCGCCGAGCCGCTGTCCGGCGAGATTCCGGCGGCACCGCCACAGACTCCTGCCCGGCCGCCGATTCCGCCTGCACCGCAACACCTGCCGAGCGCTGCTGTCCCGGCCGCCGACGGCGCGGACGCGGAGATGACCGTGCGGGTGACGCGTCGGCCCAACCTGCCGCCGCCGCCCCAGCAGTCGGCACCCACTCCACCGCCGCTGCCCGAATGGCCGGATCCGGCTCCCCCGACCCGTTCCGGTCCACCGCCGCGCCTGGGCGTGCCGGAGGGATATGAGAGTGCGTCGTCGGACGCGAACAGGGTTGGATCGGCGAGCAGCCCTGTCGGGTCGGCCCCGGACGCGAGTGGTCCAGCCGAGAAGGCGAACGCCGACACTTCGGGCGTCGCGGAGGAGGCACCCGCGTGGCTCGGCCGTGCGACGGAGCCCTCGCCCGCGTCGGGCGAATCCGCACCCCGGCTCGACGACGCTGCGGAGGCGTCGGTCGCGCATCGACCGCCCGGGGATTCGGGCGCGCCCGGCGAGACCGCGGTATCGAATACCTCTGGCGCGGATCTGCCCGTCGCAGCGGACGATACGGGGCATGGTGGCGGCACGTGGGATGCCTTCGCGGCCGGTAGCGATTCGACTTCCGGTACACGGCCTCCCCTTCCGCCGACGGTGGGAACCCATGCGCCGGAGAGTGATTCGGGTGCGTCGTCGGTGGTCGGCGGTGTCGGGTTCTACGGCGCCGGTAACGCGGACACCGGTGCGGCCGGTTCGGCGGGGCAACAGTGGAGCGGGCGGCATCGGCTCGCCTCCGAGCCGGTGGCGGCACAGGAACTCCCCGTGCGGCCCGGGCCGGACAGGGGTGCCGCCGCGTGGAACGGCGCCGACGCGGCACCAGCGCAGTCCGAAGCGCGGCCGCAGACGCCCCACGCCGCGGGCCCGCAGTACGGCGCGGTGCCACAGACACCGCAGTATCAGCAGCCGCCCGCTGCGGAATTCGGTACGCACACAGCACATTCCGGCCCCACGCCGCAGGCTCCGAATGCCGAATCGACGATGGTCGCCGGTCCTCAGGGCGTGTCGCAGCCTCGGATTCCGCAGGCGGCCCCGGACGCACAGTGGCACAGCGCACCGCAACCGCCGCCACAGGTGCCGGGTCCGGCGACCGGTCCCGAACAGCAGTGGGCCGCACGACAGGCGGATCAGTATTCCCAGCCGCAGCAGTACGCCCAGCCGAATCCGTATATGCCGGGGCAGCAGGCCGGTTCGCCCGAGCAGTTTCAGCACGCCCCCAATCCGCAGGCCCCGCAGGCGCAGGCGCAGGCGCAGGCGCAGGCGCAGTATCAGCAGTTCCAGCAGGGTCAGCCGCCGCAGCAGTACCCGCCGAACGGCGTGACGCCCTCACTGGAGGATGTCCCGATGCGCCGGGCGAAGAAGGCGCCCGGCTCAGGCTGGCGGCGCGCGGTGCACCACATGTCGGGTGGCGCCATCAATCCGGGTATGTCAGCGGAGGAGCTGCGCCTGCAGGAACTGGTGGCGCGCATCCGGCAGCCGGTGCGTGGCGACTACCGGATCGCCACCCTGTCCCTGAAGGGCGGTGTCGGCAAGACCACCACCACCATGGGCATCGGCTCGATCTTCGCCTCCATCCGCGGTGACCGCGTGATCGCCGTCGACGCCAACCCGGACTTCGGCACACTGTCGCAGCGGGTGCCGCTGCAGACCCGGTCCACGGTGCGGGACCTGTTGCTGGATCAGCAGATTCGCAGTTACGGCGATGTGCGCCGGCACACCTCGCAGGCCACCAGCCGGCTGGAAGTACTCGCCAGCGAACGTGACCCGGCGGCGTCGGAATCGTTCAGCGAGGACGAGTACCGCCAGGTGCTGCGCGTGCTGCAGCGGTTCTACAACATCATCCTCACCGATTGCGGCACCGGACTGATGCATTCGGCGATGGCGGGTGTGCTGGATCTGGCGCATTCGCTGGTGCTGATCTCGTCGTCGGCGATCGACGGCGCCCGTAGCGCGGCCGCGACGCTGGACTGGCTCTCGCTGCACGGGCACGATCACCTGGTGCGCAATGCCGTCGTGGTGATCAACCTGCCGCGCGAGGGCTCACCGAATGTGGCGATTCAGCATCTGCGCGAGTACTTCCTGGCCCGGTGCCGCGCCGTGCACGTCATCCCCTACGACCCGCATCTGGCCGAGGGCGCCGAGATCGACCTGGCCCGGCTGCACAAGAACACCAAGCGTGCGCTGGTGGAACTGGCGGCGACGGTGGCCGACGATTTCGCCACCGACCATCGGCGGTTCGGCGGTTACTGAGCGCTGCGGTTACCGAACACCGCGGTCCTGCCAGGCCATCGGCGTCGCCCGGACCTCTGCGATGGTGCGGCCGCGGCGGCGCCGGAACAGTCCGCGCAGGGTGCCGGCATTGAGATAGCCGACCCGCGCGGCGACCGTCTCCACGGTGGCATTGGTGGTGCGCAACAGCCGGGTGGCGCGCTCGAGGCGGATTTCGTTCACGAAATCCCGTGGTGACATCCCGATTTCGGCCTGTGTCGCACGCTGCAGGCTGCGCACGGTGACACCGAGTTCGCGGGCGGCGTCGGTGATCAGGAACTGCTCGGCGATATGTCCGCGCACCCAGCGTTCGAAGGCCGCGACCAGTGAATTCCCGCGCGCGATCACCTGGGGAACGATGTAGTCGCGTTGCTCGCCTCCGCTGCCGGCCAACAGCATCCGGGCCGCGCGTTCGGCCTGGGCGGGACTGCGACCGGCCACCGTGGCCAACGCGAGGTCGAGATGGGCCAGGGCGGCCGCCGCTGTCGCGATGTGACCGGAGCGGCACAGGATGCGTCCCTCGTCCAGGTCGACGTTCGGATAGCGGCGGCGGAAGGCCGGGCCGAGCCACCAGCTCGTCGTCGCGGGCAGCCCGTCGAGCACCCCGGCCTCGGCGAGGAAGAAGGTTCCGGTGCACGCGGCGGCCAACGGTGTCCCCGCCCGGTGCGCCTGCGAAATGCGTTCCAGCACCGGCCGGTTGGCGGGTGCGGCGATCAGGTCGACCACCGCGTCCGCGTCCATCGCGAGCACGGCGGGCACGATGATCGGGCCGATGTCGCCGGGAACCTCGGCCAGCGGTGTGGTCGGGATCAGATGGCCGTGGCCGGAGCGGACACTGCCGCCGAGCGCGACGGTGTGCACGCGCCACGGTTCGGGCTCCAGTTCCGGATCGTCGACGAGCGAGTTCGCCGTGTTGAAGACCTCCAGCACAGCGGCGAGACCGAGGTCTCCGACACCGTCCACGACGAACACCGCGATATCCATGTCGCAAACAGTACTGAATGCGTCGGATACGACACTGATATCGCGCGCATCCGCCGCCTAGTGTTGCCGTATGACGATGTGGGCGAACAGAGGTGCACGATGCGCATCGTGAGCAGTGTGTGTCACCTCTTCGAATACGAGGTCACCACGGCGGGTCCGTGCGCGGTCGCGCTGGATCCGGCGGCGGTGCGCGCCCGGAAGTTGTTCGTGGACTGCCTCGTCCTGCAGGTCGCGGTCGAGCCGGGTGATACCGCGGCACTTCCGGCGGCGGTCGAGGTCGTGAAAACCATTGCGGCACACGACGACGCCGGCTACATCGTGGTCGAAGGTGTGGCTCCGTGGGCGCGAAGCGATCGACGCGGCGCACACGAGGACGTTCTCACCGGCCTGGCGGATGCGCTGGACGTCGTATCCGAGCTCACCGAGCGCTTGGAGGAACGCGGTGAATCGGTCCACCTGATGCCGTTCGGCTGGAACACGATTCGCTTCACCGAACTGGCCGGGGGCTCGCGACCGCGGCGGGTGACCCGGCTGAATCCGGCGCCGTTGCCGGCGGATCGGTCGCGGCACAGCCGCGCCCCGCGGATGGCGGGTTCGTGCCGATCGCTGAGCTACTAGACCGACTCACCAGGTCGGCAGGCGACGCCGTCCGGCGAGGACGTCACGCACCAGATCGTCGTAGCCGTCGGCCAATTCGGCGAGATGATGCCAGGCACCGTGCAGCACTTCGTCGTTCGCGTCGAGCGTCATCAACGCGTGGTGCGCGCGCACCGACGCCTCGGCCAGCCGGTCGATGACGGCGCCGATCGTTTCGGTGTGCAGGGTGGCGCCGGAGGTCTGCTGCGGGACGGCGCGGACGATCCAGTCGTCGATCGCCATCACCAATTCCATTCGCCGTCTGCCGATTTCGATCATCAGCGCGGAGTCCGGATCCGGGGTGGAACCGCCGCGGCCGAGCTGGCGTTCGAACAGCACCGCCAGGTCGCGCGCGAACCACAGGATCGGGCCGCCGATCACGCGGTGCCCCCGGCACGCGCGTAACAACAGATCCGAACTCGGCAGAACTTCGGTCGCCGGGAAATCGACAGCCGTCGGTGTGTGTGGTGTGCCGGGCAATGCCACGACCACCATCGGGGACGTCTCCAAACCAGCCACGTTGCCTCGCCGTCGTCGCCGTACAACCAATGGTCAGGACGTTCATTACAATAAACCTCTGAATGTGTGTGTCAAGGGTCACACTGCCCCGTCGACCAGCAGAGTAGACTTTCCCGCGTTGAAGGTACAACCGAGGAGCGAGATGGCCGCCGGTCCGAGGTACCAGCGAATCGCCGACGTCCTACGGGAGGCGATCCGCGACGGCACGTACAAACCTGGTGATCGCCTGCCCAGCCACAACGAGCTGGCCGACCAGATGCATGTCTCGATCACCACCGCACGCAACGCGATTCAGGTGCTCGTGGCCGAAAACCTGCTGTTCACAGCGACTTCCCGGGGCACGATCGTGCGCAGCCAGGAGGTCCTGGAATCCGTGGTGACCAACCATATTCGACGCGACCGACCCAAGTCCGCACACGACATCTTCTCCGAGATCGCCCGCGCCGCCGGGCGTGAACCGGCCAAGCAGTTCAGCGCCCGGATGGAACCGGCCGGTACGGAAGTCGCGCACTGGCTCGGCGTGCCGAAGGACTCCTGGGTCGTCTCGCGCACCGTGGTGCAGTACCTCGACAACGAACCGTGGTCGTGGGAGGTCAGCTACTACCCGCGTGACCTCGCCGAACTCACCGGAATCGATTCTCCGCACGACATTCCGGAGGGCACGACGCGGCGGCTGGCCGCGCGCGGCTATCCCGAAACCGCCCATCGGGATACGGTCGTGGCCCGCCCGGCGAGTGCCGACGAGGCCGCTGTCCTGGGTGTCGGAGCCGGCACCATGCTGCTCGATCATCTGCGCATCGGCGCCAGCAGCACCCGCATCATGCGGGTCACTCGCCAGCGGTCGCTGGCCGCACGCAACCGGCTGGCCTACGAACTCGGTGACGACGAGGGCACCGCGCTGATCCGCAAAACCCTGGGGGCGCCGCATCCCCCGGGCAACTCCCACTCCTTCGGTAACTCGCTGGTACCCGGATCACCATGAGCGTCCGCATCCGCCAGGCCCGCTCGGCCGACCTCGGCACCATCTGCCGACTACGGCTCCAGCGCACGGCCTGGCTTGCGGCACGCGGCTCGGACCAGTGGACCCGGCAGGGTCGGGGGCTGCCGATCGAACGGTTTGCCCGTGCGGTCGGCCGGTCGGTCTCGGCCGGGGAGACCTGGGTCGCGGAGGTCGCCGGCGAATTCGCGGGAACCGTCACCGTGAACGACCGCGCGGATCCCGGACTGTGGTCGCGGCGGGAAATCGCCGACGCGGTGATCGTGCACTACATGATCGTCGATCTGCGCTTCGCCGGATACGGTGTCGGCCGGGCATTGCTCGCCCATGCCGCGGGCCTGGCCCTTGTCCGGCAACGCGATTGGGTGCGATTGGACGCTTGGACCAGGAATACCGAGCTGCACCGGTACTACCGCTCGGCGGGATTTCAGCTGGCCCGCATCGCGAATCCGGCGGTCAGCGGACCGTCGGCGGCGCTGTTCGAACGCCGCGCCGACAGCTGGGGCTTACCGGAACCGATCGTGCGACGCCATCTGCACGCGGACCGGGGCGATCCGGTGCCCTGACTCAGACCGGCGGCAGATAGCTCACCTGCACCATTTCGTTCTCGCGGGCACGGGACACGAGCGTGCCCCGGCCGGGTGCGAGCTTGGCCGACCGCACATCGCCGAGCAGTTTGCCCTCGTCCTTGGGCGCCGACATCAGCAGCGCGTCCACCGAGAGGTCCTTCATCATGCCCAGCACCTTGTCGTAGAGCGCCCGGGAGGCGCCGCCGGAGCGCCGTGCCACGATAAGGTGCATACCGATATCGCGGGCCTGCGGAATGAATTCCAGCAGCGGTTCGAGCGGATTGCCCGCACCGGTGGCGACCATGTCGTAGTCGTCGACCACGATGTAGATCTCCGGCCCGGTCCACCAGCTGCGGTCGCGCAACTGCTGCGGCGTGATGTCCGAACCCGGAATCCGTTGCCGCAGATAGGCGGCGACCTCCTTGATCATGTCGAACGACGTCTGCCCCGAGGTGGAATAGCCGGCGAGCTGCTGGCCCTCGAGGACGCCGAGCATGGTGCGCCGGTAGTCGATCAGGATGACGCGCGCCTGTTCGGCCGTCGAATTCTCGGTGATGCCGAGCACGATGTTGCGCAGCAGCGTGGTCTTGCCGCACTCCACGTCGGCGAAGGCCATCAGATGCGGCTGCGCCTCGAAATCCATGACCAGTGGGGCCAATTCGTTCTCGCCCAGACCGACGACCACCCGGGTGGCGCTGCATTCGATGCCGTGTTCGGCCGCTTCGGCGAGCACTTGTTCGCGCGGCACCCGCAGCGGCAGCATCCGGACGGCGGGCGCGCGCCGGTCGCCGTAGAGTTCGTCGAACTGGCTGCGCGCCAGCGCGATACCGTCGGACAGAGTCGCCGGATCGGAATTGGAGTCCAGTCGCGGCAGGGCGATCAGCATGTGCAGCTTCTCCGGGGTCAGACCCCGGCCGGGGCGACCCACCGGCACCAGAACGGCCGTGCGCCGGTCCATTTCGGAGTCGCTCGGGTCACCGAGACGCAGTTCCAGCCGGGTACCGACGAGATCTTTGACCGCCGGCCGGATCTCGCCCCAGCGGGTGGCGCCGATCATCAGGTGGATGCCGTAGGACAGGCCCTGCGCGGCCAGCGCGTTGAACGCCGGTTCCAGCACGTCGAATTCGGCCCGGATGGTCGCCCAGCCGTCGACCACCAGGAAGACGTCACCGAACAGATCCTGCGACAGTGGGTCCGCCGCCCGCTCGGCCGGGCTCCGCTGCGCCAGTTCTGCTTTGCGGCGGCGGAACTCGTGGATCGACTCGATGCCCAGTTCGCGGAAGCGCTCCTCCCGCTGATGCAGCAGGGTCACCATCTCGGCGACCGTGCGGCGCACCCGGTCGATGTCCATGCGCCCGGCCACCGAGCCGACGTGCGGGATGTCGGCCAGACCCGCCAGCGTGCCGCCACCGAAGTCCAGGCAGTAGAACTGCACCTGCTCCGGCGTGTGGGTGGCCGCGGCCGCCATGATGATCGAGCGCAGGGTGGTCGACTTACCGGACTGCGGACCGCCGACCACGGCCAGATTGCCCTGTCCCGCCGACAGATCGACGATCAGCACATCGCGGCGCTGTTCGTACGGCTTGTCGATGACACCGATCGGCCACCACAACCGGCCGTGCCGGTTCACCGGCGATCGCCAGTCCGGATCGGGCAGCAACATGTCCACCGACGGTGATTCGTCCAGCGGCGGCAGCCACACCTCGTGCGCCGGGCGGCCGTGACCGCGTAACCGGTCCACCACCACGTTGAGCAGCGTCTTGGGCACCGTATCGGCGGGTGCGCCGGGCAGCAGTTCCAGCTCCGCCTCGGGCGATCCGGGCGGCGGCGGAAGTTCGGGCCGGCCCAGCGGCCCGCGCGCCGGCGCGGCC